>JAHLWR010000040.1 GCA_019057815.1 Candidatus Heimdallarchaeota archaeon
ACCGCTGGTTTATTAGAAGTTACCACCTCCTCTTTTGACGGAGCTAGAATGTAACTTCTTCAAGCTTGAGCTTGAAGAAAGAGTTGCTGCTGTTACCACCTCCTCTTTTGACGGAGCTAGAATGTAACCTTTTAAAAAGGGAAAGAACCATCAAAAACGATCTGGAGTTACCACCTCCTCTTTTGACGGAGCTAGAATGTAACGAATAGAGACTCTTTTCTTCAAGTCAAACTCGGACTTGGTTACCACCTCCTCTTTTGACGGAGCTAGAATGTAACCGCGGGGATTCTGGTTCTAGTAAACGTTTTATCAGTTTTCACTTTCACCTCGTATACTAGTTGTAGCGTACGCTATTTTCTCTTTCTCCCTCATTCTTAAAGTTTTTGCTGTTTCTCGAGCTCTAGCATTTTTTCTCTTTTTACGTTACTTCGTTTAAGGCTCTAAGAAAACGTTTTTTATTGTTCATATTATTGTTATTGTTTTCTTCTCCCATGTTTTTTTCTTTCCTATTGTTGTACTTTTTATTAGACAATTGTTACATATTGTAACTATTCCTATTGAATCTTCACTTCCTATTTTTATCATTTTCAATTCTTTCTCTATCTCTTTTCTTGCTTTTTTTTCTAATCTTCCTCCATATACACTATATTGTATTCTTTCCATTCCAAAATATCTACATATTTCTAATGCTTTATTTCTCTGTTTGTCCTCACTTATGTCATACATTACTATATATTGCATTCCTTTCTCCTTTTTCTCTTTTTGGTCTGTATCCTTTGTATCTTTCTTCTTTTTTTATCGCTCTAATTAGTTTTATTATTTGCTTTTCTATTATTTTTCTCCTTGGTATGCTTTTTTCTTCATATTCTTCCTCCTCTTCTAGTTTTTTATAAATAGCTCCTACATATTTTTTCTTTAGTTCTTCGTTTATTAAGCATTTGTTTCCCTTTGTTATAAAGTGCTCATTCTTTATCTCTTGTTGTTTTATCATCTTTACTACTATACTATCTATTATTGGTTGTCTAAATTCTTCTATTATATCAAAAGCTAATGATTTTCTGTTTCTGTATGTTTTATGATATATTCCCTGATAGGGATTTAGTCCTTTCCTTATTATCTCCTTTTCTATTTTATTTACTATGATCACATATCCATAGCTTAATAATGCATTTATTGGGTCTGTTGCTGGATATTTTTTTCTTCCTCTGAATTTCAGCTCATTTGGGAACCATTCCTTTAGCTGTTGAAAATACTTTTGTGTTACATTCCCCTCTATTCCCATTATTGAATTAATATTTTTCAGTCCCTTTAATTTAGTAATTTGACTCTTACAGAATTCTGTTGTTTGTTTCATTGAATCTGTTTTTTCTATCTTGTTAATTAGCCATATTTTATTGTAAATACTTGTTTTTACTATCTCCTTTGCTATTCGTGTTTTTAGCTCGTCACTCATCATTATTTGTTTAGCCCATAGTTTAGGTATTTTTGATTTAGAATCTATTATGTGATACATTTCTGTATAATTTTGTATGACTATTGCCTTTTTGTGATCCATAACTAATTTTATTGCTCCAGTTGATATCACTGCTTGACAATCTATTATTAATGAATTAAAAGTTATAGGGGAAACTAATTGTGTTTCATATTCTTTTTTCCCTATAGGTCTTCTTACTTTTATTAGTCTCCCTTTTCTTGTGATTTTTGTTCCATGTGTTAATATGAACAAATCTGAACTCATTTTACCCTCCTACAACATTTGATCTAATTCAAATGTAATATCATTTTCAAGATCTTTAATAGTAAACTTCCATGCTTTTTCAATTACAAATGAAACTTTATTATTGATTATTGGCCCTCTTACGACCCCTCCTCTTGCACTTGTTGCTCCTGTAATCATTTTTATTCCTTGAAGTTGTTCTAGAATTGTTTGCAAGTCTTCTTCTACTATATTATCAAATAGTATAAATGTCTTAAGAACTGTCCCTTTCGGAATATATTTGGTCTCATTAACTTTTGTTTTTGGTATTGCATCTGTAACAATAATTTTTGATCTTCCTCCACTTTGTTTAATACTACCAAATATTTTTTCTATCCAATCAGAGCGTTTTCCTTTGATTTTCTTCATTTTATTTCTAAGGAACCCTTTTATTACTGAACCTGGGATAACTGGTTCTCCTCCAAGTGTCACAGATTCTTCTTCTATTCCTTTTAATGTGAATTTACTTTCTGTTTTTATGTTCATTTCTGCAACAATACAACCATTCAAGGAATCATCTGTAGCTCTATGATATACTCGAAAATCTTTCCATTCATCAAAATAGCTGCCAGTTTTCTTTTCTACCAAGTAAGAATGCATTTTTTTTAGGTCAGTTCCAATTTTAAATATTTCGTAACCTATTACTTCATTTTCTTCGTATTTAAGTTCTCTCTTATATACTTCAGTATTGATTCTTACTGCTCCATTACCTCTAGAAACTCCTCCCCCTATAAATGCTCTTTTTAAATTAAACTCATTGAAAGTTAGAAGGATGAGAGCTAACTCTTCTTTAGTTGGTTTAGTTTGGAAATCTATCTGGAAAACGAATTTAGAAGGATTGATAATCTCCTCGGGGTAAAATCTATTGTGCTCACTATTGTGGTGAGGTCTCTCACTTACCATGCTGTATTTTTCCGCTTCTTCAACTGGATATGCGGATCTTACTATTACATTAGATTGGCTAGTTTCAGAACCGAACAACCGACATCCTAGACATTTCCCACAAGTCTTTTTCTCTTTTCTGTCATCTATAATCTGACACACGAAAAAACCAAATGTTTTGGCAATCCTTTCAAAAGTAGCTCGAAAAACACCTTTTAGTGAGCTTCCTGGGATAAAAGGATAATAACTACCATCTTGACTATTGTAATCTAACAACACTGGTGCAGCAGCAGATATAGAATATTCCACTACTTCATTTCTCGATCTTCCTATCCGGAGAGGACCTTCTAAAATAATTTCTCCTATTATGAAGTATTGACCCTTAAAGGTACTATAGTCTATCGTCTCAGTGAGATTCATTTTCACTCACTTTTCTAAATTTTTTTAATGTAGTTTGCCATTCTTTGAGAATAAGATCTAGTTTCTCTTGCTCTTTACATTCGAATTTCCATGTCATTGAGCGATCAGATTCTTTTTTATTATCAAATTCAAGTATTATTGTTCCTCCTGTAGATTCAAGGTAATCATTTGCAGTAAAAGATCTGACATTGTTAACAATTAACAGAACTTCTCCAAATCCTCTTGATGTTCCTCCTCCTAAAGATCTATTAGTGTTATTAAAGAAATTCACCATTGAAAGGAAAGCACCTAGTTTAGCATATTTGTGGTTATTAATTTTAGGATTCTCAATCATTATTTCTCCGTCAAAAATCGTTCCTTTTGGCACAACCTCTATCTCATATTTTGCTCCAGTTATTGCTTTTCTTGTTTTCCTACTTATCGCAACACCATCTCTAATTAGTGTTTTACTCGATTGAGCTAAAAAATCCTTAACACGTATCGAAGATGCTTGAGTTCCTCCAAATAAAAGACATGATAAGCATTTACCACATGGTTGACGTGAAGTTTCTAAATCGCAAACTTTTAGATCATTATTCTTCAACATATCAGATAACGAATTCAACAACCTATCATTATCACAACGTAACACACCCTTCAAACTTGAACCAGGGATGAATGGTGTTCCATCCGGAGCTTTTATCACAGCTTTATCTATTTCTTGGGGTGCTGTAGTTGTGCTCATTCCTATGTGTAAGCTTGAAATAGCAACAACTTGTATGTTAATAATTATTCTTTCATCTAATTTCTCAAACATTTTTATCTTCTCCTTTGATAATCTTTTCTTGTTCCACTTTTTGCTTTGTTATACCATTTTATGATTTTATCATTTATATCTGTAGGAAAAGGTTCATTAATTATAGCAAATTCAGTTTTTAGCATTCTTTTGACAGCATCATTAATTTCAGTTTCAGATATACTTGAAAATATACTCACTAGAGAATCCATTGTCCAAGATGCATAACCTGTTAGATAATGCAGTTGTTCGATTTCATGTTTGTAATCTGAATTAGGTTGGGCATTATTTTCAATATCTTGAATAGCTTTAAGAAGTGGAGTGAGAAAATCAGTATCTCCAATATGAAGTCTTGAACGAGGTAAAGAATAGGTCGCATATTTAATGAAATGTAGAAAAGAAGCTTTGGGGTTGTCAAATTGGCGTAAAGCCATACCTAGATTTTTTATTTTTGTACGACTATCTATATTAAATTCATTTTTATATTTAGAATATTTTAGTTTTGTCTTTAGAACTAGACTATAACTATGTTTTAAGATTCTAGCAAGTTCTTCTTCTTCCATTTATTTAACCTCCTTAATTCCTATTTTGTTTAAGAGTGATAATATTTCTGAAACATCAATCTTTTCCGCTTGTAAAGTTCTTATAAGAAGATTGTTTTGTCTGCTTTTTAGAACAACATCAATAAATGATATATTCCACAAAAGATAGCGGAAAAATAAATTTAACCATTTATCTTTTTTACTTTTTTCTTCCATTAATAGAAGTAGATTGTCTTCAAATTCAGTGTTTTTCCTCCAAAGTTCATCTTGAGGAGGAGTATAAGCAGAAGCGATTGATTTCACAAGTGTGATCATATTTGTCTTCCCAACACATGAAGAAAAATCACGTATTCTTTTATTTGAATATAGTTGATATTCACCTTTCTTATCTAGTTTAAAGGTTTTTATTGCTAACTTCCATGAAGTTCCGTTTAATTCTTGAAGTTTTTCATATTCCATTTATTCACCCCAAAAATATATATCTCCATAACCCATATGAGTTTTTTCTCCAAGTCCAACTGTTGATAATATTTGTTGTAATTTGTCAGTTATTTCAATTTCAGCTGTGCTACCAGCAATAATTGCTGGTTCAAGTACATCCAACCTACTTTTTCCTTTAATCGTCCACCCTCTTGCGACTACTGATTTAAAAAATTGTTTTTCTATTTTTAATTCTTTTATCAAGGTTGAATTTTCACCAAGTATTTCTAAAGATTTTTTAATATAATTCAAGATAATCTCGGTAACAAAACCTATAAAATTCTTTTCACTATTCTTATGAAAAATAATCTCTGAATTAGCAACTAACCATTTACCTGTTGGCAATTCTGCCATCCAATCTTTTATTGGAATTGTTGTCACATTATTGAATTGGATAATACCAAAACCTTTGCTTCTAAATCCTCCTAATCCATAAAATTCTCCTGCATCATTCAATATTTCCACTACCTTTAAAGAATAATCTGAATCACATACAATACGAAAAACAAACGAGTATCCACGATTAATACTTTCTATATTGTAAGGTTTAAGTGTATGTTCAGCAGTTGAATGCGTTTTTCTCTCTATTGGTGCATGAGTGGAAATTGTAGTAGTTAATAAGATTTTATCTAATATAGATTGAAGTTGAAGATTTTCTTTTAAAGCAATTCCAGAAGTTTGAACAGTTTCATTCAAACACTCTAAACACAATTTTTCTTTTGTTATTTTTTTACATTTCTTACAAATGCTCACATTCAGGGGAATAGAAACACCATTATTTGGCATTCCTGGTTTAAAAAGTATTTTTGTTTCTAATGGAGAATCTGCTTCAATTTTGATTTCCTTAAAAAGCTCTTTATCATTATGAAAAAGGAAATTTCCAATCATTCCACGTAAAGCCCTTCCTGGTATGTACTTAAGTGTAGGTCTAAAGTTCCCCATTTTTTTTCCTGATCCTAGATGGAGAGGAGAGTCATTTACGATTTTACCAGTTATTATATCCCAAGGCATCGTTATCTAACCTCCACATTTTTTACTTCAATTGAACATCCTCCTAAACCTCTGGAACGGTTTGAACCAAAACCATAATGTGCAGCAGATTGAATAGCTCCCATCAATAGTTTTTTTTCATTATTAGTCAAGGATTGTTTGCAAAGTATTCTCCCTTTAAACTTCGTTCCTGGAGGAATTAGAATCATCTCAAAAAGTGATTTTTTTGAATGAGAGAGAGAACTTCTAGAAATATGCAGTCCTGTTTTTGTTATTGTTCTTATATCCTTATTTATACACAATAAGTCTGCAAAACGTAATTTGGGTTCAAGAAATTCTTCATCTTCCTTATCTTTTTTTCCAAATAAAAAGGTGATTTGATTATCATTTAATAAGAGCGATTTAACTATCCTTTCAGCTTCACAACGGATAATTCCTTTTACTTGAGAACCAGGTATGAACACTTTTCCTTTACTGTTTCTAATAACATCTATAAGATTACCTCGACGTACACCTTGACTATTGAAAAATGATGTCAAAGTTAGTTGTATCTCATAAATTTCCATGTTAATCACCTATAACTGGCATGATATCTTTTACTACTTCTCGTAAATTTTCATTTACAACAAATTCTGCTAAATATTCACAAAACTTTACATTAGTAATGTCCTTACCTATAGCTGAAAGATATTGAACAGCTTTCTCAATAGTTTCTCTGTGTTCCATTCTTGCATATAAGAATTTTACAGTGTTAAGTTGGCTTTCAGTATTTTCAGAACATGAAGCGATTATTTCCAGAAGTGATTTTGGAAATTTGTATGTTTTTTTACTATCTTTAGATTTGTATGGTCTAATAGCATAATTTAGAATATTCTTGATTTTAATGAAATTATTAATTGGTTCTTGATAATTCAAAATAAAGTTGTGTGATCTGATAGCTGGCATAGCATTAAAAACACTAGTTAAGCTTATTGCTCCATGCGGGAGCATAAGTGTTTTATGACTATCAATTTTGGTATTATTACGGAATTGTTCTTTAGCATTTTTAAGATTTTCAAATGCTTTTTCAAGTAAGAAATAAATTGGAAACTTGTAGTTACCGAATGCTGCTCCTACTGAAAGTGTTATCATAGCACGAGAATGTTCCCACCCTTCTGTTTTTAGAGAAGATTCAAAGCTAAAAGCAGTATAGATATTTTCACATAGTTTATCAACAAACTCTAAAGCTATATCTGATTTAGTAATAATTAAGAGGTCATCTCCACCTACATAAAGAACTTCAATTCCAAGAAAATCATCTTCTGAAGAACTTTCCTCTTCAATTGGTGCTCTTGTAGTGATTTCCGAGAGATTTTTTTTAATAATATCTTTTATAGTTTTAACTAAAGTTTCACGGATAGTTATGTCAACACTTGATGACCTATATGAATAGTCACTTATGGTATTTATCTGTGAAAAGAACCTCCCCACCATATTACCATCAATAGCTAACACAGCAATATTTTTACCAATTTGTCTTAATTCTCTGGCAGGTTCAAGACTATATTCCTTTCGTAATAACTCGAGTTCATACTGAACATCGTTTTCCTTCTGATATTCCCTTTTTTTAATTAATGAAGGAATATCATGTCTATATTTTCTTCCGCGTTTAATTTTTTGGTGACATAAAGAACAATAACTTTCTTCTTTAGACTCAGATGAAACTTCTAATTCGTAACATGAAGAACAAATTCTATTACTCGGAATATGCGAGGGTTTCGGTGTATCATATGGACTATTTTTGATTTTTGGGAGTTCTGTAATATAAATATCATAGAGAATATCACCGAAGTTCTTCATTAGTTTTTGTACGGTATTTTCCTGAATAACACAAGCAACCTGAAGAGATCCATCAAAAACTTGATGGCAATAAGTTTGGATTTTTTCTTTAATTTGCTCTCCTATTTCTTGATCAGGAATAAAAGCCAAAACACTCCCCCCACCTTGAAAAATAACTGTTTCAGGACAAACAAATTCGGCTATTGTATCACTAATATACTCTTCTAAATCTTGAATTAACAGACTCCCACCACTGAGTCCTGCTAGTTTTCTGGTACTCATAACAAATTTTTGTATACCCATAATATCTGCTACAAAAACACAGATATTATCAGGAAGAGAAATAGTAGAACCAATATAATATGACAGTGATGATTGAGTTGTTATATCTTCTCCTATGAGGAGATAATTGCCTTTAACGGGTTCTAGTTTAGATATTTCTAACTTTAAAGAAGGGTTGTTAGGAGAGAGAACGTACTGTCCAATTCTAGTCTTTATAATATGAGGGAAAAATTGATCTGTTGAAAGAAACTCAATATGTGTAGCTTCTTCAAACTTTGAGGTTTTATTTCCTTGAGAATCAAGTAAAGTAATAACAATATCTCCTTGACGGTCGGTTGCAGAAGCTATAGAAACAGCTCTAGCTACAAGTTTTTCTAATTCTGAAACAGGTTCATATTTGGAATAGGCAGGACCAGTATGATGTCGAGAAGCTAATTTGACTAAATCAGCAAAATCACTTTCAGCAAAAAACGATTTTTTAAGAGAGAGAAGACGATCTTTGACAGAAATAAGAAAATCTATAATACCTTTGACATGTTCAACACCCTTCCCTAAGTGAGAAACTTTACCTATATCGTGAAGTAAAGCACCAAGACGTAGAAGACAAACTTGACGATCAGATAATCCCATTCTGACAGCAAGACATGTAACTATTGCACTACTATTTTTAAGATGACTGAAAAGAGAGAAAGAAGGAATACGAGTATCTGCAGGGATAGAACTTAGGTCAGTAAGAAGGTTAAGAGAATGATACAAAAAATCAGCAAAATCACGTAGTGAAGTGGAAGATCGCAGAGAATCAACTAAACGATCAGCAATACTGTGCAAAAGTGAAGAAGATTGAAAGTCACAAGGAAGACGTTCCTTGGTAAACCAATTGACAATTCCCTCATACGACATGAGTTAGCACATCACTACAATAACATTCATGTAAAGAAAATCAACTATTTAAAGTTTCCTCAAATCACTCCCTTCACTATGTGACTTTCCAGTTAGTGGTTAATGGTTATAAAGGTTACGAAATATTAACTGGAAAGCGTGAAACAACCGACAAAAAAAAGAGTGTGTGTTCCTTTGTTGAAATATGCCAACACAAAAAAACACATAAGTGAACAAGGCAAGGGAAGGACTTAAACGTAGCGATAGTAACGGAAGGGGGAGACAAACCACATTAGAAGGTTTTACACCATTTATGCAACCAATAACCCAAACAATTCCTCTAGGGTCTATACACGAACTAGGGGAGTATATGCAAGCGTATGTGCTCCCACAGGCGTGTGTAACTCTGTTGCGCTCATTGTATCAACGAAAACCCAGGTATCCACCAGAAGCAATGATAAAAACAGCGATAGCTTTTTTTCTCTCAAGGGACAAACACTTAACAGTATTCTACCAACGACTCAAGAGATCTATTGATATACAAGGTAATCAGTCACAACAGCTGGGGCTAGCGCAACAGCTAGGGTATGAGTGGGACAAAGCACACAAATGTTATAGAATCCCCTCTTATAATGCGTTACATGCATTTTTTTGTATATCGGGTAGGTTACCAGAAAAGCAAAGAGTTGTTTAATAAGGCAGTACAAGGACTAGAAAAACACGCAAAACGTGAAGGGTTGGTCATTGGACTTCATCAGATTATCGACTCTACACCCCATGAAGCGAAGAAAGGTGACAAGGGGACAGACATCCATTACAATGGTCACTACAAGAAAAACATGTTCAAAGAATAAAGAATAATCTGTAGATATACACGTATACCGCTAAGCTATGAGTGTTCCCCAGGAATAGCATATGACGGAGATTACCTTAAACCACTCGTAGAACAAGCGGAAGGGAATAACTGTTATGGAACAAATATCTGGATAGACGGACACTACACAGAGTTAGACAACCTTGCGTATCTTGGGGTAGAGAAAGAGTTGACGGTACATTACCAGATCCAAAAGAGCTGGAAATGGAACAAGAAGGGTTCACGCAAAGAGATAAGAAAACTATACCAAAAATATTGGAGAGATTCTGCTTTTAAGCCATTTGACGACCCGGAGTGTACTGAAGAGTTTATTCTACAGTTCCTATACAAGAAAGGGAGAGTGACAGAAGTAGGACATGCGTTGCGAAACAAGTGCATAGAACAGTACTCGCAAACACCTAAGCAATACCTCAAGACACTTGGGGTTCGAAGCATTATCGAAGGAACTTTTGGAGTCGATAAGCGTATGAGTACGGTAAAAGACAGGGAAGCACGAACAAAGGATAGTCGCTATGCTGCGATAGGATTCACTAACTGGGGAAAACTCGTTCTTGCTCAGATCCGTATCTTGAATGGGTGGAGAACAGACTTTGTATCTCGTTCCTTCATGACAACATAGGAGAGTGATAGTCAGACGGTGATGAAATATGTAGCCCTCTATCCCTCTCCGCAAAAGGTTTCCAGTTAAGCTACCATAAGCATTAAAAAGCTAAAAGGTAAACTGGAAAGCCATACTATAGAGCTAAACTGTAACTTGAACAAACCAAATTGGATATCCTCTACAAAAAAGGTTACCACCTCCTCTTCTAACGGAACTGCTTTGTAACCTCTATGATTCTCTCTTTCTCTTGTTTTTCCTAGTTTTCACTTTCACTCTTTTCTATAAATGAATTCTATCTTTTTTCTATCATTCTCATTCTTAAATATTCCTTATTTCTAGACCTTTTTCGATCTGTTCTTTTTGCAATATTTCTATTGAGCAGCTCTAATTTAAGTCCTTTTAACAGTATATTAATATCATACTTTTGTTTTCTTGTTCAATAATTTTGTTTTATTTGTCTTAATAATTACAATCTTTTTACTTTTCCAAAACCAAATGCTGTTCTTTTGCCTATCTGATAGAATTGGGCTAAAGATAATATTGTGTCTATTTCTTCATTTGACTCCTCGATCAAGTAAGAAACATTTCCGTATATTCCTTCCATCTTTATCGCTGGTCCAGTTCTCCTTCTCTGGTTCCATTTGAATAATTTTAAATCAACTTTTTGTGTCTTTGCTTTTATCTTATTCCAACTTCTCTCCCAATGTATTGGATAGCATTCATTAAGATAAAATTTATTGTATCGATTAATGCTTCTGACAAGAGAATCAAGAATTAATTGCAATTCTATATATAGTCGGGGTTTTCCTTCCTTGTAGAGGGTTGTAGGTGAAAGTAGTTGCATTTTTATGTATTTTGAGGATGGTGCTTTTTCAAATGATTCTCTTATTAGTTTTACTTCTTTTATTTCAGCATCCACTCCTGCAACATGAAGTTCAGATATTGTAAGCAGATGTTTAATCATCTTTTCAGCTAATTCTTCTAAATCTTCTAGAAAAAGGAAATGAATAAAAACTCCTGATTTGCCTTGTGAGGTATAAAAGAAGTACGGACGGAAAGGAATATTTTGATTTCTAAAGGCAACCCACAACTCTTTAGAATCAAAAAGTCTTGACCCTAACCACCCTCGCAGGACAGGACCATAATAAGGCAATCTAGAAGAGGAATTTAGTTCAACAAAAAAAGAAATATGATGAATAGATTTCGAAAGAAGGAAATTAATTTTATCCTTGTACATAACTAAAAGAACAACTTTCAATTTATTAGTTTTTTCTTACTTTATCGCATTTTCTGGAAAGAAAAGTACAATTCATTTTGAAATTATTATGAAAGATGATTACATATTAACGATTTCAAAAACTAATTTAATTTAAGATATAGCTTTGATGAATTTACTAGTATTTCATACAAATTATGAGTGTTCATCTATATATTCTATAATTTCTCTTAAATTCCAATCTTCACATTCTTTGATTGGTGGTACATTAGGAATGAGTAATTTATATTCATAATCATATCGTTGTCCACTGAGTGTAAAAAAGTTGACTAATCTTGCCATACGCGCTCTAACTGCGTAAGAGGAGATGTAGAGGGAGAGGAAAAATGAACGTTTTTTCTACGGGTTTATATATATGAATTTAAACATATAGAGATAGAGATAGTGTGATCTTCATCACTTATCTGTTTCGCAACTACACAAGTGGTTGTCCCTCAGTAAACTCTCCATGAAACAGGGAGACTAGCTAGCTCTGTGGTGATGACACACTAACTATAATGGAAAAGTCTTCGTGACTACCCCTCAACGCACGTGAGGGGTCAAGGGTGAAACCCACTTCAAACGACGGTTAGAAAGCCTCTGGCAAGTTAAACCAAGTTTCATAACGTGCGTGAGTAGATCATGAAAACGACTAGGTCCTATTTTATAAAAAACTATACAATTTGTACATTTCAAGGAGTTATGATTAAATTTGTCAATTATCAGTTATCTCCTCTTCTTCTACTATAGTTAGAGAATAGTTATGGGATAGAAGGAGAATGAATCCAAACTGTTATCATAAGTTACTATCTCCTCTTCTTATAGAGTTAAAATGTAACTGACTAAAATGCACCTTAAAAAATGTTACGTTACTACCTCCTCTTTTAACGGAGCTAGAATGTGACGTGTTAACCTCAGGGGCATTATGTTGTCTACCAGGGTTGACGTTACCATCTCCTCTTTTGACGGAGCTAGAATGTAACTTGTCACAGTACAAGACACCACTAATCCTGTTCTTAGGTTACCACCTCCTCTTTTGACGGAGCTAGAATGTAACTAGAAATTTTAGATGAGGACTGGAAAAGTCCTCTTAAGTTACCACCTCCTCTTTTGACGGAGCTAGAATGTAACTCAAACTTGTTCATATAGACTCTTGGCTTGAAGAAACCAAGTTACCACCTCCTCTTTTGACGGAGCTAGAATGTAACTATGAACCGTTTTACACGGTTTATAGATTGTTTATCGAGTTACCACCTCCTCTTTTGACGGAGCTAGAATGTAACTTGTTATTATAAGAATCCCCATCATAAGGCGTGGCTCTAACTCTAGAAGTTACCACCTCCTCTTTTGACGGAGCTAGAATGTAACGAAGAATCAGGCATTGGATATTGCTTGACCTTGAAGTTACCACCTCCTCTTTTGACGGAGCTAGAATGTAACGGCGTTAACCTTACTGCCGATCTAAGAAAAGCTAAATGTTACCACCTCCTCTTTTGACGGAGCTAGAATGTAACAAAAGACTGCTAAAAAGGAACAAAAGTTAGCAGAATAGTTGTTACCACCTCCTCTTTTGACGGAGCTAGAATGTAACGGCGTTAACCATACTGCCGATCTAAGAAAAGCTAAATGTTACCACCTCCTCTTTTGACGGAGCTAG
>JAHLWR010000025.1 GCA_019057815.1 Candidatus Heimdallarchaeota archaeon
TTCAGCTTGTTCTTCAGCTTGTTCTTCAGCTTGTTCTTCAGCTTGTTCTTCAGCTTGTTCTTCAGCTGAGGAAGAAATATCTTCTTCCTCTTCTTCCTCTTCTTCCTCTTCGAGCTCACCAGGAAGTTTAATTCCTCTTAATTCGGGACGACTCTCGATTTCAACCTTTTCAGTAATGAGATGTACGGTTGCTATTTTTTCTTCGTCGATTTCTTCAACGATTGCCCTAATTTTTATTTTACGCGGTGGTTTTCGAATCCCCCTTTTCCACATAAATTCATTTAATTCATTGGTAATTATTATTTGATCTACTTTGGTGTGTTTTACAACAAACTCTTTGAGAAGTCTAATCGCTCTAGGTGTGCGTTTGTAAGGTGCTACTTTATTTAATTTTGGGAATAAAGGAACAGTTAGTATTGTTTCAATAGCTTCTGTTTGAGACATAATCTTTCATCCTTTCATCGTTTTATTCTACTAGAACGCCATTTACGTCTTTGAGGATTAGTTCGTACTTTGCGTCCTGTTTTAATCGTGATCCAACTAGGAACAGGAGAACTTCGTTTCATTTCTTTTGCATACCTTAATTTTCTAGGTAAATGTCTGTTTCTTGCCATTTATAATCGCCTAATGTTGATTTTTGTTTCACGTTTTTGTCCTTGAAGTTTTCTCAGAATTTCTTTAAGTTGAAGATCTGATATTTTTTCTGATATTGTGCTTTGTTGAGACAGTTGTATTAGCCGTAATTCAACAGCTTCTGCTAGTTGCGGTCGTGCCAATTTGACATTTGTCAATCTTTGTCTGGCTTCTTCTGTCAGTATTTGTCGTAGGATTGCTTGTTTTTGTGCATCAAGCACAGCTTGATTCTCTTCTTGTACATTTGATGCTTGTTGTTTTTGTAATTGAGCTAATTTTTTTTGTCTTATAGCTTCTATTTCTTCATCATTATACATTTCTAGCAATCCTCTCTAGTTGAAGGTTAATCTTTAGATCGGTTGATTGGTTTTTTAATATCTTTCCAATTCTGGTATTGTTCTCTTTATTTCTGTGGATAGCTTATCTATGAAAGAATGGCCTTTCGGCGTAACTACTCGCCCTACAACAATTCGTCCTTTACTACTATGGCTTTCTCGTTTTTGGATATAATCTGCTTTTTCTAATTGTTGAAGGACTTTTCTAATAATCGCTCCACTACCACGCGCAAAATGGTTTGGTTTTACACCTCTGCGTTGACGACCACCATAAGCTATTCTAAGGTGTGAAACTCCAATAGGTCCTCTTAGGTAAATTTTACGCAGAACTGAAGCAGATCTTGTATACCACCAATCTTGTTCATCCGGCGCGTTTTCTTTATGAACACCTGTTTTTGTGTAAGTTGCCCATTCAGGAGGTTTAATTTCGGTTTCTTTTTTTAATTCTTCAGCAATTCTTTCAATCAATAGATTCGCTGGTACATCATAAGCTGTTGGCATATTATTCACTCATTTTCATTTACCGGAAGAGAAAGCTCTTTTTCGCCTTTTCCGTGTTTGAGGAACAATATTACGTTTAAAAATATTGCTTTGATAGAGATGTGCTTATACATAAAGTAAAAAAACGTTAACTCTTGTCAACAACATCACATCATATATCCTCAAACTAAAAAAAGATAGTCTGTGTGCTCATTCGAAAGGCAAATAAACAGCTCTAAGAACTACAAATCGTACTTTACTGGTGAAATGGCGTTGGGATCTAATAAACACATCACAGAAAAAAGAAAGGTCAAGTTTAATTATTCTTTGGACGATATTTTCATTTTGACTGGTATTCTCTTAAATGGAATGAGCGTAACTGTAAGCTTCATATATGGGCATTTAATAGCCGGTCTGATTCTACTGGTTTGTGAAATTGTGCTAATTGGTATTTATACGCTGAAAATGCTATAAATGAAACACTTGTTCATTTGCCAAAACTGTTGATAATATACTGTCCAATTATTTCAAAAGCTTTTTCAATATTGAGACCTGTTTTAGCTGATGTTTCTAAGAAAAAGTTCTCAACATTATGAGTTTTTGTCTCTTTGTTTAAGTTTTCAACAAATTCTTTTGCTTCTTCAATCGAAATATTTTGATTGTCAACCAAATCCGTCTTGTTAGCTAGAATAATAGCAGGAACAACGCCTCTTCCACTATCTCTATATAATTCATCTAACCACGATGAAAGATTTTTAAAAGTATCTTCACGTGTAATATCAAACACAAGTAATGCACCAAAACAACCTTTGAAGAAGCGAGGTCTGACATTTTTGAACATTGGTTGACCTGCAAGATCCCAAATTTGGTATTTTATGGTGTGATTTTCAACTACCTTCGTGGTTACGGCAAAATCTGCTCCTAGCGTTGCTAGATGCTCTTTTGGGAATCCTTCCCCTAAATACCTTTTACGTATTGAAGTTTTACCTACTTTAGCGTCTCCAATGAGAACAAGTTTTATCATATATGTACTTGTAGCTACCTCGTTTGGTGTTTCTATTTTAAGACTTTCTTCCTCTTTTAGACCCTCGATTTTTTTAATGTTCTCGTCAAAAATAACGGGACCTTTAACTGGTCTAGTTTTTGATTCTTTTTTTGAAATTGATTTTTTGTTAGCCATTATCTATAAAACAGTTTTACTTTCCATATTTAAAACTACGTGTTTTTGGCAAAAAATAGTTGATTATCTAAATCTGTTTTTATATTTCTAAAGAAGGTGTCTTATGAATGATTAAATATTGTTTGGCACTTTTTCCGAGTTTTTCAGCTTCTTGAATAGATAGATGATAAGACGATGTTTTGTCTTTGTGAGTACCTTCAATTAATGCAAAATCTGCATTGGAAATATAATCTTTTAGTTTTTCAAAATAACCAGTATCTCCTGTATAGACAATCTTTTCCCCATTCTTTCCTGCAGAAAGAATAAAACCAACAGCTGGGATTGAAGAGAGCTCACTCCCGTCAACAAGAGAACCTCGATGTTGAACTGGGAAAGCTTCAACTTTCAAACCTTCAATAACAAGCTCTCGACTTATCTCAAATAATTCAATTTCATATGAAATAGAATCTCTATAGCTTTTCTTGAATAACTGTATGATTCCCTTTATTTCAACAACATCTTTAGGGCAAACTATGGTTAATTTACTTCTTCTACCTATCATCCTAAAGAAACCCAGAAGTGAAAAAAGACCTCCCATATGGTCAAAATGTCCATGAGTTATCAATATTGTATGAATGTTGTTGAAGAAATCTGATTGTAAGTGTAAAAGATCACGAATTATCCCATCACCAACATCCATAAGGACACATCTGTTAGTATCTTTGTTTCTAACAAGAATTTGTGTAGCTACACCAGCGAGAGAATGAAGGACTTTTACGGAAAAATTTCTTCCATGCCAATCCCAAGTAATACTCTTTGAAGAGACCATTATGTGACCACAATAGACGAAACTATTAATTCTTTTTGATAAAATAATAACTTAAGACCTATTTCCAATTCCGATAGATTTTTACTTTGAAAAGAACAATAATGGATGATGAGCTCTTTTCGGTATACACTCGCACAGAATCTATTAAAATGCTCACAAAAATTTGAAGCACGTAATAAGCAGCATTTAAGTGCAATTATATTACTAATAAGTTACAAAATATATGATGAGGAGAAGGAGCTCTTATTAAAAATAGCAACTCTGGAAATATATGCTAAAAAGTATAGAAGAACTATAAGAATTATTAACAAATACTTGGATAATAATCCAGAGTCAATAAAAGCATTGAAACTTCAGAGTATCGCATATAAAAACATGAATGAGCATAAAAACGCGATTAAGATACTTCGAAAAAGCCTGAAAATTAATAAGCATGATGTATGGATTCTATATTCCTTAGGCTCAAACTATGAAAACACAAATAAAATAAGGATGGCAAAAACATATTTTAGAAAAACAATAGAGGCTGATAAAGCTTATTCAAAAGCATATTTTAGACTTGCTAATATTTATATGAACGAAGAGAAATTTGATTTAGCAGTAAACCTGTTTCTAGATGGCTTATCCTTAAAAGGCGAATCAGTAATAGAATGGGTTAATCTAGCCTTGTGTTATATGAAAATGAAGAATAACAAGGCCGCAGAGAAGGTTCTATTAGAAGTAAAAAGGAAGAAAGCGAGTTCACCAGAGATTTTATTCGCTTTGAGTACTTGTTATATAAATCAATCAAAATACGACAAAGCAAAGAAAATGATAGAACAATTGAACCAAGAAAAAGAATATAAGCTAATTCTGTCATTGAAAGTAAAATTGGCTCTAGAACAAGGTTTCTACGAAGAAATAGCAAACCTATTAAGGGAAATAAAAAGGAAGGAAAAAAATGCTGAATACTGGTACCTATTGGCAATATCACAAGCAAACACTAGAAGAGAGAACAAAGCTATAAAGGCACTAAGAAAAGCAATAACAATGGATAAGTCAATGCAAAACGAAGCAAAAAAGGATACGCATTTTATGATGATTAGAGAGTTGGTAGAGTTTAAACATATCGTGTATTCAAGACAATAAAAAACAATTGAAGCTAAAAAAAGTTAACATCTGAAGGATAGAAATATTTTTTATTAACAGAGAAAAAAGGGAAGTGAAGAAAAAAACCTTAGATAAGCGGGGTTAGCAGAGCGGTTTATGCAGTGGCCTGCAAAGCCATGGACGGGAGTTCGAATCTCCCACCCCGCTCCAACTCTAATTTTCTAAGCAACAGTATCCTATCTAGTTTATCTTTTAATTTCCTTTCTTCTGTTCGATATTTAATGATTTGAAAAAGAAAAAAGGAGAGAAAAAAACATCACTGAATAATATGAGTTATTCCAAGTTTATTAATATCATGGAAAACATTATATTTTGTCGGTACCGACAAAAAGGTGGGATGATATTAATGTCATAGATTATGTGAAAATATCGTTAAACCAGTGTTTGAGACATTGAAAAATCACTTAGTAGGTTTCCAAGAAGTTTACTTATTCCGCTCCTTTTTCGAAACATATATCAACCCTCTTTTCCCGCTATTTTAGGTATTATCGATGGTTTTCACTATCTTCATTGGTGGTTTGTTAGAATTTAATTCTGGTAAAACTACCGTAGCTAAAGAAATGATTACGTTTTTTGAAAATGAAAAATCTATAGTAACAACTCCTTTTAAACCCTTAAGTGGGAACAATCTCTTTTTTCATTCCCCTCAAATTGAAGAACTCGTGCAAGAGCATTCACACTTTGTGTCACTTGACATACTTGATTTACTTTCTTGTTCCTCTAATGATGTTTCTCCTATACTAGTAAACCCTGTTCATCGCGTTAATACCCAAGCTTTTCCTTTTTATTTCTCAGAAGAAGGTACATTGAATACCTTTTTTTCTCGGTTCTCTGGTAGTGTTCCTTTGTTTCAACGTTTTACAACTTATAGTGGAAGAGAAGAACTGAAGAACACTTACATTTTGGATGAATCAATATATTCTAATCAAAAGTTTTGGACAAACAGAACCCTTGTTGATTCCGTAATTGAAAGTAATTGTCAACTTAAAAAATATCGAAGTGAACATGAATATTATGCTTTGAATAGTCAATATTACGCCAAAGCTGTACAATCTTGTTATGATTATCTTAAAACTAATTCAAACATTATAATTATAGAAAGTTTTAATGATTCTGCTCATCCTGCATGGTGTATTAGAGATTCTGATATTGTAGTTCTAGTAGGTCCAGGTACAATGTTTGTTTACGAACCCCAATCTTATTTTAGGGCAATTGATAACTACAGATCTATCAATCGCAATAAACCAACTACTACCGATGAAATAGTCAAACTCTCCAAACCCACTAAATCCATCTTTCTCTCTGGCAATCCCTTGAAACAAAAGGAAGAAATAAAGCAATTATGTCAGGATATTTACCCTAAAATTGAAACTAACTAATCTACTCCTAATTTATTGTTGGGTTTTTATGTTTATGTGCAGTATAATGTCTGAGTGATTTAAAATGGCATTATTTAACTCAAGCATAAACTTAGAATCTATGAACTCTGAACTTATGGAATGTATAAACGAATTGAGATTCAGGTCTCCTGGCATTATTGATGTTTCCATTGTTTCAGCAGAGGGATTACCAATAGCATCCGTAGTACTTGAACAAATCGAAGAAACTAGATTTGCTGCGATGACCGCAGCTATGTTGTCTCTGGGGGAGCGTGTTGCATTGGAACTAAAAAAGGGTGGATTAAAGAAAATTTTTGTTGAAGGTGAACATGGACATATTATTACAATGCAGGCTGGTGAAAATGCTGTTCTGACTGTAAGCTCAACTCCTGATGCAAAATTAGGATTGTTGTTTTTAGATATGTCTAGAGCTGCTGAAAAAGTTGCAAGATTGCTTTCCTTTAGTTAGGAAAAACAGTAATCGTTGCCTTTTTAGTTCGGTATCTAAAGCTTTTGTGCTTTCGTCAATCACTTCTTGACTGAAGTAGAGTTTCAGAAATTCTTCCCCGAAACTAGTTTTACTTAAACCTTGAAGTTTTATTACAAAAACTTTTTCATAGAAATAATTGGATATTTCTGCCCACTCGTTGAGTTTTCATCAATATAAAAGTAGAAAACTTTCCCACACACTAATTTTGTACTGATACGAAAAAGAGAAAAATGCTAAGCTTTAAGGTTATATTGATTTTATGTTAAAAAGTGGTAAAAGAGTTTCTTTTGATCAGATAAAGAATGGAATAATTTCTACAGAAAAGCTAATATTTTCTCAGTCTAGTGATCAAAAAAAAGGTAAAGGACGCTTTTATACACCTGATTTTGTGGTAGATTATATTATTGATAAAACCATACTTTATTCACTAAATAGCAAGTTAAGCAAAATATTAGGTCTAAAAGAACTAACAAACTTTAAGGAAGCTTTAAAGCAGAGAAATGTTCATATCGCTTCATTGCTATATCATCAGATACTGCCTCAGTTCACAATTTGCGACATTGCGATGGGTTGGGGTATTTTTCTTTTACGCTCATTTGACTTTTTGTTTGATATTTATTTAACATGTAGTAATATACTAAAAAGTGAAAATCACGGGAATTTTTCATCATTGGATGACGAAACTATAAAAGAAAAAATAATTTTTTGTATTATTAGAAACAATCTTTATGGTTTAGATATTTCTTCCGAATCAATTTATTTAGCTAAACTAAAACTGTATGAACGCGCTTTCAAGAACATTAATAGTGAAACTCTAACGTTGATAACACCCAACTTTATTGTAGGTAATAGTCTTTTAGGGTACGATTTTATTCAAGAAAATCACATTGGAGTTAAAAACATAGATAAAGAATGGGAAAAAAAAGTCTTCTCCATTGTATCACAAAAAGATATAATTTTTGTAAAAAAATGGCTAATAAAACAACCTTTTATTCATTGGTTTAAACAATTTTCGAGGGTTCACACTTGTGGTGGTTTTGATGTAATTGTTGGTAATCCACCATATATAAATGTAAAAAAACTGAATCTGGGTGAACGAAGAGTCTACAAAAGTATCTATTCAACTTATAATCCAAATGGAGACATTTCAAATATCTTCTGGGAAAGAGCGTTGAATCTGTGTAGGAAGGGAGGTTTGATTTCATTTATTACTCCGAGATATTGGCTTGAAGGAACTGATAGCGATTCCCTAAGACAGTTTTTGTTATCCAATTCTACTATTAGAGAAATTATAGATTTTCGGAGTAATAGAACGGTTTTTTATCAAAGAGAAAGACGTTTAGGAGTAGATACAGCTATTGTTTCAATTGAGAAAAAACTCCCGGTTCAAACATTAGTTGATGTCTACTTCCTCAATAAAATAGGGACTATATCCCATATCAATAAGGCTAATTTTTCTAATATAGAGATAAAGCAAGCTGAACTCACGGATAAAAGATGGATTTTTGAAAAGACCCCCATAATTGATTATATGGAAGATCATTCTTACTACTATCTCGGTGATGATAAGAAATCACAATCATTTACAGGCATTTGTAGTATCGGTAAAGGGTGCTCAACAGGTAACAACAGCATATTTTGTCTAAAAAAATTATCCAAATCAATCTATGAAGGGTATAATGGTATCCAAATCAACTTACCTGATTCTGAAGTCGATGGTTTACGGTTGTTGATAAAGAATAGAGATATACAACAATTTTTCTGGAACAAAAGTGATCAGTATTGGATTTTTTTAAAGGGAAAAAATATAGAAGATTATCCAATATTATTTAATTATTTGAAAAAACACAAATCCCGTTTAGAGCGTTCAAAAGCAAAATATAAATTAAAAGATTTTTATGATTACGCTGCCTACCGCTCTCTTTCTTTAATAAATCGTGTGCCTAAAATAATCTGCCCCTACCAAAATGAAAGAAACAAATTTGCTTTAGTTGATGAAAACTCTCCTTCAACAATAAATGAAACAGATGTTATTACACTAGCGATTAAGGATGAATTCATCGAAAAAATAAACTGGTATTATCTCCTTGCTGTTCTTAATTCTACTATGATTCAATATTACACCCAAATAGTGAACAAGAAAATCTACACTCTATATGATTTCCGTACAAATCAAATTGCCCGAATTCCGATTCCAAACCTACTAAATCAAGAAAATTTCCGGAAAATAGTAAAAACAGTGATTAACTTAAGGTTAATCCCAAATGGAGGTTTAAGTCGAGATATTCAAAACCTACAAAAGTCTCTTATCATCACGCTAGACAATCTAGTTTTTGAGACATATTTTAGAGATAAAATATCATCAAATTTTAATGAAGTGATTGAAGAGGAAATCCTGTTTTTACTAGAAGAAGATGTTGTTGACAGAAATATAAAAAGAAGTTACAAAAAGTATCTAGATTTAGTCAACAAAAAGCCAGTAAGCACGCAAATTCATAAAATTCTCTCTTTTCCTGAAGTAATTGAAGTAAAAAAGTATCTGGATTATTGTTAGTTCTTTATTTGTAAAATAATTGTTTTTCCTCTGAGTTCTATGATATTGCTATTAGTTAATTTTACTATATTTTGAGCAATTGCTTCAACTGATTCTTTGGGTATTACATGTAGACATTTTATTTTAATAGTTTTGTCTATTTTTAGTAAAGATTTGATTTCCTTTATGATGTTCTCTGTTATCCCTTTTTTGCCAATTCTAATTTTTGGGGATCCATGTCGTACTTTATTGATTAATTCTTTCACTGTTACCCTCCTTATTGTGGTATGGAATTCTTGAATATTGGTTACAATGGAAACATTTGATAACTAATCTTTTGTTAGATGAGGAAAGCCTAACTCTACAGTTTATCCCTGGGTAGAGAAAAGATTTACAATGTTTACAAAAACGCTTTTTCCATTGGGGGGGGAACCTTGCCCTTGTTTTCATCTGAATTTTTTTTGCTTGATTAGCATAGTTTTGAGCGAGATTAATATCTGATTTAATGATTTTATCTGCTTTTTCTAATAGTTGAATAACTTGATGTTCAACGTCCCTTTCCGATAACGTTAAAGTTCTATTTCTATGAAAACGTTTTCTTTTTGTATTTTTTGGCATTCTTTTCTTCCTTGATACGGATAAAATGTTGACCTTATCAACATTCCTTCCTTGCAGAACCTTACTCTTGTAATCTTTTAAATAACAATTGGTTCCTTTTGGTATTTTTTATGTCTACTTTGGGGCTGAAGGTATAGTTTTTACAAGCTGTTTCACTTCATCATCTGTAACTTCTTTACCAAAAAAAGACAGGGCTGGTGAAATCTTCTCTTTTTCGCTTCTCTTCTCTGTTTTTTTAATTTCTAGTGCATTTTTTTCTACTTGTAGTGGAGTAATGACTTTTTGAATCAAATCCTTATGTGTTTGAGTTTTACTTGATTGTGTTGTTTCAGTTACTTGTAAAACTTCACTGTTTCTGTCTTGAGGTAAAATGTGCTGAAAGTTAACATTAGGAATAAGAACTTCTAAATTTAAAACATTGTTCCATAAAATAGCAGTTTGAGTTGTTTTAGTTAAACCTATAGAATGGAGAATTTTATCGTTTTTTATGTCATGATACGAATGGAAATTCAAAACACCGGAAATTTTGTGCTGATATTCTTTAGAGAATAAGGCTAGTTTTTCAATGAAATCTTTGCATCCTTCGATGGATAAAGCGTTAAACGAAATCACGATTCCAAATTGTGTTTTCTTTTTTTTTCTTGCTTTTCTATTTAAGAAACGTGTACTGAGGTGAATTGAACATGAAGGATAAGTCAAAACTTTCTTAACATATCCTGTAAAATGATTGGAATCATACTTTGAAATCTTTAAAGATAGAAATGTCCAGTATTCTTTCTTGATTTCAACAATTTTTGGATCTTTAGTTCGTTTGATTTTTGAAGAGAGAAAACTTTGAATTTGCTCTGTTGTTTTCCTGTGATTCAAAGGAGACATAATTAAACGTGAATCAAAAGGACCAAGTTTTTTCATTCGATTCATTAATGTGGAAACTTTTACTATAAGCTCTCCAATGTCTTTAGCACTGATGAGGAGAAAAAGATTGACTGAATATTGAGTAATTTTTATAGTGTATGGATAGCCAAACGAATCGATATAGTTAAACAATTTATTTGAGAATTTAGAAAAAGAGCTATTTTCATCCTTTAGAAGCGTGAAACCTACTATTCCGATTGATTGATTAGTAGACTCCAAAATAATCATGTCTTCTAAATCGTGAATTTGGAGATTAGACATAGTGGTCTAATATGATAATTGAACTAAAGAATAAAAAGACCACAAAAAGAAAAAATGGAAACTTATTCTGTCCATAAAGCATCTATTGTCATTTCTTCAGATTTGAAGAGGTAAGGAGATCTAACTTCCGCAATTACCACAGTAACAGATACTTCATCATCAGGCATGGTTTCATCTATATTACAACCCCAAACAAATTCAGCTTTAGGATGAATTTGGTCTGTAATCATGGTTGTGATAGCGTCAACTTCTGTCATAGCTATGTTTCTGTTAGCTTTTATGTTGACTAGAGCTCCAGTAGAAGTAGAAATATCCACATCGATAAGAGGGTTAGATAACGCATCTGTAATAGCTTGTATAGCTCTTTTTTCACCCTTGCCATTTCCAACTCCAATAACAGCTGGACCGCTACGACGAAGAATCTTCTTTGTGTCTGCGAAATCTACATTTACACGTGCAGGAAGAACAACAAGTTCAGTTAACCCAATAACTGCATTAATTAGAACATCATCTGCAATTTTGAACGCGTCCCACAAAGGAAGTTCAGGGTCATACATTAGTAACATTTCATTTGAGACAACAATAATGGTATTTGAGTGTTCATTCAATTCTTCAAGTCCTCGGGAAGCAGTTTCCATTTTTGCTTTTCCTTCTGAAGCAAAAGGTAATATACAAACAGAGACAACTAAACATCCCTCTTCTTGTGCAATTTTAGCAACGAAAGGTGCGCCACCCGTACCCGTACCCTTCCCTAAACCACATGCAATAAAAACTAAATCGTTACCTCGAACGAGATCACGGATATCGTCTTCGTTCTCTTCTGCTGCCGCTCGACCTATATTAGGGTCGTTTCCAGCTCCAGTTCCATTTGTTAGTTCCCGACCAATAAGAAGTTTTTTAGTAGCTTTAACACTTAGTAGATGACGTGCATCGGTATTGATAGCAACAGTGGTGGCCCCTACAATTCCTCCACGCATCATAATGTTATTAATAGCATTGGAACCGGCACCTCCAATACCCATAGCAAGGATACGGTTATTCCGAAGCACTCGTTGAATAAAGGAATTAGCTTCTTGACTGTCAAATTTGTCAGAATTAGTATCCCTTTTTTGAAGAAATTGTTCCAGTTCTTTGTCTGCATTAGAACTCTTGAAGGTATCAGGGGGACTGTTTGAATCATAATTGTCTTTGTAAGATTCTTGATATTTATATTGATTGTTTTCATTATGCTGTTGAGTCATACCACTCAAAGGAAATACTATATGATGAATAACAAAGCAAATATTATAGAGAAAATCTCTGTGTATTACGTAAGTCTACAGATTGGAACCTAACCTCTGTTAGACATAAATAATGAATTTTTTAATCAAATTTTGAAAAGAAAGGTGAAGTAAGGTTGGTGCACGCGCCGGGATTTGAACCCGGGTTCCAGCCGTGGCAGGGTTACTCGTGTTTTTTAAATGAACACTCTGAGTCATGCCAGCTAGACTACGCGAGCTTTATTATACACTGTTTCATGGTTGTTTTGGTGCGCCAACCGGGAATTGAACCCGGGTCGTCGACTTGGAAGGCCGAAGTCATAGCCACTAGACTATTAGCGCAAACTCGGCTATTCTTCATGATTTAATTCCTGTTTTTAATTTTTCCGTTCTTCACTTAAAAATTAGTTGAAAGAATCTATTTTTATCTGAAATATGAAATGTATCAAAAAATAAACGGATAATATGATGATTGATATGTTTTTGAAGAAAGCTATTTTTAGACATCTTACTGAAACAAGGCTGTTTTTTAGTGATTTAACCGAGGACACGACCTTAACAAATTTATCTCATTCTGGAGTTATAAAACCAGATTAATAGATCCTTTAAGATTCTAGTAAAGGATGGCTGTTCTTTAGATCAAGTGTTCCTTCACATGATTTGATTAATAGAATTTTATGTTAGAGGGATTGTAAAAAAATGAAAAGAGTCCACTTCCTTATTAATCGTCAGACTTCAGTACTATGCCTGAAATTCTCATTTTTTATGATAATGATGCAAATAAAATAGTCGTCTATCTTGAAATTGTTACTTCAGATTTGTCGGAAGAAAGAATTGATGTTTTTAACAGATCTACCACAAAAAGCGAGCTCCTACCTGAATACTTGAACATAGCTTACACTATATCGGGTTGATAAGTATTTACTATTAGTTGCTAGAGAAAGTTCCTCCTAAGATTGAGTATATTATATAAGGGAGAAGATACGATAAAATAGTAATAGGGAAAAGAGGTAAGAGATTATTTTCCCCATCTTTCAAGTGCTTTTGCCAACTCTTGATGGTCTTTAGCATATTCATCTAGCGATATCCCTTTCAAAGTTGCATCTAGAGCTTGACGCATACCCATCGCACCTTTCCGAGTTCCATCAGGATGTCCGTGTATCCCGCCACCAGCTTGTATAATCACATTATTCCCACCATACTTTACTAGGTTAGGTATCTTAGCTGGATATAATCCACCAGAAGCAACTGGAAAGGTAGTTTTGAGTTCATACATTGGTTCGATTAAAGCTTGCTTAAGTTGAAGTTCAAGTTCGAGATCAGTATCCATTTTCCCTTGTCCATAGGATCCTATATGTAATTGATCTCCACCTAACATTCTTACTATCTTAGCTACAGGAAGCATGGAAATTCCGTGTTTTTGATTACGTGTGAAAGCTGCGTGCATTGTCCGATGAACATGGATTGGGACTTTAACGCTAGGGTCACGAGCCATTTGAGCAAGTTCTTGATATCCGGTTAAAATTACATCAATCATTAAACATTTTGCACCATTATCTAAAGCTGTTTCAATACGTTTCCACATTACATCATGAGTCGCAGTAACATTAACTGCATGTATTACAGTTCTACTTGTTTCCTCTTTTACTTGATCTAGCCTCTCTAATACTTGGATAACTCTGTCTTCAAGAGGACAAAAGTGTTGATCACTCAAATTCTCATCATCTTTAATAAAATCGACTCCACCTACAGCAGCTTCATACGCAACATCTGCCCATTCTTGTGCTGTTAAGCCCATTTTTGGTTTAACAATTGTCCCAATATGTGGCCTATTTGGAAATTCTCCTTTGTCTGTTCCTATAATCTTTCTAACTCCTTCAATGCCAAATTTTGGTCCAGGAAAACTTTCAGTAATACTTCGAGGAAACTCAACATCTAACCAACGAATATTTCGTAGAGCTCCTAAACCAAATAAGTTTCCAGCTACCATGGAAAGGATACTAGTTATCCCTGCTTCTAAGTCAAAGGTTTCTGTTTGAAAACCGATAGTGACTTCACCGCTTTGGTAATCCTCATGATTATCAAAAACCTGTTTGTCTAATACTTCAGCTCTAAGTCGAGCTATATGTGGTTTGCCGACAGTTGTTGTTAAATCTGTCCATGTGCCTACTGATTCTTCGTCACATATCTCTTCTG
This sequence comes from Candidatus Heimdallarchaeota archaeon, assembly GCA_019057815.1. Taxonomy (GTDB): domain Archaea; phylum Asgardarchaeota; class Heimdallarchaeia; order Heimdallarchaeales; family Heimdallarchaeaceae; genus 18H4-34. The sequence goes on from JAHLWR010000025.1 coordinate 14,237, forward strand.
CGGCTTTTTCAACACTTTTCACGTGTTCAACATAATATTTTGCAATTAATAATTCTTTAAATTCTTCATTCATAATTTAAGCACCTTGATTAATAATGTCCATCCCTATTTCTTCGTGAATCATAAATGGATATTTTTCTTGTATTATGAAGTAAATAAAAGATGGTGCAAAAACTCCACCTTCTGAAATGATTCCATCAATTAAATCGTGGGATACGGTCTCAAAAGCTGGATTAAGAAATTTCAATCCTTCAGGAGGATTTTCCCAAATTTCTGAAGAATCTCTCATCTCTATTTCTGTTAACTTTCCTATACTTGTTTCAGGATCATATTTAAGTAAGTTAATAGCGGAATAGAATGGAATATCCATCTCTTTCGCTGCTAGCGCCAAAAGTCTAGTTCCAATTTTGTTTATAACTGTTCCTTGACTAGTTATAGCGTCAGCTCCTGTAATAATTATATCAATATTGTAACTGTTTATTACCCAACGCATGGCACTGTCAACTACTTGAGTTGTTGGAACTCCTGCTAAAACTAGTTCTTTTGCAGTGATTCGTCCTTGATAAAGTGGTCTTGTTTCAGTGCAAAAGACATTGATTTTTTTTCCTTGTTTATGCGCTTCAAGTATGATTCCAGTTGACAAAGAGGAATGACAATGCGTCATTATTGTGCTACCATCTTTTATTCGATGAGCTCCATACGAAATGACTTTCTTTTTTGATTCTTTAAGTAATAAAACATAATCTTTTGAAAATGATACAATAAGTTCTCGTGCATCCTGCAAAGAAGAAGCTTTTTTGCGAAGATTATACAAAATAAACCTTAATCCATTTCTAAGAGCAGGCTCAGTTGCGCGAGCAGCTGATAAAGCTTCTCTAGCTTTTTCTAATTTCACAAACAGCTCTTCTAATGAAGCACAATCAATGTGTTCTCCCAATAATGAAAAAGCGTTTACCCCTTCAATAGCTATGTTGGTCGCACCTTGTATTCGAAGAGCTTGGATATCCTCAACAACCTTTAAGAAAGCTGAATTCAATTTATGTCACCTAATAAGAGTAAACAACATTATTTTAAACACATAATAAAAAATTGTGGTATGACAGAAAAAGAGAGAACGAAAAGAAAAATTTAAGAAAAGAAGGATAGAACAGAGTATAGAAGTCAATATAAAAGGGGTATTAGCTCAGCCTGGTTAGAGGTTTATTAGGTCGAGAGCCTAAAACTAACAAGCGTCTGGCTCATAAGTTTTTTGAGCTAAAGCTGAGGTACCAGATGGTCGGTGGTTCAACTCCGCCATACCCCACCATTTTCTGATTTTCTTCTATTACGGGGGGGTGCAATATCTATAAATATGTTGTACCTCTTTTTCTTCTAGTAATGTTTAAGTGTTTTATTAATAAATGAAGAAAACCTGCCTCCTAAACCTCCTCGTCGTATTCCTTCTGAACAAAATGATGAAGAAAACCTAAAAGTGGAAAAAGAAGTAATAAAAGAATCAACAGAAGAATACCCTCCTAAACCAGTCCGACCGTTTCCTCCTTCTCAACCAGAGTCTACGCCACAAAAACCAATACTTATTTCAGAAATACCGTCACCTAAGCCTATATTAAGAGATATACTTAAAAAAGAGGAAAAGACACGACCTGAATATTTAGTTGATAGTTTTCGTACACAAACTACAAGAGAAGAAACTGAAGAGGAGGAAGTTGAAGAAAAAAAGAGAAAGTATGTTTTTTGGTGGGGACTCTTATTCTTCTTTCTTTTGAATATTATACTTATGTTTCTCCTTGAAATCTCTCTCCATCCACGCGATAGTGTAGCTGCAAGCATAGTTGCATATGCTCTTGGTGCAGTTGGTTTAATAGGTTATAGTGTTATTGTACGTAGCAAAAAAACTGTTGCTCTTTCTGTACCTCTCTTACTAATACTCCTATTTGGTGCAAGTTTTCTTTTTCACTATGTTGGTGCTCCAGTATACAATCCATTTGCCCCTATTTCTGAAAGAACTGATTTCCTTTTGGAGACTGCAGAAGCAGGACTTGATCTCTATGGTGGGAACATTACATTACCAGGAAATATTACAATTGAAACAATTAAAGAGTATAGCCAACTTGCTCTCCTAATTGATTTTGTTATTGCTATACCAATGTTTATATTTTCTCTTCTGGCGCTAACGTGGTTAATACAAATATTTAGATCAGAAATTAAACCAAAAAGGATGATAGCACTGGTTTTTGCACTTCTTTTCTTAATAATTGGTTTGATAATTACCCCAATTGTTCATCTTGCCATGGGGAGCCTTGTCAATTTTGGCTCAACATCAACGCAAGGTATAATCCATATAATAAATGGAATTCAAGGAATAGATAATTTTGACAATATTACTCAAGAGGAAATTAATCAAATACTAGCGAACTTCAGCTTAGCCGCGGAATATATTCAAGATGGAAGTAAAAGTATCGAGATGTTTTCTTTTGTATTTGGTATTATTACAAAAATTACAGATGATCTTCTTCACTTCTTAAATGCATCACTTATACTTCTTGGAGGAATTGAACCGTTTATCAGTGGTTCCTATCAGATATACCAAGGATTCCAAGATGTCACTGACGCATTAAATTATAGTATATCGATTCCCTTATGTGTTGAGCCTTATAACAATTCAACAACAAAAACGTACCGCATTAAAAGGTATCAAATTAATGATAGTCTGTTTGAACAAGGTATGGCAAAAGTTAACGCTGGAATAATCCATCTTGGTAATAGTACTGTCCCTATTAAAGATGCATGTGAAGAGGTTAAAAAAATTGAATTCTCGGATATTTACGATATGCTAGACACATTACTTAGGGATAATGCTGAGTTCGTTAAGACAAAAATACAAGAAATGGAACAGTATCTGTATTTGTTTAATAATGCAACCGGTGCTCTTGAAGCTTTAATTGAACAACCGATGGTTAATGGTGAGAAATCTCGCTATACTACTCTTACACACTTTTTGTATGGGTCTTATAATTTGATAAAAGCTGCTTTAAACGTTGGTGAGTATAGTTCATTCAATGGAACAGAAGTTTTCTTTGAGCAAGCAAATTCAAATTTTAGTGTGGTATATTATGAGTTTGGAAAAGCAGAAGTAATGAGGGTAATTAATTCTGATACACCATTTCTTAACAGTACTCTAAACTTTCTATATGATATGGCTGCATTAGCTGTTGGTATTAGTTCCTTTGGACTTGATGTAGGAACTGTTTATGGCGATTTAACTCGTGTTGTTGAAAGTTTTGGTATCGGGTATGAGAACATAACTGATTATTATTCATTACAATCCGAGGTTCTTGTTATTATTGGTTTAACCGATAATCTAACCAATACCGCATACTCAATAGAAAATAGGATCTCAATTATACAATCAAACGCCAATAATGGAACGTATGAAATGTTTAGCAAACCTAGTCGAAAAATTGCTAACTTCTTAGATGGTTTTAATTTAACGTCTAATATAATAAATGCAAATAATATTGCCCATTCATTTTATCATCTTTTCAACTCTATGGAACATCTAAAGTATACATATGCTAATGTAACAGCAGGAGAAACTCATTTTAACAACACGGATTTTGGAGATGCAAACGATAGTTTTGTTGCTGCTAACAATTCTTTCTATAGTGCAATGTCTGAGATGGATTTGGCAATTATATATATGAATGAAACTGAAGCCGGTGAAATGGTACAGCTTGAAGATGCAAGAACGGCATTAATAAACATAAAAAACACATTAGATAGTATTATTGGTAACTTCAATAATGTATTATCAATCGCAGAAGAAGGACCATTAGCCAATCCTGATGACTTAACAGGAAACATTACTATTATTACTAATGCTCTCTCTTCTATAAACAACCAACTTCTAAACGTTGCAGCACAATGAAGGAAATATTAAGGAAAAAATCTCTTTTTCTACTTTTTCTATTCTCAAGACATCTTCTCTGATTTTGGTGAACTAGTAAATGTTGATTCCTCTTCTAGAGTATGGATACTACCTAAGATTTGAGCAATTACTGAAAAAAGATCTAGACCATCTTTATATATTGCTATTTTATGGTCTACCATATTTTTCTGCATCTCCTTGATATGACCACGGGGGAAAGCTCCAAAGATAAGCAGCGGATTAACTGACTTATAATGAATTAATTCTGAATACTCAAGAGCTGTACACTTTTTTCCTTCAACACTAAATTCTATTATAACATCGTGCTCCAATCGTAACTTTTTAATTAATTCTTCAAGAGATGATTCAGAAAGTTCCATTAATAGTTCATTAGAAGCGGGGGGGATTCGTTTATGTTTGAGTAATTGCAAGATAAGACCATTAAAACGCTCTAAAGACTTGGGTAAGCGAATTTCTGGGTTAAGAAAGATGATTTTATTGTCACAAGTATGTATTAGAACTTTAATCCTCTTTTCACGTGCCAATATAGAGCCAAAAATGGAAAGTAGCGCAAAATGGGTAATATCTGGTCTTCCCCTATTTTCAGCGTCTGGTAAATTCTTCATGAAATTGCTGTGGTAATTTGCATCAAGTATGATTTCAGTGGGTTTCTTTTTCAATTTGGACAAATATTGTCTAATCTCAAGATCTTTAACAAGTTCAGAGGGAAACATTTCAAGAGCTGCATTAGCTAGTAGGATAGTGATAAACTTAACCATACTTACTCGTGAACTATTATGTACAACTTGCTTTTCAATTTTGCGAGACCAACTAGCTGTTGGCCAACCGAAAGTTGAAAAAGAATATAAAAAAAAGGGAAATAATGGATACTTGCTACTTTGTTGAATATGATTATTTAGATTACAAGAAAGCACTGATGTTACAATCTCAAATTAGAGTAATAAAAGAAACTAACAGAGAATATGACGATTTTCTTATGGTTCTACAGCACAATCCAGTTTTTACACTAGGAAAGCGAGGAAAAAGAGAGGAAATCATAGTTTCTGATAAAATTTTAGAGAAAGAAGGCATAGAAGTTATTGTCACTGATAGAGGTGGAAAAGTGACCTATCACGGACCTGGACAATTAGTAGGATATTTCCTTCTTGATTTAATCCGTGCAAAGCTGTCCATTCCAGATTTTGTATGGGGGATGGAACAAACAATTATAGAAACCGTTAAGCATGAAATGATACTTGGTTTTCGACGAGAAGGGTTTCCAGGAATTTGGGTAAAAAACAATGGGATACCTGCTAAAATAGCTGCAGTTGGAGCAAAAGCATCAAAGAAAATAACGTCTCATGGATTGGCATTGAATGTAAACACGAACATGAATCATTTTCAAATGATAATACCTTGTGGAATAAAAGAATTTACACCAATGTCAATGGAACAATTAATAGGAAAAAAACTCGACATGAAAGAAATTTATCATGTTTTTGAAAAAGCATTTGAAAAGGTATTTGAACGGAAGTTAATACCGTTAAAAAGCGAAGAATTTGAAGCGAGGATAAGGGAAAATGCCTAGACTGAAGAAACCAGAATGGATGCGTATTGGAAAAATGGACTGGGATGAAATAAAAAAGATACAAAACATGCTTCGAAAGTTAAATCTACGCACTGTTTGTGAAGAATCGATGTGTCCAAATATCGGAAAATGTTTTGCTAAACAAACTGCAACATTTTTAGTAATGGGTGACATTTGCACCCGTGATTGTCTATTCTGTGATATAAAACATGGGAAACCGCATCTTTTAGACCCAAAAGAGCCAGATCACATCGTTGAAGCTGTGAAAAAACTTGGTTTGAAACACGTGGTTATAACTTCAGTAACAAGGGATGACTTACCTGATGGGGGAGCAGCTCATTTCGCGGAAATTACTAGAAAAATAAGAGAACATAATAAAAATGTCATAATTGAATTATTGATTCCAGATTTAAAGGGAAAAGAGGAAGACATACGAACTGTTGTAGAATCAAGTCCAAATATAGTAAACCACAACGTAGAAGTGGTACCAAGATTATTCAACAAAGTCACTCCACAAGCAAAATATGAAAAATCCTTAAAAGTTTTAAAATTGGTAAAAGAGATGGATTCTTCTATTTATACAAAATCTGGTTTAATGGTCGGCCTTGGAGAGACAAAAAAGGAAGTATTGGGAGTAATGGAAAATCTAAGAACAGTTGATTGTGATATACTAACAATAGGTCAATACCTTAAACCTCCAAGTTCAAATCTGGAAATAGAAGAGTATGTAACTCCTGAGTTGTTTAAAGAATACGCGAAAAAAGGATATGAAATGGGTTTCAAGTTCGTGGCTTCCGCACCCTTTGTAAGAAGTTCTTTTAACGCTGAAGAAGCCGATTTCTTGTTGGATAAGTAAAAAATATTTCTCCTTTCTTGTTGTTGTATATAGAGGAAAAATGGTGATTTAAGGTTTGAAAAAGAAAAATTTATGCCATTATGCCTTGAAGGGAAGATAACATATTTACTACAATTTCAGGAGTTAAGTTAGTTAGATTGACAATAGTTTTTGTGTGTTTGAACAGTATTTCTTCAATGGAACGAATACTAGAACCAACTACAGGAACTGAACAGGTGGGAAATACTAAAAATACTAATACAGGAACAAATGACCCATCATCACTTTGATCGTCAATAAGAAGAAGGTCAAAACCATAAACAAAAAGTTCCTCAGATAATTGAAACATTCCACGAAAACGACGAGTGTTTGAAAGATTATAAGAAAGACCGTTCATAAGAGTTGTAGTACCCTTTAGAGCAACTTTCATTAATTGATCCTCATCCAAGAAGGAATGATTATGTAGAATAAGAGGACCGAAAGATTGATCAAACTTAATCATTACAATGCCCAAATCGACTAAAGTTTCAGAAACGTAACATGAAGTCATATTTACCTGTGTATACATTAGTAACTAACCTATATAAGCAAAACAGAGAGTGAATTAAAAGTGAAAAAATAAGTTTTAAATGTCAGAAAAAGCGAAAAAAGTTGTAAAGAAAAGAAAAAAGTAGTTTGAACAGATGAGATATCAATTAAAACTGATTAAAATTGGTGCGGGGAGGGAGATTCGAACTCCCGAACCACTAAGGACTGGATCCTAAGTCCAGCGCCTTTGACCGCTCGGCAATCCCCGCAAAAGATTACAAGACCAAAGGGAGGTATATCAATCTATTTGATTGATTTCTTAAATTTATCCTTGGGTGTTAGAGAACGCACGTTATGAAACTTGGTTAAAATTGCCAGAGGCTTTTTAACCGTCGTTTGAAGGATTCCCCTCACGTGCATTGAGGGGAGGGAAGGAGCGTGAAGATAAAGGACTACCTGGTTTTGAAGAGATGTTGAGAACAGCATTAAAGTGAGTATTGACTTTTAGCCCACAGTTCTTACAATAAGCATAATCGTAATTACCTACCTTGCGATCGAGTACTCCTCCACAAACGTTATGGAGTAAACTGGTGCGGAAGGCATTAACTTGCTCTAGGAGAACATCATAACCTAGTTCTGAAGAAGCTAGCCAGACAGCTTTGTCGTAGATGAAAGAGTTATCGGGCATGGTGTAGATAGCTTTAGCTAGTGCACCTTTGGTTCCTGTAGGGTCAACATTCAATTCCTCGATCTTCAAGACGCGACTGTGGTGTTTAACCATAACTGAGGCTATAAAGAAAGGTAAAAGACGAAGAATCTCACGCATAATCCTACTCCTGCGGGTATAGACTTTATTCAATTCCCCAAGGAGTTTACAACAACCTCGAGAATCGCGGTTTTTACGCTTCTTAGCTAATCCTCTATTAAGTTCTTTGAGAACTTTATCAGTTAAGAGGTTATAGCGTTCTGACAGTTTGAGCAAATCTGGGGGAAGATCAATGGGGGTGTTAAATGTCACCATGAACTGTCCTAAGCGGTTGATGTCTACACCCAAAGTAGGGATATTACCTGAGGGGATAGTAGAAATATAGTGGTGTAGGAGTGTAGTTGAGAGGAAACATTCATGTTCTCCTTCTAAAACTACATCTACACGAGGTTTGTAACTGGGAGCTTCACCACTGCTAACTTGTAAGATTTTGATAATTGCGCCATTACGCAGATATTCCAAGACTTTGGGAGGGAAGAGCATATGTGCTTTGACTTTCTTTTTTCCTCGTTGAGGAAAACCTAACTCTGTCCATCCTTGCTTTCTAACTTTTGCAGTCAATACTTTAGCATTACCTTCGCGGGTAATAACATACTCATTTTTCATTAACAATTTTATTGGTAGTTTTCCTTTTTTCTTTCTTTTAAATGGTTGAGAAACAACCTTCTCTGGTAGGGTAGAAAGAATTAACTGAGGGACACTCTCCATTAGATGGTCAAAGAGTGCGAAAACTACTATCAACCTTACAGCTGAAAAAAGCTTTCGGTTTTTCTTACCTATAGATTCGGTTATCTGCTGAGCGAGTTTTTTGAGACTTTTCCAACGAGATTTTTGAGGAATGTTAATCCACGAAGTGACAAAAGATGCTACTTGCTGTTTATCTTGAACTAATAATTGCAATTTATTTATGAAGGACTGCTGGTTAGTGGAGAGGTTGGTAATTGACGAAAACTCGTGAATCTTATGTTTATACGCGTCTTCTACGGCTAACACAACTTCTTCATGTGTTATTGTTGGTAATATATGATTAAATTTTATCTTGGGGTTTTGGTACTTTTTCGCATATTTTCTGTTCCAGTAGGAGTCTGTTTGTAACCTTGTGCTAGTTAGAAGATTAATAACGAACCTTCTTCCCACTTTCCAATATTTCTGGAAACTGTATTCAGTATAAGGTGAGCGTCCGAATATAATCCATTCTAGTAACTGTTGAGGGTTTTTCTGCCAGAAGTTAAATATTCCTTGTATTTTCTTCTCTTTGTCCACTTTTCCTTTAATAGCTATGTGTAACCAGTGGAAAGCGCTTTCAGCTATATTCGGATTTTTACCTACTTCTTTACCCAATTTTCTTGTAAAGAATTTCTCTTTAGGGTTGGAACGATAGAGTTCCAAAGCTTTTGCAACTGTTGAGGGAGTTAGGAGCATTTTTTGCTCTTTTTCAAGTCTTTTAATTCGCTGGTTGATCTCTACTCTTTTGTTCTTACTCAAGTGTTCAAACGCTAACTGGTAACTTCTCATCACCTTCGTATGAGGGAGAGAAGAGTGTATTTTTGTTGTTGACTGTGCTTGAGTAGACATCATTCACTCAGTAATGTTATGTTTAAATTAATATATAAACTACATAAAAAACAGCTAGTTTCCTTCTTTGTTATTTTCCTCTCTATTGTCTATGTAATCTCCCTACAAATGAAGTGAATAAAGCTATCATGTCTTCCACCAATTTCTCCTCAGTTGATTGGTTTGATAGCTGATAAGCATTCTTTTTGATTGTCAAGTGTTACTATCATAAACCCACCATGAAGACTTTTCCATTATAGTTAGTGGGTCACACTACGGAGCTAGCTAGGCTCCCTGTTTCATTGATAGTTTACTGAGGGAAAACTACTTGGTAGTTGCGAAACAGGTAAGTGACGAAGATCACACTATCTCTATCTCTAAACAGGACTACAGCTTCTATTGATAATCTGTTTAGTTGATAATTCTAGATTCTCAGAAATGTTTGTTTAATAGATTAGTCTACTGATTCTTTTAATATTCTTTTTGAGAGAGATATCATTTTATTTACTAAGTGCGAGTTATCATATTAGCACTCTATCTCAATAAATTTCGATTGATAAAAAGTCTTAAAGTGTTTCTTAAAAATAAATGATATAACTTATGATTCAAGGAACTGCTTAGCTTCGTGAATAATTTCTTTTTTCCGTTCATCTGATTCATAAGAGAAACTTTCTGATTTACTTAACCACTCCCTTATGAATTTTTTTGATGGAACTTTCTTACTTTTTACAGCTCCCTCTAATATTGCAGTAGGCACATTTAGCTCGAGATTATCAGGTAGTTTTTCTTTATTCTTCCAAACCTCTAGAAAGTTGTAAATAGCTTTTTCCCATTGTTTGGTCTGTAAGAATAATACACCTTTCAAATAAAGAAGAAGTGCATTAGTTGGGTCTCTTTGTAAACCAGTATCACAAACTTCTATAGCTTTTTCAAAGTTATAATTTTGTATGAACGTGAAGATAATTTGAGTAACATTTTCTGTTTTTTCTGGTTTAATTTTTGATGCTAGTTCATATTCTCTAATAGCTTCATCCTTTTTTGATAGTTTCATATATACATTTCCAAGAGAATAATGTGATTCAAAATCTTCAGGATTTATCAATAAGGCAGTCTCAAGCATTTTCTCTGCTATAGTCCATTGTTCTTGAGCTAAGTAAATAAGTCCAAGTTCTCGATAAGCTAGGTCATATCCAGATGCTTTCTTAATTAATTTTCCTAAATATGAACGAGCATCTATTTTTTCAGAATAACTAATAGCTTTTTTGTAAATATTTATAGCTTCTTCTATCCTATCCTGCTTTTTGTATATTATACCTAATGAAACGTTAATTAGAGGAAATTCAATACCATGCTTTATTGCTTTTAAAAGTGCTTTTTCAGCTTCTTCTTCTTGATTATTTGCCAAATAAGATAATGCAATACGAACATATACTCCTTGATGTCTCTTGTTTAATTTGATACATTGAGAAGCGTAATTAATCGATTTCTCCCATCGTTCTAAATCGAAATAAGATGTACTAAGATGATAATATGCTTGATGATTCTTTGGTTCAATATGAATTATTCTTTCAAATGCTTGAATTGAGACCAAAAGTAATTCTTCTGTATTTTTACTTTTAATTGCTTGATATTGAGCATTAAAACCAATTTTCAGTAGAGTATCTGTATTTTCATTAAAGACCAGAATTATCTCTCTAAAAATGTCGCTCACATCTTTTTCTGGTACAATTTCTACAATTTTCTCAATATAAGCTTCTTCAATAAATATTTGCTTTATGTTCCAATCTACAAAGAATTCATTTTTATATAAATTTAATAACCATATTTCCCACTCCCAGTCTTCACCTTTTAATTTTCTATATTCACAAACCTTCTTAATTTCTGAGAGATCGAAATTCTGTTTTCCTACATAAAGACCACAACAGTATAATCTCTTTATTGATTGTAGTATTATTTGTTCCTTTACATCAATTTCTTCTTTATACCTTCTATCCATTTCTACGAAACTAAGTAAAAGAGAACCCACTGTACCATCAAAATTCTGGTTTGCTTGAATCCATTTAACACCAAAGTGTTTCGCGATCCCCAATCCTTCCTCTTTAGATATTCGTTGTATTTCAATTTTATTATTCTCAAAGAGCTCCTCTAATCCAAAATTGAACTCTTTTTTGAATTTGTTATTTGCTCTTGAATATTCTATTCTAGATCTACAAGCAAACAAAAGAATACAGTCTTGCTTTTGGATTTCTCTAATAACTAAATGGAAATTTATTCTTGCAACAAATTTATGTAAATCGTCAATTATAATTAGCTTTGTTCTCCAAAATTTAAGCAATCTTGGAAATCTTACATTTGATTCATAAACATCAACATTTTTCACTATTGTTACAGCGTATTTTTTTTCTACTCTTCTTATTGCTTCATAGATGTTCCTTGTTTTTCCACTTAGAGGTTTTCCAATTATTATAGTATTTTCCTTGTTTTCCAAAGATTCTACTAGATTCTTCATCTCTTCAGTTTCATAGTAATATTCATGAAACTTGTTAATCTCTAAATGTTTTGGTTTAATTTTAATAGGTTTTTTCCAAATTACGGTACAAAATTTGGGAATTTTCAAGCTAAGTAAATCAAAACCAATAATACCCAAAATATCTGCTAGCACACCAATTATATTTAGCATTAGCAAATTCCACATCTTCCTCCATTTATTCCTTTAATTTTATATAAATACTTTTATTATCAAATGAATCAATTTAAAATATAAAGCTAAGCTTGTTATTATTGTCTAGTTCAATTTCTACTGGAGTACACAATGTTTTCGTATCACTTTTCGAATTATTATTGCTGTTTACAATTGATTCATTCATTTCTTCACATCTTCTGATTCCAATTCCGGATTATTGATGTTAATCAAATAATACAAAACAACAATCATCTTTTTCATTATTTTATACATTAATGGCAGTATTTGTACTAACTCACTTTTCTTTGAATATCGTTTTTCTCTTTCTAAATCATATCGAGAGGAACTTTGATGTTTTTCAAGATTAGAATGCATAATGACTACATATCCTAAAAGTAACATAATATAAAATGTATTTCTTACTTTTTGAAAATATTCGCCAGATTCAAGCATATTTCGAAATACTTCGTTAACTTTGAGTTTTTGTTCATTAGTAAGTTCTATACTGTATTCGTTTTCAATCTGAGAAAAAATATTGGATTTTGTTCTGTTTAATTCATTCAAAGCAAACTTCATAGGGAATTTATCAAACATGAAAACTTCACCCGTCCTAATTTGCTTTTCTAAAGAATCATAGTCTTTTAGTATCATCTTAAGTTGTTTAAGAGGTATATAGAGATCATCTTTTGTATGAAATTTTTTCTTAAAATCTGGATGTAGTTTATGAATCACTAGTTTTCGTAAGTTTTGCTCTATTTCAGGATTAATTGTTTTAATTTCATCTAATTTTGATTTTATTTCTTTAATAAAAAACTCAACTAATTCATGTCTCACTTCTCTTCTCAACTCTTCTTCGTTGTATTCTTTGAGAAGAGCAATTATAGATTTACCAAACTTTTCTACAGCTTGTTGTATATTCGTTACAGCATGAGAATAATCTTCATCCCTATAATCTCTATAATAGGCGTTTAAGTCTCCTTCAGAATTTCTCAACATTCCCATTACTGTTCTAGTAACTTCATCTTGAGTTTGATTTTCTTCTTTCTTTGAATTTTTATTCATTACATTGAAAATGAGAAATCCCTATTTAAACATTAAATTTACAGCTCTGGTTATAACAAAAAAAACCATTTTTACTCTCTCTCCTCTTATGCAGTTAGAGAACAGTGGTAGAAGTAAGCATTGTACTAAAAATGTAAACGGGAGACACAATAACAAATCTAAAACTAACAAAACATTTTTTTTGGAATTGAAAAAACAAGAAAAATGGTTGAAATAAAAGTTAACATTGGTGCCCCGACCGGGATTTGAACCCGGGTCTGCGGAGGTCTTTACATGCGGACATCAAACCACAAAATTTGAAAGTCCGCAATGATTGGCCGAACTACACCATCGGGGCAATTAATGTTCCGTTTTTGCTTATTGTCTTTTTAATACTTTTCGTTTCTATCCATTTTGATAATGGTGTATTGCTATTATTCTACTAATTTTTCAATGAATTCACCTATTTTCTCAAATGCCTTTTTTCTATTTGGGTCAACTGTTAATATATGATCTCCTTTAGGTATTCTAAGAATCTCTTTCTTTGTTTTGAGGTTATTATAAATTAATTCTCCTGTTTCAGGAGATATGGTTTTATCTGTTTGTGATTGGATAATTAATGTTGGAGTTTTTATTTTTTTCATTTTTCTTCTTAGTTTTCGTAAAAATTTGATTATTTGATATGCTGCAGCTACTGAATCGTCAGGATAGGAGAATAAATTGTTCTCAAGGTACCAATTATTCCTTTCATCAGTTTTCGGTTTATGCAGTTTAAACCAATGGACAAGTGTTGAGAGAAAAACATCCATCTTTGAGAATTTATATAATGCATTTATCGTAAAGACACCATCTATTTCTAGCTTGGATGCTAAATAAAGAGATAATCCTCCTCCTAGTGACACCCCTCCTAAGAAAACATTGTTGTATTTTGGGGCATATTCCTCAAAAATCTTATTTATATCATTCAACCACTCCTTCCAATGAACAGTATCCAAATCTGTTGAAGTTGTTCCATGTCCTGCTAGAAGGATACCATATGTATCATATTTTTTCGATTTTAAGAATTCAGCTAAAGGTCGTATCTCGGTAGCCGAAGCGGTAAAACCATGTGTTAGAATTATTAGTGTTTTTGAACTATTGTTAGGAGATTTGTAAAAGAAGGGTTGAGCTAGATTTCTGAGTTCTTCCTTTGAATGATGCAAAACCATATTTTTAGTTTTATTAAACAGTTTTAATTTTTTGCGTATTTACCACTATTAGTAATAAATTAATTTTTTAGGATTTTAATGCTTGTTTTCCGAAAAAGTTTATTAAACTTTGATTACATATACTTCATTGGTGAGCCAGATGGCTACAGCATTCATCTTGATAAATAGTGAAATTGGAGAAGAGAAAAGCGTATTAGATCAACTTATGTCCTTACCAAATGTAAAAGAAGCGCATGTTGTATATGGTGTTTATGATTTGATAGCTAAAATTGAAGCTGAAACAATGGATCTTCTGAAGAAGATTGTTACGGATAATCTACGAGCACTAGAGAACGTACGAAGCACCATGACAATGATTTGTGTAGAGAAATAAATACACATTTCTTTTACATTTGCTTTTCTTTTTTTTGTCTGTGATTTTATTAATGTATTAGTTGAATTTATCGGAAAATAATAAATCAAGAGAAAAAGTTTTTGGACAAATTTTAAATAAAAGTTGACATTATTTTGCTATCATGATTTATGAATTCATGTTTATTATTTTAGGTTACTTTATGGGATCAATTCCAGTTGGGCTCATATTAGGATGGATTAAGGGTATTGATATTCGAAAACATGGTTCTGGAAATATAGGTGCAGCTAATGCTTTTCGTATTTTAGGTAAAAAACTAGGAATAACTACGATGGTTCTTGATATGGTGAAGGGAGCAATAGCCGTTTTGGTTGCTCGGATTTATTTGTGGTTTGGAAAATACGATGGTTTTGGAAAATACGATGGTTTTGGAACATCTTCCAGTGATTGGTATTATCTTGATCCAGGTTTTCTCTTGGCTTGTGTTGCTATCATGGCTGTTTTAGGACATAGTTTTCCTGTTTGGTTAAAGTTTAAAGGCGGTAAATCAGCTAGTGTCGCTGCTGGAGTGATATTCGGTATTAATCCAATTGCTTTTGTTATTCTTTATGGTGTTTGGATTCTAGCACTTGTTAAAACTCGTTATACATCTTTATCAAATTTAATTAGTGCACTCACCGCACCACCCTTGTATTGGTTTTTCGCAGGTGTGGAGTTCTTCCATAACCGAAGTTGGTGGGCAGCGATTGTTGGTGTTATATTGGTACTTTTTGTTACTTGGAGACATAAAGAAAATATTAAACGATTGTTTGCAGGAACAGAGAGAAAACTAGGTCAAAAAGAGAAAATTGAGGAGAAAAGTGAAGACACAAAAGAAGTTATTGCAACTGAGTAATGATCTTTTCTTTTTTATTTTCTAGAAAGATATAAATCTTTCTTCAAATAGATTGATGTGAAACTTCTGGGGAAAAAATTCTACCATATATTTTCATCTCATTGGTGATTATTTCTCTAGGGATAGAAAGTATTTGGTTACAAAACTTATACTCAATACCAGAAATGATGTTGTTTTAGAGAGGATTCTATTAGCTGGAATTGTAATGAAGGGAGAATTGTTAGAAATTATTTTTGAATTAAACCTCATTGATGAAGAAGAAATCACCATAAAAGAAATTCAGGTTGAGATTAGTACAGAAGAATATGATTTTACAGGCATATTTGGGATGATGTAACCGTGACGTTGTCAGAAAAAGCCTTTCATAATGTTTCACTTAGTGTTGGTTTCTTACTAAAAGATAGCTCAAGCTACTATTCTCTGAATAAAGGAGAATGCAACACAGAAAACATATCTCTATTTTTAAAGCAAGAATTCCTAAATTAAAGTGCATTTGGATTCAAATTTGCTATATATAATCCCAAAACAAAAGAACAATTTTTGATTAGTAGAAAAAAATATTGAGTAAAAGCGAAATCCTTAATTATAGAAATGAAAGGTAGAAAGTGAAAAGACTTTGAAGACAATCAAACTAAAACTGGCGAGGTAGTCTAGCTTGGTATGATTCTGGGTTTGGGATTTATTTCATAAAGAAATAGGCAAAACACTCAGGGATCGAGGGTTCAAATCCCTCCTTCGCCACCAGTATTTTCAATTAATGAAATCTTCTTATTTATGAATTAGACACCTTGTTCTTATTTCTAAAATCTTTTTTTACTTTTTTATTCTATTATATTAAGTTTAAATTCAGAACAACTATTAATTTCAACGTTAATAACAGGTTTTTCATCTGCAGATTGATAAACTTGTCCTTGAATTTGTGGGTATTCTGTGAAATGTACAACTTCATAAACTATTGATTTCCATTAAAAGTAACAATAACCAACTGTACACCTCTGTAAAACGTTTTTTCTATCTTACTAGCATTTCAAAAAGCTTTAAGATATGTGTAATCTTCGTTGTTTCATCACTCTCCTATCACATTGAAAGGCTCTTAAATCTTAAATTCAGTGGGGTTTCAATCAATGCCTATTCTTATTAAATACAAACGTGGGCTTAAAATATGTCGTACAACGGATAATCTAATTTTTCTAGCTGATCCCATTTCTGCAAAAGGTGCTCGTGGGTCTCAATCTGTTTTCATTACTCATGCTCATACTGATCATTCTATGGCTTTTCCAAATTCTGGAACTAAAATCTATTCAAGTAAATTAACAAACGATATTTACCAGGCTCTTACCAGTAAAATCCCTAAAAATGTTCAATTTCTAGACATTAATAAAACTGAAAAAGTTAAGGGCGTAGATGTTCAACTTCTTCCTGCTGGTCATCTTCTTGGGGCTTCTCAAACCCTTTTCTATTTCGATGAGAAAACGATATTATATACTGGCGATATTAGCACAGATAAGATGATTACTGTCCCACAAGCTACTGTTCCAGAGGATGATATTGATACTTTGATTATTGAATCAACATATGGTACTCCCAATATCTTCTTTGAGCCTAGATCTACCATTAAATTTTCCCTCTTAAAATGGATAATGGACAATCTTCAAAAAAAGCGTGTTCCCGTTATCAATATTGGTTATTCTGGTCCAGCTCAAGAAGTAATGGCTTTTCTTAATGAAATGCTTTCAGCTGATATTTATTGTAATGCTAGAGTAAGTGAGGTAAATGAAATTTACAAACGGGAAGGCGTTTCCATTAATTGGTACAATTACGATCAATTAAGTGAGGAACCCTTCAGACCAGAAAATAGTATTGTCTTGCTTCCTAGAAGTGCCAAAAAAACCCCTTCATTTTTAGAAGGGTATAGGCTAGCAAGAGGGATTGTAACTGGACAAGCAGCAAGATTTGCATATTCCAATTTTCAACAATCTTTTCCATTTTCGATGCATGCAAACTTTAGAGAACTTCTTGAATTCGTAGAGAGAGTCAATCCAAAGACGGTTTATACAATTTATGGTTATGATTCAGAACTAGCTGCTGTGATTAGAAACAAATTAAAAATTCCTTCTCGACCACTTAAGGCTATAGGGAAGCCAACACTAGAAGAATATTTCTAATTTTTAAAAAATTGAATTGCTTGTTTTGAAAATAGAAAATTAGAAAATAAGGCAAAAATTAAAGAAGATACTCATCTTCAGTGTCCACTTTTTCTGTAGCTTTTTCAATGACTCTAATTGATTCTCCCGATAATGTTACTGGAATCTGAAGATCCATAGCAAGAAGCTCTACTGTTACTTCTTCTTTTCCTATGTTAATATCTATAATTCTTGCTCTTGATCCTTTGAATGGTCCGGTAATAACTTCAACAATATCATTGATGTCTACTCCTTCAATAACTGGTCTGGGTATTAGAAAATTCTCTAGTTGATCAATCGGAATTTCTTCTGCTCTTGTAGCTCGCGGACGTTTACGGATGTGTCTCACACCTTCAACTAAAAGTTCAACATGGTCTATTGATTCTGCTTCAACAAAAATATACCCCTTAAGACCTCCTGGTAATAATATAGAATATATACCTAGATGAGGTCGGTTATCAGCTCTTCGAGCTAGTTGTTCACTCATACTTTGTTCTTGGCCGATTGTGGTTCGTAGTGCATAAATTGGCATGCAATTCACTTCTTTCGGAGTTTTGCTAAATTATTAACTGATTGCACTCATGAGTGTTGAGAATAGCAAATGTAGTACAAACCCTACTGCACCAATTATTAAAATACCTATCAGACTCATTTTGGTAGTGATTGATATTTCCTTTCTCGTGGGTCTCTTTGCATGACGAAGCAAACGCCTACTACTAATAATGAAATTGCGGGTTTTTACTACGAATTTACTCATTGATATACCTCATTCATGAAATTTAATGGCGATTTGTTTGATTACTTAACAAAGTTTAGGGGAAATCACTCTTCTGCTTTGGCAAGAACATCTTTATACTCACCTTTGTCTATTTCTTTCTGAACTTCTCGAGGATCTTTATCTTCACAAGTGACCCCCATACAAACCATAGTTCCTAGAACTTCTTTACAAGCCGCATCTAACGTTGCAGCAGTTAAATCCGACCATTTGGCTTTAGTAGCATTTATCAACTGTTCAAATGTTATGTTACCAACTATATTTGTATTGGGTTCTCCAGAAGCTTTGGAAAGTCCAGCTTCTTTTAACACTAGAGCAGAAGCAGGAGGAATACCAATTTCAAGATCGAAATTACGAGTCTTCTTATTTACTGTAATTTTTACGGGAACTTTCATTCCTGTATATGCTTTAGTTTTATTGTTGATTTCATCAACAACTTGTTTAATGTTAACTCCAAGTGGACCTAGTGATGGTCCCATTGCTCCACCTGGAGATGCTTTGCCGCCTTCGACTAGAAGATCAACAGTTACTAAATCAGCTGACATAGGTTTCCCCTCAATGTAATAAGCTTAAACTCTATTCAGAAGCAAAAGAAACGTTACTTAAAGGTAGCGATGTTTAACAAAAGCAAAGCATCAGTTTAGTGGCTACAATCGAGCTTAATTTAAATTAATTTAGCTTAATTGGGAAAACGTGTGTTTTATATCACATTTTTACCTTATTGGAATTTTTTATTCCTTCTTCCCACTTATAAAAATTACCTAATTATTCAACTTATACTGCCTTTTTATGCGCGTACTGTGTCCTTGCACTATTTTAAAAATAAAATATGTTTGACACACTTACAAGAAAACCTTTATAATAAAAAGCAGAACTTTCAATTCGTAGCAGTTTGGAGTATTAACAATGAGTTCTACTAATAAGCCAATGGATTTACTTAACCAATCGCGCGAAAAAAGAGTTCTTATTAGATTAAGAGGAAATAGAAGAATGAGAGGAATTCTCAAGAGCTATGATATACATTTGAACTTAACATTAACAGATGCCGAAGAAATTGGTGATGAAGGAAGTAATAAACTTGGTGAGGTCATTGTCCGTGGAGACAATGTAATAATGGTAAGTCCTCCACCTCAATAATGAATAAGAAGGTTGGATAGTATGACAAAAGGAACCCCCAGTTTTGGGAAACACAATAAAGGGTCACCCCACATAATCTGCAGACGTTGTGGAAACCGATCTTTTCATCGAAGACATAAACAATGTGCTTCTTGTGGTTTTGGTAAAACATCTACTATTAGAAATTATGCCTGGAACAAAAATTAGGAAACCTCACAATTTCCTTATTTTGGGCCGGTAGATCAGCTGGAAGATCGCTTGCTTGGCATGCAAGAGGCCTCGGGTTCAAGTCCCGACCGGTCCACCACTTCCCAATTTTGTATCAAATGTTTTCTTTTCTAATTTTGTTGGTTTTCAAAGAAAATATTTTGATAAAATGATGGAAGATTTTACCATTCGCGCACCTTAAATAGATTTTTATATTATAGTTGAAGTAAGTTTTTTATGGAAAAGTCGTACGATGAGAACCTTGCTCGACTAATGTCAGAAGCTCGTGACCTGTTGAAAAGTGCGAATTTTACCGAGTCTGCCATGAAATATCTTGAAGCAGCAAAGAATCAAGATGCTGCTAGAGGCATTGAACATGCAAAAGATCTTTATATGGAAGCAATTAGAGGTTTCATTCACGCATCTGAGGATTATAAAGATAAAAAACAATTCAGAAAGAGTTCTGAAAATCTTTTTTATGTTGCTCAAATTTACAAGCAACTGAATGCAAAAGATGATTGGGTAGCGGCTACAAAAGCAATAGTGGAAGATTTAATTAACGCTGCTCAAGAATATTTGCTTTGGAGTGATTACAATAAAGCAGTAGTACTTATTTCATCAGCGTGTTTTTTCCTCTTTTCAATTGAGGATTTTACAACCGCAGAACAACTCTATTCTCAATATATAAGTCAGATTCAAAATGATCCTGGTTTTACGTCAGCTCAACAAATTCTCTATGCAGCAGGACATGCTATTAAAGCGGTAAAAGAAATTGATACTCAAGCTCTTATCAACGCTCAACAATTAGTGGGTAATCAACTTAAACCTGGATTAAACCAAATTATGGGGGACCTATTTTTCCCTGCAATAGACAGTGCTGTAGACACAGTGGTGAAAAAATTCCGCTCAAAAATTAAGTTACCAAAAATTGTTCCTGAGTTAAAAATATCTAAGGATTTAGTTCTAGGCAATCCCACATCTCTAGTAATAACTATTGAAAATGAAGGTGAAGGGAACGCATTTAATATTCAACTACAACTGAGTTTACCCGAGGAAATTGAACTTTTGGATGGATTGAAAGATTTTATCATTGAAGATTTACCTGCAAAGCAAAGTGAGGATAATGAACTTCTCATAAGATGTCTTTCAGCTACAGGGGAATCAATTCATGAAATCAGTGCTACTATTATATATTATGATCAATTACAAACTAAGCAAACCATGATGATTGGGCCATATGAGTTAATATTCCGCGAGAAAAGCCTTGTAAACGAGCTTGAAAAATCCATAACAGAACTAACAACACTGAGTGATGAGTACTATCAAAAACTTGCAAACACTAAACTTCTACCAGAAGAAGTTTGTGAAGAAATTTATTCGATTGTTCCTATAATTCTTAAAAGATCAGAAGAAGAGATAAAATCTGAAAATTTCGACGTTGTACAGACAAACATTGAAATTATCAAAAATATTCACCAAATTGCAGATAGCTTAACGAAAGAAGAGTTCGTTAATTCTATAAAAGAAACTCAAAACCAGAAGATTGAGGAAAAAGTCAGAGATGCAATGATAACTTTAAAAGAAGAATTGGAACAATCATATGAAGAACGTTCTGAACAAATGAAACAAGAGTTACTACTCCAAAAAGAAACTGAAATTGCGAATATACAAGAACAACTGCGTAAACAGAAAGATGCAGAATTAGAAGAATTAATGGCTAAGCTCAATGAAGAACACACAAAGGAGTTAGAAGAGGCTAGGCAAGAAATAAGAACAGAAATGGCAAAGGAGTTAGAAGAATATAATCAAAGATTCGACATTGAAAAGAAACAAGCCCTAGAAGAACAAGAAGCTCTATTACGTGATGAATTCCAAAAACAACTCTCTGATGCACAAAATCACAAATGATGTTGTACAATACTTCTAGTCTATACCCATTCTTTTTTTTATTACTATTTCTTTTTTAATTGTGTTTATTTGAACTATATCACCTGTTTTTATTTCACTAAAGATGTCGCTCTCTGGTTTGTCTACTAAAGGAATGTCTGCTAGAATCGCTCCTGTAATAACTATTGCTTCTGCAGTGTTGACTATTAAACCAAGGGGAGCAACACCATTTACTTGTAAACCATATATTATGTAGGAACCAACTGTAGATCCTTTGCTTTCGGGAAACATAAAAATCTTATTAGCAATGCTTTTTCCATATAGTGGATTTGATTTATCTAGAATTTTTCCTGTTTCAGGATCAACATCGCCATAAAATGAAATAGGAAGTAGTGAAACAATGGCTTGTCCTTCTTTTTTTCCTTCAACAATTGGTCTAATAGTAATTGACTTCATTCTGTCACGCTCCTTAGAATGTGATTAAGTGATTTGAACGTTACTTTAGTCTGTTTGCTATTAGAGAGATATTTTGATGCTTTTGCTGAGTTGGTGAGAATATGTTTATACTTTGTTCTAATTATTGGCGACACTACCATACATGTGTCTGTGAAAATTTCAACTCCTTTCCTTTCGAGAAAACGTTGAATAGATTGAAATTTTTTGCTATGAGACACCTTTTGTGCAGTAAAAACCCAAAATTTTACATTTTTCTTTAAAATCTTATCTTCAAAGAAATTATGAATAATAAGCAATTCTACTAAACTTGCATGAGGACATCCTATTGCAACTAAGTCAAAATCAGTTTCTTTTTGAGCGAAAAAATCATATACACTTTGCTTTTCAGATTCAGAAAATATGATTCTTTCTTTAATATTATTCAAACTAGTAATATCACTCTCTGGAGTCAAGTTCTTTACATGAAATAATGTCACACTTCCAGATGCTGCCATTGCTGACGAAAGCATTTTTGCTTCATTAACGGATAATTGGGGTAACCCGGTAATAAAAGGTGTTTCACCGTGAAAGTTTTTACCATACCAGTATCCTAAAGCAGAGAAATCTGATAAACTGTTAAGATTTGTTTCAACATTCACCTTTATTGTAGGTTGTCTTTTTTCAGTTAAATGAAAATCATACTCAGATGTAAAACCTGTTAGAGCAGCAGCTAGTGATGAAGGACCGCCTTCTCTATTTGTTCTAGCACCAAAAAAACTATTTGCCATCACTACAGCTGATGATTCACTCCAAGCTAGATGTTCACCATAATTTGGTTGATTGCCAATCAAATATGGAGTGCAAGTCAGTGTTGTTTCTATTCCCATTTCTTTGTATTTCTCAATTATCTGAAATTGTTTTTCAGCAAACTTCTTACTGATTCCCATTTTCTCCCAATTTTCTCTATCCATTCCTGCAGGGTTCAACCAACTTGGAACTTTGACTTTCACTTTCTCTTTCGAAAATAGATTAAAAAATGAGAATATAGCTTCACCTACTGTAAAATAGGAAACACCTGCAATTTGAGCACTTTTTATTGGTATAAGCTTTTCTGCTTCATTGATTTCTCCAATTTTTACGATAAGTTTCATATTTATTGCGATAACCTCTCCCATTTCACCTTCTAACATCTTTTCTTGGTTTTTTGTTAGAAACATTTATGTCACAATTTCCACGATTTCAATTATTGTTTGAATACGTACAACTAGTTTTTATGGGGCATTTTACGCATTTTGGATTGTTCTTTAAGCAGATATTTTTTGCGTGTTGAACAATCAATGCATGGTATTCGTTAAATATCTGAGTTTTATTTTGTAAATTTCTAATAAGTAGTCTTTGGAGCTCATCATAGTTATTATATTCGTAAATTCCTAGTCTTTTAAATATACGGAAAGCGTAAGAGTCGACAACAAAAACTGGCTTATTAAACCAATAGAGAAGAATAGAATCAGCTGTTTCTGGACCAATTCCATTTACTTCAAGAAGTTCATCACGAGAGGGACGTGGATTTATATCTAATAAATTCATTAAATTTTTCAACCTTTTTGCTTTAGCATTAAAATATCCCGTTGAACGAATAAGTTTCCCCAAATCCTCTAACGAGATACTTCTCAAACAATCTATGGATAAACAATTTGCATGTTTAAGTTTTTCAAGAGCTTTCTCTACATTATTCCAACTTGTTTGTTGAGCTAGAACCGCACCAACAGCGATTTCTAAACCTTCTCCTGGCCACCAATTTTGTTTTCCGTAAAAATCAGATAGTTTTTTATATATGCTATTAATCCTCTCTTTCATATTATAAAGCTCCACGAAAGCTCGAATAACTACATTCTATTAAGTTTTTGTTTTTAAATCTTAAAACTTAAATCGTCAGACGCATTTCAATAACTAGGGATAGTATTGAGTGCAAAAGATACGATGGAAGAATTCATGACAGTTGATTGTCCAGCTTGTAATAGTAATAATACAAAAGTGACGCAGAAAATAATGGATATCCCCCATTTCCCTAACATTTGGTTGTTCGTGTTGGTTTGCCGTGAGTGTAAATATAAATATACTGATTTCATAAATCTAAACGTCAAGGAACCCACACGTTATGTCTATCATGCAAAAAATTCTGATGATTATACGACAAAAATTATTCGAGCTTCAAATGGTACTATACGTTTTCCTCAAATTGGTGCAATGATTGAACCTGGCCCTAATGCTGTGAGTTTTATAAATAATATAGAAGGAGTTCTTAGAGATATTCAAGGAAAAGCACGTTTTTTATTAAGGGATGCAGTAACTGAAGAAGAAAAGCAGAGAATATTAAACTTTGATAGTATGATTGATGAATACATCCTTAAAGGTCTACCAATTGATGTAATTGTAGAAGATCCTTTTGGTAATTCTACAATTGTACCTTTTGATTCAAATAAGCTTGAAACCGAAAAATTATCTCCTGAAGAATCTGAAAAACTTAAAACTAGCTTTAGTGAATTTCAAGTATAAAGGAGGACTGAGAACTTTGCTTTCTTTATATGCTGACTTCCACATCCACAGCCCATATAGTAGAGCAACCTCAAAAGCGATGTTGCTTCCTAATCTAGTCGAAAGTAGTAAAAGTGCAGGTTTGAAGATTTTAGGAACGGGGGATATTTTGGATTCTCGTTGGCGAGAATATCTGAAAAACCACCTTGTAGAAGAAGATGAGGGTATTTATACATACAAAAAGGATGATAGTCTATTTTTTGTTCCTACTGGTGAAGTTGAGGATAATGAAGGGATACACCATTTGTTGCTTCTACCCAGTATTAGTTCTGGTGAAGATTTAGCCTCTGAATTAGAAAAATCTATGGAAAAGACAATAAAACAATATGGTGGTCGACCCATTATTCCACTAAAAGGAAGCGAATTAGTAGAAATTGTTCATCGATATAATGGTCTTATTGGTCCAGCACATGCGTTTACACCTTTTAAATCCATATTTCGTTCGAATAGATATAGGAAATTAAGTGGGAGTTATTTAAACCAAAGCATAAAAATTGATTTTGTAGAATTGGGTTTGTCAGCTGATAGCAATATGGCTGATCGTATCAAAGAATTATGGAATTATACCTTTTTAACAAACTCGGATAGCCACTCTCCCCATCCTTCAAAAATTGGTAGAGAATGCAATTTAATAAGTTTAAACACAATAACTTTTGATGAAATAAGGTTTGCAATAAAGAATATCAAAGGGAGAAAAATAGAGAAAAACATAGGTTTAGATCCTAGATTAGGTAAATACTATAGTTCATTTTGTTTCAAATGCAGAAGAACAGTAAAATTTGTAGAAAATGTAAACGCGTTATATGATGAGAAAAACATCTATTTTGAAAAAGCTGATGAGCATGTTATAATCAAGTCTGTCATTGAAAAGAATGTTCGCTGTCCAGTGTGTAGAGGTCTAGTTAAATCAGGTGTGAATAATAGAATAAAATCACTAGCAACCACAAAAGAGCGAAATAAGCAACGAGTTGAATACATCAACATTGTACCCTTAGTAGAAATAATTGCAACTATACTTGGAATTAAAGGAACAAATACTAAAACAGTATTGAAGGAATACAATAATTTAACCTCAAATGTTGATAATGAAATTAAGATTTTAACAACAACCCCAATTGAAACAATAAAAAAAGAAAACAAAGTAGTTGGAGAAATAATAGACAAAATGAGAACGAATCAACTAGAAATAAACGAGGGAGGAGGAGGAATTTACGGTAAATTACTATTACCTTAAGATTGATTGTTTTTATTTCAGAGTTATTTTTACATCTACGGCTGAGATACCCTTACCTTCCTCATAAACAAAGAAGGGATTAATATCCATTTCATCTATGTCTTGTCGAAAATCTTCTGCAAGGTGAGAAATTTTTACTAAAGTATCTAGGACAGCATCTATGTCTGATGGTGCTTCACCTCTGACACCTTTCAATAGTATGTATGTTTTTGTTTGTTGTAGGACTTTTCTTGCTCCTTCAAAAGTTATTGGGGCAAGGCCGAAAGCAGCATCTTTCATGAAATTTGTATAAATACCTCCAAGACCTATCATTATCATTGGACCAAACTGCGGATCTTGCAACACACCAGTAATTAGTTCTCTCCCCAAAGGTACCATATACTGTACTTCTACAAGTTCTTTGGCATCAGGATAGTGTTTTTTAGTATTTTCCATGATTTCCTCAAAAGCTTTTCTGGCTTCATCTTTACTCTTAATCATGAGTTTAACTCCACCAATATCACTTTTGTGCAATATTCCTTCTCCTGTAATTTTGATAACTGTTGGAAAACCAACTTCTTCTGCGAATTCAGCTGCTTCATCTGCAGAGTGGGCAAGTTTTGTTGGAGGGACATTAATGTTATAAGCGCTAACAACATTTTTAGCTTCGGTTCCTAATAATGTAGTTCTACCCTCTTTTTTTACATTATCAAAAATCTGTCTAACTTTTTCTCTATTAGCATCAATGGCTTTAATTTCCTCTTCAACTGGTCTGTTTTTAATTGATGAATAGTGAGCAAGGACCCCCATAGCTTTTACACCTCGCTCTGGTAATGGAAAACAAGGGATTCTGTGTCTTTTTAGATAGTGCATAGACGGTCCTAACTCTTCTCCACCAATGAAAATGGCAATAATGGGCTTTTCAGGGTATTTATCATGTAACTCAACTATTTTTTCTGCTGTTTCTTGCCCTTCTGTCATTGCTTGAGGTGTTAGGATTACGATTACCCCATCAATATTTTCCTCTTGAAGTGCGATTTCTATGATTTTCTCATAATCTTCAGCTTGAGCGGTTCCAAGGGCATCTATGGGGTTGCCAAAACTTGATGCTGCGGGTAGGAATTCGCGAAGTTTACTCTCAAGATTTTCTGATATTGTGACCAACTCTAATCCTGCTTTTTCAGCAGCGTCAGTTGCAAGAATACCGGGTCCTCCTGCATTAGTAATAATAACAAAACGATTACCTTGTGGTATGGGCATACAGCTGAAAGCAAAAGCCATATCAAAAAGCTCTTGTGCCGAATCTGCGCGGATTACTCCACATTTTTCAAAAGCTACATTATAAGAAGTATCAGCACCAACCATACTTCCTGTATGGCTTGAGGCTGCTTTTGCACCAGCTTTTGACCTGCCTGATTTAAGAACTAAAACTGGTTTCTTGCGAGTAACTTTCTTACAAACTTCAATAAATTTTTCGCCTCTATTAATACTCTCTAAATAAGCTAAAATTGCGTATGTATGATCATCATCTGCTAATGCATCAATAAAATCAGTTTCATCGAGATCAGCTTTGTTACCAATTGAAATAAAACTTGAAAACCCTATCCCTTCAGCTCTACTCCAATCTAAAATTCCAGTTAATAATGCACCACTTTGTGATAAGAATGCTATATTGCCTTTGATTGGGGTTTGATCTGCGAAACTAGCGTTAATTGGTGTAATTGTATCAATAACCCCTAAAATATTAGGGCCAACTATTCGTATATTATACTTTCTAGCTATGCCAACGATCTGACGTTCCATTTTTGCTCCTTCAGAACCTGTTTCTTTAAATCCAGCAGTAATGACAGCAACGTAAGGTACACCTTTTTTTCCTATTTCTTCCATTAATGATGGAATGAATCTTGCGGGAATACAAACAACTGCAAGATCAACCTGATCGGGGATTTCACTAATTGTTGTATAACACTTAATACCTAGTAACTCAAAACCGTATTTTTCAGCTTTTGGATTAACTGCAAAAAGTTTTCCCTTGAATCCACAATCCTTCATATTTCTTAAAGCGGCATAACCGACTTTTTTTTCGTTGGAACTGGCACCAATAATTGCTACACTACTCGGACGAAGAAGCTTGTCTAGCTTAGTTAACATATCTTTCTATCCCTAATTCCAGCGAATAGGTTGTAAATTTTAAGTTTGTCGATGTAGAGATAGATGGGTTGAAGAGGAAATACTATCCCAAATAGAAGAAAAATTAAAACTAATACAATCGTGCTTTACTCTAGCTAGTAGACACTTATGCAAAATTGAATAGAATTTGAATATCGCATCTTATAGCGCCTCTACTTGTAAATAAAACCTCTGCTTAGTTTTTTTAGTTTCGACAGCTATAAATAGTTTCTATGTCTATAAAGAGGTAACAACAATAAAGATGATTTTATGAGTAAAGAAGAATTTGAACCAATTGACGCTCCGAAAAAAAAATGGAGTTTTTGGCTTATCGGAACCGGATTTTTTATTGTTTATTTCATTGGATTAATGTTTCTACTCGAAGCAACGCTTAAACCTCGTGAAAGCGTGGTTGGAGCCGTTATTGCCTATCTGCTAGGAATATTGGGTTTAGTAATTTTTGCTATACTTGTTCGTAGTAAGAAAAAGGCTGCAGCTACTATACCTCTGCTTCTCATCATAGTTTTTGGTGGTGGCTATTTATTCCATTATGTGATCCCCAATGTTCCTGTTTACAACCCCTTTGCCCCTATTTCTGAGCGTACAGAGCTTGTTCTTGACGCCTTTGAAGGTGTTAGTCAAGTTATAGGAAATGATAGTCTTCCTGTCGATATAGAAACAATTGAAAAGTACAGTCAATATGCTTTTCTTATTGATTTGGTTATGGCTTTACCCCTTTTCATATTTGGCACGATAGCACTTGTTTGGCTTGTGCAAATATTCACGGAGAAACCTAAAATACTCACAATATTCTCTTCACTATTCGCAGTTGTTTTCTTGATAATTGGACTAATAATATTTCCATATGCACAACTGATGGTGGCGGGTGTCGTAGATTTAGGATCCAACTTCATTCCAGGTGCCCTCTATGTACAGGAAGGAGCTATGATATTTGCTGAACTTGATACTGCATCTCAAGCTGAAATAGATGAAGCTATAGCTAAGTTTTACCTTGCATCTGAATACTTCCAAGAAAGTGCTGAAAGTCTTAAAGGATTAAAAACGATGGGTGTTTTTGCAATAGCCAGTCTTATTCCGTACTATGGGGAGAGTCTACGGGTGCTCACGGACAATCTATATTATATGGCGTCCGCTACCTTGGAATTAGCGGGGGCATTAGGTCCATTTGTTAATGGAACATTTCAAGTAATGGATGGATTAGATGATGCCATGTCCGCTCTTGGGGGAACACCGATTTCACCTACATCGCCAGAAGGAATTAGAACTCAAGGTTTCGAAGACATTAATGACGCTCTATTTGAGCAAGCAATTCTAAAGATTGATCAAGGGATTCTTACCTTAGGTGATTCTATAGGAGCTCTTGAAAATGCGCTCGCAGAAACGGAAAATATTAATCTTGCTGAAGTATATACTGCTCTTCAAGATATGGGTATAGCTTCAGAAGAAATTGAAGGAAGCCTTGATATGGTAGATGATTATCTGTCGATGTTCGGTCAAGGAGCTATAACAGTTATGAAAGCACTATTCACAAAACCTGAGGGTGGAAATTTTGCAACATTCACACACTTCCTGTACGGAGCCTATAATTTGTTTAAAGTTGGAAATCTAATAGGAGATATCTCTGCTTTTAATGGAACCTCTCAATACTTCTCTGAAGCCACTGATAACTTCACTTTGGTCTATAGTCAATTAAATACAGCTGATGTTCTAGCTGTTGCTAATTCTGATACTCCTATACTAAATGTAACCGTGAGTTTTGTAGTTGATATAACAGGTCTATCTGTATCACTTTGTCAATTTGGAACTGGTGTAGCACAAACTTTTGAGAGTTTAGATGGCATCTTAGACAATCTTGATATTGGATATGAAAACGTTACTACTTATCCTGCCTTAATAGGCCAGGTTGATGATTTAGTTTCAATAACTGATGACCTCGTTATAACAGCTGCATTGGTTGATGCTAATGTATCTATTGTACATGATAAAGCAACAAATCAAGAATATGGGGTAATGAGTGACCCAGCTCTACAATTTAGTGATTTGTTGAACCAATTTGATTTTACAACCAATGTTGGTAATGCTAATGCCATTGCACATTCTTTCCTTCATCTTTTCTACGCAATGGAAGCATTAAGTTACACGTATAACAACGTTACAGCTGCTTTTGTAGATTTTGGCACCCCAGATTACGCTAGTGCTCTAACAAAATTCAAAGCAGCAAACAATTCTCTCACTGTAGCCAGATATCACATTAATGAATCTATTATTTGGATGGAACATGCACAATCTCTTGGTGGAATGATTCAACTAGATACATCAATCGCTGCTTTACAAGCCATAAATACGGGATTAGAAACTGTGGATACAGAAATCGATACTATTTTTGGTATAGATTGGTTAGTTGATCCTGGATTAGTGGAAACAAGTGTCAACAATATTGTGGATGCATTAGTCCAAGTAAATATCGATTTACAAAATGTAGCTGCGCAATAGCGCACTTTTTTTCTTTTTCTTTTTATAAAAATCGTTTTTGCCTAGATAAGATAACTTTTTTACTATTTGCCATAGTTATCGATAGAGGTATCTTACATGACTTCTTCGAATGTCTTCATCTCTTATGATCATGATATTATGAAATTCACAGAAATGCGCGATTCCACGAAATTTGAAAAGATTCTTCAAAGCGACATAACAGAAATTGGAGCAAAGTTAGATGCATTAGGAATGGATGGTATTCTAATTTTCAGTAGACAAAACAATCGTTGGAATCTTATTTTTGCAAAACATCTAGGTCTAGTTGCACAAAGAACAGCAAGAAGACAAGCTGATACTATTAGTAGATCTGGATTCATGCTCTCTTCAGGGGAAAGAGTAGGTAGAGGGGATCCTCTAGAGCAACTTTCAGCTGATAATATTGGAGATTTGAACAAATCTGTTCAGCAAAAATACATTAGTACGGATCTTAGTGGATTTCATGGAGATTCAAGACAAAACTGAACTTAATGCTCAAACAACTAAATCATACTATTGTGGTTGAAACCACCTATTTTTTTTATGTTTTTATTATGATTCTTTTTTACTAAACTGTTTAAATTGGGATAAGAACCAAACATAGGAGAATTTTATTTTATTAATAGCCGGTTCATTCATGCTAAAAGTGTTTTATAATTTCTCCACTATTTAAATGAAATTACGAATCACTCTTATGAGGAATTAATGTATGGTTGATATAACAGGGGAAGAGCCTGAAGAAAGGAGAGAAGGTTTAGCTCACCCTTTAATCGACCATAGAAAACAGCTATACTCCAAGTACCAACAAACTTTGGAAAAACAAGAAGAACGTTTTCAAGTATGTATTGACGAAATGCTAGTGATTTTACGGGATCATATCCCTGTAGAAATCCTAGTCCAAGCTGTGGCACAACTCGAAAGTATACAACTAAGGTTAGTGACAGATAAGTTAAGAGAAAACAAATTCTTAACTAGAAACCAAATTGTAGTATATTTTCTTGCCATTTTAGATAATTTGCTTGGGTTAATCTATGAAAAACTTACACAAACCCACTTCAATCTGCTGAGATCAAATGTGACTGGGTTAAGCTATGGAAAAACCTTCAGCTACCCTCATATGAAGAAGATTCAAATGAATCTTATTCAAGAGGGTTATATTATGAGAGTAAAGTCCTTATGTTACACATTGAAATTGAAGGATAAGTTCTGTCAAATTGTTAGTCATATATTTGGGTTGTACCCAAAATTAACCGAAGAACTTCGAGAAATTGAAATAACAGGATATTCTTTAATACATACTAAATCAATTCCAAAATTGGAACCAACAAAAGCAGCAGCTGTAGTGTTAGGATTACTTGTTCCATGCTATTTTAAGGAAAAAAACGAACAAGATTTGATTTGGTGTTTTTTAGAGGAGATAACAAGAGAAAATAAGAAGCAAATGATGAGAAAAGTTTACAGATTCAAAGCAAAGCTAAAACAAGAGGGAAAGATAGATTTATTTTTCAAAACAGAAGAAAA
Source organism: Candidatus Heimdallarchaeota archaeon (assembly GCA_019057815.1). GTDB lineage: Archaea > Asgardarchaeota > Heimdallarchaeia > Heimdallarchaeales > Heimdallarchaeaceae > 18H4-34. The sequence continues at coordinate 46,248 of JAHLWR010000025.1, forward strand.
TAGTGTAAAAAACACTAATGGTACTCGTTATACTCAGGACAAATTGGTTCTGTCTTTTGAGTGAATTTACCATATCTAATCTCTCCCGTGGAGTAAATTTTATTCTTCAGGATGTAATAAACAGTACTTTTGGACATATTGTAATGACTGGCTATCTGTGATGGTAGTGCATTTTGTTTGTAGTATGCTTCATATATTCCACGAATTACTGATTCTTTTTCTTCGTCTATAATAATTGAATTTGTTGAAGTGTCGATTTTATATCCCAACGGTGGGCGAGTGATAGCTTTACCCGAATGGACTCGTCTTTCTCTACCCAATCTAGCTTTCTCTCTGTATTTGATTAGTTCCTGCTCTGACATTGCATCAAAAATCCTAGTGATAAGTTTTTCACGATTATTTTCTTGCTCTAGAGGAGAAATATCTTGACTACAATCTTGTATATAACATCCATATTTACGTAGAGTGTAGCTAGCAAAACCGAGTAAATCTACGTCACGAGCAATTCTATCCCGATTTTGCACCCAAACTTCTTTAATGGGTTTTCCCGACCCTTTGTAAAGTTGAATGAGTGATAATAATTGAGAAAAACCTTTCCGTGAGTCTATGTCTGTGTCTCCAGGAACGCTCTCATCGACTATGAATTCTACGATTGAGTAGGTGATGTTTGGGTTCCTTTCTTCAACTTCCTTAATCTTATCTAGAATGAACTTTTTCTGGGTTTCAACTCCTCCAGCTTGGTCTGCTGTTGAAACTCGAATATAGCCTATTATTTGATGGCATTGCTCATCACTACTATTTATTATCTTATCTTTAACGCTTTTATGAGGTTGTTTATAAAAATCAGCCATTGATCATCAACATTTATCGTAAAACTTCCGACGAAAAAGTCTTCTCTTATGCACATATAAAAGGGTTATCGTTCAAATTGGTGGTCAGTTCAATACGGGGAACTTATAAGAAGGTAGATATACCTAGTGTTTTTGGTACCTAACAGCATTTCTTGGCCTTCTGTTATATTTATAAGAATGTATAAATGTCTGAAACAAAAGGTGGTCAATGACCTTAAAGCTTAATTTTTGGGGTAAGAAAAAAAATGATAATAAGAGGCAAAATGGTGCCAGTGCTAAAGAAAATAATACTGAAGATCTTATCGATTCTAATTTTAGGATAGCAAAGGAAGCATATCAAGAGTAATGTTTGAAAATTAAAACTAATCAATAATTGAAAAAAGTGATATAGGTTATTAGAATAGAAATCCTTGATGATAAAAATCATAGATTCAGAAAATAACCCTCTTATTACAAGATGTATTAATATTGCATCTTCTAACTATTTTGAAAACATGATTTTATTAGGAGATCTCTATCCTCCTTGCAATAAAGAAACAAAAATATTTGGGGTATTTAATAGTAGCCAACAGATGGAAAATTTATTCTCTATTTATGAAGGTTTTTCTAGTCCATCTATTGTTATACCTTACAAATGTAAAGACAAAATCTTGAAAGAAATCCTATTATATCTGCAAAATCATATAAAAGACAAATTTGTGATACCAAGCTTTGATTTAAAGGGAGATACATTGCGTGAATTCTATGATATCGTAGATACAAGTAGAGAACTATGTATGTACATAAAGAAGAAAGATTTCCGACCAGAAACTGATATTGCAATGGTTCAAAAATATCAAGATAAAGATTTAGAGAAAATCAATTTTTTTCATAGTTTCATTTCAGCTGCTCCTTATACTCCTTCTCAGTTGGAAAGTGGTTATTACCACTATATCGAAGCAGATAGTAAGATTGTAGCTTGTGGAGGAACACATTTTGAAACTCCAAAATTGGCTCAGATAGGAAATATCTATGTATTACCCAATTTTAGAAGAAAGGGATACGGAAAAAAAGTTGTTTCTACCATTACTGAAGAAATTCTTAGAAACAAGGAATATACTACGCTTTTCGTTTTAAAAGACAATCTTTCTGCGCTCTCTTTATATAAAAAACTGGGGCATAGAAATTTTAAACAGGTGAATCTTTACTTTTGTAAGATAAAAACAGCTATAAATTAATCTATTTTATAAGAAAAATCGCTAAAAGTTAAGTTTTTCTTGTAAATCATGGATTTTTTTACTATAGCTACAAAAATCTTTGAAATGCATAAATACTAACTCAAGAGTGCTTAAAAAGATTTTTTTACGTGTTGCCTAAAGGGAATAACTTTTTTAATAAAAATATAATTTTCTATTAATTAGTTTATTTAAGGTTATAAATATGACATCACCGATTATTTTCTTAGGATATAATCATAATACAGGAGAATTTAAAGAAATTAAAGACAAATCAAAATTTCAAGAATTACTTGAACAAGATTCAAAAGAAATTAGTAATAAGCTTGAAGAACTCAGTATGGATGGTATTTTATTCTTTAATAGTGATAAAGAGGAATGGCATCTAATATATGGTCGTCATGTGGGATTAGTTGCACAACGAACTGGTCGCAGAATAGCAGATAACATAAGTAGATCCGGATTTTTGCTTTCCACGGGCGAGAGAGTCGGTGTTAAATGTAGACTTGAACAGTTAACTGAAGATGATATTGGAGATTTGTATAAATCGGTTCAAGAGAAGTACATTGAAACTGATTTAGGTGGTTTTCGAGGAGATTCGCGTCAAGACGCCTTCCCTGAAGTAGTTCATGCAGTATTAGAAAAACCAAAAGAGATTTCTCCAAAACCTGATCACGAACCTGTTGATGAAGCTCCTTTGATTGTGGAAGGCATACCTGAACCCATTGATGAACCTACACCTGAACCCATTGATGAACCTACACCTGAA
>JAHLWR010000026.1 GCA_019057815.1 Candidatus Heimdallarchaeota archaeon
CTCTAGAGGAATTTACAAGTATTTATGAAGAATTACAAGAAGATTGAAAAAACTGGATGAAACACCTTAGTTCTAAGATTTGTTGAGTTTACCTTCAGAAAGAACTTTACTACAGAAGTAGAGATTAAAACTAGTTTTCAAGTGAAGGGATGTATGGGTATGGATATGTTTAATTGTATTACTCTCATATTCATTTTTTAGTTATTTTACTCTGATTATTCTTTTTTACTTTAATTTTAAAGGAGTAAATGATGATTGAGTAAATTTCTTCAAGTTAAAAATAAGTTCAGGAAATTGACTTATTAATAATTTATCAATTTTCATAATGATTTTAAGCAGCAATCTCTCTATTTTTTCAAGGTAATCATCAGAAATATATACCTTATCTCCAATATCATAACCTGAATCTGGAAATTTGGATTTGTATCGTATATCAATTCTTCCACTAGAATGAACAATAACATTTCGTATTGCATAGAACTCATTTAATGCTTCAAGATCATTTTTATCAAAGTTAAGATTTACTTTGAATCTTTTGTTTATTGCAGAAAAAATATGTTCATAATCTTTTTTGAATAGAGTGTCATGTATGAAATCATCAATTTTTTGATAGATTAATTCTTCTTTTTCCAGCTGTCTTAGTTCTTTTAAAGATACACTACATTCATCAAGGATACCAATTCTATTCTCTAACCAGTGCTGAGCAAATTTATACAAATAACTCTCGAATGTTGTATTTAGCTGAACAATGCAAATATTATTTTTGTACGAATTACGTCCAGTTCTAAGCGCGTTTACAATAACATCTAATATTCCTTTTGCTTCGTCTGTTTGTTCAAATTCTTTAAGGACTTTTGTATCAATATAGTCCTTTATTTTCTCTTCGAATTCTTCTGTACCATATCGAATGTATAACGATTCAAACAATGCTATCTCTAAAACATAATAGAGGAAAAATTCACTAAAATCCTTCTTTTGCAAGAAATCAACATATTCTTTAAACTTAAGCATATTAATCATCAAAGAGTAATTATAATCTTATTAAAATTATTGTTTTGTTATTATATTTGAAGAAATTATTCATTTCTGCTGTTTCGTGCACTTCAATTCTATTTAGTATTAAATCCGCTTCCATATTAGCTACCTTTGGTTCTGTAGAAACCATTCCAGCTTCCCAGCTTTGTCCTTCTGAAGAAATAGTTGTAAAGATAGTAGAAAATCTGCGAGCAGCTCTCGAAGATTTTACAAGTATATATGAGGAATTAAATAGAGAAGAATAAAAGATATAAAATATAATAGTAATTTATACCTTCCAACCTATTTTTCTACAAAAAACAATAAAATTATTTCTTACTTTTATTTCCATCATTTTTAATCTTAGAATGGTTTTCCATAATGTCTAAATGCACCCCATCTAATTATGGAATGATTATTCTTATTTCTTTCTTGGGTGTATTTTTCATAAATAAAATATCTTGCATCTCTTAGAGCTTCTGAAATTGGTTTCTGATTAAACAACTCATTATAGAAAACTTGGAAAAATTCTCTAGTGGAATCATCTAGAATTTTCCATCCTGTCAGAATAGTATTTGTACACCCTGCTTCCACAATTCCTCTAGTTAACCCATAAACTTCATCACCAACTTTTGTTACAACTAATCCTGTTTCACAAGCACTTAAAATAAGTAATGGATTATTATCTAAATTAATATCCAAGGGGATCATATTACCATAGAGATTTATTATTTCACCAGATTCTCTGAATATTAACGAGCTTAATTCAGGATTATCACCATTGAACATTGCATGACCTGCAAAGTGGATAATCTGATATTTGTTTTTTCTTAGAAGTTCAATGAAATCACTTAAATTAGCTTCTTTACCAATCAATGGTTCAACTTTAAGCTTATTTCTTTCAAGTATATCAACTATATATTCTGCTTCTTTTTTAGCATCAAGTAAACTACTTGTTATTCCTTCAGTTGGGTTTCCAACTACTAATGCTCGAGTTGCATTTCTTTCTTTTGTTTTAAAACTTGATACTAAAGTTTGTAGGTTAAATGTTCTCGAAAAATTATATTTCAAACCCAAATATTCATTTCTAATCAGAATAGTCTCTAATGGAAAATTATGCATAAAACCAGTAGGTACTATAGTTAAAAACGAGATTTCTTTACTATCCAGGTACTTTATTAATTCTATCGGAAAGTAGATTTCTGAAGAATTTTTTCCTATTTTCCTAAATCTTTCCTCCAGTGCATTATTATGCCACTTAAATTCTTTCTGAACATTTTCTTGATTTATTGGGACATTTTTTGAGATTAAATGATTCAAAATATTGATTCTAATATTCTGGTACTCATTAAGAACTCTCACTAGATTCTTTTTAATTGCAGTGAATTTTTCTTCATCTATTTTATACTTTATAATCTTTATATTTTGCTTTTTTTCAATTATAAATATATACATCTCATTTGTAAGGATATTATGATGATATTCAAGAATCATCCAATCTTTAATTAATATCTCTTTAAACTCTTTAACAATCACCAAAGGATCTGATGGAAAAATTATTCCTTTTGATGGAAATTTAATCCTCATTTCATCCTGAAGTATTTTTCTTTGTTTGTTTAAATTTTCTAATCTTTGTAATAAAAATTCCATTTTTGAATCTAAATGTTTTTTTGATATTATCTCATCCTCATAATCAGATCGTATCCTTGATATTTTCAATAAGGTTCGTTGGATATGCTCTTTTACTTGATTTAATCGTTCTACATGATTTTTAAAATCTTCATTGATAGAACCTTTATGAATTTCACCATAATTTATCATTTCTCTCCCTTTAATATATTCAGAATAAGCGAGTGCTTCGCCTATCTTATTCAATTCAATACAACAAGAGACAATTTTATTTAAAATTTGAATCGAAGAATTTTCTCTCATTTCAGTTCGCATAATTGATAGAGGGGGAAGTGAGTCTAGAATGTCTTTGATTTTGAATGATTCTTTTAGTTGTTTCAATGCTTTTGAATAGTTTCTTTGAACAATATGAATATCAGCTATATTAAGTAATGTAGTGGCTTCACCTATTTTGTTTCCTATCTTCTTAGATAATTTCAATGATTTCCTATAATATTTGAGAGCAACACTGAATTTTTTTGTTAAAGATAAGAAATTGCCAATATTGTTCAAAACAGTCGAAACGCCTAACAAATCTTGAATTTCTTTTCGAATTTTTAGCGATGTAATCAACCTCTCATAGGCTTCATCAAATTTTTTCTGCTGTTTAAACAATGATGCTATATTATCTAATGTTGAAGCTATACCCTTTCTATCATTTAATAAATTACTAATCTCCATAGATTTATTAAAATACTCCATAGCGTCAGTATATTGTTTTATCTTTTGGAAAACACTTCCCAAATTATTATAGACTCTACCTTGCCCTTCTTTGTTCTCTATCTCAGTAAAAATCTTTAGAGCTCTTTCATGATATTCTAGTGCTTCATTGTAATTTGCCATAACATGAAAAACATTTCCAATATTATCTAGAATTGTCGCAACACCAAGTTTATCTCCAGTTTCTTCAACTAGGGAAAGAGATTCTTGGTATTTTTGTAGTGACTGATCAATATTCCCCAAATGAAAATTGGATAGTGCTAAATTATTGAGTGTTGCTCCAATTTCTCTAGCATTTTTTAGAGCATACTGAATTTCTTGAGCTTTATAATAGTATTCTATTGCTTTCCCAAAGTTACCCTGGTGATAGTATATCCCTCCTAAATTGTTATAGCATGAAGCTTCAGTTTTTCTAAAACCAGCTTTCTTTGAGAGTTCTAGAGATCTTTTAATAAAACTCTTAGCCATTTTATAGTTTCCTTGTTTTTGATTTAAATCACCGATAGCAAGAAAAATACCAGATTTTAATCTAAGATTTTTAACTTCTTCCAAAATCACTTCAACTTCTGAAAAATACTCTTGAGCTTTTTTGTAATCCCCCAAATCCTGAAAAAGCGCTCCCAAATTGCTTATTATTATAGAGACTAACCCCTTATCACCTATTTTTCTACTTATTTCTAGAGCGAGATCATAATTTATTCTAGCTTTTTTCATTTCTCCCAATTGACTATTAATACTAGCAATATTATTCAGAGTATTTGCAACTTCTTTTTTATTATCTACCTTCTTAAGTGAATTAAGTGCTTTATTGTAATATTCTATTGCTTGAATATACTTTCCCCACTCACTATATATGTTACCAAGATTATTAAAAATAACACCTTCAAGCTCTGAATCATCAATTTCAACCAATAATTTTTGAGAATGAAGCAATTTCTTTCATGTTTTTAGAAAAATACCATTTGTTCATTTTTTCATGATTAATTCCTTTTTTTTGCGCTAAAATACCTACTCTAGCCAACGCTAATAGAGATTCAATATTTCTTATAACATGAGACATTAGATCAGCATTTAATAATCGTAACACTGCTTTTTCATCCTTAGGTTCAAAACCTTTTTTCCAATTATATTTGCCATTTTTTATATTTTGATAATTTGTTGTTAGAAAGACAGCATATTTTTGCCTACTCTCCAAAGCATCATTCATTGCTTTCACTGTATAATACCAATGTTTTGTTTGTTCATTGAAACTCAAACATATACCACCTTCTAGTTTAAAGAGTTATTTTACTCATATAAATTCAATTATTAAAAATAACTCAGATAGCTATGTCATAAATTTAGGTTCATTTCCTTAATTTCATCAAAAAAGAGTTTAGATTCCCTAATGAAATATAAATTTAGAGGTAAATCTCTTTCAATTCCTAATAAAAGGTCATCAAGTAAGTTTACTAATTCTTTTCTTGGTGTGATTTCCATTTTATTTTCGTTCACCTTAAGTATTCGTAATATTATCAGTCTTACCATCTTCTTTGCTATATTTGAAGCCTGTTTAGCTCCTCCAAATCTTTTCTTAGCAATATTTTTGACCTTGATACCTCCTTCGTGAACAATATTGCTTCTTATATCATAGATTCTTTTTACAATGTTTTGAATAATTTTCTTTTCTTCATCATTAAGTGCTAGTAACCAAGGAAGCTTTGTTCTCAATTGAAATCCCAATTCTTTTGGATCGCTGGTTATAAGCATCTCAAAGATTATACATGATTCTAGAATGCTATCTTTTGGATCAGAGAACTTAATCAAGCGCATAAACCTTGTTAAAACAATATCTTCATTCGATTCTTTTTGTATTTTACTTCTAAATAATGGATATAGTTGTAAGAAGTGCAATCGACTATCATCTATTTCAAAAATTTCTTTATTTCTGAGCTTACTAGTTTGACTATGATCTCTAGACATCCAATAAGGATAAGTCAGAAAACCTGTTCCAGAGCTGTAAAAAACACCATAAGGTGTTACATCAATTGAAAACTGTCTAAAATGATTTTCATTCTGAAAACTTACATATTTGACATCAATTTTTTCCCCACTTAACAAACAAAGTGCTTCTTCAATATGTAAGTTTGAGAAGAGATTGGTATTTTTAAGTTTTAAATCTTCAAGAGTAGAAAGACCTTCGAGAGTAGAATTTCCCTTCTTAATTGCTGGTTTTTTTATTTTTAAATTTCCACTAATCCAACCTGAACAAAAAAGAAGTGAATCAATATGATTTTTTGTATATCCAAATCCCCAAAGAGTTGCACCTCTAAACCTAAATTTATCAATTAATTTTTCTCTTTTGATATTGTCAGGTACCACCAACTGACTTTTGGGTTTTGAAGTAAACAAAACATCTCTCCCTTTTAGTGTTGATCCTGTAATAATATAGTAGAAATCAACTTCAACTTCATTTTTCATTTCGTATCTTAAAACCTCATTAAAGATTACTTTGAATAACACATTGTCATAATCTACACTCTTAATAGTATCAATCAGATTCTTTGATTTAGTTTTATATAACTCCTCAAAATACCTTGTAATTATGAAACCAAAAAGAGTATTGTCGGGATTCAACAATTGAAATTCATTTTTTCTGATTGCTTTTATCTTTTCTAGATTCTGCAAATTTTCGTGATTGTTTTTGTTTACTATGTATTGAGACAGGAGATTTCTTATCGATAAATACGATAGAGAGTAGACTTCAGGATATGTCCAACTCATTTGATTAGTTTCTGGACTTCCTTCTTCAATTTTACACTGAATTCTATAAGTGTTGAAAGAAATACTTTGTTTTTTGAGTTCCTTTTCATCCAGTGTTTTCAGATATGTGATAGTATGAATAATGAAATCCTCTACAATCTGTTCTAGAATTATGCTCTCAGACTCATTCATTAAATAACCTCGTTTTATCTGTATATCTGAACCACTCAATTAGTAATCATTCAAGTGACATATGATAATGTGTTTTTTTGGTTGAAAATGTCTTATTTTTCCACTTCACACTACTTCTTTCCCACATGTCAGTTTTTTGGTTGTTTTTTGTTGTATATTTCACTTCATCTGTTAGATTTGTGTAAGTATTATTCGAAATTTCAATATTGTATGGATAACTTGTATTTTTTGACATTGCTACTGAAAAATTAATACAGTTTCCAATGAAAATTAGGTCATTATTATTTGCATCTCTTGAAATTCCTGCTCTTAGTATATATACTAAACCAAAATCAATCCCTATTCCAAAATCAAGCTTTGAATATTTTTCAAAGTAAGGTGAAAGCTTATTGTTCAAGAACCATGAAAGAATCATAGCAGTTTTTACAGATTCTGAAATCTCTTTCATGTATTGTGCCAACCAAAGTGCTTGCAAACCATCTCCTGTGAAACTTCTAATCTGTCCTCCATATTCTTTCACAACCATAGCTGTTGCTGTAAGAAAAGCTTTGTGAATTTTACCTGAAGTTTGCCTCTGATGGATATCCAGTAGTTCAGATGATTTCCGTAAATCTATATTGAAAACAGTAACATACATTTTTTTCGCTTTTTTTCCAAAAGGTACGTTCTCAACTGATGGAATGCTTTCTACTTCTTCAACTTCGTAATCACCATCAAGATAATCTTTAACCTTGTTTGAAACATCATTTACTAAACCCATTTTTTAACCTCCATTCGTCATAATTACTCCGATTACACCACTCAATGTTAGTAAAACAATCCAAGAAATCAAGTTTACCAATAGCATTAATATTGATGTTTTAACATATTTCATTTTAGTACTTGCCAATCTTGATACAGCGTAAGATTGCTTTACTAAGTCCTCAAACCAATCCTCGTAATTTAATTTATCTAGTTTTTCTTTATATTCATTACTTGTCTTGAAATTCTTAATATGTTCGAAGAAAAGATAACCAAGTCGTTTTTTTTCAGGTTTTTCTTTTGGTTTTACATTAGGAAAATATGTTAAAACTGAAGCTGTTATACCCAATATTGAAAATAACGCAAAAATACCAAAAAAAGCAAAATAGCTATTTTTGAGTGCATTATTATTCACTAATGCTGTTGCTTTTTCAAATGTTCCCATAAGTAATGATCCTGCAAGACCCACGCTAACCAATAAACTTTGAATAGTTATCGAAATAGTTGCTTTAATATCAGCTTGTCTGATTGTATTCTGTGAGTTTTCATATGCCATTCTAGTGTGATTGAATTTTCTTTCCATTATAATTCCCTCTCACATTTATTTTGATTTTACATAAATAAAGATTTTGTGCAGAAAAATACTTGCGGGTGGATCACCCCTATGTTTGGAAGATTCCGATGATGATTGTGAAGATAGTAAACAAACTGGAAGAATATTGTTTGGTAGAGAAATTCAAACAAATTTAAATCAGTTTTTAATATTGATAATAACGATGATTGATTTTTTCTTATATTTTTCTTTGGAGCTGGCACATTTACTATAAAATAATAACCCGATTACTTGTAGGTGCTAGCTCCTTTATTCTTAAACAAGATTAAAAAAGAATTGCTTTAGTTTACTTTTCAGAACATCAAGCTTTTTTAGACAATATTTAAAATCATTATAATGGAATTATAATGATTAATGTGGTTCTTTCAATAGGTGAAATTCTAGATTCAATCAAACTATACAAACTTCTACGAGGAGAATATCGAAAGAGAAAAAAATACTATCAAGTAATATGGCAAAAAGCTCACAAGATAAAATCTGATGATTTATCAAAATTGAGAAAATTCAGACCTTACTATTACTCTAGATCAGCTGATGATATAATACTAGAATGTTTAGAAAGAAAAAAGAGTATCTTAATTGTTGGAAAACCGTTAATTGGTAAAACCAGAGCAGCTTTTGAAGCGTGCAAAAAGGTATCAATACCCTATATTGTAACCATTGCTAGAAGTGTTAATATTAATGAAAAAGAAGAAGATTTTTTCTTTCCAAGGAGTTTGAGATATAAGAAGAATAAACTTGTCATAGTTGATGATCTTCATGATTTTGCTGTAAAACAAAAATTTCAATTACTTATTGAACACATTTTGAAGAGGAATTGCGTTCTTTTAGCTACTTGTAGATCAGGATTCGAATTTACTAAAACAAAGAATGTTTTTACTTCTACACCTTACTCATTTGACGTCTTATTTGGAGAAAATATTATTGAAATTGAGAAAATAAAGGATGAAAAAGCCAAAAAAATAGCAAAAAAACTGAATATCTCATGGGATAAGGTAGGAAGCAGATTTGATGGCACACCAGGTTCAATTCTATTACAATTGTTAGAGATGGAGAAGAGATTCGATAATTGCAGCTTTGAAGAAAAAACAATCCTCCGCTCAATCAAAAAAATGTATGAATGTGGGATTTATGAAGAAAAAGAAATATTTTCAAAAGCTTTGCTAAAAAATGTATGTCAAAAAGAATATGATTATGAGAAATTGTTTGAGGAACTACAGAAAAAAGAATTCTTAGAATTAACCAAAGAGAATGTTCTTGCTGAAAAAGCTTATCTAGAAACAATTGTTACTTTTGCAACTAAATTTACTATTTTTGATCTTTTTGAGGAAATGCTTGAAATTTTTGAAAAAACACCAAAAGCATTGTACAAATTAGGAAACAAAGCTCATTTCACAGGATTAGGAGGTATTGATACTGAAAAGCATATTATTATTGCCATTAGAGCTTATGAAAGTGCGATTGATGAGAATACTTTTGAAAAATCCCCTTTAGATTATGGTAAAATTAAGGCAAATATAGGAAATGCTTATACGACACTTGCTGATATCGGAAAAGGAGCAGAAAATTGCTGGAAAGCAATTGGATGTATACAAGATGCATTTAAGGTTTACACATCTGAAAATTACCCTTTCGATCATGCACATTTATTGAATAATCTTGGAAACATCTACCGTAAACTCGCAGAGTTAGATGAAGACAAAGATAAAAAAATAGAATATAGAGCAATGGCTATTGAATTCCTTTTAAAAACACTACAAGTGTTTAATTTAAAGAATTTTCCTATGAATTATGGTGTTTCCAATTTAAATCTTGGAGCTGTATATACTTCTATTCTAAAAATAGAGCTTAAAGTTGAGATTGGTAAAAAAGCACTAGAAAAATATATAGAAGCATTGAAAGTCTTTACAATTGAAAAATTTCCAAAAGAATATGCAACAACGAAGTATAATATTGGTGTAACGTATCAAGCACTCGCAAAGATAGTAAATAAGAAAGAAAATTGCAAAAATGCACATAGAGATTATAAGGAATCACTAAAGATTTTTACTGAAGATAAATTTCCAAATAATTATAAATTAGTAATAAAACAAATTCAAGAGTTATCAGATTTCTGTCGCGAATAAGTTATTTCAAATTTACTAATCTATCTTCTTTTTTTCTTTACTAATTATTCTTTTTGCAAAATCTATCATTATTTTCTCTTCAGTGGCATATTCTTCATAATACTCCTTCGCTCTTTCAATCCATTCCCCTATCTCTTCCTTCGGTTGAGTATCCATGGATAATAAAACAAACAGTATTTGATGTGGTATATTCCTGAAATACTTCTGGAGATTATTTCCATATTTCCATGCCATGTTGAATTCTTCTACTGCTTGTGTCTTTTTATCTTTTATTGAATACAGATTAGCTAGATAGAAATGTCCTGAAGCATTCTTTGGAAATAGCTTTATCGATTCTTTGAATGTAGCTATTGCTGAATTTATTTCACCCTTTTTTATATCTACTAATCCTTTCTCAATCAACTTTGTATGCATATCATCTCATGCATAAAGATTTTATTATAAAAATATAATATTGCTTCTTTCTTCTTCAACTACACTTCTCTTTTTTCATTTCTTCCTTCCCTTGTCTCTTCTTCCAATTGTTCCTTCTGTTCTTCTAAGAACCTTGCTAATATTTTTTCTAGTCTTTCACTGTTTATTACCTTGTATTTTGCTATCTCTGTACTCTTCTCTTCTTTTCCCGCATATAGTTTCAGTATCATTCCCCAAGTCATTTCTCTTCTATCTTTTTATCTCTCATTTCCTTTTTATACTAGGCTATTTTCCCTATATTTAGTTTGTATTTTTTCTCTAATAAAGAAAATAATAGTTAAAATAGTATCAGTTCAATCCCATTCTTCTTCTATTTTTTCATCAAAACTAGTCTATTATTGATTACTAAACTACTGTTTTCCACTCTATTTTCTTTTGCTACTCTCTCTTTCTCTCCCTCCTTTTTGTTACATATTTCCTTATATCCACATCTTTTACAATGCTTACCCTCTGGCTATTATCTTACCTTCCTTAATGGTTGGTTCAAAAGGAGGTGATTCCCATAATTCAATAGGATCTTCTGGTTGAACATCGTAATGATCGTAGAATATCAGTGTCTTTTTTGCTTCAGGATTCATTAATTCTGAACAAAAAACGGGGTTTCCAGGCGTTTCAGCAACAAAATAATTAAAACCTATTTCTCTAAATATTCTACTTAAGAAATCTATAGCCTCTTTAGTGCCGGTTCCCTTTGCAGCAATAGAAGGGATTTTAAGCAACTCTGATAGGATATCAATTGATTCATCTTTCTTTTGATCGATTGATTCAAAAACTTCATTAAGAGACATGTTTGGAAAGAAAAAAGTAGTTTAAAAAAACTTTCTGAACGAAATCAAAATTTGAATAGTAAAAATAAAGGGAAATTATCCTTTATTAGAATTTATTTTTTTGAATCACATAGTATTTTCTCTACTAGCTTATATTGTTCTGGTTTATCGATATCCATTGCTATTTCAGCATAAGGACTAATTATAGCTCTACCTTTTATCCTCATTCCTCTTGAAAATACCGTCTCTGCTTCTTTTAAATTTATTCCTTTGAAAACCATCTTTAATGCTATGAGTGGAGATATGAATATAGTTTGTAATAAGAAACTCTTTCTTTTTACTTGTAGTTTGTGGACTTTTTCTTTAACTTTATCAAAGTCAATAGGTTTATACAAGTAAATATCTCCTCCACAAAATGTTATATCAATTAATTTTGTGTATGTTCTCATTGAATTTGGAAATTTTGCTTCCATTAAATCTTTCTCAACCAATGGACATACAATATCTGCTTCTTTTTTTAGTGCTTCTTCGATGAAATAATCTATAGCTTCTGAAGTGATTAAAGGAATATCTGCATTGGCATTAACAATATATTTTGGAAGTTCTCCCTTATTCTCTTCATACCAGTCAATCCAAGCTTGGACTTTATCAACAATTTTTGATTCAGCTGGATAGGGGATACATGTTACTCTTACATCAGGAAACTGTTCTGGTGATAATCCAACTATATATATATCTCTAATTCTTTCACATTGTTCAACAGCGTCAATTATCCATTTTATAATTGGCTTTCCGCAAATAGGAAGTAAAGCTTTCAAATTGTGTTGAAAATTTTCAACAAGTTTGAATAATTCTGAATCGAGAGGTGACCTTCCAACAGTGATTAGCATATCTAATTTTGCTTGGCTCATCAACGAAACCCAAAAATCAGCACTATATAAACTATTCTTTTAAAACTCTTCTAAATAAAGGATTATGAAAGTTTTATAAATCGTTTACTGTACATTTCTTAATGACTGAAGGAAAGAAGACAAGATACAAATTTGACACTCTCTGTGTTCATGCAGGACATGACGTCTTAGAATCCAAAACAATTTCTCCACCTATTTACCAAAGTGTTGCATACCCCTTTGAAAGCGCAGATTATGCGGCTAAATTATTTAGGTACGAGATTGAGGGGCATATGTATGGTCGTATGGACAACCCTACTAACAAAATGTTTGAAGAAAGACTTGCTGCTGTAGAACTTACAGATAAAGCTTTGGTAACATCTTCTGGAATGGCAGCTGAATTTGTAGCCTGTTTACGATTATTGGAAACAGGAGACAATTTTGTTTCTTCTAGCAAAATTTATGGAGGTTCAAATCGACTCTTCCTTCAAACTTTTCCTAAGATGGGATTTGAATCGATATTTGTTTATCAACCAGAAAATATAGATACTTGGGCTGAATCTATCAACAAGAAAACTAGATTCTTGTATGTAGAAACACCATCAAACCCCAATTTGTTTATCGGTGATATTTCTTCTTTAGCTAAATTAGCTCATGAAAACGAGATACCTTTGATTGTGGATAACACTATTGCTTCACCTGCACTTCAACAACCAAAAGCTCTGGGCGCTGATATCGTGGTTCATTCTGCAACTAAATATCTAAGTGGTAATGCGACATGTATTTCTGGTGTTGTTGCAGGATCAGCTGATTACATTGATAATATACGAGAAATCGAATATAGGAATATAGGTCCTTCGCTGAGCCCTTTTAACAGTTGGTTGCTATTGTTGGGGATGGAAACACTAAGTCTTAGAATGGCAAAGCATTGCGAAAATGCACAAATAATTGCAGAATTTCTTGAAGAGCATTCTAAAGTGATATCTGTAAATTACCCTGGTTTAGCAAGTCACCCTCAACATGAATTAGCAAAAAAACAAATGAATGGTTTTAGTGCTTTACTCTCCTTTGTGACTAAAGGAGAATTAATAGACACTAAGAACGTAATTGATGCTTTTGACTTAATAATTCATACTGGGCATTTAGGAACAACAAAAACTTTAGCTACACACCCCGCTTTTACAACTCATCAACAGCTTTCACGCGAAGAAAGACTTGCTATAGATATCCCTGACACCATGATTCGACTTTCTGTGGGGATTGAAGATGTTAACGATATAATTGAAGATTTAGATAGTGCACTTCTGAAAATATAAAGTCCGATAAAGATTAGAAGCTTAATAATCGAAAATAAAGAAAACGAGGTTTAGAAATCGAACGCATTGATTTCATCCAAAGTAATGTAAGTATTGTCAACTGCTTTTAATACTTGTTCTTCTGTTTTTGCACCTGTACAAACAAGGTTTCCTGATTGGAACAGAAGTAAAACAGTTTTTGGTTCAACAAGTCTGTAAATCAATCCTGGGAATTGCTCTGGTTCATACATTGATCTATCCAGCCAGAGTGCGGCTAACTCAAGGTTAATTGTTCTGTGGTTAAAGTTACCAGAAGCAACGATATTTTGAACTATTATTTCAGGTTTTTCTGTTATTTTCGTTCCCACACCTTGAAGGATTTCGATCATCACTAGAACACCTTCATGTACCATTTCGGTTGATTTTGCCCCTGTTAGTACAAGTTTACCTGAACTAAAAACAAGACTTGATATCTTGGGTTTTTTAATTTTTAGAATTAAACCTGGAAATGTCTCAGGGTTGTATGAAACAAAAAGTTCATCATCATCAATCAATGTTTGGTATGCTGTTACTAAGTCGATTGTTGTATACAAGTTTATACTAGCAACCACATTTTGGATAACTATACCATATTCTCTGTCTTTTTTAGGTGACATATTATTATCATCCCTTATAATCAGTTTGTCTTTGGCAATTATTTATAAATCTTTTTATATACAGTTTAAATAGAGTTTAAAAAGGAAACCTTCTTGATATTAAATCTAGTATCTTTAAGCATATTAGAGATACTTAGTTTTCTGTCGTTTATTGAAACTAACTCTCACTATTTTCTGCAATCACAAATAGGTTCCTCAAAACTATGAGTAATTGTGCTTTTTAACACTCTTTGTATGACATTGATGTTTTCTCTAAATACCTCAACTACTTCTTCATGAGAAACTGTTTCTTGCATTCCAGCCCCATAATTTGTGACAAGGCATAAAGTTGCATAGCATATTTTTGCTTCTCTTGCTAACGTTGCTTCTGGTACTGTTGTCATACCAACTAAAGTTCCACCTATTTTTTGATACATCACAATTTCAGCTGAACTTTCAAACCTAGGTCCCTCCGTGCATACATACACTCCACCGTCATATACTTTCTTCTTTTCAGATCTTAATAGAGAAACAAAAGCATTTCTTATTCTTGGACAGTATGGGGATGTATAATCTAAATGAACTACACCATTTCTAATAGTTCCATCTCCAAATTCAAGAGTTGTGTCACCGTCGAAAAAAGTTGAAGATCTATTTTTTGTCATATCAATAAATTGATCTGGAATAACAAAATGCCCAGGTTTAATTTTTGGGGAGATAGAACCTACTGCATTAGTTGAAAAAATACTCTCTACACCTAATTTGAAAAAAGCGTAAATATTGGCTCTATAATTAACTTTGTGTGGTGGTACAGAGTGATCTGATCCATGTCTTGATAAGAAATAAATCTCTATCTCCTCTAATCTTACCATATTAATGCCTTTAACGTCTCCGTATGGTGTATCAACATCTATGGCGCTCATATCATCAAAAAGGTCATAAACACCTGAACCACCAATGACAGCTATTTTCTCTACCATAACTTAAGAAAGGTTTTCATTTAAAATAAGTTTTCGGAGAAACTTTAGTTTCTTTTTATCATTAATGAGTTCTTGAAGTTTTTTCAGATTAACTTCATGATAGAATAGCTGTTTTTGTTAGATTTTGGTTTTACCTATCTTACTAACTTTTAGGTGTTTTGATTTCGATGTCGTCAAATGATTTCCAATGAATTTTGCATCCAAGGAATTGGCATATGGTTACCAAACTCTCTTTATATTTAGGGAATTTATTCTTTAAGTCATTGAGTGGAATTCTAGTACATGACTTTAGAAAATCGTTTACTTCATCAATTATTTTCTTGGTTACAAGCCCATAGCTTTTCAAAAAGATAATAGAGTTTTTTTGTAAAATCTGCTGGATTTCTGAAGATTGTAAGACTTTAATTGTTTCATCAACTGTATATGTTTCTAGTTTTTCGTTCAACTGGGTTAATGTAACGGTGTGTACTTCTTCTTCCAAAAGGCTGATTAAATCCTCTACTTTTTCAACGAACATTGGAAATCTTGCCTCATAATCTGAATAAGTTTTTTCAAGAAGCTTTGCAAGTTCTTTTGAAGGTATATTATTTGAGCTGTAATAAATGATTTTAATATCTCTTAACTCTAGAAAATTCTGCTTCAATTCGTTATCCACAAGGTAGATTATTGGTATATTAGCTCTATCCAATTCTTGCATTTTGTTCTTCTTTTTTACAATATACTTGTTTGTGTAGAACCCTACTATTTCTAAGTAAACCTTGATTTTACCCCTTATTAGTAAGAAATCGGGAATGTACATCTTCTTACCAAGTAGGATTGCATCAGGTTCAGGTATTGCTTTCCAACCCTTGTAATTCTTCCAAGTTTTCAAAAACTGATCTTCTATTTTTGAATCAACTTCTGGTTTAACTTCTATCTCTTCTTCATCAATTATTGGTTTTTTTAATGGTAAAGGTGGCAAGGATTCCGAGTTTAGCGTGAAAACAGCTTTCCTTTTTCTAGGCTGCACAACAGCTTTTATTTGGAAAGGTATTTTTTCATTAATGACTTTCCTTATTATGTACATGACCACTTCTGCTATATTTTTACCCCATCTACTCTTTTCTCTAAAGAGCTCCAAAGGGGATTCAATCAGTAAAGTGTATCCATCCTCTGTTTTCGATATATCTGTGAAAATGTAATTCTTTTTTGAGAGATAAACCACGTTCTTAGCGAGCGCTCCAGGTAACTTTTTTAATTTAATTTGAATGTTCTGGGAAAAAGAAAGAATTGTCTCTATTGTATCATAATTAAAGTATTCAATGAGTTGCATTGGGGAAACGTCTTTGTTTTTAGTTAGAATCCGCGCTGAATCTATGTCTGAATATAGAATAGAGTCTAAACTATTATCGGGTAAACCTAGTTCATTTTCTATTCCTCTCATTATTTCATCACGCAATACAAATGGAACGAAACCATGAGCTATGTTATTCACCGTATCAAAAATAAGTGCTCTAATTTCATCATGAGTTAGAAATTTAAAACTATCATTATCAACTTTTAAAGAAGCTAAATAAGATGCTATATCATCTCTTTTCACAAATTTAATCGTAGTCTTAGGTTTTTTGTCTATCATCTCTTTGATACTTCGCGAAGAAAAAGAGTAAAAACGTAAGATACTTGTTTGTAGAGATTTAAGAGTTTTTTCTGATTCAAAAAGATTGTTTAATTGTGAGAAATTCACATCGGTTTTTCTGCTTTCCAGATTCTTTTCCATAAATTCTATGAAGACCTTAACCTGATTCTCATGCTTAGGATTTAAGTAAAAGGGTTGTATAACTGTTTTTGATCCCTTACCAGTGATATTAATCTCAAAAATAGATAATGAAAATCTCATTAAATCATCTCAGTCTTTTTTCTTCTGGTTGCTGTTTTCGATTCTAGCGTATCTGGAGTGACTAGTTCATATAGAACAGCTTTTCCTTCTTTTGGTCGTAATAACCTGCCTAAACGTTGAATAAATTGTCTAGCAACACTAGTTCCACTAATAATGATACCAACGTTTGCTTTCTGAACATCGAAACCTTCGTCAAGAACTTTTCCAGTGATAATTTTCGTATATTGCCCATTAGTAAACTTCTTCAATATCTTCTTTCTCTCACTCGTTTTTGTTTCATGAGTGATAGCTGGTATAAGATTCCTTCTACTTACTGTATAAACCATTTCATTAAATTCTGAAAATAGAATAACATGATCTTGACTGTGCTTTTCAAGTAACTTTTCAACCTTATTTAGTTTAGCTCTAGATGAAAAAACTAAATTCCTTGCCTTTCTGTGGGCATCAACAGCTTCTTTTGCTTGTGGATCAACATTGACTCGAAATATCAGAAATCTTTCATAATCCCTTGGACTACGTATTTGTATATTTCTTTGGCGTAAATACGTCTTATAAATACTCATAAGTTCGTTATACTTTTTCCTTTCTTCATCTGTCAGCTGGACTTTTATTGTCTTTAACTCAAAATCTGCAACATAACCCTGTTTAGACAATTCTGAAGCTCTAGTAACAGCTATTTTTGATCCTATAAGATGGAAAAGTATACTCTCTCTTTCATCTGTTCTTTCTGGAGTTGCAGTTAAACCTAGCCTATGCTTTGCAGGAAACCCTTCTAATACTTTGGTTGTTTCTTCGGCTACGCTGTGATGACACTCATCTAGAACTAGAAGACTAAACTCTTTACGTAAAAGGTTGATGTTTAACCTTGCGCTGTCATAGGTTGTTACAGTGATCTCCTTTATTTCCTTAACTTTATCGCCTAGTTGACCAATCATATCTTTTGTAAGGGAGGTATACTTTGTTAAACTATCAATCCATTGGTAAAGGAGGTTTTTAGTAGGAACTATTATCAAAGTTTTTTGTTGTAATCCTTCAATAATTTTAAGACCGATAACAGTTTTCCCTGCAGCTGTCGGTAAAACTATAACTCCCCTCCCATTATTTTTAAAGAAAAGGTCATACGATTCTTGTTGATACTCTCTTAGTTTTATCGATGATCTAATGTTAGTGCGATATAAATTTGACAAAATTGGACTCTTAAGGATATCTGTTTGAATCTCAAATCCTTCATTTTTGAAGTGCTCACATATCTGCGAAAAAAGATGTGGTGGTGCTCTGTATTCGTATCGTTTTTTGGGATTATGTTTCAAATTTTTAATTAAGAAGGAATCTGTAAACTCGTCCTCAGTTTCTACTAAAAGGTCGAAAACCAATGAGAATTTTAGATTAACAGATTTAGACATGATATTCCTTCGATTTTATAATTGGATTTGTGTATAAAAATGCTCTCAAAAAATTGAAAATCCAAAGAAAAGAAAAGAAGAAAAATGAAAAGAAGAAATTATATTGATAATTTCCTTGGATTTAGATATAAATTACTTTCACTGTCATCAAGTTTAACTTTAGTATCTGATTGTCTAAGCTCTTTAAGCGATTTTTTGATGTTTTTCTTGATGTCTTTATGGAAACGTAGAGTGGAACTGAAGAGTATCAGAATTGTGAAAAATGTTCTGTCTTTAGCTAAATCAGGATCAAAGATGTGTATATCAAATTTACCTCCTAAATTAGCAAATTTTCCGTCTATCTTCGCTATAACATTGTCTTGCACGTTTTTAATGTACCAGTCAGAACCAAATGTGAGTCTTTTATCGTCAATTGTGAATGATTGAAAAATATCATTTTCATCAAGATAGCTAAAACAAAAAACTTCTCCTTGAAAACGTGGAAAATGAGCTAAACGTTTTATTCTAAATAAGTTTCTTGTGTGTTTGAAATTACAGATATATGCTGGACAGGGCTCTTTTGCTGCTTGAGAGTTTGCAAAACTTTCTCCCTGTAACCTCTCCAAACTTGCTCGATGGTATCCACCTGGAGAGAAGAGTTTCATCACAAATCTTCTAGCTAAATGGTCTTCAGCTTTCCACAATTTTTCTCTAAGTCCTAGAGATCCGTACTCCTCACCATCTCTTTTTACTGTTCCAATCAGATCCATATCACGAGTCCATTGTCTATCCTTTTGAGTTCGTTGTGCGTCTAATCTTATTCCCCATTCTTTTCTGTGCATTTTTGTTCGCCAAAGATCAACTTCAATCTTTGAATAAACCACACTTTTTTTCTTCTCTTTCTTCTCTTTCTTCTTCTCTTCCTTCTTCTTGTCTTCTGTCTTATCTTTGACTTTATCTGCGGTCATTTTTCCTTCACTTCTTATTGTTTTCATCTCTTCTTTAGGTTCTTCTATCTTCTCTTGAACAACGTCTTTCTTTATTTGTTCTTGTAATTCTTCATTCGTTTCTATCTGTTCGACTTGTTCATTAGACATTCAAATCATCCTTATTCTTTTGGTAGATGTTTCAACACTTTAAATCTTGTGTAAGACTGTTAAAAATCGTTAGTATCTGTTATTTTCTTCTTTAAATCCTTATTTTCTTCTGAAGATAAGATTTTCTCCACTTCTTTGACCAATACAGGAAGAGTATCCACAACATCTCCGAGTATAATATAATGTAATAATTTATCATAAGTTGTGGGTGTGAGGTTGAAGAGAGCTTTCTTAATTTTATTGGGAGAAGGGGCTAGTAGTATATCAGCTGCAGGGAAAATCCCTAAGCTGGTACCAACTCCTATAATTAGGTCACTTTTTCTAGCAAGTTTCATCGAAGTAGATAAAATTGTTGGGTCTAGAAGTTCTTCAAAAAGAACAATTTTAGGTTTTAATGGTTTTTTACACTTAGAACATATTGGATAAGGTTTAATTTTCGTATGTTTTTCTATATCAACTTTTTCCTCGAAGCCACAATGAATGCAATGTAAGATCTCTGATGTTCCATGAACCTCATAAACATTCTTTGAATCTGCAAGTTGATGTAGACCATCAATGTTCTGAGTGACAATGAAGACATTGTCTACTCCCTTGAGTTTTTGAATATCAGTTATTGCATAGTGAGCAGGATTGGGTTTTCTTTCAGTAAATAATGTATAGAGATCTCTTATGAATGTCCAAACTTTCTCAGGTCGTTCCTTAAAAGCTCGAAGAGTACCTACTTCAAACATGTCATATGTTTCCCAGATACCTCCTGGAGAGCGGAAATCAGGTATTCCGCTCGGAACACTTATTCCTGCACCTGAAAAGAAAGTGATTCTTTTTGCATCAGCGACTAACTTGGCAACTTTGTTTAAGTTTTCATGAGTCTTGTGCATAATAAAATCTCTCTTATGATATTATACAGCTTTTTTACTTTAAAAATCGTTTGAATTGTCTCGTGTTTAGACGTAAAAACTTTTTAGCATATATCAATCTTCACAACTATGGAACACTATTTGACTACTCCAATTTCCCCAGAGGATCTAACAACAATCAAGATAGGGGATATAGTGTACATAACGGGAACAATAATTACAGCTCGAGATGAAGCTCATTTAGAAGCTTTGAATCTTCATAAAGAAGGTAAAAAACCTCCAGTTGATTTTCAAGGTAATGGACTTTTTCACTGTGGTCCTGTTATGAAGAAAAATGCGCAAGGCGAATGGACTGTTGTAGCAGCTGGTCCTACTACTTCAGCTCGTATGGAAATCTTCCAAGATGAATTCATCAAGGTTTTTCACCCAGGAATCATTATCGGTAAGGGTGGTATGGGAGAACGAACAACAAAAGCATGTCAAGAAGAAAAATGTATTTATGGCTACTTTACAGGTGGAGCAGCATTACTCGCTGCTGATAGAATTACCAAAGTAAGAGATGTCTTCTGGTTTGAAGAACTAGGAATGCCAGAATGTCTATGGCTATTCGAAGTTGAAAACTTTGGTCCTTTAACTGTAACTATCGATACTCATGGTGGAAATTTGACTGAACAAATCAAAAGAAAGATAGAACAAAATAAAGACAAGATTTTGCAAAATTTGTAAAAGAAAAATCTTGTCTTTCTCACTTTATATTTCATAAATCTTAATCGCTTTCTACATCCCCTTAATTAGTATTGTATTTTTCACTAGTTTTTAAATCAATTTAAACATAATATTATGAAGTTATTATAATGAATACAAATACAAGGACAAATGAAAGTCAAGATCATAAACAGATAGAGTTGGATGTTTTGTATAAGAAAATAGAGGAAGAATTAAAGAAGATTAAACAAGTAAAAAAACAAATACAACAATTAATGTCACAAACACAATTAAGTAAAAAGAAACAAAGATTTCCTGTTCTTAATAATTCAGAAATTGAGGAGCTTAATAAACATAGTCTAGATAAGAAACTAGAGCAAAAACGAGAATTTAGTATGGAAACTAAAAAACGAAATAATTTAGACTTTGTAAATAGTAGATTTGCTATACAAAACAATCTAATGGAAAACGAAAACCAACTTAAGAAGGTTCTAATTTCACGTCTAAAAGAGAGCATTGAAAATTCAAAACACCTCAGAAATGATGTAAAAAATTTGCATGGAAAATCAGAAATTAGTTGTAGTAGGTGGGCTAATTATCTCATTAATGATATTGAAAGTCTTAACAAGATTTTTGGTCCAATTAATCAAAATGGAAAAAGAAATGTAAATGAGCTTGGAATACATCTATTAAAGGATTTCAATGATTCAAAAAAAGAAAACCATCAAAAGTTTCAGAAAACTGCTGTTTCTTCCGGCTTAAAACAATTTTCAACACCTCTTGAACCTTCAGAATCTGATTCATATGTGAGAGTACTATTGACTAAATTTGGAGTTAAAGGAATTACAAGTACTCATACTGCAGAGAGTTTTCTAAAGGCTCAAATTAAACTAAACTTCGAAGAAGATAAAATGCGACGGTTTTGGAATATCAATGGAGTTCCATTAAAGCTGGATAAGGTATTAATAAGAGGATTAAAAGGAAAATTTTCCAGTTCAAATGGATTTGATGACTTAATGTTAGGAGTAATTGGAAAAGGAAAATCTGCAAAATATGATCTTAGGACAGTAGAAATGAAAGTAGGGGAAGATTTGGGTGGTTTTTTTGACTATATTAGAACAAGCAAAAATAGCAAATTTAATACACAAATATCTGAGGATATTGATTCATTTTTGACTGTAAAATGTAAGAAACTTTCGAAATTAAAAATTAACTTTATGAGAGTACATGATATAGTGGTAGCTTTAAATAACAAATATTTGTTTACAACCTCTGGTGTTGGTTTTAATTTTAATATAAAAATTAAATCGGGAAATTTACGGAATGCTCTGATAGATTCTGGGCTTCCCCAAACTACAATTAATAGAATCCTAAAAGGAGCTATAAGACAAAACCAATTAATTTCCTTAATTCAGCATGGTAATGCTCATAAATTAGCAACAAAAAACGGATATTTCACTGTTGCAGATGAAGCTGTCCAGGAAATAGAACTTAAAATAAAAACTAGAATAAATAACAATGATAGATTTGTATCCATCAAAGTACACCGAGATGCATTTCTACCAAACTTTGTAAAAACGAAAGATGGAACCATAAGACTAACACTAGAAGGTTTTGATTCAGTTCTTCAAAATATGAAAAAAACAGGAAAGCAATTATCTGATAAATACAAAACCTACTTAATGCTTAATTCTATCTTGAAAAGTGATTTAGATAAACTCTCTCCTTGTTTGATTCATGATGGTATATCTGAACATGAAGTAATCAAAAAATTAAGTGGCATGCAAAGAACTGCCTACTATGAAATAATGAAACTTAGTCAAAGAGGGAGTATTAAGGAATTTTTAGTTTTTAATTGTGGGATGATGTTTCATTGTCTTGAGACTCTAAATAATTTAGGACAAAAAACCTTTGATAAATTACATAAATACTTCGAAAGTAAAAGTGTTGTGCCATATAAATTTCATCAGCATTGGGAGTGTTCTTACTCACTTGAGAATATTTTCAAAAGAATTCACATAACAGATAATTCTCATTCTTTTAATGGTTGGAGTAAATTAAAAACAAAATTTTTTGGAAATCTCTTAACAAGTGATAGTGTAAATGTTGAAACTGAAGAAGAAATTTGGCAATATTACTTAGATAATCCAAATTGGATACAGAAAATATTAAGAGATTTGACACCACCATATAAAATACCTGATGGTTTTAATCTAAATCATAAATCAAATTTGGTTCACCCTCTAATTTTCTTTGATAGAAAAACAATGAACCCTGTTGAAGTTGTAGGCTATAATGAAAGATTGCCTTGGTTAGGTGTTAAATTGGATTTGAATCAATATATTAAAACTAATAAAACTATGAACAAAATGCTTTTACAATTTCCAATAAAAATCAATGTAAGAGGCGTTGAATTAAGTAACTCTAATAAGATAGTTGGTGCTTGGAAAAAACGACTGGTTCAATCTGGTATTCCAGTAGAACAAGTAAATTTTCTAGGATCTAAATATAATTTTAGAAAATCTGAAGGAGATTTCAGCATCAAACTTTTTTTTGCAATAGTATTTGAATACCAAAAAGTTTGGAGAGACTTTTTCTCTTGGATACTAGAATATATCCAAACCATAGATGATTGGTCATTCGTTTTACCTAGTTCTATTGAACCTCGAAATGGGTTTAGAATTCGGGTTGTTGGAAAACAAGTTCAGTTTGATTATACGGATAATGGAAATTGGAAAGAAGTACTTCTAGGAATTGGAACAAAACATGGTGATGATATTTGGAATATTAGAAAAGAAATAAATAGAACATTTATTCTCCCCATACAAAATAATTTGTTTAGTAAACTGATAGATGACATTCAATTTCAAATATGGAAAGAAGTACTTAACTCTCCTCCGGGTATCTATTGCAGAAACATGGGATTTCATAGTTTCAAATTGGAAAGATATTTGATTCAGATCATTCGAGTTCTGATCGAAATCTAATTATGATACACATTTGGAAAACTACAAGTATATATCATAAGATTTTAAACTTAATCATTTCTTGGGAACTTGTGGATTCACCTGAATGTTTATGGGTTTATGAAGTAGAAAACTTCGGACCTTTAACTATTACAATCGATATTCATGGTGGTAACCTTACTGAAGAAAGTATAAAAAACATCGCTAAAAATAAGGAGAAAATATTGAAGGAGTTGTAAAAGATGATAGATATAGCTCAAGTTATTGAAGATACAGCTGCTCAGTTATTAAAGATAGCAGCAACAAAATTACCAAGTGAAGTAAAAGAAACTTTATTGAAAGGAGAAGAAGAAACAGAGGGAACTTTAGGAAAATCACAAATGCATGCAATTAATGAGAATGTAAAACTTGCTGAAACACATAGTAAGCCTATGTGCCAAGATACAGGTCTAGTGTCTTTCTTTATAAAAATAGGCGATAAATTTCCATTACGATCAGAAGTTAAGACTGCCCTCATAAAAGCGACAAAGAAAGCAACTCCCAATATTCCTCTTAGACCTAATGCTGTAGATATGTTTAAAGGAAACACAAAAAACAATGTAGGGTTGAGAGGATATGTTCCTTGGTTCTACATAGACCTAGTAGAAGGAGATAATTTAGAGATAATCGCGATGCCAAAAGGTGGTGGTTCTTCTAATGTTGGAAAGATGAAAATGGTTCCACCAGGGAAAGGGATTAAGGGAGTTAAAGAGTTTGTAGTGGAAGCAACAGCAGCTGCTGGACCTCTTGCTTGTCCACCATATACAATAGGAGTAGGTGTTGGGGGTGGCGAAGATATGTGTATGAATCTCGCAAAAAAATCACTTTTAAGACCATTATATCAGTATCATGAAGATGAGAAGATAGCTGAATTAGAAAAAGAATTGGTAAAAACTTTGAACAAATTAGAGATAGGTGCAATGGGATTAGGTGAAGGACCTTCTGTTTTGGATGTTCATATGGAGTTTGCAGCTAGACATCCTGCATCTTTACCAGTTGGAGTCGTTATCTCCTGTTGGGCTTTAAGACACGCAGGTGCAACTATTGATAAAGAAGGAAATGTTGAGTGGCATCCACATTAATTTTTTATCAATTTTTTTCTCTTTTCAAGTATTAATCACCTAAATAAAGCTCGTGGTGACCTTTATACCATCCTTTCAGATATTTGGGTTTTAGTCTCAATATTGTGAAATCCGGATCTGTATAACCTTTTGGATAGTACATCTCCCAATCATCGACCCAGATTTTTTCTTTTAACTCAATATCATCTAGAATTTCAGCATGTCCCTGTAACATTATTCCTTTTACTTCACTTGGAAGAGAATAGTAGATAGCTATATTGTTATTTTCCTTTATTTGTTTCATCTTTATTGAAGAAGTGTTTGTTGAGATATAAACAGTCAGGGGATTTTCCTCATATTCTTCAATTACTTCTGCTGGATGGGGAAACTTTTTAGAACACCTTAAATTGAAAATTGCTCTTATATGGGGAAAACCATTTCTATCAATAGTTGCAAGATACGCAATGGAAGGTTTTGATAAAAGCTCTAGAGCTAAAATTTCAATATCTTTTATTGTCATGATAAACCTACAAGATTTTTTTATAAAAAGAAGCTTCTTGTTTCTAATAAAAAATATGATAGTGAAAAATAATAACCCAATAAATTTGTCAGATTTTAATTAAAAAATGCTGTTAATCAGAAAGAGCATATTTAGTGGTTGTATAGGTTTCTTTTATTTCGACTTTTCCATTATTATATTTAGTTGCAAATTGCCCACAATTTGTTCCAATCTCATTTTCTTCGTATTCCCCAAAACTTATTTCAGCCTCAAATCCTCTTTTTATGAATTCTTGAACTAATGGAAAGAATTCTGAATTTTCTTCTGTTATGCCACTTTTTATTTTATTTGTTACAGCTTTGTTTGTTGGATTTATTGGAGTTAACTTAATCCAATATTTATCTGGGTTGAAATGTTTTCTTACAATTTCTGGATCTATCTCTGAATCTTCTGCAACTGCAAAATTAAGAGTTATTTTCCTATCTCCTTCTTTGAACCATTTTTCTCCGTATGACGCAATCTCACTTAGATTCCAAATCTTTGGAGAAATCCATTTCCTTCTCTTTTCATCACTTGTAGAATGAATTGAGAACTGAAGTTGGAATTTTCCTTTAGGATATAATTGATCTTTAATTGTTATCAATCTGTTAAAAAACTCTTCAGAATTTTTTGGTGCGACAGTACTAATACATGGCATTAATCCTGGAGCTTCATACTTCTTATACAACTCTTCAAGAACTTCTAGAACATTTTCGTTCAGAGCAGGTTCTCCCATTCTAGCAAATTGGACTTTAAATTTTTCAACTAGTACTTTTCCATCTGTGTAACGAGCTTTAACCATATAATCTATTTCCTCAAGCATCTCTTCTTTTGATACTTTCCCGTGGAAATACTCTCCAGCATCACACATTAAACAGCCAATAGGACAACCGTACATTGTAGAGATGATTAGCACCCATTTTTTCTCCCTGGGGATGGGTGGTTGTAAACTCTCAACAAATTCTAGGACTTTGTCATCATTTTTGGCTACGTATAATATTGCTAAGTCCTCTTTTCCATACTTACCTAGAAGTTCCATTGTAATCTTCCTTAACTAATACCTTTTTTATTATTTCCATTGCTGCTTTCATTCCATCTCCCATTGCAATTGACACTTGTCGAAAATTGCCTGATTTTACATCTCCAATAAAGTAAAGACCTGAATCATCATTTGGATTTTTATATTGTTGCATACATTTAGAATCTAAGAAGCTGATATTTGGTTCTCTACCTATAGCTACAAGAATATAATTAGATGTAATTTGCTCTTCTCTTCCTTCATTTAAGATTGTTAAAATTATCTTATCATCTTCTATTTCTACTTTCATTGGTTCTCTGTCTTTCAGAAATGTGATATTTTCTTGTTCTTTTACTCTCTCTTGCAGAACTGGTAGACTCTTTGTTTTCTGTTGTCTTTGTATAATTGTTATAAGACCCATCGATTTACATAAATTGAGTGCGTAATCATAAGCAACGTCCCCACTTCCAATAATTGTTATTTTTTTATTAGCGATTATATTCGATTTTAGGTTGAAGATTTCATAAAAAAGTAGATTCTTTTTCTTGGCTTTTTCTTCTCCCTTAACGTTTAATCTTTTTGGTTTAGACCCTGTTCCGATTATAACTTGATCAGCTAATATTCTGCTTTTTGAAGTTATTATTTCATATTCATTCTTTAGTAAAGTAACTTTTTCGACTTCTTCTAAAATCACTTGAACATCATTTTTTTCTAATTGTTTTTGAATCAATGTAACATAGTCTTCTCCACTAATTCCTTCAGGAAAACCAAGTAAATTCTCTATTAAGTTCGCATTTTTAATTGTCCCACCAATATTTTCGCTTAGGAGCGTGGGTTTCATATCTGAACGACTCAGTTGTATTGCTGCTGTAACACATGCTGGTCCCCCACCTATCAACACAATCCTAGTTTTCTTATTCTCTTTCATTCAAAATCTCCTCCGAAGAAAGACATACACCAAAACCGTGTGAAACCGCTCTTATTGTTCCCAGATGAAGTTGTTCAGTATATGTTGCTGTAGCATCTACAATAAAAAAAGGTTCAAATCCCCGCATAAAAGCTTCCCTTAACGTTGTTTCGCAACAAAGATGAGACATCACTCCAGTAATCAAGACTTGACTAATTTCACTCTTATTTAACATATTTTCAAGTTCTGTATTCATAAATGCGCTATAATGATTCTTTATTATCTTAGTTCCTTGATCAGCTTGTAACTCTTTGATGATTTCAGATTCTTTTTCATCGATTGAAATACTATCCCTCCACCATAATCTCATTAAGTCTTTTTCTTGACCGCTGGTAACGTGTCTTGTAAAAATGATAGGTCTATCTAACAATGCCATTTTTTTGATGATTCTTTGTATAGGTTTAATTATGCATTGAACCGAAGGAATGAATGCATGGGAGTTGTAATCAGTAAAATAATTTTGCATGTCAAGCACTAAAAGAGCTGCTTTCATCAAATCCAATTTGAACATTTTCCGTGATTTGTGTATTTGGCTTTCTTTTAACCAATAATCAATTTTTTCCTTCCAATTTGATGATGTTAAATACAGTTCTTTTTGCATATAATCTGATTTATAGATAATCCATTATTGAAAGTTTTGTTATTAAGAAAATCCTCTATATAGATAAGAATCATATTATTGCAATGTACTGAAAATGGAAGAACAGTATATGAATACTGATAACCTTGCTGTTTTTATGAGTTTATAAATGAAATTAAGTATTAAGTATTGATGTCCTCTGTTTCAAAGGTGTCTATATTAGGACTTAGTAGTAAAGTTCTAAGGACATACACCTTAGGTGTTAAATTTGAAGGTGATAAAAGAACAAAGAGGACAAAAGAGATTGAAGCAAACAAACGCGTAAAAGGTTTACAAGTAAGACAAGAAGACATGATTTATAATACAAAAACCATTAATACAGCTCTAAATATCGCAAGAGAATTACCAGATAAAGACAGTAAATTTGCACCAGCCGTTATCCAAGAACACACAAAAAACTATGCTAACATTGGGAATAGTGCATATTATCAGCTTTTCATTGCAGCTAAAGGTACCATTGATAGAGAAAAAAAAGTTTCTGATATTTTTCAATTATTATTAAAATGGAAATCCCAAGCTTTAGAGTGGATTATTTTCGGTAGAAGTCCTAGAGTTGAAAACATTCTGACTTTTCAATGGAAAATAAAGCGAATCTATATCATTAATCTATTAACTAGCTCTCGAAGACAAATAGATAATTTTGTACCTCAGGAAATACACTTCAATAAAAGTCTTCCAAATCTTACTGAAAGAGAGATCAAAAGTGCTTTCTCCAAATTCTATCAGAAAAAGTGTAAGGAGTTATCTTTAAAAAAAATGACATCTAAAGAGAAATCATTTCTTGAAAAATTAAAGCTCTTTGATAATAATCTAGATTTTATATCTTCTAACCTACATGAATGGAATAATATGGAGCATAAATCTCGTTGGCAAAGTCTCAAAAAACTTAGTAGAGGAATAGCAAAAACATTTGGTAATGAAAGTAGAAGATTATTCTCTCCTTTAAGATCGATTATACTCTTCGCACTTTCTTCAAAATTAGAAGAAACTGTCTCTAAAATTATTAAAAATTCTGACCCAAAAAAATGTGTTTCTCCTCCATTTAAAACAAAAAAGAAAGGAAGATTGCCAATAATCCTGTTAATGAAGAAAGATTACGTTATTGTAAGACCTGGTAATGCCAAGCAGATGACTGAACTAGTACAAAGAGATGGCAGTTTTGAACTTGGGTTTCCATTAAAAGGTTATTCTAGAATAAATGGTAATCTAGTATTTCCAAGAAAAGTAAAGGAATATATCAGAAATGGTGCTAAGATAAAATTATTGAAAATTCAACATGGAAAAGCTCCAAGTTATAAAATCTGTGTGTCTGTGGTTTTGGAAGGATCTAATTCAATGTTTATTAGTCACAAACTTACTAAAAAACTTCTGAAACCAATAAGAACAAACTCTTCAAGTGTACTAGGTTTGGATATAAATCGTCTTAGTGACTATATTCTTGCATTTTCAAATCAAATAAGAATACCTAAAGAAATTAAGATATTGATAAGAAAATATAATCACCTGAACTCAAGAATCATTCCACAGCTTAGTTACGCTTTGAAAAACAAAGGTAGAGATAAGAATTCACATGATTACTGCAAATTGAAAGGTGAATTAGACAGGGTTTATTCAAAAAGAAAGAAGATTTTATCTGAAATCAAGAATTTACTACCACATCTGATAGCTGCTGTGTTAATAAAAAGTGGTAGTTGTTATCTATGCATTGAAAATCTAGATTTTGATCCTAGAGGAAAAAAGGGGGCTCTTGGGAAAGCGTTTTATTCCATGCCTGATGAAATAGACATTTTCGAAAAAGCTATATTAATTGCTACAAAAATTTCTGGAAGAATTATTCGCTTAATAAAGGTACCACCCCAAGGCACCAGCACCTATCATTTCCAATGTAGAGGAATTTTAGATAGAACCAATCATTATTATGATAAAGCTTTGTGTAAGAAATGTGGAGATTATGTTGATACTCACCACAATGCAGCTCGAAATATTAAAGATAAAGGAGAGCAACTATTGCAATCACTAAATCGTCCCTCTTCGCATGCGAGGGTTACAGAATGAAATCTGTCAAGTTGTAAAACTTCATAGCATGTGTGCTGTTTAGAGGACCTTACTGTCCTAAATGAAACTCTTCTGACTTAGGGATCATTATTTACATTATTAATAAACGAAAATATATGGTTTTCTTATTCTCCATTTTTGCAGTATAATGATATTTGTTTCTCACTAACTGAATAATACCAAGCTTGCTGTTTAGTGGACATTATTATAAGGGAGTGCTTGCCTTACACAGTTTCTAACTAGTTTAATGGCAATATATTTAGCATATCAGTACACATCAGATTATGTGAAGAAGTTATACATTATCATTGTTTCAATAATCATTCTAGCCTCTCTAATTAGCCCAGTTCTCTATTTTGTCTTAAAACCCGAGCTGATTCCAATTGTACAACCATCTTTCTTAATTAATGATAGAGAAATTAATGATTTCACGTATCAACTTCAAGATATAGATATTGACGAGATAGGTAATTCAAAATATGATCTTCTCATTATCGATTATTCCTCTGATGGGTCAGAAGAAGGTGAGTATCCCATTTCTGATTTACAGCTCATGAAAGAACCAGAAGACAAACTTCTTCTGAGTTACTTGAGTATTGGAGAAGCTGAAACATATCGTTTTTATTGGGATGAAGTTTGGGATTCGAATAATGATGGTATCCCTGATCCTTCTGCTCCTGAGTGGTTAGATGTGGAGAATCCTGAATGGGCTGGTAATTTCAAAGTCAAATATTGGATTAAGGAGTGGCAGAACATTATATTTGGTTCTAATGATAGTTACTTGGATAGAATAATCAATAATGGTTTTGATGGTTGTTATCTTGATATAATCGATGCATATGAGTACTATCAAGATTCATTTCCAGAATCTAAACAAGAAATGATGAATTTTGTGGGTAATCTAAGTCTATATACCAAGGCAAAAAAAGTGATTTTTTAGTATTTGTTCAAAACAGTGAACAATTGTTAGATAATTCAAATTATATAGATTCAATAGATGGAATAGGAAGAGAAGATGTTTATTACTATGACAATAGTAAAAATAATCAAGAAGAAATCGAGGAGATTAAATCTTATCTCGACATAATGTTGTCAGCTGGAAAACCAGTTTTGATAGTAGATTATCCAACCAGAAACTCAAGAATCTATGATGTTTATCAAAGAGCTTCTGGCGATGGTTTTCTTGCATATGTTGGTCCAAGAGATTTACATAAACTTCGTTATTACGATTTTGCACTTCCGGATTAGATTTGTTTTAGATATCAGTTGGACCTTTTCTGATGATTTCTCTTAATTCTTCTATGTTCACTCTCCAATCGCTATTGTTTCTATCCAGTTACTGAAATATGACCTTGAACTATTTTCCATTTACCTTCAATCTCCCTTAAAACACCAGTTAACCTTGCAGGAATACTTCTCCACTCACCTTCAATTTTTACTTTAACGTTAACCTCAGCAGCAATCCAAGCGATTATACCATGTGAGTTTATTGTTAACCAGTCATATGTAAGAGAAATCTCTCCATGTCTTTCCTTGTCTTCTGCTGGTGCATTTTTGTACTCTTCCCATCCTAACCATTTTTCACCTGTACCAAACATTACAAGATTTTCATCTTGTAAAAAAAGGTTAAGATATCTGTCTAGGTCATCTTTAGGATAAGCTTCTACAAATTCTTTAAAAAATGCTTTTACTTCTGCTTCAACTCGTGGATCATTAATCATAAGATTACCTCCTCATAAGGGATACTTGAAAGGAGTTATTAAATTTTTATGAGATAAATTGAATCTTCAGTTAAATAGATTTGAATCTAAAAGGTCAGTAAAATATACATATCAATGGTTAAGAAAAACTGGATCAGAAAGTGTAATCTGATTTGTCATATTTTAAATACTACTTTGAATATTTAATTCTAGTATGGGTACTGTAGTTGAGTGCAAGAACCTAACAAAAAAATTTGGTGATTTTCAAGCAATTGATAATGTTTCATTTACAGTCGAAGAGGGTGAGCTTTTCACACTTCTTGGTCCAAATGGAGCAGGCAAAACCACCATTGTGAAGATACTCACAGGACAACTAAGTGCTACTTCTGGAAGAGCCGAAGTGCTAGGCGTTAATATTAGTGAGATATTGAAAAGTGATATGAAATACAAATTAAGTTATGTTCCACAAGAACATCTAGTTTGGGACGATTTAACTGTTCAAGAGAATGTATCACTGATGGGTAAGTTATATGGTTTAAAAAAGGTTGAACTTCAAAAAAAAGTTTCAAAAATGATTGAAAACTTTGGTCTGAAAGGGCATGAGAAAAAACGTGCAGATAAGTTGTCAGGAGGTATGAAGAGAAAATTAAGCATAATTATGGCATTGATGAATGATCCATTACTACTGTTTTTAGACGAACCAACTACAGGATTAGATGTCCATGCACGAACATTACTTATGGAAGACTTGAAGCGATTAAAGAATGCAGGAACAACGATAATCTTAACCACACATCTAATGGAAGAAGCTGAAGCTCTTTCTAGCCGCGTTTTAATCATAAATAAAGGTAAAATTGTGTCTATGGGTACGGTTGAAGAGCTGATACAGAGTTATGTAGGAGAAAAGGTGCTTCAAGTAGGGCTTACAAAAGATTCAGATGATTTTGAACGGTTCCTCAAAACGAAGAAGAAAGAAAATGCTGAATTGGATTATATTAGAATAAAAGATACTTTTTTTGTAAAAAGTGATGAAATCACAAGATTGATGGATGAAATCATGAAAATTGAAGCGATTATGGGCGATATAATGGAGATGAATATTAAAAAAGGAGGTTTGAAAGAATCATTCCTCTTTATGACGAGGGAATTGTATGATAATTCTACTGTTATTGTCGAAACGAAGGAGAGTGAAGAAAAATGATAGTGTTTGATTTAGCCTTTATAAGAATAAAACAAGTGATTAGGTCAAAGGAATTTTACTTTTATGTAATAGGATTTCCTCTTTTCTTCATGATTTTATTTGGTTTTATTAGTAGAAGTTGGGCTCCCGCTGTTACAACACTTGATATTGGTCTCTACACAGCAGATAATCCAATTGTAGATCCAATTACAGACGAAATGCTAGCAATGGGTAATCTGTTTACATCTGTACTCTCTGATTATAAGAGTGAAAGTGGCATTAAAATTTTCTCTAC
Source organism: Candidatus Heimdallarchaeota archaeon (assembly GCA_019057815.1). Classification (GTDB taxonomy): domain Archaea; phylum Asgardarchaeota; class Heimdallarchaeia; order Heimdallarchaeales; family Heimdallarchaeaceae; genus 18H4-34. Next base: position 33,234 of record JAHLWR010000026.1, read on the forward strand.
TATTTCTTATGCTGAATTGGAAAAAATGGATACTGATATCCGGAATCTGGTCATCTATGGTGGGGTAGAGATTCCTTCTGATTTTTCTTCTCAAGCGAGTAATATGACGAGGTATTATGCATCGTTAATATTAATTCAACAACTTACAGCTGAGTTTGAGAATTATCCCAGCGAAACTGTCAATATCTCTAATGCCATAAACCAGCTCTCAGTTTACTTAAATAGTTCAGCAAATCTTGTTCTGAATTTTCATGGGGATGTTACTCTGCAAGACACAATGCAATCATACACATATTTATGGCAAATAATGAGTGAGTTCATTTCAAACCATTCAATAATTCACGCTAATTCTATTTGGACGATATTACAACAAAACTATAGTTTTTCGTTTGACTTAAATCTAACTAGTGATATATCTTCTAGTAGTTCTGTAAGTTTTGATGTTCAATTAGTTAGCTCTAGTACTGGGGATGCAATTGAGGATTTTCAACGTGAATTTTATTCTAAACTTCTTCCTGGAAATATCATCAGTACTATACTACTGTCATCAGTTAGTGCTATTTGGATTCTAGACCAAGAAAATAAAACAGGATTATTAAAAAGATTGAAACTTACTAAATTAAGCTCTGTCCAGTACTTAGGTAGTATATTGTTAGCATGGTCTACCATTGCCATACTGCAAGGAATCTTTATGCTGACATTTGCTGCAATGCTTGGTTTCATTAGTTTCTCATTGAATCCCCTTGTCTGGTTAATGATGATAGCAACTATGGCATTACTAGGTATAATTAGTGCAACTATAGCTCTTATAATAGGTTCATTTATTCAGGCAAGAATTGCAGCTCCTATTCTTATTCTCTTTGGTTCCACTTTACATATGTTTGTTGCAGAATTCTTTATCACGATTAAACCTATTTTTTCGTTTGCTGGTAAAAATTTCTCGTGGCTTGATGCTACTCCTTTCAGATCAGCTTTTCTCGTTATGAAAAATGGAATAATGCTCGAATCATCTAGTGAAATAACTGGTTTGTTGTTTGATTTCCTACTTCTAGTCATTTGGACAATTGTATTATTTGTGATAGGTGCAATAATCTTTAACAAGTATAAATTAAAATATGCAGAAAAAGAGTGAAAAATTATTCGCTTTTCTTTTTTTATCTTTTTATCTCCTAAATTACAATTGTATTAAGATTTAAATTCTTGTTGTTGAAATAAAATAAAAAAAGAGGGTTGTAATAGGTAATTAAGTAGTTTACCTTATCTCTTCATATAGTTGAATTAAACGATTTTGAACTGCTTCCTCTCTATATTCTGGTAATAAAATTGGCGCATATTTTTTATCCTTTATGTTTAGTGCATCTAATGCAGTAACCGTCTTTTTTAAGTGGTTTAGAGTCAAGTTTCCTTTAGCTATCTGTTTTTTGTATTCTTTTGCAGCCGTTATCCCTGCTCTTCTTCCAAAAACATTGATTTCCAGTAATGAATTGCCCATAAGACGGTTCTTACCATGTACTCCTCCAGAGATTTCTCCAGCAGCAAGTAGACCTTTGAGGGAAGTGTAACAGTTCTTATTGTGGATAACTCCTCCGTTTTGGTAATGTAGTGCTGGATACACAAGAATTGGATCTTCAGTAATGTCAATATCGAATCTTTGGAACATTCTATACATTGCGCTTAAATCTCTTTGAATGGTTCCTTTTCCTTTGATTTCTTCAATTATAGGGCTATCAAGCCACACTCCGCGCATTCCAGAAGGTGTTTCTATATAATTCTCTGTTGATATGCAGCAACGAATTAGAGCTGAAGCTTCGACATCTCTAGGTTCGAGAGGATAACAAAGTTGTTCTCCATCATAGCCGAGTACTTGACCTCCTAAACTCCTGACTTTCTCTGTCACAAGCAATCCTATAATTTGTTCAGGAAAAGCTGCTCCTGTTGGATGGAACTGAGTACTATCTAGGTGTTTAAGTTGAGCACCCGCACGGTATGCCATCAAGACTCCATCCATTGTTGCACCATAATGGTTAGTAGTAGGGAATCCTGCAACGTGTAGTCTGCCAAAACCCCCAGTTGTAAGAACAGTAATTTTTGCTCGGACAACGAAGTATTGTTTGGTTTCAAGATGATACAGTAACGCACCAGTTATTTTACCTTTTTCATCCGTTAAAAGTTCAATAGCTGGCATGAATTCTAGAACAGGGATAGATAAATCTCTGAATTCGTCTCTTAATGTTCTAAAAATTTCCATACCTGTATAATCTTTCGTAGCATGCATTCTATTTCTTGATGTTCCACCACCAGGATTTTCTACAAAACTTCCATCTTCGTTTAGATCATACATTGTTCCTATGTCTTTGTGCCATTTGATTATTGCTGGAGCATCTTCTGTTAAGGCTCTTGCAAGTTCTGGTTCATTCGTGAAGTGACCTCCTCCCATTACATCCAAGTAGTGTATTAGTGGTGAGTCTTCAGATCGATCAGCAGCTTGTATTCCTCCTTGAGCCATGATTGTATTACAATCCCCATGTCTCAATTTTGTAACAACAAGTATTTGATTTTCAGGCACTCCCGAATATTTTGCCCATAAAGCAGCTGATGTTCCTGCTCCTCCAGCACCAATAATGAGAACCCCAACATCATAGTCAACTTTTGATAAATCTATAGTATCTGGACTAACTGTTGGATAGGCGTTTAGAATCGATGCTACTTCTATAGGTACTATATCTCCCTTGTTTGATCCCCAAGCGATATTCTCTTTTGTTTCTTTTTTATAATCAGGGTGAAAACTCTTCAATACTTTATCTCTTTCCTCAAGAGTCATATCTGCTATTACTTCATCTATTCGTTTCGAACGTGTTTTGTTTACATTATCTATGCTTTTACGCATTGTTTCTGGATATCCTCTAATAAACTTCATAATACGTCACTTCTTTTTTTGATCAATAAAATCCCTAGCTTTGTATTTTTCTACAATCTCATCGTGGGACATGGACATAAACTCCTTGAAACCTTCTTCAAAAACACCATCTTCAATCTCTTTTACTCTCTTATCAAGTGTTTCAGGATATTTTTGTATATATTTTCCATACAACCTTCGAACTAATTCTGCTACATGATATTGCGGTATCTCTGCTGGACACCTTATTGCACAAAGACCACAGCTTACACAGTCAAAACTTGCTTCTGTGGCTTTTTCGATCTGTCCCTGCAGTGCATATTGAACATAATCCATTACTGATAAATCTTGAGGACAAACTTTACTACATGCGTTACAGCTTAAACAACGTGCTACTTCGGGATAATAGCGAAGTATCGTTTCAGCTGATGGAGATAAATCCTTGATATTGTATTTTACCTTTTCAGCAGGAACAAAGGGTAATTGCGTTAAATACATCCCATCTTCTACCATCGTTTGACAAGCTAGAGCTGTATAAATCCGATAATCACCTTCTTTCCTATATATTGTCGCACATGCTCCACAGAAACCAGCTCGACACCCAGCTCCTCTTGTTAATTTGTAACCTGCATATTCAATAGCTTTCATTATAGTTAAGGAAGCTGGAACATCCTTTGCTTCTCCCATTATGTATATTCTTACTGTTGGGGAGACATTATCCTTTGGTTTTGAGTTCGCTTTAGCTTTTGACATTTTTTAACCCTCTATATTAGTTTTAATTTTTTTAATAATTTCTTTGGATTAATATGATGTTCTTCAAAATGATTAATATTAATTGGTTCTCCCATTGCTATAGCCATTAATTGGGTAAAATAAAATATAGGGAGCAATTCTTTATCTTGACCTTGTTTTTCCATTAATTTTTGTTGAGCATCTAAATTGTAGGCACACAATGGACATGCTACAACAACTGCATTTGCACCACTTTGTTTTGCTGATTGTATTATTTTCTGTACTTGAGTGTTGACTATATCTTCTTGGTCTACAATATGATATGAACCACAACAATATTTGAAGAGTGGAGAGAAAATAATCTCAGCTCCAAGAGATTCGGAAAGATCTTCAAGAACGGCTGGCATCTCTTCATCATCAATTTTTGCTTCATCTGGATGTAGCAACATGCAACCGTAATAACAAAAAACCTTTAACCCTTTAAGTGGTTTTTTAACATTTTTTTCTATTTTTTCATATCCAACGCTATCTCTGAGAATTTCAAGAAAATGTTTTACTTCCATATCCTTCTTGTATTCTTCTTCATCGAATTCAAGTTGGAAGTTGATTGGTTCAAGTTTACTCTCATCGTTTTTGATATCTTTGTTAACAACTTTTAATGTAGAATTACACATTGAACAAAGAGTAACAACCTCTTTAGGAGAATTTTCTAGCATTTCAACGTGTTTGGATGATCTTGATAGAATTCTTGTAGGTGCTATCCTTTTCATTAGATTATCTGAGACCAATGTATGCACTGTCCCACAGCAGTTCCAATTAGGCATCTCAACTAATTCTGCATCCAATTGTTTAGAGACTGCTAAGGCTGATTTCTCAAAGCCTTTGGCGTTTGTCTTTAAATTACAACCTGGGAAATATGAATATTGAACCATTTGTCTCTTCATCCTGTCTTTTTACGAAAATTGCTTACTAAAGCGATATTTGGGAGTTTTTCTAAGGATTCTTTTGGAAGATCAGCTATTCGTACTTTCTCTGGATTTTCTCTGAGACTAATTTCTCGAACAGCTTCCATAAGGGCCGCTACATCGATTTCTCTGGGACAACGGACAGTACAAGTAAAGCAACTAGCACAAATCCAATGGGTATTAGCATCCAATGTTCTCTCCTTTTGTCCTAGCTGAATGAGATGAATGAATTGATTTACTGTTTTATCCATTTTATAACTGAAAGCACAGCCAGCAGAACATTTACCGCATTGATAACAGCTATAAACGTTTTGACCCGAAATCTCCTCGACTTTTGCGATGAATGCTTTCTCTTCCGATCCAATTTTTATATATTCATAAGACATTTGCTTTATCTCCTTAACCTTTAATCTCCTCCTAATGCACTTATCAGTGCAAGGATTTGACTGTCTGTATAGCCAAGTTGGTTAATAGCTCCATTCAAACATGCTGCTGCGCAGCTTCCACAGCCTTTACACATCGCTTCATTTACATAAGCAATTCTAGTAGAATGACCGTACTGGTTTATTACTTGCATCTCAATAGCGCTATATGGGCACGCTTCAGCACACATACCACAACCTCGACATAATGAGTCATCAACTATAGCAACTGTAGCTTCTATCTCTAGTTCATCTTGTGATAATATACCACACGCTTTTGACGCAGCTCCACTTGCTTGCGAAACTGTGTCTGGAATATCTTTTGGACCTGTAGCTGTTCCTGCAATAAATATACCTGCAATGGCTGTGTCGATAGGTTTTAATTTTGGATGAGCTTCTCTTATGAAACCATTTATATCAACTGCTAGGTTCATCAAACTAGCCATTTCTTTAGTTCCTTCACTAGGTGTTATTCCAGTAGCTAAAACTACCATGTCTGCGTGGAGTTCTACTGTTTCACCCGAGAGTGTATCAACTCCCTTTATTAATATTTGATTCCCATCTTTTAAAACTTCAGAGACTTTTCCTCTAATATAGATCACTTTATCTTCTTCTGCAGCTCTCTGGTAGAATTCTTCATAGTCTTTTCCTGCAGTTCTGATATCTATATAGAAGTTGATAGCAGTTCCATTATGTACAATGTGTTTATATTGCAAAGCATGTTTTGTTGAATACATACAACAAATCTTCGAACAATATGGGAGATGTTTAGAGGGATCGCGTGATCCAGCACAGTGAATAAAAACAACTGTTTCAGGGATTTTTCCATCAGATGGTCGTAGAATTTTACCTTCCGTTGGTCCACTAGCTGATACTATTCTTTCATAATCTAGACCAGAGATTACGTCATGAATTGTTCCATATCCGTACTCTCCTATATTTTCAATTGGATAAGGAGCAAAACCTGTTGCTACTATAATTGCTCCAAATTCTTCCTCTATTATTTCTGGTTGCATATCAAAATCTATTGCCTCGGGTCCGCATACTTCTTTACATTTTGTGCAAATCAACGGATCAATTCCTAAACAATCATCAGGATTAATAATAAAAGAAGCTGGTATTGCTTGTGGATAAGAGATGTAAATTGCTTTTCTAGGTGAAAAACCCTGATTGTATTCATCATGAGCTATAACAGGACAAACAGGCAAACAATCACCACAGAGAGTGCATTTATCCTCTATAACATAACGTGGATTTCTCTTGATTTTTACTTTAAAATTACCTACATAACCGTCAACTGCTACTACTTCACTTAATGAAAGTAACTTAATGTTAGGATGGCGATTCACTTCAACCATTTTGGGGCTTAATATACATTGTGAGCAATCTAAAGTTGGAAATGTCTTATCAAGCTGAGACATTTTTCCACCAATAGATGATGTTTTTTCAACTAGTGTAGTTTTATATCCCATATTGGCTATATCAAGAGCTGCTTGAATACCTGCAATTCCTCCTCCTATGACAAGAGCTGTATGTATAACACCTACCTTTTTCCTTTCTAAAGGTTTCATTAAAGCAGAACGATGCACTGCTCCAGTCAAAAGTGCCATAGATTTTTCTGTTCCCTTATCTTTATCAGAATTAACCCATGAAACATGTTCTCTAATGTTAACAATCTCCAGAACATAGGGGTTTAACCCTTTATCTTCTAAGACAGATCTAAAAGTTGCTTCGTGCATGCGAGGAGAACATGCTGCAACAACTATTTTATCCAAATCGTATTCGTCTATATCATTTTTAATTAGTTCTTGACCTGGATCTGAACACATATATTTGTAAACTCGACTAACAGCAACATTTGGTAGATCTTTTGCTTCTTCTACTATTTTATCAACGTCAACAGTACTTGCAATGTTACTGCCACACTCACAAACATAAACACCAATTTTCATTTTTTTCTCACGCCTCTACATATCTCCTTCAAGATCCTTTAGTTGATCATATGAGAAAACTGGACCATCTTTGCAGACATAGATGTTGCCAATATTACACCTGCCGCAGATTCCAATTCCACACTTCATTCTCATTTCTAAAGTTGTGTAAATTTGATTTTCTTTGAAACCTAGTTCTAATAGATTTTGAATAACAAATTTGATCATAATTGGAGGCCCGCAAGTAATTGCAATAGTATTCTCTGGTGAAGGATTAAGTCTTTGTAAATTCGCAGGAACGAAACCTACATAATGATCCCATCCTTTTTCCTGTACATCTATAGAAAGATGAACATCAACATCTTGCTGTTTTTGCATCTCGTCGAATTTTTCTTTAAAACAAATATCTTCTGATGTTCGAGCACCATAGATCACTTCTAAATTGTCATAATCACTTCTATTATCTAAACAATAATTTAACAAGGAACGAAGAGGAGCTTGACCTATTCCACCCCCTATAAAGAGTAGGTTCTTTTTCTTCCAACCTTCTATATCAAAATGATTTCCATAAGGTCCTCTTGCTCCTACTGTATCTCCCACAACCATTTCATGCAGAGCATTTGTAACTTTACCAAGTTTCATCACACTTACTTCAATATATCCCTTTTCAGTAGGAGATGAGGAAATAGCAAACATACTCTCACCTGTTCCAAATAGACTTATCATAATGGTTTGACCAGGTAAGAAGCTGAAATTCTCTTTAACCTTTTCATCTTGAAACTCAAGTTTAAATGTTTTAATAGCCCTATTTCCACTTACTTCTTCTTTAATGTCTACTACCGTGGCTAACATTGGTTGATACGGGTTTTTTGTCATATTTTTGCCTCCTTAACTTTAGCAATTACGTCAATGATGTCAATATTAACAGGGCAATAATCTATACATCTTCCACAACCAGTACATGCGAAAATCTTGTCATTTTTTGGAAAGTAACTAAATTTGTGATAAACCCTATTTCTTACTCTGTTCATCCTTGCTGGTCTTGGGTTGTGTCCTGATGCATGCATAGTGTATTCTGGGTACATACACGAATCCCATACACGAATTCTGGCACCTTCTTTTAGGGTTGCCTCATCTTGCATATCAAAACAATGACAAGTAGGGCATAAATATGTGCAAATTCCACATCCTATACATCTCATCGCTGTTTTTTGCCAGAGTTCATGATTAAACATTTTTTCTAATTTTTCTACGACTCCCTCAGTATTCATGTGACGTGTAATTGCATTTATTGCGTCTTGTTCTACCCTTTCCCTTACTTCTCCGTCTTCTTCAGAAGCTTTTGAAAAAAGGTTACCTAAGTTTTCAATTAGTTCTTTCCCTTTTTCTGTAACTATGTCAATAAAGTATTTTTCACCAATATCTGTGAATAGAATATCGACATTTTTCATAGAAGCAGGACTATCGTCAAATGATGTACAAAAACAATTTACCTCTGGTTTGTTACAACTTAAACCAATTAATGTACTTCTATTTCTTTTCTTAGTATAAAATGGATCTTTATAATCTCCTTCCCTTTTTCCTTCGAAAACAGGATCTAATATGCTATAACCTCTAGCATCACAAGATCTTATCCCAAAAATAACTCTTTTCGCTTCGTCAATTTGTGGTGTGTTTACTTTGACTTCTTTACCTTTACTAAATGTGAAGAGTGTTTCCGTTTGTTGAAAAATTAAATCTTTTGGAGATATTCTAGAGCGTAAGTAATCGAGATTGATTTCTTGTGAATTGCTTATATGTTTAAATGAAGTAACTCCATTCTCTTCTATAGGTCCAAACAAAGCATATTTTGATGCTATTTCTGTAAGCATTTCAGGTAGTTTTTCCTTAGACAATACAAGATTTTCCATTTCATCACCTTACAGAATAAAATCCTCAGGATCATCGGGTTTGAACATCCCGAATAGTGGTTTTTCTTCCTCATCCAATCCTGATGTGTAGTCAAACATCTTCTTTACATCTCTCTCGATTTTCTTGTTGAGTTCCATTAAAGGAATATTTACTGGACATACTCTTTCACATTCTCCGCAGCTTACACACCTCCCAGCGAGATGGTATGCTCTCATTATATTCCATGCTGCATTTTCTGATAGATTCACTGATCGTCTAATCCATTGCGGATTTAATGTATCGGCCATACATTCCTTACAATAGCATAGAGGACATGCTTCTCTGCAAGCATAACAGCGTATGCATCTCTCAAAGTGCCTTTTCCAGTATTCCCATTTATCTTCTGTATGTTTTTCATCCAACTCGTCTATTTTACTAAATTCCTCTATTTCTGTAATTTCCACTTCCTCTCCCAATAGAACATCATAAAGTGGTGGGTTGGGAAATTCGCAGCTTTTACAAACATCTGATAGTAATTCGTTTTTAGGAACTTTGTGGGTTTTTCCACCAATATTTATGATATATTCACTATTATCATTTTCAATTACATCAATAAGATCAGTTTGATTTGGGAACATTTTTTCAATCTTTTTCGGTTCGATAACACCTTTGCAAGGTATTCCAATTAAAACTAAATCTTCTCTTTTCAATCCCTTTTCTTGAATAATTTGTACAATTGCTCTTGAATCACAGCCTTTTACAACAACACCTATTTTTCTTTTATCTTCTTCTTCTCCTCTTTTCAGCGGTAACTTTTCTTCTAAAATAGTATAAACAGCTAAATTTTTTGAACATACAGGAGAATAAATGAAATCTTCTGCATCTTCAGGAGTATAAGCAAAAGCTGGCATTATTTGAAATCCATATGTTCCTTTTTTATAACCTACAACATATCTGACATCTTCTCTAGAAACAATTTTTTTCGTGATTTCGATAAGATTTTTCAGATCTACCATATATTTTCCCTCCTTATCTTTTTCATAGGCCCTATTTTCTTGATGTCTTTTGTGATTTCTTCCACTACTTCTGCAAATTTTCTACCTTCTGCTGCTGATACCCAGGTCATTCTGACCCTCTCAGGTTCAATACCAATGTACTCTAATAATCTCTTCATTACAGCTATTCTTCTTCTAGCCAAGTAATTACCTCGACTGTAATGACAGTCACCTGGATGACATCCACCTATTAATACACCATCAGCTCCTTGTTGAAGCGCATTAACTACATACATTGGATTTACTCTCCCCGAACACATGACTTTTATTATTTTTACATTTGGTGGATATTGAATTCTACTTGTTCCAGCTAGGTCTGCTCCAGCATAAGAACACCAGTTACACAAAAAACCAATGATGTTTGGTTCAAATTCTTCCATTTTCTTTTCCTTCATTCTTGTTTGTATTCTTTCCCTTTTTGAAAAGCAATGAGATTCTTTTCCACATATTTAGCTTTAATTTTTTCTTTCATCACTTGTGTTAAGGCTTCTTCAGAGACAATTCCTTCTGTATTCGCATAAACAAAACCTAACATAGCAATATTAGCAAAGAGTCTACTACCAAGCGTTTCAGCAATTTTTGTGGCTGGGATTTTGAAAATTTTCTTAGCTTTATTAGCTTGATCGTCTAGAGTGACCAAATCTTCTTCTACAAAAAGAACACCGCCTTTCTTTAGTTTTGGTATGTACTTTTGATAAGCTTCTTCTGACAGAACAACAAAATAATCTAATTCTGTTGCTTTTGGATAATCAATTTCTTCAGTATCGATTACAACATCGGTACTGCTTGCTCCTCCTCTGCTCTCTGGACCATAACTTTGAGTCATAACTGAATTCTTTCCTTCTTCATATAATGAAACAGCTTCCCCTAATAGTCTGCCTAATAGACCTATTCCTTGTCCTCCAAAACCTGCAAAACGTATTTCTATTCTACCCATTTTTATCAACTCTTTTTATCAGAAGCTTGACTTATTCGTTGTATCGCTAATAAATTGTCTGTTAGAGTAGGTTTATCTTCGATATCAACAAATTTTCCAACTATGAAAGGACCATTTTTTTCTATTTTAGTTTCTTTAGGGTCAGCGTCGTGTTTGAGAACAGTATGATCCGCAAAATGTTGTAGTATTTTTTTACCTTCAGCTAGTTGATTTCGGCGACCAAAAGTAGTTGGACAACTACCCAAGACTTCAACAAAAGAAAATCCTTTCTTTTTAAAAGCTTCAACAAAAGAGTCTTTTATTCTTCTCACATCTAGTGCTGTCCATCTAGCAACATAAACTGCTCCGCAAGTTATAGCTAAATGTGGGAGATTGAATGATTCCTCATTGAAACCATAAGGAGCTGTAGTTTGAACCTGTCCCATATATGATGTTGGTCCTACTTGTCCTCCTGTCATACCATAGTTGAAATTATTTACACATATTACTGTTATATCCGCGTTTCTTCTAGCAGCATGAATGAAGTGATTTCCTCCTATTGCAAACAAGTCACCATCACCAGAGATAACTATAACCTTACGTTCAGGGTCAGTAATACTCAACCCTATTGCAAATGGAATTGATCTCCCATGAGTAGTGTGAAAACTGTCATAATTTAGGTATCCAGAAATCCTTCCTGTACATCCAATGCCGGAAACAACAGAAACTTTTTTTGGATCAAAACCTGCTTCATTTATAGCTTCAATTATAACGTTAGTAATTGAGCCTAAACTGCATCCTGGGCAGAAAATATGTGGAATTCTACCCTCTCTTAGATATCCATCTAGAGGATGTTCATGTGATTCTATTAGTTCTCTATCTTCTTCTGCCATTATACACACTTCTCAATTTCACTTAGGATTTCTTGTGGGTTATGCATTGTTCCCATTTTGAATAATCCTTTAACATTGGTTTTGCCCTGGGCTGCTCTCTCAACTTCCCTTGTTATTTGCCCATAGTTAATTTCAGGAACAAGTATTGTTTTAACTTGATTTGCTAATGCTTCAATTCTTTCATCTGGGAATGGCCAAATAGTTATTAGTCGTAGTAATCCAGCTTTGATTCCTTTCTCTCTTGCTCTATTCACTGCTCCTTTTGCTGCTCTTGCAACAGAACCAAATGAAAGTATAGCTATTTCTGCATCATCGAGCATGTATTCTTCCAAAATAATGATTTTATCCTTGTTCTTCCTGATTTTGTCATTAATTCTTCTTACTAACTTTTCTTGAGTTTCAACATCAAGTACAGGGTATCCTCTCTCATCATGAGTCAATCCTGTAACCATAATATTGTATCCATCTCCTGCGATAGCCATAGGAGGAACTAAATCTTTATCAGGCTTGTAAGGTAAATATTCCTCAGGAGGAACATTAGGTTTTTTTGCATTTACTCTTTTAATTTTACTTTTATCTGGGATGATTAGTTTTTCACTCATATGACCCAAAATTTCGTCCATCAAAACTGTAACCGGCAATCTATATTGTTCAGCGTAGTTAAAGGCTTGAATAGCTAAATCAAAACACTCTTGAACACTACTGGGGCATAATACAATTGGTTCGAAGTCACCATGAGCGCCCCATTTTGTTTGCATAATATCTTGTTGTCCCACTAATGTTGGTAGACCTGTTGATGGACCTCCTCTTTGAACATTTATAATTACGCATGGGGTTTCAGTCATCATACCAAGACCTATATTCTCAACCATTAGGGAATATCCTGGTCCTGATGTTGCAGTCATACTCTTGTATCCTCCCCACCTTGCACCCAAAATACCAATAATTGAAGCTAACTCGTCTTCAAATTGAACGAAGTGTCCATTTACTCTTGGTAAACGTAGTGCCATATGTTCTGCAATTTCAGAACTGGGTGTAATAGGGTAACCACCAAAGAACTTACAACCTACAGCAAGTGCTCCTTCAGCAGTAGCATGATTACCTGTTGTAAAGTGTTCTCCGGTTAATATTTCTGGTAAGTCTAAATTTCCATCACTCATCATTATTACCTCTTTCATCATCTTGTTTTACAACATAAATTGCAAACTCAGGACAAATAAGTTCACAGAAGTGACATTCAGCACAATCCTCAAAGCTCTTGCCATCTATCAATTTTGGATGGTGATAACCTTTCGCATTAATCTCATCAGACTTTTCTAGAATCTGTTCTGGGCAATAGATAATACACCATTCACATTCTTTACATCTCTCTTTTATAATGAAGACTTGTGATGGTGTGGTCTTGTATTCATCTATATTTGTAAAAGCCGGCCATTCCGGTTTTTTTCTTCGTCTTTCAAGTGACGATTTCATAGAATATACCGTTCTCTAATGATGTCCGCGGGCAAATTTCTAATTATATAAACTTTTATTTTTAACCTTGATTATTAATATAAGCGAAATTATGACAGTATTCTCATTCATTAGCTAAAAATTAATGGGATTATATAGTCAGACATTTAGCTATCAGAATTTGGACTGAAACAAAGTGAAAATAGCTCGAACTTACCTCAAAACGATATAAACCTGTTTCTAAAAACAAAAAGACTTAATTAATGGGTTTATGAAAAGTACTTTTTTAGGGAAAAAATTGAAATACGCTTTCATCATAATAGAAAATGATATGTTAACAAGGGATTTATCAATAACAATTCTCGGAAATAGTGGAGTAGGAAAAACAACATTGATTAAACGTCTTAAAGGGGAAAGTGTTGAAGATATCAGTCCTACAACTCAGATTGAAATACATGAGAAGAAAATAAAATTGAGGAGTCAGTCTTTCAAATCTACTTTTAGTATAGAACGTCATCGTAGCTATCGTGTAAGAGCCGTAGATTGTCCAGGAGACATGAGTCTTTGGCCCTATTGGAAGAAAGCCCTTATTGATTACAAAACGAATGGTATTATTTTCATGATTGATCCAAAACAAGATCACAAGGTACAAACCGATGCTCTGACACAAGTTTCAAATTATTTTCTTATGACATTAGATGAGGACATAGTAAAAGCTGAAAGAAAAGCACGCAAAGTAAAAGCCATCTTCTTCCTTCTTGTAAATAAAATAGATCTTCTGGAATATAATAAAGGTAAAGCTGATCAAATCATAAGAGAATACTATTCTGCAGTTTGGAATCATCTGAAGGAAAGATTCCCTAATTCTGGTCATTACTGGGATGCTATTTCGGCTATTGATGAAACTGAACAAATGTTTGAAACTATTGATGGTATTTTCGAAACTATAAAAAGAGAAATATACGACTGAAATTAACCAAGTATTCACTTAAAAACTAGTTTTACTTCCCAATCTTGTAATCAGTTGTAGGCTTCAATATATGTGTCACTATCGAAAAGGTTTATTTCTTATTCATTCTTTTTCACTTCGATTAGTATGAATTCATCAAATAAAGAGAGTATCAAGAAAGAAGAAATAGATAAGGATACTGACGAAGATAAGACTGTTGACGAAGATAAGACTGTTGACGAAGATAAGACTGTTGACGAAGATAAGACTGTTGACGAAGAGAAAAAAAAGCCTGAAAAATTTGTTTTTAATTGTACTAAATGTGGAGAATGCTGTGAAAAATGGGCTGAAATACCCATTTACTTGAAAGATCTAGAAAGATGGATTAATGATGGATCTTTAAACTATGTTTTACCCTTCCTACAAATGCGAGAAGAACCTCCGTTTAATGTTAAAATTGTTATTCAAAGACCATCTCTTGAAGGTGATGACCCTAACCCTTCAGGTTGCCCCTTATATGATTATGAAAATAAGATATGCAATTTGTACTCTAGTTTACCGATTCATTGTGACGCTTATCCATTGGGATTCAATGGTGAAAAATTCTTTTTAATAGACAGAGAATGCCCTGGAATAGGTAAAGGGACAATGACTAAGGAATTATTATTGCAGATGAGAGATAAAGCAGAAAACCATCATAATTCACAGGTTCTATCAAGATTAATTCTTCCAATAATGAACAGTCTCATTATGGCAAATATGTACAAAAGAAGTCAAGAAGCTATGGATTCCTTATCAGAAGAAGATAGAAAGAAACTTGAAGAGATGTTATCTAAAGCGAAAGAGGAAGAAGATTCTGTTTCCTCTGAAGACAGTAAAAAGGAAGGTTCTGTTTCCTCCGAAGACAGTAAAAAGGAAGATTCTGTTTCCTCCAAAGACAGTAAAAAGGAAGATTC
>JAHLWR010000027.1 GCA_019057815.1 Candidatus Heimdallarchaeota archaeon
AACAACTATGGCATCTATCTTTACTCTTCTGATAGTTCTACTGTTGCCAACAACACGTGCAGCAACAATAACTATGGCATCAACCTTGAGAATTCTGATAATTCGATGGTAGAAAAAAACATGTGCGAAAACAATAACTACTGGGGCATCTATCTTTACTCTTCTAGTTCTACCATTGCCAACAACACTTGCAGCAACAACAACTATGGCATCTATCTTTACTCTTCTGATAGTGCGACTGTTGCCAACAACACGTGCAACAATAATAACAATGGCATCAGTCTTGAGGATTCTCGTAGTTCGATGGTAGAAAAAAACACTTGCAGCAATAACAACGAATACGGCATCTATCTTTTGGGTTCTGGTAATTCGACTGTTACTAACAACATGTGCAGCAACAATAGTAGTGGAATCTATCTTAAATATTCCAGTTGTTCGACTGTTGCCAACAACACATGCAACAATAACAACTACATAGGCATCTCTCTTGACACTTCTGACTTTTGTGTAGTTATTTACAATTTTCTACAAGAAAATGAAGGCTATGGAGTATATTTAAGATACTCTTCTGATGATAATCTTATTCACCATAATACCTTTGTAGACAACAATCTAGGAGGAACTTCCCAAGCTTGTGATGATGGTACTAAAAATACTTGGTATGATACTAAAACAAAAGAGGGTAATTATTGGTCAGATTGGTCAGGAACAGGTTCTTATTCTATTGATGGTTCTGCAAGTTCAGAAGATCTATATCCTCTCGATGAACCTGCTGAATATTCTACAGATGAAAATCAGTTAAGCTTCACATTTACTCTACTAATGTTAGTAATTTCCTTAATGCTTACAAGGATAATCTCAAAGAAGGTAAAGAAAGAGTAGAGCAGAGGATGAAAAGAAGAAAGATGAAAAAGGTAATTGGTGAAAAAAAATGGTAGTTGTGGAAGGAAAGAACGGTATTAGAGATGCGGAGAGTTTCTTTGGAAAACATATCTGGATGACTATAATTTTGTTAATCATATTATATGATGCAATAGTATGGCTGGTATATTATGGTTTGAGAAATGTTGAATATTTGTATGATAATTATTATATAATATTTATAATAACATTCGCTCTTTTAGCATTACTGTTAATGATAATTGTACCCTATGTAATGAAAATACAAGGAAAAAACAGGGGATACAAGGAGTTTCTAAAAGACATAAGGATAACGAAGTTAAAACCTCTAATAAAGATAGTGGGGTTAGGGATATTAACAGCTGGAGTGGTACTAACATGCGTATTAGTAACGAGACTGATAGCAGATCGTTTATACACTGCATCATTTGAATTAGATATAAAAGCAATACTTGGACCAAGATCAGATATCTATACATCGTTGATACCTGGAATATGGGAAGAAGTGTTGTTTAGAGGAATTGTAATAACATTATTACTAAAAAAATACTCGGAAAAAGAGTCAATATTACTAAGCGCGCTATTATTTGGGTTTTTCCATAATGCTGGTCTGATGAATTCAATCTATTATAGTGATTCAGCTCTATTCTACAATGTGATAGGAGTGCAGTTAAAAGTAATTCACACTTTTTTCAGTGGGATAGTATATGGTTATCTATTTATAAAAACTAAAAGCCTAGTACCAGGGATGATAGTGCATTACCTTTATGATACCTTTGTAGGAGTGTTTGCGTTGCGTATAGGGGACTATATAACATGGATATGGGTTTGGGTGATATTTGTATATTTAGCGAAAGGTGGTGCAATGTTATTCAACATAGGGATAATAAAAGTGATTTATACTAAATTCCCAGAGAAAACAACTGTTTCAAAAGACGAGATGGGAGTAGGATTCTGTCCAAATTGTGGGGAACAATCTCGAAGAGAGGATAAATTCTGTAAGAAGTGTGGAGTAATAGTAAAAAATAAGACTGGGATCTAAAAATAAGCAATTCGCAAATTTTCGACAAAAATATTTCTTAAAACTCTATTTGTTGCTAATAATGTGTTATATTCAATCATCAAAAATATTTTTTGCGAAAGTAAAAGAATTAAAATTTAAAGAGAAATAAAAAACCCCCTAAGGAATACAGGAACCTCGAGAAGACCTATCTTTCAATAAGAAAGAAAAAGGATTGGGAAGCCCGTGAGGGCCTCCAAACGTAGGAGGTGATCCATCCTCATTGATATATTTACAATACTTAGAGAACAACTTACAATACTTAGAGAACAACTTACAATTAATGCTTCTTTCTTGAACTCCAAAGTTTCCTCACAATAAGAGCAAGTGGAAATATGAATAAGAAAAGAGGTAGTGCTAAGAATTCATCAATTGTTGGAAATCCCGGTGATTCATAAAGCGGGAAAGGGTCATTAACATTAGCGTTTCCGTCAATTGGATATGTTCCAGTTCCATCCCAATCAGACCAGTAATTGCCCTCATTTATCGATTGGTCAAACCATACATTGTAAACCCCATCATCATAAGCTTGAGAAGTTCCTCCAATATTATTATCTACAAAGATATTTGAAGCAATAACTGTGTCAATTGTGTCAGTAAGATAGAGACCATAGTTGCTATTATTATATAGGAGGTTGTTTTTAACCTCACTGTATTTAACATGTTCTAAATATATCCCATCCATCGTGTTATTAGCACAGGTGTTGTTAATAATAGTGTCATACCATGAACCAATGGTGTAAAACATCCCATAATCGTTTTCTATACAGGTATTGTTAGCTACAAGAGTATGAAAAGAATCTTTGTGATAAATCCCATAGCCATTATCTTTACAAGAATTGTTGACAATGGTTGAGTAGGAGGAACCTTTGAGTGAAATCCCATAATATGTATTATTAAAGCAATTACTATGACTAAGAGTAACATAGGCAAGACGAAATTCTATTCCATATCCATTTGAAAAACAGGTGTTATTGGAAGCAAAAGCATCAGTATTCCAAATAATAAGGCCTACAAGCGTGTTGTTGAAGCAAGTGTTATTGGTAACCACGGATTCAAGACATGTAATCACACAAAGACCATTATTATTGCTCTCACAAGTATTATTAGCAACAATAGAAAATAAACAAGTATCTAATTGAATACCATAACGGCTATTATTCTTACAAATATTAGCAACAACAGTGAGATTATACGAGAAAATAATACGAATACCATCAAAGCAGTTGGTACAAGTATTATTAAATACAGTGGCTGTTTTTTCTCCTACTTCTTCAATATAAATCCCATAACTTGAAGCAGTGACTTGACAATGTTGAATAATAAAGTGTTTGGAAGTATTGAAAACACTGATTCCGTTCCTTTCGTCAGTGATGATTGTGTGATTTTCTATCCTGTAAGGGTCTTCTTCTGTACCATTACCTGGGAAACCAAGATCAATGAAATCTTGATCAGAAGTAATGTTGATAGGTTCTTGAGAGGAAAGAAGAAAAATTGGTTGTAGGGGGATGGTCGAACCACTAGCTATTTGAAAGGGTATTGGATTGTTTATTTCAAGAATAAGAAGGAGAAATAGAAAGGCTAGAGCTAAGTTATTTCTGAATTTTATAGAATACAAGCACTTTGTCATTTTCTTTTTATCTCATTTCTATTTTTTCAAATTTTGTTTGTTGCTAATAATGTATTATGTTCAATCATTCATATACATTATTGACAACTGGGAAAAATGGGTAGAAAAGAATTGGCCTGAAGAATTTAAAAACATAAAAAAATATTTTTGGCGAAAGTAAAAGAATTGAAATTAAAGAGAAATAAAAAACCCCCCTAAGGAATACAGGAACCCCGAGAAAACCTATCTTTCAATAAGAAAGAAAAAGGATTGGGAAGCCCGTGAGGGCCTCCAAACGTAGGAGGTGATCCACTTGCGATACATAAGTTTCTACTCATGTATTTCCGCAGGTTCCCCTACGGATACCTTGTTACGACTTTTGCATCGTCGCGAAGCCCAATTTCGAATAAGCTGGAACAGCCCAACCTCAACCGAACCGCACTTCGAGAAATCAACTTCTTACTTATTTATTTTTGTTGTTAAATAATCCATTTGTATTGGAATTACTGTAGGGTGTTTCTTTTTTGATATGACTAGGTAAGTAATTTATATAGAAAAACCTAATAAATAGCGAAATGGGTTTTTTCAACCTAAAAGAAATGGTCTTCTAATTTTGTCTAAATGGATTTTATTTCCACTGCAATCGGCCCCACATAATTAAATCCTATCTTAAATGTCACTATGTCTCCTTTTCTGAATATTCTGTTATGATATAATGGATTAAAATAAATTCTAAATTTAATATGAGGTTTTGTTGACATGACATGACCTTGAAATTGGTCTACACTTTCTATTTCTCCTTCAAAAACATCATCCAATATATCTCTTAACATATACCTTCTAGGGATATCGTAACTAGATCTTTTCAATTTTTTAAATACTCTTCTTGCTGTCTCATAGAACCGCTTCTTAAAACATATAACTCCATATTCAAACATTTGTTTTGGGTTTAAATAATCTTGATTCGCGAATAGATTGTTTAGAAGTTCGTAATAATAATCAATATCTTCTAATTTTTCAGGAAAAACAGTTCCTAAAATCTTGATAGTCAAATTTAAACATTGAGAATCATTTCTATTGAATTCCAGAGCTTTTTCTAATATCTTTAGAATTTCTGATGCTTTTTCTTCTCGCTTTTCTATATCATTAATCTGATGAATCTCTTCGAATAGCTTATATCCATAAATGTAATATCCAAAAAGATTCTTATCATAATTTACTAATTCCTCTGCTATTTTCAGGATTTCATTAGATGGTATATCTTTTAGCTCTACAAGAATTCTCATTTTAGTTTTCAAATAAAGCTCAAAGCTTGTTTCATCTACATAACTTAATGCAACATCTAAGATATCTAAAGCTCTTGAATAAAACTCAATCTTCTCTGCTAGATCATTTGTTTTATTACCTCTTCTATAAAAGACATAAGCTTCAGTAAAATATGGGTATGAATCTGATGGATTAATTTTCCTAGCTTGATGAAACAAATTAGAAGCTTGTTTGAAATACTGTTCTGCTTTTATGAATTCCCCTTTATCTTGATGAATAAAACCTTTCTCAGCAGCGATACTTCCCCATGTATTTAAAATATAATTAGGTCGTTCAAATACTCCATCGTATCTTTCAATCTCAATCTGTTTCAATGCTGATTTTAAAAGATCTATTGCTTCGTTATATCTCTTTAATTTCTGCTTTATTATCGCATTATGATGAAGTAATGAGCTGGTGGCATCCTTTAAGCACAAAGCTTCAAAAATATCATTTAATTGATTCAATGTAAACTGAATATCCCTCCGTTTTTGACTTAAATGATTGATCGCTATTGTGTGGCAGAGATCCCTCTCAAATTCAATCTTTTTAAAGCTATTAGTAAAAATCTTAATTAAAAACTCAGTCTGTTCTTGAGGATCTAGACAAAAGAATTCTATTGTTTTAGACGCTATAATTCGATGATGGGTTCTGTAAGAGATAATTCCTAAATCTTTATGATCTTCAATTTGAACAATACCACTACATTCATCATCAATAATATCCTGAATTTCTCTCCAAGAAATACCTAAAACCCTCGAAATTAGCTCAATATTAATAGCTAAATTATATTGATGAATAAAGCATATTAACATAAAAATATCTCTTGCTTTTTCAGTTAAATTATTAAATTGATCTCTGATTATCTCATGAAAACGTTGTTGTGTTGGATTAACAAGTGCATACATCAAACCAAAGAAAGATATTTCCTCATCAAAATCAATCTCTCTTTTCGCATCAATTATATCTATTTTCAAAAGATGTTCAGTGAAACGAGATTTCTCTCCCTTCTCTATAAAAATATCAATTGGTTTAAGCTCAACGATTTTAGATATATCCATCTTGTTATTTAGGTATTTTTTTCTTGAATTCCATTCACCAATCCTATCAAAACAGACAGTTAATGCTGGTATGTTTTGATCCGTTAAAGTCTCTGACATCCAAGAAAGATGTGGAAAAGCTTGTGCTGCATCATCTACAATAATTAATAACTTTGTTAAAGGTGCCATACTTTCCTTTTGTTCAATCTGAGCAAGTTTTGCATTGATTTCTTTGAAAAATTGAATAATTACATAATCTCTTAGTTTTCTCCAATTTGAACTAAAGATGATCGGATAACCTTCCTTATAGAAATCATAAGCTAATCTTTTAGCTAAAATCGTTTTACCTATCCCAGGAATCCCAGGAATAAATAGTACTCTGTTGTTTAAAGGTGATGTTTCATTCATAAGTCCACGTATAAGGTCTTTTAGATTTTTAACATCAACTATGGTTCCAACTCTTTCAGAAAAGGGTTTTTCTTTTTTCCCTGAATAATAATCTCTTTCAAAGTCCCAGTGTTGGTTATAGGCACCCCAGCTATTATTTGTACATCTGAAGAATCCCTCTTTATCATACGAAGGTTCATTTAAATCATAATCATTGAGAATGTGAAACACATCTTCATAATAGAATATGTTATTTTCATCAATAGTGATTTTATTCCCATGTAAATCAACAACAACATCATCTCTAGCTTTTCTGTAGATTTTTTCTATTCTTACAGCATTTTTAAGTTTCTCGCAAAATCCTTCAAAAGTTTCCTCTATTGGAATGACTTTCATGGTCTCGAATCTTTTTATTTCCCAACTTTCCATTTTTGATAGTTCTGGAAACAAAGCAAAAGAATATGGAACATTTTTTTCTCCTAGTTGTTCTATTGCATCACTCATAACACCGAGTGCCAGTAAATCATTGAAACTATAACCAATAAACAGTAAACACCCATCTTTTATAGCTTCTAACAACAATCTATACTGTTCATCTTTCTCTCTTCTCATTTTTTGGATATCTAATTCAGTAATTGCCATCCTTCCTATATCATTATAGTTTCGTGTAGCGCATCCATTCAACTTCACAATATGGCAAACATCTCTTCGGAAAGGATTAAATTTATCCTGAATCGATCTAATTATTTTCGGCATTTTTAGTCTACCTTTTTCATGAAATCCCTGTTCAATTAGATTATCATAATTGGTAGTAAAAATCGCTAACCAATCATATTTTGGTAATAATTTGATATTTTCCGAAGGTTGCAAATTCATAAATATGTCTTGAAGATATTCATAAACAATATTATATCCATAAATTTCTGTATGAGAAATTGCTTCACATAATATATTGAGTTCTTTGATGTTTTTATCAATTTTATCAAATTTATTGTGCAACATAGTAACTAAATCTCTAGTTAGTGGGGCTCCAGAAGATACAGAAACTCCTGCGCCTAAGAATAAAACAGTTTTTCCTTTTCTTATGTTTTGAAAGATAAATTCAAGATACTCTTCCTTTCCCGTCATAGTAAACACATAATGGTATTTGACTTTCTATTTAATCTTTTTCTAAACAAATAGTCAATTACAAAGATGATTTTTGTCAGCTCATTACTATCACGTAATTATAATTACATCATACAATGAAAAACTATAATAAAAACCTAATCCAACTTGTGCAATTATCAAAATTCATTCAGATTCTATCCATTATAATAGCTATAATCTCCCCATATATTCTGACTATCATATTTTGCTATTCTGAACCATTTAATATAACTCCTATCGAAAAAAAAAGAGAAGTTGAGGTTTCATTCTTCCTCATCTTCTTCTTCAGGATTTAATTGTCTAGATTTATTATCTAATGATGCTTGATATGCTGGATTATTTGGGTTCATGCTATCAGATCTATCATCATCTGGAGATCTACTTTTACTAGATTTTTTATCCATATTTTCACCTCTTTTTGAGTTTTTAGAAGAAGATATGGATATATTTACTTCTATCCTTCATTCTTGCAAAATAATTACAAGAACTACAAGATTTAAGCTTAATTTTCCTGTCTTCTATTCTAATTGTGTCATGCAGTTTAATAAATGTTAACAAATTAAATGTAATTAACAAAATCAGAACTCATCCAAATAACTTTTTCAAAAAAAGAGAGATTTCAGGAGCATTTATCATACTGGTAAAGACCCTTTGATTGAGCTCCTTTTCTTTTTTAAGAGATTTAAGTATTTAAACTCCGAAATTATCTTCTCTTGTTATACTACATCTTCTGCTAATATCCTTATAACTCCTCGTTTTGCTAATACTGTTTCTATCTTGTCTCCCAATTTTTTCAATTCTTCTTTTTCTAATTCCCACAGATTCATTTTCTTCAATCTTCGCCTTTTTCTTCTATCATTTCAAAATATCTTTCTGGTATTCTCTCTTCCTCTTCAAGAAGTGATTTTATTGAATTCAAAGTTTTCTTTACTTGCTCGATTTCTTCTCTTGTGGGACCACTATCTTTTCCAACACTTTTTTCAAGCATTTTTATCATCTTTTCTGAAAAAACAAATTCCATGAAGCTGTTCCTTGGTTTAATTATAGGTGGAAGCATAGTTGCTGTAGCAATAAAATAACCTAAATCTAAGAAATTCTCAGACAATTCTTTTCCAAAATCTGTTGTAAAGAAATCTGTTACAGTGAAATCCTTCTCATTACTGTTTTTATTGGTTTCATTGATTGTTTTTTCAGGTATTCGCTTCAGTGTTTTTTCTACCATTTTTAATCTCATCTTAGAGCTATTTTTTTCTTTTCCGTAAAGATAAAGATATTGCAGAAATAGATAGAATAGTAAGAGAAATACTTAGTGAATCTGTCTCAACTGTAGTACTTTCCGTCTCAACTGTAGTACTTTCTGTCTCAACTGTAATACTTTCTGTCTCAACTGTAATACTGAAGGCATCAAACCACATTGTTGTTGTTTCAGGATCTATGTCCCATGACTTATTTTCTCTGAAATATGCTTTACCAAAAACGGATAACTCATTTGTAGGAATATTTTCCAATTTGAAATTAAAAACAGCTTGAGTTTCTCCTGATACACTAGTAATAAGACTTGCAGCTGAATGATCCGTTTTAATGAATGTACCACCTTCTATTTTCGCATAAAGAACAATATCATGAAAATCACTAATATCCGTACCAAAACTGTTTACTGTTAATTTTATCATCACACTATAATCTGAATCTACATCGACTTCTATATAATCAACAATGACAGAGAGAGTGTAAGTAGAACCGCCTGAAGCTGTTTCTGAGATAGAATTAGAAAGTGCATATGTCTGTGAGGACAATAAAAGCAAGATAACTAAATTTGTCACAAGTAAAATAATCTTGTTTTTCATTATTATCAAAGCTAAGTACCGTTGTTATATTTTTTAAAATTTGTGGAGCATACTAAGGGAATTTTGAAGAATTATTACAAATAAAAAAACCCCTAAGGAATACAATTTAAATGATTACTCTTCTAATCTATTGCATTATCTTCTGAACAACAATAGATTCAAATTCTTCTCACGTTTTTCTTGTAAATTTACAAAAAGAGATGATAGTTATATATCTGTAACAGTATGTTGCTTTATGAACGTTAAGCAAGAATTTTATGAAAATTACTGTTTTGCTTTAACTATTACTCATAATTACCTTGTTTCTGAACATCTATTGAATAACTACAGCAATTCTTGGAGTATTGTTTCTGGTTATTATTCACTAATGACGATTGGTAGACTGTTATGTAATATTGGATCTAAGGACTATCCTAAAGAACATGGTAGTTTTTTCAAATTCTTGAATGGTAGGCAGTCTAGTTTAAATGGTCAAAAAACATCTATGAATATTAATCGTGATGTTCTTCTTCAAAATCTAGAGAGATATGATGAAGATATTGAACATGTTTTCCGAAAACTAGGTTATGTTCTGTCTAAATTGGTAAAAATTCGAACCCATTCTAATTATGAACAGTTTGTTATTTCCCACCAGTTCTATCACCGAGATATAACTCCTTCACTTATTTCATTTATCCCTAAACTTAAGGATGCTACACTAGAATGGCTATGGTTCGCCCTTGAGTTCTTTCTCAAATATGTTGACAGTCTCCCTATTGCAGGTGAATGCTTCGGTTTGATTTTGGACCAACATAAAGAATCAGTCAATACAATGATTGACGAAGGTGTTTTTATGTGGGGTTTCAAGCAATTTCTTGAAGAACACCATGTATATGGTGCAGATAAAAAGAAAATTCGGAATGTCGAAAATTTGTGGGAAAGGGCTGTGTTACCCTATTCTTCAAAGGTTATTCCCGTCAAAGATAGTTTCTATGAAGATATCACTATTGACAAACACGCGGGAAAGCAAGATAAGATTAAATCTTTCATTGATTCATTGAAAGAATTTCGTCAATGATTGTTTTTCTATTTTCAAATACTAAGATTCTTATTTCTCATTATGTTGGTACCAGTTCATCCACGCCTTTTCCGTACTCTTTTAAACATTTGTAGAACACTATCATTCTTTCCACGTCTTAGAATACTGTTTCTACAAGCAAAGTTCCTCCATTTTTCTTAAAAACTGTGAATAATATCTGGGATATATTGAGTTTCATATTAAAACCTTCGATTCCATACTTTGATAAACATCCAGTTTACTATTTTTCTTAATGTCAAAAAAGAAAGGAACTAAACAAATCTATTCCATTAACGATATGGAATTATTCTCCTTCCACTTCAATGATTCCAAGGATGGAGTAATTGTTGCTCTACGTAATAAAAGTATTGATTTTCATCTCACGGTTTACAGAAAAGGTATGAGCTTGTTTTCCCACGTTGTCTACCATGATAAGGGGACAGGAGAACCGAAACGTACACCAAATAAGGAATTTTCTCTTAAAGACTTTCTTGAACAAGTAAGAACAGAACTTGGAGATGATTTCATTCAGTTTTATGATGATCAAACTAAGTGTTATGCTTTCACTGATGAATATATGGAATTCATCTTGGGAAAGAACAATGAAAAAGGTAATCAGAAGATTAGATTGGAGAATGCCCTTCAAGTGGCTTTTTCACAACCCGATTTTTCTAATACTCAACACTTTCACCTAATCAACATTTCTCACTTATTTTCTACTTATCCTTTAGGTTTTATCAGTGTTGAAACCGACCCCAAGGTCATATTTCCAATTTCAAATGAACAAATGATCGTCTTTCCTGATAATTTTGTCAGTGAAGTTCTTTCTATCCTTCTAGAAGGACTAAGTTTCAATGCTTTTATTAAAGAAATATCTAATTTTTATGAAAAAGTATAATTTCTTTCGTTTGTGAAATCATCTGAATTTTGTTATAATTATTTCTTATCGATATCCAATATTTTTGCTTTACAGCTTTAAATAAAAGCATTTAACTAGTCTCTATCTTCATGTTGTTATGTCTAATCAGTATACTAGTGTATTTACAATCATACAAACAAATATTAAAAATGTAAAATTGAACAAATCTCAATTTCCCATCGCACAAAATATTTCTGGTTCTCATTTAGGATGTGACTTTTCTCTTGATACAGAACAAAGCCAACTCACTATTCAAGGTTCATCTCTAGATTTGATTAATGACTGCGCTAGAAATATAATTAGGTCTCTTAATAGAAAACAAGATTGGGGATTTCATTTCCATGAACAACTCGATAAATCCAGTGGTATGGGTGTTGGAACAGTTAATGTTAAAATAGCAGCTAGTGTTCAGGAAGGTTATAAAGATACGAATGAACTAATCTCTAATATTTGTAACGAATATAATTTACCTAAATTTCTAGATTTACTTTTTCGAGAATCTATTCTAAATTGTTCAACTTCCAAACTCGAGGTTGCTTTTTTTCTAATTTATACTGCTTTAGAGCGTGCTGTAAAACTGTTATATGAGTACTGTTGTGGTAAAACTGATAAACAACCTATTGATCATATGCTTAAAGAATTAAAAACAAATGCAGAGGTATTACTAAAAGTTAACGTAGCAAAGTTTGATAATAAGAGTCTCTACAGAGAAATAAGAAATGCTATTGCTCATGGAGATCCTAAGGTAAACGACCTTAAGTATAATCTTAGTAAGACCGTTAGAATACTTTTGAACGATGTAGATAATATCTTCAGACAATTATCCCTCCTCTTATTAAAATATGAGTCTTTTCTTTAATCTTTTTCTCTCCTCTTACATTTTCTTTTTTAAATGATATTTCTTTCTTCTCATGAGATGTAATACTCAGCATCACCTCGATATTACTAACGAAAGAATAGCGTTAGAAAAACTAGCGATGCAACGTACAACGAAGCCAATAACTATTTTTCTAATTGTAGTATATTGCCAAGAAATATATTGGAATAATTCATAATATACTTATGGAAAATGTTATAGTTGACCCAAAAAAACAAGATTTTGTAAATGCTTTTGGACTTCTTGAAACAGCAGAACAAGATATTAAAGCTTCTAAGCTTCTTTATAAAAGAAAATTGTATGCTCATTCAATTTTCTACTTACAGCAATCAGAAGAGAAGTTAGGAAAATCTCTGTTATTGCTTATAGGTGAGTGTCAATATAAGGATTTAGCAAATGAAGTCCGGCATGATGTTGCGGATTTTTACTTAGAAAAATTGGTTAATTATTATGTGGATAAGAAAGATAGTATTCAGATAAAAAGTAAAGAAGATTTTCAGATTAATAAAAAAATTGATGAATACAAAAAAAAGAAAAAGAACCTGATAAAGCAAGGTCAAACCATTTTTCTTGAATACTCTGATTTTGAAAGTGCTTTAAAACAATTTGACAGAACTCTCTTTCACTTAAGAAAAGGAATAAAGGAATGGAGAGGACAATATTATCGTCTAACCAAAAATAATATTGTTGTACTTACTAAAGCTGGTTATGAATTAATAGACAAGATTGAGAAATCAGAACTTTCTGAAGCGATGGATAATAAAAAACAACTGTTTGAAACTAACATTGATAAGCAAATTGCTATTCTAAATGTCCTTGATTCGTTTGAAAATTCTTTCTATGTTTACTTTTTAATTGGTTATATAGTTATTTTAGGTATGAACTTAGATTTCCATGTAGTTAGTTCACGCTACAGATTTCCAGATTATACTTTCGATACTGTATATACAGAAGAAGCATCTGTTGTAAAACTATATTCTCTAATCTCTAAAACTATTCACAAAATTATAAGAACATATGATTGGGTTTTATTGCAATGTATGGAAGATAATGCGGAAGAAGAATAATTTGACAATGTAAATAGAATAAAACATGAAATATAATGAAAAAGGATTGTTTCTTTGTAACTATTAATTTCAATCACAATTTTTTTACTCATTCATTATAATACGTAATGAGTTTTCTTCCCCTTTATATGTTAAACTCCAAATGATATTATAGAGGAATGATATAAGTTAATGAACAAAACTAGAAACACGTTATTTTTTCTTTTTATCCTTTTTTTTGTTGTCTTTTTATCTATAACTCGAGTTTACGAACCCTCCTCATTTTGTTTAAATTCTTCCTCTTCTCTCGGTCAAGATATAGTTTTCAACTATAATTATACTTCAAATAAAGAATTTTTTATTGTTGAACTTCCTTCTCTTGAGTTAAATAATTTTAACTCCTTAACTCTCTTCTTTACTGTTTACGGTTATTCTAGTTCTAGTGGCTCTTTAAAAGTTACCTTCATCTTTAATGAAACTGAAATCGTTTTTAATATTGATCAAGTATTCCAAGATGCTTTTGAATATAATCTATCTCAAATTTTTACTTTTCCTGAACATTTTAACGGTGCAATGAATGTAACTATCATTTGTGAAGGTCACACTTCTTATTCTTATCAATCTGGTTCATTGCACATTTCTAGTCTTACGAAAGTCGAAGTTATCACTCCCCCAACATTATTTGAAAACTCTTCTTATTTACCTATAATCCCTTATTGGCTTAAATTTAAAGGAAGTACAAATTCAAAGGTTACTCGAAGTATACAAACTTATTTTTATGTTCTTAAAGGTTATGAAAAACTTAATTCTTCTCTTTCATTCGTTTCCAACGATTTTACAGCTTTTTCGAAATATATTGAAATTGAAGTTAATGGTGAAATAGTTCTATGCTACGATTTTCAAGAAAATAAGAAAAGTGTGGAAACCTTTCTCCTCCCTGTAATTATCGGGTTAAACTCCCTTTCTGTCCATTTTTCCTTGGAATATGGTCTAGGTGTAGTACTGATTTCAGATATCCAGCTCTTCGGAAACGTTTTATGTTTTCAAGATATTCTTCCAGATGATGTTTATGATTGGGTTTCGTGGGAAAGTAGTTATTTTGAGCACTCCTTTAACTTGTCCCCTTTTAAACCTACAGCAGTAATTTCTGATCAAGTGCTCCATTTTACTTTAGAGTATGTTTTTTTTGGAGCTGCTGTTTCCCCTTTTATCCAGTTTGAATTAAAATCAGGAATGAACATTATACACTCAGGGGAAATTTCAGAGGATGAACAATTTTTACAAAACACTCTTGAAATAGATTCTTTTACTACAACTTATCACGACGATTTAATTTTTAGAATCTCGGGAACAGCTGAAACCGCAGGCATGTTTTACATTCTTAACTCAAGTAAACTTGAGATAGAGCCTGTTCCTCAACTTAGAGATAATACCTCTATAGTTAGGGAACTAGTCTCTGAAGAAAGTTATGTTACACCTGATGATGATTCTTTAGTAGTAATCTTCTCTGACATCTTTTACGTCGATTCAACTTACTTGAGATTCAATACTACTCTTTCTTTTAATTTGTTTGATGAAGAGTATTCAGCTGTTAACCAGATAGATGTACAAATGCGTTTTGATCATTACAACGTTATCGATGCAACCTTTAACAATGAAAAAGTATTTCATGAGACAACGCAAATTTCTCTACTTCGAGGTTTTTATGATGTAAAAGTAACTTTATCTATTTTAGGTAATGGTTTAACTGTTTTTTTGCATAACTTGGAATATTCTCTCTCTTCCCTCGAAAACAGTCAAAGTAACACTGATCCTTTTGATAATCCAAGTTATACTAATCCGTTTACTAATTCAAGTATAGATGACAAGGTAAACCTTCTCCTAGCTCCTAAAAGAAAGGTCATTTTAGGTATTGAATATGGTCTAGATTGTTTTGCGATAGTTGTTTTCTTCGCTCTTTGTTATCTTAAAAAGTGCAAACAAAGGAAGGAAACAGAAGAGAGCTCCGAAGAATTTGAAATTCAAATAACAGGTTTTAGGTCAAGAATGAGTAAATTCTCTAATATAGGTAGTTCTGTAAAACAATGGTCTCTCAAAATTTGGGACTCTACAACTCGAACAGTACTACTGCCTCTTGCCATCGCTTATATCCCAGGAAAAATTTATGTTATACGCAGTTTTACAGAGGAAATAATCGTTTTAGCGGAAAAAGGTTATGAACATGCAATTTTCGCTTCGGGAGCTAATTGGTATAATTCTCTCATTTTTTCCCTTTATTTTTCTACAATCATATGGTTATGTGTATTGATTCTCTTGACTAATTTTGTCTTTTATCAAGACCTTTATGGTTTTACTAAAATCTTTGGAGGGCTTACGTCTATCTGGTTATCTGTTTCATGGATAGGTACTTCTGCTTATATCAAGCTAAATAACAAGAGTTTTGATGTTTTTACCCCTATTCTATTCCTTGGAGTCTTTCTGAGTCTTTACGGTTTATCTATTGTCTTGGGTAAAATAGAGAAAAGAAGGAGAAATTTGGTTATGGAAAAGTTTTTCCGTACAGGTAGATTAACCGTGAAAAGCGTCTCTTCAGAGGATTCTAAAACTAAAATTACCACAACAGAAGAAGAACTTTCAGATGAAGAAAAAACTAGGTTGAAGCGTAAGTTACTGAACATAATTATCGTTGACATAAACCCTAACCTTCCAGTCTCTTCAAAAAGATTAGCGGAAATTCTAGAAGCACCAATAGAGTTAACAGAAAAGTTTCTGCAAGAGATAACAAATCAATATCCAGCAATAGGAAAATATTATCCTATAGAACAAATTTATGTCAAAAAAGAGTATAAAAGTGAAGAATATCTAGATTTAAGGAATAAGGAAGCAGTAAAAGAGGTAAGAGATTTAGGCAAGACAGAGGCGCAACAGTCTATATCCTTAACCAAAACTTCAGCAACAATAAGATTCCAAGAGATGTATGAGGATATAGAGGGAGAAGATGACAAACAAAAGAAGAAAAATCTAATGTTAAAACTGGAGTTGACACCCAAGGAAGCAACAGTATATCTAAGTTTCATCAAAAAAGGAGCAGGGGAAGAAGACATAGAACTAGTAAGTAATGATTTAGAATTCTTGCAAAAAGCCCTTAAAAAGATGGATAAAAGAGAAGATATTTTTCAAAGAAATACCCCAGAAAACTTGGTTAAAGATATTTATGATGGTCTTGAAGTTTTACATGGTTTTGATGATGTAGTTCTTTTCAAAAGAGGAGATAAATATGAGGTTATTTTCATAGAGTACAAGGGGGGAGACTATGTTGCTACTCATCCTTGGGATTATATTCCGAAAACAAACTATCATCTAAGAAGAATCACTCTTAACTTAAAACAAATAATAATCCTCTCAAAGAATTTAAAGATAAAAGATGTTCTAAAAACTTCAAAAAAACGAAAATTGGGAAAAAATATGCTTTATAGTTTTTTTGTAAAATTATTTTATGATAGAAACAGGCAATATCATGGAATTGGGAATGATTGGCTAATAAAACTCAAAAATGGTGACTTTAAAACCGCCTTAAATAAGCTAATAAAACGTAGATTTATGACATATCGTCTTGTGAAGACCTTCCTTAAAGGATTAATTGAACAAAACGAAATAATAGGTTTAGCTCAAAATGGTCATGTAATTAAATTATCTAAAAATACTAATGACATTATTGATATTGTAGATTACACTGAAATTACATTTAATAACAACAAAATTATTTTTACTGATGACTTTTTCTCTCCTAAATTCAAGAAGAAAGGACAACAAAATTACTTTACATTAAAGGGTTTTACTGATGTTTTAGATGACAATAGAAAATTAATTCAAAGTCTTATCCCTTATGAAATGTTAGAACCTAACTTTTCTGAGGAGTATATTCTTTTACTATATGCAAAAATTAAGAGACTTTTTCTCTTTAGTCTTTTTAATACAAAAAAACTTGATTATTTGCAAAAATTAGTTGGTGGAAGGGCATTTTACGGTTTAGAAACGATGGTCTCACTTAAATTAGAAAATAGGATTGAAGAATGGTTTGATAATTATAAAAAAAGGAGAGGAGTATGCTGGTTCTATGATTATGGTCAACACCGAGTTATTGATTTTATGCATCCTAAAGACTTCAGGAAACTTTTTCAAAAGGCAATTGAAGAAACACTATTTGGTCAAATAACCTCTATGTTGATAGATCCTCAATATTTCTTCGAATCTCAAGAGGAGGAATATTTTTTTGCAAAAGAATCATATAAGGAATTTCCATTCAAATTCTTTTTGTTTGATAATAATAATAATAATAAATTTCCTCCACGTTTTAATTTCTGGGATCACAAGAAACCTCCATCTTTAGGAATTGTTTTAGTTAACGAAGATGGGGATTTTTATTCTCACAAACCAGCTACAGGTGGACTAATATCTCCGAAAGTTGCAGGAATCAAGTTAGAATCACATGAGAAATTGTTGAATTTTCCTGTACGCTGGGATAATTCCGCAGATGGTTTCATTTTTGGAAGACATTCAAAAGATACATCTATGTTTACTGAAACTGGTTTAGCATGGTCAAGTTGGTTGAAATCAGAAAAATTGGTACTACCAACAGGTCCTAGTGCTAAGATACCAGATGAATCAGTTACAGTAATGTTACTAGAATGGATAAAAGGATTGACACTATTCGTTCAAAAGAGAATACTAAAACACCAAAAGTTTGTAGATTTTTGTGCAAAAAATAATCTTGAGGTGGCTGCTGATAGTTGTACACTAAGAACTCCAGAAGGATCCATATATTCAATTGCAAAAGTATCTATGGACAAAGGAGGTAGACTTCGTCATCTTGAGGATTGGAAATATTTCAGTGGTGATAATTTAGTATTTTTACATAAAATGCAAAGAATTATCAAATCAATGATTTGTGATATTGCGTTGAAAGAAAGAGAAATAAATCCAAAGACAATTGACAACTGGGAAAAATGGGTAGAAAAGAATTGGCCTGAAGAATTTAAAAGCATAAAAAAATATTTTTTGCGAAAGTAAAAGAATTAAAATTTTAAGAGAAATAAAAAACCCCTAAGGAATACAGGAACCCCGAGAAAACCTATCTTTCAATAAGAAAGAAAAAGGATTGGGAAGCCCGTGAGGGCCTCCAAACGTAGGAGGTGATCCACTTGCGATACATAAGTTTCTACTCATGTATTTCCGCAGGTTCCCCTACGGATACCTTGTTACGACTTTTGCATCGTCGCGAAGCCCAATTTCGAATAAGCTGTAACAGCCCAACCTCAACCGAACCTCACTTCGTTGCAACGACGGGCGGTGTGTACAAAAAGCGGGGACGTATTCTCCGCGCGATGATGACACGCGGATACTAGGCGCTCCATGTTCACGAGGTCGGTTACAGACCTCGATCCCTACTGCGAGCAGGTTTGGGGGTCCGCTTCCCCTTTCGGGGTCGCCTCTCATTGTCCTACTCATTGTGATGCGTGTGTGGCCCTGGGGATTAGGAGCATACTGACCTGCCGTGGCCCGCCCTTTCATCTATCTTCATCGATAGCGATCTCCCTATTGTCCTCAGCCAAGCCGAAGCTTGCTCTTAGCAAATAGGGACGCGGGTCTCGCTCGTTTACTCACTTAAGAGCACACCTCACGGCACGAGCTTGAGACGGCCATGCACTACCTCTCTGTTTTATTCGAGTAAGGTCTTCAGCCTGACTCACATTTAACAGTCGCCCCAGGTGAGTTTCCTCGCGTTGAGTCGAATTAAACCACACATCCCGTGCCTTGTGGCGCTTTCCCGTCAATTCATTTAAGTTTCAGCCTTGCGACCGTACTCCCCAGGCGGAGGATTTAATAGTTTCCCTTTGGCACTGATCAGGCCCTTAGCCATAACCAACACCTAATCCTCATCGTTTACGGCCAGGACTACAGGGGTCTCTAATCCCTTTCGCTCCCCTGGCTTTCATCCATCACCGTCGAAGATATTCCAGTGAACCGCCTTCGCCACTGTGGGTCCTGCGAGAATCAACGCATTTCACCGCTTCTCTCGTAGTACCGTTCACCTCTCCTATTTCCTAGGTTAGTGGTATCCTTGACAGCCTACAAGTTAAGCTTGCAGATTTGATCAGGGACCTACTTACCCGGCTACGGATGCTTTAAGCCCAATAATCGTCCTGAGCACTCGCAGAGCTGGTTTTACCGCGGCGGCTGGCACCAGCCTTGCCCTCTGCTTGCTGTTAGAGCTTTAAACACTCCATCACAGCTAGGGGGTAACCCTAGCACTTGGGTTCGCGGCCTCACGCTTTCGCGCATTGGGCACGATTCCCGACTGCTGCACACCGTAGTGCTAGGACCAGTGTCTAAGTGTCCTTCTCGGGGCTCCTACTCTCATAGCCCCTACCGATCAATGCCTAAGTGATCCATTACATCACTTACTAGCTAATCGGCCGCGGCCTCATCCTGTGGCGATCCGAAGACCATTAAATATTGGCCCTTTCCAGGAGTCCATACTTATCGGGGATTAGTCTCAGTTTCCCGAGGTTATTCCCGTCCACAGGGCAGATTGGCGACGTGTTACTGAGCCTTTCGCGATGCCTCCGAAGAGACATTCCACTTGCATGTCTTTAGCAAACCCAATAGCACTCAGGTCCGGCATGATCAACCGGCTTCTTTTTTCGATTTTGTTTGTACGATCTTTGAACTTTTCACTATTATTAATGAATTACGAATTGACTTTTTTACGCACACTTACATACGTTTTGTGCTTTTATAGTACAGAACCTTATTTCTGTCCTTTTCAATTCTTATTTGAAAAATAAAGTTCATCTCGGAGTTCTTGTTTTCCAAAGGAGGTGACACAGTCATATTAGACTGTATTTGTTCATGCTTTCCGATTCTTTTTTAAGGTATCGTTTAATGGTTTTTTTTGTCGACACCTTTTTATCGGTGTACATACAATATATTTCTACTATTTTATTCTTTTTGCTCTGTGAGAAGAATTTCAACCTATTTGGAAGAGGGAGTAATAGTAACTGTAGTGTTATAATCACCTTTAGAAGAACAATTAAGGCAAAATCACTGAATGAAAATAATAACAAAGACAAGAGCACCAATTAAAACGATGGATAAAAGGATAAAGATAATAATTTTTTTAATTTAAATCTACAGAATGTCTTCTTAATTTTACCCCTTTCCACAATTATTAGTAGTTTGAAAAGAAGATGGTCAAATTAACTTCTTCTTTTGTTTTGTATTCATAACACCTTTGATTAAATGAATCCAAGAACAATATCTTTTTATCCACTGCAAAGAATGTATGTATGCGGAATTTGTTAATCCGTAGATTCTGTTAATCATGCCCTAACAGGTGTGAATGTTAGATTGATAATCTCAGTCCAGTTTATGTTCTGTTGAAGAACGTAAATGTTATAAACAAATGATAAAAACTCAAATACGCGCAATCAGATTGTGCGATTTTATCACCTCCTGGATTGATTCAATCCTCTAGCTGAAAAAGCTAGATGTGCTGACAAGAACTCTCCAAGTAGGCGAAAATCTGATTTTCTCAAGATTAACCTCAATTATGCCTACGCCATGCAGTGGATGACTCGGCTAGGGAGCCGATGAAGGACGCGGTAAGCGGCGAAATGCTGCGGGGAGGCGCAAACAGCCAACGATCCGCAGGTATCCGAATCGGATTCCGGTTATAGTCTAATAAACTGTAACAACCAGTAATGGTGGGGAACGCAGGGAACCAAAACATTCAAGTACCTGCAGGAAAAGAAAACAAAAGTGATTCCGTTAGTAACGGCGAGTAAAAGCGGAATAGGCCAAACCGAATTCCTCTTTCGAAAGATAGAGGTGGATGTGGTGTTTTGACTACAATATGGACCGTATGCGCTAAGTCGAAGTTCTCTGGAAAGAGATATCATAGAGGGTAATAATCCCGTAGACGTAAACGCACGGCCTAGTAGTATCAAGATTAGTGTGGCTTGGATCTGTCGCACAAATCTGGGAGGACTAACTCCCAAGCCTAAATACTCCCCTAGACCGATAGCGCACTAGTAACGCGAGTGAAAGTTGAAAAGTATTCGAAGTACGAGAGTGAAAAGTACCTGAAGTTGCATGGTAACAGACGTGGATGGCTTGAAAGGGTAGATTCTCACCGAAGGAACTCACCGTAAGGTGTTAGTACGAGGTGAGAGGACCAGAGTCATCCGTTCCGTCTCGAAACACGGGTCGAGGAGTTCAGGCTTGTGGCGAGCCTAAATTTATATGGTGGCGTAGCGAAAGCGACCAGCGCGCAGCTTCGGCAAGGCGCGACGTCCTATAAGGGCGTGAAGTCACAGGTCTGAGACCCGAAAGCAGTTGATCTATCCCTGGATAAGATGAAGCGCTTCGAAAGGAGCGTGGAGGTCTGAAAGGTTTCTAATATGCAATTTGTTCCTATGATCTGGGGATAGTGGCAAAAGACCAATCTAAACTGCTGATAGCTGGTTCCCCCCGAAGTATAACCACAGTATAGCGTCGTTGGAGGTTGCATGTGAGGTAGAGCTACGGACGGGAGAATCCGGGGAGTGAAATCCTCGATCTTCCTTCCAACTCCGAACTTGCATGCACCGTAGAAGGCGACAGACGGGCGCGTATCCGCAAGGGATATGGCCGAAAGGGGAACAACCCTTCGATGGGTTAAGGGCCCTAAATCCCGGTTAAATGTTAAACAGAATGGCGTCCACGGACTAAAACAATGAGGCGGTAAGCTTAGAAGCAGCTATCCGTTAAAAAAAGCGTAACAGCTTACTCATCGAGTTTTTGGGCCCAGAAAATGGACGGGGCTAAACCGGGTCCCGATACCCATCCGAACTCCAAAAGAGTTTTGGGTAGGGGGGCGACCTGGCTGGATCGAAGCTGGGGGGTGATCCCCAGTGAACCGGTCAGGTTTGCAGATCTCGACGGTAGTAGGAGCATAGTGAGGTGGGAATCCTCACCGCCGAAAGCCCAAGGGTTCCTTGGCACTGATCGTCAGCCAAGGGTTAGTCGGTCCTAAGGGTGAACTTAACATGAATCACTCGAAAGGGAAACAGGTTCATATTCCTGTACCGCGCATATAGATGTGGCGACACAAGCTCTGAGCTAACACTGGTGGGTAGGTGGCCTAGGAGAATATCCTAGTTAAATTTAGAAATCTGGGAAGAACCGTTAAGGTGAGAACCAGAAGAATAGATGAATAGGCTGGCCATAGGTTGCTGGCTGCCATCGATCCCAACAGTCCGTGAAAAAGCAAAGAGAGCAATTATGCGCGACCGTACCCAGAACCGACACAGGTGTGGCTAGTTGAAAAGACTAAGGCGTGTTAGGGTATCTCGGGTGAAGGAAATCGGCAAATTAGTCCTGTATCTTGGGTATAAGGGATGCCTGGAGAGGTGCAAGCCTCACCAGGTCGCAGTGACAAGGGGCACCCGACTGTTTAATAAAAACATAGCAAACTGCAAGGGCGAAAGCCTGTGTACAGTTTGTGAATCCTGGCCGGTGCTGGTGATTCAAACCTAGGTTCAACTAGGCTAAGACCCAGTAAACGCCGGAGCTAACTATGAGCTTCTTAAGGTAGGCAAATGCCTTGTCTGCTAATTACAGACGTCCATGAAGGGACCAACGAGGTGCCCACTGTCTCCACCCGAATCCTACTGAACCCACAGTCCAGCGAACAGTCTGGAGAGCACCATCGGGAAGAGAAGACCCTGTGGAGCTTTACTGCTGTCAGGGGCTGTTATATTGGTGTGCATGCATAGCATAGTCAGGAGATGCTAATTGCGTATTCTCCGGGATACGCAGGAGTCGATCTTGAAATACTGACCTTGTGCATTGGTATGACTTACCTCTTGCGAGGGGGACACCCCCTGCCTGGCAGTTTCACTGGGGCGGTAGCCTCTTGAAAAGATATCAAGAGGGCCCAAAGCCAAGCTCAACCGGGACAGAAATCCGGTGTAGAGTGCAAGGGCAAAAGCTTGGTTGACTGTGAACTCAATTACACGGTTCGCAGATGTTAACGCAGGGCCTAGCGATCCTTCGCATTGTCATTAGTAGACGGCGGAGGTGGCAGAAAAGTTACCCCAGGGGTAACTACACTTTGACAATTACACTTTCAAAGTGGCAAACGAAAGGGAACTTTTCTTCTGATTCTTTTTAAGGGTCGCAAAAGAGCTTCAAATAGGTGTCAATATATTTCCGGTGTTCAAGTGAGAACAAAAAAAGATTTTCGTCAATCATTTTATGGCTTTATTATACTTGAGCAGATGAATCCGTAACCTAAAAACCATCAAAAAAGTAAAGTAATACCCTTAAAAGGAAGAAGAGCCATTCTGAAAGTGTGAGGTCAATGGTTGTTAGATAGGTAACTGGCCAAAAAAAAGGCTGACAACTGATCTGACAAACCAATGTCGATTAAAGGCAA
This sequence comes from Candidatus Heimdallarchaeota archaeon, assembly GCA_019057815.1. Lineage (GTDB taxonomy): Archaea > Asgardarchaeota > Heimdallarchaeia > Heimdallarchaeales > Heimdallarchaeaceae > 18H4-34. The sequence continues at coordinate 23,677 of JAHLWR010000027.1, forward strand.
GTGTAGCCCTGAACAGAGTTGTCGTGGGTAAGAGTTCACATCGACCTCACGGCTTGCTACCTCGATGTCGGCTCTTCCTAGCTTGGCGGTGATTCAGCTGCCAAGAGTGGGGTTGTACGCCCATTAAAAGGGAACGTGAGCTGGGTTTAGACCGTTGTGAGACAGGTTGGATTCTATCTGATGGTGCTGACGGGAAATTGAGAGCAAAACCTCCACAGTACGAGAGGAACAGGCGGTTGGGGCCGCTGGTGTACCGGTTGTCTTACAAGGCATTGCCGGGTAGCTAAGCCCTTGACGATAAGAGCGGAAAGCATCTATGCTCGAAGCGTTTCTCGAAACGAGTTTCCCATTCTACCTCATATGGAGGGGTTGGCGACAACAACTCTGAGGAAAGACGAGAGCGCGAAAAGAAGATTCGTTTGATAGAGCAGGGGTGTACGCGTCGAGCTTCGGCGAGATGTTTAGCCTACTGCTACTAACTGCCCAAGCGTAGTTAGGCCAAATTGAGAAGATCAGTTCGTCAGATACTTGGAGAGTTCTTGTCAGCACATCTTTTTTTTTATTTTTCTTTCTTTTCTTTGGAGAACTGAAAAAAACATATTATTGTTGCTATTACGAGAATTGCCATAATAATTCCTCGGGATAGTAGTAAAACTTCAAAGAGCATTAGTATTAAAATGACTATAATAGTAATTCCAAGAAATAATGAAGTAATATCATGAGATTTAAGTGTTTTTCTTTTGAAATAAGCTTGAGAAACAATGAATAATATTAAAGCTATTAGAAAAAAATAATGAATGGGATTCTTAATGTGTTAAGATCTGCAAACACATCAGAATTTACAACTACAAGATAGATTATTGAAAATGCTAGAAAAGAATAAATAATATATTTAGTTGTTCTTTCTATAGTCTCTCCTGTACTTAATTTCTCTCTTAGAGGTTCTTCAAGTGTAATTTTAATCACATTAATAACTATTTTATTTTTATACTTACATTTCCCATTTTTAAATCATTTTAAAAGTTTCTAGCTAGAAAGGTTTGGGAATTAATTTTTTAAGAAATGATGAATTTTGAATAATGTGAATATGACATTAGTCTCTTTTCCAAAAAGATATTAGTTTAATTTTCTTAATTTGATTATGTTAAATCAGAAAAGAACAGAAGTCCTAAAATATCTTGAAAATTTGAAATATCAATCTGTCATTGAAAGGATGATAAGGAATCGATTAGAAAGAATTGAAATCTCAAAAGATAAAGAAAAATGTAGAACTCCTCATTTTTGTTTTAAAAGATTACAAATATATAAAAAGAATATCAATCATTTAGAAGAAATTAGAAAAAAACGTAGAGGAAAAAGCTACAAAGTAAATATTACAATAGTTATTCCAAGAACTGATGAAGAGATAAAGAACCTTGCTAAAAAAGCTTCAATATATTTCTCTCAGGGCTCTGAAATGTATAAGACATCGTTTGATATGAACATTAATTCTAGCCCTATTATTGAATATTATGCATTATTACAAATAGTGAAAGGAGTAATACTACTAGAACTTGATGTTGAAACAGGAAGTTTTTTCGGAGCTCATGGATTAGTGCGCAAGAGTAATATTTCACCAGACATTGTTCATCAAACAAGAATAAAAACTCATGGTGTTTTTACAGCATTATTAATTCGTTGTACCCAGTATTTGAAACAAGAAGATGGAACAAGGATTTTTGCTATGGATAAGTATTTTTATAAATATAATCCAACTTTGAGAGAGATGGTTAATAGTCGTACATTATCTAGCATTCCAGATGCATTCATTTTTACTTGGATGCTTTCAGAAATTGCTAGATATCAACCTGAAAAATGGAAAGAAATATGTGATGGTGAGGAGAGTGACTGGATCGTTCATATTAATAAGTTTAAAGAAGAAATTTTACCTGATGTAATTCGTAGTTTAATAACATCACATCTGGAATAGATAATAAGAACATCATTCTTACCTCATCTGGAACTATTTAATGATGAATTTGTATTTCTGGAATTTTCTATTCGTTGCTTCACATAATTCAATATCATTTATCAAAGAATATTCTCTATACAAAGAAGAAGCTAATTCGCAATTTGAACTATCAACCACACCTTTATCTTGCTAATCTTTAAACAATCAGGGATGAAAAATTAAAAAGAGTATCTTAAACCGCTTTCTTTAAATTTGATCTATTTTACTTTATTGTACCAATTGTTGAATTTTTTATACAGATTTGTATTTTTTAGAAACTGTTTCTCATAAGACAAATATACAGAGTGTATATTGATTATTTCTTTTCTATAACCTCGTAGATTTCTGTTCAAATAATATACAAAGATCTGCATAACATCTTTACCATGACATAATTGTAAAAGATCTTGCTCATTGAAATATTTCTCATATTCAATCAACTTTTTCTTTACATGTCTGAGTTTTATGTTAGGTGATGAATCACACTTGTGTGATAATATTTTCTTAATACATTCTTCTTCTGATGTGAACTTACATTCTTCAAAAAATAAATTTACATTGCCATCAACGTAGTAATTAAGTTTTTTGAAACTACAGAACCATTCTTCTTTTAAGTTTAGAAACCTAAGTTTTCCTAGAATTTTCGCCTTTTCTAGAACAAATCTAGATAAGTTCTCATCTCCATTCATTAATTTTTTGACTAAATCTTTGTCTACTTTTAAATCTACAATTTTTTGCAGTGTACCAAACATAAGAATATCCATCTCTAGATCATGATTGTCTGTTAATATAATATTCAAGTCATTTGGTTCTATTTTCAATATTCTATCAAAATCTGCATCTATAATTGTACAAAAATATGCTGATGTTTGATTACATCTAGCTAACTCAATAGCCCTTCCTTTTGAATAATCACAATATTTTGCAACATGAATATAAAAGTCTCCTTTATCTAGATCTAGGTTTCTTCTATAGAAATCTCTATCATCATTTCCTTCAACTATAAGTACAAACTTTTGTCCTCTGAGATTAAATTGAATTAGATTTAAGCTTTCATCAAGAGTATATTCCAAGTTTTTCCTAGAACTTTGATTACTCATTTGATGTTGGAACCTCCAATAATAACATGTGCTCCCTAAAACGTGAAACTATTGAAGGAGAGTGAGTTGCCACAATAAACCTTAATTGTGATTGTTTACTTAGTTCTAGCATATCTTCTAGAAATTCTTCTTGCCATTTTACATGAAGTGAAATTTCAGGTTCATCAATCAGTACAATTGATTTTTCCGGCGCTACAAAAATAAAGAAATATGCTATTATAACGATGTGTTGTTCTCCAGAGGATAGCATCCAAGGTTCAATTATTGTTTCATCATGGATTCTAAATTGTATCCCCTCTCTTCTTGAAAGTATAAGCTCCTTACCACTTAGATGATTTGAAATGAAATCAGTAAACGTGTAAACCTTAGGCTTAATATCTTTGAATGTTTCAAATTTCTTCTTTAGACCGTTTGAAAGTACATTTAGTGCATCAAGTAACCCTGGTGCAATGTGCCCTTCTTTTTCTAATAATATTCTTGCTCGTTTTGTTTCAGTTGCTGGTCCTTCATATAATCCTAATTCAATAAGCTCATTTTCTTGTTTGTCTATATTTTCTAACTCTATCTTCAAGTTTCTCTTCGCTTCATCCTGCTCAATTTGGTTCTTTGCCTTTAATTCCTCAATAAGAAGTTCAAAAAATTGACTGTCACATTCTCTACTAATTCGAGCGCTTCTATCTGCAACTTCTCCAATTTTTTCCGCAAAATCTTCTTTAATATACTCTAAGGGATTTTTCGGATATTTTGTCCGTCGTTCTACCCTTCAAAAACGATTTCTAACTCTTCTACTCTTCCTTTCTTCATAATGAGGTTTTAAACCTGTAATACTTGATGTAATCTCTAGTCTATTAGTTTGAATGAAAAATGAGTTTAGGTCTCTTAGATAGTACTCGATTTTTTGTTCAAATTCATATGTACTTATTCTACTTAAGTGGTCAATTGCGTCTGAAAAATCTTCTAGCACTTTACCAGTTCTAGTGTCTATCAATGGAAAATCGTCATCATCATCTTTAGCTACAAAATACCCTAATTTCAATAAATAACTAAGAAATTCCTTAGGTTCTGAGAATTTCTTAGAAATACTTTCTTTATCAAATTTGAGTAAATTTCCTTTTACAATTGTTTTTCCATTACTATTTTGAATCTCACAACTTAAATCTTTGGATTTTATATTTGTAAATATTATTTTTTCTTTTTTATTAAAAATGAATGAAATAGAATTAAATTTGCAATTCAGAGCCTTCATGTAGTTTTTTGTTAAAATGAATTTATTATTTTTAAAAGAGTTGTCTTACCAGAACCATTAAACCCATGAAGGATTGTAAGAGGTTTTAGATGAAATTCATAACTATAACGATTTAATAATTCTTTCACATGGATTTCAGCAATATTTTCAACTTTCAGTTCCATATTTGCTCACTTATTTTTGTATTTAAGTAAGAAATACTGTTTATATCTGTTTTGTTTATCTCTTTTTCTGATTGTATTTAATGTTAAAGACGAGAAATAATTTCTAAGATGCTTGTTTAAACTTCTTCATTATAGTAACAAATTTTGGTATTTGAACACTAAAGATAATTGTACAAAATGGTATCCAATGCTCATCTACTCAATAGCTTTGAGAAGTCAAAGATTGTAGATATTGTCCCTTCCTCTTATTTTTCTACATTTACTTTTATACATAAAAGGTCAACAGATAATTTTATTGATCAAGTCTTGTTTTTTTCTTCGCTTTTATCCTCTTTTTTATTTTCACTTGTTATTGTTTTTTCTTCTTCTTTCTCTTTTCCTTCTTTATCGCTTTCGACAGATACTTCCTTCTCTTTATTCTTCTTCTTTGAGAACAAGTCTAAGATTTTTTTCTTTTGCTTTGAGAACAAGTCTAAGATTTTTTTCTTTTGCTTTGAGAACAAGTCTAAGAGTGAATCTATCCACAAGCTTACCGTATTGAGTATTGGTACTCCTTGTTTTTCTATTATCAACGCAAAGAAAATTGTCCCAAAGAAGCCAATAGGCTTACCTAAAACGTCATGTGTCCACATCCACGCTTGGTCGTACCCTACCCCATAACTGTCCATTAGTGTCAATGTCATTCCTATTGTTAGCGCTATCCTTAGGAAATTTCCTAATACTAAGGCTATCGTCGAATATGCTGTTGCTTTTATTTTCTTCCCAAACTCTGCTGGTGTTACTATTATCAATGCCATCAGTAAAGCCCCTGCTTGCATTCCTGTGCATGCTCTTACTACCGCAAATCTTCTGAAGTAGTTTGCTGATCTTATCACTGGTGTCATTCCATCGTGTCCATCTAGTCCTGTCACGAAAAATATGAAATTATCGAAAAACCCATTTCCTGCATCTGCGTACTCCCAATAGTATAGTGCTACTGGTTCTTTTATTACCGCATATCTGTATAATTTCAGTGCTTCAAAAACTGTGTCACTTGTAATTTTCTCCAAAAAGAAATAGTCTGGTACAAAGTAGAATATTACTGTTAGAACTACCACTGTCACAAAAGAGATCAAAGCATATTTTCCTTTGTTTTTCCCTTTCAAATCCAATAAGAATCGCGGGTTTTTTTGTGTTTCTTTTTTACTCTCTTTTGCCATTCTATTTCAAAATCTCTAAAGGCGAGGAAGTTAAAAAGTATTCGTTTTGTTAAAAGAGCGCTTTTTTTCTCTCTTTTTTTCAAGTGTTATTCTTCTTTTTTTCTGCTTGTAGGAAGAAATCCGATAGTTTCACTGATTCTTTGACACCTTTCTCTCCCTTTTTCACACCTTTCTCTCCCTTTTTCTCATCTATTACATTAGGACCGAGTAAGGTTTCAACATTGTGATTTATTAGCGCCAATCTATTCACAAGATATTCTGACAGATTATACTTCTTTATCAACTCATTTGTTATATTGAAGTATTTTGTTACTGATTTCTTGTAAACTGTCAAATTCAGGTTATCATTCCCACATTTCAGACATACCCCTTTTAGAGGTATTCTTCTATATATTTTATTGCATTTTGTGCATCGTATTTTTTGTGTTCCAAACGCCCTTAAATTCCCTATCAGGTCAGGTATGAAATGATTGACTATTACTTTATTAGCTACATCTTTTTCATCGACTGCTCGTATTAATTGCGCTACTTCAAGTTGTGCTTTAACCTTCGTCCCCATTTTGTTTAATCTTTTGTATAGCGTCGATTCAGGTCCATCAAAAATATTTGAAGTTTCGTGCGTGTACTTGAATCCTTCATAAGCACTTTCATCATTTAATCTGTTTCTAACTAAATCAACTAGGGCTAGAACAGTTTTTGGGTGTGCCCCAGTTAAGGTGGCCTCATAAAAAGAAATAGGATAATTAGAACCAACATCAACATTATGAGCCTCGTCGTCAACCTCTTGAGGATTAATATTAGCAACGAGAACCAAAGGGGCGTCCATCAAACCTCCACGAATCGCGGGCAAATAGAATTTGGAGAAGTTGAGAAAAGCGTCTAGAGCTAGTAAAACAGAATCTTCGTCCCCATCACAATTATGAGTTACTATATTTTCATTAACTAGCACAGTGTTAAAGCTTTCAGCATTTAATGAGTATACAAAATTATCTTTAGTTTTTAAATGCTCAATTGATTCAATTCTGATCAATCTATGCTCATGATAGAGTAGTTGTTGAGGTTTTGCTTTTTTTAATTCAATTATATCCTTAAGAACTTTTGTTTTTCTTTCCGTGGTAAACCCTATTTCATCATTATATTTGAGAACATTTTCATCTCTAACTCTTAACTTATGTTCTCCTTCCGATCTAGAAATAGCAGAGAAAATACCTAATCTTAGGAGCAAAAAGTCCAAATCACATATTAAATTTTCACTAAATGATGAACACCACACAGTTTTATGGTATTTGTCACTGCCTCCATCTATACTAAAATAAGCTGCTAATAGATACTTTATCTTGGCTAATGGTAATTTTAGAATAAAAGATGGGAGTTTTTTATTACTGGGAGTATTGTGAAGTTTCAGAACATCTTCTAAGAAGTGATATATTACTCTATTGGGAACGATAATTCTACTTCCAGTAATACGCGAATTAACCCCATCTCCAAACACCTTCAGTATTGAATTCAGTATGTCATTTCTTAAATCGCTTTCATTAACAGCTAAATCCATTTGATAAATTCTTTTATCCTTACGAAAATAACCTTCTGCGATGTAATAACCAATTAATTTCATAAAAGATTCATTAACTTTTATCCTTCTTTTCACTCTAGTATGATCCCTTTGAAAACCAAGAAAACAGTCTGGAACTTGTTTTATAGTAAGTTTATGTAGTTCCAAAAGTTGCATTAAAATGTTAAATGGGATTGAATCTCTTTTACTATAGTAATTGTGGAGAGTCTTTCTATTTATTCCTATTTTATCAGCAGTTTTAAACAAACCTAGTTTGTTTACCAAATCTTTTGTTAATTCCTTTATTCCTCTTATCATAAGTTTGTTCCAAATATGCTTATGATTAGGCTTAGAAAACTCTTCCAATAAATCAAATTCATCTATATCTTTACTTTTTATATTCATACTAGGTAAGAGAAATGTATCTTTTTTTGTTATTTCCAAAGCTTTCTTTTCAACTATTTCTCCTTCAGAGTAAACTATTGTTGGATGGTTTGGTGTTGTTTCAAAACTGCGTCCAGTAATTAAATTAAAACGAATCAGATGATCTGTACTTGGAGCCTTAATTACATCTTTAATGTTTGTTAAATCTATTCCAGGATTGTTTTTGTTAAAAGAATAGACTTTGATATCCACCTTTGAATTTTTCTTAACGTATACTTGTTTTTCAACAAACTCGTTTTTATACAAATCCTCATATAGCTGCTTCATTGTTATTCGTTTAGTTTCTCCTTCAATTTCAACCAGAATTTTAGTATCACCAGGAAAACAGTTTCTTCTCTTCGCAGCCTGCCAGTATGGGTGAGCCAAGTTTACTTTTGCTTTCGTGAAACCAATAATCCTACCTGTTATCCCTGCTGAAGTATGAGGTGCTAAGCCTACTATCAATTTCCCAATTAAATCCTCTTTCTTCTTTGCATTGTAATATTTAGGTAGTTCATACACCTTTTCTAGTAATTCATCTATATATTGTGCTACTTTTACTAGATATTTTCCTCCTTCATCATTCAATACTACATCTTGAATTTTTAATTCTACAATTTGATCCGAACTTACTAAAGGCTTACCATCTTTATCTGTTGAATATCCATATTTGCGAAGATGTTCAACTTTCACTCCAATCTCTCTTGGTTTGAAGTGGGTCAAGATAGCATCTGTAGAATCAAATCTAATTGTACCATCTCTGTAAACAAAAAGATCATGTTTAGCACGTAAAATACCTTTTGCTATTTGTTCTGGGACTCGGGTCTTGTTCATCAATTTTTTTACGGCTTTAACCCTTTTAGGAAATGGTCCTCCCACTATTTGCTTGGCTTTTTTTACTTCATCATCTATGTGGCAACTGACTCTTGAATAACCAATCGTATCTCTACCACATTTAGGACACATAACAGAATCTGTTTCCATTTTACACCAACGACAGGTATAAGAAATCACAGTAGGTGTTTTACAATTTGTACACAGAGTTTGACGAGTGTAATTTCCGCAAACTGGGCACTTTCTCCTTACTAACTCTACGTTAATTGTATTCTTTATAGCCGCTTGAAATAGGTCTCTAAACCTTCCACCATGTTCCTCTATAGGATATAAAAGATGAATCGGTGGTCGCATACGGCGTTCTTTAGCTTTTTCAGGTCTTCCCATTCGAACACCCGTGTAAACGGGGCTTTTCGCTCTAATCTTTATATCACATATTGAATTAATGACATCCAAGACTTTACCATTAGAGGAGGAAGGAAGTGGACACAATTTTCCATTTTTATAACCGATAGAATAAAGAAATGACTCACTATGAGACCTAAGTACGATATTACTATTGTTAACCTGATGTGGGATACATAATTGTTCAAGTATTGTTTTAACAGAAGGGGTGTTAGGAAACTCAGCAACGTTATTGTTTAGAGACAGATTGTCCTTTACATATTTACGTAATTTAATAAAATCTTTCAAGTGTATATCGTGCCAGTGGTAAGTATATTCAGGGTGAAGAGGTATTTTTAGCAGTTGTGATAATTTCAGGGCTTCATCGTCAGAAGGCACATTATGGAACGGATTTGCAATAAAATCCTTGATCCTTTTCTCTCCAGCTTCTAACAATTCGTTTGACAAAGTGGAACCAAGTTTCATAAGAACAGTTTCTAGTTCTTTAGCCCACCATTCTACACAGTATCCTGATGGAATTAGATTGTAATTGTTCTGATTAAACTCACCAAAACCGTAAAGCATGTCACCCAAAAACAATACTGAATCAATTTCTTCACGAATTTGCTTTGATTCTTTGTATGTTCGAACTTTTCTTACAGAACCATCTTTTAGTTTCACAATTGGAGGATGGATGGAATCTACAGGCATAACAATAGCTCCTTTCCCTGGTCTTTCTGTTCGTACATGTGTTCCACAAGCTAGAAAATCATTTGTCACCCCCATTAAAGCTGGATGTATACCCATTGCAGCTAAACCAGTGGTTCTTGCTCTCCCATATCTTATTCTAAAACCCCCCTTCTCTGAAGGATGGGCAAAAACTGGTCTACCGGCTATAACATCTTTTATGTACCCTGCATCAGATTTTACATTTTCACTATTATCTTCATCATACCGATCACCAACTTCTTCATCTCTGGAAATATCCATTTTCTTATGTATTTCCTCTATTTCCGTGAGCCAATCCCACCCTTCTAATTTGTTTTCGGTTACCCTTTTGTATATTTTTTTTGCACGTCCAACAAGACCATCATTAAAAACTAGACATGAACCTCCCCGCAGATTGTTTGTTTCAACTCTAGGTAAATCCCTATTACCCGCCACCTCTTCGTCTTCCGTTTTTTCCCCCGTAATCTCAATTGGAAGATTCTCAGCTACAAATCTTTGTTCCTCCTTTAATGTTGGTAGTTGTAGATGTTTTATCCTGTTGTACAGCTCTATTTCTTCGACATATCTTTCTATTTCCCTTTGTGTTGGTTTGTACTTAGCTAAACCCAGTTTGTTTCTTATATGATCTGCCAGTAAAACACTCATCCCCGCCGCTGTTCCACCTGCACTACGGATAGGTCCTGCATAATATACAGCTAAATATGAAGAGTTGTCACTATTCTTTTTTATCTTAACTTTCGCAATACCTTCAAGAGGAGCTGCAGTAATACTTTCAGTTATTATAGCTAAAGAAGTCCTTAAAGCTTGATCAGCTAGTTCTTCTTTCGATGCCTCAAAAAAATTTCCTAAACAAATTTCTTCTGCTATCACAAAAGCGACTTTTTCACGTGATAATCCTTGTTTCTCCAATTTCCTGATTTTTTTCCCCACATTTTTTGGACCTATTAGACCTTCAACCCTATCCGCGATATCCTTTGCAATAGGTATTTCAACATCCAAAGTAGGATCAAAACCTTTCTTTCTTGCCCTTACCGCTATAGAATAGATTTTTTTCAATTGTTGGTTTATCTTGTCGAAATATTCTTGAATATTTATTGACAGATGATCATTTTCTATTTTTGTCACCCTTTAACTATTTAAAACATAAGGAAATTTAAAGTCAACTCATTTATCAGATTAGTTTGTACTAGAACTGCTTTCATATATCTATTAATGTATCTGATACAAAACTTATTGTAGATATATTAGTAAGTTTTAACGTGATTAATGTTACTGTCGTAAGTACTAATTATAGGCTTATGTACACCATAAACGAGATTTTATCAAAAATCAAAGAAATAAAAATCGATCACACTTTACCTAGTGACCCATTTCCAGAGAGGGTTGATGTTGTTATAAGCACTGAAATTGAAAAACACACAATAAATTTCGACAAAATATTCATTCCCAAGGCATATAATATCATGTATCTGTATTCTAATATCTATCTCTTGGCCAATAATAAAGATAGATTTGAGAATATTACAATTGGTATAGATCCCGGTAAAATTATTGGATTCGCAGTACTTTCTGATGATGGAACAATACTTAATGCCACTGACTTATATTCCGCCACTGATGTCGTAAAGGAAACAATATCCGCATATTTTAATATTGAGACTAATGATTTCATCGTAAAAATTGGTAGGGGAGGAGAAAAAATAAGGGAAGAAATTATCACAAAATTAGAAAAAACTTTTCACGGGAAAATTTTAGTTAATATTGTCAATGAAGATAACACTTCAATTAGGAGAAGGGGGTCTTTTTCAGCAAAATATGGCAAAAATGCTACATCTGCCATATTAATTGCAAAAAGGTAAACTTAATTAGATAAGAGTTACTAAGATATAAACTGCGAATTAAAAACCAATCCTAAGAGGGTTACATTTTAGATGTTAAGAGAGTAATAACACAGAAGTAAAAACCCGAACATCTAAAAGTATTTAAAAGCGCACATTTATTGCTTTGTGCTTGACGGCACACGCTTACAATATAAACAACGATAGGAATTATGATAATTATGGAGAGCGCTGTGATGGATAATAAATCGATTAACGAAATGATTACTGAAGTCCAAGAAAAATTTAATATTATCGGAAGAGACGGTGAATTAAAGAAATGCCTTGCTGCAAAGTTAGCATGCAGACACATTCTACTAGAAGGTGACGTAGGAGTAGGTAAAACAACACTTGCTCATGCTATTGCTTCATATTTCACACAGAATATTGAGCGAGTTGATGGAGATGAACGTTACAGTTCAGCAAAACTTGTTGGTCATTTTGATCCACCAATGGTAATTGAGAAGGGTTATAGTTGGGAGTCATTTACAACAGGACCACTCACAAAGGCTATGAAACAGGGAGCTATTCTGTTTCTAAACGAGTTAAACAGGATGCCTGAAGGCACCCAAAATGTTTTACTTTCTGCAATGGATGAGGGTCTTATTATGATTCCTAAACTTGGTGCTGTTAATGCTAAAGATGGTTTTTTCATTATCAGTGCTATGAACCCAGCAGAGCTCGTAGCAACCACACCTTTGAGTGAAGCTTTAAGAGACAGGTTTGTTTGGGTAAGGCTTCCATATCAATCTCAGGAAGAAGAAGAAAATATTGTCCGTGTTCGAACAAACGTCAATGATGATAAAATTATCAAACTTTCTGTTAAGATTATCCGTCAGACGCGTGATTGGCCCGAGCTGCGTCGTGGCTCATCTATTCGTGGTGCTATTGATCTTGCTTCTATTGTTCGTTTTCTTGAAGTTAACGAAATTGAGTCATGGATAGACGGTTCAATTATGTCTTTAGCCACCAAAGTCGAATTAGAAGATGGTGTTGAGAGCGAAATCGAGGATGTCATTAAGGAAATCGTTTCAAAAATCTTCAAAGAAGAGGATTTTTTTTAGATAACGGGATGGGGGCATTTCCTGATGTTGTTGATAAACCATACGTCTTTCGAGGTCGCATGGACAAAAGTCGTCTATTAGAGGCTGAAATAGTTTCAGGAAAACGAAATCCTTCTGTATATGCTAGTTTATCTGAGGGAATGAGCTATTATGAAATAAAGAAGGCTACAGACTTAGCTATTGATGTCGACAACATGCCTGCTGTCCAAGGTCTTGCCCTTTCCAATAAATTTGCTGTTGCTGAAGCATTAAATTCTAAAAAAGGTTATAAGTTGATCTCAAGACGAGCATCAAGAGGAGATGATAGTGCACCTGAATTGTTCTTTATGCTCCGTTCTGCTTTAGATGAAAGAACAAGACCCATATTTAGAAGATTAGCAAGACAAGTGATTTTATCAACTGCTTTTGGTATGACAGGTCAAGGAATTCGGGGGGAAGTTTTTGAACAAACAGAATATGAAATCGGCTTGGATGAATTTGATATTGACGAAACGCTTGAAAGATTTTTAGAAAACAGAAGTCGAATCCTACGCACAGAGGACATTGTAAGCTTGGAAAGAAAAGAAAGGATGAAGACAGCTGTCTTAATGTTTGATACTTCTGGATCATTATATGGTGAAAGATTTCACACAGCTTGTTTAACAGTAGCAGTTATGGCTTATAATTTATCCAAAGATAATTTTAGTGTAGTTTTATTCAATACTAAAGCTACTACAATCAAGACAATAAAAGAGAAAGTACGAACTGATGAGTTAATCAACCGTATTCTCGAAAGTGAAAGTGCCGGTTTCACAAATATTGCAGAAGGGTTAAAATTTGGAGGGCTTGAACTAGAGAAAATTAAGAAGAAGGGCAAGTTTGGCGTATTGGTTACAGATGGCGCTTTTAATAGGGGAGGTGATCCTAGAATATATCTAAAATATTTCCCAAAACTCCATGTGATTGCTTTACCTAGCAAACAGGATTGGGGAAGAAGAGTTTGTAGAGATTTAGCAAGATTAGGAAGAGGAAAATTTGCTGAGGTATCAAGTCATAGAAATCTTCCAAGGATTCTTATGAGGTTGCTGAGAGAAACGTAAGAAGGTGTAAAAAATATCACCAAAAAACAAAAAACGATCTCAGAAAAATATTCCTTATTTAGGACCAAACACGCTATTTTTCTGTTTTAACTGTTTATTACCTTTGATTCATAGTAGGAAATGTCCCAATTGTGGAAAAGATATCAAACAAATGCCTCTAACTCCACCCTATGATGCACGACCTGCAGTATCACAAGATATTGATGAAATACGTGAATTGTTAATCGAGAACTTTGGCGAAGAAGCTGCTTTTATCAAAGTAGGTGATATTGTTATTCTTAATCATGTTGGCTCAGAAGATCAAATGGATGAAATAATATATTTTGGGACAAGGATTGGGGTCAGGAGATATGATTTATTATCAAAACAATGGAAGTTAAAACTTGATAAAAATGGATTAAGTTTAATTGATGGTAAGTGCTCAAAACGATGGGTAACAGTTGTTGAAGGAGCTAAAGATAAAATATTAGAGGGAGCCAATCTCTTAATTCCAGGGGTAATAAACGCTGATCCTGATATCAAAAAAGGTGATTATATTGTTATTATGGATAGCGATAGAGCAATTATCGCAGGAGGGATTGCGAAAATAGATGAATCTGAAAGAAAAAGTGTAGAAAAAGGTGTCTATGCAAAAAATTACTCAATAATCAATAAAACATACTCTCCACCTACTAAGAAAATTTCATGGGAAGAAGTTATAAGATGGAATAAAAAGCAGTTGGAGAATATCGAAAGAGAATCTATTTGGAATATTAGAACAATTAAAGAAGATTTGAAATTGCCCGTTGTTGTATCATTTAGTGGCGGAAAAGATAGTTTGGTTACATTAGCACTTGTTAATAAAGCATTAAACAATGAAGAATTCAAAATCCTTTTTGTTGATACTGGAATAGAATTTCCTGAAACAGTTCAATATGTAAACGAAAGTATTGAATATTTTGGTTTAGAAGATCGTTTAATCATCGAAAAAGTTGATTCTAATCTGTTTTGGGATTCTTTTGAGAAATTTGGTCCGCCTGCTAGAGATTTCAGATATTGTTGTAAATTTGCGAAATTGGGACCAATAAGAAAAGCTTTGGAAAGAGAACGATTTGGTGAACAATTCATTAGTTTTGTTGGACAAAGAAGATATGAATCATATCGACGAGCAAGTTCAGAAATATGGCAAAATCAGTATATTCCTAACCAAATTAATATTTCACCAATCCAAAATTGGACAGCGTTTGTAATTTGGTTATATATTTACTGGAAAAATCTACCTTATAATCCATTGTACAATGAAGGTTATGAAAGAATAGGATGCTGGACTTGTCCATCTTCGAATATGGCACAAATGAAGATATTGAAAAAAAATCACTCTGAATTATATGAAAAGCTTCACAGCGCTCTTATTCGATGGCAATCTAATCGAGATTTACCAGATGAATATTTAACCCTAGGTCTTTGGAGATTTAAACAAATACCTAAAAAAATCCTAAATATTGTATCCTTACCTGACGTTTCTGGAAGGGTTAGTCAAACAACAGATTTGTCATCCTTACAAGTTGTACAAAGTGAATGTAAGTCAAATCCAACAACGATTATTGGGACGTTTTCAACAAACATTTCTATTGATAGGGTAAGTAACACCCTGAACATTCTAGGAGATGTTAAGGTAAATAAGAAACTACAATATTTGCAAGTTAAAGATAAGAACTCTACGACCCTACTTTTCTCTGATGGGTCATTTAAAATAACGTTAAAAAATAGACCACCGATTTCTAGAAATTTTGTTAAAAAAACAATCTCAAACTTTGTTCTTAGTATTTTGAGATCGCTTGAATGCAGTGAATGTGGATTATGTGTTAGTGAATGTGAAAAGGGAGCAATTAAAATAGTGGATAAAATGCTCATAGTTGACCCAAATCTCTGCAATCACTGCGAAAATTGCTTCAGTGTATGTCCTATTGTGACTATTATTCACAGAGAGTTAACAGGTAAAATAAGTGAAATTTTAAAAAAGGAATTGCAATTTACCTATTTAAAAACTTAGTTTTAATGATTTTGAAAACAGAATATCCAACCCCAAAAACCAACACTGCTAGGGAAACATAAGCAAAAGCTATCATTTCAGCAAATAAACCCTTAACCAGAAAATAGATTAAAAGACCAATAATGGGTATGCCAATAGCTGCATTAAAAACTGCCATTTTACTTATTTTTTCTGGTTTTTCTTCGTTTTCATCAAATTGGAAACCATAATTCACTTTAATCATTAATTTTACCATTTTACAATATTTAACCACCACTATTTTTTCTCTGAAAATAAAAAAACGGATAAAAGCGAAGAAAAAACAAAACTTAATTAGAGTCCAATAGAAACTATATACCTCAGATTCTAGTTTTGTGTATATGTGTCACTTTTTTTCTGTGCTGTTCTTTAATCTTCAGCTCATAATTAATGTACTAATTCAAAAAGTGATACACATGTTTGATCCTAGCGAACCAGGCGATGAACATATAACTCCTCCAATTTGGAGCCCTTAAGAAAGTATAAACTTTCTTCTCTTTTCTTTTTTAAATTATTGACTAATAATAATCATCTAAAAATTGGCAAATATTAGAAATTATGTAACAAAAAAATAGAAAACTGCAATCTAACTGCAATCTAAGAACAACGGTTTTTAAATACTATTTTACTGAGTATACTTGAGTTAGGTGATTTATTTGTCCTATGAAGATATGGCTAAAGAACTTGAAATGGTTCAATCTATTGAAGAATTGAGACCTGTTCTTGTTAATTTACAGGTTTTTACATCTAATAATCGATCAAGCAAAAAAGCTTCATCTTTAATTCAAAAAGCAATTGAAAAAAATGAGGTTGTAAACGACAAGAAATCTCGAGTTATTCTGTACGATCTTCAGATCCGTCAACTCTATCACCAAACAAATCATCTGTTAGAAATCAATAACCTTCTCTCTTCGATGCGTTCTTTAACCGAAGAAATAAACTATCAAAAGGGGTTAGCTCTATTTTATCAACTAACTTGGCATATAGAAAAGTTTCAAGACAACAAGAAAATAAGTGTTGAAGCTATCAATAAATCAATAAAGATACTAAACAATCTCTCTGAACAAGATGGTTATGTTTACAACTTCTGTCGATACTCTTATGCTGTTGAACGATGGTTGGAGAAGCACGATCCTACAGTTGCCAATATTTTAGAAGAGTGTGCAGACTATTTCTTCCAAAATGGATTTTATAGAAGTTTAGTTCAAGCCTTAGGAATATTAATAATAATTTATCAACGAACACAAAACAGGGAGAAAGTGCTAGAAATATCTAAAGGGTTATTAGGGAATAAAAGCGTTTTTGAAAAACTACCTAAAGATGTTCAAGCATATGCTCACTACGTAGCAGGGGTAGGGTATATGTTACAATATAGTTTGGAAAACGCTGAAACACATTTTGGAAAAGCGCACAAAATTTTCAAAGACATCCATAAACAAACCATCTATATCAGTAACTATGTTTTGGCTTTATCTTATCTTTCAATGTCACAAGCACTTCAAGGGAAACTAGATCAAGCTATTCAAGTAATTAATGAAACAGAAAATTTATTACAAGAAGAATTTATTCAAAAAAACTTGGATAAAGTAAATAAGCGCCAAATTTCTCACACCTTCAATCTGATAAAATTCTATATTCAAACACGAAAGGAAGATTTCAACATTGGAGAATCTAGTGATTTAATTGAAAACATTTATTCTGGGATTCAAATAAATTACAGCGATGCGATAATGTTGAGCGAATTTCTCCTAAATGCTCAGTTGTCCTATGAACAACTACTAGAGTTACAAAAAAAGGATAATCCAAGTCTAAAAAGAGTAAAGCACATTACGTCGCTAATGATGGAAAAAACAAGGACAGATGTAGATTTAAAAACATTTGAACGTTTAAGAAACTGCATCGTTACCCTGTGGAAAAGAAGAGTTCCTAAGGACGATTCTTTCGTAGAACAATCTTTTGTTGATCTCCTGCTTGCTCGTCAATATTGTGATTTGGGTCGCTTCGATGAGATGAACAAACTCTTGAAAAATTACAGCGACAATTTAGACTCTATCGAAGTTTTAGAACAACGTTTATTCATTAAAGGATTGATGCTTTTCGCTGCACATAGAAGTGGGGATTTCACCGCTGCACCCAAATTCTCCAAAACTATCATAGAATGCAAGAGTAACGATTTCACAAGCTTAGAAGAATATTTTCAAAACATTAGCAAAGTACGGTAATGTATTTGCAACTTGGTTTGTGGAAATTAGCGCTTATTCTTATTTATATATACCTCACTAAATTAAATAGTGAGTTATAAAATTCTCCCTTACATTTTAATCTATCAAAAACTCTTATTAAAAATAATAGCGAAGTTTTGAGAAGAGTCTATCATTCGAGGCAAGTATGCTATAAGTCAAGACCCACACAAGGAAAACTTCGCTAATATAGCTTTGTACGTGCTGTTTAATAAATCCTATTCTCACTCATATAGTTCTAAATTCAATGTATATATGCATGACATTTAGAGTTAAATCGAAAGAAGCTTGAGCTAGTGGGTAATCAATCACTTGAAAGAAATCACTTGATTGTGCTTTGATGGTTAAGAAATCACCATATGTGCCAAGATAGGTGGAATTAACTACTTGACTCTGTTTTCGTATTTGTATTTTGGTTTCAGTGTTAATAACAGGGAAGTATTCTCCCTGTCCATCAGCTGTCTTGGAAGTACTAAGATGAATTAAGATTAAATTAATTTCCAACTCATTATCACTCACGTATTCAACATTCATAAAGACACTATAAGATAATTTGAGAACTTTCTTTCCTTCTAGAGTCTGATGCACGATATTAGTGACTTGAGCAGTTCTGTTGATAGAATTCACTAATATATACGGATCACCAAAATCATAAATTATGCCGCTAACCTCCTTAAAATTACCATTGAGCACGTATACTAATTCACCCATTGTATAATTGGATTCATCAATTAAAAGCCCCTCAGATTCAATTATTAACATGATTGGGTTACCGCTAGTGTATACGTCCAGAACACCGTTTGAAATACCATACCTGACTACTTCGGACGAGTTTTCTGGTTTGTTGACTAGTTGTTTAATTACTGCATCAATATTAAGAAAATTGTTTGTTGCTGCGGTTAAGTTACTTTGAGTTTGAAAATTTTCTATAGCCGGGATTATTTGAGCTAAAGCTAATCCTAAACTAGAAACCATAACTGTAAATAATATTAGTGTAGCAATAACATTACTAACTCCTTTTCTAGATTTGAGTAGCTTCTTCATGTATGTATCTCTTATTTAACACATTATATAAATTTGTTGACTGAATGCGTAGATGACCCCATAATCACCCAGAATCTGTGATTGAAAGCTTTACTCTACTACCTTTTACTTCTACCAATTTTTTATTAACTAACATGGGTACAATTCTATTCTTTAAAGTCACTTTAGGTATAGTTGTTTCATTTTTTAACACTGAAAATGTCAACTCATGATTTGGAGATGATGAAAGAGCTACTAAAACATCAATATTCTCTTTTTGACTAGGGATCCATTGTGATATAACTTTGATTGTAAAAATGTACCCTTCTTGTTTTTGAATTAACTCACTTAATTGCATCTCTTGTTTACTGCATTTTTCTTTTATTTGGATTAGATCATCTATTCTAGACTGAAGATTATCTCTTTCAGAAATTGAATCATCTAGCTGAGTCTCAAGAATTTTGTATTTCTTATTCAAAGTTACAAATTTTTTAATCTGCGACTTCAAATCTTTACGTTCTGATATTAAAACTTCTGATTGTTCTGTAAGCTTTACCATTTCATCATCGATCGAAGTTTTATCTTTACCTCTTTCTAGTTCCCTGATGTGTTGTTTCAAATCATATATCAAATCTTTGAAACGCATAGTTTCTGAGTCAACAATAATATCAATTCTCTTAAGTAAATCACGTACTTCATCTATCATTTTCTTAACGAAAAAGGTTTACAATGCAAAAGTATTATAGTTTTCGTATTTGTAAACAGTATTATTTATGTATTATATAGATATTATTAATTTCTCTATTACCACTATATTCCATGCTTATAAGGTTTATAGAGCCAAAACAGATTGAGTAATAACTGTTTAAACATTTTGTTAAATCAGCTGTAATTATTAAGTTGATATTTAATAAAAATACTCTTAAGTGCACAACTAAATTTAGGGTTGGTAATTTAAATGGAATCTTTAATTGTTTTCAAAGATGTTACAAAGAAGTTCCAACTTTTTTGGGAAGAGATAACCATACTTGAAAAAACCATTTTGAATATTAATAGAGATGAGCTTGTTTTGTTATATGGACCATCTGGTAGTGGTAAAACAACAGTACTAAATTTGTTAGTAGGATTATTAACTCCTGATGAAGGTGAAATTCAAGTAGCAGGATTATTTCTAGATATCATTCCTGAAAGAGAAAAAGCTGATTTCCGAGCTAAATATTTCGGTATTGTTTTTCAAGAATTCAACTTAGTTTCTACGCTAACAGTCAAAGAAAACATCATTCTTTTTCAAGAACTTTGTGGTCTAGAAATTGATGACAACGAAAAAAAGATAGATGGTCTTTTAGAAAAACTAGGAATAAACCACAGAGCAGACAGCTTTCCTTCGCAACTAAGTGGGGGGGAAAAGAAGAAAGTTGCCATCGCTAGAGCTTTAACAAATGATCCATTCATTCTCATTTTAGATGAACCAACAGGTAATCTAGATAGAGAAACAGCAAACCAAATTTGTGCTTTAATAGAAGAGTTATTTCAAACAACAGATATGTCAGTGATTGTGGCTTCTCACGATCCCAAGATGAAAGACATTGCTTCAACAATTTATCGTGTTGAGGGTGGAAATATTGAACTAGAAACAGAATTCCCTGAAAGAAGGAAGAAGAAGACAGTGAAATATCGACCGCTTGAATCACTCGAGAGATTAAAGGAAGAATTGGACGCCTTAGAGATAGGGAATGATAAAAATACAGAAGAATCTGAAATTGACAAATTTATCCTCTTAGAAGGTAATATTGAAGATGATAATATGAAAAACGAAGATTCTGAATGAAGTTTTAAATAACAATAGGTGTAAAACGATGATAGGGCAACTTAAATTTGCGTGGATAGACTTCAGAAGAACGTTTATTTCATCAATATTCGCATATTTAAGCCAAATAATCACTTACTCTTCAATTTCTATAAGTATAGGGCTATTTTCAATTAGTAAACCCCTAATGTACATGAGAATTAACAATACGTTCTACACTTCATACAGATCTTTAATTATTCTATTTCTGGTTACGTCATTAATCATTGGTGCAGTCACAATTTGGAAATCTATAGATTTGAAATTTAAGAACCAAAAAGATGATATAATAATAATGAAAAATGTGGGAGGAAAAAGTAGATGGATATACAGTTACTTTGTGTTTAGTCAAATACTAACAGCTTCAATCTTGCTAATAGTGGGTATTATAGTAGGGATTATTACCTTGATTGTGGCATTAAATAGCTTAGGAATAGGCTCTTTATTAATCCACATTAATTTCATTCCAGTGTTTTTATCTAATGTCTGTTTGCTTATCGTTTCTTATTTAAAAGCCCATTCTATGATAATCAAATTCATAAGCGATAAGAACTTTGAAATTTCATCAAATAAACTTAGTAATTACAAAAGTATATTTGAGTTTAATAACCTAATCAAGAAATTTGGAGCTACAGCTAAACTTGGTGTAAAAAACTTCTTAAGATCAAATGCTATTCTGGTTAATTTCATCTTTATCTTTTTCTTAGTTTTTTCGTCAACTCTCTTTATAATTGGTCCCCTTACAATAGATGAATCGCATAATCAATTTTCAAGGATAAGATATGAGGGTAGTTCATACATAGTAGGAGATTCTGAGATAAATAGTTTTTACAAAAACAATTTGATAGCAAATTTATATGCAAATACTACTATTTCAGGAGATTTGGAAGATGAACAATTCTTTTCGAACTTAACTTTAGACGGTAATTACTTAAGTGAAATTGATAGTTTAGGTATTGATTATTACACACTTTTTATTTCAAAACAGATAGTTAAAGAGATTCCGTACACAGACGTAGATCTTGGTAGTTATACTATCATTGGAGAGGACCGCGCATTCTATGCAATAATTATTGGATATAACGAGGATTTTCTATCAGAAGAACTCTTTATGAGAGGATCGATTCCTGAATCGAATGAAAGAGCTGTTGTGATAGGTGATTCTCTCGAAGCAATGATTTTTGAAAATAGCTCTCTTGAAAAGATACAATTTACTGAGGGTTTAGTTAAATACGAAATAAAAGGAGTTATCGTTGATCCGTTTGCATCAAGTTTTACAGTGTACGTTCCAATTAGCAAGCTAATACAAGAATCGATAACAAATGGACCTAATTTGGTAATATTCAGCGATTTAAATGAAATAGAGTACGAACAAGTTCAAGAGATGTCAACCAGCTATGGTTATCAACTAGAAGATGTAAGAAATTCAGCAGAAATCTATCATAATAGCTTAAAAACAACAGTACTTACCACTGTGACGATAGGAGCAAGCCTGTTTATTATATTTTCAATACAATCATCAATTTTTGCTTTACTATACGTTCTAGCTTATAGAAAAGATTCAGAGCTATTATTTAAGTTGGGAATCAAAAAGAGGAAGATAAAGCAATCAAATAATCTATCAATATTATTACACCTTATTCCAGGGGCGCTGCTAGGATCATATTTTGGAACAGTTTTGACGCTATTCTTTTTAATACCAAAGCAACACATGATGTGGTTGATGGTGTTAATTGTACCCATCGTTATTTGGTTTATCATAACAACAATAACGGGATCACAAATAGCTAATAATCGAATAATAAAGAAAATCAAAAAACAAATGTCAAAGACCAGTAATTGAAATATAATCCTTTAAACAATAAATAACTTTAAAATTATTACACTTCAAATTTAGATGAAAATGGTAACTAGAGTAAAATATTGTGCTAAATGTGGTCGTCCAATAGCGAGTGCGGGATATTGCCAAGATTGTGCAGCTGAAATAAGTGTTGGTATAAAAAACAGGTGCACATTTTGTGGAAAGAGTAATCTCTTATCACCTCTAGCTTATAATGCTACGACAGGAAAAGTTTATTGTAAAGATTGTTTAAATGTGTTTGTTAGAGGACTAAGAGAAAATGCTATACCAGAAGAACAAATAAAAAAGATAGTTGACAAAGATTTTACACCTGTAAAGTAATAATAAAAAGGGACATTAGAAAAAACAAAGGAAGCATCATTAATTTTACTAATTATATGAAATTTTATTAATCACTGATTTTTACATTTAAAGAATATTCAGGCAATAGGGCACTTATTGAGTTATTAAAGTAATAAAAATCTTGTATAAAAATTGTAAACTATAATTTTCTGTATGTCACTTTTTTTCTGTGCTGTTCTTTAATCTTTAGCTCATATTTAGATTAACAAATTCAAAAGTGATTTATGATGTACGACCCTAGCGAACCAGGCGATCAAGATATCACCCCTCCTTTTTGGCTTCCCTAGCCCTTGAGGAAGCATTTTTCTTTTTCTTTTTCTTTTTGTAAAATCAATGTAAAATTAGAAGTGTGTTAATATCAAAAATGCATTATTACCCTGTGGAAAAGAAGAGTTCCTAGGGACGATACTTTTATAGAACGCTCTTT
>JAHLWR010000007.1 GCA_019057815.1 Candidatus Heimdallarchaeota archaeon
TCTTTTCAACGGTATCTTCAAATGGTTCTAGAACTTGTATTTCTTCTATCGCAAATCTTACTAATGATACGATATTTGTTAGTAACTTCTTTGGACCTACTCCTCTTACCTTCGCTTTTTCTAATTGTTTGTATGCTTGCCATAACCTCTCTGTTGTCAGATTATAAGGTGGCGATTGGATTGCTTCTGCTAGTTCTTTTATATTTTTATATGTTAATTGCCTACTTCCATATGATTTGCTATATATTATTTGTAATGCTTCTATCTCATCTTTCTTTTCTTCTAAAAATTCTTTAAAATTCTGCACTATTGATTGAGCTTGTTCTATTGTAAATCCTGTTGCTATCACTTTATCTCTGCTTATGTCGTCTATTATCTGTTCCTTTCTCTTTTTTGTATCTATCAATTTATTTCTCAAATCAGGATTATCAAAAGGTGCACAGGCTATATTTATTAGCTCTTTCTTAATTTCTAATATTTGTTCTTCTGTTGGAATTTCACTTTCATATCTCTCCCTAGCCTTTTCTTGTAATTTGTCCGGATCAATAACGTCAAGTAAATCATTAACCATACTTTGTAGGTTTTTGTCAGAAATGTTTTCTATTGCTTCAATTTCTTCCTTTTCTAACTGTCTATTTAGTCTTGCTAATCTTCCAGCTAAACTGCTTATTCTGTCATCATCTCTTTGACCTAAAGCAATCTGTAGAAGTAAATTATCAAATGAAATACTCTTTTTTCTCTCCAGTGGTTGAGTGTCTGTTTTGTCATTCTCTGTTACTCCTACAGCGTCTACTATTACAAAATGCGTTTTATGATATGCATCGGCTGTAACAGATCGCAAGTCATTAGAGTCTATAGTTCTTGTTCCTCTCCCTTTCATTTGGTCAAAGTAAATTCGTGATTTAACATCTCTCATGAAAAGCAAACATTCTAGTGGTCGAATGTCTGTTCCAGTGGAGATCATATCAACTGTTACAGCTATTCTAGGGTTAGGAGAATTGCGAAATTCTTTGATTAATGTTTCTGGTCTATTGCTTCTATAAGTAATCTTTTTGCAAAATTCGTTTCCTTTTGCAAACTCTTCTCTAATTATGTGAACTATGTCTTCTGCATGCGAATCACTTTTGGAAAAAACAACAGTTTTTGGAACATTTGTTCTTCTTGGAAAGATTTCTGTGAATAATTTCTCTTTGAATGTTCTAATAATCGTTCTTATCTGATCTTTTGAAACTACCTCTCTATCAAGCTGTTTTGCACTATATTCTATATCTTCATCTATTTGCTCCCACCTTTTTTCTCTTGTTAGTCTGTCTCTTTTGGAAATGATGTGACCAGCAGAAATAGTACTCCCTGCTTTAGTTATCTGCGTTCTTATCTGATAAACTTCATAACCTACATTGACATTATCCGCTACAGCTCTCTCATGATTGTATTCCATAACCAGATTCTGATTGAAGAAGGCATAAGTGTGACTTGCTGGAGTAGCAGTTAAACCTATAATAAATGCGTCAAAATACTCCAATACTTGTCTCCATTTGTTGTAAATTGACCTATGACATTCATCGACAATAACAAAATCGTAAGATTCTATAGGAATAAAAGTATTGTAACTCACTTCTACTGGTCTTTCATCTCCAACTGAAAAATGAAATAGTGACTCTTCTTCCAAATTACCTTCAAACTCTTCCTCTCCTTTGAGCATAGAAAACAGTCTCTGAATGGTAGTAATTGTTACTTTACAAACATCATCTATAACATTAGATGATAGTAGTTGAACATTATACAAATCGGTAAATTTCCTTCCATCATCAGGAGTAACATATTGTTGAAATTCTCGAAGAGTTTGACGACCTAGATTTCTTCTATCAACTAAGAAGAGAACCCTTTTCGCTCCTGCGAATTTTATCAATCTGTAAATCGAACTAACAGCTGTATATGTCTTTCCACTCCCTGTTGCCATCTGGATTAAAGCTCTTGGTCGTGCTTCAGAGAAAGATTGTTCCAGATTTCCAATTGCTTCAACCTGACATTTTCTTAGCCCTTCAGTTATCAATTCAGGCATGTTCTGCAATCTTTTTCTAAGTGTTTCTTTTTCTGCAAGAATTTTCTCTAACTCTTGTGGTTGGTGAAAACTGAAAACCAATCTAGACCTTGGGTTAGGGTCACGAAGATCTCTAAAAAATGTTTCATATCCTGTAGTTTCATATGCAAATGGAAGAGGGTTTATATGTTCAATGTTGTCAGGAACAGCATTTAGATATTTGTCTGATTGTTCAGCAACCCCACTTAAAGTAACGCCAGCTTTTTTTGCTTCTACTACACCTATAGCTTGACGATTGATAAAAAGTAAATAATCTGCATAACCAGATTTAAGAGGGAATTCTCTAACAGCTATACCTATACCTGCACTAGGATTAATCTCTCTATAATTCTGTACTTTCCACCCAGCTTTTTCCAATTGTATATCTATGAGTTTCCGAGCTCTCTTCTCTGGTTCCATAGCTCCACACTCTTAACTTAAGAGTAGATAACATTCCAAATTAAAAAACTTGTGCTATTACATGTTGGAATATTTTTCCTTTTGTATTTCGTTAAGAAATGCTTTGCATTTAATTTGGGCATGTGTATGATTTCAACAAAATATGCATAATAGAATAGAAAACAGTATTAAATCATTATTTCTAGTCAAATAAGTTTATTAAGAATAATATGAAAGAATTACGGTTAATTCTTTATGACTGAAAATGAATCTCAAAAACTATCTAAAAAAATTGGAAATTTAATAAAAAAAGAATGGAGAATTATTATTGGCTCCATTCTCATGGCAGTAATCTTTTTCATAGTGTGGTATTTAAATCAAAAATTCCAACCTTTTGAAATATTTGAACTAGAATCAGAAGTGTTAGAATTAATTACAATAATAATTGGAGCAATTGGGGTTGTCGTGACAGCTATAATGTTTTTACTTGTTCTTATATATATAAGAAAAAGGAGGAAAACCTTAACCAGAGAAGTTGAAAAGAAAAGAAAATACTATAAAACCTATTATAAAGAATTCGATATAATTGATCAACCAATCCAAGAAGAATTTAACAAACTGGAGACAATTCAAACAGATAAAAATCCAGAAGAAGCAAAAGCAGTTTTAGAGAGGATAGAAACAATCACCTTAAGAAACTGGTTTTTAGAAGAACAAAAAGAAGAACAGATTAGGTTGTTGAGTGGTTTAGAAAAACAGCTAGAAATCTTATCTAGAACTCATACTGAGTATAATAAAAGTATTTCACAGACTATAACAATGATTCTAACCTTCTCCGCTCTAATGTTTGTAGTAATAGGACTTCTTTGGAATAAAGATGTTTTTATCCAAATGTCAATAGCTGTAAAAAGCGTCCTTGCCTTTTTCCTAGCCCTTGCAATAATTCCTTTGATAATCATTATGATGAAAACCTTTGGAGATATTTTTCCTTCAAAAGAAACTGTACCTACAAAATTTGCTTTAGAGAGTTTACAATTGGATATAAAGCAAAGAAAAACAACCAATGAGATAATATTTGACTTATATTCGAGCGAAATAAGAAAGCTAAATGATGAACATAATAAAAGGAGAGGAAGATTAGTTAATATAAAGAGAATGATTATGTTTTATACCTTCGAATTGCTAATGGTAATGGTAGTGACGGTCTTTCTTTTTAGTGGAATTGTGTAAAAGAGAATATAACAATTTCAGATAGAAATATTTCACATTTATATATTATTTTAAGAATATCTAGTATAGATAGATCATGTTTGCAAAACATAAAACGAAAGTAGCTGTTTCATTAATCATTTTCTTCTTTATATCAGGAATAGCTGTTTCTACAAGCGTATATTTTAGAGGATTGAGAAGAGGATATAACCAAGCAGTTGAAGATCTAAAAACACCCTATTTTGAAAACTGGGTATTTTTCCAAAATGAGAGCATAACAAAAAATATTTTCCCTAGTATTGGTTTTGAATTAAACTTTAGTAATGATATAACTGATCTAGAAATCAACACTTCTATTATGATATGGGAACCATCGGAGATATATTATTTAATGAATATATATGCTACTTCAGGGAATTTAACTGAATTTGGGTTTAAAATATTCTTTAACGATGCTGTATATATCATCTATCGGAAAAGAACAACACGCTATTATGAAGATGTGTATAATACTAACGAAGGATTACCACTATTAGTCAACAGAGAGGACTATCCAGAAGGAATTTTTTATCCAAGAAGTTACATTAATTTTGTAGGATTTGAAGACGTTAAACTAATTAAGATAACAATGATTGTGATTAGTGAAGTAAATGTCTATTATTAAGAATAAAATGAAAAAAGAGAGATGAAATATTGTGATTACTGATCAAAAGAAAGAATGGTATAAAACACTAAAAATACTGGGAATAGCTTTTGGAATCTGTACTATTTTAGTTAGTATTGCACTAATATCTTTAGCAGTAAAAGGATTAATAAACGAAATCGATTGGAGTTTATACACACAAATTAGCTATATAGGTCTTACAATTGTTCCTCCTCTTGTAGTTTATCCATTTTATTCAGTATTAATTGGAAGGTCTAATAGGAAAAAAAAATTATAGAGAGAAAAGAACCAAAGATATTTAGGTATTTTTTCATTTTTGGAGTTCTGGTGTATCTCTCAAGTGTTATTTTCATAACATTGGGAAGAACATCCATTCAAACATAATATCTTCTCGGAAAATAAAAGGTTATTTAAGAATTTTTAATTTTTTAACAACTTGATTAACAGCATCCATCCCCCATCAAGATAAACAGCTCCAAATAAAGCTTCAACATAGCTAGCTAGAATCTTATGGATCAATATCTGTATTATAACACTTATTAAGAGCATTTTTACTAAATAACAACTTGCTTGGCATATCGTATAAAACCTATAAACTAACAGCAATTCTTTAATATCCACTTCGTTCTGATTTAATCTTAAGTAATTCATCACGAGTAATGGGACGAGAACTTGCTTGAGCTCTCACATAAAATCGCATGTGATCTAAGTGATAGTATGGTTTTTCCTTTCCCTCAGGGACTATAACAAGGTAAATGTGTTTATCGTCTCCAAGTTCAAAATGCATTATTTCATACTCCAAATCTGGCGGATCACACATTTTACCGACATAATCTGCAAGGCTTGTTTTGATTGTTTGAGGTTCTTTTTCTTCTCCTACATATTTAACACCATCATCTTCAACACCAACACAGATTATTCCATCATTTGTATTAGCGAATGCAATCATTTCTTTTAACAGTGTAGCTTTATTAAATTCTCTCTTAAACTCTCTCTTTTGATCTTCTCCTACTTTTGTGAACTCCCTCAATTCCTCAAGATTATTTGGAGTTGTTATTCCTTCCAGTTTAATTGGACGCTGTCCTACAGATTGTTCTTGCAGATAGTAGGATGATCCTTGTTTTGATAAGACTACTTGTATTTGTTCATAATCCTTATCAAGAACTATTTCATCAATCTCTTTATCTGTTGGAATTATTATCTCTTTATGCTCTCCTAAAAACCTACCACATCTGAGTAACATTTTAAGTACTAATGGCTTCCCAGTGTTGTTTATTACTTTAAATGAAAGTGTCTTTTTAGCAAGATGAAGCCACTCAATTTTTGCTTCATATAAAGGAAGCATGATATAAATATAGCTTTTACTGGGATGAAGACCAGGTGTATTGAAAAATGATTGGGAGAAACTAGAACTATTAAAATATGGATTATTTTCTGCAAAGAGAGGAAAAGGAAGATCACTCAAGTTAGATGATAGTTGCAAACTTATCTGATAAAAAGGCCAGTCAACATACTCATAGACATGAGATTCAAAATTCCAATCAACATCTCTAATAACATCTACATAAAAATCTTGTTCTGCAAAATTAATAGACATTTCATTTTTTTCTTCTGCTTTGCTTTCTTTTAATTCTCCTTCTAGAGTGAGTTTTTTCAAGAGACTAGTAATATCTTCAAACTCCACATATTTTCTTATTAGCAAAACATTTCTTGTTTGAAATCCATAATCTGTAAGAGTTTCATCTGAAGAATAAGGATATAACCAAATAATATTTTCTTCTTCTTGGTAATTCTTTGGATGAGCATAAAAAACAGATGAAAAAAGTTTCCATTTTTTCTCATCTTCATTTCCTTCCGAAATTAAAACAGCTCTCCATTCAATGCAACTATAATTGTATTCATATTCTTCTTTCCAATCGCTTAATCTTTTTATTAGATAAGCAAATTTTTTAATTTTTTCTCCTCTACTTTCTGGAAAGTACATCAACTTTATTAGAGTACTACTATCTAATAAGGTTTTTTTATAGCTGTACATTAACAAGTATAGTCAAATAAGAATAGAAATTACGAATGTTGCTCTAAACCTAACAAAAGAGTTCAGATAATTTAACTTATATAATAAAAAACTAATCGGAAATTATGGATATAAATCCTGAAACGATTCTGAAGATACGCAAAAAATGGACAAAATACAGGTGGTATCCATTTTTTATTGCGATTATTTCTCTTATATGTGTTAGTATAGAATCTAATGTGAGAAATATTGATAGAAAGGAAATTGTTTTTTATTTAATCACTATTGCGTCTGGTTATTTTATTATAGTTGTTACATTATCTGACCACTCAATATTTATCCCCTACCCTACAGATGAAGAGCGGATATTCAAATTTAGAAAAACTAATGTACTTATAGTTGATCCTTTTTTGGATTTAAATCCTAATAAAAAAGGAAAATTCAATAAAGAAAAAGAAAATTTTCAAGTGGACCATGTAGCTTGGAACGAATTAATGGATGTAGTAATCAGTAATTATCAAATGATTATATTAGATATTGACGAAGATTTAATTATTTCATGGAATTTAGAAGAAAAAATAGCAGATTTAGAAAGAGATTTTTTAAAAGTATTAAGTAATAAGGGGACTATTATTGTATTTTCTGGACACAGTACAATTAGAAAACGACCCAATCTAGCATTCGAAAAGCATTTTCCTAAACATGAATTGAATGTTTCATCGTTTTTTCCATTCATTCCAACAAAGGATTATAATCCTCAAGAAGGTTCTCTTCGTGATTTTAATACTATGTCTGATGACCTTCAAGAATTATTTTTTAGTGAAGGTAAAATCAATTTTCGGTGGTTCTGGACATTAGACAATGACGACTTTAGTGGAAATTGCAAAACACTTGCTTATAATACTCAAGGAGATATTATCTCTGGGATATTTTTTCATGAGAAGGGTTCTGTTTTTGTAATTCCTCGATCAGATGACAATCGCAAAATTATTAAAAACATACTAAGCAATGTTCTTCTGCTAGATAACATAGTTAACCATATATTGGAAACTGATGACATAGATTTTTCCAGAGAGGAAACCCCTCTATGGGTCGAAGATTATAATGTTCTCAGAAAAGAGAAACTTCTGCAAGAAATTCAACATAAAGAAGATCAAGTAAAGGATATTGAAAGAATCAAGAAACTACTCTATAGTAAAGGTAGAACATTGGAAAAAACTGTACGTATAGTTCTGGAATCTTTTGATTTTAGCAATTTCAGTAAAACAAAAGAGAAGGTAGATTTAATTTTTGAAGATGGAAGTGTAAGATTTGTTTCTGAAATTAAAGGTTTAGATAAAGTAACAAAACCTAAAAATGTTACACAACTATATAAATGGATTGAAAATGAAAGGCAAAAACAACCTCTAAAAGAAGTTAAGTTAAAGGGTTTGTTCATCTGTAATACTGAAAGAAAAAAGAGACCAGAAGAAAGAGAAAAACCTTTTCATAAGAATCTCATTCAAGAAGCTAAAGAAAATGGTTGGGGTCTTTTAACAACTTTGGAATTGTTTCATGCCTATGAGCTGTTTTGTGAGGGAGAGCTTTCAAGTGAGGACATAAAAAAATCAATGATTACACAAGTAGGTGTAATTGTCTTAACCAAAAAATAAATAACTAATTTCTCAGAATTCTTTTTGTCGGAAACTTGAGAATTTCCCGTTTTTAGACCCCAGTCTTATTTTTTTATTTCTCTTCACGTCTTACAGAATTTATCCTCTCTTCGTGATTGATCTCCACAATTTGAACAGAAAATGTTGGAGGGTGAGATAATTCTTAAACCTAATAAAATGTATCAGAACAGTCCATAAATGCTTCTAATTCATCTGTAGAAAGCCAATATGCTTAAGACTTATGAGAGAAATAAGTATTAGATGAGTAAAGTGGAACAGATAACTAAAAGAAAGTTAATTATGGTTAAACAAATTTTCAATGAAGCTCTTTTTCATTCAGAAAGGAAGAGCAATTCAGCTTCTCGAATTCTAACGATCATTGGATTTGATTTAGCAGTGGAAACAATTCTTAAAACTGTATATAGCACACTTGAAGAAAAAAATAAACCTAAGGAGAACTTTCTTGCACTTGTAGAACAGGTAGAGAAAATTCTAAATCAAGAAGGTATAGGTTCAATTCCAAAAAGAAGAGAGATATTCTATGTTCACGAAATTAGGAACATTGCACAACATAAAGCAAGATACCCAACTTCAAATGAAATAGATGAAGCTCGAATATATATTAGGGATTTTTTGAAGGATATAATTTCACAAGTTTGGAACATTAGTTTTTTCGAATTAAGTTTTATAGATTTTATAAGAAATGATGAAATTCGAAGATTACTAACAGATTCAGAACAAGAGCTTAGAAATAATAAATATATAGAATGTGTTAAGAAATCTGCATATGCCTTGGAGCTAACTCTCAGCAAAATAAGAGAAGACATTGTAGGCAATTCTCTTGATTTTACACGAGGAATATTTATGTTTGATAATAATAATGAACCTTCAAATTGGCTTACTAACCAAACTGCTCTTCATGCATTCAGAAGAATGCAAAATAGTCTGTTATTTTCCTCTCTAGGACTTAATTATCTTGATTATAGAAATTTCAAGAAAATTGCTGGAGACGTGCTTTTTAGTGTCACAGGAAAATACCTTCATATGGGATTCAAGGAAGATTTAACACAAGAGGACGCACACTTTGTTTTAATGTACTCTATTGATACCATTAATAAGATAGAGGATTTGGTTGGAGATATAGAAGATCCTTTTGAGTTCAGGAGTTTTTAGAATCTACCTCCTATTACCATGCTCCTTTTTTAGCACTTCTTTTTTTGTGCAGTTCGAACATATACTCTCTAATTTCCTTTGGAGTAAGCCATTTTGTAGATTCTCCTCTCCTCAATGGTATTTCATAGATTGATCTTCCCTTTCTATATAAATATGGACATCTTTCTTTATCAGCTAACAATGATACAATAAATAATTTCTTGTTTTCGTTATATGCCAATAATACAAATTCCTTTATTACAAAATCAATCCATGGATCACAGTTTGAATCGAGTGACTGCTGCAGATTATTCATGAAATCTTCAATTTTCGATTCACCTACTCCTTCGATTTGACCTTTTTTATTTACTCCTACAATTACTAATCCTTTCGATTGTGCATTTGCCATTCCTGTCATTTGCTTTCCTATATTTTTATAATGGTTTTCAGTCAGTTTTTCTTTTATTACACTTTTGAACTCAACTGTTTCATTTTCTTTTCCATCAATAAATCTTCTAATTTCAGATGTTGATAAATCATCCAGAACGATGAAATCCTCACTTTTAACAGAATATCTTATGGATTGACGATAATCTAGAATCCTTCCTCCTGGTTTTGGATTGTGAAAATCACCATTAAAACCTGTGTTCAGAGTAGTTTGAAGATAGAATTTAACATTAGCAATATTATGCTTAAAAACTTCTTTTACACTGTTTGATTCAAAAATTACTTCTCTCATCTCTTCTTTTCCATTAGTAAATTCAACATTCAAAACCCCAAATGGTTTCTCAATTTCTTTCTTAACCATGTTTTGAATCTCTATTTCTGCAATGTTCCTGAGATACTCAAAACGCTTTATATACCATTCAAAATGTGATAGATCAACTATTAACGGATAACATACTCCTCGAGTAGAAGTGTCTTGTGTAAACATTGTGTCTTTGTGTTTGAAAATACTTTTTGCAGCTGTTATAACGTCTGAATAACCAATATTACTTGCTGTAGAAAATTCTTTATCTTCAAAAATAAAACCTTCTGCTTTTACTTGTAATCTATAACATGGCATATACATTCCAATATTTCCATATCTATCCTTAACCTTCAAGTTTTCTTCAAAAGGACGTTGTTCTGATTTTAAAGTATAAATTAAACCATCTGGATAGGTTATTTTTATCTCCCTATTCTCCAAATCGACTTCTAGGTTTTGAATGATATCTCTTACTTCTTCCACTTTTAGTTTGATTCTTTCAAATATGAAATTGTCATTTTTGCTATAGTCTTCTATTTCTTTATCTTCAGCTAAGGATGACTTTGGATAAATGTAAGCAAATAAATGCTTCTTTTCTTCTTCATCAATTAAAACACATCTATCCATTACAAAGTGATCATATCTATCTTTCCACAACTCCCAGAAATTGAAGAATTCTCCCTGATTATCTCTTTGCATAGATAATATGTAATTATTAAATTATTAAATTTTTTTCTTGGTCTTTCTATACTTTCTTCCTTCTTTCTTTATTTCCATTTGTGGCTTTCTTCTTTACACAGACTGTTTTCATTTAGTAAACCTAATTTGATATATATTTCCACTGCTTTTCTCTCTATCAGTTTTTCTTCTATTTCTTCTCTTAGCATTTTTAATGTTTCTTCCGGTATCTCATCCAATTCTTGTTTTATCTCCCCTCTCAATCCTTCTAACACTCTTTGACTTATTTTCCCTAATATGTACTCATATGGTATTATCACCGCTATCATTCCTATTGTTGTTCCTATTGTCATCACTACTCCCACCACTCTAGCTATTACTATCACTATTGCTAGAATTGTTCCCTCTTCATTTAACCAAAATGCTACTACTGTCACTGCTACACTTATTAATACATATAATCCCCATTGCCCTATCTCTGTCCAATGAAAGAACTTTCCTTCCCTTTTATTCATCCTTTTTACGTATTCTCTCGCTATCTCTATGTCGCTTTTCACTTAACTCATCCCTTCCGTCAGTATTTTCCCTACTGCCCTTGTCGTCATCATGAACGTTTTCTTCAATTCCTCTTGCTCATATATCAGTTCATGTAAATTCTTTAGCGATATCTCTCTCTTGTTCTCATCTACTATCTTTATCTCTATCCCCCATCCCCTTCCTTCCCTTGTTTCTTCTTCTAATTGTTCCTTTTGTTCTTCTATGAACCTTGCTAATATTTTTTCTAGTCTTTCACTGTTTATTACCTTGTATTTTGCTATCTCTATACTCTTCTCTTCTTTTCCCCCATATAGTTTCAGTATCATTCCCCACGTCATTTCTTTTCTATCTTTTTATCTCTCATTTCCTTTTTATACTCGGCTAGTTTTCCCTACATCTAAACTGCATTTTTCTCTATTCCCTAATATTTTTATTACCTTTTTTCTTTTACATTCTTACTGAAACTCTCAAATCTTTCTAAGCTACTATCAATGGTCTAACCATTGAACCTGTTTGGATCCCTAAAACAGCTGTCAATAAAGAAAGCTACACTGTTAAAGATTGGAGGGTTAAACTCTTCAAAGAAGGAAAGACTGAATGGAAGAAAGAGAAGAAAAAGATAGTACAGACGAATTTATCTTCTTTCGCTGAATAATATATCAGAATCTACCTAATGACAATCTATTTATCAAATAAGAAAAAGTACCAAACTAGAATGTCAATAGGAAATTCCAAATCAGAAATAATGCCAGATAAATATGATTTTTATCGTAAACTTATGCAAGTTACACTAGAAAATACAAATCAATTGAGGAAAGATGCATTATTATTACGAGAAAAACTTTCTTTTGGTCATGCATATTCTCTAGCTATTTTAGGTTTTGAAGAATTAGCAAAATGCTGGTTTGTTTTCGGCTTATTCATCGGAGAATATCAGGAAAAAGATGAACTTGTTTTAGATATTACTAGTAATCATCTAACAAAGCAAGAGTTAGGATGGCTAATTATCGCTGAGTTAGTTTTAATGGATTGGTTTGAACAGACTGAATTTAAATCAGAAATTCAGGAAATTGCGAAACAAGTAAGGAAGGGTGAAATCAGTCTCGAATCATACACTAAGAAGTATTTGAAGTATGCAGATATTGAAAGTAAATCATCTGATGTTGCTAAGAGAGTTATGGAATTAAAGGAAATTCTTGAGAAACTTGAATCTGATAATAAATTTATGGTAAGAAGAAAGAATGAGGGATTTTATGTTGATTTTGACTTGAAAAAAAGAAAGATTACAAGCTCTCCAGACAAATTCATTCTAGATGACATACAATTTATTGATACTTTCAATGGTTTCTATCTCTATACTGAAGAAATTTTGCGATCTATAGTAGA
Organism: Candidatus Heimdallarchaeota archaeon; assembly: GCA_019057815.1. GTDB lineage: Archaea > Asgardarchaeota > Heimdallarchaeia > Heimdallarchaeales > Heimdallarchaeaceae > 18H4-34. Next base: position 12,520 of record JAHLWR010000007.1, read on the forward strand.
TAATCTTAAACGTAAAAGCATCCAAGAAGGATTAAAGAACATGAGAACCTTCTTCGGGCAATTTAGAGATTATTTTGAAAAACAAGAAAAGGACAGTAATTAGAATTTATCCTCTCTTAGTTATTATTCTCCGCGATCTGGACAGTATCCTCTCCCATCTCGTCTGTTGAAATAGTCGTTTTCTCAGGGAATTTAGTATAGATCGCTTTTATTATCCCCATGTTAAATAACATCGCACCCCCTAGCGCTAAATAGACAAATATAACCCCAACCCATATCCATGATATATAGTCCTCTATATAGACATTCCCAAACACTTCTACAAAGGTATTGAAAAGGCAATGTGCTATCATTCCTGGTACTAAACTTTTAGTTTTTATAAATAGATAACCATATACTATCCCACTGAAAAAAGTTTGCATTACTTGAAACTGTACTCCAATCACGTGGTAGAATATGTCTGAATCACTATAATAGATTGAATTTATCAGATTAGCATTATGGAAAAACCCAAACAATAACGCGCTTATTAATATTGACTCTTTTTCCGAGTATTTTTTTAGTAATAATGTTATTGTTATTCCTCTAAATAACACTTCTTCCCATATTCCTGGTATCACCGAAATATAGATTTCTGACCTTGGTCCAAGTATTACTTTTATATCCCATTCAAATGCTACAGTGTGTAACTGTTCTGATATTAATGACCCTACCAGTACACACGTTAACTCCACTCCAGCTATTAATATCCCTATCCCTATTATTCTTATTAGAGGTTTTATTTTTGTTATCCTTATCGCTTTTAGAAACTCCTCGTATCCCTTGTTTTTTCCTTGTATTTTCATTACATCAGGTACAATTATCATTAACAGTAATGCTAAAAGAGCAAATGTTATTAAGAATATTATATAATAATTATCAAACAAATACTCTACATTTCTCAACCCATAATGTACTAGAAATACTATCGCTATATATAATATGATTAACAAAATTATTGTTATCCAGATATTTTTTCCAAAAAAACTCTCCTTGTATTCTTCTTTATTTTTCATTTCCACTTTTTGCATTCACTCTCTTCCTCTTTATTCCCTTGCTTTTTTTCTATTCTTTTCTATTGTTTTTTTCTCACTAATAAATCTTATATGTAGTATTTATAGAGGGAGACTTTCACACTTGAGGAGAAGGAGAAGTGTCAACTACTGACACTCCCCAAAATTTCTCCTTCTGGTGATTCACTGACTAGCTCCGTCAAAAAGAAGTCTAAAGTTTGTTTTTTCTTTTCTTTTAATACTCTCACCATACATTTTATTTCACATTCTGGACATGCTGATATGCATGCTTTTCCTTCGTATAATTTTCCTGCTGTTCTCCATCTTGCGTTCTTTTTTCCTGTCATATAACTTTGATATGGTTTATATCTTTCCCTTTCCACTTCTTCCCACATTGAATTCTTTCTTCTTGTTTTTTCTGTTTTTCTCAATATTCTTGCTGGTTGTTCCAATGTTTGTATTTTCCCTCTCATCAATTCTCCTTGTTTCTCCCATCTTTCGTCTTTTTCTTTGAATGCAAACGTTACTACCCTTAAAGCTACTTTCCCTCCTTTCTCCTGATATTCTTCTGCTAGTTTTACCCTTTCTCTTAACTCCTCTTTTTCATCTACTGCCGATACTGTTATGTTTAGTATCGTCTCCCTTCTTATCATTCTCTCTATTTGTCTCTCTGTTGGTCTTTTCCACATCCTTGTTATTATTACCGGTGTCTTTCCCTTCTCTGCTACTATTTCCGCACATCTTGTTGTTAGTTCCCAATCCCAGCTTGGTGCTCCGTCTACTCCTATCCTTATCCATCTCTCTTTACACTTTTTCAGATCCTTTCTCAATAGCTCTTCTTTCAATATCATTTTTACTGGTTTTCCGAATATTTTCTTGTATCTTCTCACTGCTTCTTCTGAATAGCAATCCCACCTACATCTTGGATATTCTTGGTTCTTGTATGCTGGACATCCTCTCACCGTATCCAAGCAATTCCCTCCTTTTTGTATCTGCTTCCTTCCCCATTCCTTCTCTTTGTGGTTTGCTTTTGTTGTCTTGTTCGTCCCTTTCAATCTTATTGGTATTTCTTTATATTCTTCTTTTTCTCTTATCACTTTACTCCCTCCTTCTGGTGTTCTTCTTGATGTAAATGATTAGGTTCTCTTTGTAATAGCTTCTTAACTTCTCTATTGCTTCCTCTATCTCTTCTTCTGAATTATTCATTATTTGATGTTCTGACTCTATGAATTCTTCGTATGTCATCCCTCTTTTTGCTTCTATCTCTTCTGCTAGTCTTTCTCTGTTTAGTATCACTGTTTTTCCTTTGATTTCTATCGCATTGTAAAACGGTATCGAGTCTACTTTTAGCTCATCACATATCTCTTCTATTATTTTGTTGCTCATCTTCCTCCCTCCTCTATCTAATTCCATTATCTCCTGTATCTCTATCATTTCTATAGCTTTCCTTGCTATTATCTCCTTATTTATCTCTATTTCTTCTCCCTCTTGATCTACTATTCTTATTCTGAAACTCTCCCACTCTTCAAATATGCTCGAATATCTTTCTGGGTTTCTTTCTACTTCTTGCATATACTCTATATATTTCTCTGCTAGTTCCTTTATCCCTCTTATCTTCTCTCTTCTTCTCTCGTATGTTTTTGTTCTTGCTTCTGTTCTTCCATATGGGTTCATCATATAATCTTGTTCCTCTTCTACTCTCTTGTTTGTATAACTTACCCATATAATAGCAAATGAGGGGTTTTTTTCTATTTTTTTGCTTTCTTGTTTGTTTTTTTCTTTTTGACCTTCTTCTACTGTCACCTTGAATCACCATGTAAACATATACCTTTGTACACTTAAACTTTCAGTGTCAAAACCGTCTATAGACCATTGAAAGTATTCTATTCTTTATCTTAGCCCTTTTTTCTTCTTAGCTAATTCTTATTAATCCTCTATTCTTCTTCTCTCTTGGAGTTAGTTTCTTTACTGTCTGAATCACCAATTCATGACAAAACTAACTCCATTTTCTATCTAAGAAAACTTAACATATATTCCGCATTTAGTTTTAAAGATTTTATTGAAAATAACTTTGAATTTGTAATAAATGAAAAAATTAGAATTTTTGATATATTATTTTTTAAACCAAGTATAGTCTTCTTTGTTTTTATTTCTCTGAACTCTCTATTTCTGTATCAAAAAAAATTTGCCCGTTGTTAGAATTTTCCAAACCCCTTAGTAATGTTCATTATTTTTCGATTCTCTAACCATTTCTATAGCCATTTCACCTTGTTCTTTCTCTTTTCCTTTCTCTAATAATTCCATAGTCTAACATAATATCCGACAAAACAACTAATATTTATACTTGCGAATTAACTCTTCTTAGTCTTTTCGTATGCACTAACACCTTAGTTGTTTCTGACTAACGACTAGGTACATTAGAAGTCGTCTCTAACATACGATAACACTAATAATTACTTGTTCTACACTTTCTAATTACTCAATAGCTTTTCTTCTAGAATAGTTCAACAGTTTAGTCGTATTTTTTCCTCGACAAATAGATTCCCTTATAAAACTATCTGTTGACCTTTTTTCAGAGTAGAATGTCGGCTCAATCAGCTCCTAATTTTGATCTATGTGTTGTATGTAAAACTTCTAGATTGCTTTGTGGTGAGAAAACTTGCCTTTTACTCAAAAAATGGTTCTCAAATGCGCATATGGTTGAACCTAAAATTACTAAGTTAGATGATTCTTTTGCTCCTCCAGCTTTTTTTGTAGGATATGTTGGATACCCTAGAATTAATGCAGGTCCTATGATTACAGCTGATAGGATTTCTTCTGAATTAATAGATAATGCTGAAGCTTGGGTAGACAAAACACAGGAAGAAATCGTACAAATGCGCTTATCACTTTTCAGAACACATTCTAGAATAGATGTTAAAAAACCTTTAGAATCTGATATAATTCAGAGAAGTCATGAAGTTCTATTAGGTGTAAAATCAGTAGATGTTGAGATTGAATTAGAAAAACCTATTATCCCTCGTATTCTCTTGAATGAAAGAACTGCTCCAAGTGGCCCTATTGCTCCTATAAGAAAACTAACAGTTAATGAAAATCAAACTCCACTGAAACCTTTGGAAAAAGCTTTCTATGATACAGATCTGAAAGCAGGTGAAGCTGTGGGAATATTAGGTAAAGAAAAAATCAATACAAATATTCTTACAAGAGTGTTTTCAGCTGGAATGTTAGGCGTAGAAAAAAACAGAAAATTAGTTCCTACTCGTTGGAGTATAACAGCCGTAGATCAGATATTATCAAAGCAGAACATCACAAAGATAAAGAATTTCCAAGAATTAGGAGAATACAGAATTTTCAAAAGTTACTTTTTTGGCAACCGTTTTGCAATTATTTTTACTCCAGATGTCTGGAGTTTTGAATTAATTGAAGCATGGTTTTCAGGTTCTTATATGAATCCATCAATCAAAGATGTAGGAGTACAGGATCATGAGCTTTACAAAGGAAGAACGTCATATGCACATAACACAGCAGGTGGATACTACGCCTCTAGATTAGGAGTAACAGAATATTTGACGAAAATTCAAAGGCAAGCTCAAATAATGATCTTTAGGGAAATTGATCAAAGTTATAGATTCCCATTGGGAGTTTGGGTAGTTAGACAAGGAGTAAGACTTGCGCTCGCAAATAAATATGAGATAATTGATACGATTGAAAAAGCAATTCTGAGAGCTAAAACATTTTCTCAGCTAAAATATCCTCTGAATTATTGGAAAAACAAATCTGAACTCTACAAATTCCATAAAAATCAAACAAAACTGGATAAGTTCCTAAAAATGTGAGATTCTGTCTAATATGCAAGGTGAATTCTACAAATAATTACCTTCCTTTCCAGACATGTCTGAACAATTTCCTAGTCTATTAAGTGTACAAAGAACTCAAAGAGTAGATAAGTAAATATATGAATAAAAGCTTGATATAAGATGATTATTTACATGATGCGAGACACAAAAAATAGAAAATTAATAATAGAAGAGAAAAAAGAATTTGATTCTATAACAATCAAAGTTTTGCATGTGGATGATGAAGAAGATTTCTTGGAACTCACAAAAATATATTTAGAAAAAATCAGTAATCAAAAGTTGCATGTTGAATATATCTCCTCTCCTGAGGAAGTTTTAGAACATCTAAAAACACATAATTATGATGTGCTAATTTCAGATTACCAAATGCCTACGATTGATGGTCTTGAATTAATCGAGCAGTTACGGAATCAAGATAATGATATTCCTTTCATAATATTTACCGGTAAAGGTCGGGAAGAAGTGGCAATAAGAGCATTGAACTTAGGTGCTGATTATTATATAAAGAAAGGAACAGATTCTAAAAGCCAGTATACAGAATTAGTTCACTTAATTAATCGAGTTGTTAAAGAAAAGACTTTAGAGAAAGAACTCTATAGAAGCCAAGAACGTTTTAAAGCATTTTTTGATTATTCAGGAATGGGAATTGCTTTTAAAAATTTACAGAGAGAGATACTACAAGTAAACAAAACACTACAGGACATGTTAAATTATGAAGAAGAAGAGCTTCTTAATCTGAGTATTTCTGAAATTTCTCATCATGAAGATATACAAAAAGACAAGGAATTATTCAACGAGCTTATTGAAGGGAAAAGTGACAAATATTCAATAATAAAGCGTTGTATAAAAAAGAATGGTGAAATAATTTGGTTTAAAACAACTGTAACTCTTGTTCCTGATTCTACAGGTCAAAAAACACTAATTATTAATATATTTGAGGATATAACAGAAAAAATTGAGAAGAATTTAGAAATAAAGAGATTTAATAGAGTGCGAAAAGTGATAATTGAGAGTAATAATGCTCTTTTTCAAGCAAATGATTTAATAGTATTTTTAAACGAAATATGTAAAATAATCATAACAATAGGGGGGTATCATTTAGCTTGGATTGGTCTTGCTGAAAATGAAGAAACAAAGATTGTTCACCCAATAGCTCAAGTTGGTTTCGACGCAGGATATCTCGATACAGTAAAAATCACTTGGGATAATACAGTTTATGGACAAGGTCCAACTGGAACTGCAATAAGAACAGGAGAAATAGTAATCAATAGAGAAACTGCTACAGAACCTACATATAGGCCTTGGAGAACTGATGCACTTAAGAGAGGATATGCTTCTTCAATTGCATTACCTTTGACATCAAAAGAAAAAATTATTGGTGCCTTAAATATTTATTCAAAAGAAAAAAACGTTTTTAACAAAGAGGAAGTTGATCTTTTAAGAAACCTTTCCAATTGCATAAGCTATGGAATAATGAAACTGTAGATATATTCTAGTATAAACAAAAAAAAGAAATATAGTTCTTTATTCCTCAAAGATACTTAGAAATAGATTCTCAAACTTGACAATATCTTGGTGTTATTGTGCGTTTCGTCAGAAACATCATAAAAAGAAATAGAAAAATGTGAGATTCTGTCTAAGATGCAGATGCTAACTGCGTTTGCAATTTATGCAAATGCTAACATTTAAATACGCCCCTAAACTAATAGAGTTAGAGTTTGCGAAAAATGCAAAGGGTGAACTTATGATTACAGATAAAAATACTGATGAAATTGTTATAAGCCTTAGAAATTTAACAAAGAGGTTTAGGAACTTTACCGCAGTTTCTAATATTTCCCTTGATATCAAAAAAGGTGAAATCGTTGGTTTTCTTGGTCCAAATGGTGCAGGGAAAACCACCACCATGAAAATGATAGCACGTTTATTAATCCCTGAAGAAGGAGAGATTTGGATCCGAGGAAATGGAGTGCTTCAATTACTGACTGGAAGAAACAAAGATTATTTGTTAGACGAAGTGGGATTTTTGATTGAGAATCCTGCTTTTTACAAACACATGACCCCTCGTCAAATTCTATCTTATTTTGCAGAATTAAAGGGGTATCCTAAACAAAAGATTTCGTCTAGGGTTAAAGAAGTCGTTGAAATGATGGGACTGTCTGAATGGATTGATAAGAAACTAGGAACATTTTCTAAAGGTATGCGCCAAAAAATAGGTATTGTTTCAGCGATTGTTCATGACCCAACAATAATCGTATTAGATGAGCCACAAACAGGCCTTGACCCTAAAGCGAGAAAAGAAGTTCGTGACTTTTTAAAGAACTTGAAATCTCAAGGAAAAACGATTTTTTTGAGCAGTCATTTACTCTATGAAGTAGGTGAGATAGCTGATCGGATTGGTATAATTTACCATGGGAAGCTTATTGCTTTTGATACTATAGAGAATCTTGAACAGCTCGCTCAGAAAAGTGTTTTGCATTTAGAATTATTCTCTTTACCGGAAAATATTGATCAAAAAATTGTTCAATTAATAAATATTGTAGAACCCTTAACTGGATTAGATAATGTTTCTCAGAGTGTTACATATAATCACGATTTAAAAGTTTTTGAAGTTCTTTTTAATGGAAATCCTAAGAATCAATTAGAAATTTTTAAAGCTCTTTCTGAGAGCGGTATAGATATTATTGGTTGTGCTGTACCTCGAACCAACCTTTTAGAGGATTTATATTTGAATTATATTTCTCAAGATGAAGAGTTAAGAGCTAATCGACAAAATATACCTTCAAATATAGTTGAAATGGAGGATATGTCGAATTAAGGTGAATAAAATGGTTACAAAACAAATAGAATCTAATGGTTTAGAAATTACGAGATCAAGAACTGGTTTAAAACGAAGCGCAATACAAATCAAAGCAACGATTATTTTTGAATGGCGTCGAAATTTGAAAAATTTAATAATAATGCTCTGCGTAGCTACAGCAATTTATGTTCTTACTCTAGTAATTAACCTTATCCTAGAATATAGAACAGGTGAAAGTCCTGAAGATCTTGTAGATTATATCAAATCATTTCTTTTTATGATTGATTTTCTTATACTGATAATAGCTGCAACTTTCGGGGGGTCAATTATCGCAGAAGATTATCATAGTCAAACTGGAAATTTAGTGTTTCCTAAAATTACAAAAGCTCGTCTTCTAACGGGTCGTGTTATAGCTAGATATTTGTATTCTGCTTTAACTGTGATATTCTTCTACATGCTTGTTATAATTACCACTCTAATAAAATATGGGTCAGTATCAGAACTTGTGTGGGTATCAATGGTTTGGTCACTGCTGTATACTTTTCTAGTGTTATCATTTGTGGTTCTCTTTAGTAGTTTTATGAAAAGCACTTCTGCTACTTTAATCACAAGCATTCTTTTGATATTGATAGTATTCAATTTAGCTAACACAATCCTAATGTTTACAGGTGTAGAAATTGAGCCATTCTTTATACTAACTTACTATGCTTCTATCATAACTCAAAGTTTTGCTATGCCAACGACAAGGTTTGCAGAAATGTCCTTGGGTCATCCAGGGGGCGATGGTCCGACATTCATGAGCTGGATAACACCAAGTATAGAAGGTGCTATTGTCGGAATGCTCATCTATTCAGCTATACTGTTAATAGCATCATACTTGTTCTTCAGGAGGAGACAGCAAAAACAATAAAATCATTTAGAAGTTTCGACTTCTAATATTTTTCTTTTTAGATAAAATTAATAAATGGAAAAATACGTGTTGAAGTGAAATGGATCAGTCTAAAACTGACTTAAGAATAAGTTGGCAAATGTATAAATCTAATTATAAAGCTTTTATAGCTACAGAGCTTTTTGCTATTTTCGCATTCTTTCTGATAAACGCAACATTGATGATTATATTAGTGGTAATTTATGCGTTTTCACCTAATCTAGAAGTATCCAATATCTTTGTTGATTTAACAAACAAATTTGGAACATCACATATTTTACGCGCTGTCACAGCGTCTATTAGTTTCTTAGTTATGGTAGGTTTTCTTAATTGTCAGTATGGTCTTTCATATGATATTTTTTCATCTGGTGATATGTTTGCTGAATTTAAAAGCTCTTTTACATACTTCAAGCGTCATTGGTGGCAATATATTATTCTTATATTCGTTACTGGATTAGGTATGTTTGTACCAAACAGAAATGTAGAAAATGATCCTCCAAGATTTTTAGAGAATGTAAACATTTTTGCACTTCAAATAGCTCGATTCATTGTTTTACTTGTTTTTCTGATTTTATTCAGCAGTACATTACCAAGCGTAACAGCACAGGGAAGTTTAATTAAAAGTTTCACTGAATCTTTGAGAATTGTCCGTAAAAATACAAAAAGATTGGTTAAAACCTGGAGCATCTATTTTCTAATATTCTTTGCTCCCTTAATGGTTTTTTCTATAACCCTAACTGCAGTTTTTCCTTATATTGAGGGAACATTCTGGATTCCATTGTTTTATAGTATAATACTAGCGATTTATCTTGTCATCTTTTTTGTTGGTTTCCCAATGATGTCTTTAATCTCTACGCGAATTTATAATGATGTCGATTTTAAGAGAGAAAAGCCTTTTGTACAACAATCAAACTTCTCTAAAGCTACAAAACAGAAACAAAATGCTTCAAAAATCAGTCTTGAGGAAGTATCGGAAGATAAGGCGGGATAAAATGCGATACAAAAGCGATTCTGTAACTACTGATCAGGTTCAGATTAAAGAAGAAATCGATGTCACAGATCCTGCTGTTATCCCAATAATTTTCCATGAGAAAAAAAGTTTAATCCTTCAACTACTTATAAAAAAAGAGATGACTATAATAGATCTGAAAAAAACTATAAAAATGAACCCAGGAACGATTAAACGTCATATAAATGATTTGTTGAAATATAATTTAGTTTTTGTTTCCCGAACAGAGAAAAATGAATTCAGTATAATAATGAAATATTATAGAGCTTCTGCTAAAAGATTTAACTTTGAAATTTCTTGGCCTTAACAATTAACAATATTGTTATTCTTCAATTGAGAATCTTTTAATAATTGTGCTCTCTTTTCTGAAATATGCTCAACAGGGAAGTACTTATTGATGGTTTATCGGAAGGAGAAAAACTAGGAGCAGAATATGTTGAACTAAGGTACCAGGACAAGTATCTGGCAAATTTCCAATATAGAGACGGTGAGTTCGTTAATACAACGGGTTCAAGAGAAGGTGTATGTGTTAGAGCACTTGTTGATGGTAGCTGGGCTCTAGCGAGTACCAATAAAACTGAAAGAGATGAAATTATTCGAACTGTTCAAAAAGCAGTTAAGCTTGCCAGAGGTTCTGCTCCATCAAAAGAAAAGAAAATTTCATTGGCTGAGGTTGATATAGTAGAAGATAAAGTTATATCCCCTCGAAAAATAGATTTGAGAGATATTTCTGTTGATGAAAAAATTCAAAAGATTAGTGAAGCAGCTAAAAAAGCTCAAGATTTTCCATTAGTAAAGAGTTTAACTATAAATTATAATGAAATTGTTGATAAAAGGATAGTAGTCACAAACGAAGGGACACGTGTGGAATGGGAAGACATGAAACCCACTCTCACTGCTATGGCTGTGGCTATAGATGAAGGAAAAATGGCTACAGGATATGTTTCCTGGGGTCACACATGTGGAGCAGAGTTCTTTGATTGGCATCCTATCGATGATATGGTCGAAAAAGCTTCAAACAAAGCATCAAAACTCACCAAAGCTACTCTACCACCAGCGGGTGTCCAAAGTATCTTACTCGACCCTCAATTAGTAGGAGTTCTAGCACATGAAGCAATTGGACATACTGCTGAAGCAGATTTAGTTGTTGCAGGATCGTTCACCCAAGGAAAAATAGGTAAAAAAGTTTGTGATGAGAGAATCACCTTAGTAGATGTTCCATTCAAAGAAGGATCGAAATGGATGGGAGCAGGATGGTTGCCTTACGATGATGAGGGTGTAAAAGGTAGAGAGACAAAAATAGTCACAAATGGTATTATGACAGAATATATGACTAATAGAGCTTTCGCTTTTGAATTAGAAATGGAACCCAGTGGTAATGCGAGAGCTTATACTTTTGCAGATGAACCTATTGTCAGGATGCGTAATACATTCATCGAACCTGGAGATATGAGCCTTGAAGAACTAAGTGAAGCTATAGGTGATGGTTATGTCTTAAAATCTCTAATGAATGGACAAGCTGACAGTTCAAGTGAATTTATGTTTGGTGTTGTTGAAGCTTTTGCTATAAAAAATGGTGAGATTACAGATGAGATATTTCAAGGTCCAGTTTTTACTGGAAACGCTTTTGAAGTTCTGAGTAACATTATTGGTGTTGGAAAGGATTTTGACATCAACCTTGGTAGTGGTTTCTGCGGAAAAGAACAACCTGCTAAAGTTGATGCTGGAGGACCACACATAGCTGTCAAAGCTATGTTAGCTGGAGGCAATTAAAATGTCAGATATAGAATTAACACCTGAATATTTGCTCTCTCTATCATCGAAAATTTCAGACTTTGCTACTTCTAAAGATATTCACGCAGCTGAAGTTATGTTTATTGATTCTAGAAAGATTCAGATAATGTGTTCAGGTCAGTCTATTAGTACAGCTCGAGAAACTTCTGAATTAGGATTTGCTGTAAGAGTATTAAGAAATAATACAGAAGGATTTTCTTATACTAACAAACATGATGTCGACTCCTTAAAACAATGTGCAACAGAAGCAATAAAAATGGCTGGAGTATCTCCCCCTAAACCTGGATCGAGGTTTTCCCTACCTGCAGACTATGCTGAGATTGAGGGGATATTTAGCAAAAATTTAGCAGATACAACAATTGATGAAATAATTATCTATGCAAATGAAATCCTAAAGCCATTTCAAGAATCTCCAATCGATATTAAAACTGAGTTGAGTACAATCCTAATATCCGAGACAGGTGTAGGTATAGTAAACTCTCTGGGAGTAGAAGGTTTTTACAAGACAAATGCGATGAATGGAGGTTTTATGGCTATCGCAAGAGAAGGAGAAAAAGTTGGTTCTCTTGTAACGGATGACTTTTTCACTAGAGATCCTTCAACAATAGATTTCAGGAGATTTGGAAAGGATCTGTGTGAAAGGGCAGTAAGAAATATAAGAGCTGAAAAAGCTACCGGGATAGAATCAGATATTGTGGTTTTTGAACCAAATGCTGTTTTCAACCCAATATATCTTACAATGACATTGGCTTTAGCTGCCGATAAAGTGCAACGAAATCAATCCATGTGGAAAGATAAACTAGCTGATACTATTGCAGTAAAGGAGCTTGAATTTGTAGATGATCCTCTCACAAAAGAAGCAGGAACAGGTGCAAGAGTATTTGATGATGAAGGGGTTCCGACCCAAAAAACTGATTTAATCAAAGATGGAGTGCTAGAGAATTTCATTTTTGATGAACTAACTGCAAGTAGAGCTCAAACAGTATCAACGGGGAATTCCTATAGAGGTCAAGGAGGTACTAGCTTTATGAATCCACCCAATTTCATATTTACAAATGGTGGTATGATCTCACCTGGAAAGCAGACTCCTGAAGAGCTAATTGAAGATATAAAAACGGGTATAACCTTTGAATATTTCGCAGGTTCTATCACTATTGAAAACGGTGTTTTCAGTGGAGTTGCTAAAGGAGCTCAATTAATAAAGAATGGTTCTATTGAAAAACCTTTGACCAATGTAACTATTTCTGGTAATGTCTTTGATGTATTAAACAACATTGAAGGTTTCGGAAATGACTTAAAACTTGTAAATGCAATGATGAGAACTCCTTCAATCAGAGTAAAGGGAATAACAATAAGCACTCAAAAATAACCTATGTGATTAACAAGGAAAGAAAATGGTCTGAGTTTTTCTTTACTATTTTATAATGAGATAAGATAATAGATTTTATATATATCCACCTTAAAAATAAAAACCCATGCTTGAAACAGTACTTGTAGCTAATCGAGGAGAAATAGCTGTAAGAATCATTAGAGCTTGTAAAATCCTCAATATTAAGACTATTGCCCTTTTTACAGATGATGATGCTTTATCACTTTCTGTTAAGCTAGCTGACGAAGCCTATTCACTTGGCTCTGGTACTGTTGAAGAAACTTATCTTAATATACCAAAAATAGTAGATTTAGCCTCTGAAGCTGGAGCTGATGCAATTCATCCAGGCTATGGATTTTTAAGCGAAAATTCAACTTTTTCACTCGAAATTAACAAGAAGGGTCTAATCTTCATTGGACCATCTCCAGAAATTTTGCAATCTTTAGGAGACAAAGTAGAAGCTAGAAAACTTGCAAAGAAGAGTGGTATTCCAATTATTCCTGGATCTGATGGTTATATCTCTTCCCTTGATGATGCAGAGAAAGTAGCAGAAGAAATTGGATATCCTATTATTATAAAAGCAGTTTTTGGAGGTGGGGGAAGAGGGATGGAAATTGTTAAGTCAAATGAAAGTCTTGAAGTAGCATTAATGGGTTGTCAAGCAATAGCTGAAAATTTCTTCGGAAGCAAAGAAGTTTTCATAGAAAAATACATTTCATCTCCAAAACACATTGAAATTCAATTTCTGGCTGATAATTACGATAATGTTATTCATTTAGGTGACAGAGAGTGCTCGATTCAGCGCTCGCATCAAAAAATCATAGAGGAAGCTCCATCATTCTTGTCAACACAAAAAAGAATGGAAATGGGCTCTGATGTCTGTAAATTGATTTCTAATATTTCTTATAGAAATGCTGGAACAGTTGAATTTCTTTGGAAAGAGGATAAGATTTACTTTAATGAAATAAATCCCAGAATTCAAGTTGAGCACCCTATTACAGAAATGATTACTGGTGTAGATCTAGTTGTTCAACAAATAAGAATTGCTAGAAATGAAGAATTGCAATTTAAACAAAAAGATATTAATTTCAAAGGACATGCGATAGAATATAGAATTAATGCAGAAGACCCTCTTCAATCCTACTTACCTCAAACAGGAGTAGTAGACGAGTTGCTTGTACCAGGAGGGCATAATGTTAGATTTGACTCCTTTTTATACCCATCTTGCAAAATCCCAGCATCTTATGATTCTCTAATTGGAAAACTAATAATCTGGGGTAACAATCGGCAAGAAGCTATTGAGAGATCAATGATGGCATTAAAGGAACTTACTATCTCAGGAGTGACAACAAATATTTCTCTACATCAAGCTATTTTAGAAACTAAGGAATTCGTTAATCGGGAAGTTAACACAGATTTCCTTGAAAAAGCGCGAATTAAGGATATTTTGAATCATTTTGAAAAAATGAAACTAGTTGCGACTATTTCAGCTTACTATAAGAATAAAGAGAACCAAAAATCATCTGCAATCATTCAAAAGAAAAATCAGCAAGCAGTTAACCGTTGGGGATTACAAAGCAAAGTTGAGCAACAAAGAAACTACCCTTGATGAAGCAACCAGGATGTAACTAAGTTGAAAAAGAAGGTAAGATTTCAAGGGAGAGAATATATCATCGAACAACTGGCAAATGGTGATATTATTGTAAACAAAGAGAGATTTTCTCCTGTTGTTTCCAATATTGGAAATCTCTACAAAGTAACAGTAAGTGATCATTATTTTACCATCGAGTTTAAGAATCAAAAGATATATGTTGATGGAGAAGAAGTTTCAGTAGAAGTAAAACCTCATATTCCCGTAGTTTCAAGGAAAATGTCAGAAAGAGAGCATAGAACGGTAAAAATAGAAGCTCCTATACCAGGAAAAATCGTCCAAATATTAGTGAAAAAAGGGGACAAAATTGCCAAAGACCAAGAATTGATTATACTTGAAGCTATGAAAATGAGAAACAGGATTTTAGCAACACAGAGTGGTGAAATTTCTGAAATAAAAGTAAAAGAAGGGGATATGGTCAAACAAGACCAGATATTATTAATAATAGAAGGATGAAGACAGATTACATATCAATCATTTCAATATTTTTTCTCTTCAAATTTGTTTCTAGAAATGTAAGGAATATTCTTTTCATTTCTTCCAAATGTTCATTTCTAGTAAAGTTATGATTAGCTTTTTCTATAACATAAAATTCTTTTTTGATTTCATTTGACACCTTTGAATATAGTTCTTTAAATCCAGCAATTGGTAGAATTTCATCATTATCTCCAACTACAAAACAGATAGGACATTTGATATTTTTAATTAGTTTTTTGGGGTTGTAATGCATAGTTTGCGTTTTAAATCCTTTTTTCAAGTCTATAACTGGAAATCGCATTTGTTCATTTCTGACCCATATCTTTGTTAAATCCTCAAAAGCAATAGTTTTTGGAATCACTTCAGTATCAAAAACTGGAGATCTTACTACTAAACACTTAATTCTCGTATCTCGTGCTGCGTGACTAATCGCCATTGCACCTCCGAAACTTTCACCAAACAAAGCAATTCTAGAAGGATCAATTTCTGGAAGATGAAGGAGTTCAGTAATAATTGTATTAATGTTTAAATGAGAATTGTAAAAATCAAAAAATCCAGTACTATTTCTAACTCCTTGATAATCAAAAGAGAAAAAAGCATAAGATTTATTCACGAAGTCTTTGGCAAATCTTTTTTCATCTTTTTCAGGGGGAAAACCAGGCATACCATTACAATGGATTACCAAAGGAAACTGCCCTTCAGTTGAGGGAGTATATAGAATACAATTGACTCTTTCTCTTCCACATCTAATACTATACTTCTTTTTCCTCATCATTTTTATCATCCTGTTTTATTTCACATACACTGATAGAATACTCTCCAACAAGCTTGTTTTCAATAATAAAGGAGTTACTCTTTTGTTTGAGTGAATCTTTCACTTTTGATACGAAGTCAACACTGAATTCTTTCTCTTTTCCACCACTTGATAGTTCTATATCGTGCAATTTCATATTCAATCCTTCACCTAATGCTTTTGTTACAGCTTCCTTGACAGTCCAATATTGAGTTCCAAGAACTTTGTCACCAGAAATGTTTTCCCTCTCATTTTCTGTGAATGCTTCTTCGTAGAAAGAAGGCTTTCTTTCCTCAATCTTTTCAATATCAATTCCAATAGGATCTTTAGATATTGTAGCTATTGCATACTTTCCTGAATGACTTATAGAAAGATTCCAATCACTTCTCTTCTTATCTTTTCGTGAATAAAGGAAGGGTTGTCCTTTTACTTGTTTTTTGATTTCGATTTCTTTATAATCCTCAAATTCAGACACAGTAGAATATAGCTCTTTTGCTGCTAAAACACCAGCAATATACTCAATTTTTCTTTTCTGATTAGCTATTCGAGAGTATCTAGATTTTTCATGAGCAACTAGCCATGATTCAACAAAATTAGGTTCTTTCTCGTATAATGCTGCAATTGTGGAAATAGGAACAATTCTTACTTTCTTTTCTGAAAATTGAGAATTTATCTGATAATATTCAGAGATTTCTTCAATCTTATTTTTAATGGATTCTTCAAGATCTAGTGGAATTCTTGTGTGAATCATACCTAATTTATCGAGTATGATAATAACATTTCCTTCTTTATCAGTAATCCAGACATTGAAATAACTTGTTGTTTTATCTGATTTTACAAATTCAGCTTTAGCATAGGCAGGTGAGGATTCATTGAGAATCGTGAGTTTCTTTATGGTTGAAGGCAGAGAAAATTGCTTGTTGATAATTAGATCATAAAGACCTGCAGTTTGTAGAGCTGCTTCAACTGCTAGTGGACTAATCTCTAATTGTTGATCTTTATTCTTGAATAAAGGAAATTGTGGAATTGAAATCTTAGCAAGAACTATATTATTCTTGATTTCTTGCAATTCATCAATCACTTGGAAACTCTTTCGGTGAAAGTACATATCGTATATATCACTCTTTGTGAGTAAAGATGTTTTTCTTTCAAGGATTTTCAGTTGTTTTACTTTAGGTAGTTTCTTCGATTCCTTTATAGATGCCACAAAATGTTCCTTTTCTATAGTTTTAGCATTTTTAACCTTTGGCGTAAAGAGTGTTTTGACAGAAAAATGTCCTCGTTCTGGATTGTATTCAACAAGAATTTCCTTATCTTCCTTTTTCTTTTGTTTAATAGCTAGATTAAATCCTATATCGTTGAACTCGTTAGGTTTACTTTTATTAATAATCTTGAACATCTCTGCAAATGTTTCAAGTCCCATAACTCCAGGGAATATAGGAATATTTTGTATCTGATGATCTTGCAAGAACAAATCATTTTGGAAGGATAAGATTCTATTTCCAACTATTTTTCCTTCCTTTTGATAAGTAGTATCTATCATAGGAAAATCATTTTGTACTATCTTATCTGTCACAGGAAAATCGTCTGAAGGTGGTTTTGCAATCTCTTGCTCGTTTTCTGTCATAAATCCCAGTTTACCTGCAACAATTACTTCGTTGTCAATGTCTTTTTCAAGAAGTTCTACAAACTTTTTTGTACCTTCTTTGGGAGGTATAGGTGTTATTCCAACTGATTGCAATATATCAAGTATAGATCCTTTTGTAGCCATTCCAATATCAGCCCAAGCAGACCAGTTAATAGCTAAAGAAGGTATTCCCTTCTGGCTTAGCATCCAACACATTCTTGATAGGTACCCATTTGCAAATGAATAGTCGATTTGCCCTGTATTTCCGAATCTTCCAGCTATTGATGAAAAACAAATAACTCTTTTTAGTTGAGTTTGATCAATATTATTAAGTACATTCCATATTCCTTCAACTTTTACAGAAACAATTACTCTTGATTTCTCAATCTTTTTCTTCTTGAATGACTTAGATTCCTCCAACCCTGCTGCATGAACTAATACTGTTATTGGTATGTCAAAGTCTTCTTTCACTTGTTCTAAAGCTTCTTTTATAGAGTTAACATTCCTAACATCTACAGAATAGAAGTTGGCTTCAATATCTTGTTCATAAAGATATAGCATGTTCTTTGCAACTTCAATTTGACTCAAGAATCTTTGCCATTCCCGTTCTAGAATAACAGGTGTTACTTTTTCATGTTTACTTTGCAGTTCTACTTTCAATTCTTGCTTTTTTACTTTTAATATTTCATCAGAGTACCAAACAACTTCATCCATGTCTTCTGGTAACCTTTCAATACCAAACAGGGCTAATTTAGGTTTAGATTTCTGGCACAATCTCTTAATGCACTCAAAAGTGATTCCTCTTCCTCCTCCAAGTACAAGAATCAAGTCTTCATTTGTAATTTGATTTTTCTCTGTAATAGTGTTAAGGTCTAGTTTTTGAATATTTTGTAATGTGAATCGCTTAGAATCTTTGTACGCTATTTCTTTATAATCATCCCAGTATTCTAGTTCAAGCAGTATTTTTTTAATAGATGATGAATAAATGTGTTTTACTTTAATATCAAATTCAAAACCTAATGTTTTCACGAAACCTGAAATTCCCCCTGAAACAGGTACTGCATTTCCATAAAGACCGAACATCTCTTCTGTAGATATAATTGCTATTTTTAATTTCGGAGATATTTCCAAGGCTTGGAAGAGTAGGAATAATTGCTCGAAATATTGTTGATCAACAAGTCCTGCTGAGGATGCAAGGCTTGGTGGAGTTAATAGGATTAAATCATAATCTCTTTTCTCTACTTCATCCAATTTGTAATTTAGAATATCTACTGAATTATATCTACAATTTTGTTGGTTTAGCTCTTTTAACAACTCTTTTGTAATATTAGAGCTTAAATCTATAACTAATATTTCAGATGATGTTAGTTGAACAACCTCAGCAGTTTCTTTATCTAATGAAATCTGAACAGGAGATACTTCTCTTGCACTAATTTCACTTTCTAAAGACTCTTCTTTCGTTTCTATTATAACTTCCTCTGGTGTTTGGGTTATGACAGTAAGATTTGCATCAACAAATTTTCTTATATCAGTTATTGTTCTAATATCTCCAATGTTTTCATCCTCAGAGATTTCAAAACCAAATACATTTCTAACCTCACCAAAAATCTCCACTTGTTTGATTGTATCAATACCTAAATCCTCTTCGAGATCCATCTCTAAATCTATGTCATTTGGTTCATAACCAGTTATTTTTGATATAATTTTTACGATTTCTATATTGATATTTGATGATTCTTGTTTTTCCTCTATTACTTCAGTCGTTACTTCCACCGTTACTTCAGTCGTTAAAACTTGTTTGTCACCTTGAAGATGAGTGTTAACGTATCCTACAATTTCCTTTACTGTTCGGTATTCCGCTAAACTTAAATCTTCAGATGTTTTTATGGTGAATTTATCTCTAATTTCACCAAAAATCTCCACTTGTTTGATTGTATCAATTCCTAAGTCTTCTTCGAGATCCATCTCTAGATCTATAACATCAGGTTCATAACCAGTTATTTTGGATATGATGTTTACAATTTCTACGTCGATATTAGATGATTCTTGCTTTTTCTCAATGTCTTTAATTGGTAGAATTACTTTCTCATTTCCGAGATTTTCATTTACAAAAGTTGCAATATCCTCTACAGTTCGATATTCTGCTAAACTTAAATCTTCAGACATTTCCATATTGAATTTATCTCTAATTTCACCAAAAATCTCTGCTTGTTTGATCGTATCAATGCCTAAATCTTCTTCGAGATCCATTTCCACTTCAATAGAATCAGTATCATAACCTGTTGTTTTAGAAATGATAGTAATTATATCTGTCATAACTTGTTGATTAGCAACTTGCATTGTAATTGGTTTTGGTTTAATTGCGATAACTTCAGCACTAGAAGGATGGGAAACAGTTTTTAATCTCAACACACGTCCCTCAAGATGAAGCTGAGTCTTGTTTCCACCAAGAGAGCTCAACCAATTATCATATTCTTTAGATATGAATCTATCTTTGTAACTGTTAAGTCTAAACAGAGCAAAGGCTAGTTGAGATCCAAAACCAGCTGCAAACTTTAGTGCATATTTTTTCCTTTCTTCTTCTCCTTTCGAGAATTTAAATTTAGTAAATGCAGGATCTATTTCTTTTAGATTAGCGATAGGGGGTAATTTTCCTTTTTCCATGGATTTGATAGCAATACACTCTTCTAATCCTGCACCCATAGCATGCCCTGTAAACCCTTTTGTGTTGATGATAGTCATATCATATGCATCCTTTCCAAAAACACGTTCTAGAGTTACAATCTCTGCTTCAGCTGAACCTCCTCTTGCTGGAGTGTATGTTTCATGTGAAACAAACATGCCATTCTTAGCTATTTCTTTTCGTGAAATGTTGTGTACATCCTCCATTTTGACAACAAACTTTTCCATTTCTTTGTAAATTTGATCAACATCAAGTCTAGATCCGTGAAAAGCATTATTGGAGAAAAATGTACCAAGAAGGTCTACAATTGGTTTAACTCCTCTTTTCACAAACGATTCAGAGCTTTCAATTATTAGACCAGCAGCAGCTGCTCCTATTAATAAACCATGTCTATTTTTCCCAAAAGGTAGAGCTGCTTCTTCAACTTTTGCCTTTGTTGAAACACCTCCTGCAGCTAAAAATCCTGCACCTATCCATGGTAGAAGATCTGGACTCGATGCATTATCTCCAGCAATGACAATAACTCTTTTACATCTTCCATTCCTTATCCAGTCTTCAGCTACTCCAATAGCTTGTGTCGTTGAAGCGCATGCTGAATTTATTTGAGTATTTGGTCCCTTAGCTTTGATCAATTGTGCGAATTGAGAATGACCCATTGACAATATCTTGTATATAAAATCTCTACTAAACTGTCTTTTATTATCATTGTTAGTTATATATTGAAGATTTTCGTTATACCATTTTCTTAACTCTTCTTTAATTTGTACATTACTAATTTCACTACTTAATAGATTTAAAACTGTCTCGATTTCTTTTCTATTTTTTTCTTCAAAAACAGAAATAAAGTGATTAGAAATTTCCTTAATGAGATTGTTATAACCAGGAAAAGCTGAAGCGAAGATGATTCCTGTATCTTCACGTAAATCCTCTGGTAGAGCCCAATCTCCTTGTATCACTTTACCTGTCGTTGTCATTATTTCTGTTTTTACTAGTGGAATTCCCGCATCTCTTAATGCCTCATAACCAGCACCAATAGCCAGTTGAAAAGTTGAATCAAGAGCGTTTAGAAGTTTTGGATTGATATTATAATCTTTTTCAAGATCAAAACTACCAAGTTGTCCTGCTAAACTAATAACTTTGGATATGTCATCTATATTCTCGAAAGTAGCATTACCATCAGGTGATTTTACCAATCGGATGATGTTCTTATCTAGGATTTTTTGTTTTGTCTGATAATCAACCGCATCAATAAGATTTTCTCCTGAAAGTATGCGGTCAATATTCTGATCATCAAAAACTCTATTTGTTTTGCCTGGTATTCCTATCCCAACACCAGTAATACCTATTAAACCTGTATTAATTTTAAGAGCCTTATGCTTTTTCAATAAATCTAGAGATTCTCTATATTTTGTATCATATAAATCGAAACTTTGCATGAAGAAGGATTTGATTAGGTTTTTGTGCTCTCTTAAATAATCACTGAAATAAGGATTAGAAGAAAGTTCTTTAAATTCAATATCATCTTCCAGAATTCCAAATGCTGATATCTGATCCCTTTCAACGCTTATTTCTACTTTGGCTTTCTTCTGTTGATTAACTATCTCGAGTATTTTCTTCACAGTTCTATTTGTTTTTTCAATTTCACTTTCTTTTGGTGATAGTAAAGAGAAGAAATGAACATTTGTTTGTTCTTTTAATATATCTTGAGCAAAATTGGCTAACGCTCGTCTAGGTCCAACTTCAACAAAAATTCTTCCTCCATCTTCTTGCATGTTTCTAATTTCATCTATCCATTTTACTGAAGAACTGATTTGTTGAAGAAGTAAAGATCTAATTTCTTCGGGATTTTCAGAGTGTTTCTTCCCTGTAACATTACAATAAACTGGAATAGAAGGTTTGTTGTAATCTAAAGATGAAAGAAGATTTTCCAACCCTTTCTCAGCTTCTTTAACAATTTTTGAATGAAAAGCTGTTGAAACGTTTAACTTTTTCGCATTTATCCCTTTTAGTGAGAACAATTCAATAGCTTTGTCTATACCTCTTTCTTCTCCACTAATTACAGTTTGTGTAGTTGAATTATAGTTAGCAATCGTCACATAAAAATCAGAAATACTATCTACTACTTCTCTCACTTCCTGAGCAGATGCAAATATAGCAGCCATTGCGCCTTTTATTCTTTCTGCAGCTGTTCCCATAGCTCTTCCACGTGCTATAACAGCCTTTAAACCATCTTGAAAAGTTATGACATCCGCTGCAACAAGAGCAGAATATTCACCAAGACTATGTCCAGCAACTTTCGAAGGCAATATTCCTTTTTCTTTAAGCAATTCAAATAGAGCTATTTCTACTACAAACAATGCTGGTTGCGTATACTTGGTATCTCTAAGTCTTGCTTCATTTTCATCTTTTGACAGATGTTCAGACCCAAATAGAATTTCTTTTAAATTAAATTGACCAAAATTCTGACAAATTTTTTCCGCACTATTGATTACATTCTTAACAGAACTAAGTTCATCATAAAGTTCGTTTATCATCCCTAAATATTGACTTCCTTGTCCTGTAAATAAGAAACAGATTTGACCTGTTTTCATATCTTGTTTCCTATCCAGTTGTGGAGAGAGTATCTGGGAAGCTTCAAGCTGTATTATTTTTTCTTCTGTAAAATAGCTAACCTTCTTTGGTGAATACTCTTCAAGGATTGTATGGTAATTAGCTCCTCCAAATCCAAATGCTGAAACTCCAGCTCTTCTAATAGGAACATTTTCAATTTTCCATTCTTTTAATTCAGTATTAATATAAAGTAAAGACTTTTCCCAATTAATGTTTGGATTCAATTCATTTACATTAACAGAAGGAAGAAGTTTCTTCTTGTATAAAGCCAATACAGTCTTGATAAGAGAAGCAATACCTGCAGCACTTTTCATATGTCCTATTTGACTTTTAATGGAACCAACAGCTATTTTCTTAGTTCTTTTAGATTTTGAAAATATATCCTCTAGAACAAGCAATTCAGCTTGATCTCCAACTATTGTTGAAGTACCATGAGCTTCAATATAATCTATATCATTAAGAGTTATCTTAGCTTTCTTGATAGCCATTAAAATAGCTTGTTTTTGACCTTCTGGGTTAGGTGCAGTAATACCTTTACCTTTTCCATCAGAAGAGGAGCCTATACTTGAGATAATAGAATAGATTTTGTCTCCATCTTTAAGAGCATCTGATAATCTTTTCAAAACCATAAAACCTGCGCCCTCTCCCATAACGAAACCATCAGCTTTTGCGTCAAAAGGTCTAGAGCCTGTAGCAGATAATGTTCTGATTTTACTGAATTTAACATATGAAGTTATATCCATCGACCTATCTGCGCCACCTACAAGCACAACATCATAGTTTTTAGCTAAAAGACCATTTACAGCAGTATCAACAGCAGCAATACTTGAAGCACACGCAGCATCTGTAGTCATTGACTTGCCTGTAAGATTGAAAACATTTGCAATTCGTCCTGCTATAATATTTGAAAGCTCACCAGGCATGGTATCTTCTGTTATTTCAGGATATTTATCCAAATAAGATTTCTTCAAATCGCTCAAAAATGTATCTTGTTTTTCATCATCAAGATTCTGAAAGATTGGATTATTTCTTATTTCTTTAACTACTTCTGGAAAGAATAATCGTTTATTATTATTTCTTTGGTTTTCCCCTCCAAGAGCGTTTCCAATAATAGTAGCAATATTCAGTCTTATTTTCCCGTTAGTTGGGATACCAGCATCTTCTAGAGCTTGTTTTGAAGCATCTAAAGACCATTTTTGAACAAAATCCATTCTATCAGCTATAGTAGGAGGAATCCTATATTTAATCGAATTAAATTTAAACTTCTTAACAAAAGCTCCGATTTTTGTGTAAGTTTTATCAGTGGCTTCAATATTTTTATCAAAAAAGATTGCTGGATCCCATCTATCTTTAGGAATCTCGGAAATAGAATAGCGTTTTGTTATAAGATTGTTCCAGAATTCGTCTATATTCAAAGCATCAGGAAACACACAGCCCAATCCTACAATGGCAATCCTTTCAACGGTTTCTAACTCTAAGACTGGTTCTTGAACTGGACTAGTTTTAACATCTAAATCAGGTAATGATAAAATGTTGAAAACCTGTTTTGCGTACTCTTCCCCCCCTTCAATAACATTATAGTGTATATCTGATATTCTATTTACATTCCTTTTAATGGTAACAATATCTCCTGTCATAAAACAACCAAGTTCTTCTTGATCATTTTCAGAGACAGATATGAATTGAGTTGTTGAAATAGAACCTGGTGTATGGTCTGTATTCCACTTTTCTGCTTTTGAAGCTATTCTTAGAGCTCCTAAGTTGTCTTTTTCATATAGCTCTTTTCTTTCCGCTATTCTCAGTCCTACTTTTACTCTAGACAACTCTTTTTCTAGAGTAGATTCCACAAAAGGAGATGAAGCAACTCTTGCTCTTGTATTAACAGAAGCACCAATAACTTTAGTCTGCTTTGTGTTAAGCAAAATTTCCTGATACTTTGCGGATAGAGCTCTTGTTGAAACAATCTCTTCTGTTAGCAAATAAGCTGTTCCCATTTGAATACCAGGATTGATAAGGTCTAGATGTTTTCCTATCATTCCAGCAACCATTACTGTGCTTAATGAATCGCTAATACCTCCAGCGAAAATAAGATTTAGTTTTTGCTTTATTTGACTCCTCTGGGTATCAAGATATTCCAATATCTTTTCCCATAAAATGAAGGAAGTTGCAATTCCTATATGACCCCCACACTCTGATCCCTCAAGAACTAGGTTGTCTAATTCATTCTTAATTGCTTCTTTGAACATTGATAGAGCTGGAGTGTGAAAAAGAGTTTTGAAACCTAATTGTGCCACTTTTAATGCTAAATCTATGGTTCCTGCAGCGATTAATACATAATCTGGTTTGTATTCTTGCATTATTTCAAGCTGATCTTCCCTTCTTTCTTTTATTGCTTCTAAACCTATTATTCCACAACCATAACGAATATTTTGCAATTTAGAGTCTGAAGTTTCAAATAACTCTTTAACTTCTTCCTTTAGCAATCCACCTAGAGCAATTATAGGTAGAGCTCCATTATTAGAAATTTTGTTTGCAAAATCAACATTATCTGAAATATTAGCCATTGGTCCTTGAATAACAGGAATTTCAATACCAAAGTGTTTTGTGAAGTCAGAATTTTTACTAAAAGGCCAATCTGCTTTAACATTTATTATTTGAGATCCAATAATTGAATATAAACCATGTAAGAATCCTTCAAGATTTCCAAATTTATCTTTAATATATTGAGCAAAACCTATTCCACAATCTAAAGGTAAAAATGCATCCTTTATTTCTTCTTCTTGAAAGAATCTATGCCCTATTGACATCTTTTTTATTTTGTTAAAGAATTGCTCTTCATCTAGTTGAGATAGTTGATTTTTCTCAATCTCCTTGACGTTTCGAATACTCCTATTAGCAATTTTTCCAGCTAAACGATATTTAGTGTTAAATGATTCACCAACAATATATGAATCATTTTCATCTAAATCTTCCAAGTATTTTTTAATATTATCATCTAATGGACACTCAGGAAGCAAATAAAGCTGACTCTCATAAACAATTCCTAATGAACCACCTATTAGAGCAGATATAGCGTTATAAACACCAAAACCTCCTTGGATAATAAAAGGATAGCCAGCTTCATAGAAAGATTGAATCTGAATAAAGGACGTTGTTTCACCTATCAAACCTCCAGATTCTTTACCTTTTACCAAAAAGAAATCTGCCCAATGATCCTTATTTTTAGCGTCATGTAAGCTTATAACTTCTGCAATAACATATTTGCACTTTTCACGTACATCTTGAATATCAATGTCCTCTATTTGTAATCCAATTATAACTATCGGGATTTTACCAATCTCATCTAAATGAATTAATTGGTTTTTGGATGAAACTCTAATGCCCCACAAATTGTTCCTTGGGATATTATTATAACATCTAGTCAGAATTTCCTTAATGTTTCCCTCTTTAAGATTCTCTAAATCGATAAGTCCTACTCCACCTTGTTTAGAAAGATCTATTGCTAATTGTGGATCGACTAATCCTTTAGGTGAATAACCCCATATGGGAAATTTTAGATCTAGTTGTTTTTTTAGCTCTTCAGTCTTTTTCATATTAACACCTCTAAACTGGCATTATACCGTGCTTTCGACTAGGGGTTTTTTCTCTTTTATTCTGAAGCATCTGAAGTGCAGCAGATATTTCTCTCCTAGTTTCCTCTGGAAGAATCACTTTATCGACATAACCCAACTCTGCTGCTTTGTAAGGATTAGCGAATTCATTCTTGTAATCAGTAATGAAATCTAATAAAACAGCTTCTGGATTTTCAGAAGTCTTCAATTTCTTACGATGTAGTATTTTACATGCACCTTCTGCACCCATAACAGCAATTTCAGCTGTAGGCCAAGCTAGATTGATATCACAACCTAGATGCTTTGAGCTCATAACTATGTAAGCTCCACCGTAAGCTTTTCGAATAATTACTGAAATCTTTGGAATTGTTGCTTCTGAGTATGCATAAAGAAGCTTAGCACCATGTCGTATAATCCCATTGTGTTCTTGTTTTACTCCAGGCATAAAACCTGGAACATCTACAAATGTTATAATAGGCAAATTAAATGAATCGCAAAAACGTATAAAACGAGCAGCTTTATCTGAAGCGTGAGAATCTATTGCACCACCTAAAAACAGCGGTTGATTAGCTATTAAGCCTATAGAACTACCATTTAGCTTACCAAAACCAATAATCATGTTTTTAGCCCAATTACTTTGAAGTTCAAAAAATGATTCAGAGTCAACAGTAGTTTCAATTATCTCTTTCATATTATAGGGATCATTTTCCTTCTTAGGGATAATTTTTGATTGATTTTTTTGATTTACAGCAGATATTTTTCCTTCAGAACTTGGAGGTTCATCTAAATTATTTGAAGGAATATAAGAGAGTAATTTTTTTGTCAAATCAAGTGTTTCTTCTTCAGTTTCACCAACTTGATGACACACACCTGATTGAGAACTATGTACATCACTTCCTCCTAATTCATAGAAAGTAACATCTTCTCCTGTAACAGCTTTTACAACTTCTGGTCCTGTTACAAACATGAAAGAACTAGTTTGATTCATTAAAATAAAATCAGTTAATGCTGGTGAATATACCGCCCCACCAGCACAAGGACCCAGAACAACAGAAATTTGAGGTATAACTCCTGAAGCTTTTACATTTCTATAAAATATATCACCATATCCCGCTAAGGAATCTATACCTTCTTGAATTCTTGCACCTCCAGAATCTAAAATCCCAATCACAGGACAACCGGTTTTAAACGCTAAATCCATTATTTTACAAATCTTTTTAGCGTGAGCGTTTCCAAGACTTCCTCCAAAAACTGTAAAATCTTGGCTATACAAAAAGACTTGCCTCCCAGAAATTGTACCATAACCAATAACTACGCCATCCCCAATAGGACGATCTTTTTGCATACCAAATCCAGATTTCTGATGGACTACAAACTCATCTATCTCAACAAAAGAATCCTCATCAATAAGTAAATCTATTCTTTCTCTGGCAGTAAGTTTACCTTTATTGTGTTGACTCAAAATTTTGTCTTTTCCCCCGCCAACCTTACTTTTTTCTCTTAGTAAAGCCAACTTTCTAAACTCGGAATCACTATCTGAAGGTACGATATTATTTGCTCTCTTTGGCATTGCTTGTATTAAAATAAACAGTCAATAAAAAGAATATTCTCTTTCTATGACTATATAATGAAAGAAATTATATATACTACTGAAAAAAATCCAGCTCTAATGCCATATACTCAACATTCAGTACATATCGTTTACTATACTTCTGTGAAGTCTACAATGGATGTTGCTTTTGATCATACGAAAATAATTGACAAAAAACCTGTATTAATCCTAGCAGATGAACAAACAGAAGGGAGAGGAAGAAGTAAACCAGTATGGCATTCCCCTAAAGGAGGACTGTGGGGAACATATGCCATTCCATTAACAAAAGCTCTTTCGAAAGAGCAGTTAACTTTTTTTCATTATGGTGCTAATATTTCCGTTATTAGGGTTCTCAAGCGATTATATAAAATTGAAGCTGATATAAAATGGCCAAATGATATCTTCTGGAGTAACAAAAAACTAGGAGGTATTTTACTTGAATATATATCTGGAAACCAGTTTTTTCTGCTTGTAGGAATTGGACTTAACACGAATATAAGAACTAGTGACTTCCCTTCATCAATTCGTAGAAATGTAATATCAATGCAAGATATCCTAAAAAATGGGATTTCTAACAAGGAGTTAGCATTAAATATTTATGATCAATTACAATCTATCTTATTGCTAATACAAAATAATAAATTTTCAGATATTATTAAAGAATACAATAAAAAATGCACGTATTTTAAGAAAAGACTCGTATTAGATGATAATAATGAGTATTTCTGCATAGGAATAAATAAGGAAGGGAAGCTTGTTCTTGAAGGTAAAAAACAAAAAGTTTACCTCAAAATCGATGATTCAGACACCATTATAATGGAAAAAAATATTTCTTGAATATAATAACGCTTATACTGAGAAATTTTGGAGAAAAAACCATATGGATAAAAGCATAATTCAAACAAGAGTAAAAAACATACTAGAATATGTTGATGACCCCCAAGAGTTCAAAGAAAATCTACAAAATCTGCTTAAACTCTACATAGATAGAGAGGGAACAAAAAATTATCAGCGAATTATCCCTGATACTGGGAAATTTTATGGAGTTACAAAGCCAATATTGAAAATAGTTGCAGCAGAAATAGGTAAATTCCACAGGATAAACCCAGAAAAAGCTTATCGATTATTAAACATAATTTGGGATGAGGGGTCTTATGAAGCAAAACAAATTGCAGGAAAAAGTATAGAGAAATTTGCTCCAAAACATCCAAAAATATGCCTTAATTTTATTTCAAAAATATTAGATGAAATAGATAATTGGTCAGTCTGTGATAATTTAGCTATGTTTGGTATTGAGCCCATAGTGCTTTCTAATCCTGATTTAGTTCTTCCATTATCAGAAGAATGGATAAATAGTGAGAATAAATGGATTAGGCGCTTTGGAGTTGTAACGTTAAGAGGTTACAAAAGAGTAAAAACAACAAATCAAGTATTCAAGATCTTGGATACAATAATGGTTGATAATGAAAAGGATGTAATGAAAGCAGTTTCATGGATATTAAGGGAGATAACAAAAGGAAATCCTGATGAAGTCGCAGAATTTTTAAATAAATGGGTGCAGAGAAACCCATCAAAACATACTAGATGGATAATAAAGGATGGAATGAAGAAATTGCCAGAAAAAGAGCGAGAAAAAATATCAGCAAATTTAAGTTAAGCAACAATTCAAACGGATAATTGAAACAGATGAAACTATAAGTTTCAGTATCTAGAATTTCAGCTTTTTGAAAACTTCAAAGAATATGTAACCATACATTTAAAAATGTTTGAAGAATTTTATTTCTCGGAGATAATTCAATGGCTGATCCAATCTTTATTCCGTCATTAGTATCAATGTTCATAACAATGGGATTTTTCGGTTTAGTTATATTCCTCCTTACTACAGGTGTGAGAACTTTAAACAGGAGAATATCGAACGTACGTTTGAGAAGGAAATTAACAGCAGCTAAGATGATTGGAGAGCAAAAAAAAGCTCTATAAATTGTTAGTTTTTTCTCAAAGCTATATTTAGTCCTACAGTCATGTTATAGGTGAGTTAATTTTTGTTTTAGCATAATTATATAAACCAGTGTGAGTGCTACAATTCATGAGTCTAGTGGGAATATTAAAAATTACTTTTGGTGTAATAATAGGAATCATGGTTTTTCCAATCGTTTTAGGTTTAGGTCTTGCTGTTTTAGCAGTTATACTTACTATCATAGTTGTTCTTAAGGTATTTAACATTATAACATTTCAGTTTTTACGCAAGAAAAAAATAACCAGTAAAGATTTCTCTATAAAAGAATAAAAGAAAGAAAAGAGAGTAGTATTATTTTAATTTTGATTTTCTTATTCTAATATAAACCAATATTAAAACAGGTAAAAGAACAGACAAATAAAATGGAGCGGAGTATGTTTTTTCTAGTTTTTCATTTAAGGCATATAAATCAATAGATTCCGCTGTTCCATTGATGTAATATTCGTGTGTGTCTCCGATATCAGACCAGTAATTTCCTTCTTCCTTACCTTCTTCAAACCAAACATTAGTAGTACCGTCATCTTTTGCTTGCGATGCACCATCGATATTGTTTTCAATGAAAAAGTTATGATGAATAGAGTTTTCTTCTGATACATCAAGGCATGTAATCGCGTATTCATCATTTTGATAGAATTTGTTGAAATAGAATTCTGATGTACTTGCTTCGATCATCATTCCTTGAATGTTTTCACAAATTGTGTTATTGAAAACTTCATGGTCTGAACCTATAATTGTGATACCTCCTGCATTACTATTACATGTGTTATTGAAAATACGCGCTTCAGAAGTAATCACACGTATCCCTTCCAAGTTATCAAAACAAGTGTTATTTTCAACATTTAAAGAAGAACTCGATGTTGAATAAATACCTATTCTGTTATTTGAACATATATTATTTATTACTTCACACATATAGCTATTATCTATTAAAATGCCATGAACTTTGCTGTATTCACAGGTATTATTTTCGAAAGTAGAAAGATCAGATTGCACTGCATATATCCCATATTCATTGTTACCTGCATAGTTATGCATCACTTTTGATCTAGCAGAATCGAGTATCTCTATTCCTTTATAGCAGTTCAAGAGAAGATTAAGAGTTACTTCACAGTAGAGAGAACTGAGAATTAGAATTCCATCTGTACAATCATAACATTCATTTTCTTCTATAATTGAGAGAGTAGATTCTTGATTCACTATTCCAGCAACACAATCCCAAAAGACATTCTGTTCAATTCTGGTATTCGAAGCGCTTGTTGCATTAACTACAATTCCATAATAACTTAAGGAGAAATAGCAATTCCTTACAATAAAAGACTTCGTGGTTCCTTCTATATAAACCCCATAAAATCCTGTATTAGTAAAATTATAACCTTCAATAATGTAGGGATCCTCTATTGTTCCTGAACCTGGAAAGACCTCAAAATCACTGTCTTGGACAATAATTAAAGGTTCATGAGTTACAAAGTTCAGATTGTTAATTATTCTTGAGCTTGAATTCTCGTGTGAATTAACAGCAGTCGTGCTTTGACTAATAATAAATAATATAAATGCTGTTGAGAGCAAAAATATCTTCGTTCTTTTACTTTTGAATTTCAATTGGCATTTCACCTTTTTAGTAGAGTTATTGAAAGAATGAAGGAAGGAAATTTAACCTTTATGCATCAAAATTTTATAAGAAAAAGAAAAAAAATTACTGTTACTGGAAATCATTTATAAAAGAGTAATTACTGTTTGGTTTTATGTCAAAACAGAAGGTTAAATTATCAGCTGATTCCAGCTGCATGCAAAAAGAAGTTTTTTATAGTGAAGGAATAGCTCCTTTGCAATCTCAACTGTTTTTCAATGAGAAACACCATAAAGATTTAGATGATCTAGATAGGGATGATTTTGTATCCAAAGTGGCTAAAATAGACCCTTACCCTACTTCAGCTCTCGCTAGTCCACAAGATGCTTTAGATATTTTTACACAAGCAGAGAAAGATGGTTTCGATGAAGTACTTTACATTGGTTTACATCCCAATGTGAGTAATCAGTACAATACTGCAAAAGTTGCTGCTAAGAAATACGAAAAAGAAGGAGGAAAAACAAAAGTCCATCTCTACCAATCAGGTTTAATGTGCATAGCTCAAGGTGCAATGGCATATTCAGCTTCGCAACTTGCAAAGAAAGGTAAAACAAGTGAAGAGATCATCAAATATTTAGATTCAATCAAAGAAAATGTACATGAAGCTGGTTGCTCAGCTAATTTCCAAATCCTATTCAAAACCGGAAAAATCAAAAAAGGCTTTAAGATTTCCATGATTTCTACTCTTATGAGGTTGAAACCACTGACAGAAGTAAACCTGAAAGTTGGTCCTACTGGTGTTGGGGGTGCCCCAGGTTATAAAAAAGCACTTAAAAGTGTAATCAAGAATCTTGAAGGAAAAGCTCAACCTGATACTGTTTATGATCTTTATGTAGCTGATGCATTAGCACCAAAATTAAAAAAGAAATTTATTGAAACGATTCCTAAACACATTAAGATCAATAAAATACATGATTGGAAGCTGCCACCCATAACTTCTTGGGCTTGGGGTAAAGGAGCTGTTATGGCAGCTATAGCTCCTACAATGGAAGAATAGTGAATTTAGAAAAAAATTCACTTTCTATTTTCTTTTTATAAAATATTTTGAGAACTATGAAAGAGTAATATTAATCTGAAAACATAATGTTCATACCATAAAAGTAAAGAAGTTCTTAGTCGTGTAAAATATATGGGCTCTAGAAAAAATAAACTCTTTACTATTATTATTATGCTAATTATTTTGTCTCCTCTTAGCTCTTTATTCAATAACGTTATTGCAGCAGATGAATCTCCCAAATACATTCATCTATCATGGCAACATGACCCTAAAACCACCATGACAATAAGCTGGAGAACAAACATTGAAACAGAATCAATTGTCCAATATGGTATTGATAACTCATCAACATTCGAGCAAATTGGATCATCTGGACAATGGCACTCAGTTGAACTTACAAGTCTTCATCCTGATACAAAATACCTTTATCGTGTTGGAAATGGTGAGATTTGGTGCGCAGAAAATAATTTCAAAACGGGGACAGAAGGAAACCATACGACATTTGTTGCTTGGGGGGATTCGAGACACTATCGTCCTGAAAGACGATCTGTTGTAGAAATAGTAAATAGTTTGTTTTATGACTTCAGTGTATTTACAGGAGATTTTATTAATAATGGTTTATACATTGAACAATGGTACAATTTGTTAGCTGATTTTAAACCTGTTATGGAAAATACATCTTTAATGCCACTTTTAGGTAATCATGAAGAAAACAGTTCAATTTACTACGATATTTTTGCTCTTCCAGGAAAAGAGGAGTACTACTCATTTGACTATGGCCCAATTCACTTTGCAGTATTACATAGTTGCGTCGAACGTTATGATGGAAATATGACTGAACAATTTGAATGGATTCAACAAGATCTTGAGGATAATCAAGATTCCATCTGGAAAGTAGTTATGGTACATCGACCTGTATTTGCTTCATCAGCAAGAGACCTAAACGGAGATTATGATGATTTGAAAGAAGGACTTATCCCAATTCTTGAACAATGTGGTGTTGATATAGTTTTATCAGGACATGACCATTTTTATGAGAGGTTATTGCACAACAACATAACATATATTGTTACTGGGGGCGCAGGAGCTCCACTTAAAAAAATAATAAGTACTTATATACTTGAACAATCACAATATGCCGAATCGACATTACATGTTGTTTTAATAGATGTATATGAAAATCAGATGGATTTGCGAGCAATAAATACTAGCTATGGAATAATAGATCGATTTACAATAAATAGAATCAACAAACCAGATTTACATGTTGAAAACCTACCTAGTACTCGAGAAATGCTGCTATCAGAAGCTGGTACTATTGATATTATCATTAACAATATAGGAGAAGAAGATATTCTTGTAGAAACAACTGCAATAGTTGAGTGTTCTAATGGTGAGGAATGGATTCTAAATGTACCAGCATTAGCGAAAAATGAAAAAACTGTTTTCAGTTTAGATACGAATTATACGGATGTAGGGTCATATATATGGACAGTTAGACTAGACACAGAAGAGGAAGTAGATGAGGTAGTAGAAGAAAATAATGAAGTGTCTTTTATCTTTAATATATGTGAAGTAACCGAGGAATCTCCGTTCTTTGGGGAAAACATCTGGAGTATAATTAGTATTTCAACTACTATTCTATTAGTTGCTACTATAAGAGTAAAAATCAGAAAGAAAAAGAATTAATCATACCTCTTCTCCTCTTTTTTGTAATTTTATTGATTTAACCTTGTCTCAAGGTCCCCTTATTAGATAAAGACCCATCCAAGAAGAAAGGTGGTAGAGAGAGAGAAGTAAGGCAAATAAAAAATAGTGGATAAATGATTGTTTCAAATCTTCTAAAAGGGAAAGTTGATTTTCCTTTCTTTGAGAAGTACGTTAAAACATTACTTATTATTAGAAATTATAATATATTATAGCACACTATAATTAATAATGAGTAAAACTACGATTCAAATTGACAGTGAGCTTAAAGCTATGTTAGAACGACTCAAAATTCATCCTAGGGAACCTTATTCCGATGTAATAGCTCGTTTGCTCTCTCTTAATCTTGAATCCGCTGAAGAAACCCTCAAAACAGTAAACATGGTCCAAAAGGAAAAGATGAGAGAACTCTGGAATAATGAAGACGACGAGGTTTGGAACAATGTATGAGTTTGGGGATGTTATTCTAACAGAGATATAATTGGTGCCTTTGCTTTGTCGTTCTTTGTTACTCGAATTCGCAAGAAAAATTCTAAACCGAACTAGTTTTAACTAGTTTTTCCTTTTTTTCTTTAATTTATAAATGTCTCAGGACACTTTTTCTATCTGTTATCAGAGCTTAATTCTAAATATCTTTGAATTATCAACATTTAAAAATATGAGAAAACCTTGATTCTTGACGTCAATTTTTTTGTAATAAGTGAATAGTTATAAGATTTCTCTTTTTATGTTTATTATTATTGGATTTCTACTGGGAGAATTAAGATGTTTAGTGTTGTTAGCTTTCTAATTACTCTACGAGAAACTATTGAAGCTGCTTTAATCATTGGTATCTTGTTGATTTATGTTATCAAAATAGATAAGAGGAAATTATCTCGAGATATCTGGATTGGTACTATCGTTGGAATTCTGGTCTCTATTGGTGCAGCTTTCGCTTTCAACTACCTCTTGGGTGGTTTTGATCAATATGAGAAGTATATTGAAGGATTTTCAATGGTAATTGTAGCTATTATTTTAACTTGGATGATCATTTGGATGCAACTTACTAGTAAAAACATTAAATCTAAACTGGAATCAAGGATTAATCAATCTATTAAAAACGAACAAAGATTTGGTCTGATGTTTTTAGCTTTCATTACTGTCCTAAGGGAAGGTATAGAGACTGTTCTTTTCCTTTCAGGGATTGAAGCATCAGGAGAAGAAGGTGTAACTATTCTAATCTCTGGCTTAGTAGGTATATTGGTTGCATTAATCATTACTATCATCATTTTTTTTAGTGGAAAAAGTATTAACATTAAGCTATTCTTCAATATAACTAGCATTCTGTTAGTGTTATTTGCAGCAGGTATGTTAGCTTATGGTTTTCATGAATTTCAAGAATTAAATTGGTTTGGGACAGAAAATAGCTGGTTAAATAGTATCGTTTGGGACACAAGTACATTTTTCAATGACAAAACTAACGAGTTTGGAAAGTTCTTGAGAGCTCTTTTTGGTTATCAAGATAAGCCCACTTGGATAGAATTAATTGTTTATTTTGGATATTACCTATTATTAGCTGTAATATTTGTAATAGTCAAAAAGAAATCAAAGAATAAAAGAAATCTAATGATCAAAAATGAGCAGAGAGTAGAAAATGTATAAGGTTTTTTACATTTTTCGTTTTCTTTTTCTCTTCTGATTAATGTCTTTTAGCTTTTCTAATTTCATTTCAGTGTTCTTATGAGGATTACAAGGAGGATCAGCTGCTCTTAAAGAACAGTTTTTACACAAGATAGTGTTCTTGCTTTTACGTATATCATTATATAGAATTGTTGCAAAAAATAGCATTACAAAAAGACTTATTTTCAGATTCCATGATGGAATTAAGACTACAAGTGCTACATATCCTCCTAATCCTATAGGTCATTTCTCTTTTTCTACACTAAAACATAATGTGGGTGGGAATATTTAAATATCCATGTGGGACATTAAATGTGGGAATATAATGACTTCAGATATTAAAACTAGAAAAGTTGATTCAAAAGGTAGAGTTATTATTCCTCTAAGAAATGAAGAACAGGTTTTCATGGCTGAAAAGGAGGGAGTGATACTTATCAGTCCAAGTGAATCTTCTTTAGAATTAGCACTAAAATCATTAGAAAAGAAGACAAAAGAAGAACAAACTAAGATGATAAATGATTGGTTTCAACTTATAACAGAAGCTGGACTTGAAGATATGTGTTCAAATAAAATTCATGGGAGTATTGGTAAAAGCCTTGTTAAGAAGAAAAACAAAATGGAGGAATAATTACCTTGACAAGAGCAATAAAAACCATATTTATCGATACAACAGCATGGTTTTCTTCTAGAGCACAATTTCAGAGTGTAATTCTTAATCAGTGGGAATTAGTTACTAGTTCGTTAGTTGTTTATGAATTTTTAAAAATAATAGAACAGGAATTAGAGATTGCAACTCAAAAAGCCAACAATAATAGATACAATCTTTTAATGAATTTAAAAGGAAGATTTCCTGAATTACTCTCTTTTTGTAATGTGAAAATCCTTCCGCTTGATATTAAAGTGATTGATTTGAATTCAGTCTACAAGCTTATTAAGAAGCATCAAATTGACGTTGGTGATGCTTTGAATTATTTATTACTACAACGAAAAGAAATAAACTATATTTTATCTGATGATAAAGACTGGAATCGATTACCTAATGTAACAGTAGTAGATGATGAACTTCTGAGAAAAGAAAAAAAGAAATGAAAAAAGATTCAGGAAAGATAATATTCTAATTTACGAGGGATTGTCATATTTGCAAGTTTGATAGTTTGTGCCTTTGTTTTTAGTTCTTTGTTACTCGAGTTCGTAAGAAAAAATCAAAACAGAACTAGTTTTAACTAGTTCTTACTTTTTTTACATTTTTCTTTTTCTTTTCTTTTTCTTTGTTTTTAATGTCTTTTAGTTTTTCCAATTTCATTTCAGTGTTCCTATGAGGATTACAAGGGGGATCAGCTTTTCTTAAAGAACAGTTTTTACACAAGATAGTGTTCTTGTTTTTACGTATATCATTATATAGAATTGATGCAAAAAATAGCATTACAAAAAGACTTATTTTCAGATTCCATGATGGAACTAGTACTACAAGTGCTACATATCCTCCTAATCCCAACCCTAGAGAAAAGCGCATGAATGCTTTAATCCACTTGTTTTGAGGATTGAGCATAAGCTGGATTAATGCTAATAGAACCCCGAAAATAGTTACATATCCGTTATTTATTGGATTAGTTTTAAAAAACTCCATGAATGAATAAAAGACGATTGAATAAATTATGAAGCCAATTATTGAACTTGTACAACCTACACAAAGGTACATAGAACCTATTTTAAAGATGTGATTTCTGTATCTACTGCATGTCGGATGATGTGCTAAATATGTCCAAGAAGAGATCTTAAATTTATTCCATAAATAGTGTAGTTGTGAAGATTTGTTGACTTCAATATCTGTTTCTCTATACGGTGAGAATATTTTTTCTTCTTTCTCCATTAGATAACCTTGGTGTTCTTTGTTCTTGAATCCTTACAACATTAATAAAAGATGAGCTTTCAATCAAATTTTACGTTTTTACTCTTCAAATCTATTTCAATTAAAACTTCATTTTCTATAATTTTTGCAGGTTTTCCTAATGTTGGCAATAATGATGAACTAATAACTAGAGCTGTAGAACTTTCGTATAATTTCATTTTATAATAATTCGGATGACTCTTATGGAACACACCCACCCATACTTTTTCTGGTGAAGCTAGTACAAAATTAGCTCCAGAATAATCCCAACCATCTAAAGTTGCTTCAACTATTTTCCTATTCAATGTCCAATTATTCTTTTTCATTCCTGTTAAGAGTGAAAAGAAAAATAGTTCTGAATCTGTTGACCCTTCAAGGTGAAATACTTCTTCATCATACTTTTCGATTTGATTTTTTATTGTACCATTATGTGCAAAAACAAATTCCTTGTTACTATTGTGCCAATAAAAAGGATGATTGTTGTGAACATTAACTTCTATACCTGGAGATGCTCGTCTGGCATGTAAAAGAAGAAATTTAGAGCGTAAATTTATCCATTCATCTATTGGAGCATTTTGAAAAATCGGTTCTACGAAGCAATGAGTCGCAAAGTGACCTTTTTCATAAAATGCATATCCGAAACCATCAGCATGATTATATGATTTGTCTTGATTGTGCTCATGTAAGTCTCTTTTTATCCCTTCAGGATAATCAGCACAAGAATCCAAAAAATCCTTATAAACACTTTTTTTCAATGGTTTCCCAATTTGTACTAAGATTCTGCACATTAACTTCCATTACGGTTATTTTAATCCCTATATTTCTTTTTTTCCCTAAGAAGGTTATTATTCATCTATCTTTGAATTAAATGGGTTTTCGTTACTAAATCTTTCTTTTTCACAAAGAATCCAATTACAATAGCAGAGATGAAAGCTAAAATGGTTGTGACTATCATAATCACTTGAATACCAAAAACTTCTACATTCCCAAACGTCCATGTGTGGGGTGCAAAAAGATCATACATGATTCCACCTAGTAATGGTCCGAAGATTGCACCTATATTATGAAACATCTGTACATTTCCAAATTCTAACCCTCTTTTTTCAGCTTCAACTAAATCTGCTTGCAATGCCCTGAAGGCAGGCATGTTGGTTTGTTGTACCATTTGTCTTACTATAAAAAGTGATAATAATGCAAAAGATGCCATCTTGAACCCAAGGAAGAAAAGAAGCGAACCTGATAACACAGCTGTAACTATAACTACAGCTTTTTTATTGGTTTTATCGCTAAGATATCCCCCAATAGGACTAAATATTACTCCTGCTATCCCAGCTATTCCAAAAACAATTCCAATATATTCTTCTGATAGATAATAATACTCATTTAAGAAAAGTGCTAGTACTGGAAAAATCATTGAGAATCCGAAACCGTTGGAGAAAGCCATTACAAATATAGCTCTAAGGCTTCCTGTTCTTTCTCTCCAAAATGAGGGTTTAAGGAAACTAGGAATATTTAACCTAATAGATGCAGAAGATTTGATTACTTCCTTGATTGCTATCCATATTTCTTTCAAAGACATTTTTGCTGTACCTGTCTTAGGATCTACAACTAACAGATTAAAGATTACAAAAGATAAGGATGTTAAAGCTCCCATGAGGAAGAAAGTTACCTGAAAAGCAGCAATTTCAGAATTAACTATCAATCTAGAAAGACTCAACAAGCCACTACCTAGAAAAGGACCGATTGACCATCCAAGTGTCATCGAAAGAATAAACCATCCGAGATTTCTCCCTCTCGTATTTTCCTCTGAAATATCAACAACTGTTGACTCAGCTACAGGCCACACTAAGGCTGATGCGACACCTTGTAGGAATCTGACTGTGAAAAGAGACCAAAAAGCAGTAGCTAGACCGAAACCAAAAGTTAAGATTGCATACATTGCGAAACCGACAACCATAATAGGTTTCCGACCAGCCTTATCGCTTAATTTACCAAAAAAGGGGGCTAGAAAAGCTCTAGAAATCATCATTGCCGATGTTAGTAAGCCAATTTGTGTTACAACACCAATCCTCACAAAACCCCAGTCCCACTCGTAAAAAAACAATCTAGCATACAATGAAAGGAAAGGCAAAATAGCTCCAAACCCTAAGTTAACCACAAAACTAGATAACATTAAACCCATTAGAGTTTGAGTCTGTTTTCGCATTTAATCTTCGTTTAAAATTTTATTTAAAAATATGTTCATAAGAAAAAAATGTTTTTGCATTAGAGAAAATCCTTACTTTTCATTTATTTCTCTTTGTTTATACAATTGTTTTACACGCTGAAAATATTCTTTACCTCAACATTTTTGAATAAGTGTACAAATGTGCGTTTATGACAAATCTTGGATTCACGCACGTAAAGGATGTGTCTCCCAATCTTGAAGAAGTGCAACTTAGAGGTTGGGTTTATAGAATAAGAAAAATGAAAGGTAAGATTTTCGTGGTATTACGAGATTCAACTGGTATAATGCAATGTGTTGGATCTGTCGACAAACTTTCTGAAGAAGCTTGGTTAGATTTGAACAACTCAGCTATTGAAAACACCATTTCTGTTAAAGGTGTTCCTAAAGAAGATAACCGTGCAGTGAATAATGTTGAGCTTCATCTTGATGATTACAATCTTATGCACAGAGGGGAAATGTTTCCTACAGCGAAAGATCAATCTAAAGAATTCTGGCTCGATTATAGACATTTGTGGCTTCGTACAACAAGAGCTACGCACATTATGAAAGTGAAAGCTTCGGTTCTTAGAGCTTCAAGAGAGTGGTTCTTTGAAAACGACTTTCATGAAACTACACCACCGATAATATCAACAGGAGCTGTCGAAGGTGGATCTACCCTTTTCAATTTCAAGTATTTCGAACACGATGCTTGTCTCAGCCAAAGTGCTCAATTATATTTAGAAGCCTTAATCTTTGGTCTAGAAAAAGTTTATGCCATTACACCTAGTTTCAGAGCTGAAAAAATGAGGACTAGGAGACATATTAATGAGTTTTGGCATATAGAAGGAGAAGAAGCTTTTGTAGATTTCTACGAAAACATGAAGATTCAAGAAGAATTAGTATCATACATTGTTCATTATGTTCTTGATAACAATAAATATGAGCTAAAAGAACTAAAAAGAGATACTTCTATCCTTGAGGAAATAAAAACACCATTCAAGAAAATCACCTACGAAGAAGCTGTTAATCTGCTTAACGAAGATGGTTTTACCTTGACTATTAATGACGACATTAAAACTGAAGAAGAAAGGCATTTATCCAACAAATTTGGGGAACTATTCTTTATAACTCTCGCTCCATCTCATCATAAACCATTTTACACTAAAGAATATGAGAAAGACCCTAAATGGGTTTATTCTGCTGATTTAGTCGCACCTGAAGGTTATGGTGAAATGATTACAGGGGGACAAAGAGAGGACATACTAGATGTTTTAGTGAAGAGAATTAAAGCTGAAGGTTTTGAACCTGAGAATTATGGCTGGTACCTTGATCTTAGAAGATATGGTTCAGCTCCCCATTCAGGCTTTGGATTAGGAGCAGAACGTCTAACATGGTGGATCTGTGGGTTGGAAGATATTCAAGACACTTGTGCATTCCCCAGAACACGAAATAGGGTATATCCTTAGAGAACTAAATTCAAGAATCTGATCTAATTATCAAGTTTTTTTCTTCTTTTTTCAATGAAATTTATCCATACTTGCATTGCACTGTTTCCTCTATTTCCCCATAAAAAATATGGTATAGCCAGTAAGGTTCTATCGTTACTATCTTTTACTCTAATATTAGAAAAACTATCAAATAATCTGCTCTTTTCGGTTTCAAGTGAAGAGTTTTTCTTTATTGTTGCATTAGGAATACATGCACTTGGGTTATCTATGCTCTCAAAACAATATACAATTGGTCCTCTTGAAAAAGCTATTTTATTTAGATTAGTTTTAACTTTGCGATGTGAATAGTTCATTTTTACCGAAACGGGAAAATCAATTTCTAGTTTATTTGTTTCGATTAAATCATCTTGTATTTTGAAGTAATATGACTTATAAGGTGAATATCCTGAAGCTGTTTGGTTATCCTTACTTAGCTGGGTCTTTATTTCTATAATTCTGTCATTTACTTTAATTGAAGGATTTGAAGTCCATGAAGGGATTCTTAAGTACAAGTTCTTTTCCTTAAAACCTTCAAAAGAAATAGAAATATTCGTTTTACCATAATAAGGGATTTCAGTGTCCATTTTGCATGAAATTCTTTTTTTATTTTTTTCATCTACTGTAATTGTTGTTTCGTTTCCTATATATTGATGAATCCATAGAGAGTTCTCATTATAGCTATAAATTAACCTTCCAAGCTTTGCTAATGTTCTGGAGATGTTTGAAGGGCAACAAGCAGTTTTGTACCACTCTTTTCTTTCAAGATTTCCATTAGTCTCCAAAGGATTTTGATAGAAATAGGATTTCCCATCTAATGACATACTTACATTAAGGGCATTATATAACTGCCATTCAATTAAATCAGCGTATTTAGCATCTCCTGTATTTAGAAGCATCTCAAAACTCCACAATATCGAACTTATAGCTGCGCAAGTCTCACAATATGCAGATTTGTTATCCAACTCATAATCTTTGCCAAAACCCTCTATTATAGGGTCAACAGATAGCTTTATAAGGGAATCTTTTAGTCGAAGGGAAAATTCGACTGAATTGTTGAACCCTCCAAACATTCTTAAATTCGAAATGACAAAACCTAAAAAATATTCTATCGGTATGTCCATAGTGGTATATGATGAAACGGGTTGGAACGTTAAACACTCTATCCTCAATAATGAAGTCGTTGATTGTATAAATGGATCAAATATTATTGAATCTTATATAATTACAAGTATAGTGGAAATATCAACATTTAATATCTCATCTGAACAAATGGGGTTAGGATATACAGAAAATCTAGATTATTCTGTTTCTATAGTCAATCCTCTGTTTATAGATAACACAATTGTAATGAATTATATATCTGAAAATTGGACCTTTTTGTGTTCTAATATCTATATTGAAGATATTAATGGTAAAGAAATCAACGATAATAGTGAAGTTGAAGTTTATTTTATAGATAAATATAGTT
This sequence comes from Candidatus Heimdallarchaeota archaeon, assembly GCA_019057815.1. Taxonomy (GTDB): domain Archaea; phylum Asgardarchaeota; class Heimdallarchaeia; order Heimdallarchaeales; family Heimdallarchaeaceae; genus 18H4-34. Next base: position 55,425 of record JAHLWR010000007.1, read on the forward strand.
ATGAAATCGTAGATGTTTTTACTTTGAAATATTTAATAGATATTTATTGGAATGGTAACTATAGTCTTCAACATCTCCATGAGAGTGAGATTATAGTAAAAATAATCGCTTTTGGAGAACAACAATATGGATCATTAGTTGTAGGTAATATAACTATACAACATCAATTAGTTGTTGAACAACCTACAATAAATAAAATAGGTGTAGATGTGTTTAATATAAGTGTAGGAGCTACATATTCTAAGTTGAATGAAAGGAATATTTTCACTCAAAATGTTTATGCATCTATTGTGTTATACAGATTAAAGGGTGATTTTATAAATAGTTTTGATATAGAACATTGCCTCCACCAAGATATGTGGGTAATATCTCTAAATTTTAGCTCTTATCCAGAAGGAGAGTATTATGTTAAGGCAAATTTTTATTATATTGGAAAGATAGTTATCTCTCTTTCATCATTGACCTTTATTATTGGAGAGACAGAATCTACAACATCATTTACAAGTTTAAATGTTTTCTGGGGTGTTTTTGTTCTTTTATCATTAGAGGTAGTTATATTTATTGTTAAAAAACATAATAAAATATAACAATTTTTTTCAAACTATGTTCTTTTTACGTCCCTTTTTATATCTGAATAATAATCTAAAAAAAGTTCTTTAAGGCCTTTAGGTAAATTTTTATCAAGTAAAAGTTTTTTGGATATAGTTTTTCCATTCCATTTTAAAGTACCAGATTTATAGAAGAATCCACTTTCACATCCATATCCATCGTAAGGACAAAGGTTATTATCAAAAAGACATATATCCTCTAAAGTAGGACATTTAGCTAAAGGTGCTAAATCTATAGTTTTTAGATTGTTGGAATGGATGTTAATTTCGGATAAACTTGAGCATCCTTCCAGAGGTTTTAAGTCTATGGTTTGAAGTTTATTTTCATAGATCCTAACATACCTAAAAGAGGTACTATGAGATATAGAAGGTAAGGTGATTTTAGTTAATAGGTTATGATCAAAAAAAATTCCCAGTAAGTTTGGGCAATTGCTTAGGGGGGTACAATCTACATTAGTAAGTTGATTCCAATTGAGATAGATGTGTTTTAGTGTAGGATGATTTTCGAAAGGGCTTAAATCAATACTAGTTAATTTGTTATTTGACAGGTCAATCTTTTCCAATGCTGGACATTTAGATAGGGGTTTTAAATCAATACTAGTTAATTTGTTTTCTGAAAGGTTAATCTCTTTTAAATTAGGACTGTTGGCTAAAGGTTGAAGATTGATACTTTTTAAATAATTATAAGAGAATTTCATAGATATTACTTTTTTACTCTCCTTAAAACCACTAAAATCGACACTATCCAGTTGTTTGTTATAATAATCTAAATGGTAAGGATTATATCCACACTCAAATCTTTCAACTTTTTTACCTTTTATTTTAGACAACTTTAAATCATCCATTTTATTCTTAATATAATATTAGTATTTTGTGATAAAAACCTATCTAAACATTCGTTCGAGGATTTTGTGTTTTTTAATTTGTAAAATATCAATGAATCTAGAGTTTTTTAGCGATGGTTTTGGTGTTATTGTGATTTTTAACTTTTTGTTTATCAGAATTGTTATAAAAACAATGTTGATTACTTTAGATTATGGTAATATTAAACATAAGAGATTCTTTTTCCTAAATGTGCAAATAATCTTGGATATTGACAGAATGATGAGACAATTATTAAATTATAATTAAAAAAGTGTAAGAAAAAAAAAGAAGAAGTATAGATTAGGTTTAAAGATAATAATCAAGTGTTTTTTTGACCAAAAAATCCTCCACGTGCCCATGAATCAACATATCTCCTAATAAAATAAGCCCAATTATTATCTTTATCTATTTTATAAGGTCCTTGATCATTTACATTTTCATACTTGTGTGCTTGTTTATAGGGTTTGTGAAAAGACAGCATAGCCCTCTCAAATTGTCCGAAAAGTTCAGGATAACGGTTATTGAAACTTAAAGCTTCAGGAACAAGATAACGTAAATTTTCTAGGATATTAAAAATCTTCAAACTAGTAATTTTTGGATTTGTTACCAAATTTATTTCTATCTTAAACGTTTTTGATCCTGGGTTTGTTTCCACAAGTTTAATATCTATAGCTCGTAAGTCTGTAGGTCTTATACTAGGTGGTATATATGTTGATTTTCTATCTTTAATAAATGAACAATAATCGTCTAATTTTTCAATCATACCTATAATTTCTACGGTGTCAATAATTTCTTGGTCAGATATTCCTTTTAAAGATAGATAAAATCTCGTCGGACTACTTTTACACGGTGAATCATTTCGAAGGCCTTTAAAAACTAACTCTAAAGCATCTCTAGCGGTTGTTAAACCTAGTCCCCTTCCGTTATCAAGAGAGTTAATAAGGTTCATTAAAGCGAAATCTTTGAAATTTTTATTTGAGTCAAAAGCAGTTGTAGGCCATACTACTTCCGAAGTACCTATTATATTTCCGCCTAATTTTTCAATAAGGGATAATAAAGTGTTTCGTTCACATCTAATCCCATCCTCCCCTATGCTAAAAACTCTTTTTCCTTCCTTTCCTTTTTCTACGAAGAAAATTTTAACACTTGCACCACTTTCTAGTATTACCATCATGTCTTTTTTTAATGCAATTTTGAGATAGTCATTACCTTCAAAATGGGCGTCAATGCGGTCATATAGTATTTTTCTAGCATCTATTAACTTATCAGCGTTAATATTCTCTTTTATGTTATTAACAAAATCAACGTTGTTTTTTTTGTTTATCGCATCTCTGAAATCTTTATAGAAATAGTTCTGTTTAAGGCATTCGTAATAAGTTTCTCTAATGTGTGTGTGTAGAAGATTGAGCCTATTGGGTCTGAACCTTGAATTATAAGGTTGGTATTTTTTTATTATATCTCTTAGGGAAACACTAGGGTCTTTAATATCTTTATGTATATAGCGTGTATGAATATCAGTTATCAAAGAGCTTTGAAAGTAATCTATAGCGTCAGCAGCATTTGTACGATAACGCCAAGGATCAGTTTCTTCACCTAGTAGATTTGCCTCTTTGAGTCTTATATATGCTCCGTCACCCCCCATAACAACTTTCCTAGCGTTAGTATTTTCTTTGAAGGCATTAGTTAAGAAATCCATATGTTTATCATAAAGACTAATAGCATCATCAAGGTCTAATATAGATGAGTCCATAACATTACAGTGTTTGTAACCAAGATAAAAAGGATTGAAGATTCTTTCATACACTTCTGTTTCGGTATCAATATCAAACTTGGGAGTGATTTTAGTATACTGGTTTTACTATAATAACGAAGCCCGTGGAACCAGAAGAAAATGGGATGTTAATCATAAATGCTACTCTCAATACACCTATGAACAGATATGTTATTCTTTTGGGAATAGATGATTTTAATTCAAATAAAACATTTGATGAAGGCATTGATCTTACGGATACTCACTTTTGCATACTTATATGGTATGAACACTTGCGTAGAACTTTTGGGATTCCAGATGATAATTTCACAATACTAACAGATAGAGATCCTGAAAATTCGTGTCTTGATGGAGATACAAATTCTATACAAGGTGTGGATTATTCCTCTTCTCGCTATACCAAACTCCTTACTAATTCATCAACTCAAGCTGCAACTCGAAATAACACATTGGATGCGCTTGAAGATATACTATGGGACAAAGCTGGAGAGAATGATAGTGTAATAATGTGTTTTATCACTCATGGAAAAGATACCGAAAATGATTTCAGTTTCACCCTTTTAGAGCCTGAGGTGGGTGGAACATGTGAGAAATTGAATGATACTGATATATCAAATATTATAGCTGATAATCGGTGTGAAACTGGAAAAATTTTCATTTATACACATGCTTGCCATGGAGGAAAACTAGGTGAAATCCTAATGAATAACACAAAGAAAGAGCGTATTTATGTTACCACAGGATGTGTAGCAGAAGGAATAGTATTAGAGAGATGGCTAAATACATTTCTAGGTAAAGTCTGGATGACTGGGTCTTCACATCCCTATATGAATAGACCAACAGTTGCTATGGAGGCTGTTTTTCAAGAAGCAATCTACGAATTTTATTCTCAAATTATGATCAAAATATCCTATTCCTATCTTTATCATATCAATAATCCTTCAGAGAGAATTTACTCCTACGTAACTAATGGAATATCATATCATGGTTGGAATGAAAAAGAGTTTATTTCAAACATCCCTGACGAGTATAATTACCAGAATGGTTACAGATTCAATTGCTCAACTTTCGCTCTTAATAATGATACTAAGGAATATTATTTCTGCCTTTGGGATAATTGTACAAACAAATATATCTATTTCTTTGATAATTATACACGCTTTGTGGAGCTAGCAGCAGAAAAAGACTATAGTATTAAAACTAATCCAAATATAAGGATTACAGCTATTGATATTCATGGATGGGAACACCTTATGCCTTGTGAGTATGATGGTAAACTCTTTAATTACTTCTATCATGGGTGAAATATCATGTTTGCCTACTCTAATGAACTTCTTACAGAACAAAATGAAGTTAAGAATCAATAAATAAACATTTTAGAGATTAAAAATATAACAAAAGAAAAGAAAACATAGATAAATGTTTAAAAAGAAATATTAACAGTAAAGTAGCTGAGTGAACTAAATGAAAAAGCTAATATTTCAACAAATTGTAATAGCTAAAATCGCGCTAATTGCTATGATAATACTTGTAGGAACTTCTATCTTTATGCCTACGTTTACTCCTTCTTTTTGTAGATCCGAACCATCATTAGTGAAACTCCTCTTAACTCCTCATGATCCAATTCGTATAACCTCTGATAGCGAATTAGAAGTTTTTAATGGTTCAGGAACTGCTGAAGATCCTTACATCATTGAAGGATACAATATTACGTCATTAGCAGAATGTGGTATCTTTATTATAGGGACAACTAAGTTTTTCAGCATATCTAATTGCTATATTGATGCTAAAACAGTAGGTATCGATCTTTATTATGTTGCTCCTGGAACAGCTACTGTAATAAATAACACCTGTGTCAACAATGATGTAGTTGGTATCGCATTAGTGAATGTTGGTTATGCATCTATAACAAATAATACTTGTATTAACAATGGAAATGGATTAATTATTCATGAAAATTCTAATGCTGTAAATGTAAATAATAATGATTTTAGCAATAACGAGGGTGAGGGCATTTCGATTAGAGATTCGGATTCGTTAACAATTACAAACAATATTTGTAATAATAATAAGATGAAAGGTATTTATGCTTACGATTCTGATTCCTCAACTTTCGTTAATAACACATGCAACTTCAACTTCAACGATGATGGCATTCGTCTTCATGAATCTGATTCTTCAACTATCGCAAATAATACCTGCAACTTTAACGATGATGGCATTTGTCTTTATGAATCTGATTCTTCAACTATCGCAAATAATACCTGCAACAATAATAAAAAGGGCATCTCAGTGTATGATTCTAGATTTTCAATTGTATCCAATAACACTTGCAATTTTAACGAATATGCCATTCTCATTGTATATGATTCATATCATCCCACTCTTCCTTATCCTGGGTATGCTACGGTTAGAGATAACATCTGCTCAAATAACGACTTTGGAATATGGTTAGATGACGCTGATGATTCAGTTTTAACAGGTAATCGATGTTCTGAAAACAATAAAGGGATCTATCTACTGCACTCAAGTTATTCAACTGTAACTAATAACACATGTAACGATAATGACCAAGGACTTATTTTGGATAATTCTGGTGTTATCCCCGTCGTTAATAATAGTTTTTATAATAACAATAGAAGTATTGTTATTTATAATAGTGGGTCTACAACCCTTACCAATAATACCATGATCAAAGGAGGGTTAGCTGTCTGGGATAATTCATGTCCAGGTTATCTTTCTCAAAAATTTACCAAAGACAGTAACTGGGTCAATGGTCGCCCTGTAGGTTACTTTACTAACCTCAATGATCTTTCGTTTAACACCTCAGTCTATGGTCAACTCTTTTTTATTAACTGCAAGGATATAACCGTGAGTAACCAAAACTTCACTGATGTTACTACTGGAATACTCTTAGCTTATAGTGACTCTTGTAGAGTCGAAAACTCTCTCTTTGCTGAAAATGTCTGGGGAACTTATTTAGACCATACTCTTTCTACCACACTTACTAACAACTCTTACAAAAATAACAACTACGGAGTTTTTCTGCGGGATTCTGACTCTAATATTCTCACTTATAACCACTTTGAAGAAAATGAGCAATATGGAGTTTACTTGGATTCTGCATCCTCTAATAATCTTATTCACCACAATGCTTTCATCGACAACAACCCCGAAGGTACTAGTCAAGCTTATGATGGAGGTACGGATAACCTTTGGTATGAGAAGCGAAAAGGTAACTACTGGTCAGACTATGAAAAAGGAGATTACTTGATTGATGGAATAGCTAACTCTACTGATCGTCATCCTCTAACTGATATTCCTACCGCTTCAACTCCTCTATCCTCAGTTTTTATAGTGGGTGTTATTATCCTCGCTTGTATAGTTTCATTAAGGAGTAGCGTTAGAAAGAAGAAGAAAACAACAAAACTATAATAATAAATTAAAGTGTTTTTTCTTCTTTTTCGCCCTCTTTTCCATTCCAAATAGATTAGTGTCAAAACAATGCTACAACAATTTTGTCCTCAAAGGATTATAGGGCACCCAAACACGATATAATATCTTCCTATCTTCAAAAAAACCAATAAAGAAAGACTTTAGATGTGATTCACTTATATCTATTGTCTCATATATTAAGGATGTAAAAAAGAGGAAGAGTTGAAGGGCATGTTCCTGTTATGACTACGTTTCCATTCTGTTTCTAACAGCTGTTCTATTTCTTTGTCTTCTTTGAGATAATCCTTGCGAGTAATAAAGGAAATACTAACATTAGTAGAGTAAATATAAAATATATTTGAGTTTCATCTGTATAATACTCAACAAGTTCATCAAGTGGGTATAAGTCAATTGAATTCGCAGCACTATCAATGGAATAAGAACCTTCTCCTGACCAATCCGACCAGTAGTTTCCTTCAAGTGTTTCAGTATCATACCAATAGTTATTAGCTCCATCATCTCTTGCTTGAGAAGTTCCAACTAGAAAATTGTCTACAAAGGTATTATGGTGAATAAGATTATTATCAGAGCCATACTCTAAGAAAATCCCATATCCTTCATTTTCTTGTAGAAGATTGTAAGTAACGACACAAGAAACAGAATAGGAAAGATAGATACCATTACCATAACCGTTATTGTTGTAGTTACACGTGTTGTTGACCACTATCGAACTATCAGAAAACCAAAGCCAGATGCCATGGTTGTTATTGTTATTGCACGTATTGTTATTGCACGTATTGTTAATGACAGTAGAACTAACAGAATACCAAAGCCTGATACCATGGACGTTGTTGTTGCACGTGCTGTTGGTAACAGTAGAACTAACAGAAGAGGAAAGATAGATGCCGTCCCAGTTGTTGCTGCACGTGTTGTTAATAATAACTGAATATGTACAGGAGTAGAGAAATAGACCTATTGTAGCGTTATTTAATATTTGGTCACGTACTGTAACATTAGTACAATTGACTAATATCAGCTGCCCATAAACTGGTTCAGCAATTATCGTAGAGTCAAGATTGATGTAAAAACCTATTATTTCACCATTCACCCAATTATTTTCAACAGTATTATATGATATGTAAGCATCAATGGTATCTTCGTCTATATATAAACCACAATTGGTAAAAGTGTTATTTGCAACCGTTGAACTCCCAGAATTCCCAAGCCAGATGCCATTGGCATTATTGTTGCTGCACGTATTATTCGCGACAGTAGAACTACCAGAAGAGGAAAGCCTGATGCCATCCCCATTGTGGTTGTTGCACGTATTATTTGCGACAGTAGAACTACCAGAATCTCCAAGATAGATGCCATGATAATTATTGTTACATGTGTTGTTAGTAACAGTAGAATTATCAGAATAATCAAGCAAGATACCTTGGTCATTGTTGCTGCACGTGTTGTTTGCAACAGTAGAACTACCAGAACCCCAAAGATAGATGCCGTAGCCAGCGACATTGTTGCTGCACGTGTTGTTAATGACAATTGCTGTTCCATCAGCAACATCATCAATATAAATGCCACAGACTTCTGCATCAACATAGCAATTACGAATAACGAAATGTTTCGTTGTGTAAGCAATATAAATACCGCTAAAAGCTGTTGTTGAAATGTTATAACCTTCAATAAGATAAGGACCTTCTTCCGTTCCTGTTCCTGGAAAAAACTCAAAATCGCTATCGCTTATTATTTCAATAGGATCATGAGGTGTCAACTCTAACGAATTAGGTCTATAACTATTCTCTTCAGCAGTTATTTGTACATTGACATTCAATGCGTAGATTGACAATGTCAGTATTAATAGAATTAATATTGTTCTCTTTTTCATAAAGTCACACAAAATTAAACTCTTTATCTAATATATATTTTATGCAACAGATTCTTCTGTTAATATTCCTAACTAGAATATTTCTCTGGTTTATATACCAATTTGAGAATAATGAGGTAAACCCATCCGTTCTAATATCTTCCTATCTTCAAAAAATCTAATAAAGAATAACTCAAGGGTTAGAATCTCTTATGATGGAAGAACTCTTAGAACGTCAATCTTCAAGAACTTTTAGTATTCTAGAAAAGGTTCTTTTCGTCCTTTTCACTATTCTTTCTGTTATTGCTTCTGTTCTTTCCTTTACTTATTCTTCTGATAATTCTTCTTATTCCCTTGTTTTTAAAATCTTCATCGTTTTCTTGACTCTCTTAATCTTTCTCTACTCTTTCACCATCACTATCCTTATTCCTGTAATTACTAAGAACATTCTTCCAAAAGTGGTTGTCTTGCTTAACTACAATATTAATTCTTTCAAGTTTTTTTCTACTGAAAGGGTGGAATCTTTCCATTACAAGAATTTCCAAGAGTTAGATCTATTTGAGGAAATTAGATTTGAAGAGAATAAGGATATGGATGAATTAACATTTTCAGGAGGTATTAACTAACTATGTCATGGGAATTAATTTTCGAGATAGAACATAAATTTAAGAATAAAACTGTCGGTTTAGCTAATTATAAAATCTCTACCAGAAACGATTTGGAATACTTTTTAGCTCATTGTGTGAATGTTTCTAACAATTCTGACGATTTATGGTTTTACAGAGCTTTTCTTCTTGATCAAGAAGGTAAAAGTGTTCTCTTGACTAACCTTAATGATATTATTATTAACAAGGACAAATGTTTTAATTCTGATATTCTTTCAACTTGTGTCTAAAGTGATTATATAAAAATCTCAAAAAACAACAGAACAAGGTAATAATCAATGTCCTATTACGAATTATTTTACAAGAGAATAAACTATAATCCCTAATTAACCATGGAAAAGACATTCAAATTAAATGAAGTGAAAGAATTTGATCTTGTGAACAATAACTATATAATTCGAAGGACCATATAACTATACCAAATGTGAAAATAGGTGTATTTATTGGAAGAAATTAATAGTGTTATTGCGATGTTACAAGCTGATAATGTGTCACATAAAGAAATGGAAATTATATTATTGAAAATTATTGAAGTACAAGATATTGCAAATTTTTTAACCAATTTTTGTAATAAAATCGAGAATATGGAAAATTTAATTATACTTATGAAAAACCTTCTAATATTAGCAACTTATACTACTAAAGAATCTTTAACGGATTTCATTATTGGAAAACTTGTAGTGAAGATAGAAAATACAATAGGTTACCAAAAGAGTATTCCTATTTATATCACCCCTCTTCAAGATGATGAATATTCACTAATGGGTGACTATCCTATGATTTATTTAGAATCAATCACTACTTCGGACGCTATTGAAACATTTAGAACTATTTTAAACAATAAGAACGATTTAATTGATTTTTCAAAAGGTTTTATTGAAGAAAAGATAAAAGAATTAGAAATTTTAAAGAAAGAACGAGAAAAATTAGAAAAAGGGGAAATAAAAACCCCAATAAAATTTATTTTATATGGTAAGGAGGTCGATTTTGAAAAAATTAATCCATTATCTAAAAAAAACATTTTGAAAAACCGAAAAATAATTAATACTATCATTACTAATTTATCAGGGTTGGAATTTAGCGATGAACTCCCTGTTGAATTGTCAATTGAAGAAATGAAAAAAGTAATCGACTGGCAACATCCTGAATTACCAAATTTTCCAGAAAACAAATATGGTGATGTTGGCCTCGTATCTTTACAAGATGAAATAGTATACAACATTGTCGAAGAAAAACTAGAAACTGAATATAATATTCTTATAGACTATTTCGATGATTGTTGCGAGGACACTTTTGATATCTATACTTTTTATGGTTTTGAAAGAAAAATAGTAAAAAATATTTGTAATAAAATTCTTAATGAGTGTGGTCTAATTGAAAGAAAATAAAGAAACTACTCCCATTAGTACTTGACAAAAATCCTGAATGTGTAATCCTACACTATAAACCGAAGATGAAACAAGAAAACAGTGTTTCATAGTTTAAATATCCAAATCTTAATGACAAAATAATGGATTCTAATTTTTACTCTGATTTTCAATTAGGAATGATACAAACAGAAACTGAGAAAGCTTATTTTGCTAGTATTTTTAAATTAACAGATGACCCCGTCTGGATTCCTAAGAGTGTTGTTGAACCTAAGACTATGAAACTCAAAAAGTGGTTTATCAATCAATTACAACACGAACTCAAAACCATTAAACAAACAACTTTGGCTGATTATTTTCTTACAAAGTAGTTTGATACATTCATCCTCCAATCATCTGTTTTTGGTTAGCTTCCCAATTGTGCAGTTTTCTATAGAAAAATATTAGTGGTAATAAGTGTAAATATTCATTTCTACCTCTAGATAACCAAGATCTCTAGATATATTTGGTTATCACATGATTGAAGGAATGAAGATATTATTAGAAAAACAAATAATAACAAGACTGAAGATTAAAAACTTAAACGTAAATAAATTTAGGTTCAGTGATTTCTCCAACAATCCACATTATCATTTCTTTTAGATCATGTTGCATATTTTCAATATGAGGTATTAGATCTAACCATCCATATTTTGGTAGTGTTTTCTTCACCTGTTCTAATTTTTCTATATATTTATTGTATACTTCTATTTCTTTTTTCTTTTTGTTCTCAAAATAGATTTTTAATTCGGGTTTATTCGCAATTTTAGGTTTTATTATTTTAATAAAGAATTTATGACATTGACAGAAACCAACAGTTATAACTAATACATCAACTGGCAAATCACTCAAATACAATTCAGCTATATACTCACGTTGTTTTATATTTAAAGCAAACTTAGGTTTTGTTGTGTGTTCTTCACAACTTTCCATAAGATAAGATTTTGACTCAACAAAATACATAGTATTATCTTTGATAAAATCAAACTCACTGTTATTTCCAGAAATAAACCAATAATCCATAAGCCACTCATAAATATTAAAAAAAGAGTAATGTTTAGCTAAAAGATTATTATAAAATTCTTTAGGTAAAATAGTTTCTAATGTTTTTGTACTTATTTTTATGGTTTTATATTTCAATAATTGTCGAAACATTCCTTCTAAAATCTTTCCTTCTTCTGAAATCGATTGAATTACGTCATCAATAGATATTTCAACAAAATCCTTTCCCGATATTTTTTCATAATCTTTCAACTTTTCTTTTTCTATTTTCTTCCACTTCTTAAAAACAAGTTCAAGAATAAGATCAGTGATATTTTTGTGCCATATTTCTAATTTCATTTGATTTGGCTTCAAGAACCCCCCTCTTACATAATAAAACGCATCTCCTTCTCCGGTTATAGATAATCCTCTTTCACATTTTAACACTTGTTCTTCTTTTATAGTATCAAAATTCACTGTATTTGAACATTTATCGCATCGTAATTTTTGCTTATCTTCGGAATAGAAATCTAAGTACCCTTTACAATTTTCTATTGTACATTTAATTGAAAGGTAACTTGGCCACTTATCAGGATTTTTTAATACATTTTTTATGTTACTTTTTCTTGTTTCTTCAAAATTACGTATCTTTATTGATTCTTCTGTTTCAGCGAGTAAAATCAGTATTAAGTTTTTAATATCATTATAATCAGAATTATATACTCTACTTCCTCCTACCCTTTGTTCTTTATTTGTAACAAACATTTTGAAGCCTTTAAAAAATTCTTTTTCTATAACCTTTTCTGCAATCTTTCCTCTTATTTGTCTGTAGTTTATTGTTTTATTAGAAAGTATATCTTGGATGGTAGCTCTCTTCTCATCAGTTAATATATATCTATCAAATAGCTCTAATTCTCTATATTTCTCAAAAGGATAAGTTTTTTCCCATATTACTTCATATTTGAATCCCTTAACCATTTAATTCAACTTAGAACAATCAATTGTGATTATATTAATTATAGTATCTGGAATATAAATTGTTCTTTATTCTCATAGAAGTCAGCATGAATCTTTTCTAGTTGAATAGATTACTTCATGCATGTTTAACTTCCTTTCATCTTTTCCATTCATCTGAAAATAAAAAAGGAAAAAAGATGACTAAAAAAGCAATATGAACTTTATCTTCCTAATATACTCCATATGTTTGGATTTTTTGCTTGTAATCTCTTATCGTTTGTTTCAACTCTTTTTGATTAATCCAGCTTTTTTCTCTTATCAAGTTTAGATAAATACGATATATTCTTTCTCCACATGTTAGTGAGAGTAACGATAACACAATTACTAGTGCATGTTCCTCTGGATCTACAAAGTCTTGTTCTTCTTGTTCTACCGACTCTATCGCTAATTCCTCGATACTATCGAAAAAAGTCTTTTCTAACTTGAATTTTGTCTTTAAATGTTTTATTAATTCCTTTATTTTCTCTTTTACTCCCTCTTGTACTATATTCTTTTTTCCTCTTATTTTCTTCTCTGAACTCTCTATTTCTGTATCAAAAAAAATTTGCACATTGTTAGAAGTTCCCAAATCCCTTAGTAATGTGCATTTATGTTTTGACCCTTGAACCATTTCTATAGCCATGTCAACTTATTCTTTCTCTTTTTCTTTTTAAATACCTATCGTACCAGATTGCAGTTAGATTGCAGTTTTTCTTTTTTTTCCTAATATTTTTATTATTTTTTATCATTTAATGACGAAAATTATCTACAAATCATTATTACTACATCTATTACTCCCTTTATTCCTTACTTTTCCTTCTTTTCTTGTAATCTAACTGTTACCTTTTCTTACTTCCTTTATATTTCTTATCAGTAACTTTTTTCAATTTCAGTTTTATTTAGAACCAAACTAATTCATTTAAATAATGTAAATAGTGAACTGTGAGATAACATGAAAGATTTTTATAAAGAATGGAATGAACTAGAGAAATTCCATAAAGTAACTAGTTCTAGTAATCCATTAAAAAATGAAGGGATTAAAGCGTTTTTAGAATTATCTAAGTTTGCCAAAAAACTCGAACTTAAAGTCCCTAAAAACCCATCATTTTATTTTAGGTTTGGTAGTAATGCTCACTATAATTGGTTAATTAAAACTAACAAATTGGTTAAGATCATTTCAGAAATTCCAAATTATGAACCACGAATCAAGAAATTTTTCAACAATGATAATTATTTTGATTCTCTATCTGCACTTTATGAACTGGAAATGGCTTTAAAATTCAAATTACAAGGTTTTGAAGTTGTTTTTACAGATGAAAATACTCCTGATAAAATACCAGATATAGAGATTAAACTAGCTGATAAAGTTTTTAATCTTGAAGTTACTTCTTTAAACAATCCTGATCAAGATAAAGAGATACAAGAATTTTATTCGCAGTTATTGAATTTAATATTGAGGCATAAGGTAGAGATTGCTGGTAATATAATTGATGTTCCCAAAAATATGCATAGCAATCTTTTACAAGAGATTGAAAATAGAATAATAGAATCCAAAGAAAAGGGAGAAATAACTAAGATAATAGAAGAAGGAAAATTAATTCTTGAAATTGCTCCTAATCGGAGTACTGAAAAATTAACTCTTACAGGATTCCATTTTGTTAATAAGGAATTAAAAAATATCGAAGATAAGGTCAATCAGGTTATCAAAGATAAAAGCGGTCAACTCTCTGTTAACCAAAACCCAGGTATTCTTTGTATTTATAGCGGGAGTAGAACCATTAATATTGAAAAATTATATACTAAAGCTTACGATAAAATTAATCCTTATCTTCAGACCATGCCAAACCTATCAGCTTTAGTTCTTAGTTCATACTCGGACTTTTATCCTCTTAAAACATTAAATCATTTGAAATCATCAATTGGTTCTAAAGTGTTATGTGTATTAGAACCTAGATTTGGTGAAACTGAACAGTCAATTATTTGGAAAAACAGTACTGCTTCCTATGAGTTACCTCCTGAATTTATTGAATCCTATGAAACTTTTGATCATCAAGTATCAGAGATTATATAATTTTTCCTCTCGTTACTGCTAATAAGAAAAAAAAGAGGAACTCAAATTTTTTTTGGATACTCCACATATTGTTCTTTCATTTGCTAAAGAAATCTTTATTTTCAAAAATGATTAAATAGAAGAGACAGATGGTTTTTTATTAATAATTAGGACTAAATGTAAAAAATATCAAAATTGAAATATACATTACCGTACCCAAATACAAATAACAAATAAATTTTGTAGGTTTCTTTTTTATCATTTTTTTTCTGTTTGAAAGGTAATTAAAGCAATTATTTGAGAAATAAAATCCGAGAGGTATTGCTCCCAAAGTAATTCCTACATATCCAAAATCACTATATAAATACCAAGGGATACTCTCAATTAATCCTCGGGCTGCAATTCCAATAAAGGTTATGCTCATAACAACTAACCAGATAATAGTACAAAATCCCAGTCTCTTAAGCAATACTTGTTTTTCTTCGTCTAATTCTTGAAACTTTGTTTTCATATATTTTTTAATTTTTAATTTACTCATTAGATCTTACTCTTTCAGTTTATCTCCCCACAATACTTACTTGTAAGCTATTATCCTTCTTTTGTATTATTTAGTAATACAAACTCTTCTGTTAAAGCTGTTCTCTTTGTTTGTTCCTTACAACTCCATCATGTTGTTCTGAACTCATACACTCTCAGAACTCTTCTAGGTATAAATAGAATCTATTGTTCTTTCTGTTCTTGTTCTAACTCACCCATCTCTAATTGAGTGTTTTTTCACTATAAAAACTTACTATCCATTTCAAATAGGAGTTTAAAACCATTCAGGATAAAAAGAAGAACGGAGATGAACAAATGACTGTTAACTTGATCGAGAGAATCTACATTTTTACAGAGATCTGATTAATTTCAAAAAACTGAAATATTCTTGAAACTAAGTATTCTTTAGATAAATTTGAGATGTGATTATATTGGATATTCAAGTACTATTCAATTTTGAACAGTTTTTAATCCAAAATCAATATGCAAACAACACTCATGGATTTATTTCAAGTTTTTTATCAAATTGTCAATATAGCAGTTGTTATAATAAAATAATGGAATTTGATAATAATTTAAATTCATGGATAAATAGCAGGAAACAGATAGAACCACCAATAGGTTTGTTTCTTGAGTTAAGGTTGTTTAATTATTTACATAATCTGAATGCATCTTTTATTAATTCAAGTTCAAATGAAATTGCGGATATTGAAGTAAGAACTGATGAAATAGTCTTCCAGATTGAATGCACTCATTCTTTAAGAAAAAATATGAGAGACTTTGATAATAAAACTACCTTAAGAATCACTAATCCTCTCAACGAAAAAGAAGGAATGAAAAAAGCTAATGAAGCTGTTGGAGCTGTAGATCCTTTCTATACTGATTGGCATATTAGAAAAAGACTAGCTGAAAAAGCTTACAAACATATTCAACAACCTTTTATCATCTATTTTTGGTACCCTTCTAATGGGTTTAGTCTTGATTCTACAGATTTCGAAGACATACTGAATTGTGACTTCCATAAGATAATTACTTTTGATCGTAGTCAATGGGGTAAAATTGATGAACTATTAGATAAATTAGAAAAAAATATGAATTTGATGGATTTTAAAGAAGCAAGTGATGATTTAGATGATAGTACAAGAAAACAATTTTACGACCTTATTACTCAGGAGAGAGTAATACACGAACATGAACATCTTGCAAATCTTTGGCAAACAGAGGCGAATGTCGAACTTTATCGAAAACATAGACCTACTGATGAGCAAATTAAGGAATATTTAACCAATTCATTGATATTCACATACATGATTCAAACATCTGAAAATCTTGCTGGTATTATTATCGATAATACAAAATTAGATCTATCTCCAAATCTCCAACCTATAGACAATAATAAGAAAAAAAATATGTTTATCACAATAATGAACGTGATAAAGAATGCATAAAGGACAAGAAGTGAGAAGAAAAAAAAGAGTGATAATATGACAGAAGAAACAAAGAAACTATGATAGAGTTATTTTTCGAAATTGTATTCATTCTATTTAATGTAAAAAAAACAATTCTTTTTCCATCATACAATCTATTGCCCATTCTCTCTCTATTTTTTCTACAATCTTAAAACCTGATTTTTCATAAAATCTTATTACCTTTTGATTATTACTCCAAATTGTTAACAATCGAAGCTTCCTTAGATTAAGTTTTTTTGCTTTTATTTCGAGATATTCCATTAGTCTAGTTCCTATTCCTTTATTTTGATATTCAAGAAGAATATACAACTTACATATAACGCCAATATTTTCATTAATCATCAAAGCTGAAATACCAACAGTTTCTGATTCTATTTTAAATAGGTAAAAATCCATTTTATTAAAATCCTCTAAAATCTCTTCAAGAGATACAACTGGGTCTTTGAAGTACTCCTTTGAAATCATGTTTTTGTAATGTTCTCTATTACTTTTATTAATTACATAAGTAATTCTTTCTGCATCGTTGATAGTTGCTTTTTCAATCATTATTTCTAAAACTAGTTTCATGTTATTTATAAATTAGTTTTTTGAGTTTTTCAGATAAATTAATTTGATGCTTAATATCTATTATTTTTTTTGATAATATGAGATTAGAACTAGTATTAGCAAGAAATTCTGTTGGTGAAGAAATATCCTGAAAAAGAAGAATTTTATCTGAAATGTACAACAGAGGAAATAGATTTCTGCAAAGAGAATAAAAATAGAGTGTCACATAAAGTAAGGCACAATTAGTCCAATGATTTAACATCTTCAATTTTTTTTGTGGTTTTCATCCTCTGTAATTTTGTCTCAACTAATTTCTTAAGCTCATTCTTGATTTTTTCAAAATCGACTTCTTCAATTATCTCATCTATAATACCTTCAAGTAGATATTGACTATAAAATTGACCTTCAAGATTATCCTCTAGCCAATTTATTGCATTCTGTGTCAGTTTTGCTATTCGTGGAAAATTCTTTATAATCTCTGAATCTTCATTTAACTGACTGGTATAGAGCATTTCATTTGGGTATCTCGTTACAGCTTCATATGGTGCTGTTAGGATTGTTAGAAGGATAACAGGCACAAATCGTTCTGACATATCCAAGATATATTCATCTAGGAAAGATATGATATAATCTCCTATGTTTTTGTATTTGTCTGATAATCTGATTGAAAAGGAAGAGATAACCATTTCAAGAAAAGAAATTGTTAGTGAACCATATTCTTTTGAATTTTCAGCATAATCAACTAATTGCTGAACAACTCCTTCTTGTTGAATTGATTCTAAGATATCTTTTGACATCTGTTTGTATATTGGTTTCAGCTTATTTGGTTTCTTCTCAATGATGTGTTTGATATATTTGCCTTCTATATTTCTTGTTGATGTCATCTGATTCAATATTTGATTAAACGAATCTTCCAGGTCTTCGCTACCAATCAGTTTGAATAATCTTGTGAATATATTTGTTAACCTAGGTAATCCTTCTTCAATCATCAAATAGATAACTCTATATGAATCATGCCCTATTCTAAACATCAATTTCTCATGTTCCAGTCTAGTATAGGTTGTTAAAGCCCAAATCTTCATAATTTTTTCAACAGCTTGCTGCATATGATATAGAGCATTTCCATAGGATTGTGTGTTGTAGAGAGTGTTAGCGTCCACTATGTCTTGTTTGGCAAATGTAACTAATTCAGTGATAGTATCTTGTCTATTTTTCATTTATATGGTTTTAAGAAGAGTGACGTGTTTTTAAGATATTGATTGTTGATAGGACACAAGAAAGAATCCTTTTTTGTCTTAATTAAGTTAAACGAATTTGAAAGATAATAGAACTTTTTTGTCAATGAAATTAATGAAAGACTTGAGTTCTGAAAAACAAAAATAGCGAAAAGTGTAAGGAAGATTAAAATTACTCTTTTTCATTTTTCTTTTGTGTTAGTTTTTCAAGTCTTTCTTGATAATTTTTTATCGTTTCTAGATCGTCCTTTGTATATTTCCAGATAATTGTAGTACTATAATTTTTGATTTCTGCCAAAGTAAAACATCTAAAATCAAAATAATCCTTATCTAAAATCTTTTTTGAACCATTGAATCCCATAGTTTTTCCAATGTAGTTATTATACTTCTATCTCCATTCTCTTTATATAACATCGCTACCGCTGTGACAAAATATCCAAACCTCACACTATGGCCTTCTGGCTTCTTCATTTTCCTTATTGGTCTATATTGTTGGAAATATTTACCTGTAAATCTTGATATATAGAATCGCGTTTTTGATCCTCTTATAACTGTAGAACTCAAATCGCTCATTTTTTTTTCTACTTTATCACTCTTATTATAAAAATATCTTCTTCTCTGTTCTGCAACGATTTCACTTCTTTTTCCAACAGAATGTTTATCTTTAGTTAGCTTTAAAAAGAAGAATCTGTTTTTTCCTCTCTTTTCAATAAATTTCTCAGCTAATTCCAGATAATCACTGTTTTTAGTTAATCTATATAATTTTATCAGAGCGAGTTCTATTTCTTCGTGTCCAGGAGTTTCCGATGGTGATAAGGACTTAAACCGATCTACCAATAAATCTGCAGCTTTAATACCAATTTTCAAAATATTGTCCTTTTTTGTAACAGCATAATAAGCAATTACTGCTTCTATTAAATGACCAATGACATACAATTCATGTTCAAATTGAAAATTTAACCATCGCTTGTTTGGGAAATGAAATTGATTGTAAGTAAAAATATATCCGTCATCATCTTGTGCATTTTCTACTAATTTAAAAAAAGAATCTAAAAGTTCCTCCAATTCCAGATTTCTATTTCGCTCTAAAATGTTTGCAGCTGCTTCTGCCCATTTATGAGCATCTGAATCAGAATAAAAGTAACCTTCTCGAAAACCCTCCTTCTCTTTTGCAACGAGACGGAAGTTATCAATAGTGTAACTTTTTTCTAGTTGTGTATATTGGTGAAATATTGCTTTCTCAGTATTTGTTCGTTGAATCGATGACCAGAAGGAATCACTCACTTCTACTTGAGAAAAAGGTATAGTTCTAGACTTAGAATAAGGAGGTTGATACTCTTTCATTTATGTTTCGTTGTCTAATGTTGGCTGTATTTAATATTTTCTGGTAAAAAAACACAATGAACTACTCCTACATGAAGTAAGTGGACTTCTGCAATCAACAGTTAAACCATGGTTTTGAAGAATAAAAAGAAAAGAAAGAGAAAAAAGAAGATTGAGACTATTTACTTTCTTTTTCGTAGCATAATTGGAACAACACTCAAACATACGAAACTAAGCGTTATTATTAGGATATTAGGTGCGTCAATTCCTATTGTAGTCGTATCATCAGTTGTTGTATTTGATGATCCATCTTCAGAAACATAGACTTCAACAGTATCAACAGCATAGTTATAGTAATCATCTTCGACATAAATCTCAAAGAAATAATGACCTATACCTAGAGTACTAAGATCTATTTCAACTACATATGAAGGATAGTGCCATATTTCATTCATTATCTCTGTCCCGTTTTGCTTCACAGAAAAGTATCCAGGATGATCATCATAGATTTCCCATTTTAGTTTCATCGGGTCATGTATTTTGAGGTAGATTGGTTGATCAGGACTATTTATTACAGGATCAGTTATATCAATTATTTCTCCTTCTGCATGAATCTTTAGATATAGAGTAGATTCATGACCAGAGAAGTCATAGGCATAGAATTCAAGATAGAATGTAGCAGAACCGAAAATATACTCCTCAAGATAGACATTTACCCAGTCACCATCATAGTAATCACCGTTTAGTATCAGAGAATCATTCAAATATACTTCATAATAAGATGGATCATCATCGAATAGCTGATAATAAAGGATCTTAGGTGTACCAACACTATAATAGAAATCTCCATGAGGACCTTCAATTACTGGTGATCCTGGTGGTGTTCCTGGTATTACTCCTACATTGAGATAGTGCTCAAAGTAGTTACCTCCATCATCAAGTAATTCTAGTCTATAGGAATAATTACCTATCATTAGACCATAATCCCATAACCAATAAGTATCATTCAGATAACCTTCCCATGTCTCATAGTGATTCCAAACAGAGGTACCATAATCATATTTATACACATTTAATGTCCAATTAGTATCAGCATAGATATCGAACCACTCATTGAAATCACCTTCTACTACTTGTATAACGGTAGGTCCTTCAATATAACATGGCCATTCAGGTACTCTAGTTCTGAAATCTTCGACCCAGAAACGCCAAGTTGAGTTATGATTGACATTATTTGAATCATATAGTTCTACTTGTATTTCATAATAGCTATATGGACCCCAGTATTCAAAATATGTTTCTGGTATTACTATCGAGTATATACCCGCAGGAACATTACTCAAATAAGTATATGGTACTCCATCAACAAATAATTCGAAATCGATGATATCACCAAAATCAACTAGTGCAAAAGCAATAAATAAATCTGGTGTTAAATCAGTTAAGTCATTACAAGAAATCATGCCAAATGCAGGTATATCAGCATCTGTTACTGGATAATATGCAAATGAACACTCTCTAAGTAACCATGTTATCTTACCGATATATTCACCATGCTCATGTCCAGAAACAAAACAACCTAGAATTGAACTAAAACCTTCAAATTCATGGTCATAGCTATCGTACATATCTAAGAAATATCTAATTAGAGTACCTGTTGAATTATCTATGTAGAAAGTAAAATTATACTCATAATACTCATAATGAATATAATTAATATCATAGTAGCTCCAATCATACTCGTAAGAATAAGCTTCCGAGTACCCATATTTATCTAGATAAAGCTCTTGTTCTACTCCATTAATAGTTACATTTTCAAACTCAGAACCAATATATATAGCTCCACCAAAATCAGTTGTTACATCCAAGTTAAGAACTGTAGAATAGACATCATAGGAAGATGCTTCAAAGAAACTTTCGCGAACATCATCATAATGGAATGAGCTATCGTAATATTCTTCTTCCCACATTTCTGATATGAAGTTATATATGTAACTGGTTGATTCAGATTCTTGGTAACGACCATATGATGATCGCGTATGGTTAGCATAAGCAATAGAGCCAACAACACCACTTGTAACATAACTACGTAATTCGTTCTGTGTTATTGAATCATGATATACATAATACCAATTGTCAAGACTTTCATTATACTGTGCATCTACTGCCAAAGTACTTTGATCACCGTGATATTCATCGTAGATTTCAACTGAGTAAAGCAGTTGATCACCATCAGTGAGAGTTTGATATGAGTTTACTGCATAATTTGAGGAAAATACTCCCACTAGAAGAGAAAATACTATACTTGCTATTATTAAAGAACCCCTTTTATTCATCATGGTTTTCACCTAACTTAATATATTCACATTCTAATATATAAAAACTGTTAACAGCATGACCTCTATTAAGTAGATGAATATCATTAACAAAAGAGAAAAAAAAGAAGTTGAGATTTATTGCTTTTCATGAGCTTCATCATAGAAATGAAGTTTGTGCAACCATTTACCATCTTTAGCATGTGGAAGTTTTATTAAATGATTAGTACCTTTCTCTAACTCTCTTATTTCATCCGCAAGAAGACTTGCCTGTCTAACCATTTCATGAGCTGCTGCAAGTTTGATTAAGGAAACATTTCGATCTTTTTCAACGTACATCCCATTGACATTTTGTTTTCCTGCTTGTTTAAGTATCTCAAGAGCAGCCATTGCTTTTGACGCAGAATAACCATTAGAAAATGGATGATCTGTAACTATAGCTTTCGAGGATAAGAGTTTAAATGGTAACTTAGGTTCTTCACTATTCTTAAGATTTTCAATTACTGAATCTAGCTGTTTAGTGATGAATGAAAAGACACCACAAGCACTAAAAGCAGATATGATATGTCCGTTGAATATTCCCATTTCTGAAGGATCTAAGAAATCTTTCTTAGCGCCTATCATGGGATCAAAGGGAGCTATCATGTAACCAATCCCTGCTTCTTTCCATGATGCACGTAATTCTTTGTCTGCTTCGTCTGAGATAACGATTAAAGGATATTTTCCTTTTAATTTTTCAACCAAGTATTTAGGTCCTTCAAGATTCGCATTTGGTGAAACAGCAACAACTAAGTCTGTAGGAATATGTTCCAACAAATCTATCAATTCTTGTGCATTGGCTTCTTTCAATTTAGTCGAAGATGAAATAACTTTACAGTTGATATCTGTTCGACTTGCCCGTTCGTCTAGCATAATATCTACTAGAGTTGTAAGAGTTATATTACCTAGTTTAATGAATGTTATATTAACCATTGTAATCGAAAAAAATTATTTATTCTCTTTAAAAAGTTCTTTGGTCTACCTCGAAAGAAAAGTAAAAATGGATATTTTTAAGAATGATTGAATTTAATAGAATGTAGAATGAAAAAAGACGCTGTACTAATCGGGACTGTTTCAGTGATTATCATCACTCTTACTTTATCTCTTCTCAATATTTACGTGTTCCCAGATTTGTATTTTAAGCTTGATATCTATAGAAACACGGATAACCCAATTAAGCGTGATATTCTACTAGACTTAGAGGGTATTGGAGTTAATTCGTCTTTTTTCGATGATTTGAATAGAACAGCATATGAAGATTTTATGGAATATGCGATTGTGAATATATCTAGAATGATAACTCTAGCTGAAGAACGTAAATCAGCTGCTTATGATATGGATACTTCTATCCTACTCAAAAGGAACAAACTTATCTATAACGGGACGATTATAGGAGTTACACCAAATTCTACAATTTACAAGAACTGGATAGAAGAGATTTATAAGGAAAGCTCTAACATTAATTATTTTGGTTATACAAATGAAACTTATGACTTTAATATATCCTCAAACTTTGAAGAATTAGGTACTTATCCTTTCGATTTTGAACCCATTTTCAACGCCATAGATGACATATTTAATGATACAAATAGAGATTTAACTTATATTATCTTTCAGTCTGTATCTTATTCCGAAAATAGAGGATTTCTTTCTGATTACTCTACAGATTTCCAACGTCTAATTTTCACCAATTCCCATGGAGACATCATCTTTTTCCTCTCAAATGAAGGAGTTTGGGTGGAACCTTCACTATTCTAATTGGCATCATTTTTTATTCCAATTCTTTTGCATCTCACTAAAGCTTTTTATTTGGATATATTTATGTTAATTTATGGCTCAAGTTAATCAAGATAGTAGACCATACAGTTTCAAAGTTAGGGAAAGATTTTTCACTTTCTTTCGAAAGTCATTTGATATTTTTGACGAAGCAACTGACCAAAAGATCTATCAGGCAACTAGAGTGTTTTTCTCTTTCACACCCACTTTACTGATCAAAGATATGGCAGGAGTAGTTATTGCTAAATTGAAATCGAACTACTTTTTTCAAAATCGTTGGAAAATAAACATGGGAGAAAACCTAGTTGGTGAGATTGAATTCCCAATCATCAGATTCTGTGGAATAAAATTCACTGTTCATCTTGCTGGAGATATTTATGAAGCATCTGATATTGTAGGTTGGAATTTTACTGCTAGAAACACACAAGGAGTTATCGGTTTCACTCTTGATAGAAAGTTTTTCAGAATAAGAGATACCTACAAAGTAACAGTATTCCAACCCATGGATCCTATTTTTGGACTTGCATGTGCTTTAGCTATAGATAGTAAATTCTACAGAGATAAATAATAGAAAGCTTAAAATTTATAAAAACCTATTTTTGTTTTTTTTAACTGTTTGTAGCAGAAGTCCCCTTTCTTTATGTAGGAGTATTTCTTTTGGGAGAATATTTAAGAGTTATAAATTACTTCTTTTATTGTGCGAATCAAAAGCTTAGGTTTAGAGAATGTGCGTGCTGTAGAATGGATTGACACAACACAGGAAATACGTCTAATTGATCAACGATTAATACCTTTTGAAATATCTTTCACCAATCTGTCTACTACATTGGAAGTAAATGATGCAATTAAAACAATGGTGGTTAGGGGAGCTCCAGCTATTGGTGTTACAGCCGCATATGGAATGGTTTTAGCAGTCAAAGAAACTCTTGATTTTCCCCCTGAAAAAAGGTTCTATGTCATCAAAGAGAAATATGATGAATTGATTACAACCCGTCCTACAGCTGTAGATTTAGAGAATTGTGCAAGAAAAGTTTTGGATGTAGCTATTGAATCCAATTATTCGATAGAAAAAGCTCTTAAAAGTGCCCAAAACATTACAGAAGAAATTTTGACGCAATGTAAACAGATAGGGATAGAAGGAGAAAGGATAATAGAAGACAACGATTCTATACTCACTCATTGTCATGCTGGAGCACTAGCTACTGTCGATTACGGTACTGCTTTAGCCCCGATTCATCGTGCTCATAATAATGGAAAAAACCTAATAGTTTTTGTGGATGAAACAAGACCAAGGTTACAAGGAGCAAAGATTACAGCGTGGGAACTTTCAGAAAATGGTATTAATCATCATATTATAACAGATAATATGGCAGCACACTTCATGTCAGAAGGTAGAATTAAGAAAGTAATTCTAGGAGCTGATAGATGCTTGTTAGATGGATCTATAGTAAATAAAATAGGGACACTCAACGTAGCTATAATTGCTAAACATTATGACATTCCTTTTTATTCAGCTTTTCCATGGTCAACAATTGACTATAACTCAGAATCAGCTGAAGATGTAGAAATTGAATATAGAGATGAGAACGAAGTTAAATATGTAAAAATAAATAAGGAAGAAATCTTGATAGCTAATGACTCATCACCTGCACTGAATCCTGCTTTTGATATTACTCCTCAAAATCTAATAACAGGATATATAACACCAAAAGGCGTAATTGATAGATTAGAATTAAAAGAATATATAGAAAAAGAAAGAAAAAATTAAGAAGGATTTTACCTTCTACGTTTGAGTATTATTGCAAGTCCTGAAACACTGAGAACACTTAATAAGGCAATGAGCGCAGTAGGAGCTTCTATACCAATGGTTTGTGTATCAGTTGTTTCTGTAGTTTCTGTAGTTTCTGTGGTATTTGTTGGGGTAGTTGTTGAGGTAGTTGTTGGGGTAGTTGTAGTTGATATGATGGTGTCACCAAGAGCATATATATCTAGGTGTATTTCAGTCGTGTAACCATCATTGTCAAATGCTTCTAACACCAGATGATAAGTACCATTTGTAAATATGTAGGAATCTAAATCAATTGAAATCCATTCACCACCATAATAATCATCTGTGAATACCATAATACCGTTTATCCACAATTTGTAGTGCGTAGGATTATCGTCTTTAAGTTGATATGAGAGAGTTTCACCAGTTCCCACATCATAATAATAATCACCAGTAGGACCAAGTATCTCGGGAGGTGAGATAATTCCATTATTAGCATACAAATCTAGATGGATCGTAGTCATGTAATTATCACCGTCAGCTGCGTCTATCATAAGATGATAAGTACCACTTGTAGAAATGTAGGAATCTAGATCAATTGAAATCCATTCACCATCATAATAATCATCAGTTAGGATAACGTAACCATCTAGCCATACAGTGTAAATGGTAGGATTATCGTCTTTGAATTGATATAAGAGAGTTTCACCAGTTCCCACATCATAGTAATAATCTCCTGTTGGACCCATTATCACTGGAGTATCAGCTGGATTTACATGAACGTGCAAGATTATTTCAGAAGTTTCATTAACAACATCTATCAGTTGAAGTTTGTAGTAATAGTCTCCTACAGTTAGTCCATAATCCCATAGCCAAATATCAGTTGTTTTATAACCAGAATGATAATCATAAGAGAAGAAACCAAATCCATCATCTTTGAATATTTCAAGTACCCAAGAAGTATCAGAGTTAATTCTAAACATTACGTCAAGTTCTTCGTTTTCATTTATTTCGATGTAATTTGGTCCGTCTAACCATGAAGGCCAATCAGGAATTACATACCTTTTATCATAAATGTCTAGCCACCAGGATGAGTTGTGTTCAAAGTTGAATTCATCATAAACAACAATATCAACATAATGATAGTTATAAAAACCATCAAAAGGCAGATCTGCTACAAGGATATTGAAAGTGTAATATCCTGACACCATATGGTGATAAGTAGAATATAGAACATCATTGACATATATCTCAACCATCATATCGTTAGAAGAATCTTGAAGTATTACTTCTATAGGCACAATAACGGTACTATTGTCCACTTCAGGATAGTTTTGAATTAAAACTAATGGAAGGCTAGCATCCATTACAGGAGAGAATGCTGCTGTTGTTTCAAATAGTCTTCCGTTAAGGAAATAAATACTGTAAGATTGTATATCTATCTCAACATTACATCCTAAATCAGAACTATAGCCATAAAAATACCCATTGGTGTAGGATTCATAAGTTACCTCGTAACCTAGTAGAAAACCATTTACTGCATCAACGTAATAGATGTAAGTATCAATAGTAATTTCTTCACAACTGAAACTGATATCAAAGAATGAAACATCATAGTAATAGTAATTGGTTACTTGACCTGCATAAACATCAACAATGAATGCTTGCTCTATACCATTGATAATGTAACTTTCCGGAACAGTATAATCTAAAATAGTATCACTGAAACTATACATTGGATCAAAATTCAATGTGTCATTATAAACATCCATACCCCAATAGAGTTCATAATAGCTATAAACATCGTCATGATCCCAATAGTAATCATTTTCGTAATCCAAAAACCATGTTTCTGATGGATAATCATACGATTCATGTCGGAAGTATTCGTGACCATAATAACCATAGCTTGTGGTTGTTGAGTTATAATTACCACTTGAAACGAAAGCCCAGTTGATGTTGTAACTTCTTACAGCATCTTCATCCCACTCATAAAAACTAGTTTCACTATAAGAGTGAAATATAGGATCGGTTTCTAGTTCAGACCAATACATATAATCAGAAGTGTATTCACTACTAAAATGTTCTTGATATAACAGCTCGTCACCAGCATTAAGGTCTTGATAAAAAATCCCTGCTGGAACGCTTGAAATACTCCCAAGACTAAGTGTTGAGAGTACTAATATAATAAATACAATTGAACCCCTTTTCAAAAGCATCACTAGGTAAAATAAGGATATTATTACTTATAAACTCAATGTTTTAGGAAAGATTACAAAGTAAAAAAAGGAAAAAGAGGTTATTAGAATTTTATCAGTTTATCTTACTAGAACAAATTTTATAAGGAAAAAACTGAAGATTAGAGAGAGCAAAGCTTGCTATTTAGCTATAAGCTTAGAAGAGATTTTCGTTTGTTCAACATATTTTTTGAGTATCTCATAATCTTCTGGAAGATCCATGTCCATAGCAAAACCAGGGTCTTCAACTAATATTATATCCACTTTACATTTGAATGCTCTTTCAATACCAATTATAGCATCTCTTACTTTTGCTACTTTGAGCAAGACTTTCAGAATCCTGTACCATGACCTAGGAGCTCGAGCAACGAATTTTACCATTACATTAAACGATCTTTGCTTTCTTCTATTTGAAAATTCTTGGATTATTTCTCCTTTTTCTTCTATAATTTTTGGGCTCATTGCTAACATCTCTCCTTGAATCAAATTACAATCTCTAAATTTGGCTGGGGCTCTTTTTGAGTCTGGAAAAGCTAGCTCAACTATTTCTTGTTCAACAACGCCTAGAAGAACATCATATTTTTCGTATTTTTGTAACTGCGAGTAGAATGAATCTATACTTTTAACACTTATTCCTGGTACATCAGCATTTACAAAAACAATATTCACCGGATCTTCACCTTTATTCTTCAAATATTCTAATCCTTCTTTAGCTTTAACAATAAAATCAGATGCAGTTTCTACAGGAATGAACTCTATATCTCCTTTTAATTCAACGTCCTCTTCTTTTAAACCCACCACATATATTTTCTCTACAAATTGTGATTTTAATAATTCGTCTAGAACCCATTGAATTACAGGTTTTCCCAACATTGGTAGTAAAATTTTAGATTTGTATTTCTCTTCAGGATCTAGAATTTCCATAATCTTTCTTCTCTTTACATCTCTCCCAGCCATCAGAAAAGTAGGATATTTGACTACCATATTAAACTCACAATTTCCTTTTTAATAAGGAAAACTAGCATCTATTTATGCTTTTCTTCTCGTTTATCCAATAAAAAATAATGCTCTGTCAAACCTTTACGTTAGAACTTTAATAGAATTATTTTGCGGGAAGAGTCAAAATCCTTGTTTGATTTTATTTTTTTTTCTAAAACAATATTTAAACTATAAGGGAATCATTTATATGGAATTCTTTTTACAAAAAAGCTAATGTTACCCGGAACATTATCTCTAATTATTTTCTCTATAGAATTTATTATATTGTTAGGGGTTATAATATTCAACCGCGACCATAAATTGTTTTGGTCAATAGTTGCAATGTTAACTCTGCTACAATTGTACCAGCTATCTGAATTTCTAATCTGTATAGGTATAGGTTTAAACATAACAGGCAGGATAGGATATGTGATAATCACTTTCTTACCAGCTACAGGATATTACATGGCTTCAAGAATTGTTAAGTGGAAATATCCCGATTATTTAGTTTTTTTTGCTTTAGCAACAGGATTTTCACTGTACTACTTGATTGTACCCACATCTATCAGTTTAGTTAACTGCAACCCACTTTATGCTATATATCAAAGCGAAATATCCATTTTGTATACATCCTACTATATGAGTTCAATACTTTATAGCATCTTGTTCTTACTTGCTCATCTGATTTGGAGAAAAGATAAAATAGACTCAAAAACGAGTTTAATATTTATAATAGGCTACCTATCATTTCTAGTTCCCATGATCTTAATGATTTGGATCGATTCTGCTTTCAAAATGAAAGTAACTAGTATTATGTGCAAATATGCTTTATCTCTTGCTGTTATTCTAGGCGCATTCTCTTTCGTGAAACCTAAAAATATAGATGAAGTTGAAGAAGTAGTGGAGGAGAAACTTGACTAAATTTTATGTTCTACAATTTTACTTATTTCATTTCTTCTTTTCATTTCATTTTTATGATTATCTCATTTTTTGGAGGGGATACTTTTTTTGTTTTCATTACATATAGGCGTAAACGTTCGTAATCCTCTGGTAGATCCATGTCCATTCCAAAACCTGCATCTCTTATGATTATAGTTTTTACGACGCCATTGAACAAAATAGATACTAGTTTTTCTCCACCTTTTAGTTTTAGTAGTCCTAGAAGATATTTAAGTATAATAGGCCAAACCCTCGGTTTCTTAAATATCATTTTCATTATAACTGTTAATTCTCCTCCTCTTTTCCTTCTTTTAATTTTCTGCCTCCTCTCCCCTATTTCATCAATAATTTTTTTCCCTATTTCTATTCCATATCGTGATAGACTAAAAAGCTCTCCTGGATACACATTGTAATCTCTAAATCTTGCAACTACTCTCTTAGCATCTGGAAATTCTTCTTCTGTTATATCCTCTGGAACTAAGGAAGCAACATAATCTGCTTTACCTATTTTAGTTAGCTTTTCGAAGAATTCATTAATACTCTCGACAGTTATACCTGGAGTATCTGAAGAACTAATAATAAAAGTGTCAGCTTTTTTACCAAGAGAGTCAAAGTATTCTATTCCAGCTATGAGTTTATCTGCAAAATTTGCAAGAGTATCGACTGGAACATGATGTACAGGGTAATCGAATTTTGCCATCTCCTCTGAAAGTCCTATAATGTAGATATCCTCAA
The DNA here is from genome assembly GCA_019057815.1 of Candidatus Heimdallarchaeota archaeon. GTDB lineage: Archaea > Asgardarchaeota > Heimdallarchaeia > Heimdallarchaeales > Heimdallarchaeaceae > 18H4-34. Next base: position 85,965 of record JAHLWR010000007.1, read on the forward strand.
CATAAGGCGATTTATTGATCTCTTCAAGCTGCCAATCAATTACTCTCTTCCCTAGAAATGGAAGAAGTGATTTAACCTCGTATTTATTATCAGGATCAAGTACTTCTAGTAGTTCCCTCTTTTTTTTGTCTCTACCGCACATCACAAAAACAGGATATTTTTTCACCATTTCGATTACCAAGGTTGATTATGAGTTGTTATTTAAAAATGTTAGTCAAATCCTAACATATCCATCTTTACTAGATGAAGTGGAAAAAAGATTACTCCTTTTTACCAACTGCAGCAAGATATATTACAAATTGGTTTTCACCATCGATTTCTAGTAATTCATTTAATTCTTCATCATTAAAGGCAGCAATTGCACAGACACCACAATCAATATTTGCAGCCGCTAAATATAGGTTTTGACAGACATGACCTGCATCAATATGCAAATACCGATACCCTCTTTGTGAATATCGCCATGTCATTCTGTATGGGACAGCTGTCCAAATGAATGTTGTTGCTGAGTTTTTTATGAATTTTTGATTAAGTACAGCAGTAACAACTTTATCAGCAATTTTTTTGTCTATATTAATCTCAATGAGCTTATGTTCAAATGCCAGAAATCTGTAAATACCGGTTTTTAGACCTTCAACATTGTTTATTAATAAATAGGTTTCAAAGGCATGCCTAGCACCAGCAGAAGGGACATTTCTCATAGTTATTAAATTCTGATAAATTTCTCTTACACCTTGCGTGCTCCACAATAACCATGAGAGCTCTGAGAGTGTTATAGTCTCCTCTGAATATTTTCTCACACTTTTCCTTCCTTCAATGACTTCTCTCAAATTCACATCGCTAATTTTAATAGTATCAGGTTTTGGTAAGTCAATTATTCTTAAACTCTCATCATATTCGAGTTGATATGGAGGTTGAGGTAATCCCTTTCTTTGATCAGGGGCTTCAAGAAACTTGTATTTAGTTTTAAACATGAACTCTTTGCCAATATAATTACTCATGAGATTTCAACTTCAGTAATAAGATAATGCAGTTTTTTAATTATTTGAAATTTTCGTGTAAATATGATGTTTCTTACTAGCATAAACAATATTAATAAGAGCAAATGATTGTTCTTATGCTTCCAAATTCTCTGAAGAAATCTCCCTACACAGGAGCAAAAATTAAACTTAGAGCACTAGAATTGAGTGATCTGTCATCTATTATGGAACATTGGAACACTTATGAGGTGAGAATAGGTCTAGGGAAGTATATTCCTGAATCTAGTACTCAGAGAGAAGAATGGATAAAAACTCAAACACAGAAAGCTAGCAAAGGAGAGGGATATACTTTTGCAATTGAAACATTGGAAACAAAGAACTTTCTTGGAACTTGTAGTTTAAATAAAGTAAATAATGTTAGCCAAACAGCTTTTCTTAGTGTAGTTATTCTTAATCCTGAAAATCATGGTAAAGGATATGGAACTGATGCTGTACGGTGCTTACTCGAAGTTGCTTTTAAGGTGTTAAATTTGCATAGAGTTGAACTACATGTTTATTCGTTCATGAAAGAAGCGATTCATGTGTATGAGAAAGTAGGTTTCAAACATACAGGAGTTAGAAGAGAAGCTTCCTATATTGATGGCGAATATAGAGACGACTTAGTTATGGACATCCTTAGAAGAGAGTATGAGGAAATTACGAAAAAAATGCTATGAGAAGGATGGTAAAATGACAGAACAGACTCATCTAAAGAAAATGAATAATGATAAGACAATTATTTCTGTATTTTTGTTCTTTATTCTAACCTATGTAATTACATGGGGATGGGCTTTAATGATAATCTACTTGTTCTCCGATATATACCAACTTTCGCGGTTATGATAGTTTCATAGGAATGCTATGCACAATATTTGTAGGAATACAATCTTTTGGTCCAGCATTCGCAGCTATCATTATCACATCTTATTACGAGGGAAAAGAAGGTTTGAAGAAATTTGCTAAACGTCTGATAAAATTCAAGGTAAAATATTTATCACTGAAGAAGAAACTTTTTCTGATGAAATATCAGCAATTACCAACAATGAAGATACTGTTAGCGAGGATATCTTATTTAAGGAGCAAATAAGTTGACTTTTGAAATAGCAATAAATAAATCATTTATCGAAAAATTGTTCTCTTATAGGTTTAAAGTCTAGATATTTGTGATAAACTTGTTCCTTAAATTGAGCTAATAATCCCCTATTTTTACAAACTATTTTTTTTCCTTTTAATATTGCATATTGAAATTGTATTGGAGAATCATTGACAATTTTCACGTCACATTCATAATTTACTACCTTTGTAAGTTCAATCGAAAGCTCTTTCTCTAACCCTTTGTCTATTTCCTGATTGCTATCGTCTTTTACAAAAATACCTATATCTATATCTCTGAAATAATTAGCATTGATAAAACTACCATGAATATAAGCAAAGTTTATATTTCTATTTTCAGTAAGTAGATGACTTATAGCTGTTATTATTTCTGCTTTTTCATTATCTTCTAAACTATGAAAGGTTTGCATACTAATTCTCCAATAGTTGTTTAATATCTTTAATAAATTCAAGAATAAAAGAATGATCAATCTGCGCTATTTCGTATATTTTTTCATCGTCGATTATCCAATATTGATGAATTAAGATATTTCTAAATTGTATCATTTTAACCATTTTTTCAATTAATGTATTTGAGGATATTCCTAGTTCTGCTAGTCTTCTGAAACAATCAGCATATGTTGAAGGAGGAGAAACTTCTGACCTTGAAATAATGTGATTGCATAAAGATACTAAACCTTCAATCAAAGAAAGTAACCTATATTTTAACGCATCTTTTCTAATATCATCTTTAAGAAATTCTTCAAAGGTTAAATTCTTCAAATAATCAATTTGGTTTATTCTTTGTTCAACATCTACAATTCGGTCTAACATAAAATCCTTATTGATCTCCTTCTTATCCAAATAGCTCAACTCCTTGTTTTATTGATAGGTTCTTATCTTAAATAATTTTGCGCAATAATGTCCTTTAATCACGATTAGTTTACTCCTATATATAAAGTATAAAAATTCATACTAAGAAACTATAATCTGCTAAATCGATTAAATTGAAGATGTTCGAGATGTTCATAGAAATCTTTCCCAAGGACAACAAATGAGAGTCTATTAAATCAGTTCCTTATTTATTTTTCAATTGGGAGGTTGATTTTCTTATTTTATTCTTGTCATAATCAAAGAGCATCGTGTTTATTATTTTTCTTCATGACTCTTAATTTCTTTCGCTTCTTTCAAAAAAGTACAAAAAAAAAGGCGAAATAAACTATTTATTTCGTTTTTTAATATAAATTGAAACTGTTCCTAGAAATGCTAACATTAAGGGTATTGCAATGAAACCTAAACTTCCTTCATCTGTTGGTGTTGGAGGTATCAATTCTTTAGCTGTAGTAGCTATATATTCCACTAAATCTTTAGTTTTTCCATGAAAACCTTCTCCAAAAAAACCTTGATTGGTAAAAACAATTAATCCCATGTTAGCTTTAGTTAACATATAAGCAGCACCAATCCAATTTCCCCATGTTAATCCGTGATAACCTTTGTTTAAGGCATTATTGTTCCAACCAAGACCATAATTTTTATCAACAGTGGTATGCATTAGTTGTATAGTGGATTCTTCTAGAATTCTTACTGTATCGTAAACTCCATTGTTCATATGAGCTATGAGGAATTTAGATAAATCTACAACAGTAGATAGTATTCTTACAGAACCAGGCCCAGGATAATCTTTGAAACTCTGTTCTTCATTTACTCCAGAGGCTGAATTCCATATATATTGTTTAGCTAGTTGACTAAGTGTGTAGTTTGTATAAGTGAATTCAGTATTAGTCATTCCTAAAGGAGTAAAAATATTGTTCTTAACGTATTGTTCATATGGTTCGCCGGATATTAGTTCAACTAAGAAAGCTATTAAGTCATAATAAAGCCAAGAAAATATACGAACTGTTCCTGGTACAAGATACAACCATGAGTCAATAGTATAATCTAAACCGTTCTCATTAAACACTTCGTAGAGGAAATCTGGAAACGGATAAAGATCATTATAAAAAACTTCGTGCTGTTCATCGGATGATCCTATCCCTGCTCGTTGAGAAAGTAAATCATGAGTTATTTTTCCCACTTTACCCACTTAAGGGTAGTGGTAAATAATTTTGAGGACTCTTCCCAACCCAAGAACGTACAAGGTAGCGTTGCATCAAGCAGTAGCGTATGGGAGCTTCAAGCTCTGGGATTACACCTCCAACACACAGTGTTAGCGGAGGTGAGGGGGGTCATCTCCTCCCCGGGACTCATTACTGAAGACAGTGTTATTGAGAACCTTAGGTTCTCACTCCAGCTCCGGGTGTAAGCAGATGACTCTGCTTTGTCTCTAGCCATTGGCTTAAGACAGTACTAATACTAGACTTTCCTATAAAAAGCTAACAGAAATATGGGGAAAATGGGGAAAAACAACCATGTATTGTTATATCTATGCTAGGATAGTAAGGATTCCTAAGTATCCAAGGTAGATGATCATTCACAGAATCGTTCATTTCAAATAGTCCGTCATCCATGAGCTGTAAAAGAGCTGTTGTAGCAACAACACCACTTATCATTGATATATAATAAACAATATCTGTCCCTGGTTGTTCACCATAACCTGTTGAATAATATTCTTCAGTTCCATTAATAGCACATAGAGCTAAGGATTCTACCTTAGCTGTATTCATAAGAACTTCAACTTGAGTATCAAATTCAGCATCGAATATATCTGTAGGAGCAATTGTAACTGCTTTAGAAGGTGAGAGTATTGTAGATAACATAAGGGTAGTCAAAATAAAACTGAAAAAGACAATTTTTCTTAAGTGTTTTTTCTTCATATTTTTCACCATTAAATAATTTTTCACCATTAGATATTACGTGTTCTTTTCTAATGAAATATTGGACGAGTTCTTTTCGGGAGTATTTTGAGACCATTTCAAGATTATTTATTCTATCACTCTCTCTCCTTTTTTTGAAAGTGCGACTTTTTGAGTAGAGAAAAAAGAAAGTAACTACAGAGGACTTGAATTCAGAGGGTAAGGGTCAGAGTTCGAAGTTTCACCACTATAACTATCTAGTTCATATACACCAATTCCTGACCAATCTGACCAATAGTTGCCCTCTAAAGATATGTCATTATACCAGTTATTATTTTGTCCCCAATCAAAAGCTTGAGAAGTATACTCAACATCTAAATCTTGCCAACTATTGTTGATGAAGGCATTATGAATATTAAGCAACAAAAGTATAAGAAAAATCAGTTGTGATTAATTCATGACATAAATGAAACAGTTCAAAATGTAATAAATAGGAATGGAGTAATGAGAAATAGAATAATCTATCTACAAATCTCAACTATAAAATATTTTTACTCTTCAACTTTTTATTGTTCTAATTTCTTTCGGTAATTAAACAAACTTTATAGTAGCTAGATTCATTAATTTTATTCACAGCAGACTTTAATTGAATCTACTTCAACGATTTGGAGAGAAAAAGGTAAATAGTATATTAATAATTTATGTCTATGAACTTGGTCAGGAAAAAAATTTTTCTTGGTTTTGTGGCTCTAATACTTCTAAATTCAGTATTTAGTGTAAATAAATTACAAATATATGCTGAAAATCAATTATTATCAGTAGAACCAAATGTTATAACTGGGGGAGAATATTTCGATGGATACAATCTATTTGTCCTTGAAAGAAGAGATTTATTAACTTATGAAACTGTTGATATGAACATCTATTTCTATGATATGGAGGGAAAAGTTGTCATTCAGAAAGATATAGGTCAATATGGTTTTCATGATGTCGAATTTATCAACTCAACAACTTTACTTTATGGCACTTCAGAGAGTGCAGCTTTATGGAATATAGAAACTGATAAAATTGAGCTTCTGGGTTTCTATGGACATCACGATTATGAATATAATCCTGCAAATAACACTTATTTTACATTGAAGGTTTATTTCCTTGATCTTGGAGAAGATGAACTTTATGCATATGATAGAATTGAAGAATATAATTCTACAGGAAGTTTAGTATGGTATACAAATACTCATGATTTCATATCTCCTGACTGTTGGTGTCCTTTCAGAGATATAGATTATGGAGATAAAAGAGATTTAACACATTCTAACACGGTTATATATGATGATCGAGAAGACGTCATCTATCTCAATTGCAGAAATACAAACACGTTCTATAAAATTGACCATAAAACCGGTGAAATGATTTGGTCTCTTGGTGAGTATGGAAATTTCACTATGTATGATATTGATGGAATAGAGAAGGATATTTTATTCTATCATGGCCATTCCTTAGAGTTTGTAGATGATGATACTTTCATTTATTTTGATAATGATCAACATAATCAGACTAATGCAGTGAATAGACAAAGTAGAATGATAGAAATTACAATCGATGAAGAGAAATTAGTAGCCAACATTACTTGGGAATGGCGTTCATCCGAGGAATACCATTCTGCTTGGTGGGGAGATGCAGATAGATTACCAAATGGGAATCGTTTAGGAGCTTTTGGAACACTAGGTCACAGTGGTACTACAGATATTGGTGCAAGGTTAGTTGAAGTAAATGACGAGGGTGAAATTGTTTGGGAGATGAATTTCGATAAAATAGGAGAAATAGGGCATGGAGTCTATCGAATGGAGAGAGTGAGATTCTCGCCTATTATCGGGGTTGAAGACACTTTATGGAGTAAATCAGGAGAAGAAGCCTCTATCCTTTTTCAGTCTTGGTATAATTTTAGGTACAAATATGATATGACAGGTAATTACATAATTGAATTAGATGGGCAAAAAATAGAAGAACAAGAATTTATTTTTGAGAGATACTGGCAACCAAAGGATTTAGAGATCAATTTAGGATTCTTAGATGATGGAAAATATAATCTTACGATAACTGTTGAAGATGAGGGAAAGCATAAAACAGTCAAGGAAATTGAATTTGTAGTTTCAGAGGAAGATCCTACAATGACGGAACCTAATAATATTCCATTTTCCATATTTATAGTGACCACATTAATTCTAGGAATTATAACAATATTCAGGAAAAATAGAAAAGGGAAACAGTATGGAGACAAAATTAGGTAAAATACTAGAGATTATCAAAGTAAACAAAAAGAAAGTTCTAGTTACATCTTTAATTGTCTCAATTATTCTAGCTACATTGATTTCTATCCTTGTAATATTTGTTGGAAATGAGGTCTGTACATTATTAATTATACCGGATGTAGAGAAACAAACTGGATATTTTGATGGTTACAATTTATATGTTGTAGAAAAAAGAAGCAAAATTGATTACAAGACTTTAAATCGTTCATTAATCATCTGCGATATGAATGGTACTATAATTTTTAACAGAAATTTAAGCAGTGAATCAGCGTTAGCCAATTTCAATACAGAATTTATAAATTCAACAACATTGATTTTTGGTGACATAAATGGGGTCAATCTCTGGAATATAGAGACAGATGAAGTTGTTTCTCTAGGAATCTATGGACACCATGATTATGAATTTAATCCTGCTAATAATACTTATTTTACTTTTAGTACCTACTTTGTTGAAGATAATGGTACAGAGTATATCTTTGATAGAATTCAAGAATATAATTTGAATGCAGAAGTAGTTTGGACACTCGATACAAGTGATTTTGTTTCAACTGATGATTGGTGCCCATATGAAGATAAAGAAGGTGACAGAGCTGATGTTACGCATTCTAACTCAATCATTTACGATGATAGAGAGGATGTAATCTATATTAACATGAGAAATACTAACACTTTTTACAAAATTGACCACAAAACGGGTAATTTAATCTGGGCTTTAGGTGAACATGGAAACTTCACTTTGTACGATATTAATGGTAAAGAGAAAGATATTCTGTTTTACCATGGGCATGCCTTAGAAATGATAGGACACAATTCTTTTATCTATTTTGACAACGATGAACATAATCAGACAGATTATCAAAATCGTCGTTCTAGGATATTAGAAATTGAGATTGATGAAGATACCATGACTGCTTATACAACTTGGGAATGGATCGCACCTTTGGAATATTTCTCTGCTTGGTGGGGGGATGCAGATAGACTCCCTAATTCTAATCGTTTGGGATGTTTCGGAACTATTGATCATCCACAAACTGACATAGGAGCGAGATTAGTTGAAATTAATGGAACAGGTGATATTGTCTGGGAACTAAATTACAATAGAACTGGCGATTACAGTTATGGAATCTATCAAGTTGAAAGAATAAGATTCTCTCCTTTAATAGAAGTTATACCTTCAATAATCCATGATTTTGAGGAAACGGCATGTATAAACTGGAAAACATGGTATAATTTTCGAAATAAATATGATTTTAATGGGAATTATTCTGTGATACTTAATGGAAATGTAACAAATTCAAGTTTTTTCATTTTTGAACGTTTTTGGAACCCTACATATTTTGAAACAAATATAAGCCTTCTAGAAAAAGGAAACCACACATTAACAATTGTTGTTGAAGATGAAGGAGGACATCAAACTTCGCAAAATGTTAGCATAGCAATCATTACTACAATACCCAAGATTACGAAATTAATGGAAGACAGTAGTTCTCGACCTAAAATCATTTTTGCAATAACGTTAGTCTCACTTTCTAATGATAGAAAATTAAAACTTAGATTTTGGAAAAAATCTAAATATGGGTAAGAAAAGCTAAAAATGATGTCAAAGAAGAAGTTTTGTGGTATTTTAATCTTGTTAATTACTATTTCAAGCAGTTTTGTGGTTTTTCAAACATCGATTCTACGAACTGATACCAGATTAGTACCAGCATTATCACCTAGTTTACCATTCGACATGAAATTTGATTCAACATTACCAGTAAACATTACCACAAGTTCAAATTATTTTGATGGTTATAATCTGTTTGTTTTAGAAAATATCAATATGGCTACACAACAAGTTGTTGAGCAAGTTCTATACATAACCGATATGAAAGGAACCATAATTTATCAAAAGAAGGTAGGTAGCACGACACTCCCTGATGTTGAATCTTATAGCGTGGAATTCATCAATTCTAAGACTGTGATTTGTGGTTTAGCAAATAGTGTAATTCTGTTGAATATTGAAACTAACGAAGTTGTTGATTTGGGCTTTAAAGGGCATCATGATTACGAGCTAAATCCTATAAATAATACTTATTTCACTTTAATTATTTATCAAACGTGGGTTGACGAAGAACCAGTTGTCTTTGATATAGTAAGGGAACATGATTTTGATGGAAATATAGTTTGGGAGTCAAGTACATGGAATTATGTTAATTTAGATCACTGGTGTCCTTTTGAGGATAAATTCGATGTAAGAGTTGACCTTACACATACAAACACGATTATCTTTGACGACAAAGAAGATGTTTTGTACATCAATTGTCGAAATACTAATACTTTCTATAAAATAGATCATAAGACTGGAGACCTTTTATGGTCTCAAGGTCAGTTTGGTAATTTTACTCTTCGTGATATTCATTGAAACATTAAGGACACATTATTTTACCATTCTCACGCTTTAGAAATCGTAGATAAAGACACTTTCATTCTCTTTGATAATGATTATCATAACCAAACTAATGCCTTAAATGAACAATCAAGAATGGTTGAAATAACAATAGATGAAGAAACTTTGACTGCTAACGTAACTTGGGAATGGACAGCTCCAAAAGAGTATTATTCCAGTATCTGGGGAGATTCAGATAGACTTCCTAATTCTAATCGTCTAGGATGCTTTGGAACTAGAACTCATGGGGATTTTGAAGATATCAGCGCTAGACTAGTTGAAGTAAATGATACTGGGAAAATTGTCTGGGAAATGAATTTTCCTAAAAAGGGAAACATAGCTTATGGCATATACAGAGTTGAAAGATTCAGTTTTTCACCTTATGTTGATATTGATTCAATTCTTTGGATTAAATCAGATACTGAAGCAAAGTTTGGTTTGAGAGCATTTTACAATTTTAGAAACAAATATGAAATGACAGGTTCTTACACAATAGAGTTAGATGGTAATATTATTGAATCAGAAGGTTTGACTTTTCCTAGATATTGGCATCCTGCTATAAAAAACATCACTTTGGGTTTCTTAGACGATGGCGAATATAATCTACGAATAACAGTTCAAGATGCAGAAGGGTATAAAACAATTAAAGATGTAATGTTAATTGTTTCTGAAACTGAATCTGATTTTACAGAATTAGTCAATTTTGTATTTTATATTTCAGCTATAGCAATTTTCATCCTCATTCCTTTAATGAGAAAAAAACCCAAAACCAATCTAGAGAGGGTATAACAGCGAATTTATAAGAATGTATTAATCTGTAATCTTCATATTTATATAGTGAAATCATAATGCTTTTTTGTTGATTCTTAAGGAAGATAAGGGGCTAATATATGGTTAAAGATGCCATCCGTGTAGTGAGAGCAAAAGAGAACAATCTTAAAAATATCTCAGTTAGCATTCCGCATGACAAGCTAGTTGTTATTTCTGGTTTAAGCGGATCTGGAAAAAGTTCTCTAGCTTTTAATACTATTTTTTCTGAGGCTCAACGGCGCTACATGGAAACTTTATCAGCTTATGCTAGACAATTTATTGGTAACTTAGATCGACCTGAGGTTGAACATATAGAAGGTCTTCGACCTACAATCTCCATAGATCAAAAAACTATTTCCCGCAACCCTAGAAGTACTGTTGGGACCTTAACTGAAGTTTATGATTACATGAGAGTTTTATTTGCAAGAGTGGGAATACCTTATTGTCCTACATGCAAAGTAAAAATTGAAGCACAACCTTCAGAACAGATTATAGATCAACTTTTTGCTTCATTTGAAGGAGAAAAAATAAAGATTATCGCTCCGATGTTTTCAAAGAGGAAAGGGGAATACAGGAAAGAGTTGAAAGAATGGAAAGATGAGGGATATGTTAGGTTAATAATTGATGATAAAGAGGTCAATCTAGACGATGAGGAAGTAAATCTAGAAAGATATGTAGCTCATGATATAGATATAATTATTGATAGAAATATATGTTTAAGAAAAAATGAACCTAGTATTAGAGATAGTATTACTTTAGCACTTGAAATGTCTAAAGGTAAATTAAGAATAAAAGGTGAAATAGAGGAAAGAATATTTTCTACAAAACTTGTTTGTCCAGAATGTGGGATAGCAGTAAATGAGTTCCACCCTAGAGATTTCTCATATAATACAGCTGTAGGAGCTTGTAGAAGGTGTAGGGGATTAGGTAAAATCCCACAGATAGTTCCTGAAAAATTTGTAAATGAAGAATTATCCATAGCTGAAGGTGCTATAGCTACTACAACATCAAGTTTGAAATACATCACCTATACGGGAATGGGGATGAAAAGTATAGGGATTATAGCAAAAAAGAATGGTTTTGATATAAATACCCCTATAAAGGATTTACCTGAAGATAAACGAGAAATTCTCCTCTATGGTTCAGGGAGTAAAGAATACCAACTTAAATGGGAGTGGGGTGGAGATGAATCATCTTGGAAAGGAAAAGGAGAATATTTCACAACATGGAAGGGACTTATACCTCTAACGATGGCAGCTTATTATCGTGTAGAGTCACTTGTGAGAAAAGAACAACTTGAGAAATTCATGGACTTAACGATATGCTTAGACTGTAAAGGAGACAGACTCAAACCAGAAAGCCTTTCTGTTATGTTCAAAGGAGCTAATATTGCTGTACTTAATCAAATGTCGATTGATAAGTGCTTAGAGTTCTTCAACAAGGTAAAATTGACCGAAGAAGAGCAGAAAATTGCTGGACCATTGTTGAAAGAGATAAAAAACAGATTATCGTTCTTGATAGAAGTAGGTTTACATTATATAACCCTTGATCGTGCAGCTAATGAATTGAGCGGAGGAGAAGCTCAAAGGACACGTTTAGCGACTCAAATAGGTTCCAAGCTTCAAGGAGTGACTTACATACTAGATGAGCCGAGTATTGGCTTAGCTAATCGCGATAATGAAAAACTTCTGAATTCTTTAATCAGATTAAAAAAAGGTGGTAATAGTGTAATCGTTGTCGAGCATGATGAAGATACAATAAGAAAAGCTGATCTACTCCTAGATTTAGGACCGAAAGCAGGTGATGAAGGAGGTGAAGTGTTATTCTTAAAGAATCCTAAAGAGATAACAGAGAAAGAAGCAGAAAAATCTATGACTGCCAGATATCTCCTTGGGATAGATGAGATTCCTATTCCTAAAAAGAGAAGAAGTAGTGACACTTTTTTGACATTAAAAGGAGCACAGCATAACAATTTGAAGAAAATAGATGTAAATTTTCCTTTAGAAACCCTTATTTGTGTTACAGGGGTTTCTGGTTCAGGTAAATCATCATTAATTACTGATACACTTTACCCTATACTAGTTAACAAACTCCATCATGGAGTGAAGAGAGTGGGTAAACATCAATCTCTTGAGGGGATTGAGAATATAGATAAAATAGCAGTAATCGATCAATCACCAATAGGTAAAACTTCAAGGTCCAATCCTGCAACGTATACAAAAGTTTTAGATCATATCAGAGATTTGTTTGCTAAATTACCCACAGCAAAGATAAGAGGTTATACAAAGACTAGATTTACTTTCAACACTAAAATCGGTAGATGTGAAGCTTGTAAAGGTCATGGATACAACAAAATAGAAATGACACTATTACCTTCTGTCGAAGTTGAATGTGAGAGATGTAGAGGAAAAAGATACGATGATGAAACGTTAAAGATTAAATTTACCGGTTATTCGATAGCAGACATCTTAAACATGACTGTGAGTAAAGCTTTACAAGTATTTAAGAATCAGCCCAAGATTAATAAAATTTTACAAACTTTATGCGATGTTGGATTGGATTATATCAAACTAGGCCAACCTTCAACAACTTTGTCAGGAGGAGAAGCTCAACGAATTAAATTGTCCAGAGAGCTCTCAAAAACGGCTACAGGGAAGACTCTCTTCATTCTAGATGAGCCAACAACAGGTCTTGCATTTGAAGATATCAAGAAATTACTAATTGTACTACAAAAATTAGTTGCTAAAAAGAATACCATTATAATAATTGAACATAATTTAGATGTCATTAAGACTGCAGATTTTGTAATAGATCTAGGTCCAGAAGGGGGAGAAGATCAAGGAGGTTTTCTTGTAGCTCAAGGTACCCCCGAAAAAGTCATGATTTGCAAGAATTCTTATACAGGTATCGCTCTTAAGAAGGCATTCTCGAAAAAGGATTACGATGCTTTTACTAGCGAGATAGAAATCAGTGACGATGGTTTAGATCCAGCAAATTTCCTTTATGTTCGAGGAGCTTCTAAAAACAACCTCAAGAACATTGACCTTGATATTCCTAAAGAGAAGATAGTAGTTATTACAGGACCAAGTGGTTCTGGTAAAAGTTCTCTAGCAATTGATACTTTGTTTGCTGAAGGTCAAAGAAGGTTTATAGAATGTTTGTCGAGTTATGCTCGTCAATTCCTTGTAAAAGCTGAAAGAGCAGATGTTGATGATATTATTGGTTTAACCCCCTCTATTGCTATTAACCAACATTCTATCTCTAAGAACCCTCGGTCAACTGTTGCTACAACAACAGAAATTTATGATTATTTGAGATTGTTATTCTCAAAGATAGGTATTCCCCACTGTCCAAAATGTGGTATAGAATTAAAATCTCGAACAATTACTGAGCTTGCAGAATATGTAATTAAACAACATAAACAACAACAGATACTAATCGCTAGCTCTTTGACAAATGGAGAGAGTATAGATATTAAAAAAACCGTCAAGGTGCTTAAGAAAGAGGGTTACTCACGTATAATGATTAATCACAAAGAATTCCATTTAGATGACGAGATAAAAATTAAACGCTCAAAAGCTGTTTCAGTCATTATCGATAGAATACAAATCGAAAAAGAAAAACACTCACAGCTAATTGATACAATAGAAATAGCTGTCAATATAAGTAAGGGTAGAATAGAAATTTACAACAATGGGTCAAAATTCACTTATTCACTTTACGCTGAATGCATAAAACATAATTTCGAAGCACCAGAAGAAATGCACCCCCGATTATTTAGTTTCAACCATTACTCAGGTTCATGCCAAACTTGTACTGGGTTAGGAGTAATCAGAAAAATCGATATTAGGAAAATTATTACTGATTGGGATAAAAGCATAGAGGAAGGAGCGATAAGTCCTTACACTATTACAAGAATGACTAACCCTAACTCTTGGAGAAGAGCTATGCTAGTATCAGTTGGTAAACATTATGGGTTCACTCTCCAAACACCCATGAAAGATCTTTCACCACAGCAACTTGAAGGTCTTTTTTATGGTTCTAAAGGTGAAATAATTGAGATTAAGTTCCTTAGAGAAGGAAAAAGATCAACTTCTGAATATACGAATAAAGCAGAATGGAAAGGTCTTATTCCTAGATGGGAAGATTGGCTAGAAAAACCAGTTAGTTCAACATGGACAGCACAGTACAAACAAAGATTCAACAAATACTTCTCCGAATATCACTGTTCAGACTGCCAAGGAAAAAAATTGAAACCTGAAATCCTTTCAATAACTATTAGTGATAGATCTATAATCGATCTTTCTACAGATTCGATTGACGATTTTCTTGATTTCGTAAATGAACTAGAACTTAACAAAAGAGATCAAAAGATTGCAGATAGAATACTAAGCGAACTTAAGAAGAGAGCACGATATCTTGTTGATGTAGGATTAAGTTATCTTACTTTAGATAGAAGGTCAAGCACATTATCTAATGGTGAAGCACAAAGAATACGACTCGCCAGTCAAATAGGGAGCGGATTAGTAGGTGTAACATATGTTCTTGATGAACCAACAATAGGACTCCATCCACGTGACATTAATAGGTTATTGAACACACTTAAAAAACTTCAACAGAATGGTAACCACATAATTATTGTAGAACATGATGATATGATTAT
This sequence comes from Candidatus Heimdallarchaeota archaeon, assembly GCA_019057815.1. GTDB lineage: Archaea > Asgardarchaeota > Heimdallarchaeia > Heimdallarchaeales > Heimdallarchaeaceae > 18H4-34. The sequence goes on from JAHLWR010000007.1 coordinate 101,081, forward strand.
TAAAGAATCCCAATGGTTAATCGAACTTGGTCCATTAGGGGGAGATTTAGGGGGAGAAGTTGTAGTTGAAGGTCCTACTTCTGAAGTTCTCAAGGATATGAGATCTCTTACCTCTAAATATCTTTCAAAAGAGTATCGTATTCCTACCCCAGATTCACGCAAAGTAGCTGAAAAGTACATTAAAGTTGAAAAAGCTGAAGAAAACAATCTTAAGAAAATAGATGTAAAGTTTGGATTGGGTACAATAACAGCTGTGACAGGTGTAAGTGGAGCAGGTAAATCTACACTTGTAGTTGATACTCTTCAGAAGGGATTGGAGAAAGCAATTCATAATAAAAAGATAGGTGTCGGTAAACACAAGAAACTTTCTGGATTTGAAGAACTTTCTAAAGTAATTGTGGTTGATCAATCTTCTTTAAGTAAATCAAGTCGATCTAACCCTGCAACGTATCTTGGTGTTTTTGACGAAATAAGAAAACTCTACGCTAGTCTACCCGAATCCAAAGCTAGTGGTTTAGATCTTGGTCATTTCAGTTATAATACTCCAAAAGGTCAGTGTCACGAATGCAGAGGTCTAGGAATGAAGAGAGTCGAACTCCTCTTCCTCTCAGATGTCTGGTTAAAGTGCAATACATGCAATGGTAAAAGATACAAAAAGAGCATACTTCTTTCAAGGTATAAGAAAAAGTCCATTTTTGAAGTTCTTGAGATGACAATCGAAACAGCTTCAAGATTTTTTGAAGGGATAGAGAGTATAGCTCGACCTTTAAGAATAGCCAATGAAATTGGGTTAGGATATTTAAAAATGGGTCAACCAACAACTACTATAAGCGGTGGAGAAAGTGAGCGATTGAAGATTACCCGAGAATTAGCCAAACAATCTCGTGAGAAAAATATTTTCATATTGGATGAGCCAAGTCAAGGCCTCCATTTCTATGACATTGAGAAGTTAATTGTTGTCCTTCAAAAACTGACTAAGAAAGGTAACACTATAGTTTTAATCGATCACAATATGGACTTAATTAAAATAGCTGACCACTGCGTTGATCTCGGTCCTGAAGGAGGAACAAAGAATGGGGGGTATATAGTAGCTGAAGGTACACCAGAAACAGTTTGTTCTGCAAAGAAAGGTTACACTTGGAAATATCTTCAAGAAGCTATGAATTGATTTTGTCATGTGTGTCTAGAAATACTTCACTATTGTGCTAAAATATTAAGAAGATGATTAAAATATATGGGATATATAGAATAAAATCATCTTGATTCCGTCCATGGTTAGGAATCTTAACAGAAGAATTTGTTGCACAAAATATATAACTGATAAAGAGTTTAATTAAGTGTGATTTCATGAGAAAGAAAACAACATTATTTCTACTAATACTGACATTATCAATCTACGCATCGAATATCAATGTACAAATATCTGCTGAAGAGAATAATTATAGACCTAGTTCGCTAGAGTTAACACCTCATGAATCAATTGAAATAACTTCTGACGGTAATTTCACTGATTACGATTTTCCAGGAACAGGAACTGTTGAGGACCCTTACATTATTGAAGGCTATAATATTACAACAACGAGTAATGTTGGTATTTATATCACTGATACAACTAAATATTTTACTGTTCGTAACTGCTATGTTGACGCAGAAGAGTATGGCATTTATATCGATGATGTAGTTGACGGAAAACTAACTGTCATTAACAACACGTGCAGCAATAACAACCAAGGCATCTATCTTTACTATTCTGGGAGTACGACTGTTGCCAACAACACGTGCAGCAACAATAACTTTGGCATCTCGCTTGAGGATTCTGCTAATTCTACTGTTACCAACAACACGTGCAGCAATAACAACCAAGGCATCTATCTTTACCATTCTGAAGATTCTAAGGTTGTAAACAACAATTGCAACAATAACATCTATGGCATCCGTCTTCATCGTTCTAGTTTTTGTGTCCTTTCTTACAATCTTCTAAAAGAAAATGAAGGATATGGAGTATGTTTATCACAAATCAGCTGGGGTAATATCAAATATAATTTGCTTATTCTACAAGAAAATGAAGGATATGAAGCATACTCACCATATGGTTGTGATAATAATCTTATTTACCATAATAACTTTGTAGACAATAATCTAGGAGGAACTTCACAAGCGTATAATGATGGTCAAAACAACTATTGGTATGATATTGAAACACTTGAAGGTAACTATTGGTCAGATTGGTCAGGAAGAGGTTCTTATTCTATTGGTGGTTGTGGAGGTTCAGAAGATCTCTATCCTCTTGATGAACCTGCTGAATATTCTACAGATGAAACTCAATTAAACTTCATATTTACTCTACTAGTAGTATTAGTTCCCTTAGTTCTCACAAGGATAATCTTAAAGAAGAAAAAGAAAAAATAGACTAGCTGTCAGAAACTGCATAAAAACATAGTAATAACAAGAACCAAACCTCCAACACCTCCTTTTTTGATTTTTTGAATATAGAAAGATATTAGAACGGATCATTTGACCTGATTATTCTCAAATTGATGTAAAAACTCGAAAAAATTCCAGTTAGGAATATTAACAGAGGAGTTGGTTGCACAAAATATATAACTGATAAAGAGTTTAATTAAGTGTGATTTCATGAAAAAGAGAACAATGATAATTCTACTAATAATAACATTGTCAATCTGCGCATCGAATATCAATGTACAGATAATTGCTGAAGAGAATAATTATAGACCTACTTCGTTAGAGTTGACACCTCATGACCCTATTGAGATAAGATATGATAGCGATTTTGAGATTTTTCCCGGTTCAGGAACTATTGAGAATCCTTATCTTATTGAAGGATATAATATTACAACAACGGATGACGATGGTATTTATATCACTGAAACAACGAAATATTTCACTGTTCGTAACTGCTATGTTGACGCAAGATTCAAAGGAATTTATATCCATGATGTAGCTGATGGTACAGCAACTGTCATTAACAACATGTGTAACAACAATAACTGGAATGGTATCTCGCTTTGGCTCTCTAATAGTTCTATTGTTGCAAACAACACGTGCAGCAACAACAACTGGGATGGCATCTCGCTTTCCTCTTCTGATAGTTCTACTGTTGCAAACAACACGTGCTTCTACAATGGCTATGGCATCTCGCTTTGGTCTTCTGATAGTTCTACTGTTGCAAACAACACGTGCTTCTACAATGGCTATGGTATCTCGCTTTCCTCTTCTGTTGGTTCTACTGTTTGCAACAACACATGCAGCAATAACGAATACGGAATCTGTTTTTACGCTTCTGATAGTTCTACTGTTGCTAACAACATGTGCAGCTACAATAGCAACGATGGTATCTCACTTTCCTCTTCTGATAGTTCTACTGTTGCCAATAACACTTGCAACAATAACTACTATGGTATCTATTTTTACTATTCTGATTTTTGTGTCGTTACTTACAATCTTCTACAAGAAAATGAAAACTATGGAATCTACTTATTTTTTGGTTCTCATAATGATTCCATTCACCATAATACATTTGTAGACAATAATCTAGGAGGAACTTCCCAAGCGTGTGATTATGGTACTGACAGCTTTTGGTATGACTCAGCAGCACTTGAAGGTAACTACTGGTCAGATTGGTCAGGAATAGGTTCTTATTCCATTGGTGGTCCTGCGAATTCATTTGACTTATACCCACTTGATGAACCTGTTGTTGAATATTCTACAGTTGTATCTACTACAGATAAAAATCAATTAAGCTTTACATTTACTCTCCTAATGTTAGTAGTTCCCTTAATGCTTACAAGGATAATATCAAAGAAGAAAAAGAAATAATTGAATAGTTATCAGAAACTGCATATAAGGGTAGTAAAAACAAGAACAGAACCTTCAACACTTCCTTTTTTTACATCCTTTGTATATGGGACACTAGATGTATAAGTGATTTGAACCTAAAGTCTCCTACCTATCTTTTACTCTATAACTCAATAAAAAGAACAATGATAGATGAAATAATGTTCATTAAAAGAGCATAATTTACAACCCTATAAGTTAATATAATCAATATTGTAGAATATTTGCAAGTGTGTATATAGGATGTCAAAGGAAATAATAGTTTCTAATAAGTACATTCTAAAACCAGACAGGTTATATACTGGAAAACATCAATGGGTAAAGTAAAATGGGTCACGATTTTGAGTTGGGAGAATCTTACGCAAAAAAATTAGATAGTGAAGATAAATTAGCTGAATTTAGAGATCATTTCTACATTCCTGAGGGGAGCATTTATTTCAATGGCAATTCCCTTGGTCTTCTTCCAAAGAATGCTGAAAAATCATTTAACAGAATTCTTTCTGAATGGAAAACTCTCGCTGTTAAAGGTTGGTTAGAAGCTGAAAAGCCTTGGTTCTTTTTTGCTGAACGTTTAGGAGAACTTTCTGCTCCTTTAGTTGGAGCTGATCCAGCGGAAGTTATAGCAACTGCAACTACCACAGTCAACATCCATTCTCTTATTAGCACTTTTTACAAACCAGAAGGAAATAAAACTAAAATTCTTGCTGATGAACTCAATTTTCCTACAGATATCTATGCTCTTCAAAGCCAGATAAAGCTCAAAGGTTTGGAACCTGATGAGCACTTAATTTTAGTTAAAAGCGACGATGGGAGATTTCTGGATGAGAACAAGATTGTAGAATTCATGAGTGATGATGTTAATCTTGTTTTTCTCCCTTCTGTTCTTTTCAGAAGCGGACAATTACTTGATATCCCTTTTCTTACAAAGGAAGCTCACAAAAGAGGGATAACTATAGGTTTTGATTGCAGTCATTCTGTAGGAGTAATTCCTCATTCTTTTGATGAATGGGATATAGATTTTGCTGTTTGGTGCAGCTATAAACATCTAAATTCTGGTCCAGGATCTTCTGCGTTTCTGTATATTAACAAAAGACATTTCAATTTAGAACCTGCACTTACTGGATGGTTTGGATATGTTAAAAGTAAACAATTTGACATGAATCTAGATTTTGAACATGCTAAAACTGCTGGAGGGTGGCAAATATCTTCTCCAGGAATTTTAGGTTCAGCACCAATGGAAGGTGCCTTAGAAGTAACTTTAGAAGCTGGAATAGAAAATATCAGGGAAAAATCCTTGAAGATGACGTCTTATTTAATCTATCTAGTAGAAACACTTCTTGCTGATGAACCTTACAATTTCACTATAGGTACGCCTAAAGAAGAACATCGTAGAGGGGGACATGTTGCCTTAGAACACAGTCAAGCTTATACAATTCATAAAGAACTAATGAAAAAATCTGTTGTCCATGATTTTCGACCACCAAATGTTATAAGATTAACCCCTACAGCTCTTTACAACTCTTTTTTGGAAATATGGGAAGTAATATCTTATCTTAAAGAGATTATGGATGAAATTAGAATATGATAAATCCTCAGCATAGAAAATATATGTTTTAATATATTATTTTCCTCCTTACTACATACTTATCATTGTTAGAATGTTTAACTTTTCTTCTAGAACTCTTGAATACTAAAAGAATTACAAAAGCAAAGATAAAAGTGGAAAATTGCCAAGAAGAATCTATAGGGCACTCGCATAGCGTATGTACAATACCTTCCACGTACCAAATACTTTCTAATATAGTACAAAGAAGGAAAAAGTTCTTAAATTGTTCATTCCTATTTATATCTTCGTTATATGTTATTGAAAAACGACATCTTATACAATTTTCACAAACGAACCTATCATTCACAGCACAACTGGATAAAGATATTAATTCTACCTCTAGAATCTTTTCTTCAATATATGTTAAATCATTACTTACTCGTTTTCCAAATTGATTAGCTCCATTCCAAGATGAAACATTCGTTAACCATGGAGAAGTAGTTGAACCATCTAACTTGCTACAAACATAACTTGTTTCATTACTGGTATAATTTGTATAACTTGTGAAGATTGACAGGTAAGTAATAACGTTATGACTTAAGGAATTCCATATAGCTATTTCAGCAATATCAAAAACATGGAAGGAAGCATTATCCAAATACCAGAAAGTCTTATTGTTGGATAAAGTATCAGAAATGAGTGTAGTGATAATATTCTTAGCTTCGCTAATCTCAGTTACTAAAATAAAACAAAGTTCTCCAGGAAGATAAGAAGAATTAATGGAATATAAAGAAATTTCCTCAATGTTTTCTATTGATTCTACTGCATTTTTGAGATCACCTTGTAATAGCTGAATTAAATCAGAATTCACTTCCCAATTATCTGATGTGTCATTAAATCTTAGAACCTGAGCTGTGATATTCCCCCGTGTCTCATTATTTAGACTCAAATCCAGAAGATTATACAAGGGGTAATTTTGATTACTAGGATTGACTCTTTCATCACTAGTATAATAACTGTATAATATTGGTACCAGAATTGCTACAAGTAGTAATATAGATATTAGAGCCATTATTATTTTCTTGTTTTTATAGAACAACAAATATTTTTCACCCAACTAGATAAAGACCTTGAGCTAAATTATAATGTTATAAATTCTTTCAACTATCTTTTGATTAAATCTATTATTTTGCAGTAATAAACATTATGCTTTTTTCTCCCAGTTGTTAACTCCACCTACATTGGTGATAGTTAAATAAGAGAGGTTATCATGGGTATGTGAACAAACATAAACCCAAATAGTAACCGATACTCTTTCTCCCTTAGAGGATACCTAAGTCCTCTCTGACTAGTTTTGGGTCATGCTTCGTTCTATTAAATTGTAAACATTTATTTAGCCATGCATTTCTTTAAAGTGTAAGGATTATAATGATAGCTATAGAAATGGAGGGTTTAACTAAAGATTTCGGTGCTCTTCGTGCTGTTAATGATTTAGATATAGTAATAGAAGAGTCAGCGATTTTTAGCTTGCTCGGACCCAACGGGGCTGGAAAAACGACAACAGTAAGAATGCTCACTGGTTTATTACGTCCTACAATAGGTGGGGCAAAAGTTTTAGGTTTAGACATATCGGAAAATCTACAAGAAATCAGAAGTCGAGTAGGTCATCTCACTGAAACACCAGCACTTTATGAGCGTTTAACTGTTAGACAGAACCTAGACTTTTTTGCTAATCTTTACAAAGTTCCAAAAACTGAAATCAAATCAAGAATAGAAGAAATTGTTGATCTATTTGAGTTACCTGAAAAGCTAGACGAACCGGCAGGATCACTATCAAAGGGCATGAAGCAAAAAATTGCTATAGCACGTGCAATGTTTCATAAACCTGAGTTAATTTTTCTAGATGAACCTACTGCTTCATTGTCTCCTGAATCAGCAAAAGTAGTAAGAGAACAGATTATTAAACTAGCTAAGAAAGAGAAGAGAACCTTTTTCATTTGTACTCATAATTTGTTTGAAGCAGAGAGACTTTCTACGAGGGTGGGTATAATAAATCATGGAATACTTATTGCGCAAGGATCTCCAGCAGAACTACGAGAAATGCGAAAAGACGAAACTGTAACTATTATTAGATTTGCTACTTGGGAAAGCAGAATAAAAGAATTTTTTGAAGACATGAATATTGAGATTTTTGAGTATAATCAAGACAAAAAATATGTTTCAGTTTTTATCAAAGATATCGAAAAACAAACCCCTAGCATTATTAATTCGTTAACTAAGAACAACTTTCAATTAGTTGAGGTAAAGCACGAATTTCCATCTTTGGAAAGGATATATTTAGAACTGATCGAATTGGAAGGGGTTCCTCGTGGTGAAAATAATATGGAGGAGAGCTAAATGGATTGGGGAAGAGTAAAAACTTTAGCGAGAAAAGATCTTCGCGAGATGTTCAAATCAAAATACATTGTATCAGCAGTTATTGGAATGCCAATTCTATTTGCGATATTAATTCCCTTAAGTACACTATATCCACTTGTTGTTATCGATTCAAGCGATTTTGAGGGAGATGAGGAACTTCCTGTTTCCATAACAAATTTACTCTCACGAATAGTTCCGAATTGGGATGATGTTGGAACAAAAGGTCAAATATTAATAATGACGGCTTACTTAATGTACATTATAGTTCTTTTGATACCTATTATTTTACCAGCTGTTACAGCGTCTGAAACGATTATAGGAGAGAAAGAAAGAAAAACAATGGAAGCTTTGCTAGTTTCACCTTTATCTGAAACAGAACTAGTAACAGGAAAGATTCTATCTTCATTCATCCCCTCAATTGCAGGAACTGCTTTTGCAGCGCTTATTTATGGTATAATTACAAATATCCTTATCTATCCATATATTGATACAATTCTATTTCTTGATACATTACCAATAGTTTTTCTTTTTATAATTGCACCTCTGTTGTCAATCTTATCAGTAGAACTGATGATATTGATTTCCACAAGAGTAACAAGTGTAAGAGACGCATATCAATTAGGTTCGTTAGTTGTTTTACCTTTAGTCATGCTAATAGTCGGAGTAGTTGTTGCTTACATTTTTATCTCAGTATATGCATTGATAGCTGCGGTAGCAATATTGCTTATATTGTGTGCAATATTTTTCAAAATAGCTACAAATATATTTGATAGAGAAAGAGCAATAGTGAAACTAGTTTAGCTCCCTTTTCTACCATTTATTGTAATGTATCCTTTCTTCTTCGAATCTATCAGCTGGTGGCTTCTCTTCGTCTGGATGACCTATAGGTATAACATTCAAAGGAATAATATGGTCTGGTAAATGTAACAACTCACGAACATTTTTAACCATTTCCTCATTAGGATAAATTCCGCACCATACAGCTCCTAGTCTTTTTGCATGAACAGCTAATAGTATGTTTTGCGTGGCTGCTGAACAGTCTTGTACCCAGTAACCTCTTTGTATATCTCCTCTTGGTTTATCCTTTTCCATATCTCCGCAAACAACTATAGCAACAGGAGACTGCAAAATCATTTGAGTATATTTATGGAATTGAGGAAATTTATCTAGTATTTTTCTCTTAGTAATTACAACAAATGCCCATGTTTGTCTATTCGCTGCTGATGGAGCACTCATAGCAGCTTCAAGAATTTCTATTATATCTTGCTTGTCAATCTTTTCATTGGTAAATTTCCTTATACTTCGTCTTCCTTTAATAAAATCCATTTTATCACCAGTCAAATATTCGCTATATCAGTTTTAAATTTTTCTGGGCTTATCCAAAGCAAAAGTTTCAATAACTTCAGTATTTATCTTATCTTATGGAATTAGGACTTTCTATTCCCATCAAGATGAAACTTGAACAACAAGTAGATTACACAAAGAGAGCACAAGAAATTGGTATTAACCATATCTGGGTAGGAGACAACCCTCCAATCAACAATGCTTTTCTCACAATTGCCCAGCTTGCATGTAAAGTTAAAGAAATAGAGTTCTGGACAGGAATCACTTCACCTTTCTATTATATCCCTGAAGTACTAATTGCACAAAGTAGAGATTTATCTTATAACTACCAGAATAGATTCGGTTTAGCTCTAGGAATTGGAAACAGTCAACTTTTTAGCACTAAAAATGGTTTATTCCAATCTTTTGTCAATAAAATTGGAATCCTTAATAAATTGAGAGAAGAGCACAATATCAAACATGAGATAAATTTTCCATTAGGTATTGGAGGGTTAGGAAATAAAATGTGTAAATTTGCCCTAAATTCTTCTGATATACTACTATTAAATAGTACATCTGAACATGATTTAGACAGAATAGGCAAAATCTTTGCAGAACTTGAAGGTGTTCAAAAAGAAGAATGTAAGATTTATACCTATGGTATGTTTCAAGTATTAAAAGAAAATACAGAAATTTCTTTAACAACATGGAACATCACAAAGGATATTGCCAAAGGGTGCTCAAATTCTATTCTCAAATCTCATGAATATAGTAGTGCAATGATCTCAAAAATCCGTGACTTGCCTTGGGAAAGAATGAACAATATCCCTAAAGGAGAGCTAAAAGAAATAGTATATGATTATGCTATTGTTGGTGAAGAAGAACAAATACTAGAAAAAATAGATTCTCTAGTATTGAATAGAAATAATTGCAATATGAAAGGTTTAGTTTTAGGATGGATATACTCTGAAGATCAATGGGATTTCATAAAAAAAATAAGAAAAAAAGTGTAGGGTTATCCACTTAGTCCTCTTCTTCATCAGGTATTTGATCTATTTCATCAGGTATTTGATCTATTTCATCAGGTATTTGATCTATTTCATCAGGTATTTGATCTATTTCATCAGGTAAGTATGTTTCTTTCTCTTCTTTCTCTTTGAAAATTCTGCTTTTTACATTATTAAACATAGTAACAGTTTTATCGTAGTTATTTTTCGATTGTTTCTTTACAAAGGAAATAAAAGAATTTGTACCTTTCTTCAGACCCTGATAAGCTTTAATCGAATACTCCTTAAAGCTTTGATAGTTTTTCTTAGAAAACTCTTTCACACTTTCCCAGAAATCAGCGAAACTGAACGCTTTAAAATGATTTAAGAAATCATGGAGAAAATTGACCTCATCATTTAATTCTATTGCATTTATAATTTCATCAAATAACTCTGAGGTTAGAGTATCTTTTGAAGGAGCTACTACCAATTTTTCGTCATTTAGCTTGAGTTGCGGAAAATTACCTATAGACATCGAGAGTTTAAATGTCCCTCTTTTCTTAATTTTGAGCATTTTGATTGCGTTCTTAACTTTAATACCATCACTTGATGATAACTCTTTTATTGCGTTTATTTGATCAAGTTTTTTGGCCAACGAAGTGGTGTTTACTTTAATAGTTTGAACAATTTCTGATAATTTGTTTTTGTTAGTGTTAAACAGTTTATCCAAATCTTTTACATTCTTTAAGAAGTCTTTAGAATACCCTTTCCTTGGTACTGTAATCTTTAATGTACGCATTTCTTCCAATCTGGAAGTAGATTTTTCTACGAAATCGTTTCCCTTAATAACTAATTCACTTGTTTGCTTCGCATCTAAAGCTTTATTGATAACTTCACCAATCTCTATCAATTTACTTGATTCTACTTTCAACAATTCCATTTTACATGTTCGAAGAATTAAACTGTACTCTCCTACTTCAATTTCTATATCTATAATTCTCTCTTCCAGATATGAATATAAATCTGTAACATCAAATGATCCACTTATTAGCTTTTCATAATCATCCCTCAACTCATTTATTCTTCCACTTATTTCTGATATTGAATCGCTGTAAATTTGACTTTTTTCTAATATTTCTTTGAAAGATAAATCTTTTAGAAATGCTAATTTTGCTTGAATATCATCCTTTATTCTAGGAACCATGCTTTCGATGTGTTGTTTCCTTTTAGCCATTAGTAATGTATCTAAGCGATGAGAATCTTTTCCTAGTTTATCAGATGTTAGAAAAACTCTTTGGTACAATTTGTAAACAAGTTCATTCAATAGAAGATCATTAATGTATTTGTTCGTTAACTTCTCTAATTCCTTAACCAAAGGTTGAATATTTGCAATATGTTCAAGATTCTTAAGATAATGAGACTTTACTTCTTCATAGCTATATTTCCTGCTGTTCTTATAAATTTCTAGAGTTGTTTCAAAATCATACTCAATTGCTCTCATTAGTATTTCTGAATCTTGCTTTATTTCCTTCAACTTTTTTGGAAAGGGTCTAAGTGTACCAGGTATCAAACTTTTTCACTAAAAAAATTATATTATTAGAACTATAATAAATATTTCCCAATCAATCGCAAATTAGGACATTATTTTTGTTCGAAGAGCGACTTCTTAATTCTTCTAGTTTTACTAAAGCATAACAATTTATTAAGAGAAAAAAAAACTTATTTTAGCGTTAATCTATTCTTCAGCTTCTATCTCTATTTCTGTTGGTGATTCATAGAAGTTTATTTTACTTCCAGTCGATGTTTTTTCTACTGTTATCGTTGGTGTTCTTAAGTCTCTGCGAATGTTTGTATGGGTTATTAGGAAAATCTGAGTGAATTTCTTTTCTGCAACTAAACCTTCAACAACTTTCGAACGACGGTGTTCATCTAAAGACCCTAATGGCTCGTCTAGAATTAAAATGTCCATTTGTGGAGGGTTATATGGGGAGCTTTTGAGAGGTTTGATTCGTTTTAAAAGATCACAGAGTCCTATTCTCATACCTAGACCTATTGCTGCTCTATCTCCCCCTGAAAGCAGATTCTGACTTTTGATGAAACCATCTACTTCATCTTTTATACTCATATTCAAAGTTTTTACTTTTGTTGCTTCTAGATAAAGTTGTGAATATTGCCCTCTTGTAAAATTATATATGTAGTCACTTGTTGAATCTTGAATTCCAGCTAACAATCTGTTAGATATTATATCTTCAACAATGAAACCTTCTACATACTTTTCTACTGATTTCAATAGACTTATTTCACTTCTAATCTTTTCACTTTCTTTCTCTTTTTTCTTGTTAGATTCTATTTGATCCTCTAATTTCAATATTTGTTGATTCTTTTCCTTAATTTCTCTAATGTTTCTTTCTTTATTGGTTTCTACATTGCTTTTTTCTCTATCAAGTTCAACTATTTTACTATACAAATCGTCAAACTTTTCTAGATTGTACTTCTTTGCAATATCTTTAACTTCAGAAACACCAAATTTCTTTACTTTAGTAGTTAATTCCGTAGAAAGAATGTTTGTGTCTTTAAGTAAATTCTCATAATCATGAAAAATAGTTTCTAAACGTGTTATTTCATCTCTTATATCTCTTAAGGTTCTGGTTTTCTGTTTTATAGAATCTACATCGATATCCAGAGCTTTAATTTTCTTGTTTCTTTGTTGGATGCCTTCTTTTAGTGTAGGAATGTCTCTACTAGCTCTGCTAATTAAATCATCCCTACGTTCATTATTGATTTCTTGTTCACACACATCACATCTTGCCATTTCTTCAGTACTGGAAAATCTTTCAAGACTCTCTTTTCGTTTCTCTAGTATATCGAGTTCTTTCCCTTTCTCTGCAATTTCTTCTAGTATTTTTTTCTGTTTTTTTTGGATATTGGTTGTTTCTTCTTCTAATTTTACAGTTTCAGTATCAATTTGTGCTAATTTTTGATTAACTTTCTTTTCAGATATTGGTAGCTCAATACCATATTTACCCGCAATTGTTTCAACAATCCCTAATTTAGAAGATATTCTCCCATTTTGTGTATCTATATTGTCTACTATTTTTTGTATGTCTTGAACTTCTTTTAAATCAGGATATTGCTCGATTTCTTCATCCAATTCTACGATTTTTCCCTCTAATATCTTTGTATTTTCTTTAACTTCAGCTATTTTAGCTTTTAAATCTTGAATTTCTTCTGTAATATCTTCAGTTGTTCGTTTGACTATATAATCCGTTAAATCATCTTCTAATGTATTAACATGTTTTTTTACTACTATATTCACTCGATCCTTATAATAATCCAAGCTAAAAAGCTCATAAATTATATCCCTGAGCTCTGCTCCTTTTGCTTCTGCAAGTTGTTGAATCTGACCTTGTCTAACTATAAGAGTGTTTAGAGCACTGGTTCGATTTATATTAAACAAAGAATTGATTTTAGCTTCAACATCAATAACACCTTCCGCAACTAGTCTTATTGGATTTTCAGATATTCCTTGCAAAGCTTCCTTTTCATCAAGTTCCGATAACTTTGCATTCACAGGCTTCTTTTTACCGTGCTCTCTCTGGATAAGATAATAGTGATTATTTATCTCAAAAGCGACTTCTACGTCTGTTTCAGACCTACCATAATGTATTAAATCATCTTTAATACCTATTTCTTTTGATTTAGCAGCATCATAAAAAAACGCATAGAATATTGCATCAAACAAACTAGATTTACCAGTTGAATTATTACCTTCAACAAAAATCAATCCGTCGGGAAAAATCCCCTCTTCTGGAAGCTGTAACGTTTTGAAACATTTGAAATTTCTTAAATTAATCCACAATATTCGCATTTTATCACCTATCAATCCTCGCTTTCTGTACTATGTTCTGGCACAGAAAAAACCTCTTCTATAATTTTAGCCCCCTTTTCAATGAAAACTTTCGCTAATTCTTGATTATCCAAATTCAGATCTCTTATATACCTTTCAAAGTCCTTAACTGGGTCATCAATAAGATATTCTTTTATTTTCGCACCCTTTTTCAAACTTGTAGGAGCAGTTCTAACAAGATCTTTTGCATCCCATCTGAATTCTAAAATATTATATTTTGCTGAAAATGTTTTACTGCGAATATCATCCAATTTGTCCTCCATCCTCCACCAATCTTTAAGGAATATAGTTCCTTCAAAAGTTATTTTTAGCCTAGAAGCTGTTTCTCCATTAAAAGGTTGTTCAAAATCTTTTAGTATTTCATAAACACTGCTTTCTAAATCAATAACTGAAGAATCTGTTGTCAGTTTGATATTTTTCTGAATCATAGTTCTTTTGGAGTCTATATTCTTTTGGATGATTATTGGGTCCTTACCCTTTTGAATGTCAACCTCAAGAAAACCTTTTTGCTGATTCCTCTCTGCGAAAGTGTATTTTTCTGTGCTTCCTGCTTGCCACATATTCTTTTTTATTCTCTGTTGTTTGTGATCATGACCTAAGGCAACATAATCATAATCATATTGGAAAATAAGATTGAGTAAGTCTATTCCTCTTGTCATTCCATGAGCTACAGCTATTGAAATTTTCGAATTATCTGGTTCTTGATTGTTTCGCACCCAGTTTTCATAAGAGTCTTCAAGACTTTGCAAATTTCCAAATTTCAAATAGGGGAACAAATAGAACTTAACATCGTCAAATTCAATAATAAGCGGATTGTTATCAAAAATAGCTTGCTTCAAGTGATAATTTGTGGCCAAGAAAAACATTTTAGGGAATGCTTCTTTTAGAAATTCAAGAGTGCTGTAATTTCTAGTTAAATATGTTCCGTGATTACCATCAATTGTAATGAAAGGAACTTTGTTTTCAGTTTTTTCAAAAAATTCTCGAAGCACTTTAATAACAAAAGCTCGTGAATATTCTGTAGGTCCAACAAGATTCCTTCCTACTGGAACATCAAACAAATCACCTGAATGAACTACATAATCAGGTTTGATTTCAGCTGCTTTTTCCATAGCTTTATGGAAACCTTTACAATAGTCCTCTTCTATCCAAGTTAATCGATTGTTGATTTTCCAGGAGTCTTTGACGTTTTTAAATCGTCTATGAGATACATGTGTGTCTGAGAGATGAACAATTTTGACCATTTTTTGCACCTAAAGAATTGGAGCTTTTGTTTTTTCTCTTGCTTTCTTTACATTTAGTTTTTGATAAGGGTTTGTAAAAAAGGGCAACTCATTTTCAATGTATAGAGGAACATTACTTACTTTTACAGGTAAAGGAATATTTCTAAGAGAGTTAGTGAATATTGCTTCGCCACGTGATAAAACCTTGAACTCATGCTCATAGCCTGCTATATTATTACTTGCATTGATAATTGCTTGACGGATTTCTATTTCATTTCCTAACATCAAATTGAGTTCTGTATTTGTATTTGCAAGAATTATATGTTCCATAGAGGAGATATTCTGAGTGATGAGAAGCATACCAATATTAAATTTCCTTCCTTGTCTGGAAATATCGATGAATACATTTCCTTCCTTAGACATTTGAGAACCCAAAATACTAGGAGCTTCTTCAATAGTTAGCATGATTACAGGTAATTTATCAATTGTTTTCATTCGATAATCAGAACCATCTTTATCAGCTGTATAGAGCTCCTTCAAACTGAATTTAGAAGAAGGATTATCTCCTAACAATTCACTTGCAATGGTTTTTGGTAGCCTTTGGTAAACTTGATCTTTAAATTGGCTCCATTTTGTAGATGACAGTAAAGATTGTCTTATGGACAATAATGTCCTTGCTAACATAGTAATTACAATAAATTGTTCTGTTGATGAGAGCAAGGCTGTGCTGAAGTTATAGAAGCATCCTCTTTCAATGTTATAAACTATTTCTGCAAGATCACTATACTTGTTCTCAGTAAAAATTGAAGAACGTGTAATAGGATAGAGTCTTCTTTTTACAGCACTAATTGTCCCCTTCACAAAGGATGTAACTTCAGCTTCCGATTCTTTTTCTATTGCAGTTACCCAGTCTTCATTCGTGACTGCTTTCATAGACATATATCCCAACATTTGATCTGTTACAGTCATAACTGATGTTATATCGCTTACAGAAAGATCTTCTCTTCTAATTCGTATTGGTTGTGCATATTTTTGCATCTCTTTGGAGACACCACTCAAATCTCTAGTTAAATAGAACTTGTCAGCGAAAATGGAATCATAAACCTCATTACCTGCTTTTATCGTAGCATCTGCTATATCAATCAATCCATACCTTTTGTCTTCGTGTCTTAGACCTCTCATATACTCATCATGGACATCTATCATGAAGACAGAAACTCTTTTCTTCATCTCCTCTTGCTTGATAAATCTAACAATGTTATTTTTAAGAGCAGAAGTTATGAATGTAAGCATGAAAAAAGATTTTCCAGCACCTGTTGTACCTGCTACTTGTACATGCATTGGCAGTGATTCAATATCAATTTTAATGGGTAAATCTAAAGTTTTTGTTCCAATAAGCAGCTTACCTATTTCCAGATCTTGACCTATTTCTTTTTCTAATAGAAGTTCTAATGCTTCAGGACAGTCAGCACCTCTATGAACTGCAGAGAAATGAGGAGGTAGAGAGCGGGGTTTTTTGAAAATCCATTTGTTTGAATCTGCGTCAAGTTCGCTGTATCCCATTAATAGACCATGCACTTTTACTAGTTTTTCAGATTCAACTCTAGCTATGTAAGCTTCTCTATTCTTTAGAAAATTAGCAGCTATAGCTGATAAATCTTGAATATTTCTCAAAATATTCTCATAATTCATAATTCTAAACATATACATTTTCTTTCCAGTAGGAGGCTTGATGATCAAAATTTCGCCTATTTCAAAACGAATATCAGAACAAACAATTTTTAGAAATGAGATATCTCCTTCTGCTAAAACACCTATCGGTTCACTTAATTGTAACGACATTTTTTCACCTCTACATTAAACCTAATCTTCTTCTTGGATGAATAAACATTTTGGGGTTTTCTCCTTGTTCCGCGAAGTAGTTAATTAATTGTTCAGCTACAACATCTCTTTCCGCAAAGCTTACTACCGTGGAATTATGTGCAAAGGCTAAATCAAAGAAATAACCAAAATATCTGACATCTCGTGATAACCAATCTATTTCTTGAAATAATTCTAATTCTTTTGCTTTTTGTATTTTTGTATTTTCAGAAAAAATATTTTTCATATACCACTCATAATCAAGGTCGATTCTTAGAATAGGGACTTCTGATGAAAAGTGATACAGATATGTTACACCATAATATGGAGGAATATGAGGACGATTTTCGAGCATTTTAAGAGTAGGTTCTTTTCTCTGCTTTGAAGGTATTCTTACAAACCATTTTTTCTCTCCACCTAATTCCTTTTCTAAGTCTTGAGCTATTCTATATACAAATGGAAAAGTTGTTGTCTTGCTTACTGCAACTATACATGTCTCTTTGTTTAAGGATTTTTTACACAAATCTCGTAGCAAATAGTTTGATGCTAATCGAGGTTGTTCTTGCCCTGGTGATAAAAGCATGTTCAGAGAACCATCTAAGAAAATATATTTAAATTTTGTATCAGAATTAAGTAAAGAGTGAGCTAGAGAATATTCTACAACTTCTCTGAATTGTTCAAACCAGCCTTGCACAGCAGCTGCTCTTGGTGACACCATCCACTCTGAAAAATCGAAAATATCAGACTTATGAAGTTTGAAACCAGCTTTTATTGCAGCTTTATGTAAATCAATACTCGACTTAATATCTGGGAAGGTGTCATTTGGAAACTTAGGAACATATTTATGGTAAACGAAATCTCTAAGAACTCTAAGTACGACTGTTTCTAATTCTTCATTGTAATTATATTTAATGAATGACAGAAACTCTTCCCAAACCTCTTTAGATTTATCTTCTCTAAGTATAATTAGTCTCATTAAACCTTCAGGATGTGTACATATTGGGGGTCTGGTATTAAGCTGTTCTGTTGTTCCATCCTCAAAACATGTCTTATCTGCTGCAAATCCTGCAGTTAGTAGATGTATAGCTATATCGTTTAACATAACAAGACTATCTGCTCCACTTCCATCAATTGCTGTTACATTGAAATTTTCGTGCTGACATTTAGTTGGTAGAGGTTCAAATACCACTAGATTCCTTTTCAAATAATCCAAGTCATCTTGATATGCTTCATCACTCTCTAACTCAAACTTCTTGAATCTCTTGTAAACTCGAGCGAACTCGTTTTCAATAGTTTCGTCGAAAAAAACTTGCATGTCACTAGCTCCTCTTAACCATTCCAGTTTTCCATTTATAAAACATTACGGAGAGTTACTTAAAAGTGTTGTAATTAATTTTGTTTTAAGATATCTGTGAACATACAATATGTTTTTCTTCCCTATTTAATTATTTTTCCTACTTTCATTATCTTGTAATTGTAATTTGCTAGATTAATATATAAATTAAAAGCTCTTGTTCTGATTTAGAACTCAAAAAATAGTCTTTTTATAGTATATTATAGTATTGTAAAATGATACAATGCAACCTCAAAAGGAAAAGAGAAAAAGAAAATATGTTCCTCATAAAGCTGCTGCTAGTTTTGAACCCACTTATGATTGGTCTAAAGAAGAAGCTAAACAGAAATATGAAACACAGAAATTTCCTTTTGATGTCGAAAGAATTTTTTATTCTGATTGTATAAAAGGAATGAAAACTATACCTGAAAAAAGCATTGATATGGTTTTAGCTGATCCACCTTTTGGACTCGACTTTAGTGGAAAAGAAGCCATATACAATCGAGACAGCAATAATGTAATTGAAGGGTATGAGGAAGTGGATATAGAAGATTATTCAAATTTTACAAATGAATGGATTGGAGAACTTCCAAGAATTATGAAAAGAGACGCAGGAGTATGGATCTTTAGTGGATGGACAAATCTTAAAGATGTTCTCTATGCACTAGATAAACATAAATTAGAGATTATTAACCATATTATCTGGAAATATCAGTTTGGTGTTTTTACAAAAAGGAAATTTGTTACTAGTCATTATCATATTCTTTTTGCTGTCAAAGACAAAAAAAGTTATTTTTTCAATAAATTCGAACACTATCCACAAGATGTTTGGCTTATTAATAGAAAATACATGCCCAATACCAAGAAAAATGCAACAAAGCTTCCTGTTGACGTAGTAATGAGATGTATTGATTTTGGAAGCGAACCTGGTGATTTAGTTTTAGATCCTTTTATGGGTAATGGAACAACAGCTGTTGCTGCGAAATGTTCTTTTAGACATTATCTTGGATTTGAGATTAATGATGTACTTAAAGAAATAATTGATTGGAATTTAAAACAAGTTAAACTAGGAGAATTATATCAACCATACATCCAAAGACCTGATGAGATAGTTCAGAATGCTAAAGAAAAATTTCAGAAAAGCGATTCATCAAGAACCAAACTTACAGATTATTTAAAATAATTATCTAGTGTATTCATATTTTTAATGAAATATGGTGGTTCACTACTTTTAAGCAGGTATTTAGGTCTTCTAGGACTACCATTTGCATTCCTCATTCCTTTCTGAAAATATGCAATCCAACCTTCTGAGATTCCTTCAGATAGAAGTTGTTTATTTAACCATAGAAGAGAGTAGTTCTCAATAACAAAAGCTTTTTTTCGCATTCTTGATTTTGCCCCTCTTCTTATTCTTTGTTTGACATAATCGCTTGTTTTTCCTTTTAGTTTTGAATGCCATTCTTTAAAGGAACCATCATCATCATATTCTGCTCTTCCACTTACAATGAAATATCCGATTCCATTGTACTTCTCTGTACATAAATCTACTGCTTCACAATCATTTAGAATTATCCAAGGATGACTGCTGGAATTAACTATATGAGCTTTAAAATTCCAAGGATTTTCCTTAAAATAATCAAATTGTGTATTCCCCAATTTTGGACCATCTTCTCCTCCTAAATGATTAAATAAGATCTTTTTCAATTTATACTCAATATACCAACCTATCCATTCCATTTGTTTCCATTGATAGTTTGCTTCTTTTATTTCATGAATACATTCCTTACCATCTAAATATCTTTCAAGATTCCTTATTATTAAAGAATATATTTGGTTTCCCTCCTCTTCATAGTTCATTTAAATTGATTAGAAGCATAAAGGTATTTTAATAATTCTATAAAAAGTACTTAATCATTTATTAGTACTAAATCACTAAACTAATCTTTTGTGAATTTAGTTATATCATTAGTTCTTTCTTAGAAATGTTAATTTCTAATGACTTCGAGAAAGAGCTGGGGGAGTTGAGATTGTTAGATGACAATAATCTGGAGAATTTCAGAATTCTAAAAGAACTTTTAAAAAATGAAATCTCCAAAGAAGATGTAGAATTAGTAGATCCTTCAATTATTATCACTGACGCAGAACAAATTGCATTTATTTCATACTTGATTATAGCTGATTGCACATATTATGAGGTTTTTACTGAAAATTTAATAAATAAGATAATTGATGAGTTGATTTCTAATCAGAATATTTATGAAGAAAAAAAGAATTATAATGTAAAAGAATTGATTAGATATTTAATTATTTTTTCGAGCTTTTTGGTATTTTCTTCGTTTTTTAGTTCTTAAAATGTGTAACGTAATGTTTATATCTTTCTATTGGGAGAATATTTTAGTAAATAGAGTTAGGGACATAACAATTGAAAATTCTAGATAAACTTAAAGAAAATTTATCTATGGTTGGGGGAGAAAATATCTTACGACGATATTTCGTCATGAATGGTTTCGATGGAGCTTTAACAGCTTTAGGGATAATTATTGCATCTATCATCATTAAATCTACAGAAGCTAAAACTCTTCTCTTCATAGGCATTGGAGCTTCTATTTCTATGGGAGTATCAGGCTTTTGGATAGCATATCTAACAGAGAGGGCTGAAAGGACTAAAGAACTGAAAGAATTAGAAAAAGATATGGTAACTGAGTTAAATGACACCAAATTCACAAAAGCGAACTTCTGGACATCGCTCATAATAGCAGCAGTTGATGGTATTTCACCTTTTATGTTTTCTATGATATCGATATCGCCATTTCTCTTTGTGATTCCAGGATGGATAACAATGACAACTGGGTATATTATTGCAATATCTCTTGTAGGTGTTGAAGTAATAACTCTTGGAGTCTTTCTAGGTGCAATCTCAAAAGAAAATAAACTCATATACGCTCTAAAAATAATTCCCGCAGCACTAATTGTAGCTGGTTTGACATTTTTACTTGAATTCTTTAATAACTAATCTACTTCAATATTGTCTGTTCCTTAGCTTATTCATCAACTTCAGAACCAAAAGAACTTTTTTCTAATCTTATTTCATATTTATTGTTACTATTATTTACGAGCTTTCAAAATCAGCAATTGATAGCAAAACTGCTACTTTAATTTATAAGAAAAAAACAATTATTTGAGAATAAATTATAAAAACTAATTCAACTTTTCGTAGTAAAACTAAAGAATATCATCTGAAAAGTTGTACTAATGCCTAAAAAACAAGAACAGAAAAGAGATGTCATAATTGTTGGTGCCGGAATAGCAGGTTGTGTACTTGCTTTTCATTTAGCGACTGCTGGTCTGAAAGTCTCAATTTATGAAAAGAGCGCTAGAGAGAACATTGGACATGATTGGTGTGATTCGATCGAAAAGAAAGCATTTCAATTAGCAGGAATTCTTGCACCCAAAGGAGAAGAAAAGAGAGCAAATAGAGACCATCTTGTAATTTTATCTCCCGATTTACTATCAAAAATTCACTTAAGTTATTATGATTATTGGGTTGTTGACCGTAAATTGTTTCAAAAAAGATTATTGCTTCTAGCAGAAAAAGCAGGAGCAGAATTCTGTTTTAACACTGAAATAGTCGAACCCATTGGTAAGGGTATGTGGGTTATTGGTGTTAAAAAACGAGATGGTGAAATTGTAACAGCTAAGCTAGTTGTTGACTGTTCTGGTATTGATAGAATTTTAGGGAATAATATAGAAATACTAGATTTAAATCTACCACTAGAAGATAACGAAATAGCTCTCGCACATCGAGAAACTCACAAAACTGAAGATAATAAATTGAAGTGGGGAGAAAATGAAATTAGTAAAAAACACCTTTATTATCGATATGGTTACAAGAAAGGTTATAGTTGGTTAAATTTCGAAAAAGAGGACGAAGTTGATGTTGGTTCAGGAGTAACTCAAGGATATTCAAAACGCAAACCTAAAGCAATAGTAAACGAGTTCATCAATTTGCATAAAAACATAGAAAAAGAAAAATTAAGAGGAGGAGGAGGAAAAATCGTCGTAAGACGCCCAATAACTATGGTTTGGTACGGTTTCTTACTTGTTGGTGAAGCAGCTTGTCAAACTATTCCTACAGTAGGTTGTGGTGTAGGATCATCTATGATTGCTGCTAGAATTGCAGCTGAAGTCATTGTCAAAAGCTTAAGAAAAAAAGAAGTCTCAATTGATAGTCTGTGGGAATATCAGGTCAGGTACAATGAAGAAAGAGGAAGAGATCATGCAGCTCTTGATATGATGAGAAGAAAACTTCTTCAACTAACTGAAAAAGAAATGTCATTTTTAATAGAAAAACGAATTATTTCCAAATCAGATTTTGAAAAGCTAATTCACGCAAAATATCCCAAGAAATCTATTATTGGAATGTTATTTTCCACTTTTAAAGGAATCTCGAATCTTAAATTGATGCTTTTTATGGGAAAATCTTTGCTTCGAGCTAATAGAGTCTACAAACATTACAAGACGATGCCTAAAGAATATGATTCTAAAAAGTACCATAAATGGTTTCTTGAACAGATGTATTTCTTCAAAGATATTGAGGAAAAAAAATAATTTCTTTTGTTAGATAGCTTCCATTACGTTTAAAAGAAGAGAAGAGAATTTATTTATATGAAAAATGATGCCGAAGACCATTTTCGGTTCATTTTAGAAGAAGTTCTTCTAATAAAGGATAGTAGATTCATCCATTCAGAGATAGAGAAAAGGAATAAGAGTATAAATTGGAAAATTTATGATGAGAATGAGGAAATAATCTTTTTGTCACCTAACCAAATAAAAAGTGGAAGTTCAATAAATACAACTGTTTTCAGGAAATTATACACTGGAGCAAGGAGGAGAAAACTGTCTATTATTCATGTTCAAAATCATGAAGATGACATTACAGGAGTGTTCTCTAGAAAAGCTGTTTCTCTTATCTGGAAGTTAACGATAAGAGAACGCTTGGCAAGTATTGAATTAATTCCATTCGAAGATGAGCCTTACAAAGCAAAGTACCTCCAATTACAATTCCCAAGCGGTTTTTTCCTCACTAAAGGTATTCATCAATTATTTCCAACAGATGAATATATTGAAGATAATATTGAAATCGCTAAAAAATACGCAAAAGCAAAAGCAAAATTTAGAGAATTGGTACCTTTTAAAATAAATAGAATTATTGATCTTCTATCAACTGATGAAATAGCCCCTTCTTATGAATCATGGTTAAAAAACCCACTTAAATACGACCTACGCAATGTTGATACAGCAGATTTAACTACTGCTAGAAAAATAGCAGATGGTTTACCTGATGAAGAACTTAATTTGCTTGTAAAGGATATAAGAGAGATTATGACTGAAATAGAATGGGATGAAGTAGCCAACCAACAGAGAATCGAAAGATATTCGCAATTTTTAAAGTATGTAAAAAAAATCAGAAAAATAAAGAAGAAAAAGGGGAAAGAATAATTTTATTGAAAGAAAAAAAAGGGAACTTAATTCTTTCTCCTTCTAACTATCAATATTAAGAAACCAATCACAGGAATAGCAAGCAAAGCTGACCAAGAAGCACTTACAGCATAACTAGCTGGATTTAAACCTACTAGTGGGTCATGTACCATTTTCAGTCCATCACCATAGTTAGGATAGACAAGTAGAATATTATGAACTTCTACACCAATGGTTCTACCATCTCCGATGTCTTTTTCAACACTGTAACTTGCTACAGTTGCAGTACAATTAACCGTTTTCAGATAGTTATCTTCTGCATCATAGATATCTACTTCAGGTATCCAAGTGAAGTAACCTTGGATATTGTTTTTATCATCGCTGAATTCTATACCATACCTTTCAGAATCATGAGTTCTGTTAGTTCTTCCTACTTCTGTTTCGTTTACACGATAACCTTCTTCTGGAGCGTTGACATGATTACCTTGTCTTACTCTGTGTCTATAATCAAGCTCATGAGCTTTTACTAGAAATATCAATCCTGTTGCTTCTGGAGAGAATATCCAATTATCAACAATGATATCAAATTTTATTTCGTTTAAGGCTTGTTCGGAATAGTAGATAGTAGTACCATTTAGATCTCTTGTGACAACAGAATCTTCCAAATAAAGATGATAAGCAAAAGATATTGTTGCACCATTTGCTAATGTAGATGAGGTAATTGTTGCATGGAGGGCGTTTGTAGTATTCTCTGTAGTTAAAGTCCAATCAATTAATTCAGAATTAAGGCGGTATATCTTACCATCGACTTCATCTCTGCTATCAACTATTAAGTCATCACCAAAAAGTTCTGCAACAGCATAGAAACCAACGTGAAAAACAGGTATCCCCCTATTATTGCGGTTTGCGTTATTAAACCAGAAGAGCATATCAGGTCTTCCAGATGCAAGTTTTACAATTAAGTTAGAGGTTCGTAAAAAAACAGAACCTTCGCTTTGTTCAATTCTAGCTGCATCTTGAACGTCAGCTTGTACCGGAGGAACAATACTTAATACAACAACTAAAATCATTGAAGCGGTTAGTAATTCTCTTCTAAATTTCAAATAATCACCATAATTAAGAAGGAGATGCTCTATTATGAAAGGTTATATTCAACCGTTGCATAACATTGCATAATCGTTGTGAAACGTTTCACTGAATCACTTCACTACCATCTTCAGTGAGGTAAACAACATAAGTTCTACCCCATTTTTCGCGTATTATTAAACCTCTCTCTTCCAGAGGAACAAGGTTTCGGCTTATTTTTGACTTCGAGAAACCTGTCACTTCACAAAGATCTTTTTGGGAGATTTTGCCTTGTTTCTCGTATATTAAACGTATCAAAAATTTCTGGTTTTCTGTTAACAATGATTGACCTAGTTTACTCTTAGTCTTTTTCTCTCTATATCTTATCATCCAAGATGTCCCACTAATTCCAAGAAAGAAACCTATAATAGTTCCAAACATAAATATGTTGAAGTTATTTGAAAAAAACGTTGAGGGTTCTTCGATGATCAAGGGTTCATTAAATCTGACTATGAAGAGGGGATTTGCGAACTCTGTTACATTACTTAATTCCCAAGTCAAAATTATTCTATTCTGCTTCACTTCATCGTCGGCATTAGTTGGGTAAATAGGAATTACGCTTTCTGTTTCCTCATGAACAAAACTATTTGCTGGCAATTGCACTGACATTGTGTATTTTAATGTGAAAAAACTAATTGTTGAGACGAACTCGAAAGAGTAGTATGACACTTCACTTGGTATTAAAGTTAGATCATAAAACAAATCATATCCCAATGTAAAAGTAGCAGAATCATCAGTTAGTAGGGAGAACCGAAAATAAACTGTTACCTTATTACTGCTGTTAGTCACAGGAATCCAGTCAAAACTTAAACTCCCTTCAGCATCAGTAATTAATAATGAAGCTATTGATTGATTCACCCAAAGAGTGATAGATGATATTGGAATAATCTGAAGATTTTGAACTACAAATGTTTCTTTTACAATAATTACTGAAGTATCAAAAATATCTACTTCAGTTAGATGAGAACGGATAAGTAAATCATCAGAATTTAGTGAAAAAACTCTTCCTGAGAAATCTATTTGGATTGCATTAGTAGACGTTACAGAGGTTATTGTAAAAAGTATAGTTAATAATAAAACTATCTTTTTTTCGAAACATCTATGGAATCTCAAGTTAGAAACGATTATTTATTCAAATAAATAAAACTTCCTTTTTAGATATATGAAAAAGAAGAAGTAAAGTTTTGATACATCATTAATTGACTGTTGGAAAATTAACAAAGCTTCTGCCATAAAGTATATATTATACTTGTTTTAGAAGAAAACCATGGCTTTCAGCTATTATCTCGCACACGCGCTCTTAGCTATGATATTCGCTCAACCAATGTTTCAGACATGCTCTTTTGCTCAAATCTGGGGAGGAGGTAAACCGATTGATGGAGGGAAGACATGGAAAGGAAAGAGAATTTTTGGAGATAATAAGACTTGGAAAGGTTTGATTGTTGGAACAATAGCTGGAACTATAACGGGAATAGCAATAGGACTTATTTTCGACGGATGGTATTACTACTATGATTTCTTCCCCTTTGAGTATCCTCTTTACATTGGATTTGTGCTTTCAATAGGCACAAACATAGCTGACTTACTTGGATCATTTGTAAAAAGACAATTGAATATTGGATCAGGTGGAGCTTTCATACCTTGGGATCAAATGGGATATATTATTATTGGAATCCTTCTAGCACTACCATTTCTATTTCCTATCGAGACAATTTTCTGGTTTTATTTTGGATTCCTTTCAATCTTTAACATCTTCATGCACTTCTTTGTAAGCGCTATAGCCTACAAACTAGGAGTAAAGAAAACATGGTATTAGTTCTCTATTTCTTGAGTATTAATTCCTGCTTGTTTCAAATGATGAACATCATGACCCCACATAGAATAGTAATCTAATAATCTCTTATCATCTTGGAAGTGATTTTCTAGTATTTCTTTGTAAATATTCAGTATTTTACTTCTTACTTGTTTAAACTTATCAATGGCTTCTTCCCGTGTTAAATTGCTATGTTCATCTAAAAATTGCTTATTTGTTTTATTAATATCTCCTTGAAAAAATTCATCCCATATGAAAGGCTTTCCTTTTATTATCTCCTTAGAATATCCTATCATCACTTCATCCCAACCTAGAAAATGGATAGCTAGCTCTCTTTTACCCCAAGAATTAGGTAATTTTATGTCATGGGGAAGATCTAAAAACATCTGAGTTGTCTTTCTTAATTTTTCAATCCATTCTTTGGCTTTATTTTTCAGCTCTTGCATAACTTTTGTTTGATTCTCTAGAATTAAAGGTTTGTCAATAAACGGATAAAATTATTAAACTAGGAAATAGAAACTAGCGTGATAATAATGACTATTCCGGATGATCATCCAAGAGCTGAATCTCTTAGAATGCGTGAACGATTAATTGAAGGTATGCACAAAAACATTGTAGCTGAAGCAGGATTAATTGCCCATGGTAGAGGAGAAGCTTTTGACTATTTATTAGGAGAAAAAACTTCAGAGTTAGCATTTACACAAGAACAAGTGGCTGTAGCCATGTTATTATCCGCAAAACATCCAGTAATAAGTGTTAATGGGAATGTTGCTGCGTTGTGTCCTCATGATATTGTTAAACTATCTGAAATCCTAGAAGCTCCTTTAGAAGTAAATCTCTTCTACAGAAGACCTGAGAGAGAAATAGCCATAAAAAAGATTTTAGTAGATAATGGAGCAAACACCATACTTGGATTAGAGAAAGAATTTCAAACAAACATCTCAGAAATTTCTCATTTAAGAAGAATCGTTGATCGAAGAGGAATCTATTTAGCTGATGTAGTTCTTGTCCCCTTAGAAGATGGAGATCGAACAATGGCTTTACACAAAATGGGTAAAAAGGTAATTACTATTGATTTGAACCCTCTTTCTAGAACGTCACTTTGGTCAAATGTAACTATTGTAAACAACTTAGTTAGAGCTATACCAGAAATGATGGATTTAGCAAAAAGTATGAAAACCATGGGAAAACAAGAGTTGGATGCAATAGTGACTAATTTTGATAATTTTCAAACAATAAGAAAGATGTTAAGCTTCTTTAATGAGCGGTTGAGCTTATTAGCTGAAGGGGATTTATTAGATCCAACAAAGGAGTGAAGGTTGTTAAAATGAGAGATGAAAAAGTAACTGTTAAAACTTTTCAACAAATGAAGGATGAGAAAGAAAAGATAACTATGACAACAGCATATTCCTATCCTTTGGCTTGCATAATTGATGAAGTAGGAATTGACTCTATTCTTGTTGGTGATTCACTAGGAATGACGATTTTTGGTCATAAAAACACGTTAAAAGTCGTTTTAGAAGATAGTATAAGAATCACTCAAGCTGTTTCTAGAGGGGTAAAGCGAGCTTTTCTGATCGGAGACTTACCATTTCTAACATATGGTATAAACGTCGAAGAGACAAAAAGGAACGCTGGATTACTGGTAAAGAAAGGAGATTGTGAAGCAGTAAAACTTGAAGGGGGAAAAGAGCGTCTAGAAGAAGTTGAAGCCATCAAATCAATAGGTGTCCCAGTTCTAGGACATTTAGGATTAACACCGACATATCTAAACATCTTTGGGGGGTTTAAAGTACAAGGGAAAAAGCATGATGACGCTGAAATAATATTAAAAGATGCGAAACTCTTAGAAGAAGCAGGTGTTTTTGCAATAGTTCTTGAGTCTATTCCTTGGAAGCTAGCTCAGCAAATAACTGAGGAATTGTCAATTCCGACTATTGGTATAGGAGCAGGAGAATTCTGTGATGGACAAGTTTTAGTAATTGACGATATCCTGGGATTGAATATACAGTTTAAACCAAAGTTCGCAAAACAATATACAAATTTGCATGAATCCGTGAAAAAAGCAGTAAAAGAATACTCAGATGAAGTAAAATCAAGTAAATTCCCTTCAGAAGAGTATAGATATGACTAATTTGCTTTGATTATTGTTTTTTCACATATCTTCTCTTTCTTCAAACCCTCTATATTCTTAATATCTAAATCTTTTATATAAAGAATAAAAACGCCATTTCCTAACATTATCTGCCCTTTAAGAAAGACCCTATCCTCCGTTTGATTATAAAAATCAATTATATCTCTTGATGCAAGTTTACTCTTCACTGTATATTAAATAGATTAAAGAAGGATATTAATAGGAAAAGTTAAATCTATGTATACATAATATATAGCTGGTATATATGGGTTACAAAACGTTAAGTGTAAGTGATGAGATTTACGATCTTCTTTGCTCTATAAAGGATGCAAATGAATCATTTAATGATTTATTCAAGAAGCTCATTAAAGGTAATGGTTCTTGTATTATGAAGTTTTATGGCAAAATAACTGAAGACACTACAGAACTTGATAAAATCATGCGTAAAATAGAAGAAACTAGATCTATGGAAGAAGAAAGGATGTGATATTGATTCATTCTTTACATCTTGATACAAATATTGTAATTAAATTCTTAAAGGGAGAACTAGAAGAAAGCACCATTAAACAAAAATTCGAAAAAAATATAATAATGATAAGCTCTCTTGTTGAATACGAGTTAAGATTGGGTCAGAATTTGACCTCAAATAGAAATAATAAACGAATTCTAGAAGAATTCTTAGATTCAGTAATTATATTACCAGTTACATCAGAAATTGTTATGAAAGCAAGTAAGATTCAAGCAAAGAGAATAAAAAAGGGAAAGAAACTTCCTTTTATTGATTTGCTAATAGGAACAACTGCAATAGTATATAATTCAAACCTTTATAGTTATGATGAAGATATGAAGGATTTGGTAGAATTCGGACTTGAGCTAGTTTCATGAGAAAAACTTTTTAAGTTTATTCAAGTTTAGTGAGAAATCAAATTAAAAACTCAGCTGCATTACATGATAATAAATTGGAATTATTTTCAATAATCAAGAAACTAGGTTCTTTTATTACATTTTTTCACTACTGTTTTTTTACATATTTTTTCTTTTTTTAGGTTCTTAATGTACTTGATATCTAAATCGTTCTTATATAGAATAAATATTCCATTGCCTAGCATGATTTGTCCTTTAAGAAAACTCTCTTCTTCTGTTTGATTATAAAAATCAATTATATCTCTTGATGCAAGTTTACTATTCACTGAAAATTCATACGATTGTTTTGCAAAATTTTCCACAGTTGGTTTTTTAATAAAATTTGATAAACACTCTTTTCCTGCAAGATTAACTCTATTTTTCCACTGTTTATTTCTTATTATGGAACTTGTTTTTAATTCTCCAAATGATATTGTTGCTATCTTATATGTATCATCTAATATCATTGATGCTGTTTCACCTATGGTTGGAGCTCCCTCTTTCAATCTATATTCCCACCCACCAGCATATAGAGCAATAACATCACCTAGACCACTACTTTCAGAAATCTCAGTCTTATGAGCTATACCAAATATCTCATCCTTTCTTAAATTTAAGTCCAACAATTCATTTAGTGCATATGCTGTTCCTAATGCCCCTGATGCACTGGATCCATAGCCTGATGACATAGGAATTTCAAAAATATGATTTATTGTTATTCCAAAATCAATCTGACTTCTTTTTTGCATAATCTCCAATACTTGACATAGAACAGAATTTGTCACTCTAGCTCCCTCCAAAGAATGCTCTTGACCATTAAAGAAAATGTGATGTTTATGGTCGTCTGCGAAGTTAACTTCAGTGTATACTCCTCTCGAAAGAGAGAATCCAGCTCCTCTTGACCCTTTGAATAAAGGATTAATATGTTCATCGTGAATTGAAAAAAAGCCTGTAATATGAGAAGCAACCCAGTATTTTACCATTTGGAATCACTTAGGACAGTTTTCTTAAATCTAATATTGCTAACTCTTTAGGGTATTTCTCCTCAGTTAATTTTTTAACTATTTCCGTTAATTGGAAGTTTAGAGGAACTTTCACTTCTTGAGACGCAGCTATTACTACAATTACTCCATTTAATGAGTCGATCTCTGTTTTTCTTCCATTTTCTACATCCTGAAGCATAGAGCATTTATGATTTGCTGATTGTTGAATTATTTGTTCAATTAAACCAAAAGCTTCATCAAAATCAATAGAAATATTTTCAGGAAGAATCATCAGAATTTCTTCAACTACCTTCTTCATCAAAGAATTAAGAAAAAGGTCAGCTAAAATCTCTCCGTTTTTCAAATGTGTTATAGCACCAAGAGGGCAAATAGAGCAGTTAACAATAGCTTTCAACCAAATTTCTCGATTGATGTTTTTTGAAGCGGTTACTGGGATACCAACAGCAGTAAGAAGACTTATCCAAATATTGCTTCTGCTTGTCTTATCATTAATTCTCCCCACTTTTGTGAAACCAGTATTAATTTCAATAGCTCCATTTTTCTCATTTCGAGCAGCTGCTATTGTAGTAATAGCTCTAAAGATTTTCCATTTTTTTGATTTCTGTAGAAAAGGATCTTCAACTTTTAGTCCATTTTGGAAAAGTAAAATTGATGCATTATCAGATAAGTGCGAAAAAAGTTCATCTATAACTTGCTCATTTATCCAAGATTTAGTAGTTACAATACATGTATCAAAAACATATTTTTCAGGTAAAATATCATAAACCTCACATTCATGTAGCTGAGGATTTAAATCTTCAATTAATTTAACCCTAAGGCCTTTTTCTCTTATCTTGTCTGTTCCTGTTTTTGAAGTTAGACCAACAACTTGATAGTAATTTCGTGTCAATCTAGAAAAAATGATTGAACCAATAGCACCTAAACCAACTAGAAGAATGGGTTTATTCTTCTTCATAAGAAGGAATCTCCAGTTGTAGCATAAAAAGCTTTTTTCTTTTTCCTTCATTATGTACTTAATCTTCAAATATAAAAAAAACTGCTTTTCGCTGATTATTGAAAGAAAGAAAGAAAGAAAAAAGGGAAGGATAATTCTTTACTCTTCTCTTTTGATATGGTGATCGAAATTGAAATCGTTTTTATAACCTTTGAACTTATCAATAAGAGTTGAAGCATTATCTTCTTCTTCTACTTGTTCTGCCAAAAACCACATAATCAGCTGATTCGAGCTATATTCTTTGAGTTCTTTAACTAGTTCATGCAATTCAACGATTTTACTTGTAATATATTTCTCATGTTTATAGGTCGCTTCTAGAATTTCCATAATATTTTCCCAATCTTGCTTTTGTTCAGCAAGAGCATAATAATGAACATGACCACCTCTTTCTATGATGTGGTCCTTGAATTTCATAGCATGTTCAAATTCTTCTTTTGCTTGCATTTCAAACCATGTAGCAAGATTGTCTAAAGATTTTTCTTGGAACCATTCAGCCATACCAAGATAAATATAGGCAGACTCGAGTTCTTCTTTTATTTGATTGTTTAAAGCTTCATTTAATTTTTCGCTAATTTTTGCCATTAAAAACATCTCTTTATTAAGTTTTCAATTATATTAGTGATGTTCAATTTAAAAATGGTTCTTTTGGTCAAAAAATCATTTAGGTGTGGTAGTGATGTTTGCACACACGGTGACAATAGAATAGGTTTATTTTAGTTTAAAGGAAATGTCTCTTATGACCCATATTTCAAAGACTATTGTTGGCACAGAAGGAAGTGAACTCGAAGGGAAATTAATTCTTCATTGTATCACAAGTTCAATTTCTTGTTATTTAGCTCCTCAAATCTCAAGAAAGCTTATGAGACATGGAGCGGAAGTAATAACAGTTCTCTCACCTGAAGCAGCAAAATTTGTTCATCCAATGATTTTTGAATGGGCTACTGGAAAAGTACCAATTACAGCTATTGAAGGAAAAGTTGAACATGTCCAATATGCAGGGTTGTCGAAAGATAAAGCAGATCTAATTCTAATAGCTCCAATAACTGCAAGTTCTTTGTCCAAAATAGCAAATGGTATAATGGATACACCAGTTACACTAATGGCAGGAACTGCTTTAGGAAACAAAATACCTATAATCATGACTCCAACTATGCATGAAGTGATGTTTCATAATCCTGTAATCAGTGAGAATATTAAGAAATTAGAGGAATATGGCGTCAAAATAATAAAGCCACGAATAGAAGAAGAAAAAGCTAAAATTCCAAGCGAAAACGAAATACTAGAACATTGCATTCAAATGCTCTCAAAAAGGGATTTTAGCAATAAGAAAATCTTAATCACTTCTGGACCAACAAGGGTTTATCTTGATGGAATGCGTTTCATTAGTAATCCTTCATCAGGTAAAATGGGTTTTGCTTTAGCTGTTGAAGCATGGAGAAGAGGAGCAGATGTAAAACTCGTCTATGGGATGACTAGTATAAGTCCACCTAGTTTTATTCATGACAAGATTC
Organism: Candidatus Heimdallarchaeota archaeon; assembly: GCA_019057815.1. GTDB lineage: Archaea > Asgardarchaeota > Heimdallarchaeia > Heimdallarchaeales > Heimdallarchaeaceae > 18H4-34. The sequence continues at coordinate 134,494 of JAHLWR010000007.1, forward strand.
AAACTGAAACCGGAGATGAAATGCTAGAAAAAACAATTGAAATATTGCTGCAGGAAAAAATCGATTATGTTATTTTAGCAGCTGCTATGAATGATTTCGGTCCTGAAGAGAAAAAGGATAAAAAGGTTTCTTCTGGAACGTCGTGGGATATAATATTAAAACCATTAGAAAAACTAGCTGATAAAATAAAAGTAGTTTCACCTGAAACAAAACTTGTATTATTTAAAGCAGAATACGCTAAAAATGATGAAGAATTAGTACAGATTGCTAATAATCGTCTTAGGAAAGCTGGTGCAGACATAATAGTTGCTAATGATGTATCAAAAAAGGAATTTGGTTTTGAAAGCGATTTTAACAAAGTTGCTATTATTACAAAGGAAGAAGAGATAACATGGGTTGAAGATAAGAAGATAATAATAGCAGAAAAAATCTTTAATTTTATAAAAAAAATGTGAAAAGAGAAATTATCTCTTTCGCTTAATTAGTAAAGAAAATACTGAAAGAACGACTATAGAAAGAAATGTGCTTAGTACAGTAGGGAAAGAAATATTCACTGTTGTATCAGTTGAAGTTGTTGATTCTGAAGTTGTAATACTTGAGGTAAGAGAGGTATCTAGGGCATTTGAGGGATTATTATCTCTAGAATTAGATGTACCGTCAATACTATAGAAATCCTCTCCATCTAAGTCAGACCAGTAATTATGATCCCACTTATTATTCCATCCGTCATCAAGTGCTTGCGAAGATTCATTATTGATGTTGTTATAACTAAAGGAATTATCATTAACTTGGCAATCATATGTGTCCATATCTAGAGAAACACCGTAAATCTCGTTATATTCAATCATATTATAACGAATCATGCATGAATGAGAATAACCAATTAAAATTCCATAGTTATTATAATTAATATAACTATTTTTCATTAAGATACTGGAGGAATTTTCAATCCCAATGCCAATCATGCAGTTTGAGATAGTAGTAGAATCAACACTTCCTGTAACAGAATCTAGAAAGATTCCTATTGATAAATCTTCAATAATACAATTTCGAATAAGAAAATGCTTCTTTGTATTGGCGATATAGATACCATAATACTCAGAAGAAGAGGTCGAATCAAAATGTAAGTCTTCGATAAGGTAAGGATCAATATCTGTTCCTGTTCCTGGGAAACCATAGTTCAGAAAATCCTCATCAGATTTAATATAAACGCGTTCATTAACATTATATTCACTCTTAACAAAATAGTTGATTATATTATTAACGAAAGTAAATCCTGAATGTGTTCCCAGTATATAGTAACCACCCTCAGTAAAAAGATCATACATTTCTTTATAATCAGAAAAAATACATTCACCTGCTATTATTAGGTGACTATTTTCTGCTGAAGTGAAATCGAATTCCTCATAAACAACTGCAGGAAAATCACCCATAATTCCAGAATAAGCATAAAGATCTAGTTCCGAATGACTAGCATCACTATCAATACAACTCGAATTTATACTATAACTCAGCAAGATTTCTACATTCGCTAATGTTGTGTTTCGAAGGTCAACATAAGTTAAAGATGCTTCATCGAATCCTAATATAGAACAAGGACCATGCATTATTACACCGGAATCACAGTTTTCACTAACGATAGAACCAAATGGGCCAGTCCCATAATTTGTAGCGGCTACTCTGTAAACTGCACCATCATTTTCAACAGTATCCTCAATAGATGTATCATCGACAAAAATATGTGCACCTAAGAAATGTAAAAGATTGTTCGAATAATCAGGGTTAAAGTATCCACCATAATCACTATCTGCACCAACAAAAAGCAATTTATCCCCACTGTAGAACCATTCTTTAATCATCATTTGTTCGCTAGGAGTGTATTCTGTATTTGCATCTGGTAAGAAAAGAGCATCAGCATCTCTTGGAAGATCAAAAGAAGATTCACACAATATTACTTCGTTACCTGCATGTGTGAGATTTCCTATTAAATTATCATAATCAGTCTTATAGGGGGAGTGAGATAAATCAATAACAAAAGTTGCTCCTGATGTTTCTATATTAGCGAATTCTGAAGCAAAAGAAATATTTTGCGTTTGAAATGAAGATATAATCAGAAGAATTGTTACTAAAAATACAGTTGTTTTTTTCATCAATATAGTAACAGTTTATACTTTATTAATATTATTGTAATGAATTTGGAAGTGACATTTTCACATAATTTCAGTCCTTACTTCTAATTCAAAATCCTTGGGAACAAATTCCTTGAGTTTCTTGATATTTTCAAACTCTGTATGAAAGTGAAGGAGATCTTTCATTTCTAAGGCTTCTTCTAAAGTTATCCACTTGAATTCAGTATGTTCCCAATCTAATTTTACCTTTCCACTGAGGTATTTGCAATAATATGTTATGAAAACCATTGGAAACTCCTTTCCTCCCCTATAGAAGAAACCTGTGTTAAGTGTCATTAGAACTTTAGCTTCCAGTCCTGTTTCTTCCCTTATTTCACGTACAATCCCTTTAACAGGATGTTCGTCTTCGTCTAATCGTCCTGTAACTACTTCCCATATATTAGGCGCAAAATCTCTATCAGGTGATCTTTTGACAATAAGATATTTATTTTCTTTTTCTATAACTGCACCCATACCAACATAGACTTTTTTCATCGATTAAGAAAAAAAAAGGTTATATTTGAACCTTATCTCAGAAGATAACTTAATAATCTTAAATTCTATTTTCAAATAAATCACGAGCTAAGATAAAATGGGACTAGTGATTAAAGATAAAGCGAGCATCAAGGATTATTCAGAAGAAGAAGCACTGAATAAAGTATTTTTGGGGGATGCTTTAGAAGTCCTAAAAAAACTACCAGAAGAATTTGTAGATCTTGTTTTTATGGATCCACCATATTTCCTCCAATTACCTGGTAAGAAGTTAGTTAGATGGAATGTCAAAACAGAGGTATCAGCTGTAGACGATGATTGGGACAAATTCGAATCCTTTGAACACTATGACAATTTCATTGAAGAACTGCTTACAGAAATAAGAAGGGTTATGAAGCCAAACGCCACAATTTGGGCTATGTCAACCTACCACAGCGTTTTTCGAATTGGAAGAATCATGCAAGACTTAGATTTCTGGATCTTAAGTAATATAACTTGGGTGAAAAATAACCCAATGCCCAACTGGCTGGGGGTTAGGTTTACTAATGCAACAGAGACATTGATTTGGGCTGTTAAAGATAAGAAAAATAAAAAGTACACTTTTCATAAAGATTTAGCGAAGGAGTTCGGTATTGGAAAAGTGGGAGCTAATGTATGGGTTATTCCTCTTTGTGCTGGAAAAGAGAGATTGAAGGATGAAGAGGGAAAGAAACTTCATTCTACGCAAAAACCAGAAGAATTACTTAGAAGAATTATTCTCACAACATCTAATGAAGGCGATGTTATTCTAGACCCTGTTGCAGGAGTAGGTACAACAGGGTATGTAGTAAAAGCTCTTAATAGAAAATTCATTATGATTGAGAAAAAACCCAAATATGTTAAAGGAATTGAAAAACGTCTGAAAGTAAAAACTCGAAGAGACTTTCTAAATATAAAAGTAATAAAGGACTTGAAAGAAGGTTAATTGTTGTGTTTATCAAACCAGCCTACAATTTTCTCCAACCTATCTTTCATTCTTGTAGGTTTACCTGATCTACTTAATTCATGTCCTTCTTCAGGATATCTAATAAAATCAGCTTCCACACTTAGTTTTAGCAACGATGAAAACATCTCTTCTGCTTGTGAAATGGGACAACGATAATCATTTTCAGAATGAATGAATCTTGTCGGTGTAGTAACATTTTGGACATAAGCTATTGGAGATTCTTTCCACAATTTCTCTAAATCTTCCCAAGGAAAAGAATCCATCTCATCTTTTGTGAATTGAGTTATATCTGTAGTACTCCAGAAACTAACCAAGTTATAAACACCTCTTTGGGGAGCTGCAGCTTTGAATCGATTGTCATTACCAATAATCCAAGCAGTCATGTAACCTCCGTAACTTCCTCCTGTGATGAAGAGGTTATCAGTATCTACTTTCTCATTCTTTATCACTTCATCTACTCCTTTTAAGATATCATCAGCTGGTTCAGTACCCCAATTTGCGATAACATCTCTGAAAGCGTATCCTCTTCCACTAGTACCTTGTGGATTGCAGTAGAAAATTAAATATCCCTTAGAAGCGAAATATTGAAACTCAAACCACATAGATCTTTCGAGTGGTGACCAGATTGTATGAGGACCTCCATGAATATCTAGAATTAGAGGATATTTCTTATTCTTATCAAATTTAGGAGGTTTAGCTAACCAACCTTGAATATCTTTATCATTGAAACCAGAATATCTTATTTCAGTAATCTTAGCTAATTCTCTTTCTTCTAACCACTTCTGATTGCTTTTCCAAAGAGTATTTTCTTCATTCTTTACAATATCGTATAGTTTCAAGACTGAGGGATCATTAGTGGTTGAACAATTCAAGGCTATTAATTCTAATTGATTATCAATATCATAAGAATTTATTATATAATCAGCTGAATGAATCTTTACGACAGATTCGTTCTCTAGATCATATTTGCATAGTATGTTCTTATCCCATTCATCTAACAAGAAAAAAACACTTTTGCTATCATAACTGAATCTGGGTTCATAAACGTCATTGTCTATTTCTTTAGAGATTTGTCTTTCTTCGTCAGTTACTAAATTGTATAACCATATTTCTTGATTTTGTGTTGATAGATTCTTTGGAGATTCATTACCTCCATGTACTATCCACTGACCATCTGGTGAAAGACGTAAATCTGCACCCCATCCATAAAAACTTCTTAACTCTTTTTCTTCTTTATTTTCTAAATCTATTTCAACTAAAGAATAACAGTAACTATCATTTAAAGCCCCTTTAACAACATGTTTGGTAGCCATAATTTTTGTGTTATCAGAATTCATCAATGGAGAGGAGTAATTTGTTTCTCCCTTAGTTATTCTTTCCGTTTTCTTATCTTCTAGATTTAACAGGTAGATATGACTATACCTGTCATCAAGAAAAGACGTGCCAGTTCTATAAACAATGTTCTTAACAACTCTAGGATCGATTTTTTTCTTCTCTTTTTCTTCTTTTTCTATCTTCTTTAGTTTAAGTTCTATATCATCAACATGTATGTCTTTCTTCTCTCTATTTTTATCCTCTACTTCTTGTTCACTAATATTTACTCTATGTACAAAAACTATTTTTTTTCCGTCAGGTGACCAATTGAAGCTGTCTACTCCATTAGGGACTGAAGTATATTTTACACTCTCTCCTCCATCTAAATTCATAATCCAAACTTGATTCTTCGGTTTGTCTCCTCCTCTAGCGCTTAAGAAAGCCAGCTGAGTTTTGGAAGGGGATAATTTCATCCCTTTATCTTGACTAATACCACTTGTAAACTGAATAGGGGTTTGCGTATCTTGATCGATTTGGTAAATTGATGAAAAGTACTTGTTCTTCTCTTTACTCATAGATTGTTCTTCAAACAGTATTTGCTTGTTTGGAAGAATTTTAACATTAATTATCGTTTTTATCTTAAATAAATCATCAATAGATATTTTTTGTTTGGTCAATTAAATCCCTTCTAACTTTATAGCTATTTGATTAACACTATAAAATAATTTGCTTAATTCCACGAAAAAAAAGTATATGCAAATTTTATATACGCAATAACAGTTAAACTACGTTGAAGACAAAATGAAATTTGTTGACTGTTACCATAAATTTCTTGAGAAATACAAAATAGTTATTATAGTATTTTGGGCTATAGCTTTAGGTTTCAGCGTATGGCTTGGACCACAGTTACTGAGTGAAACCAATCTTGTTTTTGAAGCTCCTGAAGATTCACCTGCAGCAGTAGCTAACGGCATTCTAAATCAAGAATTCCCAGAAAGAAATAACGAGACAAGTATTATTATTCTTATCAAATCATTGGAAGAAGAAACAGATATATTGGAATCTGAAGATGTACGGATTTTTATTCTTGCTTTTGTAGATTCTTTAGAAACTTATGAACATTATGAGAATATTCAAACTGTTCAAGATTTTTTCACTTTAAACTCATCAGGTATGGAAATTATAGCTTCTGGACTTGTTTCTCAAAATAGGAAAACAACACTAGTTATTATCACAATTCAAGAACAAACAAAAGAAGAAACTGCGGTTTTTGTTTTTTTCCTAGAGCAGCAAATAGAAGAATATGGTGATGCTCTAGAAGAGGAATTCTTTGTCGGAATAACTGGTTCAAGACCACTATTAATGGATGTCGAAGAAGGTACGAAAAGTGATTTAGCAAGAATGGATTCAATTGTCATACCAATTGCATTCTTTGTTCTAGCCTTAGTACTACGAAGTATAAGATTGATGATTATTCCTATTATAGCAATGGGAATTAGTTTTTTATTTTCATTTATGATAATGCTTCCAATTGCTATGAGTAGTGTAAATGTTGGTACATTTGCTCCCAGTGTGATGATGTCTTTAGTGATTGCTATGTCAATCGATTATAGTTTATTCTTACTTTCAAGATACAGAGAAGAAATCCTGAAAGGAAAGAATAATTCTCAAGCTGTACGATTGATGAGTGAGCATGCAGGGCACACAATACTTGTTTCAGGTTTAACCCTATCTATTTGTTTTGCAGGGATGATTTTCTTCCCAATGGATTTACTAGCAACAATAGGAATGGGATCTGCTATCGCAGTTTTATGCACACTCTTGATTAATCTAACTTTAACTCCTGCAATATTACTAACATTTGGTAAATTCTTTAGTAAATTTAAATTTAGTCTTCGATTCAAGAAAAAGAAAAAGGGAGAAGAGGACATCAATGTAGAGGAAACAAGGGAACAAAGAGAATTAAAAAAACAGTTAAATAGCATTTGGTATAAAATCGCTAAGCTGTCAACAAAATATGCTGTACCTATTATTTTAGTTGTTCTTATAATTGCTATCCCTGTATCAATACAAGTTTTTGATCTAAAGAGAACTGTAGATACAAATCAAGTCTTTCCTAGAGGGGGAGAGTATGTAATTACATATAATACTCTCTCAGAAGAATTTAATCCAGGAACGATATTGCCTTATTATATTGTTATATCTACAGGAGAAACCAATGGTGTCGTTAACCAATCCTTTTTCGATACTTGTCAAATCATGATGGATGAACTTCATGTAAATTTGAGTTTACCTTATAATAGTTTCTTTTCGATTTTTAAGGCACCAGATGGTTTTTCAATTCCTTATACTCTTGTAATTGAATATTCGAACAATGTTTCAGCTTTGTATGATACACCTGAAGGTATCTTATACAGAATAGCTTTTGAAAGATATGTTAATCAAGAGAATTCGACAGTATTGATTGAAATTCAAACACCTTTTGATCCTTATGGGCTAGAATCTGAAGAATTTGTTAAAGATATGAGAATATTCCTTGAGAATTTCAGTGATAAAGAGACATCACAATTTGGTTTCTATCTGGGAGGAGGAATCGCGTTTATAGTTGATACTATAGACAAAGTCTACGATTTATTCCCGATAATGATAATAATTACAATTGCTGTAGTTTACTTATTAATTGCTGTAATGTTTAAATCTGCATTTATACCACTTAGACTCTTAATCACAATTGCACTTACACTGAGCTGGATTTATGGTTTTGCAGTTTTAGTATTCGAAAAAGGGATTTTCAACTGGCTTTTCCCAATCTTAGCAGATGTTCAAGCTATGTATTGGATAGTTCCAATAATGGCGTTCTCTATACTTGTTGGACTTGGTCTAGACTACGATATCTTCTTGCTCAGTCGAATTAGCGAGTATAGAAAAATGGGATATACTGAGAAAGCTTCAATACACAAAGGGGTTTATAGAACTGGTAGTATTATTACTGCTGCTGGAGTTATTATGACCATTGCATTTTCTGGATTACTTTTGAGTACTGAAATGATTCTAAATCAATTTGGTTTCATGTTATGTTTTGCAGTTTTGGTAGACACTTTTGTAGTCCGCACTATCCTTGTTCCTTCGATTATGTCTTTAGCTGAGCGGTGGAATTGGTGGCCTAGCAGACTTCCAGAACCTGAAAAAGATGACTTTGTAATTGAATAATTTTTTTTATCTCTTTTTTATGTTTCTTAAATGGGGTACGTAGTTCCATTATCGCTCCTTATTATGGGATAATTGTTCTCTCTTGGACAAATACTTCACCATCATCTAATGCTATATTCTTCATGTTACTTCATCTTCTATTTACTACCACTACAAATAGAATAAGAAAAAGAGAAAAGTGAATTTTCGTATTGGGTTTTTCCTTTACTTCATTATTTAATTTATCAGCTATTTGCAAGAAAAGAATAAGAAAAGAAGTAGTTTTAGAAGTTAACCACTCCTATTAATCTCCAGAAGAATGGTAGAACAAATACTAATAGCACTATACCTAATATATCGACTAGAAAACCTATTTTCGCCATTTCTCTAACTGTATATTTCTCTGTACTGTAAGCAATCATTGTCGGAGGTGTTCCTTGAGGTAGCATAAAATCTACACTCGAACCTATTGCAGCAACAACAGCTAATAGCACTGGATCAATGTGGAACAATAATCCAAGTGGTATAACCAAAGGAACGAGTATTGAAGCTGAACCTGTATTTGATGCCATAAAAGTTAACACAAGAGCTACCACTGCTATTAGAGCAATGAAGATTATTTTGCTAGTTATATTCAAAGTTTCTAATGAAAATGCTATAAGATCTCCAGTTCCTGATTCAGTTAATAATACACCAAGAACTAGTCCTCCACCAAATATGAGTATTGCATTCCAATTTATATCATTAATATCTAGACCCCTTAGGACAGTACTTTTTTCAAATATTGCGGGTAAAAACAGTAGTATTGCAGCTATTATTGCTACTATTGAGGAAGAGAAAGTACTAAATAAATACGTTTTAATTATTGCCTCTAAGAACCAGAGAACTAGAGCAAAGATAAATACAGATAAAACATAAATTTGTTTTTTGTTCAATTTACCAATATTGTCTAGTTCTTTTTGCACAGCTTCTTTAGCTATTGAAATACTCTCTTTTGGAACTTTTGGTTTATAAACAACCCAAAGATAAAGCCATATTAGAGGAAGCATTAAAATCACAATAGGTAACCCAAAAGCAAACCATTGGATGAATGTAATCTGGACACCTGCATACTGGCTTAATAGAGCAATAGCAATTGGGTTAGCTGGAGTTCCAATAGCAGATCCAATTCCACCTAACGAAGCACTGTATGCTATTCCTAAAATCAATGCTTTCGAATATCTATCAATTTTATCTTCATCAATTTTTTTGTTTACTTTTAGTTTGTCTGTTACAGCAACTGCTATAGGAATCATAGTAGCTGCAGTCGCAGTATTGCTCATAAACATGGATAAAACAGCTGTAACTATCATCATCAATAGCATTAGAATCTTTGGATTATTAGGACTTAGACGAACTATATTAAGAGAAATCCACTTATCTAAGCCTGTTTTATTCATAGCTTTTGAAATAACAAATCCACCAAGAAATAGGAATATTACTGGCTCTGCAAATGGAGCAAGTAACCCTTTGGCGCTTAGACTGAGAAGCATTACTCCTGCTACTGGAATCAATAAACTTGTTGCTACCAATGGAACTGCTTCCATCACCCAAAGAATACCTACTACAAATAATATTGATAGAACTATGTTCGTTTTATAGGGCATCCTTAAAGAAAGAATAATCCATTGTTGTTCCCTATAATCAGCTTTTAGTGATGAAGCTGGAAGAGTAAGATCCAAACCGTCTTCTGAACTGCTTGAAATGTCTACACTAAAGTTACCTATGCTAGGCAATGGATTAACGGTATTGTTAAATTCATCAGTAATTGAAACACGTATAACTAATTGCTTATTATATCCTGTTTGAATTTTAGGAGAATATCCTAACCATAGAGTTAAATTATCGCCTAAATCGTATAATTCAATCACTTCTGGGTATGATTCATTCTTAAAAAGCTCAAAACTAAAATCTATTGTTGTATTATACTGCTCCTCACCATTATCGTAATAGATATGCAATCTTGCCTCATGATTAACGGTTGCAACTGCACCCTTAGTAAGAGTCATAATTAGCGAAATAGCTATAATAATCATAACAACTGTTATTGCAACTTTTGTTACTTCTTGCTTGGTTATTTTCATTTGGAATCCTTCTTCCAGTTCTATTTTCTCTTTTGTTTTATCTAATCAATATACGGTAATGATTTTAGTAGAACTCCTCAGTTATTGCTTTTATTTGTTCATCTGAAAGTTCTAGATCAGTTTTTGCGGGTATTATTCCTTGGTTTAATGCGAAATCTCTCTCCTCATATGTCGTTGTCTTTTCGATTTGATAGAAAATACCCGTTGGAAGTTTATTTCTTAAAATACGTCTGTTTGCTAAATCCATTGCAGCATGAAAATCTTCTTTATCATGACCAAAATCTTCAACTTTCATCACTTTATCTCTGAAGTAAGCGAATGTTTGTTTCTTATTAAAAGTAATACAAGGTGAGTAAACATCGACAAATGCAAATCCACGATGATCTATAGCTTCTTTAAGAATATAGGTCAGTTGAGTCATATCTCCAGAAAATCCTCTTGCAACAAAAGTTGCTCCTGAAGCGATTGCGACTGCTATCGGATTAATAGGATTTTCGATTGAACCTCTTGGTGTTGTTCTTGTTACAGTTCCAATAGGTGTTGTTGCTGATGCTTGACCAGTAGTTAGTCCATAGACAAAATTGTTTGAAACGATTGTAATAATATCCACATTTCTCCTGCAAGAATGTAGAAAATGATTTCCACCAATACCGTAGATGTCTCCATCTCCACCGTAAACTAGAACTGTCAATTCAGGATTAGCTAATCTGATACCTGTAGCTACCGGAATTCCTCTGCCATGAACAGTTTGCAAACCATAAACATTAAGGAAGTTTGGCATATGGGACGAACATCCGATTCCAGAGACTAGTACGACCTCTTCTGGAGGGATTTCTAATTCTATTAATGCTTGCCTTATTGCTCTCCATTGGGCGAAATTTCCACACCCTGGACACCAAGTAGGTTTGAAGTCACTCTGGTAGTCTTTTATTGTCAAATCAAACGTTTTACTCATTTTGTACTACCTCCTTAACTTTGTTTACAATCTGTGACGGTACTATCGGTTCTCCATCATATCTTAATAATGAATTTTTGATGTTAAATCCTGTTTTCATTCTTATATAATCTCTCATTTGTCCAGAAAAATTCTGTTCAACACATAATGTTTCCTTAGCCTTATTTAGTATTCTTAAAACCTCTTCTGAATGGAAGGGATTGATATACATAAGATGAAGTTGATTTGCTTTAATTCCATTACTGTTCAGTATGTTAATCGCCTCTTTTACTATATTTGATGTAGATCCCCAAGAAATAATAGTTATATCAGCATCTTTTGGTCCATATAGTTCTGGTTGAGGTAACTCCTTTAATAGTACATCCATCTTTCTCATTCTCTTCTTCATCATATTAACTCTGATAGGAAGAGTTGAGGGTAAACCTGCCAAGGTTGAGGCTATTGAGGTACCTTCTTCTCGTCTCTCACTTGATCCTGTAAAAAACATACCGTTTTCTGTTCCAGGCAAAGTACGAGGAGATACACCTGTTTCTGTTATTCTATAGCGTAGGTAGTCTTTGGGTGCTTTTTCTAAAATGGCGTATCTTTTATTCGCTCTCTTAAAATCCAATTTCTTTACTGTTGCTATTTGCTCTGAAAGATATAAATCCATTAATACAATTACCACAACTTGGTATTTTTCAGCAATTTCCAAAGCTTTAATCCCTGTAAGAAAAGCTTCGTCTATACTTTTTGGCGCAATAATAACTTTTGGGAATTCTCCTTGGCTTGCTCCATACACTTGGAAAAGATCTGATTGTTCTGTTTTGGTAGCCATACCAGTCGAAGGTCCTGCTCTTTGGGAATTGATCACAACAAGAGGGATTTCCTCAATTCCTGCCATTCCAATAAGTTCAGTCATAAGAGCAAATCCACCTCCAGATGTACCTGTAGCGGATCTTGCCCCGCAGTAAGCTGCACCTATAGCCATTCCCACAGCTGCAAGCTCATCTTCTGTTTGTTTAACAATCATACCAAGCTTTGGTAAGTATTTTGTTAGGAAATGTACAATACTAGTAGCAGGTGTCATTGGATAGCCTGAATAAAATTTGAGTCCAGCTGATAGCATTCCTAGTGCTAGTGCTTCATTTCCTCCAATAATCATTTGTCGAGCTTTCTCGTACTTACTTTTCACCCAGATAGGTGTCCACATTTTTTCTTTTACAAAGTTTATACCTTTATCCAATGCGTCATAATTTATTTTGATAACTTCTTCTCCCTTTGCACCAAATTGTTCAACTATTACTTCTTTTACCAATATTACATCCAAGCCCAATAGAAAACTTATAGCACCAAAAACTACGCTGTTCTTTATTACTTTTATATTCGTTATCTCTTTTGCAATAGACACTGATGGTAAAGATAATTTTATTATGTCATCCGGATATCCAAGTTCCTCTAAATCTATATTTTCATCATCATAAATTACTCTAGCACCTGAGTTGACTAATGGTTTGTGCAATTCTGCTACATGTTTGTTCAGTAAGACAATTATATCTGCATCTTCCCCAACTGAGAGGACTTCTTTCTTACTGAATCGAAGTTGATAACTGTTATAGCCACCTCTAATTACTGATTGGTAACTCCTGAAACCTAAAACATTCATGTTATGTTTCTTTAAAATTTTACCAAACAATAAGCCTAAAGAGACCAATCCATCTCCAGCACTACCAACAAACCGAATGACTATGTCTTCCTTCATTATGTAATCCTTCTAAATTGTCTATTACACCATTCTGTTACTAACATAAAAAGCATTGTGAAACGACTTTTATATCAGAATAAAAATTAGTTTAACCACAGAGATAGAAGTCCTATCTCCAATGGAAGGAAGATTAACCCAACTAATGTTAGAAGAGTGACGTATCTACTAGTAATAGTATCATCAAGCTCAAAATATCGTGCATAAGCGGTGTTGGCGACAGCGGGAGGAGATAAGCTCTGAATAGCTAAAGGTATTTTAGCTGCAATGATAGGTAAGGGAAGGAAATAAAGAACTAGAATACCCAATAGTCCACCACCGAATCTAGTAATAATCCCCCGACCAAGGGCAACTTCTTTCCATTCACTTTTTTTGGGAATTTTGAAACTTAAACCAACAAGTGCAAGCATTATAGCCATAGTTACATTTTGAAAAATAGTCAGAGCGATATAATCATTAGTTGGAACCGTACCTATAATAGAGCGCAATATGATTCCTAATATCATTCCAAGTGTTGGAGGAAATAGAAACATATCTAGTAAAATCCTTGCAATAGATTTCCTTTTGGTTGATTCACTTGATTTACTATTAGTTGATCCGAAAATAACACCAATAAAAACTCCCAAACTATTACGTAATAGCATATTAGCAATAAGAAAAACAGTTGCCGTAAGTAAACCCTCGGTACCTACAAGTGCAAGAATTATGGGAAATGGGTAAAATAATGCGTTCATGAAAGTAACGGTGCTTAGTTCTGCTCCTTTTTCAGCTTTAGTCATATTGGGTTTCTTTCTTATCATTAACCAATCAATAATTAGTGAAAAAATACAAGAAAGAAAACCTATCAGAAGTACTAATCCCCATGAAATAGATGTTAAATCATCAATACCTAAAATAACGAAGACAAGTAGAACTGGAGTTAATATATTTATACCAATAAAAGTAAGCCACTTGCCTAATTTCTCTGATTTCGACCACTTTTTTAATAGGAAGCCTGCTATAATTCCACCATAAATTATACCAATGTTTAAAGCAAGTACGCCTAATTCAGAGAAATCAACCATTGAAAAGAAGAACAAGCTTCTTGTTTTAAACTTTTTTTTAACACAATATTAAGAAAAAACTATAAAATCGATTTTTAAACGATTTTCTAGTTGTCATCTTGTTTTTGCGAAAATTATCAGCAAAAGAAATAATAGAAAAGGATTCTTAACTGAGATAGAGCTTCTTAAGGGACTTCAATAATGAAGTATAGATTGGAAAGCTCTTTTCTCCAGATTGATCTTTAGCAACTAGCAACTCCTTCAGATTCTGTGTTGCTTGAAAAATAATGGTTGGTGCAGTCGTTTCGATAAACGGTCTTTGTTGCAACAGATATCCTTGTAACGAAGTGTTGTAAATTGTGCAGATTTTCACAAGCATCTTTCCTTCTTCCTGAGAAGTCATAGATGTATCATTTGTTTTTATCCATTTCCAATTTCCTTCCATACTAGCTAACCAAATATTTAGCACGAATCCATGGAGATCTGATGGGCTACCAAATTTGAGATAATTATTCAAGAAAACAGTTAATTGTCCTAAAGTGTTTAAAGCTTCAACATCGTTTTCTACTAACTGAATTGCAAGAAAGAAGTCTTTTTGGAATTCATTTATTTCTTTCAATATATCTTTTGATATCTTTAGATGGTCATCTTTTGATTCTTTAATATCATCGTAACTTTTTCCTATGAAATTAAAACCATCAATAATTACATCTAGCTTGTTTTGTTTATCAGCCTTGTACTTTAGTTCTTTAATATACTTAGAGATTTTTTCATTAATTTCATTTTGCTTCTCTTCGATTTCTTTATCAGATACATCGATCTTTTCTGGAGGTATAGTTTCACCTTTCATTGAGCTATTATGTTGTTTCAATGCCTTAATTGAATCCATCAAGTTAGATCCTGTTAGCAGTCTCTGGATTGTTTTTGCTACAAGATAGTTTCGTTCTTTCTTGTTTTTAGTTTTTGAGCTTATTACTGCTATAAAGAAGTTTAAAGCGTTTGAAACAATACGATATGGATCCAACTTTGAATTACCTTTCAGAGCTTGGGGAGAGAAATCTAAATCGACCCAATCCATAAGAGCATGGCTTACCAGTGAAAATGGAGGATTAATCGCAGTAAATAGTGGTATAGTTGAATAACTATTTGCTAGGGAAAGTAAGACATCTTGGTATCCAAAACTCAACATCTTCTTAGGTTTTTTGAATGAAAGTTCTAATCCACCATATAGAAATTGTATGGAGAAATAGTACAACAAGTGTTTATTGAGACTAATAGAACCAATGCTTTCTGCCTTATAGTCTTCACTATTTCTTAGTGCCTCAATGAGACCTTCATTTTTCACAACTTCAGCTCTTTCAGCAAGTTGAGATAGTTCTTTTACTAACTCCTCATCTTCTGGATAAACATGTTCTAGAATTATAAATATCCAGTGAATAAGATAGTTGTATAGATATTTATCTTTAATCAAGATAGCTCTCCAATCAAGCCATTGAGAAATTTTATTTGAAAAGATTTCATTCATTTTTTCAATAGTTTCGTTTGTAATATATCTAGCAGAATATCTTAGAGGAAAGATAGATACTGGTTTCTTCTCTTTAAACAATATTTGCTCGATATCTCTCAATATTGTGCTAAAAATCAATTCCAAATCCATAATAGAGTATCTGGACATTACTTTAGATTCTTTCCAATAATCAGTAACACAGGTACCGTTTCTTACAAATCTAGGCCTAAGGAATATTTTCAAAAGAGGTTCAAAGAAGATTTTTCCTTCTTCATCCAATTCCTGGAAGAACACATCTGGTTGAATTTCGAATGTTAGATAATATTGAATTAGATAAGAATGAAAACCTGTTCCCTGCAGTTCTTGTTTATCTAGATAAAACTGAATAGCTTTGACAGTTTCAGGAGAGTTTTTTTTGATTTTTTTAATGTCAACATCAGATGGTAATTCTAGCAATTGCTTTTGTTTGTCACGGGGAAAAAGATATTTACCATCTTTTTCAAATGCTAAAACTCTTTTCTTTAGTAATGCACCAAATGAGATAGATTTTCCTTGTAATTCACCTTTAAATAATTCAATTTCCATTGTTTTACTGTCCTTTTAATGCTAACAACTCTGAAAACACTACTGTGTTTTTATATGTTGAGTTTGTAATGTTGTCATATTAATTTTTTTCTGAGTTTATATAGGGAAAGCTAAAGAATCTTATGATGACCAAAGTTTTGCGGACAGAAATAATGGAGGTACGACGAAACAAAGAGTTGAGCAAGCTTTGTCATCAGACTAAGAACCTCTACAATCGAGCAAATTTCCTGATTAAAGAACAGCTTAAGAAAAGCGACAAACTATTGTTCTACAACGATCTGGATAGACTCTTGAAGGAAGAACAGTGTTACAAACTTTTACCTGCTCACACAGCTCAACACGTCCTCAAATTGCTGACAAGGAACTGGAAAGCTTACTTCCAAGCTCTGAAAGAATGGAAGAAACAGCCTAACAAATTCCTCAGTTGTCCTCGTTCTCCCTATTTCAAGAAACCTTCTGGGGAAACCATCGCTATCTTTAGTAACCAGCAAGCGAGAATTGTCAATGGGTGGGTGGTATTGCCAAAAAAAGTTAAGTTCACAATCAAGACTCGATTAACAGCTCATGATGACTTGCGAGAAGTGCGTGTCATCCCTCGAGGAGTAGGATACACTATCGAGCTTGTTTATCACAAAAATCTTCCAAAGCCAACTAAAAAGAAAAAGAACAGAAAGGGTTCCATCGATTTAGGGTTAACCAACCTCGTGACTTTTGTGGATAACATCGGATCGCGTCCGATTGTCATCAAGGACGAGGGTAAAGGGATAAAATCATTCACACAATATTATTTGAAAGAAGTAAAAAAGTTACAACAGCAGTATGCATCACAGCAACGAAGACAATTACAAAAAAACAATAGATTAGTCTATGGCCAGGATTTCTACCATCTTCGCCAACACTGGAGGTGGAAGTTGAAGGACTGGTTACACAAAGTTAGCAAGTTCCTTGTTGAACTCTGGGAAAGCAGAGGGTTACACACTGTCTACATCGGCTACAATCCTCTCTGGAAACAGCAACTTAGGTTGAGAAAGAAAATTACCCAGCTTTTTGTCATCGTTCCCTTTGACAAACTCATCAAACTCCTTCAATATAAGGCTGAAGAGAAAGGGATAAAGGTTGCACAAGTAGAAGAGTCTTATACCTCTAAATGTAGTTTCCTAGACAATGAGTCTCCCCAGCACTACGCTCATTATAAAGGTAAGAGAGTGCACCGAGGGCTGTTTCGTTCCGCAACAGGTTTGTTGATCAATGCTGATGTTAACGCTGCTTACAACATCTTACTTAAAGGCGATCCGCAAGCATTACCATGTCGTAATGTGGGCGGGGTAGGAGGGTATGTGATTTACCCCCTTAGAGTGAGCTACCCAGCAATGACTCTCTAAGAAAGATCGTGTTATATGACAATATGACAAAATTAAATCATGTGTTTCTTTATGATTTACATATTTGAGGGAAATTAAGGTTATATGATAAACTTTTAAATCTTAAGTAATTTCATGGGGATATCTATGAAATTCTCTTCCTTTCTTTCCACTAAAGGACATCACATTGATGACACCGTTGATTTAAAAAAAGGCACACTTGCTTGGGGTATAAAAGCTAAAAATATGGCTAAAACCGTTCCAAGTTTTATCAATGCGACCATTGGAAGCGCTACAGAAGATGATGGTTCGCTTCTAATTCTACCAACAATAAAGAAGGAAATAAATGAGCTAACAAGTACTCAACTTTTCGGTTATGCTAATGTTAGAGGTCAAACAACTTTTGTCAAACATTGGAAAGAAGACACATTAAGCACATTTCCAGAAAGGTTAGTTGAGAGAGCTGATCAGCTTTCAACTCTACCAGTCACAACTTGTGGGGGTTTGACAGCAGGTCTTTCAATAACAGGACAATTATTTCTAGAAGAAAATGACTCTTTATTAGTTCCTGTTTCTCGATGGAGAAATGTTGACAATATTTTCTTCAGGAATTTAAATATACGCGAAGAAAATTACAGATTAATCACCAAAGAAGGGAAACTATGCTTTGAGAATCTTGTTGAAAAAATAGAAGAAAAAGAGAAAAAAGGGAAGAAAATTGGAATCTATCTTAACTTTCCTAACAACCCCTCTGGTATTAGTCCATCTTTTGACCAACTCAAAATTTTACTAGAAAAACTAGAGGAAGTCAAAACACCAGTCATAATCCTTCTTGACGATGCTTATGAGGGATATGTATTTGAAAAAGATGTTATCAACCACTCAATTTTCCCCTATTTAGTAGGTCTTAATGATAATGTCATTACTGCTAAAATCGATGGAATATCAAAAAGATATTGTGCATATGGGATGAGATTAGGTCTGGTAACATTAGGATTTGGAAAACATAAAGGTCAGGAGCTAAAAGAACAATCTAGGGAGCTATTGGCAAAAGCTGCTAGAACAATAGCATCTAGTTCTCCAAGAGGAATTCAAGAAGTTTTAGCAAAAATATTCTCAGATGAAGAGAAGAAACAACAACTTTTGAAAGAGAAAAAACGAGTCTTTGATGTCATCGAATCGAGATACAAATTAACAAAAGAGATAACAAAGAAAAACGGTCATCCTCATTTCACCTCTGTAGATTTCAACTCAGGATTTTTCTGTTACTTCATTGTTAATGACAACAAATCTGCTTCAGCTTTAGGAGAGGAGATGTTAGAAAAAGGGCTGGGTATCGTCCCGTTTGAAAACAAAGAAACAGGATTAAATGGCATAAGAATGGCTTTCTGTTCTATTAGAAGAGAAAATATTTCTAGAGCTCTGGACATTCTCTACTCATCATAAGAGGAAATCTTTATCTTTCAAATATCAACTAATATAGATTTACCATCCATTATTAATTGAGAAGATTTAAATATTAATTTTCGTATTAGCTTATTAATGAGAATTCTTAAAAATTATAACAAATGTCTTTTCATCATCACAATCATTATTATCAGTATTTTTGTCAATCCTTCTGTCATAGCAGATTCCCAAGATTATTGGAGCAGTTATAGCGACACTTATGTTTACAAAGGAACAAGGTCATACTATGCTGTATATCCTGATCCTCTTAACAACACAAACGAATGGCAACATGATATTGTACCTGTTGAGCTACTTAATGTTTCTATAGATCAAAACGTTGTCAATTTTCGTTCAAAGGATATTTGGTTGCATTTTATGGGATTGCAACATTTCGAGACTCCAGAAGAATATGACACATACAAACAGGAAGTATGGGATTATGATAATGTTACAGGAACAGGGAAAGCTGCTATTGTCTATACAGAAAATGAGAATGAAGTTTGTCTAACTGATGCGCAATATAACCCTATTACGACAAGTATTGAGATACCTATTGATGTAATAGCACTATTTGATGAATGGATTTATTCGTATGTCTGGGGTATCTGGTTTTTACCAACAGAATCACCTGAATTTTCATTCGTTACGGATTATTCTAAATATAATAATGAAACAATAGTTGGTCAAAGCTCATATACACGATCTGTCTCTGTAAAGATTAGAAATCACTTCTGGCTTAATTCTACCCTATATAAGGGCTGGGAAATCTCCACAATAGAAGAAGAACAAGTGATTATAAATGGAACGTTTAGCTGGAACAATCATTATGAAAGATTGATATGTTACTTAGAAAATGGAATTTTGTACAATTATTTCGTAGATTATGAATACAATAGCTATAACTCCTACAATCCAAATATTACATCCGAATTTCGCATTTTTCTTGACGAACCTTATCTCCAAGAAGGGATAATATCTAGCTGGTTACTTATTCTACTCACAGTCGGAACAGCATCTATTGTCTGTTTAGCTATTGCGCTCTTAACTTGGAAAAGAATAAAAATACGAAAACTAGCAGACGCTTAATCTTTGAGATTTTCAGGTTTGAGAAGTAAATCCCAATCAGATGTTGTTTTAATAGCGTTAGACAGACTTTTTTTCTCCAAGCTAAAGTAGAACCAGATCTATTTCTCTATTTTGATTTGAGAATATTTCATTTTTAGTTCCCGAAATTTTGAACTATTTAAACCCTCAATATATGTAACTTTAAACCTCTGGATTTTTATCCAGTAACCTGAATTTACTTTATAACCAAATTTTCTAAACTCATTTTTTAAGAAACCATGAAATTTTTTACCTTCAGGATCAGCATCTAACAATAAAATAATTTGATAATCTTTGGAATATTTAACCATGATTCCTTCTGAAAATTCTAATAGAGGGGGTGACAGAATTTCTATTGGGTAAGTAATTTCCCAGAATTTAAGAGCTTCTTTATCTTTTACTCCTTCAACTATTATAACTGATTTATGCTCATTTTGAAGTCTATCAACAAATTCAAAAAAATCTTCTTCCGGGAAATCCATTAAGAAATAATTAGTGTATAATTTATATGTTTATAGAATAAGAAGGAAAAAGGAAAAAAGGAAAATCTATTTTAATGCTTCTTCAGCCTTACCTTTGAAAATCTTCCATAATTTCATTTTCGAAGCTTCACCTGATTTAATCTTTGCAAAGTTCTCATATTGTCTTGATAGAACTACTACAGTTAGAGCAAAGAGCGTTATCATCGCTACTAGTGGTATTTGATCGGCTACAAGAGCGAAATTTGTTTCAGAAATTGGAGTAACATACCATTCCCAGAAGTATAGAACTACACCCATAGTGATGAAGTTAACGATGTAAGTAATAGCACTGTAAAGTACAATAGATCCAATTACAAAGAAGCCTACTAACCAAATTGGGATGTAAATAGGATTAAAGAATATTAACACACCCATACTTGTTGCGACTCCTTTTCCACCTGGTGAAAATAGCCAGATATTCCAATTATGGCCCAAAACAGCAGCAGCTCCTGCAAATGCTATCACCCAAGGATCACTATTTACAACTTTAAATGAGAGATATTGAACTAGTAGCATTGCCAGATAGCCCTTAAGCACATCAAAAACCAGAATTACTAAACCCATTGAATATGAAAACCAATCAGGTTTCCCAGCTTGCTTCAGGGCTCTAATCAGATTCCTTCCACCAACGTTTTTTGAACCGACTGTTCGAATATCCAAACCCTTGAGAAGAATTTTGCATAGAATGAAAGCTGAGGGTAATGAGCCGAATAGATAGCCTATTGAAACTGCCCAAACAACATCTATTGTTACCATGATTGCAATGTAAATTAACTTCTTTAAAAACTTTATTCGGTAAAATTCTTACGTTTTAAATTCGTTTACAAATAGAATTCAATGGAGATTCTTCCATATATTACTTCTTTTTTCTTTTTAATCACAAGAAATATAACTTCTTTATTCTTAGAAAGAACTATGAATATTGTAAAGATTACTGAGAAAGAAAACCTCCTAAAGGCAGCTAAATTAGCTCAATTATGTTTTCATGACACATACGAGAAAATGGAGAAACACTTCTTAGGGGTCAAAGAACAGGATTTACGAGGTGTTTTTGAAGGAAGTAACCTTATCGCAGGAGCAGCTTCAATTGATTTTGAAATATTCATTAGAGATCAGTTGTTCAAGTGCTCTGGAATTTCTGCTGTTATGACAGATCCGATTCATAGAAGAAAGGGATTAGTAAAGAAATTAATGAAAGAACTTTTATTTGACAAATTTAAAGAGGGGTACCCTATCAGCGCTTTATGGCCTTTTGAACACTCTTTCTATCGTAAATTTGGATTCGAAAGTTGCGAAAAACCTCTTCGATTTAAATTCAAACCTTCTGATATAATAGATAGTCTTGAAGCTGATTCATCTATCAAGGTAAGAGAAATTACAGACGAAAGTGACTTTCCACTTCTAAATCTGATTGCTAAAAATGCGAAAAACAAGTATACTAGAATTATTGGTAAACATGATGCATGGAAACTTCGAGGAAATCTTTCAGGTTTTAAGATATTCATTTTTGAAAAAAACAACGAGCCTATTGGTTACATAACTTTCAAATTCAAGAAAATAAAAGAATGGATTTATCATATGATTGTTATGGATTTTGCATATAAAGACATATTAACAAAACATGCAATTCTCAGGTTTATGAAAAATTTTGATAGCGATATGAGCTTCATTGAAATGACAATTCCATACGAAGAAGAGATGATTAGCTACTTGAAGAGCTATGGTTCTGAAAATCAATTCTCCTCTTGGCCAGCTATGGTTAGAATACTCAATGTTGAAATCTTTTTCCAACAGCTTGAATTCTCGAAAAAACTTAACAAATCATTATACATGAAAATCGAAGATCCAGTTATAGAAGAAAATTCAGGTATTTGGAACTTAGCTATAAGTGATGGAAAATGTGAAATCGAAAAGATAGTCGAAAAAACTATTGCTAAAGAGAGTTTGCTTGAACTTTCTATAAACCAACTTACACAAATAATAACAGGATTTGCAACAGTTAAACAAGTTTTAGAAGCAAAAAAAGAGAATATACCACAAGAATGGATAGAACATGTACTTTTTCCAGCAAAAGCTACTGCAGTGCAGATATGGTTCTAGAAAGATTTTTTGATAAAGGAAAAATAAAAAGAAGTTTCAACTATAGAAATCTTCTTCATCTCTTATTTTGACATCGCCTTCTTTGAGCATCGGTTCTACGTTATAGACTACTTTTCCCTTCCAATAATACTCACCAGTACGGTAAATAGGATTTTTCCTCATATAAGCCAGAGAACTTCTTGGTATTTCGTGTTTAGTGCTTATCGTCGACATTGTAACATTATCTTCGAACATCTGGAAAATTTCTATAATCCTGGGACGCCATTCTTCGTCAACCATTAGTTTTCCATCAATAATTTTGTAACCTACAGGAGGTCTAGACATAATCTTATTTTCATTGATTCTTCGTTTAATACCATACATACGTTTCTGTCGGTATTTTTTAAGCTCCTCTTCGCCAAGAATATCATAAATTCTAGTGACTAGAATTTCATCAGATTCTTCTGTTGCTCGAATTTCCACACCTAAACTTCGCAAAACTACCGAAGCATAACCTAACATGTCAACTTCCCTTGAAATTCTATCTCGGGTTTGAACCCATATCTCTCTTATTGGATCTCCAGCATTATTCTTATTGTATTCAGCAATATATGCAAGTAATTCTTTGTATGCTGGTCTTTGTTCAACATGACTATCACCTGAAATATCTTCATCTACAAAAGTTTTCAAAAGATGTCTATATCCGATTTCTTTAAGTCTTTTTTCAATTACATCCTTTTGCGTCTCTAAACCTGATTCTTGATCAGCAGTACTGACTCTTATGTAAACTATTACATTAATATGCATAGTATATAAGAAGGTGACCTTTTTCTAATACTCAATATCACATAGAGAACATAGGGTGAATACAAAATGTCTAAATAATTTTGTCGGTAATCTGGAAGAAACAATGTCTCATTCAACTTGAAGGTGCGAATCTCATATTTATCCAATTCACTTCATTCATTCTCCACTATTTCTTCTTCTTCTCTTCTCTTTAATCACTCTTATAAGAGATGGGATAATATAACGACCAAGTAGAAAAGATAGCACAATAATCAAAATAATGCAAAAAATTGCTAAAGCTATGAAACCTCCTCCCTCTCCCCATAATGCAAAAAGGATTCCCAAGAAAGCTCCAAAGAAAATTCCAAAGAAAGAAACAACCAGTAAGACTATTATAACTATCAACAGAGAAATGTTTATGATTAATTTTGATTTTAATTCTTGTTCAGAGAGCTTTATTATTTTTCTCTTTGGAAGAGTTGTTCCACATTTATCACAGAAAGTTAAAGAAAGTTTAACCTTTTCACCACAGTTAGAACAAGATAAGAGCTTAGCTATTCGATCTTGTCTTTCAGATTTACGTTTGCGAAAATAGGGGATGATAGTCTTTCGAGTATATGGAATGCCATACTTCGGTACTACAAACGCTAGAATAGCAACACTAACTAGTAAAGGTAGGACAATAGAGAGTATTGTCATAGTAATAGGATTTGGGCAAGATTGTGCTCTATTTAAGGGATATAAGTCTTTAGAATGAGCTTTACCGTCAATTTTATATGCACACTCAGATCCCAAGTCTGACCAATAATTACCTTCTTTTGTCTTAGGGTCATACCAAGTGTTTTTCTTTCCACTATCATAAGCTTGAGAAGAACCTTCATAAGAACCTCCAAAGTTATTATCTACGAAAGTATTATGGTGAATAAGATTATTATTAGAAACAGAATCTAAGTATACTCCATATCTTTCATTTTCTTGTAAAAGATTGTAAATAACAACACAATAACTAGAAGAGAAAAGATCGATGCCATAGTTGTTATTGCTACACGTGTTGTTGGTAACAGTAGAACTACCAGAAGAGTAAAGCCAGATACCTTTACCATTGTTGTTTTCGCAAGTGTTATTAATGACAGTAGAACTACCAGAAGACTGAATCCAGATACCGGATCTGTAGTTGTTGTTGCAAGTGTTGTTGGCAACAGTAGAACTACTAGAACCCCCAACAAGCAAGATGCCATCCTCGTCGTTATTGTTGTTGCAAGTGTTGTTTGCCACCGTAGAACTACCAGAAGACTGAATCCAGATACCTTTACCATTGCTGTTGCAAGTGTTGTTGGCAACAGTAGAACTACCAGAAAAGGAAAGCCGGATACCGTATCTGTAGTTGTTGTTGCAAGTGTTGTTGGCAACAGTAGAACTACCAGAATCCCCAAGAAAGATGCCATTACCATTGCTGTTGCAAGTGTTGTTTACAACAGTAGAACTACCAG
>JAHLWR010000041.1 GCA_019057815.1 Candidatus Heimdallarchaeota archaeon
TAATTCTGCAGTTGCTAACAACACTTGTAACAGCAATGGCGAGGGCATCAAGCTTCGATTTTCTGGGAGTTCGACGGTTGCAAACAACACGTGCTACAACAATGGGGATGGTATCTATCTTTACGATTCTGAGAGTTCTACTGTCCTTAACAACACTTGCAGCGACAATGGGGATGGTATCAAGCTTGAGTCTTCTGATAGGTCTACAGTTGTTAATAACACTTGTAGCAACAACCACAGAGGTATCAAGCTTGAGTCTTCTGATAGGTCTACGGTTGTTAATAACACTTGTAACAGCAACGACTGGGAAGGCATCTATCTTTTCAATTCTTTTGGTTCAACTGTTGTTAACAACACTTGCAGCAATAACAACTTGGGCATCTTTATTGATGATTCTGATCGTTCTACTGTTACCAGAAACACTTGTAGCAACAATCACGACTGTGGCATCGAGCTTTACGATTCTAGTTATTGTGTTGTTACTTATAATCTTCTACAAGAAAACGTTGGTTATGGAGTGTACATATTTACTGGTTCTGGCGGTAATCTTATTCACCATAATACCTTTGTAGGCAATAGTCTAGGAGGAACTTCACAAGCATATGATAGTGCATATAAGAACGTCTGGTATGACCCTGAGACAAAAGAAGGGAATTATTGGTCCGACTGGTCAGGTACAGGTTCTTATTCTATTGATGGTTATACTGGTTCAGAAGATCTCTATCCTCTCGATGAACCTGCTGAATATTCAGTTGAATCTACTACAGATGAAAATCAATTAAACTTTACAATTACTCTCATAATGTTAGTAGTTCCCTTAATGCTTACAAGGATAATCTCAAAGAAGTCAAAGAAAAAATAGAGCAGAGGATGAGAAGAACCTTTTCTAGAATACTAACAATTCTTGAAGATTGATGTTCTAAGAGTTCTTCCATCATAAGAGATTCTAACCCTTAAACAATTATTTTTTTCTTTATTTTTTTATTATAATTTATTTAATTCTTCGTTTCCTTAGATACACAAAAGAAACCAACACTAAAAAACTCAAAGTAGAAGCGAAACCATTTGTTAGTTCAGTATCATTATTACTTGTTTCCGTATTAGTTTCTGTTATAGTAGTAGCTGTTTGTATAGGAATTTGAATGTAATATTCTCCAGGAAGAGGTTCAACTATATTATCTATACTCAAGAAATCTAAAGAATCAGGCACAATTACTGAACTATAATTCTCATATACAATCATTATGTGGTAACCTAAAACTGACCCTTCTGGGTATGTTACGTTAAATATTCCACTAAATATATTCGGACTAATCTTCTCCATCTCAATTGGAGCTGAACACACGAAATCCGGTGATAATTGACATAGTAAGAGTCTTATATTGAGGATTTCAGTCTGATCATAAAAATCGATTGTAACATTAAGATTCATTCCTGTGCTGATAGTTTCAGGTGAATGCTGAATTGTCGTAATTCCATAATCCTTTGCGTAGGCTGTCATACCTTCATTTTGGAAAAGAACTAAAATAAGTATAAAAACAAATAAACTAATAGAATATATTTTAGAATTTTTTTTCATCTTAAGTTCCAATGAAAAATTCGAGTAATAAATATATTCCTACACCAATAATTAAAGCGCCACTAACCTTCTTAATAACTGAAGTGGAAGCTTTTAGTTTTTGAAGAATAGCATCTTTTGAGATACTAAGTAGTATAGTTGTACCTATCATTAATAGTAAAACAGTCAAAATGAAAGCTAAATATGCAAAAATCATTTTGATTATACTATCTTGAGAAGAGACTTGTAGACTAAAGGCAAGGAAGATAGGAGCATTACAACCTAATGAGGCTATCCCATAACCTAAACCATACAAGAAAGTACTGGTAATTTTAGCTCTTACTGAGGTTTTAGAATCTTCTTGAACATATTTCATTTGCTTTTTCCTAATCCATCCCAATATTCTAGAAAATGTTAGTGAATAATTAGTAAACATAAAAATACCTAGGATAAGAAAAATACCTCCAATTATAGGCAAAGCATACACAATATAGGGCATAATAGCGTTTCCAACAGCGCTTACAATTATTCCTAGAATTAGATAACTAATTAAAATTCCTATGCCTCCAAACAATCCTAGAATTCCAAAAAATAGATGACTACTCCGTTGTTTATCAGTGCTCTCTTTATCTTCCATCTCTTTCTTATCGTTTGCATCAATATTTAGAATATGAGCAAGGTAGCTTGGTAGTAATGGAAACGAACAAGGTGAAAAGAAAGAAGATATCGCTACTATGATTGCAAAACCGATAATTACTCCTTGATAGCTTATTAAGGTTTGAGTTTTTCTAGAACCCTCTAGAGTTTCCAGAACAACGGTTTTTAATTCTTCGTAAGAAATAACGCCTTCATTGTCTAAAGTAATCCCGCTTTCAGAATTTAAGATGATGATTGTTGGAAGATTGATTACTCCAAAATCAGTTTGCATACTTGGAGGAGCTTGAACGAATTTCCAAGTTATATTGTAAGATGTAGCATATTCTATCATCTGTTCGTGTGTTGTACCATTATATACTTCAATAGATACGATCTCTAGATTATCTTTAAGTTCAGGTTCTTCGAGCAAAGAGATAAACCGTGGATACATAAGTTTGCAAGGTCCACACGAATAGCTCATGAAATCAAGTATAACTACCTTAGGCTGCAGAGATTCTATTGTAAAAACAGTTTTTTCAATAGTTTCAAGGGTATAATTAGGAGCTTCTGTTAATTCCTCACCTTGTGATTGAATTATAAAATATAATCCTACAGCTCCCCCAATAATAAGAACTGAAATTATTAAGATAGATACTTGACTCTTTTTCACAATACTTCGAAATATATTGGGTTATTTATATTTTCTGAAAAGAGAAAAAAAAAAGAAGAATGAAAACTATTTTCTCTTTCTATAAGCAACAGTTCTTCTTAGCGCGAAAACAATTGTAAAAAGTATTAAGATCCCTATACTGATGTAGCCTGCTTCAGTTGTAGTTTCTGTTGCCAATGTTGTAGTTGTTTCTATAGATGTGGTAGTTTCAGTTGTTGTGGTTGTTGTGGTTGTTGTTTCTTCTGGAGGTTCCTCAAGTATTGTTTCTTCAACCACTAGATTCCCTGCAACGTCTTCGAACACAAGTAATATAGTAAATTCATGAGGTGCACCCATACTATAAAGCATGTTAACCGAAGCTTGCAAGTGAGATGAATTGTATTCTGTGAAAATGGTATTTCTTATAAGAACATCATCAATATAGAACTCTAACCTTGCTGTTGTTAATAGAAGATCTTCTGTAATTTCTGCGAGTATTTCAACTTTATACATTGTTTCTGTTAATTCAGTAAGAGTAATGTTATAGCCACCCAAAACCGGTGGTCCTGCGTCAAAGTAGGGAGTAGAAGACGATACAATTGTTGAAGATATGTTATAATTTTCAAAATAGTCTAAGGCATCAATATAAACACTAAAAGTATCAATTCCATAAAGATACTCTGGTAAAATTGTTATGGTTTCGTTTATGATGAAACTTCCATTTAATTTAGTTGGAGTGAGTTTTTCAATAATAGTATGGATACCTGCATTTATGTGAGCATACGAACTTTTTACATTCCTATCATCAGTGATATTAGCGTAGAGGTTGAAGCTTGGGTTGAATATAGATATTTCTGTAGTGTTTGTTATTGCTAGTTCAGTAAATGCTGGTTTTTGAGTATCATCAGGTAAATATCCTTGTATGATTGGCATCATTGTATCATACCAGAGTTCGTCACTTATCCCCGCGTCTAAATATTGAATTACGCCTGAAGGATCAATGATAACAAATGTTGGAATAAATCCAGTACCATAAATATTACTAACAAGATTATTGACTTCTATTCCAACAATCCAGTCCATACCGCGAGATTTTCGGAAAGCTGAAACTTGAGCTTCTGTTTCAGTTTCATCGACATCAATTGATATAACTTGCAGCATACTTTCAGGATACATCAGATATAATTCTCGGATGAAAGGCATAGAAATTTCACAAGGACCACACCATGTAGCCCAAAGATCTAAGAATATGACTTTTCCGTAAAAATCACTTAAACTGTGATTAACCCCTGTATCTACGTCTACAATCCAAAAATCTTCAGCTGATTCACATACTGATATATTGAGCTGGTTTTCTTGATCATTGTAATAGATACTTGTATGTGCAAAACTTGCAAAGCTGGTTGCTATTATTATTGTACCTAGAAAGATAAACAATAACGCAATTTTTTTCTTATCATTCATAGACTATCTGAAAATGTAAGTTATATCTGAACTTTTTCTAGAAACAAAAAAAACATTTCACGCGAAAAGCGTTTATACACTTAAATTAGGGATTTACAAACAATTTAAGATGTTCTTCAATGCTTTTGCAAAACTTTTCAAGGGTTTGTTTGGACGGGTATTTCTTGATTTCCAAGGTTCCCTTGGGAACAATAGCTAAGAGATTTAGAATTTTACTCTTAACATCTTCTCTAATGCATAAAATCATAAGCTTCTTATCGCTTTTTTTCACGATTTCTACTACTTCATGTATTGAAGTATATAATCCCTTTCCTTTGCTTTCTAACAACCCTAGTTCGTCTATAATTATAACATTAGATAACAACGATCTTCTAATAACTCTGTTTCCAAAATCTAAGGATTTTTGGGAGAAAACAAATTTACCAATCTTTTCTCCTATCAAATCCCCTTCCTGGAAAAAATTACTACGTTGACCAGTCTCTAAATCTAAAAAAAACCTTTCTTCTTGACCTTGAATGATTAACCCAAAAACCTTATAATTTTCTTTTAAAACCTCTGATAAATCAAATAAAAAAGTAGATTTTCCTGTTCCTTTCTTTCCCGTTATGACAAAGAACAGTTTCTTCCACCGCCTATTGTTGAGATGACACTATTTCTAACCAAGATTCAAGAATATGAACCAATCCTTTTGCTCCTGCATCAACAACATTAGCATCTTTTAGAACTTTTAGCATGTCTTTTGTCTTTGCAAGAGTGGATTTTCCTATTTCTACAAGTGTAGTCATGAAATCAACCCAACTAATATCAGGATTTTCAATGATAAGTTCTTTTGATCTCTCTGTTATAACCTTCATAATTGTTAGAATGGTACCTTCAGTAGGATTAAGTATTGCATCATAAGCCATTTCAGTACCTTCATCTAGTGCTTTAGAAAAGTCCTTAGGAGTAGTATTAGTTTTTCCTTCTAACGCCTCCACAACTCCAATCAAGAACTGGGAATAAATTACTCCTGAATTTCCTTTTGCACCAACAAATGCACCTTTTGAAATTGCTGAGATAATTGAATCATGATCATCATCTTCTGCTAGATTATCAACTTCATCGACTATAGCTTTAATTGTATAAAAAAGATTATTTCCTGTGTCCCCATCTGGTATTGGGAAGACATTTATGGCGTTTATGTTTTCTTTCTCAATAGCTATAATTTCTTGACTTTTTTCCATCATTTTCTTTAGTAAAACAGTTCGTATATTTTTCGTATTAAACATTATATATCTCACCAACAAGGTTACATTCTTTTCTATTTCCACTTCTTTAAAAATATTATCATGCAATAATTATTATTAGTTTTTTTTGCTGAAATAGTTACTGTTTCACGTGATAGTATATATGTAATTAATCACATACAAATCTTTTAAAAAAGCAAACTTCAGATTTACTCAAGGTTACAAATATGGATTTTACTAAAGATGTTCCTGTTGCATTTATTCTTCATGCTTACCAGCCCATAACACAAACAGAACAAATTATTGTAAGAATTGTTAATAAATGCTATGAGCCATTCTTTACAAAGCTTCTAGAAAATCCACAAATCAAGATTACTTTGAATATATCAGGATGTCTAGTTGAAAAGCTAGAGAACGATTATCCTCAGGTAATAAAATTAGTTAACAAAGGTATTTCATCAGGTCAAATCGAAATTATGGGTTCAGCTTATTACCACGCTTTATTACCTCTACTAACAAAAGATGAGCAGAATTATCAGATAACAAAACAGCAGATGATTATTCAAGAAGTTTTTAACATTTTACCTACATCTTTTTTTCCACCTGAGTTAGCAATTTCGCCAACTATTTTCGACTCTTTAACATTAAATGGGTTTGAAAATATTATTTCTCCATCTAACGTTTTTCTTGAACCTTATGGTGGGATTCTCAAGGTTACAAGTGATAAATCGATTTCTATTATTAAAAGAAATAAAATACTGAGTAATAGTATTGCTTTTAATGGTTATAACAACAACTCAAAAAGAGCTTTGAAAGATATTTTACATGCATTTCAGACTTCTTCAATTCCAGTTGTTTTAGCTATGGATCTTGAAACTTTTGGAGAACATCATGAAAATTATTACAATTTCTTTTTCGAATTAATGAACGAATTACAAAGTATTCAAGTATCAGAACTTTCTAGAAAATATAAGATTGCAGAACAGGTCGGGATTTTACAGTCAACTAGTTGGTCTACTGATGATGTTCAGCTAAAGATGGGGATACATTTCCCTCTATGGGATCACCCCCAAAATCCTGTTCATCAGCTCCTCCATTCACACCTTGAACTCCTAAGACAAATCAAACAAAAAGTTTCCTTGAGTAGTTGGTTAGAGGATTATCATGCTTCTTTTTACTCTTGTCAATTCTGGTGGGGATCTGAAGAATGGTGGAATAAAAAATTAGTTCTTACTGGTCTGGGTTTTCAAAGGAAAACGCTGGAAAATATCGTTGAAAACCTTCCTGAATCCGACAAGAACATGATAATCAATCTTTCAGACAACATTATTAAAAGAGTTAAAAAATGTAATCTTGGGAAAGAGAAATGAACATTATATTCTGTTCTACAGAAGTAACACCATTTTCTAAAACTGGAGGTTTAGCCGATGTATCTGCTGCTATACCCAGATCTTTAGAAAAACTTGGAAATTCTATATGTATTATTACTCCATTTTACAAATTTATTGATATTCAAAAATATGACTTAGTACTTGTTCGTGAAAAAATAGGTGTACAAGTAGGAGACGCGATAGAATTCATGGATTTGTATAGAGGAATCCTTCCAGATAGTAGTATTCTAGTATACTTCATCAAGAATCAGTTCCTCTATAGAGAGGGGCTCTACGTTGATGAAAAAGGAATAGAATATGAGGATAGTGCTATGAGATTTATATTCTTTAATAAAGCAATATTCACAGTTCTAAAGCATTTACAGCTTAAAGCAGATATCATACACACCAATGATTGGCATACTAGTTTAGTTCCGTTTTTTCTAAAAAGCGAATATCATTCAGAATATTTATTCAAAGAAACCAAGACAATTTTCACAATCCATAATATCGGTTATCAAGGAATCTTTCCTGTAGAAGATGTACAAGAAGCTAATATACCTGAAATTTATTTCACTGAAGAGTGTCTTGGTTACTATTCAAAGATTAATTTCATGAAATCAGGTATTCTCTATGCTGATCTAATTACAACGGTTAGTCCAACTTATGCAAATGAAATCCAAACGAAAGAATATGGATTCGGATTAGAAAAGTATATTCAAAAACGAAAAAATGATCTTTTTGGTATTGTTCATGGAATAGATTATACTGAGTGGAACCCTAGTATTGACCCATTTATTAAACAAAATTATGATAAAAATAATATAAATGGTAAAGCGATTTGTAAAAGTGATTTACAGCTAGAAATGGGATTGGAAATATCAGATAAGCCTTTAATAGGTATAGTCTCAAGGCTTGCACCCCAAAAAGGGATAGATTTAATTTTAGAGATTTTCGATCAAATGATGAATCTTGATATCCAATTTGTATTATTGGGAACAGGTGATTATGCTCTTGAAAAAGCTTTGAAGAAAAAAGAAAAAAAGTTTAAAGGCATGTGTTCAATCATTATTGATTTTAATAATAAACTTGCTCATAAAATAGAAGCTGGGGCAGATATTTTCCTTATGCCTTCTATTTATGAACCCTGCGGATTAAATCAAATGTACAGTATGGTCTATGGAACAGTTCCAATTGTAAGAAGAACAGGAGGGTTAGCTGATACAGTTAAGAATTTCGACACTTTGACAGCCAAGGGGACAGGTTTTGTATTTGACAAAATTGATGCTAAAGAGTTATTCGATACAGTTCAAAGAGCAATAAATCTCAGAAGCAATCCTAAAAAATGGAAAAAATTGCAAAAAAACATCATGAAAATTGATTTCTCGTGGCAAAATTCTGCTAAACACTGGCAAGAAGTGTATAGAAAGGTATTAAACGAAAAAGGACAGAAAAAGAAAAAGAGTGTTTAGAGCTCAAACCATTTGTAAACGTCTTGTTCCCAAGCTATACTGTCTTCTTTTTCTAATTTGTCAAGAAGTTGAAACTGATGCTCTGATAATGAATTTTCATGGCTTTCCTTGAAGATTTCATGAAGTTTTTTGAAACTTTCATAGTGTTGAGACACTCTATGCTCTGCATAATCTCGGGCTGCCCAAGTTGAAATAAGAAATGTCCAATCTGAAGAAGAAAGTAGGAATAACTCTCTTCCCATTTGATTAATAAGCCTCTTAGTTACTGAGAAATCTTTATGGTGTTTCTTCTTAAAATCCTTCAGATCTTGCAAATATATCTCTTCACATTCATAGATATGTTTCCATACCCACATCGTATCTTGATTAAGCCAAATCCAATGAAAAGAACCCTTACCCCAAGAACCTTCTGGAAGCGAAACAACAGTATCAGCTTTTGGAGGATAGGTTTCAAGGTACTTTTTACTAGTAATCATGGAAATTTCATCATCTTCAGAGACTAGATTAATAACTCTATCAAGAAAACCTACTCCTTCAAACCACCAATGTCCTAAGAGTTCAAAGTCATATGGACTAACAACTGCTCCTGGCTTAGAGTTTTCATCATAATACTGTAATAAGTTCTCTTTAACCATTTTTACGAAATATGCGGAATTTTCATCTAATCGTTCTACAACTTTATTTGGTTCGTAAAGTTTTTTCTCACCAAGATCAACATCAGAACCTGTTACACGCCAATATCTATTTCCAGAGGAGAAATGCTTTTTATGAAATTCTAGGTAATAACCATCTCCTGGAAATCCATGTTCTCCAGACCAGACTAAAATTCCTGTTTTATCATCACGTGTTAAGAAACTAACATTATTTTCAAGATTTTCTGATCCTCCTGCGATATAAGGACGATAGATAGAAAGATTTTCTCCTTGAATATCTTGTTTTTGTTTCTCAAATTGTTGCCATAAAAGTTGAAGGGCTGTGAATCTGTCTAGGTAGGTGCCTATTCCTTCACCTCCTCTTAACAAGGGAGTATCAACTAAGAAATATTTGATGTTATTCTTCTGAATGTAATATTCAACCCCTTTTCTTTCAAATTCTTCTTCAGTAACAGGATTCCTCCACTTATAACTAGGTCTATATGCTAACTCTGGTAACCAAATACCAGAGCTATCTCGACCGTAACGATATCTATAGATATGCTGTCCACCCTTTATTTGAGCATTAACAGTTTCCTCTTTACCTAAGAGAGGTAGATATCCATGAGAAACACCACAAGTAATTATCTCAATTGCTTCCCTATCTTGTAATTCTCGATATCCTAATGTCAAATCACTGTTAAATCTCTCTACAAATTGTTCTTTGACAGAGCTATAGAATTCAGCCCACCTTATAGATAATTTAGCTGTTTCAGAATCACCAATCCAATTAAAGTGATCTTTATCTTTATAACTAGCATTGATTCTGTCTTCAAGAAAGTTAACAAAACCTTCCTTAAATCTGGGATGAGCTAGTTGCTCTGTTAAAACAGGTGTTAAACCTATTGTTACCATTTCAGTGTAACCTTTCTTTTCTGAAAGATCAGTTAACATTGATAAAGTTGGACAATAAGTTTCAGCTGTTGCTTCATGGAGCCATACTTCACCATGAGGCCATGTTCCCTGTTCTAGAACCCAAGGAAGATGTCCATGTAAAACGAAATTAAGATATCCTTTAGTCATTTTTCTCCTCTTGTTTTAGTTTGTTGATACTTCATTATCTATTCTTCGGACTAAGTCCAATATTTCAATAAGTAATTTTTCCCTATCTTCTTTATTTTCAGCACATACTTTAACAATCAAAGTTGTAGAAATTATACTCGCATAAATATGAGCCCATTTTCTAGCTCCTGATACTATTTTGACACCGTCTAGTGTGTTTACAACTCTCCCATCTGTATCAGTTTCATATATTTTTTTGAAAAACAAAGTTGGATCAGCATTCAGTCTATAATACTCTTCTAAATACATATTTTCGTCGACAACGTCATTTTCTTCTGCAAAAGAAGAAATATATTTGTGTTTTTCATTTTGAGCAAAAGACCAAAGAAGTAACAATGTCGACACAAAAGGTTCTGATTCATTCGAAAATGTTGGGTGTATATAGCTTCCATGTTCATTTGCTCCAAATAATGCTCTTTTAAACTGTATTAATCTCGACATTTCTCCTGGAGAGCCTCGAGTAAAAGTGTG
Organism: Candidatus Heimdallarchaeota archaeon; assembly: GCA_019057815.1. Lineage (GTDB taxonomy): Archaea > Asgardarchaeota > Heimdallarchaeia > Heimdallarchaeales > Heimdallarchaeaceae > 18H4-34. Next base: position 10,601 of record JAHLWR010000041.1, read on the forward strand.
AGAAATATTCTTTTCATTGAGCCATTTTTCTAAAACCCACATTGTTTCAGCCAAAACAACATGTCCTTTTTCTCTTCCTATCATCTTGTTTTTCAGGAGAATTGTTGCAATAACATGTGAATCAATAATCTTTCCATGCTCATCCATAAAAATAACTCTAGAACCACTAGGGTCGAATGCTATACCCAAATCAGCTTTTGCTGCAACAACAGTACGAGATAGTATTGTCAAAGAAATAGGGCTTGGAAGCGATTCAGGGATTCCATCAGGTCTATAAGAATTAAGTGTAAATATTTTACTTCCTAACTCAGCCATAATGTTAGGAAATATCTCAGCTACAGGACCTAATGAACAGTCAACTACAATAGAAAAATTCTTTTCTTTCAAAACATCATAAGGCATAGCAGATCTAATAGCTGAACGATACAAATCGTTTGCTTGGTGTACTGATAAAATGTCAGCAATCTTATCAGGAGCTGATCTAATAATTTTCCGCTTTTGTAATTTTTCTTTCTCAAAAATCTCTGTGAAGGGTAACTCTACACCTGTTTGGTCAAAGATTCGTATATTAATTTTTTCTGGAGATCTGTGAGCAGAAGCAAAATGCACTCCTGCATGGGCACTAAATCTACGGAGAGCAAATTGTAAAACAGGTAAAGAACATGCGTGCAATTCAAAAACTGTTGTTCCTACGGAGATTAAACCTGCATTAAATGATCGACTAATCATACGAGTATCTTTTCTGAAATCTCTAGCACTTACAACAACTGCTTCTTCACCTCCCAAGTAGCTACCGAATAGAGCACCTAATGTTGAAGCTATCTCAGGAGACAATTCTGTTGCTGTTCCTGCTAAACGGTTTTTTCTCATAAGAGAATTGTAATCATAATTCGACAATGCTTCCATTACAAAAAAATATAATAATTCAACCATTTAAATCTTATCGGAAATTTTCTCTTTCTAATAATTTGATTTCGAGATTTTTAAAACGTCATCAAAGCTGAAAATCATAATATTAGTGATTTGGATACGATTCTCCTTAGTAATAGAATAGCGATAGGACATTCTGAAATAGAATCTACAGAGTCCTCATGCTGTGAAGAGTAATTCTTTGAGACACAAATTCAGTCATAAAATCACCATTCAACCTTTATTTCAGTCTCCTAACAAGAAAGCGATAATCATTGGGGTCACTCTCTTCTGCGGAAATCACTTCTTGACCTGTGACATGAGCCCAGGCTGGAAT
>JAHLWR010000028.1 GCA_019057815.1 Candidatus Heimdallarchaeota archaeon
CATACCCTCCGTAACCCATCATTTTAAACTGTTACCAAGGTGGGTTTAGTTAACAGTATATTTTTTTGGTGTTTATATAGGGTCGTATTGGTTATCCTTTGAAGGATTGTAGATATGCACCAACTTCATGGTGGTCCTCGGGTCTACATCCAACAAAAACCCAAAAGCAAACCGTAAGCATCCTTGCAAGAGGGTGTGGGCGGTGTAGGAGGGTATGTGGCGTCCCCATGATGTGCCCCAAGCACTTCTAAAGAATTTATACAAAATTCATGTCATATTATTTCCTATTCATTAATAGGTAAAAAGAAAAGGAGGAACTAGTCGATTTTTAGTTCTAGATAAGATTTTCTTATAGTTTCTTCTTGGTCTAATATGCTTTTTCTACTATCCCTACCTGCTTCTAAAATCTCCCAAAACCTGTCAACATAATCAGGATGAATACCCGTTAAAACTCCTCTTATTGATAGAATCGGTTCTTCAACTGTTGTTAGAGATATTTTAATACTCCCTTTTTCAAATCTTTTTTCTATCTTTCTTGTTTCAAAAGTTGTTTGAGCTGAAAGCGGTGTTGTTATTGTCAGATACCCTCTTTTAGCTCTTGTAACATCAGCTGTTAAACTTGAATTTTCATCCAATTCACTGAAGAACAAATCAGAAAACCTGAGATTTTGCACTTTTTCTATTTCATCGTACTCTTTATCCATAGCTATGATAATACCAATACCTGTAGCTTCTTTGCCAAAGGCAGCGAAAAAGTCATTTAAGTCCGCATTGTATTCTTCATGATTGCTTTCTTGTAGAGAAAACAAGATAGTTGTAGTAAGCGTCTCTGCTAGAAGGTTATTGCTCTGTTTCAAAGCTTCTGATAGCGATTCATCTTCGAATTTCTTTAAGAGTTTTTCATTGTCAAATAACAAGATTGGGCTGTAAGGTCCTTTGAAATCGAACCCTAGGAAGTGAAGCGCTTTTGCAGCATTGTATTGGATAAGAGAAGATTCGTCTTTTTCAGGAGCTATGAAAACAATAGTTGGAGAATCTCCTGTTATATCTTTAATCATCTTACCTGCGAGCATGGAGACGGCAGCACCAGTACCTCCTCCACTTCCAATGATAAGATGTAAGGCTTTATGATCTTCACCTTCTCTTCTTGTATCAGAACTCTTGTAAAAAACAACTTTTTCTATCTTATCTTTTAACTCGTGGTTCTTGCTTTCCAAAATTTTCGCGACTTCATTTATTTCACCGTTTGAAGAAGATTCTTTTCTTCCGAACCAGTATTTATCGCTAAAATTGTCAATTTGCGGAGTAAAATTATCTACTTGGTTAATGGCAAGAGATCGGACATTGATGTCATTTTCTTTAAATTTTTGTACTATAAGATCTCCAACTCTACAACCAGCATTCCCAGCACCAATAATAGTGATAGATATTTTCTTTCCAAACAATTTTCGTTTTAACCAAGACATTATTAACCCTCTCCTGCGACTGCTTTGATTATCCTTTGCATGTTTAAACCCCAAATAACAATAGCTGTCAAACTTTTGATGATTTTCCCTGTAGAAATTGGAACTGTTCGCATTCCAGCTATGTAACCCCGTAGTTGATACATTGTTGATGTTTCTACTTTTGCTACTTCTGCATATCTTTTATCAAACTCCATTACACTAGCAAAAATGTAATTGTCTAGTTCTATTAGGGCTTTAACTTTGAATTTCTTCATTTTGTTACCAAACAGGTAGATTGGAAAGACTATAACCAGCACTAAAATAACTGCAATTAGCACTCCAATTAATACAACAAAAACGCTCCACTCATATTTAGATTTTATGAAGAGAAAATCAAAGCCGACTGTAGGCATCTCTCCATTAACACCATAAATCAGCTGATTTAACCCTCCCACAACCATGGCAATGGTAATTATTACTGCAGATAAAATTCCTGAGATTGGAATATTCTCAAGTTGTCGTATTGATCTTCCAGGAGTATTACCTAAAGCCCAGATGATCTCATAGTTTTCTTTGTTTAGTAGAGTTCCATATTCTTCTTGATAAATACGAATTTTTTGTTTGATTGTTTTTAGCACTTTCGAATAAATTCTTGTATTTAAAATCATATAATAAGTTGCCAAGATAAAGATATATAGTAAAATAGGATTAAAGAAACACGCAACTATTCCAAAGAATTTAGCTACCCCTATTGGTTGTGAAAAAGAGTAATTTACAAGAGGGATAGAAATTCCTAATCCTGCTAATATTGATGTTATGATAATCAACGGATTGGTTGGTAATTTTCTATCATAGAACTTATTATAATAATCTCTCACTGGCTTTTCAAGCCATTCTATTCTCTTCTCCATAATTAAGCCTAGAAAACCATCATGAGTATATTTCAAGTAGAATAGAGACATTATCACTGCAATTATTATTGGAGTACTGACTGTGAAAAGTACATCTATAGCTTCTGGAATAGTTAGAGCTGTATGGGCTAGAATTATATTTGGGATCATTAAGATTAACACAAAAACCCACAACTTAGTGAATTCTCTCCACCTCATAGCTAATATTGTATTTAGTTTTACCTTAAAAAGTGCAATAGGGAAACGATAAAATTTCTTGAAGGGGTTGAGTAATGCTTCAACATCTTTAGGATTTTCCACGCCTGCAGCTGTTCTAGGGAATTTCTTTTGGTGCTCTATTATTAAATTCTCAAAATCAAAAGAGGGGATATTAATCTTTTCCTTAGATTTTACTACACGAGCTTTAACTGAAATTTGATTAGTAGTAACAGATTCCATTACAGTATCCTTTTTGTTTCGCTTCTTTTTAACATTTCTCATCACATTTCACAAAAATTTAGTCTATTTCTATATGTAAAAAGTCTTAAAAAGCTGTTGCCAACTCAATATATGTAGAAAAAATGTCATGGATAACCTCAATTTTTGGAAAAAAGAGTAAGGGTGTCAAAGCTGATGTACCTGAACTCTTTAATGCTCTTTACGAATTTAATCATGATAAAATAATCGAAAATTCCCAAAGCGTGGAAAATAAGCTAGATGGATGCAAGATTTCAGATACGCTTTTTCTTGAAGGGCTAAAAACAGTTGATACTATCGGATTTCTTTTTGTTGGTAGTGAAGGCTTGGAAACTCTTTCAGTAATGCACAGTATAACCTCTAATATCGCTACTTCATTGCTTTTGGCAAATGACGAAATTCTGAGTAACAATACTCTTCGAGTCCCAACAATCGAGTTACCTTCTATTTCAAAACCAAAAGACACATTTTTCGAAGGAACAAGATGGTATGAAAATAATGAAGAAAGAATTAAAGACTATGTGCAAAAACTAATAAAAGACATTTCTCTAGTTTTTATTTTTACAGATAATACATGTTTTAATTTTGGTTTGTTAAAAAAAATAATGGCTTTTATTAAGTTTCAAAAAATCCAGCCTGTAATTGTACTAAAACTTCCTCCCAAGAATACAGAACTATCAAACGAAATTTCAACTTTGATGTTTATCCATTCAATTTCTCAAGCAAAAGAAGAGGAGAGTTTCTCATATTTACTGCTAGATGAAGAGCTACTTAAAAAATCAAATAAAACCATTTCTTCTGATGTGCTAACTAAAAAATTCCAACACCGTATTGCTACTGTGATTGTTGATCTCATTTCAGCAAGCCAAATGCCTTCAAAATTCTATCAAATAGATCAATCTAATTTCATCCGAATATTCGATAATTGTTTGGGACCATGCAAACTCTTATCTTATGAAATTTACGACGATAAACCTTCACTATCAGGGTTATTAAAAGACTTGAAATTGGCTGAAACCTTCAACACTAGGCAACAAGCAACTCGAGGTTTTTTAGTTATTCAACCAGGACCTAAGGGGTTGCAAACTAAAGAATATAGATTTATGAGAAACAGATTCTCTAAAATAGATGTTGTTTTTTCAATTCTTGAAGAAAGAAAAAGAGGGTCGTTAGTAAGAGGAATACTGACATTTAATGAGACACCTAAAATACTCTTAGAGCGTTACACCACTTTTTCAGATATAATAATAGAAATAGTTAATGATGAAGATCAAGTTATTGGCTACGCCGACATGAGTGAGATAGAGAAACTATGGGATATTGAGCATTATTACATAAGACCACGTCCAAAACCAGAAAAGAAATAATTGATTTTTAACCAAAAATTTTTTTTTCTTTAAGCTAGTAATATTCAACCAAAAAGTATATAATTGCTCTTTCACCAGCCTTCTTAAAGTGTCTCTCAAAAATGCGTTATATAAATTTTGGGTGACAAGCAGTATTAGTATAAAGAGGAATAAACTATGCGACGTGAGTTTCGTATACTAATTGGTATTTCAATTATAGGACTTACATTAGGGTCCTCAATTGCATTGGGTATACTTTTACCTTTAAAATCTCAAGATATTATGGAAGAAATCAACGATGATTTATTAGATTTCAGTCAAATAAACTTAAAAGATTTCGATCCTTATATTGGTTCAGATTCTAATTATTCAGATTTCATGTATATGGATGCAAGTTCTAACGATTCGAACTTCTCTTTTCAGACTAAGTTTGAATTCTTTAATGTCAGCGATCGTAATGCTTACTTAGATTATAACACTCGAATATCCTATATGTACGTTCCTGGAGAGTTAGTATTTGATACTTATCAAGTTAGATATGTTAAAGAATACAATTTCGAAGAGGGTTATTTTGTTTATGCAACTAAAAAATTATATCTTCTAAACACTGACTCTAACATATCTCTCAAAGGTACTGAAAAAGTACTAAACTTCAACTATATGTGGCCTTACTACGTGAAAAACTTTGGTAACGGAACAGAATATGGTTTTCAAGCATATATCGCCGCTTTCCTTATCCAGCAAGAATTAAACCAAACAGAAGGATATGATGAAAGTGATCTTGCATATTTGGTTCTCAATCAAAATTACGCTGAAGCTGAAGGTATGATTTCTTTGTCTACCTATCTCCCACATAACTGGTTAGGTGTAAGACCAGCCTATATCTATCCTCAATTTGATAGACCAACAAGTTACAGGATTTTATATAATGCTATATATAATGGTCATGATTATTCTGTACTAACTGGAGAACCAGGTAGCCCTAAATTTTTCTTAGATTTAATTCAAGGTCTTTATTATGATTCATCAGTTTTAAGTGTAGATGTTGTTCAATTACTCGCTGATATATATGGGATAGATACAGTACCTGAGCTGGAATACGCAAAATCTTTTGCTGCTTATATGAAGTTTCTATTAGGGCAACCATCTTTAGATTGGCTATACGGAAATGGTATCTCATACATTTGTAAGAGGACGACGTTGGAATGGATTATAGGAATTGAAGACCCACTATTTGGTGGTAAAAGATTTCCATTAATCTCAAATGACACTATTGAAATAGAAACTGATTGGGAAACTGAGCTTCATTATGTCGCAAACACAGGTTCAAATAATATTACAAAAGTAGCTTTGCTTATCGGAATAGCTAATATTCCAAGTTTTGAGGGAGCTTATTCCACTGAAATTATAGTTGACGAAGAACGAAATTTAGCTTATGTAATCGAAGACAATATTGGAGTAAAAATAGTTGATCTAAACAGTTCCTTGTTTATGGCTGTTGCAGAATATAGTGACTTTGAATTCGATAAAGGAATTGTTGAAGCAATAACATATTCTGGAAACTTTGTCTTTGTTGCTGAAGGTGAAAGTGGTCTGGAAGTACTGGATACTTCTAACCTAGTGGATGTAAAAACGGTTTACCAAAGTGAGCTAAGCGAAGTCTCCAAGGATATGCGAGATGTAGCTATGGCAGAAGGTCCTTCACCAGATAATTATACAATATTAGCTGTAGCTAACGGTGAACATGGTTTAGCACTTTTCGAGTTTGCAAACGGTGAACTTGCTAATTCTAACACTTTTGATATATCTCAAGGAATAGCACAAGACATTACAATCTATGGAGATTATGCTATTGTAGGTTTAGGAGAAAATGGTATTGTTGTTCTTGATATTTCCTCTCCAAATTCTGTTTCTGAACTAAGTTACTACAATATAACAAATGACGGTGATTTGAATAATGTTCTTGAGCTTAAAGCTTATGATGATGTTCTTTACATCATTGATGAAGATGAAGGACTTATAATATATGATATAAGTTTTGGTTTCTTATTCAAAAGAGGGAAACTAGCTAATTCCGGAGGAGAAATCTATCAGAACCTACAAATCGCTGGAAGTAATGATATCTATCTAACAAGAGGTACAGCAGGTTTTGTTCATGTTGATGTAACAGTCTCTGATTTTCCAATAATCGTTGGAACATTCGACGAAACTGATGGTTTGAAAAGTTCCGCAGAAAGTATTTATGTGGTTGGAAGCGATATTTACCTAGCTGATTTAGAACAAGGTATAGTACATATTGTCAACATTACAGCTACAGAGTATGAAGTTGTTAGAAGAGACGTGATTCACACATATGTAGAATGCTGGAAAAGTTATAATAAAGTTCAGTTTAGTAATTGGCAATTCAAAAACTATGAATGGATCGACACGGTTACAGACACATATGATTTCTTTAATTTATATAATAATGTAGAACGAGGGCTAAGATTGCAGTGGTCAGAACAATACTTTAGACCTTTCATATTTTCATCACTAAGAGACACTGGTCTATTCAAAGACGAAATAGCTTTTGTCTATCAAGCAGAAGCACAGATACCTTATTTACAATTAGACACCTATGATTTATATGGTCAAGAGTATGCAGATTTCATACCTTCTACATTCGTACATGTAGGAATTTGGGACAAAATGTATCCAGAACTGGATTTGACTATCAACGATTTCAATCTTACCCATTCTTTCCCTGGAAGGTTACGTGATGAGTTTCATATGCAATATATGTCTGTTGAACCAATTTCTGGATCAGTTGTAGAAAAAAGAGATCGAGTTCAATTTAATACAAGAGTATCACAATATGATGAAGAAATATATTCACTGTTGGCTGATACAGTTCCGATAACACAACTTGCATTCTACTACTATAATACTTGGCACTCTACATATGCAGGAATGACCGCTGATATGGCAGAATTATATTGGCAAGAAGATGTAATACTAGGAACATTTACCCTATCAGATAAGCTAAAAGAAGATTTCTTAAATAAAATTGATCTAGCTGATGCTTTCCGTACTTCTGGAGCTTTTTCTGCAATGTTTGTGATAGCTCTTGGTTTTGTAGCTACTTCAGTTGTATTGCACAAAACTAAAATGAAACCCAAAATTAAATGATATGATTCTGTCTCCATGTCGATTAGCAGAACCTTTCTTTTAGAGGTCAAGGAGATAAGAACTTGTCATAGATTTTTTTTTCTTCTTTTCTTTTCTTTATTTTTATTTGATGCTTTCACATAATTAAAACACTCAAAGCAAGTTTTTACCTTTATTTCAGTTTCTTCTAACTGTTGATAGCAGAAGTCCCATTCCTTTAGGTAGGAGTAATACCTCAAGTTCTTCTTGTTGTTTTCTTCACAATTTTCAAGGCTGTAGATTCCAAAGGTATACTTCTATATTGCTTAACATGCTTTCAGTAAATAGTGTGTTGGTTGAGGATATAGTTTGTGATGAGTCTTCTTCATTATATCATCAGTCTATGGAAAAGGATTATTACATATCAAGAATAGAAACACATTATATATACTTTAATACTAAAATATTGATACTGAATTATAAAAAAGTAATATAGAAGGTAAACTGCTTGTCTGAAATCGTTACCAAAAAAATGAGTGCTGCAGCATTCTTTAATGATAATAGAGCCATCGCAGGTTTTGGTAATTCTATGAGAGCTGTTTTCACAAGTATTAGAGAACTTGTTGAAAATGGGCTTGATGCTGCCGAAAGAAGAGGAATCAACCCTGTTATTGGTATAGATTTAAGAAGATTATCTCAAAAAGAAATTCAGGAATTACTAGACGTAAAACAGTATAGATCACTGGAGAAGCATTTGGATTTTCTCCAATTAACATGTATAGATAATGGAATAGGTGTTCCTGGTCATTTAATAGCTGAATTATTTGGAAGAGTGCTCACAGGCACAAAATATGGTGTTATTCAGACACGTGGAAGATTTGGTTTAGGCGCTAAAATGTGCTTACTTTATTCAATGTCTTCTGTCGATTTACCTGCTAGAATACGTAGTAGACATTTTTTGGATAATATGACTCATGAACTTCATTTAATGATAAATTTAGAAAAAAATGAACCTATTATAATGGAAGAACATGAATATCTTCCTGGGGACCCAAATTACCTTGAAGAACCAGGAACAGAAATATCTATCACCTTTACAGGAGCATGGAATCTCGCAAAGAATAGTGTGAAAGAATATTTCAAACAACTTGCAATAATAACTCCTTATGCAAGTTTTAATATTAATCTCCCAGGAGATAAAGATGGTGAAATTGAATCTTTTGAATTAGCAAGTGTCGTAGACGATATGCCACCTCAACCTGAAATCGTGAAAATTCATCCATGGGGCTGTGATATAACTCAGTTCAAATCAGAGCTTTCTGTTACACAATCTAAAACCCTTAGAGAATTCCTTGCTAACCATTTCATGGGAGTCACAGAAGATATAAGTAAAGATTTCTTCCAATTATTAGGAATAGATCCATCAAAAAAACCAAAAGAAATAACTTCAAGCGAAATAAGGAGAATTGTTCATGAGGGTTTTGTAAAAGCCTATCAAGAAGCAAAAGAAATCAAACGTAAAAGAGATAGAAAATTTCAGTTTGAACCACCTAGAGGAAGTGCTCTTTCTCCTTTAGGTTCAGGTAGGCTCAGGAAGGGGCTTGAAAAAGAACTTCAGCCAAAATTCGTTGAAGCAATAACTAGACCACCTAAAGCTTATTCAGGTCATCCTTTCATAATAGAAGCAGCTATAGGTTATGGTGGGGGAGTGAAGGGATTTACTCATTCAAGAGCTTCAAGTACAGATAATAAATTCATATATCGTTACGCAAATCGTATTCCTTTAATTTTTGGAGCGGGAAATGACGTTATTACTAAAGTTGTTTCTTCCATAAAATGGAGCGATTATGGGTTAACAAAACAATCAGATCCGCTTGCAATAGCTGTTTCACTTGTAAGTACAAAGATACCCTTTCCTGAAACAAGTAAAGAATATATTTCTAATGTTCCTGAGATAGAGGAAGATATCAGATTAGCTTTAATGCAACTTGGTAGAAGGTTGAAAACCTTTCTAAGTCGTGCTAAAAGAAGAAGAAGAGAACATGCTCGATTATCCCGTTTTGTTAAATCTGCACCTGTAGTAGTAGAAAACCTCACTCAGATTCTTCAAAGTAAAAAATCAATATTTGCCAATTTCCTACAAGGAAATGATAGAATTGCTTCAGCTCTAGCGCATGGTGCTCCTAAAAAAGCAAAATTATTCATGCCAATTGGTAAGAACCTTTTCAGTGTGAATGTTTGGTGTCCATCCTCAATTAGAAGAATACTAAATTCTAATAATGTTGTAACACTTGCTGATTTTTTCAATACACCAACAGATCAATTAGCAACTATTTTAGAACTAACAGAAAATCAAGTTAATGAGATAAAGGAAAAGACAATTGATGAATTTGATAGAGAGAATATCAGTCCATTATTAGACAATACACTTCTAATAAGCAGAAATGTAGAGAAAAGATTTTCAAAGAAGGCTGATAAGAGTTTTGTATCACTTAAAGATGCTCTTTACAGACGATGGATACAGAATAGTTATCATTTTTTGGCCACAGAAATTGATAAACTCCGTTTTGTTTCTAATTTATTAGAGAAACTGTTCGAGTACAAAAAAGAACTTCTTATCACTCATTTTAAATCAAATAAAAGGAAACAAAGGGCAATTGGTACACCAACTCCAACAATAAAGGTAGAGTCTTTAACATCATATTCCAAATTAAAGGTTGAACATCTATTCCCTTCTTTTAAACAATTGAAAGCCATGTTAGGTGAGAGCTGTGATCCTGATCTGCTATATGAGGAATTTATTTTTCAAATAATCGAACCTACAGGAATAAATTACCAAGCTGCTATAACAAAAGTGTTAGTTGAAAATATGCAGCAGACGTTCAAGAAACTGATTGATAAATTCCCTAATTTTTCAAAGATTAAAATAACAAAAATGAAACCTGATTGGACAGATGGGTATACTAAAAATGCTTTTCACAGAAGAAAAATCTCTACTATAAGCGATTTTGTTAAAAAGGATTCTGAAGACCTAATTTTAATTAAAGAATTAGAAAGGGTCTTATTTTCGAGATTTTCGGATGTTCTCACCAAAAATACAGATTCAATAAAGCTTTCAAAGTTGCCAATTTCCGGTCTAAAAGAACTTCAAGGTGATGTTAAAGCAACCTTGAATGAACTTTCGAACAACAAGATTAATACCCTAGCAGAGTTAGTAAAACTTCAAAGTCATGAAATAGAAGAAGATAGTTATTACTTATTTGCTTCATTATTATTGAAAGAAGCAAAAACCATAATTCTAAACCATCTAAATGAAACCCAGCAAAGTCACGATATATCTCACCTTAAGATTATTCCACACAGAATAGAGGTGGAGTTGAAGAAGAATCAGATTTTCTCTACATCTTCTTTCTTAGCTCACCCCTCTGTTAAATTGAAGAAAATGGGATTTAGGAAAAAGGATATTAATAATATTAAAAAGCGATTGGGCACTCAGATTCCTTCTTGGCTCAAAAATAAGGATATTTTCAATAAACAAGGCATCACAACTTTAGAAGAATTGTTCTATAATACTGCTTCAGAGTTTGTTCTATCTAAAGATGAAAAGAAGCAATATGAAGAATCTACAGTAATTCTTAGAAAACCTTTAATCTTTGGATTACCTGAACTTAGGAATTATTCTAATCTTCTTAACAAAATTGGTATTAATTGTGTTGGTAGATTCCTCTTATGGCCTGTATCGGAACTGATGGAGATCCTTAATCTGAATAAAGAAGAGATACAAGTATTAAAAGATAAGTTATCTCCTAAGACAATTAAACAAAACGCTGATAAATATGGGAAAAGTTTGAGCTCTTTAGTAAGATTTTTCCCAAGACTTTTGAAATACTTTGAAACACACAATCTAACAATACAAGACTTGTTTTATATTTATATATCAGAAAAAGCAGTATCAAATTCTGGTTATTGGAAGAAAATTAATCAGTTAAATGAATTCTCTCAATCAGATATAACTGAACTAACAAACTTGATTGTATTAAAATCGAAGAAGAAGACAGATTTTCAAGAAGCACTACTCAAATTAAAAATTAGGAATATCAAGACTATAAAACAATTTCTTGATTCTCATTCTAATGTTATAGAAACAGAATTAACTGTTGCTTCTGAAAGAAAAATAGCTTTAGAAATTTTATATAAAATGCAAAAAGGTGAAATAGAAGGATCTAATGCTTTTCAAAAACAAATGATTCTAATATGTGAGTTTGATAATTTTCAACATTGTCTTAACTTACCAGTTTCTAGAATCTCTAATTTTACACTTAACGATTATGAGATATTGAGAAACAATGGTATTATGGGCATTCATCAGTTGTTTGAATATACAGAGAAAGAATTATCAATAATATTAGGAAAATCAGCAAATCAAATGGAAGCACTTTTAGGAAGTTTTAGTTTCGAAAAAGAAAGACTTCCATTTTATGAAAAAGCTGAAAGCGGTCAATACAAATCCCTCATATCCTTTGATTACGAGGATTCAGAAAGGTTTTCATCACAAGAGATTGATTCATTGATTCATTCAGGGTATGATTCTATTGATCAATTGTTCTATTTAACGCATCACTCTACTTTTTCATCCCCTATTGTAAATTGGAAAGTAATGGATAGGTTCAAAAAATTATTACGGTCACCATTAACTTTAGTTAGTTGGGAGAAAAAAATTCAGAAAACAATTATTGACGAAGAGACGCAAGAGGAAAAGCAAATAATAGAAGTTCAGTACTCAAGTTTAACAACTCAACAGCTGAATACTCTCAGGAGTAATAATCTCACTCGAATTATAGATTTACTTCTCTGTAAAACAGAAAAACTACAAGAAATATTGAAGATTGAGGAAGAAGAAGCTAAAAAGCTTCAAAAGAATATTCGAATAATTGACAGTGGATTAGATCTTTCAGAACTAGGTATTTTCAAACCTCAAATAGAAAGAATGTTAGAAGAAAAAGACATTGTTACTATAGAAGATCTTTATTTCTCAACCTCAAAAGCTAATTGGAATATTCCAAAGGTACCTTGGAATTTGATAGATTCAATAAAGAAAGTCCTGAATCTCCAATTATCACATCTTTCTGATATGCTTGATTCTGAGTTAATTAAGCAATTGGGTGAAGCTAATGTCAAATCACTTCTTGGTTTTATGTTAAGTACTCCTGAAGAAATCATGGAGAAAACTGGAATAGCTGATGAAAGATTTGAAAATATCAAAAGTGGGTTAGATCTAGGTTACATTATACAATATTTCTCACTTCCTGTTTACTTTGTTCCTAAATTGTCATTCTATCAAACAGAACTGCTTAGGCAAAACGATATCAAGACTGTCATAGATTTTGTGATTACTCGTCCAGGAAAAATAAGTAAATTACTTAACATGACCGAGAAAAAGGTGAGAGTTTTAGCTTCTTCGCTTTCAGTTCAAATACTAGAAGAGGAATATGAAGAAAAAGGTGTTTTTGCATCTGAAACAAAATTATTTGATCGAAGTGAACAACGTCTGTTATCAAAAGATTCAATTCTTCAATTTGAAGGTTTACAGACAATTCAGGAGTTGTATTATTTAGTTTCAAGCGAATATTATCAGCTTAATCAAGAACTGTGGTCAAAAATATCAGCTCTGAAGAAAGTATTATCACTTCCATTGAGGATATTTACTGATATTTCAGACTATTCGCTATCACTATTAGAAAAAGTGAATATAAAAGATATTTTCCAAATCTTGTTTATTCCAGATTCTGACCTAGAAGATCCTGTGCTATACAGAACAGTTTCAATATACTCATCATCGATTATAGATTTGAGAGCATTCCATTATTTCGCTATGTTGCCTGCTACAGTCTATAATTCGTCCTTTTTCAGTAAAATAGTGAAAAACATCCAAGATATGACTCTTGTAGATATTATCACTAACGAAAAAGTTATCGAACACTTGGTTACAAAAAATAGACAATATATTAAAGAACATTACAATATAACTTTCATAAGATCTCTTCTAGAACTGCCTCTTCGAATTAGTCCGCTGTACATTAAAATACCAGCTAATAGAAGAGAATATTACAAAGATATGAAAGTAGGACAACTATTGGAACTTTCTTTAACAGAAAATCCTGCAATAGCTCCCGTTTTAACCTCCATCAAAGAAATAGATTCATTTAATGAAGTGATACAAAAACTCTCTTTACCTATAGCTACAATGGGATTACCAAGATCATTAGCTATCAAATTAAGCAAATCTTCTGTTTTTACACTTATTGATTTCTATTCTTCCCCAACAAAGCAGTTATCAGAGATGTCTGGTCACTCTCAAAAATTAATAAGAGAAATCAAAGAAAACTTAGCTTATTCTGATATTATTAAGTACCATTCTTCACACGCTCATCCTATAATCGCTTCTTCATTTATTTCAGAGGAGCAAATTGAAAAACTTAAGAAGCACGGAATTAGCGATTTAGAAACATTATATTATTCAGCTGATGTGTTGGGGATTTCTAGCTTACTACCAGTAGAATATTATAGAAAATCTAAAGAGATATTATCTGGTTCAATAAGATTCTTAGGCTTTCTAGCTTTCGATGAAATTAAAAAGCTAGAATCCATGAATATTCATTCTATTATTGATTTAGCCCTTTTAAGTAAAAAAGAATTAAAAGAAATAACAGGAAATGAGATATACACTGAATTCCATATATTAGATCTAATAGCGTTTGATGAAATAGCTGAAAAGCGATTACAAACCGCTATTCCATTAATAAGTTGTTCTTCAATAAAAGAAGATTATCTTGATAAACTAAATGAGATTGGAATACATTCCGTACAAGATTTTATATCTAGAATAGCTGAAATAATAGAAAGTCATCCATATCTTGTAGTTTCAGATGTTTTTAGAGAAATACAACTATATTTATCATCTGTCTCTTTTGTTGGATTACCAATTGAACAAACTAATATGTTGATTTATTTAGGCATTGAAGATATTCTAACATATATCACAGAAGACCCATCAACAATTGCAATAATTCTGCATACTAATACGAGCAAAATAATTTCTTCTATTAAAAAGCTATCTCCACAGAAAATTGCCTCAAAAGTTAAACTAAATGGGGTTAAATTAATTGACTTCTTACCTTTGTCTAAAGGAAGGGTTGCAAATCTAGTAAAATCAGGGAAAGAACTAGTTCAAGATCTTTACAGCTTGTATTATCAAACATCTTCTATTCCTTCAGTTTCAGAAGGAAATATAGAGCATTTTATAGAACTCTGCAATGCTTCTGTATACAGAATTAAAGATTTGTCTTTAAATGAAAAAATAGAACTGAGAAAACATAGAATATATCGTGTAATTGACTTATTAAGCAGCCATGGTAATGTTTTGAGAAAAATATTTGGGAAGATTCCAGAGTCAATTAAGAAGATTAAAACAGGGGAGTTTTCCTTATCAAACGGAATACCCCTCAACTTGAATGAACCTATGTTAGAAATCTTAGCTGAAGTAGGTTTTGATTCTCCTAAAAAGACTGTAGAAGACTTATTCAGTTATGTGCCAGAATTACTCTATCAATACTCTGATGCTGAACGAATCGAGAAAACTAAGAATGTTTCATTTCTAGAGCAGTTAGTTAGCTTCCTATGCCTGAATGTATTAACTATTCCTAATTTCGATCCGGAAGCAAAAATGGCTTTATGGCGCAATGGAATTAGACACATAATTGATGTGTTAGTAGTGAATGTAAACTCACTTACAAATATGCCAAAAAATATACAACAACAGATTCGTCTTTATCAACGAGAATTCGATTTAAGTAGAAATATGTCAGCAACATTTTCTCCATTTATCAACCAAACAATTAATCTTCCAGATAATGTAAAAGAGAAATTCGTAGGCTATGGGATTAACAATATTCTCTTTCTAATGGATTTCATACCTCATCCAGTATTTAATTTCTCAAATGAAGAATTAGCTATACTCAGTAAAGTATCAGAGAACATTGTAAAACCGATTACATGGTTGTATGGGCAATTAAAGCTTAATATTAATAGTTTAATGGCATTCCTTTCACAGAAAGGAACAGATATTCTTTCAGCTTTTCTCCTTCTATCACAACAAGATATACAAACAATTGATAATGCTTTTTCAGAGGATCTTCAAAATAAGCTCTATCATGCCATCAATAAAGAAATATTAGATCTTAAGGTTCCAAATTGGGTAATAAGAATAGATCAAACTAATTTGTTTGCAAAACCCGAAATGGTAAAGAAACTTAAGAAAAAAGGTATAGAATTTCTGGATGAATTTCTTGCACTTGATAGCATTGCAGAAACTAGTAAAACTATAGATTTAGACAATATAAATTTGTTGAATTTATTACATCAGATCCCAATATCTGTAATTAAGGAAATATCAACAGAGAATGTTGCAGTATTAACTAGTACGGGTATAGATACAACATATGATTTCCTTTATGTTCCTACACCTATTTTGTCAAAATTACTTAAAAAGAGTATTGAAAAAATTAATGAAATAAAATCCTCGTTCAAGCCTTCAGCTCTTATAAATAAAATGAAATTACTTGGTCTAGATATAAATACGATACATACACTCCAAGAATCCACAAAGAAAATATTAGTTAACTATGGCTTTGCAACAATACTCCAGCTCAAAAATATACAATTAGATAAGCTAAAAATTCCAAAAGAAGAAGTGAGGCAATTAACAGGTGCAATAACAGAATTGTATACTCCAATTACACTTCTTGGAAAGGTATTGAATATTGAAAAAGAAATTATTACCAATCTTGTTTCTAGAGCAGTTTGTACATATGATGATTTGACTAAACTACCACTGCATAAATGGCCGAAAGAGTTTAAAGTGATACATACTAAACAGAAAGCTGATAGTTCCTATCTAAACAAACTACTGAAATCATCAAAGAAGAAAGGTATGTTAATCTCAGAATTGAATCTATCAAAACGACTATCTTTAGCGTTGAATGAAATTGGTATAATCACAATAGATCAATTATTGTTTGTTCCTAGCAAATGTATCGTTTCCAATACAAAAATTAACAAAGAAGAAATAGAGACTATAAGAGAAAAACTGGATTGCTACCTTAGTTATATACCAAATATATCGAGAGAAACAATTGAATTCTGTTTTCAAAAGGGGTATACAAAGGTATCAGATGTTTTAATTTACTTTGATAAACTACCTAAAGATGTCAAAGAAGATATTCTAAAATCTGTATCACATATCAAAAACATTGAAGAATTACAATTTATGGAACCATTATCTCCCACAGAACTCTACTTACAGAGGAAAGGTTTCAAATCATATAAATCGGTACTTTCTTCCCTTGAATTGAAGAAAAACTATGAATTATCAAAGAGAATTGTTCCTATATTAACGGCGAATATAAGATTCCTGAATATCGATAAAAGTATCGAAGATAAAATAAAAAGAGCTCGAATAACAACAATCTCGGATCTATTGATTCTCTCTCCAAAAACACTTTCTTCTAGAAGCAAAATTAAACAAGCTTTATTGAATAATATTATAGAATCCATAAATATAGACAAGGTGGAGTCTGAAATTGCTCATCAGAGTGGAAGGCATCTTGTAAAAGCTTTTTCCTTAACAAATAAAGATAAGAATACTTTAAAATCCTATGGAATTTATAATTTGTCAGATTTTAAAAATAATACTTCGTTCTCTTGGTTAATCCCAGAAAAACAAATTAAAGCAATAAGAGTAACAATTGCATCAAGTTTAGATACTCTATTACTGTTTTATACGAATATTGCAAAAATGTCACTTCTAGATATTGAAGATACATACTTTTCAAAAGGAATTTTCAACATTCAGGATTTACTATCAATTAGTCAAGATAAAGAAGTTAAAGAAATTGAATCTTTCCTTACTAAGTTTGCAACAAACAGGAAGCAATTGATACAACAGTATTTGCCTGTTAATGAGTTCCTTGCACCCCTTTCTATAAGAAACCTTTTCACTAAAGATACTCAAAAAATGAATATTAAAAACATCATAGACCTTAGTACATTCCTTTACTATAATAAAGAACAATTAACTGATGAAGGAAAAGAAATTATAGCTGTTTTAAAATGCCCTATTTCGATTTTTGATGTTTTTAGCACTTCTGATATAGAAAAATTAGCTGAAAAAGGCGTGAAAACTCTAGCTGATTTTCTACTGAAACCAAAGAATCTATTGATGACAATCATTCCACAAAAACTTGCTAAGCATGTTAGTAAGATTACAGAAATGATGAATTATGAAAATCTAAAGAAACAAAGAGATAAAGCTACACAAATTGCATCAATGAAACTTTTCGATCCTGAGATTAAGAAAACTATTACCCAATTCTATACAACAATCAATGAGCTGGTATTTGCTGTTAAGAACAAAGTTTCTTTTGCTCCAAGACCAGTTGTAAGGAAAATAGAAAATTTGCTCAATACACCTATTCAGCAAGTTAAAATTCCTGGAATATCATTAAATTCCTGGTTAAAACTTATTGGAACCATAGATAACCTGGCTGAACTTTATGTCTTGTCAAATAAAGAACTTACGTCCTTACTTTCCATAACAAAGACCAAAGCAGCGAAAATTATAGTTGATATTGATGTAAATAGTATTGTCAAAGTGCCAATAATACGTGAAAATCTCCTATTCGGTGCTTCTGATATTGCTATTTTAAAAGAAAAGCAAGTAACCAACTATTCACATCTTTACAAAAAAGACTTTTCAAACTTTGCAATTTCCAGTATGCTACAAAGTAAAATTGAGATATTATTGAATTTAAAATTATCTGCAATTAATTCAAATATTAAGGAATCCTTTACACTTATTACTCTTAATTTCCTTGGGCCTATAGTAGATACTTTAGATATTGAGAAAGAAAAGCAAACAACTTTTTCATCATACCATAAAATGCTTTTCAGTAAGGGTCATTATTTGATCAACCTTATTCAAACCAAAATAAGCGAAGATGAAGAACTATTATCCAATTTTACGCTTGAATTTTTACTTCTAGCAGGAATCTACAAAAAGAAGATTTTCAATGATGCTCTTAATTCTCTTCAACCGCCTTCCAAGAGTAACTTGAATCGTTTCCTAAAATTGATTGAAAGATCTCCTATAATGCTTATCGGTGCAGGTTTAGATGCAATAGGAGCTGTTGCTGATATTCCCGTAACAACAATTAACGAACTATTATTAATGTCAGAAGTAGAGCTTAAGGCACTACCAAATTATCGACTCTTCAATCAAAACTTGAAAAACTTGTCGTTATCCTTGCTGGAAGAGCAAAATAAGAGATTGATTAAGTTTCCAAAAGGAGTTTTACAGAAAGATGATAAAGCTGTTTTGGACAAAAACTTCATTTTCACAGTGGAAGATTCTTTGGTTTACAACAAGAAGTTTAAATCTAAGAAAACAGATTTGTGGAACATTACAGAACGAATCAAAAACATAATGATGGTAAGCTTATATTCGTTAACGCCTATTGTTCAATCCAGAAATCTTCTTGATTTATTAACTTCTTATAAGATTGATTCTCTTTACGAATCACTTGTTGCGAGTCAACAAGAGCCTCTTGACGAAAAACAAGGTATCATTGAAATGCTTAATCAATTAGAATTCAGCAAAATTACCAAATATATGAAAGAAGAAAAACAAAGATTTAGTAATTTCATTGCTGATGATGAGCTAATGAACGCTTTATTAGAACAAGGAATTTCCTCTCTTGGTTCATTAATATCTATGACACAGTGTGTTTTAACTGATGAACACCCATTAGAATTAGAGCATGTTCTCCCGGCTTTACGAGCTCCTTTGTCATTAATTGTTGGAAATAAAATTATTTTAAATAAATTGCAAAAAATAGGTTTGGTGCAAGTTGCTGATTTAGTATTACCTCCAAATATTAAGCTGAATCTTGAAGGAACACTGAGTGAAAAAGAGATTGATATAATTCAAGAAATACGTAATAAAATGAATTTGCAGACTATTAACAGCTGTCTCAAAACTATCTATCCTTTATTAAATACAAATTTCATTGATAGTGATATAAAGCACGCATTAATGAAAGCAGGATACAGTTCTATCAAACACCTTGAAGTTTCTGAAATTACTATCATCAACCAAACAAAATTAAGAGAAAGTCATATCATCAAAATTAAGAAATTACTAAACACACCTATATATATTCTGTCAGAGTTATTGAGAGAAGATGTTCAGAGCGTTCGTAAATTGCATAAGAAGGATAAATTCAACCTGTTTCAAGTGATGGAAACCGACATTAAAGAGCTTTCTACTCTGACCAAACTTCCTTCCAGACAGATAAAGGTGTATCTTTCTTCGCTTTCAGCTGAATCAATACGACAGTCTCAAAAGGATCAAGTTTCTGTTAGTTCTATTAATCCACATTTAACTAAAGAAGATGTTAAAACGCTAATAAAAGCAAATATTACCTCTTTACAACAATTGATTTTGCCTACAGCGTCAATTAAGAGGAAATCTGCTTTTAAACGACAGAATGTCGAAAAATTGAGACACCATCTAGAAAAACCAATTGAAGAAATTGAGTTACATAGTGATGATGTTAGTCAATTAAAACAACTCGGTGTGTTATCATTTGGTGATTTTGTTCTTTATCCTACTTCACTTCTCGAAGGAAAAATAAATCAGAACTATTTAGCAATAAAGCGACTTAAAGCAAGAATGCCACTAAAAGGAAAAAAACCTACACCTAAGAAGAAGACTACACCTAAGAAGAAGACTACACCCAAGAAGAAGACTACACCCAAGAAGACCACATCTACTACTAAAAAAGTGTTAAAACCTCAAAAAAGTTCTCTGAGTAAATCAATAAAACCTAAGAGAACCCGTCAAGTAACATTACTCGAAATGGAACCTGTCATTAAAAGTGGAACACAAAAAAATCAATCAATAACGAGTTCACCGAAAACTAAAACTTCATCATCAAAGAAAGGAGGATCACAATAATGGTAAACTATAAGTTTCAGATTAGAAATTCAACAATATTACCAGCAACAGAAAAGTTTGTAGCCTTTGAGAAAGAAACACCAATAAAGGAGATTCAGAGTTGGGTCAGTGATACATTTGATATGTCTAAAGCTTCTTTTCTTTTATTTTTAAGAAGTGGTAAAAAATGGTATAAACTAGAAGTACCAAAACTTCTGTCTGACTACAGTCTTCAAAAAGAAGGTATGAGAATTGATGTAAGAAAGACTGTAAATTTAAGTCAAGTAAAAGCGCTAAAAAAAGAACTTGAGATACTTAGCGAATATTCTATGCCTTTTGGAGTAATAAACGTTGAAACAACTTCTTCTGAAGAAACTAGCAACCGTTTGGTAGAAAGTGCCTTAGACTTTCTTAATCAAGCAATGTATAACCCTCTAGAAGCATCCTTCTATATACCCTCTCGAGGGGGTTCCAACATTGGTTTTGATGAGGAGCAAGAATTAATTTTAATAGGAAAGCAAATGATTGAAAGGCAATTTAGAAATCTTGCTTCCGTTAGTTCTGTAGAGCAACTATCTATTTTGATGCGATTGATATATGATATTTTAGCCAGAGACATCCATAGTACTAAACGTGATATATTCTATATGAATGTGAATGCATTCGAAAAACAATCTATTTCTGACACATTAATTGAAGATTTAGGAGCAATGTTACAAGTTACTCGATCTTCTTTAAATGTTAGTGCCTCTTCAAAAGGAATAGTAATTGGAAGGTTGAGTTTTAAAGAAAAGGGAGATTTTATTGATTGTAAAGCGATTGGTTCTGGAAAATCTATTTCTCCAAATATTGATGACATTGAAAATATGGAAAGTGATGCTGAATTTTGTATAGTTGTCGAAAAAGACGCTATTTTCAACCGCCTTGCAGAAGATCACTTTTATGATTATGTTCCAAGTATTTTAGTGACTGCAAAAGGACAACCTGATATGGCGACAAGACAGTTTTTAAAGAAGATTAATGATGAATTGAAACTTCCTATTATAGCCATAATGGACGCAGATCCTTATGGTTTCGAAATTATGAGAGTTTACTCTGTAGGAAGTAAAGCTTTGAGTTTTGAATCCTCTCATCTAGCTGTACCCAATATTAAATGGCTTGGTCTTCTACCTACTGATTTGGAACTTGATAGTGGTTTTGATATTCCCAGACATGCTTTAATCCGAATGACTTCAAAGGATATTCATAGGTCAAAACTAATGTTAGAAGAAGAATTCGTTAAACGAAAACCAAAATGGAGAAACCAATTGCAAACCTTACTTAATGGTGGATATAAGGCAGAAATTCAAGCACTTAATGCTAGAGATCCCCAATTTATCACTACCCACTATTTACCATCGAAACTTGAATCTGGGGACCTTATATAATTCCTAAACTATGCAATAAAACAACAAATATAAAATCACCTTAAAATTTCAAGGTAGTTGAATTTGTTTTATTCTTTCTTTGTTAGAACTATTTCAACAGTAGATACAGTTTTAGTGATAGGATTTTCTTCTGTTCCTTGTAATTCTTCAGATCCAATTTCTACTTTTGAAACTTCTACCTTGTCTGCCAAGAATTTTCTTCTAGTTATTTCAGCTACATCTACTGCTTTAGAAATCTGTCGACCTCTTGCTTGAATACTGCATTCATCACTTTTATTTAGTATAGTAACAGCAACTAGAACGTATGAAATTGTGTTCTTCTTTCCTATATAGATTACTTGCGAATGTTCTTTCTCTTCACTCATGTTTTTCACCGGTATTTCGATATCTTGTGTTAAATAAGTTAGCGTTTTAGAAACCTTTGAGATTCTTTAAAAGCTTTTCCTTATGAAATTGAGCTTTCTGGTTACAAAATAATCTAAAACCAGAATATCCAAATGTTGAAATACAGTTCTCTATTTCAATAGGATATATATGAGAAAAAACAGAATATATTTTGATATCATAACCATTATTATAGGTGTGTCCTTGGTCGCAGCAGGGCGTGTAATTCTGGAATGGTATTTCCCCTCAATAGAAGTTATTAGCGGAGTAGAAACTCTTAGTTTCTTGATGAATTACTCTATATTTCTCTCTGTCATAATAAGCACTATTTGTTTACTCTACGGATGGAAGATTAGAAGATGGTTCATTAAAACTACAAAAGATAGTTCAGATAAACCCTTAAATTACATTTTCAAGATATTTCTCTCACTTTTCGGTGTATTGTTTATTATTACATTAATTGTTCATTTAACCAGCCTTAAGCACATTTTATTTCTTTTTAGTTCAGTAAATGCTCTTATTGAGACAATTCAGATCTTTGTAATATTCATATCCTTAGGGATTTTATTTTATTCTCCTATAGAAAAACTAATGGGACCACTTCTCTTTAACGAAATATTACTTGATAATCCGAAGAAATTAGGTTTAGCCTTAATGGAAAAGCAAGTTATTAGTGTTACAACAAAAGCTTGGAAATATAGTCTTATTATGATAGCAGTTTTTATCGCTATAGCGAATTTCATGTTTTTTATTTCCTATCCCTTAATTCCCTCAATGAACTATGATGCGACCTTAACAATAGCACTGCCGAATTTTCATTATCGTTTTGATCCAGAAGCTAATTTCAGGCAAGAATTTTTCGTTCTAAAAGAACTACCCCGATCAATTCTTCTTGACTGGAAGCTTGTTCAATCGCTGATGTGTATAGCATTCCTAGCAATAATGTACCTTTTAATATATCTTCCAAAAGAGCAAGATCATTCTAGGGAGAAAAATGATAAGCAAGAAATTACAGCTAAACCTGAAGATTCTGTTGATAATATTGCTTATAATTTATTGTCTCCGAAAGTAAGAACAAGTGCTTATACTCCTGTGGGTCGATTTGATATTACTACACCTAGAAGAGGAAGCAAATTATTTCAGAAAATGAAGTCAAGTGATTTACTTCCTGTTATGAATTTGGTTCTATTGAATTTCTCTTTATCAATGGTGATAATATTGTTTATACAACTATTTGGTTTTTTTGCCATGCAAGCAGAAATAGACTTTAACCCTTTTTATATCCAATTATCTAAAAACTTCTGGGCAGGATTTAACGAGGAGCTAACTTTTCGTTGGATATTGTTTGGTCTTCCATTATTTCTAATTAACGGTTTGGTATTTGTGATTACAAAGCTAGTCAAGAAAGTAAAAAGAAATAATGATAATGGGGAAATAAAAAATCTTTTCTTACGAATGTTCTTCAGAGGTAAGGTGAAGAACCCATTAAATTACTTAACAGGAAGATGGAAGAAGTTAAGCTTTATTGATTTGTTGTTTTTGCTTTTTTCATCATTTACATTTGGTTATGTGCATTATCAGTTTGGTTGGGATGCTTGGAAGATATTTCAAGCAGGTGTTGGCGGTTTAATTTTTGGTTATGCATTCTACAAATACGGATTCCATGTCTCAATCTTTCTACATGTAGTAAACAACTTTGTTATAGGACTTTTAATTACTCCTAATATTGGTTTAATGATTAATGGAGCAACAATAATAATGTTAATTTATGCCATTGGTTTATTATACTTAATATTCGTAGCAACAAAACTAATAGCTGGTGCGCTAACTTATCTTAATAGAGCCTTAAAACGCTCTCCTGATATTATTACTATAAACGATATGGAGTGAAACAATAATGAGTTATATTAACACCTTGTTCTTGAAAATCATTTTAATTGGTGAAACTGGTGTTGGGAAAACAAGTTTAAGACGATCGTATTTAGGCGTCGGTTTTGAATCTGAACATCTTACAACAATTGGTGCAGATTTTGCATCGTTAGTTAAAAAAGTGAAAGATATTAAAATTACTTTCCAAATTTGGGATTTAGCTGGTCAAGACTTCTTTCAAGCTGTTAGAAAAGTCTATTATAAGGGGTCTTTAGGTGCTTTGCTGATTTTTGATGTTACTGACTTAACTACTTTAAAAGCGCTGGACAGTTGGGTAGATGAATTGGAGGAAAGTTCTGGTCGTGGAATAATTCCATTTTTTATTCTAGGGAACAAAGTAGATCTAATAAGTGAAAAAAAACTTGCTACAATTAAAATAAAAGCTCAAAAACATGTTGATAAATGGAAAAAAAAATACAAGAGTAGTGGGTTTGAAATCAAACTTTTTTTCACATCAGCTAAACTGGGAGAGAATGTTCAAGAAGGATTTGAAAGTTTAGGAGAAGAGATAATAGATTTTCTAGCTTTCAGGAAGAAACAGAGGGAAAATTAAATGGACATTGAAGAAATCATTATATTGCTGGAACAGGATGATACTAGTAAAATTGATTTGAATGAAATAAAGGTTCTTCATAGATTAATTAAATTGATACCCCATAAAAACAAAATAGTAAGAAATAATGCTAAGCGTCTTCTTTTTAAAGGAAGTCTTGTTCCAACAGAAAAGATCATAGAGGAATATGTTAGTGATTCCAATTCTTTCTTAGAGGAATTGATAATAAGCAAATTATGTTTCTTCATTCCTATATTAACAGATTTTCTGATAAAGAAAGATAGCTTCAAACAACTACATGTCTTATTATCAAAGCAAAGTGTTCAGACTATACAGAAAGCGGTTGATAAAGCTTCAATAACAGCTCCTATACTCTCTGCTATCGCTGAGATAGCGATTAGAACATGTCACGTATCCTACTGTAGTAATACTGATTCTCTATTGACCTATCAAATTATTATTGAAAATACTAAGAAACTTAGAAAAACACTTTTATTCAGATTAAACCAAGAAGACCCTATTTTCACAGAACTAGTTTTACGAACCGTTTATCAGTTTCAAGATCTAACCAAATTAATTGTTAACCAAATAAGAAATATCATAACTAACTCTTCAGTAGATGAGCATTTACGTTATGCTGCAATTGCTCTAATGAATCTACAAGACCCCAAAAACTCTGACATTTTAATAAAACGACTAAAAACAAAAGAAGATTCAGAGGAAGTACAACTAGCAATAATCGAAGCTTTAGGTAATCTAGGTAATCTTTCTTCAACTGAAATTTTGCTAGAACAATTCAATAAAAGTGAAAGAATCGCATACTATGCTTCTCATTCATTAGCTCTCCTTGGTGATGGTGTTTATCCAGCGCTTATCAAAGCTCTAAATGACGATAAATTCGTTATCTATGTAACAGAGACTATGAAAAGACTAGGTGAAAAAAGTTATGATTGGCTAATAGACGCTTTAGCAAAAGGAAAAAAGAATGTAAAAAGAAATGCTGCGCAATGTTTAACCCTTGTCATAAGTCAGGAACATGGTTATGAGGGTGGAATCAGGATTCTCACAAATCAGCTTGCTGGAAAAAATAGAGAAGTCATTCAATCTGTAGCTCAATCCTTAGTAAATCTTGGAACACCTTCAATCCGAGTTCTGATTGAAGAATTATCTGAAAATGATATGCGTTTAAGGAAGAATGCTATAGAAATCTTGCAGAACTTTGGGTTTCAAAATATTGAACTTGCGTTAGATGGGATTTTAGAGGTAGATTCTTACAAAGCAGTAGAGTTAGGAGTAATACTTTATATCTATTATCCTAGTGAGGATGTTAGAAACTTGGGATTATCTTTTGCAATCTCGAAAAATAAATTAAGGAAAAAGAATGATGATCTTTTAAATATCATTTTCAAGGCAACAGCAGAGATAGAGCCTGAAATAAGAGAAAGGGCCTGTTTAATGCTATCTTATTGTGGATCAAATTCTATAAAATTTCTGTCTCATCTCTTATTGGATATTAATTTGCAAGTGAGGAGAAAAGCCGTCGAATCTCTTAGAAAGGTTAAAAGTAAGAAAGCCTTGATAGTTTTAATAAAAGCTGCAAAAGAATCTGATGCTCTTATATCAGAAACAGCAACTAGAGCACTAGGAGAGTTACAGGATCCTGGGGTTATTGATGTAATTCTCAATAACATGAAACGTTCTAATATCGTTGTTAGGGATGCTGCTTCCTATGCTGCAGCAAAAATAGGTATGACTGTTGTTCCAAAGCTATCTCAACAGCTATCGTCAGCAAATCGTGATCTTGTAGAAGGATCCGTTAGTGCTTTAAGTCGAATTGGAGTAAATGCTATTAAGCCTTTAACTAAAACGCTAGAACAAAAAAGTGAAAAATGGTTTAAGAATTTTCAAAAAGTAATTACTGCGATGGGTCAAAGTTCAGTGATTGTTCTTCATGAAATATATAAAAAAGCAAGAAAAAAAATAGCTATGACGAGAATCTTACTTCTCTTATCACTATTGGATGACACAAAACACATGAAAAACTACATTGATATTGTCTTAGACGAAGATGCGAAAATTGGAATTAGAATGATAAATAATGTTGGATCAAATGGTGTAATCTCCTTGATTAACAATCTAGAACAATACTCAAAATCTGATATAAACCTCTTTATAGAAAAAAGTAGAGGGATGAGTCGAGAACTTGTTCGAGAAATAATGGTGGAAATATCAAAAAATCCAAAATTAAAAAGTTTTAATAAAAAAATAGACAAAATCCATGGAAAAAGAGTTAAAAAGCTATTCTCAAACGTTAAAGACTATAACAAATTATTAGATTCTTAACTTTATCAACTATCTGGTATAGCTGATTCTAGGATTTTTACCAATATAGAACCATTTTGACTGTAAAACTCTTCAATGTTTTTTACTTTAGAAAATAATTCTGATATAACTAATGATAATGTTAATTCCGCTTGTGTAGGGAAAAAAAAGTAATAAAATTGGGTGTTTCTTATCTTTCCCATGGTTTCCAGAAGATATTTTTGGTCCACTGTTTTATCCATAAAAATATCTAATATTGGTAAATAACCAATTGATGGAAACAAGTGATTGAAAATTTCTTTTATTCTATCAATCGCTGTCTGTTTATTTGTGTCTATATCGTTGTTCAAGGTCTGGTAAATATGAAAGTAGCCAGCTTCTTCAAGCCACATTAATGATTTTGAGTAGTAGTCATGTAAACTTATTTTAGGAAATTGCTCAATAATAGGAGTTGTAATCATTATAGTTTGAACAATTTTGTCTGAAAAAAATGGTACTAAATCAATAGTAGTAAGACAAGTATATTCTGAAGATTTGTATTCAATTGTTGGAGAAAAGAGCGTTTTATGATCTAAATCTAATTTGATTTCCTCGGAAGATTTAATGGTTTTAACACCATTTTCCTCAGCTGAATTTCTAAAAAAAGTAATTAAATTTGGTATCTGCGAACTTATCCAAGAATCTTTAATTTCTAATAAACTGACATTCAAATCACAGTTGATTAGCGGGTAATACTCTATTATATCACTTCTTGAAATCATGGAATGTTTTGTTAAAGAATCCTCGAATTTTTTAAGGTGCTTTCTTTGTTGAGATAAGGCTTCATTTCTGTACAATAAGATTAAAGGATGACGATAAGCATCAAAATAATCTGTTATTGCGTGGAAATCTACAAGAACATCACTCGATTTTTCTAAAACATAATTCATTAGTTTATTTTCCAATTCAAAAAGAGGCATTATGACTCCTGGAATGAAGAGTTGGTGTTTGAGAGGTGGGTTACCGTGTTCGAGTAAAACTATTTCCTTATTCTTATTATTTTTAGAGAGAAAATATGCTAGAGTTACAGCTGTTAAGCCGTTCCCTTCAACGATTATATCAGCTTCAACTATCTTACTCATTAGTATAATACCTGGAGATAGGTATATAAATCAGTTATTGGTTGACAAATCATGACTTTTGAAATTATTCTCAAAGTTATTAGCCAAGAAGGAAAATGCGTAGCAGGTCATAAAGTAGGAGATGAAGTCACATTTAATTTTGAGACAAATGAAATTCAAGGCAAAATATGTTTACATTCTTTATATTCTGTGATGCCTAAAATTTTTGCAATGGCATATGGAGCAGAATTTGGATGGTTAAAGGATAAAGACATTAGTACACATGCTTGTCCTGATGCATACAATCCAGTTGTTTATCAAGTTAAAAGAATAAGAAAGAAAGATTAGCTAAGTTAACGCTAGTCTTACTATTTTGTCTATTATAAAAGTTAGTAGAAAAGCTAAGAATACTAAAAGAAGTATTTCTTTTGTTGTGTATGCCCATTTTGGACTTTGGTTATAAATTATTCTTACTATTAAATAGAGAACAAGTGCAACTATAAGAAAAACTATTATCATGCTGGGTAAGTAAAGGTTTCCTCCAATAGCAGCTGCTGAACCTCCAATCATTAGAACTAATAGGAAAGCCGATCCGATTATTGCTGTTTTTCTAGGTCCATATTTCACTGCTAAAGTTCTAACTCCAGCTTCTCTATCTCCTTCTATATCAGGTAAACCCTTGATCACTTCTCTCCCTATGTTGCCTGAACCAGCTGCTACACCAACTACTATAGGTACCCAAGCAAAAGTTCCTCCATAGATTAAATATGTGTGTACTGTTCCATATACAAATAACGCGATAACATTGAGACCAATAATAGTGTTTCCGATGAATCCCATCTTTTTAAGTTTGATGTCATACAAATCAAGAGATCCTCCGAAAATTATTACTGTAATGACACTTATACCATATAGACCATATATTATATCTATTGCAGCAGCGGTTCCTAAAGCCAGAAGAGCAACAATACAACCATAGATTTTTGCGGATTTTATAGAGATTTTTCCAGTAGGAATAGGTCTGTGCGGAGCATTAATCGCATCTACCTCTCTATCAACTATATCATTAAAAATCATTGCTTGAGAAGAAACAAACATTGTTGTTAAAACAATGAGGGCAATTGAAAGATAATCTGGCTTGCTTCCCACTGGTAATGACAGAACTATTCCGAATGTTGCTGCAAATCCCGCAACAATACCATTGACCAAACGAAGAATCGTTATATAAGATAGGAAAATGCTCTTTTTTGAATACCTGTTAACAGTCATATCCACAAAAAGGAAAAAGTTGGTTTTAAGTTTTTTGCCAAGTTTTTTTATTCACCTATTTTGATATCTACTTGAATCGTTCTAATATCATCATTTATTCCTTTAAGAGATTCAACAATTGACAGAACAATTTTCGCTGTAATATTTGAGATAAATTGATTTAATGGGACATTTTTTTCGTTAACTTTTATTTGTACTTTATTAACCATTCTTATCATCAGAAAATAAAAGAAAAAAGAGATTAAAACATTTCTATTTTAGTTTGATCGTTGGATTTTGATCATCTTTGCCATGCATTTCAACTTCTACTAAACCTGCTGCTTCAAGTTTTAAAACAACAGTTAAAATCGAATGAGTTGATGCTCCAGCAGCCATAGCTAATCTTTTTAGTTCTATAACTTTATATTGTTCTAGAATTGTAAGCCAACTATAATTTGGATCAGTTTCTGCTATAATTTGGAATCTTCTTAATGCTTCTTCTTTATTTCTAATATCGTCTTTGAACTGTTCAAGTTTAGAAGATTCTGTTAAAAGGTCATTGTATTTTCCTTCGATAATTGCTTTTTCGTCTCCTAATTGTTGCATAAGTTGTTCTGCTTCGTTCTTGGCCACTTCTGCTTCAGAAACTTTTGTTTGCCATTTCTCAACAGAGGTTTTCTCTGTAGTAAGTTGCTCTTTAAAATTATTAAGATCTCTTTGTATATTGGAAATCTCCTCGTTTTTCTTCAGTAAATTACTTTTTAAGTCTTCAAATTCATTATCGAGGTTTCCTTTTTCTTCTTCTAAAACTGAGGTTTTTTGTTTAAACGTTTCTACTTCTTCTGCCAGTTTATCCCTTTCTGAAGCTATCTCAGTAGCTTTTGCAGAAGCAATTTTAAGTTTTTCAAGTTCTTCTGTTAAGGAATTCTTTTTTTCTTCTAGTTCCTGATTAGCTCCTTCCAGTTCTTTTATTCTTTGTTCAAATGTTTCAACTTTGTTCTCTAATTGTGTTATTTTAATCGCATCACTAACGGAAATATGATTATTTTCACCAGACATAACATTTCACCAGATGATATAAAGGAAACTTATTTATTCCTATAAAAATTAGATACAAAATTGCTTACTTAAGTTTTATGTTAATCTAAAATATCGGGTATAAAAAATAAAACGTTAAGGTATTTATTATTTGAAAATCATATGAAAAAGCTGTTTTTTCTCAAGCTTTTCATCATAAATCTTCTATATCTAAAATACCTTCAGGTGCTATAATAAACACTGCTTCTGTTTCTGGAATATGAGGACTGTCTATAACTCTAGCTATCCTTTTATCTGCTTTACCTTTTCGAAGAAAGATTCGTGTTGTACATGAATGAGCAACAATGTTTCCACCTACTGGAAAAATGGATTCACCATAAAGAACATCTGGTTTAGTAAAAACCTGATTTGTTGCTACAACCGCTATATCATAGACATCTGCTAATCTCAACAATTGGTGTAAAAATCTATTCAATTTTTGTTGTCTTTCAAGAAGTGCTCCTCTTCCTGTAAATTCTGCTCGGAAGTGGCTTGTTAAGGAGTCTATAACTAATAATTTTACATTTTTCTCTCGAATAAGCTTTGGGCTTTCAAGGACTAGCACCATCTGGTGATCTGAGTTATAAGCTCTACCAACATGAATTCTATTAAGAACTTCCTCTGCTGGGGCTCCAAAACGGTCACACATCTGAACAATTCGCTCAGGACGAAAAGTACCTTCTGTGTCGACATATATGACGCCAGATTCCAATCCTCCATATTTCTTATCCATTGCTGTCATAACACACAATTGGAAACAAATTTGCGTTTTTCCTGTTCTGAATTCTCCAGAAATTTCAGTGAGAGAATTAGATTCAACTCCTCCTGCAAGAAGGCTATCTAAGGATTTACTGCCCGTGCTGATTTTTATTAACGTCTCTCTTGCTTTTAATATCTCTTTAGCACTTTGGAAACCTATTCCAACTTGGAGTCTAGCAGCTGATATTATTCTCTTAGCTATTTGCTCACCAATCTCACAATTCTCAACCAGTTCTAGTGGAGATGCGTGAGCTACAGCTAATACAGTTAAATAACCAGCTGACATTAATTTTTCAGCAACAGCTGGACCTATACCAGAAATACTTGTAACTGATAGATCACTTATATCTTCTTTTGATTTTTTAGTTTCCTTTTTAGGTTGTTGTTTTGGAATTATTTCACTAATCCACTCTTCATCATCAATCTGATTTTCTGCAGTTTGAGCAGATTTTTTCTTAAAAATTTGTTTCTTTTTAGCTGGTGGTAAGCTATCTCTCTTTGACATAATATCACTTCTTGTCTCTGTTATACCATTATAACAGATTTCAATATAAGAATTACTCACACATTTTATGAGTTATTTTCCCCACTTTCCCAGATTGAAGGAAAGTGGAAGACAATTTTGAGGACTCTTCCCAACCCAGGAGCGTGGATAGTAACGTCGCTTAAAGCAGTAGCTTAGGGAGTTTCAAGCTCTGGGATTACACCTCCAACACACAGTGTTAGCGGAGGTGAGGGGGTTCATCTCCTCCCCGGGACTCATTACTGGAGACTATGTTTTTGAGACCCTTAGGCTCTCACTCCAGCTCCGGGTGTAAGCAGATGACTCTGCTTTGTCCGTAGCCATTGGCTCAAGACTGGGAAGACACGAAAAGAACTGAGTGGAAAAAACTTCCCACTAACTTGATCTTTAATAGAGGAATATTTTGGTTGCAGAACATATTTGATCAATCTTTTAGCTATATTTTTCGCTCCATTCAAGTCAGCATTAAGGTTATATCCACAGGTATGGCAGATGAATGTAGGTTGGTTAGGACGGGCAGTGTGATAGGATCCACAACGAGAACAACAAGAAGATGTCCCCGATTCACCGATGCTAAGGATTCTATATTCTTCCCATCCATGTAGAGAGAGTTTGAATTTGAGCAATTCTACCACCTTCCTATAATTCCATTTGTGGACTTTTTTACGTGAATAAGGGTGGAGATTACCTCTAAAGTGACTCTTACGGATATGAAGGGGAAAGCCTACCACCACATAGAGATCATATCTCTTTCCAACAGAGAGTATATACTTTACTAACCTGTTGACATAGGTGTGGTCCGTTAGTTTATGTTCCGTTCTTTGTCTCTTTCTGAGTGATTTAAGTTGGTAGAGAAGACTGTCTCTCTTACTTACACTCAGGCTAGGTTTAGCTAAAATTTTCTGCGATTTAGCGATTTTTCTTTCTTTTTCCTTTTGCAATTTTTTTCGTGTCTTATCAGACCAGAATCTGATTTCGTGACGATTGATTGTTCCTTTCGGAGTTAAGAGTGCACTTACTGCACGTTTGTTGATTCCTAGATCTATCCCCAGCACAGCTGGAGGACGAGAAGAAGCATACTTATCTGGAACATGGAGCAAGATGAAATGTACCCACCATTCCTTCTTCTTGGGATAGTAGAGCACTTCGAGTGCTTGTGTTTTTCCTTGGTGTAGTTTATGTTCATGATAAGGTGAACAAGCTAAAGGTAACCATAACTTCTCGTGTTTATAATTGTCGTTTTTCTTTGTATCTAAGGAGTCTCTTATCCCCACCCACCATCGAGCAATGGAGTTGGAAGGAGAACAAGTAAGAATAAATCTTTTACCATGAGATAATTGTGTGCGGGGGATTTTTTTTAGTGGAGGATTTTTAGCAGGCGCTGAATTATTCGCTTGTTGACTGTGGTAGATGGCTACAGCATTCTCTCTACATTCTTGCAATTCATTCTGGGAGCAGCGGGGAAAGCTCTCTTTTTAAATCATGTCTAACTATAGGTCGTTTGGGTAGTTTACTCTTCTTATATGTGGTAAGAGTAAGATGGTCTAATTTTGCTTTACTCACCTTCTTCTTTCCCTTATTTTTGGTTACTAGTTGCTCTTCATTGTGATATATTACTTTGAGGTACTGCTTGATTATTCTTTTATCTCTCCCTGTAATTTGCTCTAGTCTTCTTCTTTTCCGTGTTGTAATTACTTCTGCTTTAATTCTCACTTTTACAGTCGTTCTCACCCCCACTTCTCGTCATTCTAGAATCATTACTTCTATTAGATTTTCCTATAAAAAGCTAACTTAAATGTGGGAAAAGTGGGGAAAAACAATCATGTATTTTCATTTTGATAAGTTCCAGAATAGCCTTCGCTTACACTTTTTTCTGTTTTAATTAGGATTATTTGAGCTATTCTCGTATTTTTATGTAATGTGATTTTAGTTGTAACGATCAACAAACCAATTCCTCTTCCTTTATATCCTGGATCCCATACTGCTGAGCAAAGAGTAGCTCCACAACGCATCAAACTAGAACGTGGAAGGACTAGACCTATAGAATTTTTTGGTATTTGTATAATCTCATTATATCGAATTAAATATCCTCCAGGTTTCAAAACCCATTTATTTCCTTTGGAATTAATATTTTTATATTCTGGAATTTGTCTTTTATTATTATCAAAATCTAGAACCCCCCCTTTCTTAAGTTTCATAACTTCTTTTGCAGTAAGATCAAATCCTGCGATTTGAGTTTGTATTTCTTCATTTATGTATTCACTAAAAATCTCTTCTGAAAACGGAGGGAGAAAAACCATATGACCAAATTACTAATAGTGTATTTAAAGATTTTAGAAAAAGAAATTCTGTACATTTCAATCAAGAAAATATAACCGATTCTAATTATTGTCCTTCAAACATTCTGGCTATTAGCTTTTGTTTACAATTTGGACATTGTGGTTTAACTTTTATCCATTCAATAATGTGGGAATAATGTGATGGTGTGTCACAGAATGGACATCTGATGAAATTATCACCTGCTTTAATATGTGACATACAAACGGTACATCTTTCATCCAAATCCGAGGTTGCAACTTTTAGTGGTTGACGGGTTTTTACTTTCTTTTTAGCTTTAGTGTCATCAAGTATTTTTACTTTTACAGCTTTATCAGTGTCTACTTCAAGCGAGCCGGACTCTTCTACTATTCTTGATAACTCGTCAAAGGTTTGAGAAGTTGATAGTTCATCTACAGATGAAGTTGGACTCGGTGGAATTTGACTAACTTCAACAACTTTCTCTTCTGTGATGTCATCAATAGTTTTCCCAATGGCTGCTAAAACGGCTTCAGCTTCACCTTTTTTACCATATTTAAATAGAATTAAAGCTGATATCTCAATATCTCCACTATCAAAGAAATATCTAGAGAGGTTTCTAACCATTTCATCTTCCCTTTCAGGAGCATAGCGTGAGATGATTGCTATAGCATCTTGGGTTGAATCTTTACCTTTAGCAGCAATAGACTTTGCAGCTCCAAAAATACGACCAGTTTTTAAATATTCATCCTTTGCTCTATCATACAATCCTGCTCTAAAATATTCGTCAGCAGAAGCGTAATCTGCCCTTGATTGTGAACTACTAGAAGTAGAAGGTCTTGCAACGGTCATTTGCTGTTTTCTATAATGAGGTGCGGTTGTAGGTGATGTTGGTCTTGTTGATCCTTGTTGCTGATTTGGAGGGGAAACTGGCATATAGGGTCTATACATTCTCTTAGGTGCTCTTTGTTTCTTTTGACTCTTTATAGCTGTTCTTGCAGCTATTATTAAAGCCACAGCAACAAATATTAAAAAAATAACTAGTGCTGGTTCTGTTGCCATATGTTCACCCATGAATGTAGTTCATGCTTATTTTGCCATTCTTATCTGTTATAATTACATATCCAAAGCGTTCCAATTGAACAATTGAACCCACTTCTAGTTTCCTTAAGTGTTTTTCTCCATATCCTTGAATATATTTCAAGCTATCTTTGTTTATTCCATTATTTAAATATAACATATCAGCTTTTTTTACATACACGTTAACTGGTTCAGACACCCACTGAATTTTTTGAATATCTGTAAGCATTTCATTTCCTAATACTTCAGCCTCAAATTCTTCAGGTGCTTTTTGTTCTATTATTTTAATATTGTAAAGATCTTTCATTCTTAATATCTTTCCTGGTTGGATGAGTTGACTGTCATCTCCATCCAAATATAATCTGTTGTAAATGTTTATTTCTCTTGTTCCTAGAGAACTATTGTAAGGATGAACTGATATTCGTTTAGTTATTCTTTCTGGGTTAATAATATTTATCTTGATTGGATTACGAACAAAGAAGAAATGTTTGGTTGTGGGTTCAATTATCTTCCTGTTTATTGCATTAATTAGCGACCAATCTATTGTTGTTGTAGATTTTGTTGTACCTACTTTCTTTATGATCTCTGTTATCGTTTGGGGTTGTATTCCTCTTTTCTTCAGTGCTTGGAAGGTAACCAGTCTTATATCATCCCATCCAGAAACTATTCCTTTTTCTACTAACTCTCGTATCTCTCTTCCCTTTGTAGGGGCACCAACAATATTGAAACGACTATATTCATAGATCTTTGGAATATTTAATCCAAGTCTTTTTGCTATGGTTTGTTGTAACTCCTCTCGCATTTTACCAAATTCTATACTTCTAAAAATATGTGTTACTTTTGTTATATGTTCCATTATTGGTGACTCGAAATCATACATTGGCCAAAGTATATATTTGTCTCCATGTAAACAGTGTGGGGTGTCTGATATACGTAGCAACACTGGGTCTTTCAAAGCAGAATTCTGCGATTCCATATCCCCTTTTAATCTTATTATAACCTCTCCTGGGGAAAAATTATTTTCTAGAATTTTCTCAAATAACTCTATATTTTTTTCAATTGAATGATTTTTATGACAAGAGCAACGTTTTTGTTCATCTCTAAGCTTTGCTATTGTTTCCCTGTCGCATTTACAAACGTAAGCTTGCTCATTTTCCAACATTTCTCTCGCTTTAGTGTAATATGTATTCATATGATTAGATGCGATAATTTCCTCATCAATTGGTAAACCAAGCCATGATATAGCTTCTCTGAATTGCTCATAAAATTCGATTTTTACGGTGTCAGGGTTAGTATCATCAAACCTTAGTACTCTTTTACCTGCATATCTTTCAGCGACTAAATGATTAATACAAAAAGATAACATCTGTCCTATATGAGGTGCTTTAGAGGGTTCAGGCGGGTAACGAACTTTCACCTTTCCTTGGACAGCATCTTTCATTTCGGGGAGATAATCTCGCTTTTTTTCTTCAGTTTCAATATCTTCTGAATAGTTATTTGTTACTATCTCTTCGATTTTTTCCCAAGAGTATGAGTTAATTTCCACAACTTTTTCTTGAATCTTTGGAAGAAGATTTTTTGCTTCTTTTCGAAGCTCTGGATAATATGCGAAGATTTTTTGTGTGACAATTTTAGCATTAGCTTTTTTGTATTTATAAGCGTTAAGTATCGTTTCTTTAAAAATAACTTCTTCAGAATCATAACTCATAAGAGAAAAAGCTTGAAACATTGTTTAAATATTTGGGTAATTGTTAACTAGATTTCCTCTCAATGTTAAATTAGAATGTACTTGAAGGTACAAAAAAGATGTGTTTAATTTCTTAATTACGCGCCTATCTTTATAGTTGTACTTTTATAAGTGTCATCTTCATGTAAAACATTATTGGTTAAGTTCTTCAGATTTTCAAAAGTTTGTAATTTAAGAAGGTGTGTTCTTTTAATTTTAATATGATGCTTATCTTCTTGTAACATCGCACATAAAAGACCGCGATTACATGACCCTTTAGCATGATATGATTGCTTTCTAGTATCATAGATTAAACATCCTCCCTTCGCTGTACAATTACAAACTTCTAGATAAACCGGTGAATCTTTGTACGATTTACTTGTACTTATCTTTGCTATTGCTTTCTCAAGTTTGAAGTCCAAATAAGATTCTTTTGTTACCATATTTATAACCATGTACAATTTGATGATTAAAATAAGTGTTTTTGTAATATCTAAAGAACATATGTGAACAGTTTCAGATAAACTCTGGATGTTATCCTGCTTGTTTTTAACTCGCTATTCAATTCTAAAAGAAATTTTGCAACTAAAATGCTAAGTCTAGAAAAGAATTAAAAAAGGTGGAAGGAATAGTCTTGTGAGGAACCCACAATGTGGATTGCAAAAATATCTGGCATTACAAGTTTCGATGCAGCGCTATCAGTAGATGTTTCTTCAGATTTCGCAATTGGTGTAATTGTGGAAGATATCGACGAAATAAGACATGTAAGCAAATTTGATGCTAGAAGAATTTTTGCTAATATTAAAAACTGTGTAACTGTAGCAGAAATAAAACCTACTTCAATAAATGACATTTTTGATACTATTGATGCATGTTTTCCCCAAATAGTTCAAATTAATGGGGATTTCTTTGATGATATAAATAACCTAATTGAATTACAGTCTATAGTAACAATTCCAATAATTGGCTCTATATTCTTAGATAACCAAACACTGAAATCAAATATTTTAGATCCAGACCCGTTAAAAGCTGCTGAAACTCTTGATCGGTTTGTTTCAATTATTAATCTTAATTTACCATTAGATGAGAGTTGGAGAGATCTAAAGAAGAAGAAAAGAATCACTCAATTAATACAGGATATTCGTAACATAATTACAAAACCACTAGTTATAGGTGGAGGTTTTAAAACTAGCAATGTTGGGAAAATTATTCAAGATCTCTCACCGGATGCTGTAGATGTTTCTTCAGGTGTTGAAAGAATTACTGGAATAAAAGATTCTGCTATGATGCAAGAATTCCTTCAAACCGTGTATGATCACAAAGGATCACTATCAGGAGTAGATGTCACTACTATTTGAAAAGGGATTTGAAGTATACCCAGAGAACTTTTTTACTTATTTTTGATTCTCCAAAACCTCTAATCCCAAATACATAATCCACATGTGTGATTTTTAATTTTTTATTGTATATTCTTAGGAAATCAAAGAGTACCTTGTATCCTTCTAAAGCGAACTTTCCTTTCTTTTCTTTAATTACTTTTTTCCATATTTCTGTTCTAGATGCATATAGGCCACTCATAACATCCTTTACTCTATTTCTCCCTCTTAAGACGAGTGAAAAGCACCCCAGCATAATCGCTCCAAAAGACATAATCTTTCTGTGGAGAGGCCATTTTCCAATAACCTCGATCCTCTTTCCTGCTACTAATTCATAACCTTCCCTTAAAACTTTATGAAATTTTGGTACAGCTTCTGAAGGGTGTTGTAAATCCCCATCCATAACTACAAAAAACTCGGTGTCACAGCTTTCTATAGCGTCCAATACACTGATTGTTAATCCATGAATTTCTTTTGTAGAACGATCTAGAAATTTTGTTTGTATAGTTCCTTTATGATTCTCCACAGCTTCTTTTGTTTTGTCTTTGGATCCATCGTCAGATACAATAACAGTTGATTGTGGGACTTCTTTGTCAAGTTTTTCTAGTAATAACCCTATCGTCTGTTCTTCATTCAATGTTGGGATTATAATTGTTAAATCAGAGAAGTTTTGTTGATTCTCGTTCATCAATCTGTCTTACAAGTGCTCTTATTTTTACTTTTCCGATTAGATTTAGTAATTTGTTAACAGAGTAATATTATCACAAAACAAAGTGTTAAATATGCTTTTATTCCTATTAACATACTAATGAATCTTTCTAGTAATGTTACTTATATCATCAAAGTAATCAATGCTGGTGATTATGGTGTTGGTAAAACAAGTCTAGCAGTTCGATATACTCAAAATCGTTTTGAATCCAGTTATTTGCCAACCCTTGGTGTTGATTTCTACAGTAAAGTTGTATTTGTTGGAGAAGATTTAAAGATCAAAGTAGTTGTTTTTGATACTGTAGGACAATCTAAGCTTGTTAGTCTAAGAAAAAGGTATTATACAGGAGCTCATGGAGCTATAATTGTTTATGATATAACTAGAAGAGAATCTTTTGAACATATACAAACCTGGATTGATGAGATTAGTGAAAAATGTAAGGATATACCTTTTATTATAGTCGGTAATAAAACCGATTTAGATGAAAAGAGAGAAGTAACAAATAAAGAGGCAGAAGACAAATGGTCAGAAAAAGGATATACTGTTTTGGAGTCTTCTGCTAAACTGGGCGAAGGCGTTAATGATATATACAAAATGATTGCTCAGCAAGTCACTAGAAAAATGTCAAACAGTATCTAACTTTTTGTCCATAGTTCTATTGCAACAATTTCTCCGTTTTCAAGATATAAACGCGGGACATATTCATCTGCAATGAACGATCCATCAGCAAGATTGACTACAGAATCACTGTTAACCTCTGTTGCGCCGTCTGGAGCAATATATAACTTATTATTAAAAATGATATAGTCTCGTGTAAAACCCTGAACAGCTGGCAATGTTAATAAGGATATTAAAATTTGCTTGATGTCGATTAATGCTTTCCTTTTTTGGACAAGAGATGGCTTCGTAGAACTTGTTTCACTAGCTTGTTTCTTTTTAGTAAGTTTTTGAGTAGCTTTTTCTACTTTAAGTTGTTCATCTTTTTCTTTTTCGTCTGTGGTTATTGTTGAGGGGGGTTTAGTATACTTTTGTTTAGATGAAGTAATTTTGCAAGCTTCATCAATCGCATCAAGAAAGTCAGGTGTAGTTTCAGATTCCTCTAAATTTGTAATTCGATAACCGATTTCCATCCTTACTCTTGAGGTTTCTCTAGCACATGCGAATTTTGATTGAGGTTTTGCTTTAGCTCCCATCCAAGTAAAAATTCTCTTCTGTACGTGTGAAATCACTAACAAGACATTATTAAGATCTATGGCTAACTCCTTATTAGTAGTCTCTTCTAGTTCCCCCGAAGGTTTAATTATAAATAAACTCATCAGAGTACAAACCAGAATATCTTATATAAATAGATTGATAGAATCAACGCTAATTGGTTTTATCAGTGAATAGCCTTAACGAGAAAAGTATTATATAGTATTAATCTTAATATGTTTTGTAGAAAGTAACATAGTTTATTCAAGAGGAATATTTATGAGCTCAAAGATAATTGAATCAATTTCATACTCTTATATTGGGAGGTTCATAGAACCTTATCTCGCGGAATTTGAAGGATTAAAGACCACTTTAAGGAAAGCTGGAATTGATCAAAGCCTTAGAATGTACTTAAGCGTAAGGCTATTTTGGGCTATAATTCTCTCAATTGTATCGCTTGTTTTTCTTATAGCAATTAAAATCGCTATACCTAAGTTCTCATTGATTTTAGTCTTTATGCTTCCAATATTGATTTTAGTAACAATGTTTGTGTTTACGTGGGTCTACCCTAGTTATTTGGTAGGTGAAAGAAAAAGAAAGCTAGAAGCAGCATTACCTACTGCTGCAAGTTATATGACTGCAATGGCATCTGCAGGCGTAACACCGGATAAGATTTTTCTTTCTCTATCAAGGGAAAAAATTGGTGAGGCAATAGTTAAAGATGCTAAAAAAATATCTAGAGACATTCATATATTCGGTTACGATATAGTACATGCTCTTAGCGAAGCATCACTTCGATCTCCTTCTCCTAAATATTCCAGTTTTTTGGAAGGAATTATTTCCACATTCACTTCAGGAGGAGAGTTACAAAGATATCTTGAAGTGACAACTGAAACTTTGATGAATGACAAGGTTCAGGATGAGAAGAATTTCATTGAAGCCCTAGGTGTAATGGCTGAACTTTTCATGGTAGTAGGAGTTGTAGCCCCAATTTTCTTCATAGTTATTTTTGCTATGATGTCAATGCTTGCTTCCGGTGAAGGTGGTGGCGGATCAAATGTTATGATGGCTTTACTTGTTTATATCGTTATACCTGTTAGTTTACTAGTTATTATTCTGTTGATAGACGCTCAACAACCGGAGATGTAGGTGGTAAAATGGCAATAAAAGATGAAATAGAAGTAAAAACAAAGCAATTTCAAATAACTCAAAACATGATTTATTATGCAATAGCAATCAGTGTAGGGCTTTTACTTGTTGTTTTAGGAATAATTGATTATGCTCTAACAGAAGGGGGAAGCGATTTTATAGATATATTAGATATTCACGATTTTGTTATACTTGCTATAATAGTGTCTATTGGTTTACCGGTTTTCTTAGTTATATATAGAGAAGAAAGACGACGATCAAGAGTCGATGAGAACTTACCATTCTTACTTAGAGAAATATCAAATGCTCAACGAACTGGAATGTCCCTTCCTCGAGCAATAAAAGAATCTGCAAAACGAAATTATGGTCCTTTAACACCTGAATTGAGAAAAATGTCCAGCAAAATATCTTGGGGAATTCCCTTCAGCAAAGCTATGACAGATTTTCAAGCATCAATCAATACTCCACTGTCTCAACGAGCAACTTTGTTGATTTTAGAAGCTGAGAGATCCGGTGGAAACCTTGAAGAAGCTTTTGAAGGAACCGAAAAGCACGTACAACAGCTTTTAAATCTAAAAAAAGAAAGAGAAGGGGCAATGAAGCCATATATCTGGATAGTCTATGCAGCTTATGTCATATTTATCGTAGTAGTAGTCATCTTATTTCAAACATTTTTCTATCCATTTGGTACAGCAGATATCTCTACTGAGGCTACAGCAGGTTTCTTTAATATGAACATAGACTTAGACTCGTTGAAAATACTCTTCCTGCATATGTTAGTAATTGAAGCTTTCTTTTCAGGACTAGTGGCAGGAAAAATGTCAAAATTATCAGTAAGGGCTGGATTGATGCACTCAGTAGTACTTATGTTTCTTGGTTGGTTCGCATTTAAGATATTAATACAAACACAGTTGATTTCGATAAGTCCTACTTAGACAAGATATAAGAAAAGTTATGTGGTGATTTGATGGGAAAACTAGAAGAAGATATAAAAAGTCTCAAGGAAACAGTTGAAGAATTGAAAAAAAGTGTTAATCAAATTGCTTTTAACGTCATCCGATTGATGGGTACATTAGAAAAAGGTATTAAAACATCTGGAGCAACTGTGTCAGAAGAGGGTATAAGTTCTGTTTCTGTTGATCTTGGTCCTATTGAAGAAAGAATAGAGAAAATAGACGAATCTATGGTCACAAAGGAGGATGTCGAACAAATTACAGAACAGCTGAAAAAGTTATCTTCAGATAAAATAGCCAAAGCCGAAGCTATGCAAGAACGTGCTTCAAATCTCCTTGAGAAGGGTATGGAACTAGTAGAACTTGAAGCTACTTTAGCAGAAGTAAAATCGCTGTTGGAGGAAAGAATCTTAGATTCAAAGGAAGAAGAACAAAAAGGTGACTAATGAAGTGAATAAGAAAAAAAGAACTGGTTTTGTCACTTTTTTACATCAAAAAAGGGCTCAAATAAGGGGTATAGACTTTGCTCTTGCTTTACTAATTTTCATTTTGGCATTCAGTC
The DNA here is from genome assembly GCA_019057815.1 of Candidatus Heimdallarchaeota archaeon. Classification (GTDB taxonomy): domain Archaea; phylum Asgardarchaeota; class Heimdallarchaeia; order Heimdallarchaeales; family Heimdallarchaeaceae; genus 18H4-34. Next base: position 42,699 of record JAHLWR010000028.1, read on the forward strand.
AAGTTATATTAGTTCTGACTAACTTGCTTATTCCATCTTTAGTTCAATTAGAAGCATATTCACAGGAACAAGAAGTCAATAAACACTTCAACAATGTTTTCCTTACTCAGGGGACACCTACAAGTTGGGGTACAATACCAACAGCTGTTTTACCTGAATTCAAGCTAGGTTTACAAAATAATCAAGGATCGTTAGATTTTACAAAAATAAATAGACTTGTATATGGGGTTTCTAGCTATTGGGCTATTGATTATGTATCTGTTAAGGTTTCTTACTCTATGATTAAGGATTTTGTAATAGAAATAACTTCACCGATTAATATAAAAATTAACTCTATAGAAATATTTTATACATACATAGAAGTTAAGGGAGAAGTGCTTGAATATTACACTCCTATAGAAGGAGCTAACATATGGGCATTCGCTATCGATAGTGAAAATCAAGTTTCAACCAACTCTACTACAACAAAAAATATTGATGATTCAATAGCCTTTTCAGCTGTTATTCCAATAGATGAATCGGATTATTATATTGTTGTCATTATTGCAGAAGTAGGTGGAATTTATCAAGATTATGAAGTAAAACATTTGGAAAAAGTAGGTTTTCCATTAGATTTTGAGTATAGAGACTTTGATATCATCCCTTTCATTCAAGAAAGTGATGATTCACTCTCTTCAGCAATAGATGTTTCTTATAACAAAATATCAGTAAAAGATGAAGTTAGAACAACAGTAGTTTTTCCTTTTGAGGGCTTAGATGTTCAATATTTCCAACAAGATATGATATTAATAGATGCTCCTGAAGAAGGAGATATATACCAAGTTCTTAATATTCCAGTTCCTTCATCTGGATTTGCAGTAGTTATTGTTACTGAACAAACAGGTAGCGATTACCGTGTAGGTTACATTGGAATACCCATGCTGCTTTCTCCAGAGCACGGAGGATACTTTGGAGCTACCGATAAACTAGCTCAAGCTATTATTTCTATGAATCAAATGGTAACTATTCGGGATATTTTAGTTAAATGTCAGATATGGTATGGGTGACCCAAAAATGATAAGATTATCAAAAGCAAAAAAAGGACAACTTTTTATCATTGAAGCATTTATTGCTGTTTCTGTAATGATTATCATGGTTACAGCATTATATGAAGTACAATTAGCTACTCAGTTGAGCCCAGAGCTAAATATTGATGATGAAGTTTTTATTGCTATAAAAGCGCTAGATAATACTGGAAATTTGGATAAATATCTTTATTCTCTTGAAACAGGAATCCCAGCTGATATTGAACTGTATAAAAAAATAATTGAACAAGCTATCTATGGATCTTTACCAGATAATGGTCAATTTCTATTATTTTGTGAAAACGTTACAGTTTCTGAAGTGATACCAGAAAGCTGGATAAACCAATATCTAACCTTACCTGATAGTACAACTGGGATAGACTATTTGGTGACAGAAGTAAACGGTAAGTTTACAGAGTATATTTTCCATTTCCAAATTTGGATAATAGGTGTATAAAATGCGGATTAAGAACTCTTTGATTAAAAATCGAAAAGGACAAGTTTTCTTATTGCTTGCAATCGTTATAATGATATATTTAATCCTCTTATCTACAACAGTCTTTCGTATTACACAGAGTCCATTCGTAGAACTTGCACCAAACCAAAACCAAATTATGAATTATATAGATAATTCAGTAAGCTCAATATATGATTTGGTATATGCTGGTATTGCTCAATATTCGCAAGGAGCCTCAATGAGTGATGTCAATGATTCCATTATAAGTGGGTTAGAAACCATCGAAGCCTATCTAGATAATCATAATATTCCATCATTGATACAACATAAAAATGACATTGTGATAAGTCAGAGTTCTGCCACATCTACTGATGTTTATATTCAAATCTATTGCGAAATATCAATTCTTGTTGATAGTTTAGAAATCTATTTTAAGGCAGATTATTCTGTGAATGTTTCTTTCCATCTAGAACGATCTTCCATAGTTGGCACAGAAAATTATCTCTATCTCTATAAAATACAAAATGGCTTAATAACCATGTTAAATGATGCAACGGTATCCATTATTCCTTTTACATCCTCATCTAAACTAGGAGATGGAAGTTTTCAATTAGACTTAGAACTCGGACAAGAAATAACCGTGATCTTTCCACATAATGTTATATTAATTATGGAAATTTAGAAAAAAATAGATGTTTCACTCAACATCTATATCGATTCCATCTTCTTTCTCTTTGTTCATTCTATCTATAATAACCTCAAGAACACCATTGTTGTACTTTGCTCTTGCTGTTTTGATATCTACTGGAACAGGGAGCGCAACAGTTTTTTCATATTTTCTTGTTTCAGAGAAAGCTTTGATAGTTAAACTATTCTCTTTTCCTGTTAGTTTAACGTCTCCTTTTCCAATTCCGGGAACTTCAGCAATGACTCTTACAGTTGTTTTTTCTTTGAAAACATCAATTAAGGGCTCCCTGACGTCATTTCCTTCCAATTTTCCCCATTCATCTTGTTTAATGTTTCCAAATTGGTTAACCCTTGGTTTACCATCTGGTCCTATTCCAAACTTGAAACCATAAACAAAAGGGCTTTTTTTCAGATCTTCAAATTTACTTATATCCATTCCTTCTACAAAAGAACTAGTGATTTTTTTGAGCATTTCGTCAATGATTTTCCCAAAGGGTGAACTTTCAAAAAAAGGAGATAAATTCTTCTTAATTTCATCAATATTTATATCATCAAAATTAATATCAAAAGGGAAATTGTTATCTTCTCCTTTTTTCTTCTTTTTTTCTCCTTTATCATCGTCATTCATATCTAAACACTTTGAGGATTGTGTGAGATAAATATACTTCTATTAATATATAAACTAAATTGTTTAAATAGTACTTCCGCAATAAGCCTTTTACTATCTCCCACCTCCCTCAGTAAGCGTT
>JAHLWR010000008.1 GCA_019057815.1 Candidatus Heimdallarchaeota archaeon
AAAAGAAGAACCTAAAAAAGAAGAACCTAAAAAAGAAGAACCTAAAAAAGAAGAACCTAAAAAAGAAGAAGAACTAATGGAACAAAGTGAGAAAGAGGAAATTGAAAACCTAAAAGAGGAAGTAAAAGAGGAAGTTCTGGAGGAAATCAAAAAAGAAGTAATCAAAGAAGTAAAAGAAGAACCAAAGAAAGAATTGAAAAAAGTAGTTGCGCAAGCTCTAAAAGATAGTGATAGTATCGCGAATTTGAAAGAATCAATAATCGAGGAAATTAAAGAAGAAATAATTGATGAAATTGTCTACGAATTAAGACATGAATTAAAGGAACCAAAGAAAGAGTTGAAACAAAAGGTTAAGGAAGAAATCAAGGAAGAAGCTGCTAAAGGACAACTAAAAGCAGATGAAGAAATAACAGAAGAAGATGAGGAATTGACGAAACATTCAGATTTCGAATAAAATCAATTAGAATAATTAAATATTAGAATTATCATGTCCCATAAACGGGAAATGTGTGCTTTAAGCACTGAAAAAAGCAGTGATCGTCATGATCACAAGAAACTATGCAATATTTACGTTCACAGAGGTTGTAAAATCAGATGGTGCTAAATGTATGGATTCCACGTATTATAATCATTATAATCGTACTAGTAACCATCCTATTACTAATTAAGGAGGGAATTGATTCTACAAAAATTACTGTTACAGGTGCAATAGTAGTTACTTTAGTCTACCTAATATTTATGGATTGGGAGAAGGGTTTTACCGATAATTTAGCTTATGAAGAAGTACCTCACAATTTTCTGGAAGCCTTAGCAAAAACAGTTAATGTTGAAGCGATAATAATAATATTTTCTATAGGTATAATAGTAGCTATAACTAAAGGGGCAGGCTTTTTTGATTTTGTATCACTATATATTGTTAAACTAACTAAAGGTAATCCTAAAAAATTATTATTAGCAATTGGTGGACTAACATTCTTTGTTAGCATGTTCTTTGATAATTTAAGTGCAATTATTTTATTAGGATCTTTAACAGTCGTCATTTGTAAGCAGTTGGAACTTAATCCTGAACCATATGTGATGTTTGTCGGTATAAATACAATTATTGGTGGATTGCCTACTCCTGTCTCTTCAATACCAAATATTATCTTCTTTAACTTATATCCGGAGGAAGGAATGAACTTCATCAAATTTACATTATATATGTTCCCAATTGCAATTCTTTTCTTTGTTATTGCTTCAGCATTTTTCTTCCTTGTTTATAAGAAGCAAATAATGACCAAAGTTCCAGATGAGAAAAAAGAACAACTAGGAAGAATAAATCCTTGGTCTGGGATAGAAGATAGAAAAAACATCTGGAAATCAATAATTCTATTAGGATTTCTATTTGTTGGATTTATTCTTACAAGTATCCCTGGTAATCCTATAGATGTGGCCTTAATGGCCCTAATATCAGCAATTTTTGGTCTTTTTCTGTTCAAAACAGAGTTAAGACGTTATTTGGAGGACGGGGTAGAGTGGGAGATGATTATTTTCGCGATAGCTCTTTTCGTCTTAATGGGAGTTCTAACAGCTGCAGGAGCCTTAATACCATTAACTAATATGCTTGTTAACATAATAGGTACGGATGTAACACTGAGTGGATATATACTAGTTGCAATAATAATCGGTGTTGTTGGAATACCTATAGCTGGACTTTTGAATAGTTTTTCAGCTGCTCTCATTTTCTCCTATATCTTTAAGGCATTACCTGCAGGATTATTGTCAGGTTTATGGTTCGGCTTTGTGCTTTCTGGCAACGTTGGGGGAGCACTAACACCTCTTGGATCAATAACTATTCTAATGTCACTAGAGATTTTAAATAGGGAAGGATATCCTATGTCTTTTCTCAAATATGTAAAAAAGATGCTCCCTTTAACATTAACTCTTGGAGCATTAAGTATAACCTATTCAATCATTCTAATTGCTTTAGGTTTGTAGGAGATTAACATTTCTCTGTCAAGAATTGATATAACAGCTGTAACAAATGCTGCAGAAAATAAAAGGTTCTAGATATTCTATTTTCATTGCTGTCTGAAAAAATTAAAGGCTAATGCAACATACCTTTTTCTTGCATTTTTCTAGCTTGATTGTAAGTCTTTTCTTTGTCCTCATCAAGGTCAACAGATGGCTTTATAAGGAAATCTTTTTTGTTCAGTAGAGAAAACCTTTTGTTTGTTTTTGAAACGATTTTTCTATGCATTGGGAAAAAGAACGAGATATCGTACAGAGAACAGATATTCCAATCACTCAAAAAAGTTTATCCAAGGATTTACGAGAAACTGGACTAGGTATAGGAGATACTGTCCTAGTACATAGTTCTATGAGTAAGATTGGATGGGTAGTTGGAGGTCCTATATCTGTTATCAATGCTCTAATGGATGTTCTTACAACTAAAGGAACCTTAGTTATGCCTACTTTTTCTACAGATAATACTGACCCAAAAAATTGGGAGTCTCCACCTGTTCCTGAAAGCTGGTGGTCCACAATAAGAGAGAATATGCCAGCTTATCATTCAGAAATTAGTCCAACTCGAGGAATGGGTAGAGTTCCTGAAACATTTCGAAACTATCCTATTGTTAGACGATCACCTCATCCTCAGTGTTCTTTTACAGCTTGGGGGAAAAACAAAGAACTTATATCTACTTCTCATCCATTATTTCCAGTATTTGGGGCGAATTCTCCTTTAGAACGATTATATCATCTAAAAGCTAAAATTTTACTTCTAGGAGTAGATAATGTTAATAACACTTCACTTCATTATGCTGAATGGAAAGCAAAACTACCCAACCACCCTTATGAAGATCAAGGAGCTTCAATAATGAAGAATGGAAAACAGACTTGGGAAGCATGGAAAGATATTAAATATTCTGATGAAGATTTTAATGAAGTAGGAAAAGAGTTTGAAGAAACTTACGATATACCAACTTTCTTCATAGGTCAAGCAAAAACTAAATTGCTTCCTATGCAAGAATTAGTCGATTTTACAATCCCTTGGTTTCAGAAAAATCGTAAATATCTAGATTAGAAGTGAGTAATATTTATTGATTCAGATTATTTTTATCCTCTGGGGGTTAACCTTTAGGTGTTTTTCCGCCTTTATTAAATCTTAAATCGTATTCTATGCAATATTACAAGATAATTAATCTAAAAAATAGCTTGTCATATAGATATTAAGCTGAAGAAAGCTAGTTTTTCTCTTGCCACTTCCTTGCATCACCATGATCCATTTCCCTGTCTTCAGCAATTTTTGGATATTTCCCTTGGAGTACTTCATCTTTTGAAAGCCAATACATTGATTTATGCTCTTTGTTATACAAGATATTGATCGCATGTGGAACTATTTTTGTGGTTAAGGTTTTCCCAATTGAGTCAGGAATATAGACTTCACCATCAAATTGAAAGGGAATTGGTTCTTCTACTTCTAGTTTAACTTTTTTTGCTCTTGTAAATATTGTCCCCTTCATTGTTTTATGTTTACCATGTGTAATTCTTTTGATTGCAATTAGTGTTTGCAATTTAGTTACTTTTTGTGTAATAAAAACATTGAAATCATCAGCTTGGGGATGCGCATCAACACAACAAAGCATTCCTCCCCCATTAGCTTTTCCTGTTCCAATTGTTACCATCATCAGTTTAATATCAATTGGTTTGTTATCATCAAGAGTAATTTTAGCTTTTTTCTGTTTTACTGTAAAGAGTTTCTTTACGGCTAAATAAGTGTATTTTCTTGGTCCTTTAATAAATGACCCTTCACCTAGGTTTGCAGCATGACCAACAAGCGAAGAAATTCCTGTGTCTAGAACATTATTAAAATACTTACTAAAACCTGTATCTTCGACAGTGAATTTTCCCACAGATGCTGGAGAGACCTCAGTTGTCTCAAACAACGTTTTTACAGCATTTTTCGGATTCCAAGGGAGTCCTAATACAGTGTTATAATCGTTTCCTGTTCCAAAAGGTAAAACTCCAAAAGCTACTTTTTTACGTTTTTCCTCTGATACACTCATTAATCCGTTTATAACCTCGTTAACAACACCATCACCGCTAACCACAATTATTCTGTCAAATCCTTCATTAATAGCTTCTTTTGCGAAATTTTCTCCTTGAAACGGTTCAGTTGTATATTCTACACTATAATCAGTAATATATTCCTTAATCACAGATTCAGCTACTTGCCAACGTTTAATGCATTCACCTAAACCGCTCTTGGGATTAACAATGAATTTCCACTTCAATGACATGTTAATCGAATCATTTTACCTTTTAATAAAACTTATCCCTTTTAATGTGAAATTATGGAATAAGAAAAAAATATGTAGTACAAGAATATCTAATTAGTTTTCAAAATATTTTTATCATGTTGACATAATTGATAAACGTGGTCATCACTAGCGAAGAAGAATTTCAGATTTTTATAGAGGACTTCTCTTACTCTAATTATTACAATTTGAAAAAAGACAAGAATGTTATTAAAACCTCGCTAGTTCCCTTTATAATTTCCAATTCCGAGTTCTTCAAATATGTTAACGAATATTGGACTTCTAAGCAGAGACAATCCTCTTCAATCCATGAAATTTCATATCGAGCTTGTTTTAAAGCTAATTTACCTCGTTTTTTTATTGAGCTTCTAACAAGACCAAAGGATACAGTCTATGATCCTTTCTCAGGAAGGGGAACTACGGGTCTAGAAGCTGGTCTTCTAGGTAGAAGAGTAATTCTTAATGATGTTAACCCTCTGAGTATGGTATTATATTACCCAAGATTTTTCATTCTAGAAGTCGAGGAAATAATGAACAGGTTAGATTTACTTACTTATGATTACATCTTAACAGCTGATATTGACTTGTCCATGTTTTTCCACAAACGAACAGAGAGTGAAATTGTTGCGCTCAAACACTTTTTGAATAAAAGACAATCTAATAATGAGGAAGATATTATTGATAAATGGATACGAATGGTGGCTACAAACCGTTTAACGGGGCATTCTAAAGGTTTTTTCTCTGTTTATACTCTCCCACCCAATCAAGCTGTAACACCCAATCGTCAAAAGGAAATCAATAGAAAACGTAGACAACATCCAGATTATAGAGACATTAAATCTAGAATAATTAAAAAAGCAAAAAGTTTGACTCGAAACGTAACTGAAGAAGAATCAACAAATCTTCTTAAAGCAGGAAAAACAGGTTTGTTTCTTACTGAAAAGGCTCAAAATACTACAGAAATCAAGAATGAATCAGTACAATTGACAGTTACATCACCTCCATTTCTAGATGTTGTTCAATATTCAACTGATAATTGGTTACGTTGTTGGTTTAATGACATCGATGATAATGAAGTTTCAAAAAATATAACTGTTACCAAAAGTCTAGATGAATGGAAAATTGTTATGAAAGGGGTTTTTAAAGAACTTTACAGAATAACAAAACATGGAGGATGGGTGGCTTTCGAAGTAGGAGAAGTAAAAAAAGGTACACTAAAACTAGAAGAATATGTTGTACCTTTGGGTTTAGAAGCAGGATTTAATTGTGTGGGGATTCTCATCAACATGCAAAAATTCACTAAGACAGCCAATATTTGGGGGATAAAAAGCAATATCAAAGGGACTAATACAAATAGAGTTGTTATCTTTAGAAAGAAATAAAGAAAACATTATATAATAAATTATCAATTCTGATGTATGGGAAAAAAGTTAACAACATTCCTAATAATATTCTTCCTTCTCCTAGCTGTTGCAGGCGTTATTGGAATAGATGTCTATTTAAGCTATAAGACAATCAATGAAAACGCAGATCAATTCACAGTATCCGCACCTCTTTTTGCTATTGGAGCTGATAATAAAACGATAGATGTTACAGCAGAAATTACTACACCTAAGCTAGGTTTTCTACCAAAGTCTGTGAAACTCAATATTACCATTTTAAATGGCACAGAGATTTTAAATGTATTTGAGAAAGAGATCAAATTTGGTGTAACCTCAGAGCTTAATTTCACTTTGATTTTCGATGACCAAGTAGCGGAAAAGATAGCATTAGGCCAGACTATTACTTTGACTGTAAAGATCGTTGCTACTCCAGTTTTTCTGGGTATAGCACTGAATTTCATTGCTTTAGATCTAGATGATCAAGTTATTAACATTCATCTATAATATGATTCTGTCTCCTTATCACCTAACAGAATCTTTTGTAGATGGTCTCGCTAGATAGCTCACTCGAAGAGGGTACATCACATATCCTCCTACTATATTAAGCGGTATGAGCAGGAAGGAGATTAGGAGATAGAAGTAGATCTAATTGAAATAAAATATACCTGTAATGCTTGTGTTTTAAGTTTTTATACAACTAATTTTAATAATATTTGTGTGTCCAGACTTTGGTATTGTAGTAGATTCAACCTCAGATTTTCCTCAGAAATTATTGAATAAACTAGACATTAAAATGGTCAATGCCTTCATAATAATAGAAGACACGGAATATGAGGATAGGGTAAATATAACCCGTATCCAACTACTAAAAGCATTAAATAATCCAAAATTAAGGATAACAACATCACAACCTTCACCTAGACAGTTTCTTCAAGTTTTTCAGGAATTATTGACTAGATATAAAAAAGTTCTATATATTGGACTTAGTAGTAAACTATCAGGAACATTTCAAAACGCTACTATTGCAGCTAAAAAACTAAGTGAGGAAAAAGTTTACTGTTATGACACTTTGAGCTTGTCTTATGGAAATACTGTATATGCTTATCATGCTGCTATTAGGCGAAAAGATGGTGTTTCTTTAGAAACAGTTCTCAAAGAGTTAGATCAAATTCAAAAGAATATCAGTATATATATCACCGTCGGAGATTTAGAATATATGCGAAGGGGGGGTAGGATAGGTAGAGCTAGAAGTATTATTGGAAAATTATTTCATATAAAACCTGTTCTAACAATAAAAGAAGGAGAACTAGAGGTTTTCAAAACTTCTCGAGGAATAGAATCAGCTCGTCAAATTATTTATAAGAATGTTATCAAAGATGCTAGAAAGTTCAAGAATTACATTTTTTTGTCAACTTGTGGAATTGATGATGATAATTTCAATTCCTTTGTTGAAAAAATTACAAAAAACACAAAACCACTTAAAAGAATTTCAGGACCATTAGGACCAATTGTTTTATGTCATGTTGGTCCTCTAGCAGATGCTGTAGTTCTCGCAAAAATCCCGAAAAAATCCGTGAAATCATATTTACAAGAAAAGAAACTGCTTTGATTTGCCATGTAGGTCGCTATTTACAAGGTTTTGATATTGTTAAGATTCTTGAAGAAACACTGGAAAGTTACAAATAAGGAAAACTAGCGGAAAGAATGAAGAAAGGTTTTAAGTTTTATAAAATCTAGGATCTACTTTTTCTCTTTTTTCTACGTCTTCAAGATTTTTCATTGCTTGTTTTTTTACTTGCTCTAAAGATTTATTTGAATGATTTTTCCATCTTAAATGCGTTTTTGCGCTCTCTCCGCAATAAGGACAGAACAAATTATCCAGCATCTTTAATAATTGATTATGAGCTAGAAGGTTTCTTTTATGACGACTTCTTTCTTGATTTATGGGTTTAGCCAAAACAGCTGCTTTTTCTTTCTTTTCTACCTTAATTACCTTTTTTAAGGTATCCATTTCATTCTTTGGAACACCTATACTATATCCTAACTCTTTATCACCAACAATTTCAACAGGAACCCCTTTAGTTAGTAAAGCTTCTCGTTCTGCCTTTGGAACTTTTTTAATCTGTGAAACAAATTTACTTGCTGTATCTTTACTCATATCTGCATCTACGATTTTAGAATAAGCTTGTATCTGTAAATCAATATCACTTATTGTTGAAAGTCTAGATAAGATTCTCTCAGGAATTCTGTTTTCATCAGGTTTACTTAACTCTTCATTAATGATTTCAGGGCTAACGGAAATGGATTCAAGCCAAAGTCTTATTGTATTAGATTTAACATGAATTTTAGCACATATTTCATCTATTTTTTCTTCTGTTGGAACAAGAGATAAATCCTTTGATTTCTTCCTTTCAATGCTGTTAATAATATTAGCTAAACTTTTAGGGGCTAAAACTATCCCAGAACTTCTAAATATTTCTAGAACACCTCTTCCCTTTTCAATCATAAAGAGATCTTTTCGATGAATATTTTCAATTAATGATTCAATTCGCTGTCTGTTATCATCAACATCCTTTACTATTGCATAGATGTTTTTTAATCCTGCAAATTGTGCAGCTCTCCATCTTCTTTCTCCTGCAATAATTTGATAAGAATCATCACCAGTAATTCTAATTAGAATTGGATTGAGTAAATCGAACTCTTTTATTGAATCTGCTAACTCTTCTAAAGCATCTTTATCGAACCTTTCACGTGGTTGAAAAGGACTTGGCGATATTTTTTTAATAGGTATTACTTCTATTTCCACTTTTTAACCTCCTTCCTTAATTAATTCCAAAGCAATAAGTTTCCAAGGAACTTGAGTTATTTCCCAGTTATCTTCTGAAGTGTTAATGGATAATAGCTTTGTACTCTCCCCATCACCATTCTTAACGACAACTTTCATTTGATCTATTGCTTCATCTTTACTTGTAAATATCCATTTATCCTTCCCTGCATCTAAAACGTAAAAACTATCAGTATCCATCTTCATTCTTTCACCTTTACCGTCATTTTCCGGAGTTTTGTGGTCTTTCTCTAGTTATTGTTGGTTTTGTATTTAAAAAGTAATTGTATTACTCTTATTGATTCGCTAACCTCCTATTTATTGTCGGAATATAATCTTTTTGTTATAATAGAAGTTCTACAAGCGAAAAAGCAGAAAAAAAGCAGAAAAAAAGATGATTTTTCAATGTTGAAGCATACATTTATCGGTTTTTCTTTCTCCACGAAACTATAGCAATAGCTGAAATCAGGAGTATAGAAATTGATAAAGAGGATATATTTTCAGATACTGTTTGTCCCCATCCAGATAGTGTTACCCATAACCACCAGATAGCATAAGCTTTCAAATTACCATTCAAAGCTTGAGAATGTGCAGGAGAGCACATATACCAATCAATATCTTGAGTGTGGTTAGCTTGCCAATCAAGAGCCCAGTTACCAGAATTAACGCCATCATTACAATCCCATTATCATCAAGGAATGTACTATTATAGTCATAGAGATTGGCAGTCCCTCCGTTTCCTTCCTTAAGTGCAGGAAGACTATTCATTCCTGTTGTTATTCGTGAACCATAGTCTTGATTTTTGTACATTTTATTATACATCAATCTTGCGCTTCAAGAACCCCTACGAGGGGGAAGCAATCATCGCGCCGTTGAAGATGGACTATAACACCTTAGCCACGGACACTGGAGAAGACAAGCTTTTCCGCTCACGTGGAACGTGTGACCTTATTAAGGTCATCTAATCTTCCTTCTAGGGAGACGAACCCAGGGGGAAGGACCCTATCATACGTCTTGTTCTTTAGAGATTATCCTGACACGCTGTGCCAGTAATGATGTTTCCACATCACTATACTATTATTCATAAAATACTATTTAAAGCAAACAAAAAATGTACAAAAATTGCTCCCATGAGATGTATATTGGTACACTATTCGTAGAGTGTTCTTAGCATTAAGAATTGCAGAATCAGGTATTTCATCTAGTCTAACAGAGTTACATATTGAATGGTCAGCTATTGTTGGTTCTAAAGCTGCTCTAACTGTTCCTCCAGAAAGCAAAATGATAGCTAACGGTATAACTATTACAACTAAAACACTAAATTGTCTTTTCTTCAAGGTAATCACCAATAAAGAATAATTCATCCTTTAACATTAATAAATGATTTGGCATTTGAAATGAAAAAACAATCTTCTTCAATTTACTAAAGAATAAGCTTGGTATTAAGGTGTTTTTAACAAAGTCCAGGTATTTATTTAACTAATAAAGACTTTGCAAAAGTGTTCCTTGGATGGATAGTTGCAGGAAAATGCTTATTATACTCTTTAACTGAAACAATTAGAAAAGATTAGGAAAGCACTTAATGTTTTCCATCGAAGTTAATTATTCTTTGCTCTAATATGTGTGATTCATATTATCCATCTTGTCTTTGAGAACTGTATCATTATCTATGTACCAAGCTTTTTCGAATGAAAGAGTATGTTCTGAACAACAGCTGCTCCTTCTCTTATTGCTGAGGTCGGATGATCTGTGCAACATGCCCGACAATCTCCAGCTGCAAACAACCCTTCGGTTTTAGTCATCATTTTGTCATTTGTTTTAATAAAACCATCATGCGTAAAATCTACCATATCGAGTACAGCATCTGCGTTAGGTTCCACTCCAATAAATACGAAAACTCCGTCGGGATTTAGTGTTATTTTCTTTTTTGTAGTTGAATCAATAATTTTCAATCCAAATGGTTTTTCTTCATCCTTTATTATGAATTCTACGACCTCTTTATTCGCTACTAAATTGATCTTATCATTCCTTGAAACAGCAATTTGTTCTTCATGCGATGCTTTCCAATTCTCATGTCGACCTAGTATTGTTATTTTAGAAGCATATTTAGATAAAAATAAAGCTTCCTTGAACGCTTTATCTCCACTTCCAATTACAACTAATTCTTTATCTTTATAGAATGGACCATCACAAGCAGCACAGTAATGTACTTGGTGCCCTACTGTTTGTTCTTCTCCAGGGATATTTAGTCGTTGACTTCTTCTACCTGAAGCTACAACGATTATTTTCGCACCTATTGTCCGACCGTAAGAGGTTCTAGCTCTAAAAGTGTCTCCTGATTTTTGTATTTGAACTATTTCTGAAGAGCCGATGAATTCAACACCAGCTGTGTTCCCCTGTATATTTAGTCTTTTTGCCAGATCATAACCGTCAATACCTTCAGGAAATCCAGGATAATTATCAACTTTTCTGAAAAAGCATAATTGTCCCCCAATTGCATCCTTTTCAACAATAGCTGTGTCAATGCCCGAATTTGCTAATAGAAGCGCACAATTCAATCCAGTTATACCGCTTCCAATTATAAGAATCTCGTGAAAATCCTTCCCATTAATAATATCTACTTCTAATTTTCTAGAAAGTTCTTCATTTGAAGGAACAGATAACACTGTACCATCTGTGAAAACAATAGTAGGGACTCTTCGTTTTCCATCATTAAGTTTTCTAACAATTTCAGTTGCTTCTTCATCTTTATTTATATCAATAGTTTTGCAGACAATACCATTATCTTCTAAAAATTTCTTTGTTCTTCTGCAATCTGAACACCAAGTAGTAGTATACACAACCTCTATTTCAGACATGCTAGGGAGATATAATTGAGTGTTTTAAGCATTGTCCAATGACACTATTAAGGGAAGGAGGACAATGGAATGATTTTTTTATACAATCAAGTTCATCTGTCGGTTTTTGAAAACGACAAAATAGATCTACTACAACCTCTCTTATCCCTCCTACACTCCATTTAGGGGTGTGCTTACGTATAGCTTATTGATGATGAAGACACGAAGATGTGACTACTTGTCTAAAATCCTTAAGTACAATGGTGTGAAAAGGATACTTAAAATCCAACAAATGAGTGTGAAACAGTATTACCCGTAACATAACTTCTTTCTGTTTCTTTTTTTTGGGATTATCACTAAACATCTAAACACATATTCTATCATACACTCAGCTGAATAATCTATTCAACGCTTACATTTAAATATTAGAAAGTAAAGTTCTAATGATGACTAAGGTTGCATACCATTTACTCTGCGATTGCAAGAAAGCTGTAAATGCTTATGCCTGTCCTGTATGTATTCTAGCGCCTACTGTCAAAAAAGAATATCATTATTATTCATGTTCTCACTGTAAGATGGATTTTACATGTGATCATGCTTTAAAAATAAGTTTTGAGTTTGATGAAGGAGGTCTCCCTAGTCAAACTTCAATTGTCTGTGGAAGATGTGAAACTAAACTGGAAGAACATATCTGGCCTATAGAAGGTGAAGATCTTGAGAGAAATAATTATCCAAAAAAAAGTGTAAGCATTTATCACAGAAATTACTAAAAAAAGAGAGAGTTTTAAATTTAATTAAGAATTATTTTTCGTGATACTGGATCAAATTCTAGAACACTTATTTCGTGCATTGATATCAAAATAGTTTTGAGTATAACCGCTGATTTATCTAATCGCTCTGCAAGTTCATCTATTGTTAGAATTTTTGGAGCAGCCTTCTCTAACTCTAAGTATATACGACCTTCATCACTGCTTTTCAGTATTTTGCGTATATTTTCATTTTGAGATAGACTTGGTCCAATTTTGGTTTTCATTTCTTCATATTTAGTTGTTAGAGCTTTGAATTTCTTCTTGAATTCATCTCTCTCGGATGCAATCTGTTGTAGATTACCCTCAATACTAGCTCTTTCAGTCTGTGTTTTACCTATTTTTTCAGCTACACCAGCTATTTCCTTATCAAGTTTGCTAATTCTTCCTGTTTTTTCTTTGAGTAAAATTTCTTGTTCCTTAATTTTATCTTCTAATTCTACAATTTCTTTATCTCTTTCTTCTACAATCATCTTCTCTTGTTCTAATTCATTCTTAAAAGATTCAAAGAGGTTTTCAAAATCTGAAAATTGACTTTGTAATTTTTCAATATCGCCCTTAAAAACTGTAGAAGAATCGTTTAACTGTTTTTTAATGTCTTTCTGAAAGTTAGTATAAGAAGAAGTTTTTTCTACAGTACTCTTAGCTTGTTTGGTTATTTCCTCAATTTTCTTATTAGCTCCTTCTAATTGAACTCTTGTACTTCCCAACTTATTATCCTGATCTTTACAAGTTTTTTCCAAATCTTGCAATCTCTTCTCGTATACCTTTTTTTCTTTATTTAAATAACCTTCAAGGATATCTATCTTCTTTTCCAAATGTTTTATAACATTGTTAATATTGTCAAGATCTTTTCCTCTAAACATTTTATCACTTCAGAAGTACTTATTCTACAATCTTCGATTGATAAGTTTTAAACATTATTATAGTACTGTGTTAGAATAAAGGAAAAGCGATAGTAATACTATGAAGTGAAACTCTAATTCTGAAATGATTTCAAATCAGGGAACTAAATTTAATATTAAACTAAAATTTGTAAAACAGGTCCCAACTAACAATTAGCTAGTTTTGAGTTAAATAGCATGCAGCTAATGTTAGTTGAGTAATTCTAGATAATTGTTATTCAAATCATTTCTGATTTTTAGTTTCTCGGTTTCTTTATAAGCAGTTTTTTGTACATTTTTAGTGTTTATATAGAATCGTATCGATTATCCCTTGAAGGATTGTAGATATGCACCAAATTCATGGTGATCCTCGGGTCTACATCCAACAAAAACTAAAAAGCGAAACCGTAAGCATTTTCATGAGAAGATGTGGGCGGTGTAGGAGGGTATGTGGCGTACCCATGATGTGCCCTAAGCACTTCTAAAGGATTTGTACAAAAATCATGTCATAAGGTTGAGTCTTGAAATTCAGATTATTACCACCAATTTATGCACCAATTAATTGAAATCTAACTACTTGGGTTAATTGATCTAACTTGTTCAATTCTCGACTATATCCTTTTGCTACGCTTTTTTCAAATCGTTGAGTTATTTTTTTAATCATTCTTATCACCTATTTTATTGCACCTACTAATCGTAGTCTGACTTCTTGAGTCAATCTTTCAATACTGTTGTATTGTTTTCCATATTCTTGTTCATGTCCGTTTTCCAGTTTTTGAGATGTTCTTTTAACCATTTTTTTGCACCTATACTTACTATAGAGTCCCATTTATTAAGCAATTTTAAAATTCACTTGTTTTACGACCTAACTCTAGAGTTTTAAAGAAGTTATTATTGATAGAAACATATAACCAAAGCTATAATGCTATAAACTAAAAGGTTAAAGTACCAATGACGAAACTCTAGCGCGTTTTAATCAGTGTTTCAAGAGTGATAGTTTCCTTCGAGATGAAGATTCTTTGAGCTTATTTTTTCAATATTCCCTACAGTAAAACTCCGCTCAACAGAAGATTTTCGTTGATTTGATTTTAAAAAATAATAATTAGAATAGAGAAATTAAATGTGGTACAATTAGATTTAGTATCTAATTTATCTTAACAGGTCATGATCCACCAGAGTAGAAATTCTATGATCTTGCTTGAGAGTTAAAAGAAAAAATGTGATTCATAAAGAAGAATTCTTTCTTTTTTTCTTAATTTGCTTTAGATAGGTTTATTATAAATGGTGTTAAGTTTTATATAGAAATTTAAAAGCAAATTTGTATTAATATATCTTTGTGGGATTCAGAATGTTTAAGAGGAATACAATTAAAAACAGAATGTCATTCTTCATTTATTCCTCGATATTAACAATTACAATTCTATTTCTATTACTAGCTGGAGGGATTTTTGCTTCTGTTCAGACGGAAAAAAGTAAAGTAGAATCTTTGAAATATTCTGATATTGGATTGAACAACAACGAAGCTCCCAACCTGGCAGATTTCTCGTTTCTTGTTCTTTATGAAAGTCTTACAACAGAGGATAGCATCTTTCTTTCACAATTTATAGAAAATTTGACTTCACTTGGTAGTATGAATAATTTTGTACCACATGTAATTTTAAAAAAAATGAACATAGGTGTCCCAATTACTATTTCTACATCGACAACAAATATTTCTTATAACATTATAGGTGTTTCTCAATCTACTCTTAATTGGATGTTCCCCAACACAACATTTTCGACAGATACAATTCACTTACCTAACAGTTTTAATCTATCAGAACACGTAGAAACAGGAAAAAATGTTACAATTAAATCATATAATAATAGTAAAGAGGTAACAATAGGACACTTTTACGATGAACCATACTTCATTTTCGATAATAAAATCACGGATGTCGGACTTGTTCCCTTGTCTTTGTTTTTTAATTTGACAGAAAATCTCAACATACGATCCTTATATGTTTTTGGGCTTATTGACTGCGAATCAGACTATTTATGTAAGCTTTCACTTCAAAAAATTGATGATTATTTTAACGAAGTTAAGGAAGATATAGATGTTCTAGCAGAAAAGAATAATGTTCTTATAAATTATTGGTTCTACTGGAGAGATAACTTTGCGGGAAGTATAAGGGAAAATTTACTAACCCAATTTGGTCAACTTCAAGTTGTATTAGCTCCAACGTATTTGTTACTTCTGCTAATATTTTGGTTTACAATGACTGAAAGTTTTATTCCACTAAAAAAAGAATATCGTCTTTTTCTCACACGGGGAGCCAAACCCCGTAAATTTATACAACATTATTTAGTGATATTTATTCTTTTTGATTTCAGTTTTCTACTGTTATTTGGAATAATCGGAGAAATAATTTCGCAATTATCATGGCAAACTTCTTCTATAGGATTTTCGTTAATTTCTGGTATTTTAACTCTTGTTTTACTTGAACTGATTAAAATAATAGCTTTAATACTCTTTACTAAACATGAACAATTATTCTTCAAAACTCAAACTGAAAAACCAAAATCATATATCAGCAAGAAAGGTTTGCCAGGAAAATATATTATTATTCTATTGGCATTTGGGGGAATTGTGCTCGGTTATTCTTATCTTATACCTTTATTCCTACCTTTTGAATCTCTTACTCCCGTGGTCCAGATAACAAGAATAGTTTCAGGTGTTATACTATTACTGACTATTGCCTTATTTTCTTCTAAACTCAGCTTAAATACGCTTTTTCGCTTTATTCAACATTCCTCCTCAGTTTCTTTTTTGGCAGTATCTAAGCTTCTACACAGTTTGTTCCTTTCTAAAAGACGTCGTTTTCAATTTTTTAGTATAATCGTATTTTGGGTGATCTTACTTTCAACGTACGTTATTAATAGCTATGGCATGGATGTTCAGATAAAAAATCGCTATTGGGAGACTTATAATCTTGATATAGGTTTGTATTTAGGGCGTTCGAAACCCGTAATGAATCGTGCTTATTACTTATTACTTGACGATGTTTCAAATATTCTTTCAGATAACGATATTAAGAATTATATTCAGGTAGCGAGATTAAGAGTTGTAGAGGAAATTGGAGGAAATGAAGTGAACAGAGGAACCATTGTCTTCCTACCTTTTGCTAATGTTACAGCTGCTTGCCCTTCATTTCTTTCTTTTGAAAATTCAAAGGGTGAAAGTGTGAATGCTTCTGCTTTTAGTGAAAATGAAAATCGTGTTCTTTTATCTCATAAAGCAATTAGGAAAGAAAAATACATTGTGGGAGACAACTTGACTCTAAATATGCGGTTTCTTGGTCCTGTATTAAACTCTTCTTTAACAGAAAAACAAAGTGTTAATATAACGATATATGATGATTTTACTTATGTTCCGTTTTTTAACAATGAACCTTTTTATGAATTTGGTGATTATGGAGATTATGTTTACTTAGCGGATTTTTCTTTGATGGAGAAAATCTTTGGGGAATCGTTTTTTTCATACATTTTATTTGAACTAAAGGAAGATGTTGACCCACATCAGTGGTATGATAAGATCCGAAATAAACTGAGTAATGTTGAGGATCAATTCATGATTATCTTTACAAAAGATAAGATAAAAGAATACTTAGATATATATGTACTTCTTCCAATAGAAGGATTCCTACTCTCTCTTATAGCTATATTCTTTACTTTTTTCTACTTTCAAGTAATTTTTAGAGAAAATGAAAAACAATTATTAACTTCTATTTCAAGAGGGATGAATCCCAAATTGCTACAGCGCACTATTTTCAAATGTTCTGTATTATTAGTAATGATAAACATACTATTGAGTTTTATAATGGGTGTAATAATTTCCGTTGTAATTCCTTTTGGTCCTAGTTTTGAGGAAATCAAAATGTTTCAAATAAGTTTCCTTTCCTTTTTTGTTTTACTAGAATTTGGGGGGATAATATTAGGGAGTCTAATCATGTTAATTATCAATCATATAACGCTTATGAAAAGGATTAATACATCCAATTTAACAACTTTAAGAGAAACAATATTAGGGTGAAGAAAGTGAATAATAAACTTATTGTGGAGAATTTAGAAAAGGTGTATAAAACTGAAGTGGAGACTATAGCTGTAAGAGACTTCAATTTAAAAATGAACGCTGGTGAGATCGTTACACTAGCTGGTCCAAGTGGATCAGGAAAAACAACTATCTTATTCTGTATAGCTAGTCTTTTAGAACCTACTTTTGGTAAAATTATTGTTAATAATAAAGTCATTAATACATTTCTTGCTGAAGAATTAATTGCTTACAGACGAAATATCGTTGGTATAATTTTCCAAAATTACAATCTTATAGAATATTTGACAGTTTTTGAGAATGTAGCTTTCCCTCTCTGGTTAGCCGAAAAGAAAAAGAAAGATGTAAAGGAAAGAGTCAATGATTTATTAGAAAAACTAGATATTGCTCGATATGCTCAAACTTTTCCTTGTTTCTTAAGTATGGGTGAACAACAAAGAGTAGCTATTGGAGTGGCACTAGCTAATGATCCAGAGATAATTTTAGCTGATGAACCTACAGGTAATTTAGACCGTAAAACTGCTGATATTGTTGTTAATCTTTTAATTAACGAAGTAGAAGAGTCAGGAAAAATACTAGTTCTTGCTACTCATGATGAGAAAATTATTCATGATTCCGCAAGAGTAATTTCCCTTGAAAAGAGGACATAGATCCACCAACTACTTTTGTGTTGTTAAATCTTTATACAATGTTAATACTACTATACTCTCATTTTCTTTTAATACTTCTTCCCATATTTACATCTTTGAGATATTCTTTTACATCTATCAACTTTACAGAAAAAACATTCTTTAGTCATATATTATCTTTATTTCAGTGAAACAAATTTGCTTTACAGATATTTTTCTAATATTATTCAGAATAGAGCAAAGATAGGTAAAAGAATAGCATTTTAAACTGAACTACTAGTAACTCTTCTCTGAAAACAGCTAGAAAAATACTTTCAATTAACCCTCCATCGTCATCTTTGTAATTTTAAAATTATTTATTCTCACCTTGTTTAAACAGTTTATATATCAAAATCTTTGAATCAGAACACTATTAAAAGGTGGAAAAATATGAGTGCAATTTCTATTACAAAAAAAGAGGTAGATACCAAAAATAAAACAAAAAGTACTAAAAAACAAAATAGTACGAAGAAGGAGTCAGAGGTGATTTTACGTTTACCTGCTGAACAAAGATACAAAGAAGAATTAGAGTTTCTCCACACCAAAGATAATTATCCTAAACCAAAAAACTGGTTCTTATCTCCCCATATGTTAAAAATTTTCATTGTAGGCTCAAATAAGGAGGATAAACTAGGAAGAAATATTGAAAAGAAATTTTTTGGAAACACAAATCTAGTTGAGAGAGCTATTGTAACTTTATCAAGTGATAGAGGGCTTCTGCTAATCGGGGATCCTGGAACAGGTAAATCATGGTTAGCTGAGTTACTCGCTGCTGGTATAAGTCGCAATTCTACTTTAGTTGTACAAGGAACAGCTGCTACAACAGAAGATCAAATCAAATATTCTTGGAATATTGCATCAGTAATCGCTAGAGGTCAATCTAGAGAGACACTGATTCCTTCCCCTATCATGCAATCTATGGAATTTGGAAAGTTGGGAAGATTCGAGGAATTAACTAGGTGTACATCTGATGTTCAAGATTCATTAATTTCTATTTTATCAGAAAAATACATTTCTATTCCTGAATTGGATGATGATAATATTGTTTATGCAAAAGAAGGATTTAATGTTGTAGCAACAGCTAATAGTCGAGATAAAGGAGTCAATGAGCTTTCTTCTGCTCTTAAAAGGCGCTTTAACTTTGTTACTATTCCCATAGTTAAAGATTCAGAAACAGAGAAGAAAATTATCACATTCAGAATTCAAGATTTGATGAAAAAGAAGGGACTTACTTCAAAAATACCAACATCGTTACTGGATATTTTACTTGAAACATTTAGCGAACTTAGGATTGCTAATTCAGCAACGCGAAGTGATAGTGTAAAACTGGAATCAGCTCTTTCAACAGCTGAACAAATAAGTATTCTTGAAGATGCTATACTACAGACAATTTTTTTCAAAGGAAAAGGATCTGAAGAAGCTTTAGCTCAATCACTCATTGGAGGATTAACTCGACGACTACCTGAAGATCTTGCGATGATAAACAAGTTCTGGCATTCAGTTATTCAAAATAATAGTAAGAAATCCCCAAAATGGAATAGTTTCTACAGCGAAGGTCAAAAGACTATGAAATCATTCCAATAGTGTGATAAAATGACAGCTATAGAATCTTCTTGTGATAATCTTACTGAAAGATTAGTTTCATTATCTCTTTCCGACCTTTTAGCAGAAATTATCGGGGAGCAGAATAGTGATCAAAATAAAATTCTTGCAACTGTAATTGATGATATTGACGAAGTAAAAAAAGAGATAATTGAAATTATACCAGTTGCACATCATTCTCTCGCTTCAGCTATTCACACTCGAAAAAGATTATTGGAGAATAAACCAAAGATAATTTTTCTTGAAGCTCCAGAAGATTACGAACATCTAATCCCAAATCTGAAACATTGTATATTACCTGTAGCATTTCAAGGTATTTTGACAGAATCGAAAAATATAGACATAAAATTTCTCCCCATTATTTCCACTTCAGTGCTATCTGAAGCTTCTGCTGAGTTTCAGGCAATAAAATATGCATCTGAACACAAAGATACAGAAATTGTTTTTGTTGATGCAACATGCAATCATAGAACAAAATGGTATAGTGAATTGATACCAAAAGAACAAGATCTTCTAAGAATCAAAGAAATTAGTTCTCATACAGTTGACTTGAAGATAGGGGAACTCTACCCTTCAAGCGAAGAATTTCTAAATTCCTTACTAGAGAAATCAGGCATGAATCACTTCTCAGAATGGTGGCTTGAGATAGTAGAAAACACATTATTAGATTTATCTTTTGAGAATTATCAACAGATTATGATCTTAATTGGAAGTGTATTTCGAAGACTTGGAAACAGGCAAGAAGTCGAAATATTGACAGCTAAACGAGACGAATACATGTGGAATAAGATTCGAGAAACACTATTAAGAACAAAAATTAACCCTTCGGAAGCAGTATTTATTTGCGGGGCTTCACATGCAATAAAAATAATCGATGGATGGGGAACTAAAGGTAAAAAGAGTAAAAATAAGTCTTTTGCTAATTCTAAATGGAAATACGGTATAAATCAATCTGATTTTTTGTCAATTGATAAACAATTCAATCATCTTCCTGGTATTACTGGTGAAGTAGACGCTCGCTGGGAAGCAATAAAGAAAGAGATGTACAAGGAAAAACCTGGTGATTACAACCAGCTATTACGAAAGTATGACATTGTTCAACATAACCAACTAATCAGATGGGCGATGAACATAGTAAAAAAAGCGAGGAGCAAGGGATACTTAACTAGTCCGGCAGATAGCATTGCGATTGTTAAAATAACATATCTTTTGAAAGAAATTCGAGGAAGAGCTAATATCTCTAAATATGATCTTATTGAAGCAGCAGTTACATGTCTAGAAAAAGATGATCCACATTTACCAAAGATAGAAGATTTAGTTGAAAATATAATTATTCTAAATAAACAAGGACGAGTAGGTTATCACGCTCTTCCCCCTTTAGCACAAGATGTTTTGAATCGTTTGTCAGGTCTAAAAGTTCCTAGAGATTATAAGAGAGTAAAAAGAGTCTTATTCAACCTCGCTCAACAACCAGAATATAGAGAAATATCCAATCTTTTGTGGTTATTAAAAGCTCTAAATGTAAGAGTTGTATCTATTGTAGGTCAGAAAAAGTTGGGTTATCACGAAAACCAAGAGTCGTGGGATATTTACATTTACAAAGAGCAAAATACCTTGCTTTCTTTAGCTCACGAAGGAATTACTGTTGAGGAAGTATTCAGAAAAAGAGTTCTCAAAAAGGTAGACGAAAAAAGTACAATAATTGATATTTTAACATGCATTAGAGATGTTCTAACATATCTTCCTAGTGATGATATTAGCCTAATGTATCTTTCCGAATCACTTATTGGTCGCACTCGTGATTTACGTTTTGAAAATCCTTTAGACGTATACAATCTAACTTCAGAATTACTAAACTACTTTAGAACGCTAAAAACAGGAATTCCTCATTGGTTTAAAGAATTCATTGTTTCTGCTTACCGTTCTTACTGTCAAGAACTAACTTCTGCTATAGATGACAATTCCTTTTCAACAGAAAATATTGCCACAATGTTTAGTTTTATTTTCAAGGTAGAATCTGTGGCTCTATCACAAGGAGCAACAAGAGAAGAACTTGAAATATCATTTAAAATGATAAATAATCTGGATTTACCGATTGGGAAGAAAGCAGTAGTTTTAGCAGCTGAATCCTTACTTAATTCGGAAAAGGAGTTTGAACTCAAAAAAGTTGTCGCAACAACTTTCTGGAACCCTTACATGATTCAATCGTTGTCAGATCTTCTAACAGGATTAATCTTTTCCACAAATTTCGCTCCTAACATTCTTTCTATAATTATCGAGTTGCTAGACCAATGTTTTAGACTTCTTAAAGAGGATTTATTGCATCAATGGATGCCCCAATTAATCAATACTTTTTCTGAGTTAAAAACCGAATATATTGCAAAAATAGCTAATGATTTGAAACGATATTACAAAGGATTTGCAAATGAGATTTCAAAGATGAGTCTATGGTATGATGACGATTACTATACTCAGATGATTCAAACACGTGGTCAAACAGCCATTCAGAAAGTAGATGAAATAATAGCTGAAAAATTGGAAGAAGAAATTTCAACAAATTATATCTCCAAATTTATAACTAAATACAATCAAACCCTTCAACAATTTTCGAAATTTCTAGATTTACCAATTGATGTACCATCTGTCTCTTCAGCTGAGTACTCGAATTCTATTGATACCCTATTACGAAATCACCCTAAAGTGATAGAACAAATAAAAGAAATGATGAATATTGACACTAGTTTCGTAGAAAGAAGTGAAGCTAAAACTATCAATAAGCAAACTAAATCTAATAGTTGTCCCACAACTGACGAAGGAAAGGAAAATCCAATCATTTCGATTATTAAAAAATATGATGAAACGCAAAAAGAAGTAATAAAATTAGGAGGATTGTAAAATGATAAATATTAATAAAAATGAGAGTTTAGGTATTAAAAATCAACCTTTTGTAAGAAAAAGGAACATAAAAAAGATCCCTTTTATTGAATTTCACAAAAATAAACTTCAAGGAGTCGTATCCAGTGGAAGTAGCATAGAAAGAGTCTATGTCTGTGTCATTAATTTTGAAGACAAAACTTACACATGTCACACAAATAACAATCGTCCATGTGGAGGATTAAGAGGAAAAATGTGTAGCCATCTATCAAAACTATTAATGACTGCTAGAAGTGAAGAAAAACTATCAAAAAAAGTGGACATCAGTTCAACTTATTCTTTTGTCCCCAATGGCAGTGCAAGATATTCTGAAGTTTTTTCCAGATTTCAAACGAAATTAAAATTTCTAGAAATTCCTGATCCTAAGGATATTCATATCCCTGAAATAAGATGGTTTTTATCGAAGTAGGAGGTTATAGTATGGAAAACAAAGAAATGAACTATTATAAATTATCAGAAGAGTTAGATGAAATTTCAAAAATTATCAATAATATGAGTGATCTCTTTTTCTCTGGATTTAGTAAACTAATTAATAAAGACAAAGAGATTTTAGACAAAGTAATTGAAGGATTTAGCCAGAGTCCGATTAGAGAAGTTGTACAAAAAGGTTTACAAAACTTGAAGAAATCTGTTTTTAATGAAGACGATTTTACAGCTTTAACTATTGCAGTACTTACACTTCAAGGTTCATTCCATGATGCTCTGTATGATAATGTAGAAAATCTGATTGGAATAAAAGTAAATGAATTAATCGATTCTGAAAATAAAATTGATTTCAATGATTATGAAAAAGATACTGTTGTTATACTATCAAATATCAGAAATTGGTTGATTAGCATCGCTATTGGAGGATTTAACGATTTAACATCTGATTCCTTAGAATCATTTGAACAAGTGCTCGATACTATAGAAACCATCCCTGACTTGAACAGATTAAGTGTTTTACTTAGAGGAATGACAAGCGAATTTCTAGATGTTCTATCAACAGATGTAGATGATAAGTCTAAACTACAACTTCGATGGATGGATTTGTGGGTAAGAGCTTATGTTTTGACTTTAAAGAAAAGGGTATCAATAAATTCTAGACCTATTTCTGGGAAATTAAAACTTATATCGATACAGAATCACATCCATAGACATTTTATGACTATTATTTTCAACGGTATTCTCGAAAACAAAAAGGAAAAAATCTATGTTGAGGTAGAACTATCCAAATATCTAGCAGACTTAGTTCCAATCCAAGAATTCTGGACATTGTTTAACCAAGATTACCAAGATTTCTTTGATGCTCTAAATAAATCAATAGTTATTGATATAATAAAAGGGGAGCTAAGAGATAACAGTATATTAAATATCGAAGAGTATAAACTTTCAGGGGACACCTTTAATCTGCTAGAATACTTGAAATCAGCTTTTAAGAATAATTCACTAAAAAGCATGAAAATTCAACCCATAGATCGACATACAGTACACTTCAAAATTCCTATTCTAGTAGATAGGAAAAATGTTAAGGAAAAGATTCTGGAAATTGGTGAACACAAAATACCTCTGAAATATTACAATCAACTTAGCATTAAGAAACAACAAATACAATTAGAAGATAAAATATTTGGTGAAATTCGCTTTGATAATGGATGGTATTGTAAACCTTTAACAGTTTTAGGACCTCAAGTTGTATATTGTTCAAGCATTAAAAGTGATGGAAAAGAATCGTTAGTCTACCCAGTTTTAAAAGAAAGGAGTAGCAAAATTCTGAGAAGATAAAAATGGCACAAGAGATAATTAATCCCAATTTGAAAGCCTTAAGCTATTGGCACCTATTGTTAAGTTCATCGCAGAATAATTCCCCTCTTAATAATGCGATGAAAGACCTCACCTCTGCAAATGGTTTACCTGAGGGATTAATGGATTCAAGACAGACTCTAAATAACTTGAAGAAGAAATTCCAAGATAAATTCCAAAAACCAGAGCTGGATAAAGACAAAACCTCGAAAGATAAAGCAACAGAACCAGATGTTGGACGAATCTCTTCTATAATGATGAGAAGAATGCTATTACGGTTAAAACTTATACAGGATTTATTTTCACCTAATCTTAAAAATGATATCAAAGCAATAGAATTCAATGAATGGAAAAAGACAGTGAAAAATTGGGAGAATGAGATGGAACAGTTTACAGATCCTCTCATAGACATACCTTGGGATTCATCTGAAGAATTACCTGATGTAAAAGAACAGGAAATAGATGATGATGAAACAATACAAAAAGAAGAAGAAGTTTTAGATGCTGAAACACCTGAAAAGTATGGTAAGCAACGAGGTAAACTTCCGGGGCAAGGATTTCGAATTGATAAGGAAGAGATGGAAAATGTCTTTCAATCGCTTGAAACTAAAATCATTAAAAAAATGAATATCAGAGAATTGCTCAAAGATGAAGAATTATATCAAAAGATTCAACCATCGATGAGCATAGTAGAAGAACTTCTATTCCAAAAAGACCGCTTAAGTGGAATTGAACTAAAAAACGCTAAATCTCTAATAAGAAGATATGTGAACAAATTAGCTGAAACACTTCTTAGTCGAGTAAACAAATCAATAAGGAAAATCCCTAACCCTGATATCGTACCTAAGAAAGTTTTCCGAAATCTAGATGTTAAAAGAACAATTTGGAAAAATCTGCCCAATTGGAATGGTGATGATAAGAAACTATATGTTGACCAGGTTTTCTTCCATAGAGCTGGAAAAAAGACTCTACCTTCAAAAATTATTGTGGTTGTAGATCAAAGTGGCTCTATGGTCGAAGCAATGGTACAAACGACGATTTTAGCTTCCATTTTTGCGGGATTGCCAAATGTTGATGTAGAATTATTTGCTTTTGATACTAGAGTGATAAACCTAACAAGATATGTAAGAGACCCTCTTGAAGTCCTAATGAACACCAAATTAGGAGGAGGAACATATATTAATCAAGCTGTAGAGAAAGCAAAACAAAGCATCACAGACCCTAAGAATACTGCAATGGTTTTGATAACAGATTATTATGAAGGAGGAAGTGATCAAGTTTTATTCGAAAATATCATTTCAATCAAAGAAGATGGAGTAACATTTATTTCAGTAGCTTCAATGAATAAAAGGGGTCATGTCTATGTTAACAACAGCTTTGTTAGTAGGCTGAAAAAGGAAGGTATACCAACAATTATGGGAAATTTAGATGATTTAATCAGTCACCTAAGAAAATTTCTCTAGCTCTTATTAATGTTATACAACAATTAAATAATTTATGAATTCTTTCTGTCACCCTGCTGCCTTAAGGAGAAAAAACAGTCAGATAAGGAGATTGCAGCGATTAGAAGAAGGAAGATGGGGGTTTTATATATTCAACTCTCCCTTGTCTTATGAGACTAGGGAAAGAAACTCATCAGTTATCTCAATCATAATTCATTTCTATTTAGCTTGATTTAAATATTATAAACGTACATTTTATTAGATATGTCTTCTCACATAGATGAATCTATTCCTGCTGAAAAATTGCTAGAAATGGAGAATAATAAAGTAGTATATGAAAAGACTAGAAAGACACCTATTAAGGATAAAGGGATAAGTATACACAAACCTAAATATCCAACTTATTTTTACATAGAGTCCTCAGGTATTCTATGGTTAGCATACTTATTTATCCCTATGTTTGTTCCTAGTTCCAGTTTCTATGAGTTCTATTACTTCCTATTTATTGTATACATACCCTTCCCCCTTATTACTACATTTCTTTACTTGTTTGTGCTTCCAATTGAAGATAGACCATTGGCATTGATTTATAGATTTGTCATATTCTCAATTTCCTTTACTTTGTGCCTTTTAGGTGGAACTAGAACACTTCCTCCAAACGAATTTGTTGATGATATGTACCAAATAAATTTCTTGATTACTCTTTCAATTCTGGGAAATTTTATGATTCTTAAAACATATTTAATGATTACAAAAATAGATTTCAAGAAGGAAATATTGAAAGAAAGAATAACTGGATCTTATTCAGAGCACCAATGGAGAAAATATGATAAAAAATCGTATATCATTGCATTGATAGCAGGATTTTTTGTTATGCAATTTTTCTGGCTTTTATATCATTTTCTAGTTAGAAATAAACAGATTGATAGATCTAAAAAGCGTTATATTTTAGAAAAATTAGAATTTGATAAGGAAATCAACATTACAACAATATCACTAGAACTAGGTATCTCTTTAGAAGAATTAACATTCATTCTTAAACAACTTAGATCAAAAAGAGAGATACAAGTAGATTTCACTCGATATGGTGTAATTCTAAAAGAAATCACCTCATCTAAATGGTTAACACCAATAATTCGAGAAAAATTCGCTACTCATCTGAAAGTAATTAGACTCTCAGATATTGAACTTAAAGCTAAGCAATTCATTGAATTGACAGAGAGAAGAAAAATATCTGAAAAGGATTTTAGAAAGATAATGGGAATAAGGAAAGAATGTCAGATTAATGATTTGGTGATAATGTTGCCTTTTAAAGTTATGAAATTCAAGAAGCCATTATTCTCAAAAACAGAAAGGATTTTCTTGAATCAAAATCAAGCACTACTAAAAAATGATAGAATAATTAAAGCTTTTAAAGAGTACAGTACTGAAATCTTTGATATCTAACATCTTTTTAAAGATCAAATAATAATCTTTCTGAAAATCATTGCTTTGTTTTATCATATTAGAATCCAAAGAAGGAAAATGAGAAACCAAGCCTCTAGGCTTTATTTTTTCCAACTTTATTATATAGTTTTCATCTTATCTTCTCTCAAATATTCATATAAAATACTTAAATGCTACTTAACGTAAGTTCGAGAAAAATCGAGGTTATAAAAATAACTTTTTTCGAAAATAATCCTTATTATAATCGATTTTAGATGTTTTAACTATGTTGCGTATGAATAAAAATTATATAATAGGCTTAATTGTTTTTATGATGATAGCTACATCTGCAATACCAATGAATGCTATAGCTGATATGTCGAGTACAGAATCTATTTCTGATCTTAATTATACTCATGGCATTACTACATATAATAACGAAGGTATTGTTGATTACTCTAAAATCATAGATATTGATGAAGAATATAAGAAGACTGTCATGTTCACAGGTGAATTTCCATTAATCACTGACTACAACCATATTGATACACTTTTTCAAGTAATTAGCTACAAATACTTCCCATATAGTAACGGTACAGAAATAGTAAGAAAATTCCTTTTTAGAAATGATACAGTGTACAACTATCTGGAAAATGAACTATGGCCATACATTCAATCGCTTCCTGATCCTAAAGTAAACATAACGACAGATGAAGTCCATAAAGTATATCTTTTGTCTACTGCTAGAAAGTATTTGGGTTCGACTCATCTCAATTCAACAACTATTGAATTTATGGACAAATGGTTAATATTACCCTACTATCATGCAATCTCAATTATTCCTTTAGCACTACTTATCGACATTCAAACGACTGATTATGAGGTTACAATTAATCAGACGTTTTACTCTAGACAGATTTTAAAGGGAGCATTGTCGTATTATCTGGATTATAGCGCTTCCATGACAGGTTATCATGTCAAGATAACTGATGGTAAGAATATCGGTGTTAACTATTATGGTTGTATAAGTTCAACTATGAGTTATACTGAGAATTACTGGACAAATTTGGCTTTCTACAGACTCTTTGTGCATAATGTTACTATTACAAGTACTGATACATCTATTACTGATGATTATGGTAATGTCTTGTATAAACACTTCCCGAGGTTTCTGTTACCTTCATATTACGAGGATTCAGGACTACAAGTTGTTAGTTGGAATACTACAGGGACATATAATGGTAGGTCTACAACGCAAGCTGCTGTTCAAGCATTTGTTAGTCGCTCAATAAATGATACTGTAGACAATTTTGCTGTTTGGGGTGCGATTAATCCTTCAAGAATGATTGCGTACTATGATGGAAACGATAACTCACAACTCGATGTTATCTTCAATGAAAACGGAAAAATCCGACATGATCCTGAATTAGACTGGGTGAAATATGTTGGTTTCCCACAAGCCTTTGAACACACGAAGGATATAGATTATGCTGTTTATCAAAACTATACTAGACATGTTTTTGCACCTGCAGCAGGAATAGATAATGAATGGAACCTTGAAGGCTTTATTGCAGGAGAGAAATCTGTTGTAAGGTCTGTTGGAGATATTTCTGCTGATATTGACGTAGAAACAAGATGGGATGAACCCGTAGAGAATGATGATGGTTCAATAACGTTCTCTTGGGGAATGGACTACAATGAATATCCTGTAATATGGTATAATACAACAGATAGCAAAACGCTAGAAGAGAAGATGGATCTAAGCTATGATTATGTCTACACAGTTAACTTAGAACAAGGAGAAGCAAGACTATCAACTACAAGCACTTTTGGAGATGTCACTGGTACAGCGTTAGCAAATGATGTTGAAGATTTATCACTGGCTTCATATCAAATCTCTGAGCTATTTACAGTAGAAAAAATAGTAGGAAAAACACCAAATGGTACGATCAGCTCTTCAGTACTTGATGGAACAGCAACGATAGAGATAGCTTACTCTGATGACATTAAACTAGTAGAGATAGGTCTTGGAGCAAACAAAAAGACTTACCAACTTGGTGGAAATACTTATGATACAACAACTTCAGTAATCAACTTGTTTGAAATTATTGGACAAGCTACAATTGCTGGAACAGACGAAGTAGATGAATTTAGCTCAGAAGACGATAATCTTATGACAGCATTAGTCAGCGGACAAGAACAAACTACCACATACAATTGGCTTCATAGAAGAGATGTCATAATAATTGACTACCCAGTTTGGGGTGGAGAAGAAATCGTCCATGATCCTGATTTTATAACATATTTCGAAGGTTATGAACCCTCTGGAGCCCCCTGGTCTCTATTTGTAGTGCTAATAGCTCCAATAGCTATAGTTCTTGCAAGACGAAAGTTGAAACAATAATCTTTTCATTTCTTTTTCATTTTTTTTTGGAATTAATTTCAATTCAAGAGTGCAGGATTTTTATACTACTCTTTTTTAATTAAATTTCATTTGTTTTGCTTTGAGTAATGTCAAAAATCTACCCTTTTTGTTTAATCTTACCACACGAATATTATTTTATGTGGTAAGATTTTTTTGGTTAAACTCGCGCCTTAACTGCACAAAAAACGGTATTAGAACATCCACAAATCTCATTTGAACAATAGTAATAAATGAAGGAAAATAGAGTTAAAAAAAGGTTCTCTATTATTTTTCTATTTTTGAAAGGTATTCTCCTAGTTTCTCACGTGACATTTGTGCTGATATTCCTTCTTTATGTACTTCAAAACCTAGACGATCGTTAATCGAAAGCATCGGTGCATTTGTTGTCGCATTTCCTGTTGTTACAACTTTCACTTGTGGGAATTCTTCTCTCATTTTTAACAAC
Organism: Candidatus Heimdallarchaeota archaeon; assembly: GCA_019057815.1. Lineage (GTDB taxonomy): Archaea > Asgardarchaeota > Heimdallarchaeia > Heimdallarchaeales > Heimdallarchaeaceae > 18H4-34. Next base: position 29,845 of record JAHLWR010000008.1, read on the forward strand.
ATTGCTGCTTTGAGCCATTTTCCTAATCCTCGTCCCCTGTACTCTTCTTTAACTCCTGTAAGCAACTGCACTATCATTGTTTCTTTTTCAGGACTATAAACCATCTCTGTAAAACCTGATATATCACCATTTGATTCTATTGTCAAATATGTTAGGTGTTTCCTTCCTAGTTCAGCAATATTTTTTTCATTATACCGAATCATTTCTGGTGTGTAAACGATTTTTCCAACATCAAGTTCTCCCAAAGGTTGCTGATTTAACGTTTCAGTATAAGTTTTGCAGTATTCCTCAATAATTTCTTGAGAAATAGTATAATATATTTCTATTTTTGTTTCTGGAGAACGTTCATATCCTTCCTTATGCCATTGTTCAGCCATATTCCAATCAATTTTTTCAACTTTTAGACGGTTTTCTAAACCAGACAAAGCTGTTTGAGCTCCAAGAGATTTAAGAAAAGCCTTTCCATCATCCTCATCTGTTGAAGATATAAGGACAGATTTATCTTGTTTTAGAGCATAATCATAGATTTTTTTCATGACCATTTTACCAATACCTTTACGACGATAATTAGCAAGAAGAGATAAATCAAATTGCATAAGGTGTTTATTTTCATTGTAGGAAGCTGAAGTATCGCGAAAGATAAGATGCATCATTCTTCCAATGATATTATTGTTTTTATTATCAACAATTACGAACAGGTTTACATTTGCTTCAGGATGTTTACTGAGCATATGTAAACTCTTCTCTACACTTTCATCATCGGCTATAGGATCATCTGGATCAGTTTCTTTATGCTTAATTTTCCTGAAAACGTGAAATAATTGCCATTCATCCCTTGAGAATTTTTGAGGATCAAATTCCTTTATACTTATATTATCCAAATCAATTTTTTCTGACACATACTTAACCTCAATATTAATAGCTTTTTTGCTCATAGATAGTATTTCGAGTTTTGTAAAATGTTATTACTCAACCAGTATTTTAAATGTTGACAAACACTTACATTAATGTACTTTTTAGCTTGATTAACATTCATACGTGCTAAAGGACATTTTTCGTATATTATAGTGTTAAAAAAGGAGGAGAATCTATTTCTTCTCCTTCTATTCTGAAGAATTATTCTTTGATTCTTTTTGCTGAAATCACAGTACCAAGTTGTACAAAGAGAAATTCATCAATATCCCCCGTTTCAGTTTCCTTGAAAGTTAGTGCAGTAGCTTCTGAGCCTTTTATTTTGAATCTCATTCCTTTAACTGGAACAAGTTCTGCAACTGGTTGATTGGGAAATGCAATTGTAAGTTTATCGTCTTTTTTGAAAGCTATTACTGTTTCAATGCTTGCTAAATTGTATTTCCCTACAAGTTTATTTAAGAATTCTTTATCTTTAAAGTGTTCATCTGGTAATCGTGTAAATTTAACAGGAGGAACCAAAGACTCAAGTTTAATTGTGAAACAGTCTACTTCTCCATTTGAATCGAGTTGAAATGTCAAGAGATCTTTTAGATCGAATCTTTTGTAATCAAACTGAAAAGTATCATAATGGTAGTGAGTTAATGGATAGGTTGCTTCTCCAAAGCTTATAACTAGTTCCTCGCCTTCTAAATCAATTTTTAATATGCCATAACCTAGATGATGATACTTTCCAGTATACTCTTGAAATTCAAAAGTTGGTTTAGTATTCAGAACTCTTAGCTCTTGTGACTTACTTCCCGTTTCTCTATCAATTTTCTTTACTTGTTCTTCTATAGGTTTCAGTAAACCATTCCAATCAACAGTTTCTAATTCAAGAAGTCTATCTAGAATATGATATGTAACCATCGTTGGTACCATACTTCCTGTTTTATTGACAATTACCCCTACACCTATACCTTCGTCAGGTATAAAAGTCATTAATGATGAGGAGCCATCGATTCCACCACCATGATGAACAGTCCTATATCCCCTATAAATCTCACCTGCCCAACCTAAAGCGTATGTTTGAAGTTTAATCCATTTTTGATCAGGTATCCACATATCTAAACCCGATCCTATGGATGTTATCATCAGAGGTTTATGTGTTCTTTTGATGTTGTCTGGGGATATGAGCTGTTTTTCACCCGTTTTTCCTGTATCTAAATGAAATTGCAACCACTTACCCATATCTTCAATGCTTGAATTTATACATCCTGCTCCTGAAGCAACATCATTATCCACGAAATCGCACAGTAGAGTCTCACCATCTTTCTCTTTGTATGGATATGCAAAATCAGCTGTTTTCTGCATATCTGTGATCGAAAAATTGGAGTTTTCCATACCCAATGGCTTGAAAATACGATCCTCTATAAATTCGTTATAACTCACACCTGAAATCTCTTCAATTACCACAGAAGCTGTCATGAACATAAGATTGTTGTACTGGAAGGTCGTTCTAAGGTCTTTACTTGGTTCTAGGAAAGGTAAACGTTCTAGTACTTGATTATAAGTGAAATTAGTGTTCATCCAAACAAAATCATGCCTTGGTAAACCTGTCCTATGAGAAAGCATATCTTCCAGTGTTATTCTGTTTGAAACAACAGAATCGTTCAATTCAAACTCAGGAACATATTTCCTAATAGGTTTATCCCACTCAAGTTTTCCTTCTTCTACAAGCATCGCAATAGCAGCAGTAGTAAAAGATTTAGTGCAGGAAGCAATGGGTTGGATAGTTTTGGTAGTCATTTCAAGCTTGTTAGCTACATCACGATATCCAAATGCTTTAGAATAAATGACCTTCTTATCTTTTAAAACGACAACTGCTACTCCTGGAATCCCCCAAGTATCAGGTAGATCATGTAGAAAATCATCTAATTCTTTAAATTCTTCAATACTCGACATAAGCAACAATAATAATAAGAATTATTAAAATTATTGCAAATTCTCTTTATTTTAGCATATAAATTTAGTTAGTGTGAGAAAAAAACTAGGTGAATATTAATAAGTGTTTGAAATCTATTATTTATGATAAAATACTTCTTGAGATGGATTTTATTTCAGAGAATGAGTAAATAAGAAATTGTAGAGTAAAATGCTTGTTAAATAATAAGAGAGTGGAAAAATGAAAAAAAGACTAGTAATTCCTTTACTTATTATTATGCTTTTATTTGGATCTATTATCAAAGCAAGTTCTGTCAAACTTACCATTGAACCTATTGCAGAGTTAACTTTGTTGCAATGGGGAGCAGCAAGATCAGATTGTAGTTTGTACATTATAGAACAGTTAAGAGAAATAGGTATTGAGGTTGAAGTCAGGAAACCTTTATGGCAATGTGGAGATATTCCTGATTTGAATGAAATTGACATGCATCTTCTAGCGCTATCTGGTACAAGAGTAGATCCAGATCTCAGTCATATTTATAGTGAAACTGGGTCATTAAACGTATTTCGTCTAAATACAAATATACCTTATGGACAAGAAAATGAAGATATGCTTGAAGAAGGAATCAGAATAACTAACATTACAGATCGACAACAACACTATTATGACTGGCAGCAGTTATTAATTGATAAAATAACTCCATTAAAACCCTTTTTCAGCCCTAGAAGTTATATTGCAATTTGGAGTACACTCACTGGATACGAGTACCAATGGAGCTTAACTGACAATTTACCTTATATGGAATTTACAAATTATCACGAAGGTCAATCTAATATAACAGAATTAATAATAGCAGACTCTAACTGGGTGGGGTTAAATCCCCTATTTTACGATGATTATGTAAATCAAGAAATAATATCTCTCATATCGGAACCTCTTTTGAAAATTGCACCTGATTCTGAATACCTAAAGACTGGTATAATTTATGATTGGGAACAAAGTGATTGGTCAAACAAATATGAGACTCATTTTCAATTCTTTATGAGAGACAATATTTACTGGAATCCTTCATATAACGTAACTGGAAGAGATAACACAAGTCTTCCTCTAAATCTAACTCCTCTAATGCCAGGACTAAAGAGCGGTGAAACTAGCAATGGTACCAACAGGCAATTAACTGCTAAAGACGCTGTTTTCACCTTATTGACACACGCTAATCCTCTCACTAGCGAAAACGCTGACATTTTTGCATGGATTAATGATATCTGGATTGATTCTTCCAATCCTTTATCTTTTCATATTATTGTGGATGGAGATCCTTCAACAGTGGAACTTGATCCATATGCTCCTTTCTTGTATGACTTGAATCTAGTTATTATACCTGAATTCTTTCTAAACAGCTCAATGACTAATTCTACTTATTCTTCTGGAGGAAAAGAGATGAAAGGCATTTACGAGGGGATTGAATCTACTTCGCAGTGGCAAACATATGCCATTTCAGCATTCTTTTCAGGGAAATACATGTTAGATTATTCTGTCAAGAATTCAATAACAGTTCTTAGAGCTAGTCCCTATTGGTTTGGAATAGGAACAAAAGATGGGACACCACAAGATTTGGATTTAGAAACAATAAAAATTAGGATTATTCCAGATCTAACTTCAGCATTAGTTGAATTTAAGGAAGGGAATTTGGATTTAACTTGTTTAAGTACATTTCCAGAAATGAGAAAAGAAATGCAAGATGATCCTCTTTTTACAGTACAAAACAAAATTGCAAATTATATGTCCTTTCTTGCTTTCAATTTACATCGTCCATTTGTAGGTGGGGATGATAACTATGTCTACCTTAATGAAACTGGTAAAGAAGGATATACCAAAGCATGTGCTGTTAGAAAAGCTATTTGTTATGCTATTAACCTAGAAGAAATGAACAATGATATATATAATGGTGAATACTTTACCAGTTTTAGCCCAATTCATCCCATACATTCTTTCTGGTATTACCAAGATATAATTAAATATAGACATAACTTAGAAATTGCGTGTGAATGGTTAGAAGCTGCAGGATATGAAACACCAGCAACTGAAACAAGCGACACTACAATAACTATTGTTTCTGTAGTTTTCTACGTGATTCCAATATCTTTGTTTTATCTCATTAAGATTCAGAGAAGAAAAAGAATAAGAAAAATCTAGTTGATGTGAGAAAAAAATCGTGTAAATATTAATAAGTGTTTGAAACCTATTATTTGTGAGTGAATACTTATTGAGGAAGGATTTTATTTCAGAAAATGTGTAAGTAAAAAATTTGAGAATAAATGTTTATTAAATAATAATAAGAGAGTGAAGAAATGAAGATTAGAATAGTATTAGCTTTACTAACAATTCTGTTTTTCTTTGGAGGTGTCATTGATGTTATTTCTGCTGACCAAGTCTATGAGCCTATTGCAGAATTAACTTTAAAAGATCATGGAGGAGGAGTACGCCCAGCCTACGATGTGTTTATTGCTCAATATTTAGCTGAAATAGGTATCAAAGTAAACATTGTAATTGTAGAATGGATTATTTTTTGTGAAATAATTACTGAAACCTATGATTTTGATCTTACAATTGTTAGTTTAACTAGTGTAACAAGAGATCCAGATCTTAGCTCTATTTACAGTGTAAACGATTCGCTGAATTTATTTGGTTTAAAAACAAGTATTCCTTATGTACAAGAAAGCGAAGATATGCTTAAAGAGGGTGTAGAAATAACCAATATTGCAGAACGTCAGAATCATTATTATAAGTGGCAGCAGTTAATGATGGATAAAATAATTCCAATACTACCACTTTACAGTCCTAGACTCTATGTTGCTAGTTGGAGTACACTCACTGGTTATAATTGTCGCTGGAGTTTAACTGATAATTTGCCTTACATGGAATTTACAGACTATCACGAAGGTCAATCTGATACAACTGAATTAGTAGTAGCTAACTCTAACTGGAAAGAGATGAATCCAATACTGTACGACGATTCAGCAAGTCAAGAAACAATATCATTGATATCAGAACCTCTTTTAGCAATATCTCCTGGTGGAGAACCTTTTAAGACTGGGATAATTTATGATTGGGAACAAATCAATGAGAGTCATTATCAATTCTTTATGAGAGACAGTATTCACTGGAATCCCTCATATAACGTAACTGAAAGAGACAGTGAGAGTATTTCTCTTGACCAAGCTCCTCTCATGCAAGGTCTGAAAAATAATGATGTAAGTAATGGTACTAATCTTCAAGTCACTTCCAAAGATGCTGTTTTTACACTATTAGCTAATGCCAACCCTCTCATTAATAAGAATGCAGATAATTTCGCATGGATAAATGACATATGGGTTGATTCTATTGATCCCTTATCATTTCATGTCATAATAGATGGGGATCCTTCAACAGCAGAGCTTGACCTTTACGCTCCCTTCTGGCACAATTTAGATTTAGCTCTTTTACCTGATTTCTTTCTAAACAGCTCAGATGCAACTATTACATATTCTTCTGGAGGAAAAGATATGAAAGGTATTTATGGTGGGATTAACTTAACAGCTCAGTGGCAGACATACAGTATTTCAGCATTTGGTTGCGGAAAATACATGTTGGATTATTCGGTTAATGATTCAGTAACAGTTCTCCGAGCGAGCCCCTATTGGTTTGGAAAAGGAACAATGGATGGGACACCACAAGATTTGGATATAGAAACTGTAAGAATTCGTGTTATACCTGACCTTCATCAAGCTCTTGAAGAATTTAAACTTGGAAAATTGGATATCTGTACTGTAACTGCATTTATTTCAGAGAGAAAAGAAATGCAAAATGATCCTCTTTTCATTGTAAACACCAAACTTTCTAATAGCATGACTTTTATCGCTTTCAATTTACGTCGTCCATTTATAGGTGGGGAGGACAATAATGTATTTCTTACAACGCTTAGTAAAACAGATTATACTAAAGCATGTGCTGTTAGAAAAGCTATTTGTTATGCTATTAATCGTGATGAAATGAATCTTGTTATTCATGATGGTGAATTTCTGACTGTGCATAGTCCAATCAATCCAATGCAGACTTTCTGGTACTATCATGACATAACTAAGCATAGATACCATATTAGTGACTCAAAGGAATGGTTAGAAGCCGCAGGATATACAATTCCAACAATCATTACTACTGAAACAACACCGGAAAAAACAGAAACGACTAGTAGCACGATTAGTACTATTTCAGTGATTTTCTCCTTGGTACCACCAACTTTACTTTGTCTTGCCAAGATTCTAAGAAGAAGAAAAATCTAAATTTATTCTATTTTTATGGATTATTTATTCTGATCTTTTTCTTTTTCTTTTTTCAAAGATAATCTATTGCTGGTAGTAATTCTCCTTTCATCACAGCTAGGCTAGCTCCACCGCCTGTAGATACAAATGATATGTCTTTTTCAAAATCAAATTTCTCGAAAGCAGCAGCTGAATCTCCCCCACCAACAAATGTAGTAACATTTTGTTCTACAAGATATTGTGCTAGTTCCCTTGTCCCTTTCTCAAATTCTCTTATTTCGAATATTCCCATTGGTCCTGTCCATAGAACGCTATTTGATTTAGATAAAACTTTTTTATATTCTTCAATTGTAGCTGGTCCGATATCTGCTCCAACTTGATTTTTAAGAATGTTTTTTACTGAAACAACTTCAACTGGTACTATTCTACGTAAATCTTCAGTCACAACAACATCATTAGGTATGTAAATCTTCGTCCCAACCTCATTAGCTATTTTGATAAATTCTTTAACTGTTTCAACTTTTTGAGTGTCTTTGACTGACATTCCTACATCATAACCTAAGGCTAACAATGCTGTAAAAGTTAACCCTCCTCCCAATAAAATGTTATCAGCTAAACCTATCATATTTCTAATTGCAGGAAGTTTGTCTTCTAGTTTTACACCTCCGATAATTGCAGTTAAGGGTCTTTGAGGTTCAGCAATAGTACTAGCTAGGAATTTAAGTTCCTTAGCCATAAGAAATCCATAAGCTTTCTCATCAATATAGTTAGCTACACCACAAGTACTGGAATGCTCTCTGTGAGCCGTAGCAAACGCATCATTGATAAAAACATCCGCATGCAAAGCTAGTTTTCGAGAAAACTCTTCATCATTTTTATTTTCTTCAGAGTGGAAACGAGTATTTTCTAGTAGCAAAATTTGTTGTTGATTGAGTTTATTAGATAATGCCTTTACGTTTTTACCAATGCAGTCATCGACTTTGTAAATTCTATAAAGTGGAAGTAGTTCACGTAATCTTTTGGCTACCTTGTCCATTTTCAGAGAAGGAACAACTTCACCTTTAGGTCGTCCCCAATGAGACATAAGGATAACTTTACAATTCTCATTCAGGAGATAATAAATTGTAGGTAAAGTATATCTGATTCTCCGATCATCAGTGATATTTCCATTTTCGTCCATTGGAACATTAAAATCTACTCTGACTAGAACTCTCTTGTTTCTAACGTTGATGTCTGTAATCTCTTTTTTTTCTTTAAATTTCAGTATATTAGACATATCTCGTTGTTCTTCTTTCAAAGGATTATCTTCTGTAATTAGCAAAGTTTACACCTTAAGGATTAAACTGATAATCCTTCACTTTAAATTTTTATTGTTAATAAAGTTAAAATTTTGATGTAATCACTACAGTTAAGTGATAAGGAGAAGTATTGAATTCCTAGTTGAAATTCTAAAAAAAATACAAACGTGAAGAATACGAAAACAAGAATTCTATTAAAAGAGAAGCATAAACATTATATACAACGTTCAACCACGGATGAACCCTTTTCATTGTATTCTTCCTTAGTTATCCATAACTTTCGATCATAAAAGATATCGATAGATGCAATAATTGAACCTCCTATCCACCCAGAACTAACACCATCAGTCGATAAACTGACATTAATCTCAATGTTCTGAGGAGCTACCATCCTTATTTCCCTAGTAAATCTCTCAAGAAAACCCTCATATTTTGAAGCTCCTCCTGTAAGAATGATGTTAGAATAAAGATCCTTTGCTAAATCTCTATCACACTTTTGAATACTTTCCACAACTGCTTCTGCAAGGTTTCCAGGTGTTTTTGTTACACTTAATGGTTCATTTTTAAATAGTACTTCAACCGCTTGATATCTAGTTTTTTCTAAAGAGATAAAATCATTATCAATAAGCCTAAAGGATCGTGCAAGTTTATCCGAATTATGCCATTTTTTGTCCTCTCCATTAGGATCTATTGAAACATAGCATAGTTCTTCCGAAGCAATTCTAATGTTTTTCTGCATTATATCTTGCTCTTCGACTGATTTTCTCATTTGCATTCCTTGATTTATTACTTCTTTTTTTACTATGTTAACAACATCCTTTGCTCCCACAGAGCGAAAATTACTTGCATGAGAAATTACAAAACCTCCATAGATTGGAGTTATACGCGTGTTTTGATTACCTAAACCCACAATAACCCCTGTGACTGATTCATTCGCATATATGGAGAGTATTTCTTCAAACGAGAAGTATAACTCAGAGATGTTTAATCTATCAAATAAAACTAAAGCTAGTTTTCTTCTAAAAGCATATAATCTTGGTGATCGATTAACATATTTTACGGGTTTTTCAGCTAATAACAATTCCTTTGCACTAGATGGCAATGAGCTATCATTTACAACTTCTGTATTACCTTTCAAATATTCAAGACTCACATCATCTAAGAGCTGATTCACAATCAAAACTGGTAAATCTTCAGGTTTAATTTTCAACTCATCAAAAATATGTATAAAAAATAGTTCTAGAGTATCTAAATCTATTTCCTCTTCAATATTTTCTGTATCTTGAAAAATATTAACTGTTCGTACAGACTTCTTCTTTGGATCTTGATAATTAGCTTGTCGAATAAATGTTTTACCAGCTTCATTATAATAAATAGCTGTATCAAAAATGAATCTAGGTTTAGATTCACCAGCTACACCAACTTTCGTCATGCAGCTGCCAAGATCTATTACTACTGCTCTGGGATTTTTTTCAAATTCAACTAAATTATCAAAGCTTATTAAAACTTCATCTATTTCACGTTTTTTCATTAGATCCACTTTCCTAAACATTCCAGAACATATATCACAGAAATAACCAACAGGAATCCATTTGCGTTTCTCTGTTCCTTTTCGTATATACATACGATGCATTGATTTTCCACAATGTTTGGGCATTGTTTTTGAAGACATCTGATTCATGGTATATCATTCGTAGATATATATTCTTTGATATGATATATCTGCTAAAAGAATTAAACTTAGTTATGGAAAAGCCTAGAATTTGGTATATCATTCGCAGATGGTATATCATTAACAGATGGTATCTCGAAAAAGCTCAGTCATAGTTTAAAATTTCCAGCTTATTACACATCGATATAATACAATTAATTTTTAAACTAGTAACAAAATAAATTTTTTTATGGCTAATTTTAAGAATATTATAACGAAAAATTATTCAGAACTCACCCTTTTCAGCATCATTTTTCTGTTTTTTTTGCAAATGCTTTCTGATTTAGCAGAGAGGATTTACAATTTTGCTTTACTAGGGTTGGAACCTACAATGCACATTCTCGCTTTGTTATTCTTCTTTTCTCCTCTAATTTTATTATTCTTCAGGCGAACGATATCAAATAAGACTTTATTCATAATAGGAGAATTAGCAATTATAACTCGATTACTAGAACCACTTTTCCAAAAAGAGACGATGCTTATTCTATCAGGAGTTTCTGTCAGTTGTTTCCTAATCTTCTTCCCAGCGTTTTTCACAAGGAACAAGAATAAAGAACAACAAACAGGAATAACTCTTGGATTATCGTTAGCAATAGCAGTAGCATTATCCATTCTTTTCAGAACTGTGAACTCTACACTAGATATCTCAATGTATGGATGGTTTCAGATAATAGGTTGGGTGCTTGGAATTATTGCTTCAATAATGTTAGTTGGAATGTTATTGAGAAAAGAGGAACCCAAAGAGAAAAGTACTGATAATCAAGGACAACCAGCAAGTTTCGGTCGAATTCTCGGTTTAACTTTTGGTTTAGTAAGTGTCTTCATAATCATATGGTTTGCTTTTGTTAGCCCTACAGTAATTTCTAGGTGGACTGAAGGAAACTATATTGCCATAACAATTGGAGTACTAGGGATGTTATCTTTATTTATCATAGGGATGACAATTAAACCTGATCTAATGAACCATATTAAATCTTGGATGCTTTGGGTGTGGAATGGTCTTTTCACACTTTCTCTTACTTTAACAATAATGGTACATCAAATTATTCCCGAATATGGAATAAGATTCCCTGATATTCCTGATGCATATCCTATTGTTGCATTTGCTACAACTTGGACTCAACATATTCCTTTAGTCTTGATGATTCTTCTTTCACCGATAATTTACATTGACTTTGTTCTATTATCCCGAGAAATGCTCAAAATAAAACCAAAGCCATCAAAAATAGGAGGAAGTTTTGCTTTAGGAGCAGGATTGTATATTGTTATAATGATCTTTATGCAATTATTACCTACAGTTTGGGGTTACTTTTATGCAATTGGCTATGCTTTCAGAGATTTATACTGGTTAGCCTTTCTAGTCCCTGGAGTATTATTGACCTTACCTATTTTTCTAATCAAAAAGAAGACAATCAATTTTGATAAAACCACTCAAAAAATGAAATCGAAATCGATTATTTTTGCAATATTAGGACTCATATTTGTTGGGACAGTTGCTGGAGCGATCATTACAACGCCATATCCAACCACACCCTCTGAAGCGAAAACATCCCTGATAATAATGACCTTCAATATTCGTCAAGGTGTCAACGATTCTGGTGATAAAAACTATGATGGACAGCTGGAACTAATAAGAAGTGTTAATCCTGATATTCTTGCTCTGCAAGAATGCGATCCGACTAGAATATCAGGTGGAAATTCCGATGTTGTCAGATATTTTGCAGATAAACTGAATATGTACTCTTACCGTGGACCAAAATCAGTTGTAAACACTTATGGCACGGCAATTTTATCTAAATATCCCTTGTCGAATGTTGCTGCTTTCTTCATGTATAGTGGACACCAACAGATAGGTGCAACACAAGTTCAAATAGAAATTAACTCAACGCTAACATACAATGTCTTCTCGCACCACCCAGCTGCACATACTGATGATATACGAACATATCAGATTCAAGAAATGCTGAGCCGAGTAAATGGTCTAGATAATGTAATATTCATGGGAGACTTCAATTTTAGACCTTACACAGCACAATATAATTTAACTGTTAATGTTTTAGAGGATTCTTGGGCACAACGATGGGATACAGCTGCAGATGACAGGATAGATCACATATTCCTAAGTTTTGGAATGACAGTTCTTAACGCACAATACATAGAAAGAGGACAGTCTGATCATCCAGCATATTGGATAGAAATTCAAATATAGAATTTTCTTTTCTTTTCTTTTCTTTTCTTTTTAATCACAATTTGTGCACTAAATATATAAATTCCCTTTGTTTTATCTGCTTGCCTAGATGTGTTACTTATGGAAAATGAATATATTTACGACCTTCTACACAATGCTGTAAAAGAAGGGGAAAATAAAGGTGCAGATTTTATTGAAGCAAGATTTGATGATTTACAATTAACAACTATTGACATGACGAATGATATTCTCAAAAGGTCTTCTTCAATACACAGAAAGGGTATCGGTGTGATGGCTTACTATCAAGGAACTCCTGGATACTCCTTTACTCCTGAATTGAATACTGAAGCAGTGAAAGAAGCTACTTTTAATGCTGTAGGATTAGCAAAATCTACGGATTCAAGAAATAAAATGAAACTAGGTTTTGAGAGAACTAAAGGAATTAAAGATAAAGTCAAACCTTTGATTAAAAAACATCCTAAAGATTTTGAATTTAATGATAAATTAGAATTGATAAAAAGAGGAATTGCAGCAATAAAGGAAAATGCTGATATATCTAGTACTACAGGTTTATATGGTGAATTATACGGAGAAAAGTTCTTTGTTAACTCTGATGACTCAGAAATTTATTGGGTTACAGTAATGGTTGATATGAGAATGATTGCTGTAATTATGAGGGAAGGACAACAAGCCACGTCCGTAGAGGGATTTGGTGCATCGAAAGGTTTAGAATTCTTCGAAGAGAAAGAAACAACTCCTGAAAAAGTTGGTAGTAACTCAGGAAAGTACTGTAAAGAACAACTAGACGCAGTAGCATCTCCGACAGGAAAAACCAAAACACTAGTATCTCCACAAATGGGCGGTGTTGTTGTTCATGAATCATTTGGTCACTTAAGTGAAGCAGACTTTGTGATAACAGGACAATCACCCATAGCTGATAGATTAGGAGGGGAATTAGGAAGCGAACATGTAACAATAATAGATGAGGGAATCTCCCCTTATGGAGGGTTATATCTCCCATATGATGATCAAGGAGTGAAAACTGGAAGAACTGTTCTAGTGGAAAAGGGTATATTGAGAGGATATCTTCATGATAGAGGAACTGCTCAAAAAATGAATGCCGAAACAACAGGTAATGCAAGAGCAATTAACTACATGTTTAACCCTATTTGCAGAATGAAGAATACCTACTTTGAGAAAGGAGATTTAACTCATGAAGAGGCTGTTGAACAGGTAAAGAATGGAGTTTATGCTGTAGATATGTCAGGAGGACAAGTAGAATTAGATGGTAATTTCATGTTTAACTGTAGCAGAGGATATCTCATAGAAAATGGAGAAATAACAAAACCAATTAAAAATACTGCACTTTCAGGAAATATTCTAGATTTGCTGAAACATATCCAAGGAGCAACAAAAGAAATTACACTGAAAACAGGTTATTTCGGTGGTTGTGGCAAGGGAAGCCAACATCCCTTACCTGTTGGATTTGGTGGTCCGGAAGTTATAATGGATCAAGTTTTAATTGGAGGTGCCAAATAATGGAATTTGAAGATTTAAAGGCTAAAGTGCTTGAAGTAGCTGATTCAGCCATTAAATATGCAAAAGACTCAGGTGTTCCAAGTGCTGAAGCGTTCGTTTTTAATCAAAAAATCAATAATGTTTCAGACAATAATGGTAAAATTGATAGCAGACTTGGCATGGTTCAAGGCTTAGGTATTCGTGTTGCAGTTGGTAAACAAGTAGGTTTTGCAAGTTGTACGGGTTTTGAATTGAAGTCAATTAAACAAGTAATCAATCAAGCTCATAGAGTTGCAAAAGTAAGTCCTGCAAATCCCATGTTTAATGGTTTTGTTGCAGATACAAAAACTGCTAAAGAAGGCCTTTTAGATCCTGAAATATTGAATCTTAATCCTGAAGAGCTAACAAACTACCTAGATACGATTAATCAAGAAATCAATAGAGATGATCAAAGAATCATTTCAACTTCCATAGGTGTAAGAATCAGTTGGGGAGGTTACGCAGTTGGAACAACAGAAGGATGTTTATCATCTTCGCTTACGACAGCGTTCGTTGCTTTCTGCAGTAGTGTAGTTGCTGAAGCAGGAGATCGAAAAACAGGTGATGATTTTGTCTTTGGAAGAAAAATTAAAGATTTGGATGGAATTGGTGCAAATGCTGTTAAAAAAGCAATAGACGGATTAGGAGCAAAGAAATTTGAAGGATCTGAAATTCTTCCTTCTATCTGGGAAACTCGTCCTGTATCAAGTTTCCTAGATGTAGCTTTAGGTTTTCTGTTTTCCGGTTCAAGTTATGTAGAGAAAAGCAATCCTTGGGGAGAAAAATTAAACCAACAAGTAGCTATTGAGGATTTTAATGCTATTGATGATGGTCAGAATCCAGAATATGTTCGAACTGCATCAATCGATGCAGAAGGAACTCCTAAAGGAAAAACTGTCACAATTAAGAAAGGTATTCTAAAATCATTTCTATTCGACAGAATGTATGGTAATGCTGCAGATAAAGCTACTACAGGAAATGCTAACAGAGGATTAGGTGGACCAGCTTTTGAGAGTGTCCCAGTTATTGTACCCAATTCTATTATTATCAAGAATATTGGTAAAAACGTAGATGAGCAAATAGCTGAAATAGATAAAGGGATTTTAATAAGAAGTGAACCTATAGGTCTATTTACAGCAAATCTAGCAACAGGTGATTTTAGCGTGACTTGTAACCATGGTTTTCTAATTGAAAGAGGTGAAATAGTCTATCCCTTGAAATCATTTGGTTTAGCAGGAAACTATTTCAAAACATTCAATGACATTCAACAGATAGGTTCTGACAGAGAAATGACAGGTGGTACATTTCAATCACCATCTATGACTTTTAAGAATCATACAATTTCAGGATGAAACTCTTTTCTTCCTTTTTTTATTCTCCTCTTTAATTAACGCCATTTTAGAGAGATCATAGGTATGAATAATCATCCAAATCCATAATCGAATACTTATTGTTATTAGTCATTGTATATTCTTATCTGTTTCTACTTATTTTTATTTATGAATAATTCTACTTATAGATTTCTCTAGCTAATTTCACCCCAAGAATTATATGTGATGAAATTTTAAATCGTGAATAACTATTCATTGAGCGTAAATGGTTATTAGTGAAAAATTCAGATTCAGATTGTGCTATAAATGATTACAAAGAAAAAAGTAATGAGAATTTTTGTCAAATCTGTTTGGGTTTTTAATTGGTTTAACTCATGTGGATTTACTGAGCTTGTTCCAGTTGTAGGTTCTAGATGGGATATGGAGCGTTTTGGAATGATTGCAGTTAATTCACCAAGAAAAGCTGATGCCTTATTCATAGCAGGATATCAAACACCTAAATCAATTAAACGAGCACAACAGATACATGAACAAATGTCTAGTCCTAAATTTGTTTTTGCTTTAGGATCGTGTACTATGACAGGAGGAATGTATTGGGATTCTTACAATACCATCAAACGTTTGGAAGATTATCTCCCTGTATTTATGTACATTCCTGGTTGCCCCCCAAGACCTGAGGCTATTTATGATGCGGTCCTTAAAGTATTTGAACATGTAGAGGAACTCCCGGATAAGTGATAGAAATGAGTACAACAGAACAAAAAAACAAGAAAACCTCCAATGAAGAAAGATTAATAGAAAAATTAAGTTCAAAATTAAATATTCCTGTTAATCTTCAAAAGGAACGAAGATTTTGGGCTATTATTGATCATTCTAAAATTGTTGAAACTTGTTTAACAGCTTACGAGATGGGTTTTGAGCATTTATCAACCATTTCTGTAACTGATTGGTTAGAAGAAGGTAAATTTGAGCTAGCTTATCATTTGTGGTCATATGAACACAAAGTTTTACTTACATTAAAAACAAAAATAGATAGAAAAAAACCTAAAGTTTCGTCGATTAACTCTATCTGGGGAACAAATGCTGAAACATGTGAACGTGAGTGCCATGAGATGTTTGGTGTGATTTTTGATGGTAATCCAAATCTTACTCCTCTATTTTTAGAGGATTGGCAAGGTCCACCACCCTTTTTGAAAGATTTCAATTGGAGAGAATATGTTAGAAAAGAAACTTATGACCAAAAGAATCCTCGAGAAGAGACTTATTTTGAGGTGAAAAAATGACAAGTACACAAAAAAAGGATGAAATTGGTGATTTTTCCATGAATTTTGGTCCTGCACATCCAGGATCAGGTAATTTTGGAGTAAAAGTTCAAATGCAAGGAGAACGAGTACTTAAAGCTACTGCGGATCCAGGATATTTACATCGAGGTTTCGAAAAACTGATGGAATATCGAGAACCTATGCAAAATGCTGTACTATCCGATAGGGTTTGTGTATTGGAACCTCTACAATGGAACCTAGTACATGCAGAAGCTGTTGACTATTTAATGAATTATGATGTTCCGGAAAGAGCAAAATACATTAGAGTTATTTTAGCTGAATTATCAAGAATACAATCTCATTTCATTTGGTATGCTGTCATGTCTTTAGGAACAGGATTTATGACAGGATTTAATGTTTCTATGGGGTATCGAGATTATATATTAGATGTCTTTAATCTCATTACAGGTGGAAGAGTGTATCCTGCGGGTTATATCTGCCCAGGAGGAGTTCGAAAAGATTTACCTGAAAAAGCTGAAAATAAAATACTAAAACTACTCCCAAAAATCGATTATATGCGTAAATTTATCTTAAAAGAGAATCCGGCTTGGTTAGCACGATTTAAAGATGTTGGTGTCTTATCAAAAGAAGAAGCTATCAAATTCGGAGCTACTGGTCCAGTTCTACGAGGAAGTGGAGTAGGTGCAGATGTTAGACGTGATGACCCATATGAAGTTTATGATGAACTAGAGTTTGATATTCCAGTACGTGATGAAGGAGATGGATATGCCCGATACTGTGTTGGGATACAAGAAATAGAAGAAAGCATGAAAATCATAACTCAAGCAATAGATCGATTACCAAAAGGTGAAGTTAGAACACCCAACCTTAAACCTATTGTACAATTCCGCAAAGCTAAAGGTGAAATATATATACGAAATGAACTCTCTCGGGGAGAAGGTGCTTTTTATATGGTTGCAAATGGGGAAAAGACTCCTTATAGAGTAAAAATACGTGGTCCATCTTTCAGTCATATGATTCCAATTTTGGAATATTTGCTTACTGGTGTGGATTACGCTGATGTTCCTGCAATTTATTGGAGCTTATACCAGTGCCCTGCAGATGTTGATAGGTGAGATGATGAAAATGAAATTAGGTATAATATCAGAAGTGTTCAAAAATCTCTTTAAAAGACCGATGACAGTACTCTTTCCAGAAGAAAGAATTGAGATTCCAGAAAGGAATAGAGGAGAGCATAAGTTTGATATAGACACTTGTATATCCTGTGGATCCTGTGCTAAAATCTGTCCAAACAAAGCAATAAAAATGGTTGAAGCTCCCCCAGAATTTAAGGAGAAATATCCCAAAACCTATCCACAAGTGGATCTCGGAAAATGTTGCTTTTGTGCATTGTGTGAAGATATTTGTCCAAAAGGTTCTCTAACATTAACAACATACGTTTTCCTAGCAACTTTTGATAAAGATACTACAATGAGAAACCCAATTAACGTTGAACAAATAGACTAACCTTTATTTTTTTTTGCATGAAAACTTACCACCGAAAGTAAATGGATAGATGATAGAAATATTAGAAAAATTAAATTGGAGTGAAATTAAGAGAAATCAAGACTTAAGATAATACAACATAAAATTTATGAGTTATTTAACATTGAATTATCCTATGCGAAAGAAATATGAAGAATTGCTCCAATTATTTAAAGAATCTCTTATTGTTGAAGAAATTGCTATGTTATTATACTGGGATAAAGATGTTACAATGCCCTCTGGTGGACTTAAACAGAGAGCAGAACAAATGGCTTTTATCGCAGAATTAGAACACATTAAAAAGATTAATCCTAGAAAAGGAGAGCTTCTTCAACAAATACTTGAACATCCTGATTACGAGAATCTTTCAGATTTAGAGAAACGTAATGTGTATCTCATTCAAAGAGAATATAACAAACTTGTTAAAGTACCTTCTGATTTCGTTGGAGAATTCCAGAGACATTGTGTCTTAGCTACTGAAGCATGGGAGAAAGCTAAGGAAAAAGCTGATTTTACTATTTTTCTTCCCAAGCTTGAAAAGATGATTGAATATAACAAGAAATATGCTCAATTCCTTAATCCCGATGGTGACCCTTATGAAGTTCTCCTTGATTACTGCGAACCAGGAATGACAATAGAAAAATGTGATCAGATATTTAATCCATTAAAGAAAGCATCAATTCCTTTAATCGAAAAATGTATATCTTCTACAACGAAACCTGATATGAGCATTCTAAATCGTTCATGTCCTATAGATATTCAAAAGAAAGTTAACTATGATGTCTTAGAATTAATAGAATTTGATCTAGAAAGAGGGAGATTAGATGAATATGTTCATCCTTTTACAACTGGTACTTATGATGATGTTAGGTTAACAACTCTATATTCAGAAAAAGATATTCTTAGTGCGATTTTAAGTACAATACATGAAGGGGGACATGGGAGTTATGAGCAAAATGTGGGGAAAAACAGTCATTATCAACCCGTTGGAATGTATTGTAGTGAGGGGATGCATGAAGGAATTGCACGATTCTATGAGAATTTTATTGGAAGAAGTCCTGAATTTTGGAAATCATATCTTAAGAGATTCAAGGAATTAACAGAAGATATATTTGCAGATGTTTCTTTAGATGATCTTATTCTAGCAGTTAATAATGTTGAACGTTCAGCTGTAAGAACTGAAGCAGATGAACTAACTTATAACTTGCATATAATTCTGCGTTATGAACTAGAAAGAGACCTGTTAAATGGAAAAATTGAAGCAAAGGATTTACCTCAAATATGGAATAGGAAAATGAAAGAACTAATCGGTTATGATGTTAAAAACGATGTTGAAGGAGTACTTCAAGATATCCATTGGTCAGGAGAGTTAATGGGATATTTCCCAAATTACACACTTGGAAACATCTTTGGAGCACAATTATACGCTAAATTTAAGAAAGATACACCAAACTGGCAAGAGGAATTAGAAAGAGGAAACCTGAAAATAATAATTGATTGGCTTAAAGAAAATGTGCTAGAAAAAGGGAATCTATACGATCCTTTTGAATTGATTAAGGAAGTTACAGGAGAGGAGGTTTCTTCAGAGTATTTAATTGAGTATTATAAAGAGAAGTTCTCGAAAATCTACAATCTGAATTAAATTAAACTATGACGATGTCTGTTTGAAAGATGCATCAGATTCTCATTCAACTTCTCCAACTTAACTATTTGAGACAAAAAAATTGTTCTTAAGAACAAGTTATATACCCATATTCCTTCAAATATACATGATAAAACGAAGAATAATTGATAAAGTATACTGGTTAGGTGGAATTGATTGGGATAGGCGATTATTTGATTCTCTTATACCTCTTCCTGATGGAACTAGTTATAATTCATATCTGATTCAAGGTAGTGAAAAAACTGTTTTGATTGACACTGTAGATCCTAGCATGGTAGATACTCTCTTCTTTCAATTGAAAGGTGTTGAAAAAATAGATTATATTGTATCTCACCATACAGAACAAGATCATTCAGGGTCAATTCCAGCTGTTCTTAAGAAATATCCATCAGCTATAGTTCTCGCATCTAAAAAAGGAAAAGAAATGTTGATAGATCATTTATTAATTCCCCCTGAACAAATACAGATTGTAGAAGACGGGGAGGAAATTTCTTTAGGTGATAAGACATTAAAATTCATCTATACTCCTTGGGTTCATTGGCCAGAAACAATGGTTTCCTACCTTGTAGAAGATAAAATTCTTTTTTCATGTGACTTTTTTGGGTCACACATTGCAACAACTGACCTCTACGTTAGAGATGAAGGATTGGTTTATGAAGCCGCTAAAAGATATTTTGCTGAAATTATGATGCCATTTAGCAATATTATCCGAAAAAACATTGAGAAAGTAAAAAAAGTGGACATTCAATTGATAGCTCCTAGTCATGGTCCCATGTATGATAAACCCTCATTTATTATAGATGCTTATGAAGATTGGATTTCAGATACTCCAAAAAATGTTGTCGTGATTCCTTATGTATCTATGCACGGAAGCACAAGGGCTATGGTAGAATACTTAGTTGGCGCTCTAGCAAAAAAAGGTGTGACGGTCTATCAATTTGATTTAGCTGTTGTTGATATTGGTAAACTTGCTATAACTCTAGTAGATGCGGCTACAGTGATTCTTGGCACTCCAACAGTTCACTCAGGTCCCCATCCCTTAGCAGTATATGCAACCTATCTACTAAATGCTTTGAAACCAAAAATAAAACTTATTTCAGTTATTGGATCTTATGGATGGTTTACAAAGACTATTGATCAAGTTGTCAGCATGGTACCTAGATTAAAGGAAGTCGAGATTTTAGAACCTGTTTATGCCAAAGGTCATCCAAAAGAAGAAATATTCAAAGCATTAGACACAATGGCAGAAAAAATAGCAGAAAAGCATAAAGAGTTAAATCTTCTTTAATAACTCTTTTCATTTTTCTTTTTTAAAGTTAGGAAAAAATTACTTCTACTTTTGATTAAACTTTTTAAAGAAGAACAAGAATTTAATTTTGATTAAAGAAGGTTAAGTTATGGGTGAAGCTCGAGCACATTGGGATATGTTAAACTTAATTCGCCGAGAGAAATTTGACATTATTCTACCAAAAGCTATGAAGGAAAATGGAATCGACATGTGGATTCATGTGATGAGAGAAGGAAATCCTGACCCTCTAGCTATTGATTTGGGGGGACATCTTGGTTATTTTATTTTTACTGACCGTGGAGATAACAGAATTGAAAGAGCAGTATTAGGTGGTGATGAGCATACACTCAAGAAGAATGGAGCTTATGATATTTTTGGTTTAGAAGAAGAGCTAAAACAGTTTGTCTCTGAACGTGACCCCAAGCATATTGCTATCAATATATCAGAATGGATTGCTGTTGCTGATGGTCTTTCGCATACAGGATACTTAAAATTGGTCAAGGTTCTTGGTGACAAGTATGCAGAAAGGTTAGTTTCAGCTGAACAACTAATAACTGATTTCCGTACGAGAAGAGTAACAAGTGAGATTGTAGTTTATGGAAAACTGTGCGAAACAGCAAGACAGCTTCTTGAAAAAGCTTTATCCAATGCAGTTATCACACCTGGAATAACCTCGTTAGAGGATATAGCTTGGTGGATGGAAGATCAGCTTCTAGTTAGAGGGATGAGCTCTACATTCGAGCTTTGTACGCCAAATATCATCCATTCAGCTAAATCCAAAGAGTCAGAATATAGGTCTGACCAATACATAATTCAACGAGGTGATTTGTTGCAGTATGACTATGGTATCAGCTTCATGAACCTAGGTACAGATTTTAAACGCGTAGCGTATGTTTTACTAGAAGGAGAAATAGCTGTTCCCTCAAGTTTTCAATATGGTTGGGATCAAGCACTGAAAGCTCGTAAAGTTATCCGCAAAAACATCAAAATAGGTAAAACCGCGGGAGAAACGCTTAAAATCCTAGGTAAAGCTCTGCAAGAGGAGGATTTTGTATATATTCACCTTACAAAGGATCCTATGCATGACGGAGGTCCTAGCTTAGAACCGGATGAACATTATAAATATCCAGGAAAAACAGGTATTTCAATAGATTGCCATTGTGTAGGAAATACTGGTAATAGCGAAGTTGCATCTGGTCCCTCGATTGCGGGTTTTCGTCCAGATCGGGCTCATGTTGTAATTAAACCAAATAACCTTTTTGCATTTGAATTCGTCGCTTATACGCCTGTACCAGAATGGGGAGGAAGGAAAATTCGTTTTAATATCGAAGATGATGCAATTGTCACAGAAAATGGCGTTGAGTGGCTCTATCCTCCAAACGAAAAGATTCTATTAATTCATTGAACTCTGTGAAACTGATTCTCGTGGTTTGGATGATCTATCCATGTGATAATTATGTTAAAAATGGTTTTGGGTTTGAGGTTACGTTTTTAAACTAACTCGAGATTTTCAGATGAGAGATATTATGGAATTAAATGAAATTCTAGAGAAAATCAAAGCTGATTTCCAAGATATTCATCTTAAAGAAATTCAAAGATTCATAAGACAACCTTCAGTTTCTGCTGATGGCAATGGAATTATTGAAACAGCTGAAATGTTAGTTAAGAAAATAGAAAAACTTGGAGGAAAAGATGTTCATTTAGCTGATCTATCTGGTGATGATTTTGGTCATCCTTTTGTTTATGGAGAAATCCTTTCTAATGTTTCTAAACCTACTCTTCTCTTTTACAGTATGTACGATGTTCAACCTGTATTTCCTGAAAATTGGGTCTATGATGATAGGAAAATAGATCCGTTCGGAGCTGAAATTATTGATTTCGAATGGATACCTGGTTATACAGGAAAATGCCTTATGGGACGCGGAGTCTGTAACCAGAAAGGACCAACAATTGCTTTCTTCAATGTTCTTGATATTTATAAGGAACTCTATGGTGAACTTCCTTTCAACATTATCTTTGCTCTCGAAGGTGAAGAAGAATTAGGTTCCACTCATATAGGACCATTCATTGATGAATATAAAGAAAAACTCAAACGTGCAGAAGTACTACTCTTCCCAGCATTTTGGGAAAATGAAATTGGACGTATAAATATGCCTTTAGGTGTTCGAGGTGTTGTTTCTTTAAAGCTTAAATGTAAGGGTGGAGAATGGGGAGGACCAACAATTCGAAACCAACACTCTGCAGTGTCAGGAATAATTCAGAGTCCAGTTTTCAAATTGATTGAATGTTTAAATGCTTTGAAAAAAGATGAATCTAATGAAATTTTGGTTCCGGGGATAATGGATGATCCTGACATAATAGGTCCTGATGAGGAGGATGAAGAAGTTATTCAGAACTTCCTAAAAAATCATTCTTTTGAAGAAGAGATGAAAAGAGATGGAAACATCAAAATTTTTCGTATAGATGAAAATGGTCAAGAGTTGTCAGATAAGGACGCTATCATCGAGATGTTGTTTAAACCAGGAATTTCTATTAATGGAATAGAAGGAGGTTACTACGGAAAGGGGAGTATGACTATAATTCCTAAAGAAATTAAAGCTAACCTAGATATACGTTTACCTCCTTTCCAATCAAGAAGTTATGTTATTGAAAAATATAGTAACTTTTTGGACAAGAATTTTCCGATGGTAGAATATGAATTCGAAAAAGGTGGTTATGAAGCTGGTAAGATTCCCTTTTCCCATCCATTAGCTCAAACAGCTTACAGTATCTATAAAGAATTTAATAAAGAAGTGTTAGTTCTTCCTTTACTTGCAGGTTCTGCTCCTTTTGCTCTTTTTCAAAAAAAGTTAGATATTCCCTTTCTTGTCATTGGAATAGGGCATAGCGGAAGAGCACATTCTCCGTTAGAGTATGCTGTTATTGAATCAAAACAACCTGAAGTCGGAGGTATTATTGATTTTGAGTTGTATTCAGCAATGCTGCTAAATAAGCTTAGTAGAGATTTGAAAACCTGATATTCATAGCTCAAATCTTTTCACTTTTTCGACAATAAATATAAACTTACATCATATCTTATTTAGATGACTTACATGATGAGTAAATGAGGAGAAATCTGTCGGTCGGTTTCTTAATAGCATTACTCGTTTTGAGTTTGCAAAGGAAGTTAACTAATTAATTCTTCGATTATAGATTTTTTTCCTTTTTTACTATTGTATAACAAAAAATACCTTGATTGGAGAATAATTATCTTTAGCTTTTATGTCATTAAAATAAGTTGAAATTATTTATTTTCTTTTAATCACAAATTATTCCTTTTAACTCGAAAGCAAGAATAAAATGAAGAATTACAGTTGTTATAAGAATTTTGAAGGCTTTTTAGCAGATAAAATACAAAAAGAAATAGAATCTGAAGGAATTGCAAAGGAAAAAGTTAAACGATACTTTTTACATGTTTTTGGTGGAAGCTTAAAATGATAATGAGTAAAACGATGCAAACTAAATTTTCATAGAGAATTAACTTTAATTAGAAGACCAGGGTCATCTAGTACAAAAATCGTAGCTTCAGAGTTATTTTCCAATACTCGTTTTACTTCCCTTCTAAGGGCTTTGATCGGACTCTCAGAAGCTTCTTTTATTGGTACAATTCGATTGATAATCAGTTTTTGGCTGTCCATATCTGAGATCATCATTATATTGCCATCTCCAATCTTCTTTAAAACTCGCAAAATCTCGACTGGGTTTTGATTACCTATATCAAACGTTTTTTCACTGCAGTAATTATCTAAGACGTAATCCAAAGCTTTTTGCGTCGACATGTCTTTACATTCATCCATGATCTTTTCATAATTCTTATTTCCTATCTGTTCTGGACATGGAGATAAAACGATTATTTGTCCCTCTCCATCTTCTTTGACACCATATGATGCTGCACAAATTCCCTTACCAGTTTGATATAAGTTAATACCCCAGTTTTTCAATCCAGTGATGATTAAATCTGCAGGTCTGGGTACTTTTACCGTTCTCATATTTATTATCTGTTCTACTGCTTCTTCATGTAGTTTTACAATATCTCCTGCATTTAGGTAAACTATCTCTCCATCTGTTACAATGGCATCAATACCAAAAATATGAACTTGCTCTTTTACAATCTCTACAATGTTCTTTATATCTTGAATAACAGGATTGTTTTCAACATTTCCTAGCTTGCATTCAGGAACAAATCCAAACTCTCTATGAAACATTTGCGTGTGATTGATTTTAACAGTTTTTCTACTTGCTAATCCTGGGCAAATATGTTTGATTGTACCAGCCATTCCAGCAAAATAGTGTAACTCACTATCTGTAAGTGGAATCAGCATAGAGCAACTTTGTACCCACTTGTTCAAAAGTATAGGAGTTCCTACTGTACTTTTTCCATATTCAATCATCTCTGAATTATCACAATCATGAGAAACAATGTTATCTTTGAGCAGATCAGCCATTTTTTCTCCAATAATATTCGAATATTCCTCCTTTCTTGAAATTCTGTGAGTACCTGTTGCAATAAGAATTTTGATATCTTCCTTTCTTAAACCCAGAGAGAGTAATTTCTTGACTAGAATTGGAATTATCCTTTTAGTGTGAATGTTTGGTCTTGTACTGTCATCCACAGTTATAACAATAGGTTTTCCTCTTTGAAAAACATCTCTAACTATTGAATCGAAGGATTGATTGTAACCTAGAGGATTTTGAAATGCTTTTTCTAAAGCTTCTTCTGTTGTTCCCTCGTATTGTTTTTTTTTGGAAAAAACAGGCGATTTGATGACGGTTACTTGCTTTTCTACATATTTAGGAATGAAATTGTCGATTGTTTCTGTTCCCCAACTAATTGGAGTAGACAAGTAATCAGAATTCATCAAGTAGATTTATTGACTCTATTAATTAAATATTGCTCTGAATTGAATGATTTTTTCTAAATAATGTACAGCAATTTCCTTAGCTTCTATAGAGACAAATAGTAGTAAAGGTATTTTTGATTCTGATTATCAAGAAAATTTAACATATCTGGTAGAAAATCTTTAAATTAGAATAATGCAAGTGTTTCTGTGAAACAGTTTTCTGAAAAA
Organism: Candidatus Heimdallarchaeota archaeon; assembly: GCA_019057815.1. Taxonomy (GTDB): domain Archaea; phylum Asgardarchaeota; class Heimdallarchaeia; order Heimdallarchaeales; family Heimdallarchaeaceae; genus 18H4-34. Next base: position 55,930 of record JAHLWR010000008.1, read on the forward strand.
CAATACAATATTTTACTTATTATAATAGCTGCAATAATTGTCGTAGTAGGAAATGTTGTAACCTTTTGGATATTTATCTCAATAGGAACATCAGATTATGTTGTATATTTGGGATGCTTTTTATCAGCGTTTGTTGCAGGTATAGTAGTATCACTTCTATATAAAGGCAAGTTATTCACTAAATGGATTATTCTAAGTACGATTCTTATTTTAGTTGTTCTATTCCTTATTATGATAATATTTGCGTTTTCCGTAGATGACCAACCCATATATTTCTTAAAAGATTCAATCGATATTTTCGGGTTTATTTTTGCAATTGATGCCTTGATTTATAGTTCAACATTTTTCGCAACATACTATTTAAAGCATATAATCATCAAAAAACTAAATGAGTAATGTATATTATTTTCATGGACAAATTTAGATTAAATCAACAAAAAGGAAACTATTTTTTACCTTTCCTATAACCTCTAACTAAAAATATGCAAAATAATGAAAATATTGCCAAGGGATAATTGAAGGGTAGAGAACTTTTACTAGTGTAGATAGTCACAGTGTTAAAAGAGATATCCATATTTGGAAAACCTATATAAGTAATTTTAATCTCATTTTCAGTTATTTCTATGAGTGATTTACTATGTTCTATACCTGCTACATTACCATAAACCCAAATCTTGTACCTCCCTTCTGGAAGCTTGGTCAGATTCTGTTGATTAATTCCAAGCAGGAAATTAGTCGTTCCATTTGTTATTCCAGATTCTATGGTGACATCTCTCTCCGCAGGTAACTCATAATACGATAATGGTACTATTTGCAATGATGAATTGTCAAAATCTGCAGACATATTTCCCAAGAAGTGACGAAGCCAACAATGGAATGTAATGACAATATCACTTGAGTTAGGATTTAATTTTTTAAAACCAATATCAAACCAAAAATACGAGTAACTAGAATTTGAATCAACATAATAATAAGGACACCAAGAGACATCGGTAACTTTTGTGTAAACAAGACTATTATTTTCAAAGTTAGCTGGAACTTCTAGACTTAAGGATACTAAAAGACTTAAAATAATAACACAAACAAATGTTTTCTTGAAATAGAAATCCATTTGACTTAGAATAATTTAAACATTAATAAAATTTACTTCAAAAGATATAGTCGTTATGTACAAATCATTTACATACACATCAATGTAATCTAAGTTAGATACATCTTTTGCATAGATTTATTAACGTTCGAGAATCCTAATTTGACATATGTGGGACAGATTCAGTAAACCAAGATTTACCAAACATGCAATCATCATATTTCTTGTGATATTTTTTACTCCTTCTCTTATAATCCCCACCAATGTAGTCACTAATAATCCTTCGACAAATGAAATAATATTAAATCTAACTAAAACAATCAATCTAGAATTATCTACACCTACGGAACTAGAAAGTTTCTTAGATTCTATAATCCCCGAACAGCTGACAAACTATTCCATAGCTGGTGCTACTTTTTCTATGGTTAAAGATGGTTCCATATTTTTTGAGAAAGGATATGGTTATGCTAATTCTGTATATAAGTCTCCAGTTGTAGCAAATGAGACTCTTTTCAGGATTGGCTCAATTTCGAAGACATTTACTTCGATTGCAGTTTTACAATTAGTAGAAAAGGGATTACTAGATTTAGATACAGATATCAATAGCTATCTTTCTGCATTCAAAATACCGGAAACGTATGAAGAATCTATAACTCTTAGACATTTACTAACTCATACAGCTGGTTTTGAAAGAGCGGTTTTTACAGTAATTCATGCTTATGGTCATTTAATTGAACCTTTAGAAGATTTATTAGCAGAAGGCATGCCAGATAGAGTCTGACTACCTGGTGTAATTTCATCATACTCCAACTACGCACGTTATGATACTTGGTTAAAATTGCCAGAGGCTTTCTAACCGTCGTTTGAAGGGGGTTTCACCCTTGACCCCTCACGTGCGTTGAGGGGTAGTCACGAAGACTTTTCCATTATAGTTAGTGTATCATCACCACGGAGCTAGCTAGGCTCCCTATTTCATAGATAGTTAACTGAGGGACAACCACTTGTGTAGTTGCGAAACAGAAAAGTGACGATGATCACACTCTCTCTATCTCTGTATTTTTAGATTCATATATAAACCCGTAGAAAAAAAAGATTTCATTTTTACTCTTCTTCTACATCGTCATTTATGTAGTTAGAACGCGATGGCAGATTTAGCCAACTTTTCTGCACTCAGTGGACGACGGTTTCGCTTTAGCAGGTTATATCGTGCAAGAAGTTTCAGGGAAAGATTTTGAACAATACGTGAGTGATGAAATACTAGCTCCTTTAGGAATGAATTCAAGCACTTTTTTACAACCTCTCCCAAGCAACCTCAATTCGCAAATGTCTTATGGTCATGATGAAAATAATGTTCCAGGTTTTTTTGAATATATCAGCATCCCCCCTGCTGGATCAGCTAGCTCTACAGCTTCAGATATGGCTAAATTTATGATTACATTATTAAACAATTGTAGTTATAATGGGAACAAAATCCTGGAGAACACTTCAGTAGAAATGATGTTAAGTAACCAATTTCTAACTCATGAAAATCTTGCAGGGATTGGTTTAGGTGTTTATGAATTTGATGTGAGTAATCAACGAATAATGGGACATGGTGGTGACACTCACTTCTTTCACAGTCGTATGATGCTGTTTCCTGAACTTAACATAGGTATTTTTGCTTCTTACAATAGTGTAGGTGGATCTATAGCTAGAACTGAACTTTTTAATGAATTTATAGAAGAATATTATCCTTTTTCCAAAGTGGACATAGAACCACTACAAGGATACAAAGGAAGATCTCGTAGGTTCACTGGGTTTTATGTCTCATCTAGAAGAATCTATTCCGATAAACCCACAGTTGCTGAAAGAGATTATATTGATGAGAGTTTTACTATAACCACAAAAAATGGACATCTAATCTATAATGGCTTTCCTGATTTAGAATTTGTAGAAATTGAGCCAAATTACTTTGTGGAATCTACAGGTGAGTATTATCTTGAAATTGCTTTTATACAAGATAATAAAGGAAGAATAACCCATTTCTACACTAATTTCATAGGATCTCATTATGCTTTTGAAAAAGCTCATTCGCTCTATTTCGGATCTGAACTTCAATCAGGATTCATAGCTTCAGTTTTAGCATTAACTTTTATTTCATTAGCCTATTGGGGAATTAAAGGTTTAATTGGAGTTTTCAAGAAGAAAGAGAAAAATCCAAAAATCCAGAAGATAGCGAGATGGAGTTTTCTAGTTAATTTCATTCTTGCTGCAGTAATAGCTATAATGACTACTTTAAAAATAAATAAAGATATTCTGCTTGAAATTGATACTGTCGAAGTTTTCAATGGACTACTTGTTTTTCCATTTTTGTATCTTTTAACTGTAATGGTTCTAATAGTTTTTACATGGTTTGCATGGACTGGAGTGAAAAACATAGAAGAAAAACCTTACTGGAAATTATCTGGGAGAATACACTACTCAATTCTTGTTCTACTCTCCATTATTATGATTGGCATATTTGCATCGTGGCATTTCTATTTATTTTAAGGAGAAAGATTATAGAAGCAATGAATGATCAACATTTTTCTGCAAGAGAGAAAGCAGCTAAAGGGTTAGGGAAGATAGGAGATAAACGAGTATTGAACCATTAATAAAGGAATTACTAGGTGAACAACGTACTGATAATAATATGAAGAAAACAGTTGCTAGTTCTTGAACATCTAATTGTTCATCCAATATTTGAGTTTGAATTTGTATTTTATCCATATGTTTAATTCTATTTTCTGAATATTCAATTATTTTGATGAAATTAGCATAAATTAATGAATTCATGGTTATCTTAGAAATCGTCTAGAAGAAGTTATTAGTACTCAGATTAGAACCAATATTGCTCATTTTCTATAGGTGTTAGTTTGCTTCATTCTTTCAAAAACATAGTCACAGTCACATTCCATTTAATCATAGCTAACTAACACCTCTTAATTCGAAGATTGAATTAATGCTTCTGAGATCCTTTTCCTATGTACATTTATTTAGTTTGACAAGATTCTATAATTTCCACTATTTGACTCCCATGTTTTAATGGAATTGTACAAATTAGTTTGTTTAAAATATTGGATCTCATATGCTAGTCTTAAATATGCAATTAAATCATCATTTTCTAACTTCGTATAGTGAACATTTCTTTTTACTCTAAATATGTGTTTACCGAAAATTTCATGATAGCCTATAAGAAGTATTTCAATTAAATCATGTCCATTACAGACATCCCAGGGATCAGATATTTGTTTCTCAGATTTCTGAATTTCCGAACAGATTTGTGAGTAAGATACTTGAATATTAGTAGAATTTGAAATCACAGAGCTTACCAAATCTTGAATTTTGATTTCAAGCGTTTTTTTGCTGATAAACTTGCGGAATTTCAATCCTTGAATCTTTAAGAACCAAGCTTTTTTTATTGATAAATATCGAATGTATCCAACGTATCTCGCTGAATTAGTTATAATTTCTCTAATATTTCTTGTCCCCAAAAATTTTTGAAGTTTAGTTCTATCAGTTTTTTCTGTTAATAATTTTTCAAGAGCGGGTGATTTTAACATAAGGGATTCAAAGTCGCAAGTATCTGTTCTTAGAAGATTAGCGCTATTAAATGTAAAACCTAGTAAATAATCTAAATCAGCATCAACTATTGCTAAAGTACCTTTAAAATCCCTTTTTCCGAGAATTCTGGTTGTTTTTATTACATTATCTTTACCCCTAATAGATTCAACGTTACATAATGTTGAATCTATGAATTTTTCAAAAAACCGATAGTCTGTATCACCTTCAACTATTAAGAAACTTCCTTTGAAAGAAGATCTTAACATCATGATTTTATTAGCTAGGATGCTTGGAGAGCTATTCATTGCAGGATGTGTCATCAGGACCCTCCAAACACACAGTTAAATCCCATTTATCATTGATAATCTGAGGGGAATGAGTAGCTATAAGAAATTCCATGTTATTAACTTCAGATATTTTAAAAAGATTATCTAGAAAATCTTGTTGCCAAGCAACATGAAGAGATAATTCTGGTTCATCAATAAGAATTAAAGAATCAGGTTTTGTCTCAAATAGAAGTTCATAGAAAACAACAAGCATATGTTTTTCACCTGAGGAGATATCTGATACATCAAGTTTCATATCTTCGTTTGTTGTAAGAATAAAACCTTCATTCTTATCAATTTTCAGTTTTTTGTATTTAAATCGCTTATTTATTATTTCAGTAAGCAATCCTATTCGGTTATATAATTCATCAAAGATTCCTAATTTCCGTTCTGTATCTTCTATATGCAATAAAAGTACATATTTTATTCGGTCATCGGTTGAGATTTCTCCTGATTTAATAGGTACAAGTTGATGTTCTTGCTCTGCATCTAATATCCCCACATTTATTAGATTCAATCTCTGTTTTTCAAGTGCAGACATCTTGCTTACTAAACTTTCAATATCAATCTCATTTCTTTCTCCCTTTTCCAAATAATCTATGAGTCTTCTAGGATATGTTCTGTCTAATGATTCAAATATCGTTGTGGATTCACTTCTCAAGTTTTTAATTTTTTGTGCAACTTCATTTGAATAATTCACCACTGCTTCTGATATCTTTTCTTCCGAATCTTCATCATCAAGTGTAAAAGATATTAATCTTTGTGTTTGAATAAATCTAACAGATATCTCTGATGTTAGCTCATGAAACCATTTAATCTCATCAGGTTTTGTTCTATCAAAAAAGAAATCTCTATCAGGTTGAATGCGACCGTAGCGACCATAATGTCTTTTACTTGATAAATCCCGTCTTCTTCTTATATAATCTCGTCTTCTACTGTATTCTATATGTTTAAAAGTTTCATATGTTAGAAATTTTCCATAAAGATCTAGTAGTCTATCTTGTGCGTCTAATCTCTCAATTTTTCCATCAACACAGTAGTATGAACCCAAAACTCCTTTCGCAGAATTAGTACCAGTTAATTCTATTTCAATAGCATCTAAATTTTTCTTTTTTTTAATTGTTTTTTTTGTAAAAATTAATTTGTTATCCTCAGAAAATTCAAGTGTTATCGTTTTAAAAGGGATGAAAACAAGTTCTTCATAGTTCTTATTAAAAATACTATCTAAAATTTTTAGAATTGTTGTTTTTCCATATCCATTTAATCCGTGAATAATAGTAATTTTATCTTTCATTTCAATTTTATGATTGAAATAACCAAACAAACTATCAATATGAATACTTTTAATTCGCATCATTAATAGTAAACTCAAAATTAGCCTTGATAAACTTTATTACATTAATTGAACTAATCCACATTATTTTCAGTTTGATGTATTTTAAGTTACATATAAAATCTATAATGAGGATCAATTTCTATTTCTTTGCTTCTAGCTTCTGACATGATTTTTCCAACTCGTCTAGACAATAGTAAAGTAACTGGCATATAGGAATTGAATTTTATATTGTTCCAATCTAAACGTGATAAAGAGATAATTTCTTCTGCTATTTTATTAAGAGGTGTATCAAAAGAATATCTAGTAATTTCTACAGGAACAGGGATTCTAGGACCCGGGTATGTTCCCAAAGCAGGGATAAAACCAGTTAAATATAGAAAACTCTTATCTTCTTTTGAATCAGGTTCTATATGGGTACCCCTAAGAACAGGATATAAACCATTTCTACAGAAACGTATGGTGGAATAATTATTTAACGTAATCATATCTACAATTTTGACATTTGCTTTATTTGAATAAAAACCCTCAATCTCTTCACTATTGAAGTGTGAACTTTTGTGAATAACAATTCTCAGAGGATAAGTTTTCTTTAAACTACAATAGAAATCTAAAACATAATTCATTAAATTTAAGGCGTATTCTTTTGATAACCTTGGATTTCTATCTTTTTTTGATGATTTCCATTCGAAAGGCTCTCCCCTTAGAATGAAACTTTCGCCTGTACTTAAGAAAACCTGTGCAATACTTGCTTGAAGAGATTGTTTTTCTTCACTAAAATCTCTAAAGAAACTAATCCCAATGTAGCATACATTGTCATCCAACTTAGTAAGTTTCCATGGTGTTCCAAATGCTTTATAATAAACAGCAACAGCGACATTCCAAGCAAATGTGGCTGGATCTTCAGTAGGATATTCTGTTCTTTCCTTATCTGAAATTATTTTATCCAATATAGATTCTATGGTATGAATCAAAAATAATTGTGTAGGAATTTTATATTTCATTCCTATTACCTTAATAATATTGTGAAAGTCAATATCTCCTTCAGCTTTGGATATACTTACGCTATCTGTTTTGTCAGCAAATTTAATTTTAATATCTTTAATATACTTGCGAGAGTACATATCAGTTATTTCTCTTGGAATTGAAATAAATATTATATCTGGGCGTGATTCTGCCTCCAAAATCAGTTTTATTTTATTCTCAAATAAATTAATTAAGGATACTCGTTGATCTTCTTTTCTGCTTATTTTTGTTAATGTTGTAATTTCCTCTGTAAAAATAAGTTGTTCCCAACTAACATCCGTTATTAATGAGAATAGTAGAGGTGATTTTTTACCCAAACCTGGAAAACCTAAGTTCCCATATGTTGATTTGTCAACTGGTTCAAGGGGATTAGACAATTCTCTTACAAGAGTTTTACATTTTTCTAAAGACTCTGCTGTTCCAACCACACCATAATTAATTTGTCTGTGATCGACATCTGCATTTAAGTAAGGTCCAACTGGTCCTCCTTTAAGAAGACCTATTCTTGGGTCTAATGCAACAATGTTGTTCCCAAAATAAAGTTTAGATTCTTCTATTAAACTGGTTTTCATTTTGTTCCTCCGGGAAATCAAGTAGTTCATTATCCACAATCTTTTCGAATTTCTTTAAGAGAAATGAATTTTCTATAGGGCTTCTATTGATTTTGATTTCTTTCAGTTTTTGTGGATCAATTGTTCTTAGAATTCTTCTTGTATGAAATTGATTTTCTCTCTGAAAATCAGTCTGTGTCAATGGATCTGTAAAAATATCAAAATGCTCAAAAAGTACATAATACCAAAAACATATATCATTTAGTGCATTTGGATTATATCCCATGATTGATTTTCTGTATCCTCTTTCAATTCTTTCATAATCATTCACTGACACTGGAGTTTTTCCATCAGTTGTGAAAGTTTTTTGAGGTAAAATACAATAGTAAATATCTGAATTGATAATTTTTGTAGTAATAACAACTGATAAATGATAACAAAAATTAATCTTTTGTTCTTTCATTCTAACAGATGCAACATCTCTAGAATGTAATTTGCTACCCTTTTTCCATCTAACACTCCGTTTTAAATATTTTGGGTATTGTAATGGATAAAACCATCTCCCTTTATTGTCAGTGTAAAGACCTCTATGTCTACAAAGTTTGTTTGCAGTAGTATTCAAAAGATAAATTAGTGTATTATGTTTGTCTCTTTCTTGAATCCAATCTACAATATCTATTTCTTCAATTGATGTTTCATCAACAAAATTAAGCAGGTTATTTTTTCTATTAAAAGAATAAAGTGATATCAGTTTTCCTTCAAATAGAAGAAAAGGTGGTGCATACTTTATTTTAGAGAAAATTTCATCTTTTGTTCGTATACTAGTATTTGCTTGCCAGATTTTATCAATATTAGTTAACTGAACTAAATTTGAAATAATATATTCTTCTTTTTTTTCTTGATATAATTCTTCTTTCAAATTCTGATAATTAGAAAAAATGTTGCTTGGATCAAATTCTTCATTATAAATTTGGTCGATTTTTATTTTTAAGGAATCAATATCTGATTGATAAAGATCAATCTTTCCAAAAAATCCTTTTAAATCATCAATAGTTAAGGAGAGTAGCAGTTCTTTGTCTTTATCATCTTTTGTAAGGGGAATAATCTTAGTTATTATGCTTAATATTTCCTCATTGCTCAATTTATTCAAGAGAGATTTATGAAATACTTGATTCTTTGTATTTCTTGCAAAAATCATTAATCTGAATCTATCTTCTGGAATTCTATAAAAATAAGATAACGTGTAACCTAAAAATTCCTCCAAAAAACTGGAATCATTAAAGCTAAAATCTGACCATTTAGCTTCAATCCAAATCTCTCTGTCTATTTCGGTCTCATTATCAATAAAAATCAAATCAGGTAAGTGTCCTTCAACTTTTGAATCTGAAATAAATCTATGCCCCTTAGCTTCTAGATAAGCTCTAATATATTTCTTATAAGTTTCAGAATTTGCAGTTTTTGCTTCTCTATCACCAAGTAAATTGTAATAAGGCAGATGTCTCACTTCCCTAATGTGTCTAATATAAAAAATAAGTCATATAAAAATATAAACTTTTACTCTGAGTAATTATATTTTCGAGAATTTTCATTTTACTGCAAAGAGTACTATCTTCTCATATAGAGGAAGTTCCAAGAAGTAGACCTTGATATAAGGATTTAATATTAGTAGAACACAAAAATTAGTTCCATACGTAAATGTTTGAGATAAAAACTGACCCTATAAATTCTTAATAGAAAAAACGCATAAAATTTTAATTTTCTATAAATAGAAGCTATAATGATATTAAATACTTCAAGCTCTATGTTTAAGAAAGGTTTTATAATTAAGATGTTTCTTTGTTTTTAATGATAAAAGATCTGATTATAAAAAACTTCAAATCTGTAGAAAATCTTGAATTAAGTTGTTCAAAGTTCAATGTATTCATAGGAGAACCTAACGTAGGTAAATCAAACATTTTAGAAGCTTTAGGTATTTATTCATCACTTCTTTATAATAAACACACTAAAGATCAAAAGCTAATAAGTAAAGAATTTGTCAGATATGAAAATTTATTAAATTTATTTCACAACAATTTTATCCAGAAAGATATAGAGATAATAACAGACAAAAGTAAGATTTTGATAGAAGCTAAAGAAAATTACTTCAAATACTCGGTCTGTAAAACAGAATTAGGCATAAAACAGGACGAAAATCAAGAGATGTACAGAGACATAATAAAATCACAATTACTCTTTGAAGCTGAATTAGAAAATGATGGAAAATATCATTCAGGTCTCCATAAGGGTAGAATAAAAGAAGAAGAAAAATTGAAAACCTTTTTACCTAATTTTAAAATGTATAAACATATCGAATTAAATCAATTTTTATCCAAAGATTTTGCATTTTTAAATCCACCTTCTGGAAATAATCTTCTTACAATTCTACAAACACATGAGGATTTATATGAATATTATAATGATATTTTGCATCCTTTTAATCTACGTTTGATGCTCAGAGAGATTGATGGAAAAATCGAGTTTTTAAGAGATGCAAAAGGTAAATTGATTCCTATTCCTTTTAGCTTGATTGCAGAAACTTTTCAGCAACTTTTTCTAATATTAGCATCAATAGAAACAAATGAAGATTCAATTATAGTAATTGAAGAACCTGAAACTCATGTTTTCCCTAAATATACTAAAAAAATTGCTGAAATGATTGCAAAAAATGAGAAATCAAATCAATTCTTTATCTCTACGCATAACCCCTATTTTTTGATATCTTTAATTGAAAAAGCAAAAGAAAAGGATGTTAGCATTTTTGCTGTTGAATTCGTAAACAATGAAACACAAGTTAAGAAACTGGATAATGCTGATATTCAGCTATTATTAGAGGGTGAAGATCCTTTCTTTAATATTAGAAAATATTTTGAGTAGATTTCCAATGATCTTAGTTGAGTGCGATCCTGATGAAGTACTAGTAAAAACTTTGATTCCCAATCTTACAAAAAATGATTATTCACATGCAGGTAATAATACTGGAGTTATTAAAAGGTTAATTAAAAAAACCGAAGGAACGGGACATATTGGTATTATTGATAAAGATTCTGGATCAATACCACCTGGGTATTTTAATAAATTTGATTTAGTTCAAGAATGGGAATCATTAAACATTGAGCTCTTGAAAGCACCAAATAATGCAAAATTAATCGTTCTTTATCCCAATTTGGAAGGGTGGAGTATAAATGCAGCTCACTTCATCCATATAAAACTTAAAGACTATAGTTTACCTGAATCAGAAAAAGAATTGCATAAAATAATAAATGAAAAACCGAATCTAATGAAATTTGAAAAACTTATAACAGATTTAGAAAAAAAGAGTAAACACATACAAGAATTAAAAGCAATCTTAATGGAATATCATAAATAGTTTAGAATTTTTAACATCCTCTTTATAAGAAGAATTGCAGGCTTGCATTAAAATGAAAAGAGAAAAACCATTTAATATTATTCCTTTTGACTCTTCATTCTTGAAGATTAAGATTCGAACTTTGAACTCCGAGCAATCTGTTTTTTATTTAGATTTTTCTTATCATATCAATTAGTTTATCTTTTGGAATATTATTCCAGATTGATATTTTTGATAATATGTCAGTTAATGTTCCTTTTGCAATTTCAGGGTGTCTAGGGACGGTAATATTATGTTCCCCAGCTTCAGTTGTTTTTCTTAGACTCACGTGACTCCCCCTTTGCTTAATTATCTTGTAACCTAATTTCGATAACATCTTGATTAAGTGATTACCGCTAATTACTGGTAACTTTGGCAACTGAACCTACCTCAATTTCTGAAATTGAAAGGATTCTTATCTCTTCTCCTTTGTTTAAAATATCTTCAAAATGGACTTCTACTGCTTCTTTAATGTTATCCATCAAGTTATCTAATGTATTACCTTGAGTAAAAATATCTACTCCAATTCCTCTTGCACACCAGAAGTCTTCATCTTTATATATCTCAAATTTGACTAACAATGAGTTTCACCTGTTTTATTCTTTCATTGCTACTTATTAATGATTTTCGTTAAGCATCTTTTCTACTGGCGATGATTAATGATTAGTTGCTTCTATTTTGATAGTTATTGTTTTTTTGTAGTACTTTCAATGAACTCGTATGAGGTAAGTCTATCCAAATTTTTCCATTTTGATTTCATCACAATTTTTTCTGAATCCTTTAGACCTATTGTAGCATTCCAGATGTAATTACTTACCCAGCTTTTTCCTGAGAATGGTTGCATTATGGTTACGATTAAGAGCTGTAGAAGGATGGAGTGGTTTTGCGATATACTCATTAATCGCAGCAATCATATCATTGGTACTTGTTGCTATTTCAGCAATCTTTATCACTAGCAATTATATGGGGTTAATCGAAAGATTCATGGTTAGTTCCTATCAGGTCTACTACTTTGTTATCGGACTGATGGTGTTTCTAAATAATTAGCAATTTGAGATGGAGTTGAAAAAATGAGAAGAAGACTAATATCAGTTCTTCCTATTATTCATGATGAAATTAATAGCAGGTTTTAGAAAACCTAAAGCAAAGATCTCAAGGAAAATTTAAATAAAAACCAGAAGTGAATGTATAACATGTGGCATATACTATTTGGCATTCTTCTCATACTTCATGGATTAATATTTATTTTATTTCTAATTTATGTTAAACTACCTGAGAATGAAGGATATTTTGGATGGTCAAGAAAATCATGGTTATTAGACAGAGTCCTTAATGAGAAAATAGTAAAGATTGTTGGAATCGTACTTTGGATTTTAGTATTGGGTGGTTTCTTAGGTTCTGGAATAGTGATACTCGTTAAGCATGAATCATGGAGAATTATAGATATCATCGCATCCTTTATCTCACTATTCGCTTTTATTCTCTTCTGGAATGAATTGAAACCAAAACCAATAAGATTCATTCTAGGCCCAATTATAGCAATCGTTAATATCATAGCTCTATTGATTGTTAAGTGGCCTACAGACACAGCTATTTTTGGTTAAGATAATAAACTTTAGACAAGAGGATTGGAATCTGTATTATAGATGAAACAGTAAATTAATTGTATAATTTCATGACAGGTTCTACAGTTACACATACTGTATGAACAACTCTTCTATCTGGATAATCTTTGAAAATTGCTGTAAAAATATATACTCCTGTTTCAATAATTAATAATTCTACATCAATAATTATTAGAACGTTTGATTGCTAAGGCTCTTCTATTATTTGAGTAAAATTTACGAATAATAACCATTCCCAAGGATCAATTCACAATTTATTATAAGAAATCTTAAATTTTCCATAAAGAAGAAACATTATTATGATATAATAAGAGCGAAAGAAAGATTTCTTTTCTTTGTTTTTAACAACTATTTTCATTATATTTTCCCTTGATGCTCGTGTTAAAACAGTATTCCAACTTAGAATTAGGAAATACCTTTTGGAAATTCTACTGTACCTTTTGGATATGAAAAGGAAGATCGAATTATTAGATATTCTCTAAAAAAATTGACTCTGCATATGATTCTACTTGTTCAAATGTAGATTTATCCAAACCTTTTAGTGTAGTTTTATAGTTTTCAAAATTCGACAGAATATCCTCATTCAATATAATGATATTAAGAAATTTTTCAAGTTTCTGAATAGCATGATAAGATTGTCCTTTATAGACATAACAGAATAGAAATTTCTCTCTTTGTCTTATTAGGATTGTGTAATCTTGATGTTTGATTGTTTCAATTGAACCAGAAACAGCAAAAACCTCTGCGCCAAATGTATTGATAGCACTTAAGAAACCACTAACTAGGAGACTGTCAATTTTGATTGTTTCATCAAATAGACTTGTAAAAAGGCTTATTCCATCATCAGATACTATCGTTAATAAAATTGGGAATTCAGGAACAATATCAGAACTTTTAAGGTATCTACTATCAACCATAAAATCAAATAGATTTTCCATTCTAGCCATTTCTATTCTTTTACTGAATGGTATTTCATCCAGTATGACTTCCTTCCATTTCTTCTTTTGGTTTAAAAGATTATCCTGTTCAATCGATATTAATATAGTTAGACTAGTTAACCCTTTTGATTGAGCTATTGTTAACGCATTTGAAATTTCAGTTGTTGCTTTTTCAAAGTTCATTTCGAGGAGAGATAGCTTAGATTCAAATAAACTGGTTTTAGCTAATAGTGAGTATGAGTTCTGTTTTTCAGCAATTTTTTGAAGTTTCATTAATAAATTCTTTACTTCATCTAGAACATCAATATTTCCAGACAAGCTTAACTCATATAGAAGAGATTCCAGAAGATTGAACATTGCAAGTATTGAAACCTCATGATCTATTATCTCCTCCTCTGCTATTTCTTTAAAAATCTCCTGAGCTTTCATTCTAGAAAGAAGTCTAGAACTGTCTTTCAAAACGATTCCTTGTGCTACCTTATATCTTTGTTTAATTATTTGAAATTCATTCTCTTCTTGAATTGAGTTAAGTTTGTTGAGAAATTCAGTTGCTTCATCAGTCGATTTCCCATCAACTAGTAAGATAATTAAATTTAATAGGATATTAGAAGACAATAATTTATTTTCAATTTTTTCAGCTCTTGCTAATGCTACTTTATAATAAATTGAAGCATCTTCAAGATCTCCAGTCACATGATAAACCTTGCTAATTTTATACAGTACAACTATTACGTCTATCTCCCATCTAAGTTCATCATATATACCAAGACTGGTTTCATAACAGTTGAAAGCTTGTTCAACTTCACCTTTGTAAATGTAAATATCCCCTATTCCAATTTTAACAGATGCTATGCCAATTTTATCCTCTATTTTTTCAAAGAAACTTAATGATTTTTGATAGAGAAGAAATGCTTGTTTTAGTTCCCCCCTTTTGTAATTCATTACACCTTGTAGGTGATAAATAGCTGAAATACGTTTCTTGACTTCTATTGTTTTTTTACCTTTTAGACTAATATGATCAAAACAGGTTTGTATTAGATTCTCAGCTTTAGTTAACTCACCTAATAAAGACAGTGTTTTTACCTTTGCTAGAATTGAATCGACAATAAGATTTTTGTTCTTTATCTCTATACTTTGTTGAAGAGCAATCTTAGCAATATCTAAACTCTGTTTATAATTACTCTGATAATTTAGTATCTCAATCTGAAGTATCCTAGCTTTTATTACATCTTCTTGAGATAGGAAATTGTCACCAAAATTCTCTTCTAATAATTGGAGAGCTTCGCTAAAATCCCCCTTCTTTAAATAAGTTTGAACCTTTGAGAATTTCAATATCTAAACAAAGGTGTTTATCTATATAAACATTACAATGATTTTGTTCCTCTATTAGAAAGTAATCACAGCTTAGAGTAGTCATATACTTTTAGTAAACAATTTATCAATCTCTTTTGGAACTCACATAAAAGATTCAAAGCTTCTAATTCATTTTCTATAGAAAGTACGGCCTCGATTTACTCATAGTTGCAGTTATATTTATTACTAGTGCAGAGAATATCTACATCATTTGTATGATTTTATCTACAATAGGGTTTGTTTAGACATTCTTTTTGAAAGATATCAACAAAACACATATATCTGATGAATGAAATATTAATAAAATAAGGAGATTACATTGGTTCAGACGGTAAAAATACTATTAGCAGATGATAATGATGAATTAAGAATGCTATATAGAATTATGTTATCAGAATTCACCGTAATACAAGCAGTAAACGGAAATGAAGCAGTAGCTTTCTATAAGAAACACAAACCCGATTTAGTTCTGATGGATATTTTAATGCCAATAAAAGATGGGATAGAAGCTACAAAAGAGATCATCGAATTTGATCCTAAAGCTACAATAATAGCGATTACAGCATATTCTTCAAAAGCAGAAAATATTTTACTAGCGGGAGCAAAACAAGTAATTAAAAAACCCTTCAGAAGAATTGAATTAATTGAAATAATTGTGCAAGAATTGCAATAAGTTTTTAAGAATAAACAACTAAGTCTGGGATATATACATAACTCCAAACTGGATTAAATTAGTCAGTACAGAAATTTCATACGATAAATTTACGCTTAATTTGATTCAATTTGGCTTCAGATCAGAATTAAGGATTGCTGGAAATGTCAAGTTTTTTGTCAATTAATGTAAAAATTTGGGCTGTTATTGGAGGAGTAGTTATTGTTGGAGGAAGTCTTACGGGTTTTCTCGTCTGGTATTATGTCGGTGGTGGTCCTGGTACTCCACCTGGACCTGTCGAGGAGGTTTACCAAGAAGCACCAATGCTTGAGGAACTTGTTGAAGCAGGATTACTTCCACCTGTTGAAGAAAGACTTCCTGTTAATCCGATGGTTGTTCAACCGCATGATGAAGTAGGAATCTATAATGGAACATGGCGGATGGGATTGGTTGGGGTTGAATCTGGCACCTTACGAACCACTACTCAATATGAAAACCTACTACGATGGGATCCTGAATGGTCCAGAATTCTACCGAATATAGCTCAGTCTTATGATGTTAGTGAAGATTCCCGCGAATTTACTTTTCATTTACGTCGAGGGTTAAGATGGTCAGATGGTGTTCCTTTCACTGCAGATGATATTGTTTTCTGGTATGAAGCAGATTTTCTAAATACAGAACTCCATTCTTCCTATTCATCTAAATATACTCAAAATGGTGTTCCAGTAATTGTTGAAAAAGCCGATAATTACACGGTAATTTTGAGATTCTCTGAACCATATGGTCTATTTCCATTCTTTCTTGCGGAAATGGTAGGAGATTGGATTACAAACAGACCGATGCATTATATGAAGCAGTTTCATAAAGATTACAATCCAGAAATTGAGGAGTTGATTGAAGAAGCTGGAGTCGAAAACTGGGTTAAATTGTGGAAATCGAAGGCTAGTGAATGGAACAATCCAGACATGCCAACTGTGAATCCTTGGATATTAACAGATCACTATAATGTGAACTCAACTCATGTTTGTTGGAACGAAATCCGTATTATTGGAAGATAGATACAGAATATAATCAACTACCATACATTGATAGAGTTAATTTTACTATATACTCAACAAATGAGGAATTAAAACTTGCAGCACTTGCTGGTCAAATTGACATGCAACACGAACTTTCTATTATTCCTTATTATGATGAGTACGTAGCAAACATGGAAGAAGGAGAGTACGATCTTCACACATTGATTAACACAAATTCCAATGATTTAGCTATTCATCTTAATATTGTGCATGAAAATCCAATTCTGAGAGCTGTTTTCTCGAACAAAACATTCCGTATAGCTCTATCTCACGCAATTAATCGAACAGAGATTATTGAGCAAGTGTATGGTTTAGATCTAGAACCTATTCAACCAGCTCCACGAAGAGAATCACCATATTATAGGGATCTCTTGGCTACTCAATACACAGAGTTCAATCTCACATATGCAAATGAGCTCTTGGACGCAGCAGGATATAACGAGAGAGATACGGAGGGATATCGTCTCACCCCAGAGGGACATCGTATCAATTTTACAATAACAGTGACTTCCCACTGGGATTACGACCCATTGAACGGGTCTCTAATGTTATCAGAATATTGGGATGAGCTGGGGCTCATAGTAAATGTAGAAGATTTGAGTCGCAGTGAAAGAGATTCTAAAATCATTGGTTTGAACCAACATGATGTGACTGTACATGGTACTAAGGGAGGATATTATGTAGTAAGGGAAGCAGGCCCATACATACCATTTGACAAATACAATTCATTCTTTGCTATACCGTGGGCTTATTGGTATATGAATAGCAGTGACAGTAGAGCAGAAGAACCATCCTCTGCAGCACAAGAACAAATGCTTCTTTATAACCAAATTTTAGCTAGCAATAATGTCGAAAAAATAGTTGCTCTGATGAATCAAATATTTGTAATCGCAGAGGAGGAGTTCTATATAATGGGTATCTGCACTCCCCCAGATCTCTATTTCATAAAAAAAACAAACTTCCTCAACGTCCCACTAGTAATCCCGAGATCTTGGTCCTATGCTACACCAGGACCTACTAATCCTTGTCAGTACTATATAGAACAACAGAATGAATCACAAGAGATACCGAAAGCGATTGTAAATAATAAACAACTAAACGATAATGTGCACCAAAATTCAAAAAATCCACAAGATTACTTAATATGTTCTGTAGTTAGGAGATTTAGATAAATTAAATTAAAAGGAATACTCCTTTTGAATCATGAAAGAGGGAAGTCTTTTTATTTAATTTGTCTGTAACTATAAAAAGGATGACTCAAATGAAACAATTCTTTAAGAGTTTGACATTTAAAATTGGTGTACTTATAATCATCGCTGAAATCATTGTTTTGGGAGTAGTGGGGGTAGTTTATATCAATCGATTTTCTAATGAAGTAGATAGAAGAAGTATAGAACGACTTCAATTACCAGGAAAATTGATGAGAGCAGGATTATTAGATTATGATGCTGTAGGTGATGAAAATATGATGAGGGAACTTGTTGGGGAAAATCTTGTTAATGGAATGGTTGTTGGTATAAATCATATTATCTATTATTCATTGAATTCTAGTCTTTTAGGTTATAGTATATCTGATTTGGACTTTATAAATCTAAATTGGTTTAATGTTGATATTTCTTATGATCAAATTATTGAAGAAGGTGGGCATTTGATTAGTGTCTCAAGAGTATATTATCCTGATGGTTATACACCTCAATGGTTTGTTTACATGGAAATTGAAACTCATGAAAGTGTAGTAGAGAAAAGAAACATTTCGATTCTTTTTATTTTAGGCTCTTTAATAGCCTTAATTCTTACTTCCATTATTATTATTCTTTCATTTAGATTTACAGTGCTAAAAAGAATGAAGAATTTACTTGGTGTTTTAAGAGATGTTCAAGATGGAGATTTAAAAGCTAGAGTAGGGGAACCAATTTCAGAAGATGAGATAGGTGTTCTACAGAAGGGTGTCAATTCAATGACAGAAGAGCTTCAAATGAGTCAGATGAAAATCAAACAATCTCTTGAACAGATTCAAAGAAATATTGAGCAGTTTGGATTCTTGATAGATTCTATACGTAATCCTTTAGCAGTTATGTTGGGTTATTTAGAACTAGATTCTCTCGATAGTACAGAACCTTTAATTAAACAGTTAAAAGAGGTTGAAAAGATTCTCAAGCAAATTGATCAAGAATGGATAATCTCTGAAACAATAAGAGAATTTCTCAGAAAATACTAGCTATTGAATTATACATGCGAATATCTTTACTTGAAATTTTTACGCAAAGTATTTTAGTAAGGAAGTGGATTGTTCTTCTAGCTTTGTAGTGATGTAAATGAAGATTTTGATTGTTGATGATAATGAAGATATAAGATTGATTCTAGGATTAATGCTTAAGGAACAACTGGATTTAGTATTACTTGAAGCAGGTAATGGTTGTGAAGCAGTCAAGATGTTTATCAAAGAACTTCCTAATCTGGTGATAATGGATATTGTTATGCCAAGAAAGGATGGTATTGAAGCAACGAAAATTATTTTGGATAAATTTCCAGATGCAAAAATTATTGGTCATACAGCTTATGCCTCTATTAAAGGTGAAGAGATGTTACGAGAGGGTGCACTTGAAATTATGTCAAAACCAATAATGAAAAGGGATCTACTACATACGATTTCAAAATATTGTAATGAAGCTGTAACATAATTTAGTGCGATCTGTGAAAAGTTTTAGTTTTCTAAAATCTCTGAAAGTTAGGTAGAGATTGTTTCAATTTATCATTCATTATTTCTGGTTTGAAATTTGGTTTAATTACTCTACAATCTAACTCATTTAACTATATATTTTCAATTATATCAGCGATTGTTTTTTGTCCATTTAGTAAGCTTAAAAAGAAGTGAAAATATTAGCATCACGATTATAAATGGTGAAAATAACTAGATTATTTGGAACTCCTTGGTGTTCTGATTGTAAGCTATCAAAATCCTTTCTATCTGAAAATCTTATAGATTACAAGTATATAGATATAGTAGATGATGAAGAAGCAGCGAAATTTGTTGAAGGGATAAATGACGGTAAGAGAAAAGTTCCAACGATTGAATTTTCTGATGGAACCTATCTAACAGAACCTTCGAATGTTGAGCTTGCAGAGAAACTAGGATTAGTTTCAAAACCCACTAAATCTTCTTATGATGTTCTTATTATAGGGAGTGGTCCTGCTGGATTGACAAGTGCTATCTATACAGCTCGAGAAGGATATGATACAATTGTTGTCGAAAAGAGTGCATTAGGGGGAAGGATGAATTTTACTGAAAAAATAGATAACTATCCAGGTTTTCCAGTAGGTATTAAAGGTGAGAATCTCGCTTCGAATTTTACTAAACAAGCTGAAAGGTTTGGAGTTGAAATAATAAAAGCTACGCTTGCTACTGAAATTGAGAAAAAAAATCATTATTTTGAGGTAAAAACTTCTCATGGGGGTGTTATTCAAGCAAAAACAGTTATTATAGCCACAGGAAGTGACTATCGAACTCTTGGTGTCGAAGGTGAAAAGGATTTGATAGGTTATAAGATCCATTTTTGTGCAGTTTGTGATGGACCTTTCTATAAAGACAAGAAAGTTCTGGTAATTGGAGGTGGAAATTCTGCTCTTGAAGAGTCTCTTTTCTTAGCTCGTTTTGCTTCTGAAGTAGTCGTTACTGAAATCATGGATCAATTAACAGCTTCAAAGGTTATTCAAGATCAAATCTCTGCTGAACCCAATATTAAAACTCTTACTAGCTATAAAATTAAAGAATTCATTGTTGGAGAGAAAAAGAAACTAGAAGGTGTAAGGTTTATTGACCTAACTAATGAAGAAGAAGTTGTGCTCAAACCTGATGGAGTTTTTATATTTGTTGGACTAAAACCTAATGTTACAATTGTCGAAAAGATTGTCAATTTAGATGAAAGGGGATTTATCAAAACTGATGATAAAATGATGACAAGCCTTCCTGGTTTATTTGCAATTGGTGATTGCCGAAGTGAATCCACATGGCAGGTTGCTTCAGCTGTTGGTGAAGGAGCGATAGTAGCCTTAAGGATTAGGAATTATCTAAGAAGTTTGCAATCAAATTAATTCTATTTTTTTCTCTTACAGCATTTTAATGTTTTCAAGTAGTACTTCTAAATCATCTTCATGTTCAATTTCATCTTCTAGAATTTCTAGAACCATGTTATATGTTATTATATCTTTCCCAGATGTTAAATCTACAAGTTTTTGGTATGTAGTAATTGCGCATTGCTCTCCCTTAATATTTTGTTCTAGAATTTTCATCACTAAGAAATCCTCCGGTGCTTCATATCCACAATTGGTTTCCTTGTACCAGTCTTCAGGTTTCAACAATGGAGTTCCGCCTAGTTTGACAATTCGATTAACTAGCATTCCAGCATGACGAAATTCATCACCAGCGTGTTCCATCAATTCTACTATTACTGCACTGCTCATAGGTCCTTCGATAACTTGTGCTCCTATCCAGTATTGATAATAAGCTAACCATTCATCCGCTAAAGCTTTGTTGAGCAACTTTATCAATTCATTTATATCCAAATCTTTGATTATTTTTCTTCCATATGTTCCCATTATAAATACACCATACAAAACTCTACCTTAGATTATTAAATTTTACTATAAAAAAAAGGAATTGTTATGTCAACCCACATAGGTAACAGTTAAGAAGGTGGGGACACTGGGGCATGTAATTACAATGAACCGCGTCCGTGATCCCGAGCTTATAGGAAGCTTTCGATTATAAAGATAAAGAAATATTTAGTTTCAAAAAAGTACTAATCAGATTATTACCTCCTTTAAATATCACAAGTGATGTATTACTTTTCTTACACAACAAATTTCCCAAGTGCTTAAATCTATTTAAAGTATTAAGACATTCATCAAACACCTTAAAAGTTAACTTTCTTTTCTCTATAATTTTTCAGTAATTACAAAACAAGGTTTATTTAGTAAAAACTCTAGTAATTCCATAATGGTAAGTTCTCTCAAAGTTAACAAAGAAAGAATAAAACAAAGAAGGCGAGAAGTAATGGAAGCTGCGTACCGAGCACGTAATTTCACATCAGAGCAGCTGACCAAGGAAGCAGCAGACTTCATTGAATTCTGTTTATCTTTGGAGAAAATAAGAAAGAAGAGAGAAAAGGAAAGAAACAAATGACCAATCCAATTTCAAATAGTCTGATGTATCTTGCACAATATTTCAAAGAACATTCTATTCCTTATGTTATTGTTGGTGGAGTAGCTGTGATGATTACAGGACGAACTAGAATGACTCAAGATATTGATATTATTCTAGACCATACTATAATTAATAGAGGGAATTTTCTTGCCTTTTTACAAAAAAATGGTTTTGATGCAACATTGTCAGACTTTGAGGGTTTTGATGAAAAATCTCACTGTACCATATTCTTCAAGGAAGGGATGTTCAGAATTGATATTAAAGGGATTTATTCAGAATTAGATCAAGAAAGTATTGATATGGCAATAGATGAAATATTCAATGGTGTTCACTTAAAAATCAATCATCCACTTAATACAGTAGCATTTAAATTAAAATTTGGATCTGAACAAGATTACGAAGATGCTTTAGCTGTATATATAAAAAATCTGGAAATAATCAATAGAGAAGAATTAGTGAAAAAAGCCAGTAAAATGATGATAAAGAATGAACTAAAAGTGTTCTTAAAGGAAGTTGATGAATTCTTAAAAGAAAAGATGGAATAAAATAGCACAAGAATATTTTTTATATTGGAATAGAAGTTTTTCTCATATGAATGCTAAAGTTAAGGAAGAAATGGACAAAATGGTGGGATGAAAATAAAATGATATTCAATCTCACAAACAACTAAGACTTTGAAAAATCTTCAGACAGAATTTTTTCAATTATGTAACTCGCCTTGTTGCGCAAGAATCAGCGTTTCATCATTTAAGGTCAATTCTATACCAATAATTTCAAAACCTAGGGGTTTGTTTCAAATGGAAAAAATTAAGTGCATAATTCTAAATCTAAACTATCATCTGTTATGACTTCTCTAATCATTTTGTCAAGATTTCTAAGTTCTAATGGTTTCATAATATATTTTGATACCCCTAACTCTGATGCTTGATTTTGAAGATTTGACGTAGCTGTAATCAGTAGAATCTTTGTTTTCTGATTATAATTTAGTTCTTGTAAATCCTCAAGTAATTCTAAACCTGTTTTGTTGGGCATATTATGATCTAATATTATAATATCTGGAGGATTAGCGCTATAATTACAGAATAAGTCGATTAGAGCCTCTTCTCCATCATATGAATTTCCTACAATTTCATGACCCATTTTCGACAAATATAGTGTATATAAAACATGCAAATCCTTGTCATCTTCAACAATATACACTCTTGCCATTATAATCACTCTATTCTATTTGATACGCTTCTTAATTGATTTTTTGATACTTTATCATCAATATCTTGAATGACTTTGTCATACATCCAATCCCCATCGTCACGCCACTTTTGTTTATCTATGTTATAATTATGAACGTAAAACCTGTATTTTACAGCGTTATAACCAAAACTATCTAAAAGATAGGTTGAGAAATTCTCATATGATAACTTCATTAAATAAGCAAATTGTGTTTGATAATATGGTGGTAATGATATAGAGAGGTACAAATCCTTACCAAAATCTTCTAGATATACACTAAATGGTGGTCTTTCATTTCGAAGTAAATTAAAAATATCTGATTTCTCGTTCTTTGATATTCCTGATATAACATATGCAAACCTAATGAACATCGAGAAATATTTCCTATTTACATCTAACCAATAATTTTCAACGTGGTTATCGAGTATTGAATGATATTTCTTTTTGAAGTCTATATAAATTGCATTTTCTGTTTTTTCTTCTGAAAAATAATCCTTTATATGTGGTTTGAAACCCTTGGGCAGTCTATGAAATGCTTCTTTATCTTTAGATATATCCAAATAACTTTTGTATCTTTCTAATAATTGGCTCATTGGAGTTCTCATATTTGTTGTTATGTCTCTCAAAATAAGCAACTGAATCGGGTGATATTCTATCGAAGAAGATAAATTATTTTTCTTTTGAGTATTGCTATCTTTTTCGCTTATTTTCTTTGAAAAGTAACTTTTTAGATCAAATTCATCGATATCCATTATATTATTACAATAAGGCTGAGGATAAAAAATTCTATTTCCTTCCGATTTATACACGAAAAATTTATCACAATATTCCTTATTATTCACCATTTCTAGAAAAGATTTGAAATGATTGTATGATCCTACTGGAATGTCAAATCTCGCATATAATCCATATTCACTACCGAATATTCTATTTCTAGATGATGCATATGGATGAATATCACATGATAATTCTAACAAACTAACTTGACTTAAAGAAGAAACAAGGAATATAACAACATATCTTTGTAAAAGCATACTTTCAGGATTCAGGGAGGAATGTACTGTGCGGATAATGTTTCGTGATTCTAAATCCTTTACACGTCGAATAAGAGTTTGTGTTGAAACACCAATTTTTTCAGCTAATACACTATAAGATTTTAATGGGTAATTCTCCAATAATCGCAATATTTCAATTGAGTCTGTAGAGAAACCTTTCATTTATGTCACTCACGGTTGGTGTATCACTATTTGTACTATTGACACGTTTTTATGGACCTGGAGATAACCCTCCATCTGGGGGGTAGTCTGGATCTCCACCAGGAGGATCAAAAGGTTTTATACTAATTAGGAAAGCACTTTGATCTCCATTCACAATCTCAAACCAAACTCTGAAAATATACATCCCACTTTCATAAGCTATATTAATAAAGTAGAATTTGTAAACAATTTCCGTTTCCGTCCTTATATGGTTATCTCTATAAATAGAGTAGAGTAAATCTCCATGGAATATTACTGAAGCTTCAAGTGTTAAGAAATTAGTTCCTTCCCACATTCTTAGGTATACTTCAGCATACACATCATCGAATTTCCCATCACCATCTAAGTCGCAATATCCCACATATTCAATTCTTATTCTGGGATTTAGCGCACTGACATTGAAAACTTGGAGAAATAAAAACGCTACAAGCAGTACAAATAACCCTTTTAGTACTTTTTTCAGTTTCATATGTACCAAGTGACTATTAGTTCCATACGTTATATAAACATATAGAAATGTTGGTCATTAAATCTATTTGTTTATAGGATTATGTTGATTTTCATCATAGTGGCTTTAGCTTCACAGTTTTAAAATAGATAAATTACAGGACCAAAAGTATATTTATTGAAGACTCAATACTTAAAATACTAACCTAACGATTTTTCATTTTTCCTTTTTCTTCTTTCAATAATATAAATAACGATTATTGCTATACCAACTGCTGATATATTGATTACTTCATCTTTTAAAGTATCAACGATTTCACCTGGTTGTAAACCGTATTCAAACAATTCCCAGAGTAGATGGCCTCCTGCTACTATTACTCCAGATATCCATTTATTCCTTATAAAACTCCATAAAAGCAGTACAATAACTACACTCATCATGAAATGTAAGAATTTGTCGAATGAATACCAAGATTGTCCATATAGAAATATATCTAGATAGCCACCTGGAAACCAAGGAAATCCTGCTATGGTTTCAAGAGTCATAGTACTGAAAATTATACTGTAAAGCAAAGGTGTTGTACAGAATTCATATGCCCTCTCATTTAGTTTTCCACCTTCTTTCATACTTGAGTAGATAACAAAGAATAATCCTGATAAAATGAAAGTTACAGAAAATTGAATCTTGTGATAGATGTCTATGTACCAAGTTGGATCCACGAAATAGGGAACAGGATTAGAAAAAAAGAAACTTACTATCAGAATAGCTGCTACTGGTATAATGATCATAACAATTCCCCACCATGATTTAGGCATCTTACGTAGATTTCTTCTTTTTCGACCATGATTAATTGATAGAGTTAGAAATACAATAAAGAAAAAGAAACCAGCCATTATCCAATGTTTAAAGACATAATAGTGAATTGTCTTCCCTAGAACTATCTTCAAGAGAGAATCTGGAATGGATGTATATTCATAGATACTAGATAATCCTTTCAATATTGGTTCAGGTTCTGTAGCGGTTGACATAATAGATAATGTGTCAACAAGAGTTGCTAGCCATTCTATTATGAAAAAGAAAGCAAGCGTTATTTTCAGTACTAATAAAGCTATTGAGAGGATTCTTTTCCAGTCTATTGGTTCCTTTTCAGTCATTTCTTAACACTAATCTGTTGTTTGTAAAATTCAAGAATAACGGTGTTAACTAGTAGATTTTTTAAATTCTTCTGTCATCTTTTTCACAAGCTCAGAATCAGTGAAAACCTCTATTGCTGTCATTGCCAGTGCTTTTGCTGCTGTTAGCATTGCTTTTTGTCCCTTTTCTGAAATAGATGCTTTAGCAAATTCTCTTGAATGTGCTGCAATATCCTCTTCTGCGATTGCTATATAAGGATGGATAGTTGGGCATTCGTGACTAACATTACCTATATCGCTAGATCCTAGACCGCTTTCAGGAGATATAGGTTTTATAGGTTCTCCTAAAGTTTCAAGGTTTTTTAGAAAAGAGTGTCCCAAGGTTATATTTACATTTCTTGATTTGTAAGGCTGTCCAACTCTCTTAAACTCCATCCTCGCTCCTGTACTTAGAGCTGCTCCTTCAGCGCATTTTTTCACTTTTTCAATTAGTTCCTGACAATAGTTATTATCAAGTGCACGAACATAAAATGAAGCAGTGGCATAATCGGGGACAATATTTGGTTTTACACCGCCATGTGTAATAATTCCATGAATTCTAGCATCACTTGTTATATGTTGTCGTAGAGCATTGATGGAGTTAAAAGTCTGTATGACTGCATCTAATGCATTAATACCTTTTTCAGGGACAGCAGAAGCATGAGCTGGTTTACCAAAAAATTCTATCGCTATCTCAGTTACTGCTAATCCTTTTCTTCCTACCATCGTATGATTAGCTGAAGGGTGAAACATCATAGCAGCATTAACACCATCAAAAAGACCAGCGCGAATCATGTAAATTTTTCCTCCTCCCCCCTCTTCAGCTGGTGTTCCCATGAATATTAGTTTTCCTGGTAATTCAGATTTTATTGAACCTAGAGCTAAAACCGCACCAAGAGCAGATGCAGCAATTAAATTATGACCACAAGCATGATCAATCTCAGGTAAAGCATCATATTCCCCTAGAATGGCTACAGTTTGACCTTCAGATTTATCAGGATGAACAGCGTAAATAGCTGTTTCCAAGTCAGCTACACCCAATTTTGTTTCAAAACCAGCGTCTTGAAGCTTATTAGTAAGAAGTTTAGATGCTTTAAATTCTTTAAAAGCAACCTCAGGATTGTTGAAAATCTCTTTGCTAACTTTAAACAACAAATCCTTATTCTTATCTATGTATAAACAAACTTTTTCTTTCAACATAAAACTCTATATTGCTTATTTTGCTAGATTATAAAAATATGCTTTCGTTTTTATTCATTTAGCCATCAAGATCCTAAATAATACTATTTGCAAACATTGTAAAAATCTAGTGAAAAGCAATTTGAACATATCTTATACGAAATTCTATCTAAACGTTTATAAAAGCTCTCTACGGCACTTATATTGAGTAAGTTGATGGAACTGGCAAAATACATTCCTTTTCTTACTTCTACAGATAAGGAGGTTCTAGGAGGGCAACTAAATCCAGATGATTATAGTACTCTTTATGAGTATTATACTTTTGTAATTGATAATTGGGAATCTATTAATTCAATAGAACTCCCTTCAATTTATCAAGCTATCTTATCTTATGTTTTAACGATATATTTTGATTTTCAAAAATTAGGAGAATTTTACTACAAATATCCAACAATAGAAGTAGCAGCAACTTATTTGAGGATTTTAACAAGACAAAGTCAAAAAGAGAAAATCGATGAAATCATAAGTAAATTTCCTATAAATGAAATGGTAGAAGCACCAATTTATTCTCAATCAGATTTACTAATTTGGAAAATATATTTCCATGTTTATAATCATGATTTCGACAAAGCAAGAGAACTTATCTTAATAGCTGAAAATCTTTTAAACAAGATAAATGAAAAAGAGGAATACTCAATACTATACAAACAACAAACATCCCTGCTTTTCTATGTTAAAGCACTACTCTATAATATGACAAAGAAGATTCAACAGTCTCTAATAGATAACATTCAAGGAATTAAAATTTTAGAAGAAAGTAAAACCTACGATAGTTTCATTCTTGGAACTTTATATAATATGTATGGTGGTACCTTAATGGGAGCAGGAGACCCTATAGCGAAAGACAAATTTAAAACAGGGCTTAGTTACTTTTCTCAAAATAAAATTGAGAGAGGAATGGCAGTATGTCAAGCTAATATTGCGTCATTGTTAATACAAGAAGGAAGATTTGATGAAGCTTTGAGCTATTTTTATGATTTTGTAGAAATAATGGAAAAATATCAGGATCAAAGAAATATATTAGTGATATTTAATCATATATATTCTTGTTTGAAATCATTAGGAAGAATGAACGAAGCTGAAGAATATTTAAACGAAGCATTCAAACGAATGGAGGAGCACAATCTAGAAAATGATGACATATTCCTTGACGCTTCTGAATTCTATGCAATCGAGGGAAATTTCAAATTAGCAGAAAAACATTTAGAGAAATATGCTGAGGTATTAAAAGTAAAAGAAGAGGAAGAAACATTAACAAGTGCAACTTGTTTAATACATAAGGGATTTATTGAGCTAAAAAAGAAAAACATGTATGAATCTGAGCAACATTTACTTGAAGGAATTCAAATTGCTAAGAATAACCTTTCCGCTCCATTAAGCTTACAAGGTATAATATATCTAATTGAATTATTAATCAGTAAATACCGAACAGAAGAAGATAGTCTATCAAAACAAAAAATCATAGATGATATTGAATTATATAGTCAAGAGTGTGTAATTCTACTTCGAGAATATAAGTCTAATTTTCAAATGGTAAACTACGAACTACTTTTAGCAACAACATATATTTTATCAAGTAAACTTGAACTTGCTTGGGATGTGTTGAAAAGAACATCTCAAGTCTGTAAACAATATAATTTTCAAAATCAGTTAGAAAAAGTTGAAAAAAATATTAGAATTGTACAAGAACTTAAATCAAATCAGAAAAAGTCTGAATTGGGAAAAGATATAATTAAGATGCGCTCTGATATTGAGCTCTCAATGGTAGATTATTCTGCAAAAGGAGTCAAAGATATTACTATTCTTACTGAAACGGATGAGAAACCACTACTTATATTTTTATTAGTTATTCTACCATCTGGTTTACCTTGTTATTCTTACAATTTCAAGACAGATAGAATTAGTGATAATGAAATTCTGATAGCTGGGTTAATAAATGCAATACAGAATTTTAGTTCCGAGATATCCTTGAAGAAGGGAGTTTTTAGAATGCTGGAACACTCAGATTACATAGTATTGCTTGAACCTAGAGATAATTTTTCTATTGCTATGTTTACAGACAGTTTCTCATATGAACTCAAAAAACATGTACTTGAATTCGCAAACAATGTAGAAAAAATCATTGATATTTTAGCTAAAAAGGATTTTGTGAAAGTAGAGGAAGTTGAAGTAATAACAATCAAACTAGACAAGCTGATAAGAGAGATATTTCAATCTACTGAAATACCTATTCTTAATAGTAAACACAATTGAAATACGTTTTTTTTGATTTTCATTTTTCTTTCTTTTTATTTTAACAATGAATTCTTATCAAGTAGCTAGAAAATACTAATTCTTGAGTTATAAATTTATATACACTATTACTTTAGGGCAATAACAATGGAACAAGAGAATGATAGATTTTTACTCTCAGATGAAAAACTTCAAACAATCCAAGATTTATTAAAGGAAAACCAAAGAGATGTTCCAGCTTTTACAGATGAAGGAATATGTGATGAGTTCTATGTTCCTGTCAAAGATGGAGAGTTAAGAGTATTTCATCACAAACCTGAAAAAATTGAAGTTAAAAGACCTATACTCTTTCTTCCTGGTTTTACTGCTAATCCTCTAACTTGGGTAGATTTTCATAAAACACACCAAGGTTTTACAGAGTATTTTTACATTGAGTCACGTGAAAAAAATTCTAGCAGATTAAAGAAGAGCAAAGATACTTTATTTACAGTTGATCAATGTGCTCAAGATTTACGAGATGTTATCAAATACCTTGGATTTGCAAATAGAGATTATGTATTACATGGTTCAAGTTATGGAGGAGCTATCGTTTTGCAAAGTCTTATTAGAGAATATATTAATCCTCCAACAGCTATTGTTTTTGACCCTATAGCTTTATGGGTTTATGGAGGTCCTATAATACACGCTATAATTCAAATTATTCCACCGAAAATATTAGGGAAATTGCGTTTACTTATCACTCATATAGCATTAAGATCTATGAAAAATAAAAATCAAAAGAAAAGGATGATAGAATTTATTAAAGGGGGAGATATCAGTAAATTTCAAAAAAGTACAAAACAAAATAGGAAATTTAATATCATCGACAAACTTCAAAAAATCAATAATGAAGTTTTCGTTTTTACTGGACCTTTGGACAAATATCACCCTAGAATAGCCTATTATAGTTATGCTAAAGAAATACCAAAAGGAAGATTCTTCTTCATGGAAACAGAAGAAAAACAACGACAACTCCTTGCTGGGTTAATAGCTACAGCTTTTTCCAAAGTATCAAGTGACGAGGGTGTCCCTCAGATATTACTTCCCTTTGAAATTCCCATAGATAGAAGTAAAGGGGAAAAATAACAGATTGAATTCTAAAATCTGGTTTACTTATTATTGATTCATTAAAGAAACTGCCAGATATAATTTTTCACTATTGCTATGTTTACAGAGAGTTTCTCATATGAACTTAAAGAACATGCACTTGAATTCGCAAACAAAGTCGAAAAAGTCATTGATATTTTAGCTAAGAAGGATTTTGTGAAAGCAGAGGAAGTTGAGGTAATAACAACCAAATCGACTTATCTTATCGTATTTATTGGATATCTTACTTTGTTATCAACTAGATTATAACTTACAAAACAATTACTTAACTTCCTAATGCTATAACATTCAAATGATTAACAATAAATTCGATAATTCTTTCCTTGTCTTCTAGTTCCTTTCTATTATTTATTTTCTTGATAAAAGAATCAAAACCTTTTTCCCATGAAACACGCTTATAAAGCATCCATTCTAAATTTTTAGGTATCACAACAGTTAACACAATATAACTTCTACCTTTATATCGAATATCTTTTTGTTTCTCATCTTTAATCCAGCTACTAAGAATTAATCCTGTATATCTTTGGTTATATAACATTGGAATAATTGCGGATCCCTCTATGTATTCTTGACCTGCACCTAAAGTTGTTATACTCATTAAACTTTGTTTAAACACATAATCTTCCCTATGGTTTTCATCTTCCACAAATTTAAAACCATAAAAAGTGACTATTGCTGGTCCCTCTAGCTCAAATCGAATCATAGAAAAAGAAATTTCTTTGTTTTCAGTAAGATTTTGAATAACTCTACTCAGAGAAAAAATACATTTAGGATCAAGTACACCAGCAAGTAATATTAACGTAACTCCTGTTAATGCAAGTAACCTAGAACTGATGAATAATGCAATTTTTAAATACAAATTATATTCAAAATAATCCATAACTCCTTCTATAGCAAATAATAGAAATCCAGAAAGGGATATTATAGCTCCTGAAAAATACATTTTAGATACTTTTTTCTTAACCCATAAGCGCTTTTTTGGATGTGAAAATAATGTAGACATTTGGAGCAAAAATAACATCATTAAACACCAACTAGTGATAAGAACCCCAAAAAAAATGTTAGCTTTAAATTTTATAACATACTCTGTATGTTCAATCCAGAAAAATTTCGCTCCAGTTTCATAGTTATATTGTGATAATAATAAGCTAATTAGGATTATACTAAAATATGTCATTATTTTCTTATAAGGAGGAAAATAAGAAAAACGTGGAACCATAGTATAAGATGAGAGATTTAGTAAAGCTGCAATAATGATTGTAGAAAAAAATATAGGCGTTATATAATGTTCATATTTGGATAGATCTTTGATATAGATATAGGCATTAGATGTATATAACCAGAAAGCAACAATGTCTATAGCTAAAATACCCAAGAAAAATCTTCTCCCTATTCTTTTTTTTAAGATAAAAAAATTGATTACAATGACTACTATAATTAAAAGAGTAGATATAACGAATCCCAATAAAAGAAAAAACTCTATAAGATTCATTAATACATTAAATATTGTTTTATTATAAAAACACTTTTGCCATAATATCTTAAAAGAAGAAGAATTTGAGTAAAAATAGTAATTTTGTGGGGTATTACTCTTTGTCATTACTGTAGAAGGAAAAAGAGCATGTATAGCGCTTACTGACCTAATTTCGGTTCATTTAGTTATTAATATAAATGAGTTCTTACAATAGACTATTTAACCGAAGTTGGGATAGATTCAGATGCCTCCTCTAAATGATTTAATGCCTTTATTATTATCAGTTTTTCAAATTTTCTTAGGAATTGGTTTGTTTACATGGTTAGTAATAGAATATAAAAAGAGTAAATACCAAACAATTAAGTATCTTCTAACTGCAACAACAATTTCCTGACGCAGTTCAGGTAAACCTGAGCTAGTAGAATACCCTCCAACAAGCCCTTTTTCTATAGCTTCAATTGCACCTTCTTTGATATGGAGAGGAGTGTCAGATGTTGGTTTCGCCCAAGACAAAAAGGCTACATCATCAATCGTACTTGACAATCTTGTCATTTCATGAATAGCTGATTTTGGAATTTGCTGAACACGTCTAGAGAATTTGTTATTTTTCATTTTTTATCATAACCAATTTAAAGATTTTAAGAGAGTCATTTTAAAGATTTCGTAAATTTTTCTCTTCATAATAATGGGAATATCATTAAAAATAATGAAACAAAAAATGAAACTATCCAGATGAGCAGTTTATTGAAAAGAATAATAAACTTAAAAATAAATGAAAGAAATGAAAGAAATGAAAACTCGGAAACTTTCAAAAATAGAAGCATTAGATTTAGTAATTGGTGCGAAAATTTTAGCTTGTGGTGGAGGAGGGAGTGAAACTGATGCAATAATAAACATTAAGAAAACATATGATGATGGAAGATTCTTTACAATTGGCGATTTATCAAGTTTTAAATCAAAGGATTATATCTGCATAATTGGGATGGTTGGAGGGGGAATCACTGATGAAGATGCTAAGTTAATTGAAAATTTAGATGTGATTCAAAAGAATCCGATGGTTGCAGCTGTAAAGGAGTTAGAGGAATTTCTAGAAATTAATTTTCAAGGTTTTATTGCTACAGAGCTTGGACCAAATAATAGTATCATTCCTTTAATGGTAGCTGCTCAAATGGGTAAAATAGCTATTGATGGTGATTGTTGTGGTAGAAGTAAACCAAAGATTTCAATAAGCACAACAAAGATAACTGATATTTCTATTTCTCCCT
Source organism: Candidatus Heimdallarchaeota archaeon (assembly GCA_019057815.1). Taxonomy (GTDB): domain Archaea; phylum Asgardarchaeota; class Heimdallarchaeia; order Heimdallarchaeales; family Heimdallarchaeaceae; genus 18H4-34. The sequence continues at coordinate 89,574 of JAHLWR010000008.1, forward strand.
TCTCAATTGTTAATTGTTATGGAGATGTGCAAATTGTAAAAAAATCTGTAGATGATACACGTGGAGAAATTATAGCAAGAGAAATTGCTAGACTTTCTGGAGGTTCTGTGAGTGTTGCTAGATGCCCTATGACAATCGAAAAAGCAAAAGCAGCTGTTATTCCAGGAACTTTTTCATTGGCAATTAAACTTGGAAACAAAGTGAGAGAAGCAAATGAGAAGAAAGAAAATCCAATCAGAGTCATTAAAAAAACCTTACCTGATGCCAAATTCATCTATACAGGTGAAGTAAAAGAGTTTTCTCGTGTAGAGGAAGGAGGTTTTACTTCAGGGGAAATAATATTACAATCTAATGAAACTAAAAATCAATTGAAAATTTGGTATCAAAATGAGTACCTTCTATCTTGGATAAATAACCAACATTATGTCACGTGTCCTGATGGATTTTACATAATAGACTCTCATACAGGATATGGTCTTACTCCTTGGGAAGAGGATTTCGAAGAAGGGAGAAAGGTCACTGTTTTTGTTCGTGATGCTCCTGAAATTTGGAGTAAGAAGAAAGGATTAGAGGTTTTTGGACCACAAGTATTTGATGAGAATTGGTCGGAATATAAAAAATCAAGTTCATTCTAAGATGAACAACTCTCCATCTGTCGTTGCTTAGAGTAATATTGTATTTATAGTATTTATGAGTGATTTTCCCACTTTTCCCACTTAAGGGTAGTGGCAAATAGTTTTTTCAGATACTTCCCTTTGCCTAATTGTTGACAAATGCGATATAGCTCTTTTTCCCTTTGAAGTTAGAATAAAGATTTTGTTATCACTCTCACTAGAAGAACAGTTGCTAGAAAATGCGCAAAATCTACAAGAAAGTGATAACAATCCTCTTCTTGGTGAAAATTTGCTTTGAACTTGTTTTTTTGTATCATTAAGTTGCTCTTTAATGTATCCAACATTTATACAATGTTCGATTTTAGATTGTATTAGATCAGTGTTGATACTTAGTTTTAATGCCAATTGTTGATTTGTTATAGCACCTTCACTAAGACTACTTAACAACTTTAGCATCAATATATATTCACCATCTTTCAGTAGTTTTTTATCTAACTTTGCTGTAATTGTTCCTTTCTCCTTCTAAGAACTGTAAATCCCCCATATTTTATGGCTAAGAATATTGGTATTGGTGATAAAAATATTATCCATCGTAAGCTAGCTAAAGCAGTCCAATCTTCATAATCTTCTAGTTTTAAAGCATAAGCATTGAATACATCAGTTAGTAGAATAACGATAAATAAGAGTATGAAACCCAAAGCTATTACAATACCAACTGAAAGGTACCCTTTTGCATTCTGCTCCCTAATAGAAATAAAGTAACCTGCTAGCCATACTAGACCAACAATAAGAATTGATAATCCAGGAAAAATTCCAGGAGGGAAAGGAATTGCATTTACCCAATGTTCTTCTAACTCTTTTATATCAGCATATATCTTAAAAGCACCTAGTACTATTTCAGCTAGAGCTACCATTAAGAAAATAAGACTCCCCAAAAGTAGGGAAGTTTTAATATCTTTTGAAGTATTTTTCACTGTTTCCATTCTTATCACCTATAATCCAAATCCCATTAGAGATCCTATTTGAAAAACTGCGAAAGCGAACAACCAAGCAATAACAGTGCTATAAACCATTGTGAAGATTGTCCATCGCCAACTACCCGTTTCTTTTCTCATTACACCTACGACTGCTGCACAAGGAAAATATAGTAGAGTGAAAACCATTAAACTCAAAGAATTTAAAGCATAGAAACCTCCATCAGCTAAAATAGCAGATTTAATGCCTTCGTCACTTTCACCACCACCAACAATAGTACCTAATGAACCTACAATTAGTTCCTTTGCTACAAAACCAACAATTAGAGCAACAACAATCCTCCAGTCGAATCCAAGTGGTTTGAAGATAGGTTCAAAGAATGTACCAACAGCTGCTAACCATGTTTCGGGACCACCATACTCTACACCACCAAAAGGCATTGCTGCTAAAAACCATACAAAAACGACACCTATCAGAATTATTGTTCCTGCTTTTTTCAGGTACATCTTTCCTTTGTCCCACATTGCAACTGTAGCAGATTTTAGCTTTGGTGAGTGGTATGGAGGTAATTCCATAATGAATGGTGCAGATGTACCTTTAAAGAAGGTCTTTCTTAAAAGAAATGCAGTAAGAATTGCAACTACAATTCCCAAAATATATAGAGTAAAAATAACTGTTCCTGCTGTTGCTCCAAAAAATAATCCTGCAAACAAGATAAATACAGGCATTCTTGCACCACAAGACATGAATGGATTTATCAATATTGTAATCATCCTATCTTTATTATTCTTTAAAGATCTAGTACTCATAATAGCTGGTACATTACATCCAAAACCTAGTAGCATTGGAATGAAGGAATGACCGTGTAAACCGAATTTTACCATTAATTTATCCATAACAAATGCTGCACGAGCTAAATAGCCTGAGTCTTCAAGAATTGATAATATGAAGAACATTGTGAAAATCGGAGGTACAAAAATCAACACTGCACCTAAACCCCCAACAATCCCGTCGCCTAGTAAAGAACCTAACCACTCAATTCGGATACTATCGACTAGAAGTCCCGCTAACCAACCAAAAAACACATCTACCAACTCCATAAATGGAACTGCAACAGCAAAAACAAATTGAAATGAACCCCACATAATCATAAGAAAAATTGGTATTCCAAGCCATTTGTGTGTAACAACTCTATCTATTAAATCAGAACGGGTTACTTTAGTTTCAGCTTTCTTCCAAGCCTTTGAGGTAACTTTTGAAATATATTCGTATTTTGAATCAATTATTTCAGCCTCATAATCTTCTTTACTAAAAGAAGTTAGCTCTCCAACAATCTCGCTTTTAACGTTCCAACGCTCCAGAAGTGTTGGAATCTCTGAATTATTTTGGAGAATTTGTGTAGCTAACCATCTCAAATTGAAATCAGAGGGAATTGAGGGTATTGTCTCTAGTATTTTTTGAATTTTCGAAAGTGCGTTTTCAATTTCCTTTGAATATTTGATTCCCATGGGTTTTTGATCCTCTTGATAAACAGATTCAATTGCATTTTCAAGATCATCAATACCAATTTTTTTGTTAGCAATCATAGGTACAACAGGAATACCTAGCTCTGTTGAGAGTTTTTGTACATCAATTGATGAACCATTTTTCTTTAATAAGTCCATCATGTTTAAAGCTATAACTACTCTAGCACCTAACTCTCTTAGCATTGTAGTTAAATAGAGATTACGTTCTAAATTCGAAGCGTCTACTATTTGTACAACAACTTCTGGATTTCCATTGATAATATAATCTCTTGCAATTTGTTCATCTAGTGACGAAGCAGATAAAGAGTAAGTTCCTGGTAAATCAGTAATAGAGAGTTCAAAATTGTTAAAACTTCTTTTACCCTCCTTTTTCTCAACAGTAACTCCTGACCAATTACCAATTTTCTGCTTTAAACCTGTTAAAGCATTAAAAAGTGTACTTTTTCCAGTATTAGGGTTGCCTGCCAATGCAATATTAATAGCAATTTTACTACCATCAGAAATGTTTTTTATTTTTTTAGCTTTAATAGTCATTTTTCCACCTTTCGTTCTCTAGATTCTGTAAGTATTTTCACTGATATCCCTCTTCCTAAAGCAAAACGAGTCTGTCCAATAGCAATAATAACAGGACCAAAAGAATTTTTGATGACTGTTACATCTATTCCCTCACGAAGACCCATCTCATTAATACGATTACGTAAACGAGTACCACCGCTAATAGAAACGATTCTTACTTTCTTACCTTCAGATACAAATCCGAGGGGAACAAGAATTTCATTGTTCATAGTTTTAATGACCTCTTTAGTTAACATTCAACAATCACCTTGCTTGCTTCTTCCTTCCGAAGAGTCAAATTGTAATTCCTAAATTTGTACTCTATTGGGTCACCAAGAGGAGCTTTTCCAATTACTCTGATTTCTGTATTTCGTGTTAAACCCATTTCCATGAGCTTGCGTCTCAAATCGCCTGATGTACCTATTTTTACTATTTTAGCTACATCTCCAACTTCTAGTTGATCCAATGTAATTTCTTTATCAGTCATTAAATCACTTCAATTATTGTAAAAATTTCGGTAGACCGAATATTTATTTCGGTAGACCGAAAAACTGTCTAGTATATAAAATTTGTCCCATTTTGGGTTATAACCCAAAAGAATTTAAAATGTAGCTGGATTTATAGATAACGAAGTACAAAAGTAATAAGCTAACTATAAAAACAAGTAATTCAATATTTATATGTTTAACTCTGGCGAACTCATATGACGACAGTTAGAATAGAAGAATACATCGAAATAATTTATATTATTTGTTCAGGAAAAAAAATTGCGAAAATTAGTGACATAAAGAATAAAATGAGACTAAATAGCCTTGCTACAGTAACAGAAATGGTTCAAAAACTGGATGATGAAAAGCTAGTCAAGTATGAGAAGTATAGGGGAGTTACTTTAACTAGAAGGGGATTTAAACTAGGAAAACAACTTATAGAAACGCACAAATCTATTGAAGAGCTTTTTAAAATTATTAATATTAGAAGTTCAATTGCATCAAATGATGCTTGTTTGGTTGAACATATAATTTCTAAGGAAACAGCAAAAGCGATAAAAAAATTCGTAGAATTTGCTCAGAAAGAGGAGAATAAAGATATTTTAGAAAGGTTAGATGATTACTATTCAAAATCAAGCAAAAAGAGAAAAAGAGAAAATACAAGGTAAAAATACTTTTACCCAAATGAATTTGCTCTTTTGATCATTTCTTCTTGTTTGTTTATACAATGAATCAAAAAACAGAGAAAAATGTTTTATAAGAAAATTGATTTAATTGTTATTATGAGTATTAAAGATCTATATCGGCTTAATAGGAAAGACGTTTTACGAGCTGCAAATGTGCATGCAAGAGCGTTCCATAATGATCCCTTAGTTTGTCTTATGTATCCTAATGATGAAGAAAGAAAAAAACTATCTCCTTATCTTTGGAAATTTCTCATACTCGATGGTCTAAGATATGGTGAAGTTTATGCACCCACTAGCAAATTGGAAGGAGTTGCTAAATGGTTACCGCCTAAAAGAGAACACATTGGAATTTGGCGTGCTATTAGAAGTGGAGCTCTTACCATGGTAATAAAAACGGCTAAACAAAAAGATGAGAGGAGAATTTCAATAAGAAAAATAGAAGAAATAACAGATTACATTACAGATATCCACAAAAAACTTGTATCTGAACCTCATTGGTATTTAGCATCTATTGGTGTAGATTCAGATAATCAAGGAAAGGGTTTTGGAAGTAAGCTAATGAAACCAATGTTAGAACGAATTGAGAGAGAGGGATATCTAGTATACCTAGAAACTAACCATGAAGGAAATATTGACCTGTACAAGCACCTTGGCTTTGAAGTAACTGATGAATGTTTAGTACCAGAAACAAATATGAAGAACTGGGCTATGATAAAGTACCCTAAGTCTTAATATTCTGTTCATTCTATTTTAAACATTTTATCTTCTATTTTATTTTGTTTAACTTGTCTTCTTAAAAATCAAAATTCTCTTCGATTCTTCAACAAACTCAAACTTACCATCTTTTGTAATTTCCTTAATTATTCTACCCTTAGATAGCCTTGATCTCTGTATTGAAATAATTCCTTCATCTTTTAAGATTCTATGCATCTCAGCAACTACTTTGTCAATAAATTTTACTAGTGAATGAATAACACCAAAGAAGAATACTAAATCAATACTATTATCTTCTAAAGCTGATTGGGTAACATCATCTAACAAGACTTTAACATTCTTGACTCCTGCATCTCTAATCTTCTGCTCGACTTTTTTTGCTGCAAAAGAATTAATATCAGTAGCGTAAACAAATCCTTCTTCCCCTACTATTCTAGCTGCGGGAAGAGTAAAGAAACCTGGACCACAACCTACTTCTAAAACATGCTGTCCTGATTTCAATCCTGCTGGAATAAGCAGTTTATTTGGTTTCATGAAAATACCATACATTTTATCATGTATGAAGGAGATAAAAGCAAATTCGATTCTATCATGTAAGGACATATTTTATCGAGATATTTTGTACATACATCAATAAAAATGCTCTTATTCGTTTTGAATCAATAAATTACATATACTAATATTAAGATGAGAAATTGTAAATCCTTTTAGAAATCTGCAATAAACAAAGAAAAAAAGATACAGTTATCACTGATAGTATAGTGTGATAAATACACTAAATAATTTTATAGGATAAATATCTACGTTGTACTTATGCTCTTTTAGATATAAGGAGAAATAAATTGCAGATAGAAAAAGATTATCTGTATAGTGCATTTACAGAAGATTGGTATATAGAACAGAAATTAATTAACTCAAGATATATTTTATAAACTACATACATTTTTCTAAATTATGGATCAAAATACTAATGATATGGAAAAAAAACTCGATAAAAATTTCCTTAAGTTGACATTGTTTTTTATATTGGCTTTCATTATTTCGTGGTCAATTTGGTTGCCAAATGTTTTATCATCTCGAGGAATAATAGACATACCTGAATGGTATGGTATAGCAAGTAATTTAGCAGTATTTGGTCCATTTATATCTGCATTTATTATAGTATTAAGTTTCGAAGGGAAAAAGGGTGCAAAGAATTTATTAAAGAAAGGTTGGAAAGTAGGTTTTAATAAAAAATGGTTTATTCCATTATTATTGCTACCATTTATTATTTCAGGTTTATCCTTTACCTTTGGAGTCTTAGTTACTGGAGACACTTGGTCAGCAGTTTATCAAGATTCCAGTTTTGCAAATTCTATGTTAACTATCCTAATCATGTTCTTTCTAGGAGGACCTTTAGGTGAAGAATTCGGATGGAGAGGATTTGCATTAACAAGGCTTCAGAAGAAATGGAATGCTGTAATTTCAAGCTTAGTGCTCGGTTTAATATGGGGATTATGGCATCTTCCTTTACATTTTATAACAGGTTCAATTCAGGAATATATTCCAATCTGGGCTGGTATTGCTATGATAAGTGTGAGTTCTTTTATTTATACATGGTTCTACAATAATACAGGAGAGAGTGTCCTCATAGCTATGTTATATCATTGGTTAAGTAATGCTGCAGCAATCTTAATACCTTACTGGCAAAAAGGAGATATATGGGGAGGATTTGACAATCTTCCAAATTATCTAATTCCGACAATTGGTATGCTCGTAGCTTTTGTTTTATCCACAATCATAGTAGCAGTCATTGTAAAAATCTGGGGATCAACTAGCTTCCAAAAAAAGGAAATAACTGTATCTTGATTTACTAAAAACAATTATTATATTCGCATCTTTGTGATTACTTGAATCTAGTTGAGAAAATTGTAAACATTTTTATAAATCCGCAAAAAATAATGAAAAAATATACAGTAATTGCTGAATAATAGGTTATTCCTATGATTAAACAACCAGAATCAAATTATGAAATCGAACAATTTACTTTAAAAAAGGAAAACTTCAGTAATTTATCAAAGTTAATTACTGGGGCATTCCTAAACGATTCAACAGCACTAGTGGAAGGAGCAAGTGTTGCATTCACTGAAGAGACATTTAATACAATTTTTGGTGCTCCATCAGTTGATAGAAAACTCTTCATTAGAGCAATATTCAAACCAACTAATCAAATTGTAGGATTTTTAGGTTCAATTCCTCGAGACTTGAAAATAGAAGGAAAAGTATACAAATTTGCGATCCCTGCTTGGTTAAGTGTTCATTCAAAACACCAAAGAAAAGGAATAGCTAAATTAATGGGAAAGAAGCTTTTTGAAATCGGTAAAGCAGCTGGTTATGATGGAGGTTTTTCGCTTCATGAACCAGAACAACATGGTATAGATATTTCCAAAATTGTTGCACTAGAAGAAGACATACCTTTAGAAAGACTTGTAGCGCTTGATAAATTCATTGTTCGTGTTTTCGATGCTGAGAAAATAGCTTCTGTTGTGAAGATAAAATGGTACGAAAAACTATTATTCAAATTGCTTCAAAGCGTAAAGGGAGTGAATAATCCTAGAGTAAGAAAATACAACTCAGAAGATATTGACCATATGTTAGAAATAATAAAAGAACAGGTTGATAAAAACCAAATAGCTATAGTACCTAACGCAGAAGATTTAGAATGGATTTTGGGAAACCCTAATGTTAACTGTGTAGTTCACGAAAATGAGGAAGGCAATGTAGATGGATTTATTTTAGTTTGGGAATTTAACTTAGCAGGTTTTGGCAATAAAATCCCTTTTGGTTGGTTAGATATGATTCATATACATCGACTATCATTGAAGGAAGCAAGAGATTTATGTAAACTCATCTGTATCACTTCTAAACAAAAGGGTTGGGCAGGATTACAAACACCATATATTCCATACTTCGATTCCAAACCTTTTAAGAAAGCAAAATTCATTTTCTTCCCCAAAAAAATATCGATTGATATTTTCAATTTAAAGAACATTCCATTGCCTAAAAATGTTCAAGGTTTCTATTTTGACTGGAGGTAAGAGAGAAAGCATTTTTAAACAGTCTAGTGTTTTCTTTAAAATTAACTGAGTATCTTTTTTATTTTATTTCTTCCCATTGCTCTAATATGTAATAAACAAAACCTACAGCTAAGTCTAGAACGATTTTGTTTGATCTAGTAAATCTTGCTTCGACAATGTCAACATATTTCGCTTTTGGTAGGATTAGAGAGAGAATTTCAAGCACGAGTTGAGGTGTTAAGCCAAAAGGTTCTGATGTTGCTAAAGTAGGAACATAAGAATGATCTAAAACATCTAAATCTATACTAAGATAAATTCTTTCGAATTTGGAGATATACTCTTCTATGAATTTTAGTCCTTCTTTAGAATTTGTTAGTAGCTGTTGAGCTGACAGAAACATCACTTCTTTTGATTGGATTTTTTCATATTCTCCTAATGTTTGAGTATACGCATGTCCTCCGATTAGTAACATTTGTTCACTTTTAAGATTTTTTTTTGCCTTTAAATTTGTAAAAACTGTCCCATGAGACTGAAAAACACCTTCTGGATATTCATCAGCTAAGTCAGCATGAGCATCTAACCAGATTACAGCTGTTTTATCGTCATAGTCAGCTTTTGAGAGAGTATCAAAGGTAATACTATGATCTCCTCCCAACACAATTAATTTAGCATCAAGTTCATAGATTTTTTCCCATATTTGGCCTATTTTTTTCTTTTCTTTTATTGGGTGAATATCACCTAGATCGAAATAATCAGATTCGCTTATAGATGCACCATAAACAGCAGAAACACCAGAAAACTCTTCAGATTGTCTTCTTATAGCTTTAGGTCCTTTCCTTGAACCGCCCTTTGTGGTTTTAACCCTTTCAAATGGAATACCATATAAGAAAACGACATTCTTTTTGTTACATTCATCGAGATCGTTTAGAGTAAAGAATCCAGAAAAAGTTGGTTTCATTATCAGTTTCTCCTCATTTCTGTCAAAATATGTTCAGTTTCCCAAACAAATCAATAAAATTGTTAAGAAGACAAGAATCACTTCTTTACAATGTATTCAATATATCCATCAGTGTAATGTTTAGAACCATTGTTAACTGTAAATGTTCGCTTTTCTTTGAAGATTATCGTAGTATCTTTGAAATAACTATCTGGTTCGTTATCACTATAAATAGAATGTATGACATCTTCGTCTTCAATTTTCATCCAGAATTCTCCAGGATCTTTTTCTTCTCCCAGATCAGTTCTCCCCTCAATATTCAGGATAAAATTGATGTAAAGAAGTCCATCTTTCTTCAGAACTCTCAGCATTTCCTTAATAGCTTCTTCAGTATCTCTCTTAGTTAGGTGAATACTGGAATTATAAGTGAAAACGCACCCAAAAGATTCGTTTTGAAAGGGAAGATTTCTCATATCAGCTTTTTTAATGTCAAGTTCCATCTCGTAAACTTCTTCAAAACCTTTAGCTAACTTAATTTGTTCATCAGAAATATCAATGCCTGTCGCTTTAAAACCGTGCAAATAAAATAATGCTAATGGTGGTCTTTTTCCACCAGCTCCACAGTCTAATACAGTCTTTTCAACATTTTGTTCTTTAGCAATTTTAAGAAATTTATATAACGATGTGGGATATATTACAAAACTCATCGTGAATGTGGTTGATATTTATACTAAAAAACATATCGAAATTGTCTTTAAAGAATGAAATTTATCGGAAAAAATCACAAAAAAAAATAGAATAGGTAATGTAATCTTAACTTTTTAGGCATTCATCCAGTTCTTTCTTTAATGAATCAGCTTCCATTATAATATTGAGAGTACGCATTACATCCATTATCATTTGAAAATCTTTGAAAGAGCTATCTTTTATTAACCTAGAGAGTTCATTATTACTTTCTTTTGCCATTTCTAGGAATTTTTCTCCAGTATCATCTTCAATACGTCTCAGTAGCTTCCCTAAACATTTTACAGGAAGAGTTTTATTATGTGTTAAAGTAAAAACCTTAGAAATAATTTCTAATTGTTTTTTAGCCTCATCACAAGTCCACCAGCTTTTGTCCTCAATTTGTAGTAGAAATATTTTTGCTGCTCGACAGAATAGGGTTTCTGTTGCTGTTTTACCAAAAACCACACGTTGTCCAGCTTGAGCTATTAAACCTTGTTTAGTTAAATCTTTCAGATAACGGTAAATAGTCTTATCTGAACGCTTGTGCTTTTCAATTAAAAATGATTTAGCTTGTGTTTTTAGTTTAATATTATCCTCTTTACTAAAACTCTTCTTCTTCTTAACTTTCTCTTTTAAATCGGAAACAAAACTTTGAAATTTAATCTGTTTTTCAAGAAATTTATACGCTTCTTCATCACTTTTAGAGATCTTTAATTCTTTCTTTTTTTCCTCAAGTTTAAATAGTTCTTTTGCAGTTAAACTAACTTTCCTTAAGATAGTAAGAATACTTTCTTCAGATGACTCTTTAAAAATATCTTTATCCAATTTTCTTTCAATTTCAGGTCCAACTATCTTCTCTACTATTAGGTTGGCGTGCTCGGTTATTTCTTTGACAGTTAAAGGTCCAGATCTTAGAGCACTCAAAACTGAGTTATATCCTTTCTCTCTAAAAAGAGCTATTTTCTCTTTATCTGTTATTACTCGTACAGCTTCTTGCTCATATTCTACTAAGTCTTGATAACTCATCACTATTCCATCTCTACCTAATAATATTATATTCACAGAGCATTATAAATATTTCTATGGGACTAAGAGTTCTTTCGCAGTTACAAATATCTTTATATATGGATGAGAGAATGTATTCTCAACACATGAGAATGTGTTCATGAAGGTGTTGAAAAATGAAGAAAACAGTCAGCAAACAAAAAGAAAAAAGGATAAAAAAATATGGGTTGCAGGAATTAAGAACCCGTATAGAGACCAGAATGGCAGAATATCGGCTAATGAATTATTAACTAATACTAAAAAGGAGTTGGTAAAATATGTTAAAAATAGAATTAAAAAGTGAATTTATTAAAGCTTTCAAAAACTTACAGCAAATAAAAAATATTGAATTTACTGAGGAAGAAAGTATTAACAGATTGTTAACTCAAGTTGCTGAAACACTCGTTCATCAGAGTGTTGATCATGATTCCACCTTTGAATGCAGAAAGTACAAGAATTATTTACTTAAAACTCAAATCCAAAAAGAGAGAATCAAAGCTCTAGAATTAGCAATCTTACATACAGGTTGAATCGTTAAATAATTCTCTTCCTCTCTTTCTTTCTTATCTTAACTTATATTCTCTTTTTAGTTTTTTTTCAAATGTTTTAACCCAGAATTGTTCTTGTATCCTTACACTTTAGTACAAAATTCTGTTTGTATTTCTAGCAATGTTTTAAAATAGTGACAAGGCTTTCCAAATTAATAATGAGCTCCACTACTAGATTTGGGATAGCTTTTGCATACCCTAGTGACGAAATATTCTTAGATTCAGCAACATACGGTAAAATGCCTGTTTCATCTATAGAAAAAATGACAGACACTTACACAAAGGGATTAGTTGCCACTAAAGCCATGTACCAAGAAGCTAGCAAAGCAAATGCGAAATTGGAGAGTTGTAGAAAAACTCTTTCGACTATTTTCCATACTGAATCTTCGCAGATCTCATTTCTACCTTCAAAAGAATCTGCTATTATAAACCTTCTACACTCATTTAATTGGACTGATAAAGGTAAAATTATCACTAGTGTATTAGAAGACCATTCTCTTTTAGCACCTTTAATAAATATCAACAACCTACATGGTAACGAAATTGACTATCTTAGCTTAAAAGATGAGGAAAATCTGCTGGATGCCCTCAGCGAGAAATTTACTTCCAATACAGATGTGGTTTTACTTTCTTCTTTGACTCCAACTATTGGAACAAACAGAGAATGGGGAAAGATATCTAAAATCTGTAAAGAAAACGATGCAATTTTCATTCTAGATATTAGCAATTCAGTTGGTCATGAACATATTCTGTTGGATAACGATTCCCCCGATATTGCTGTTGCAACGGGAATTTCAGGAGCGCTTGGTCCGCAAGGCATAGCTTTTCAGATTTTGTCAAAAGAAATCAACGAGCAAGTAGACCCAATTTTGGTAGGCGGAACATCCGTTTTAGCATTAGAGGAAACGATGTATCACTTGAGTTCAAATGCACAGAAATACGAAGCAGGAATCATCAATTTAGCGGGTATCATAGGACTTACAAACAGTTTAGAAATACTCTCAGATTTTGGATTTAACAAGATTGAAAAGCATGAAAAGAGACTTCATACTATTATAAGAGAAAAACTCAGAGATTTACCCAATGTTGATTTATATGAAATAGAACAAACTGATTTCAAAACAATAACAACTTTTGGAAGTAGGGAGGTAAATGCCCATGATATCGCTCTTGCTATGGAAGATAAAAAAGGAATTAGAGTTCTAAGTGGAGCACTGTGCGCCCACCTCTTCATATATGATCTGCCTTATAATTCTGTGATACGATTATCAACTCATCTATACAATACAGAAGAAGAAGTTAAAGTATTTCTGGAAACGTTTGAGGAATTAATGAATCAACTTTAATATGTTAATATTCGTCTAAATTCCTTCGATTGGTCAAAAAAGAGAGAATTTATAAGTATTAGATATTTTTAATGGAATAGCATAAAATTGAGGTGTTTGTTTACATGAGAATCAATTCTGTGAAAGAAATTTTTGTTATAGATGAAAGTAAACAAGCGCGGAAGAGTGTCTAATTCTAAGAACTCACTTCATTCTGTTTGTTTTTAACAAAACTTACATTTTCTTTCAATGTCTCTAATAAAACTACCATTAACAAGAAAAGATGTGAAAACAAAATGAATAACAAAGAACAAAAAATAATTAAAAACAAAAATAAGAAAATCATCTTTCCTAAAGATGAAAAGTTAGCATTAATACGAACTATTGAGTACAGTAAACAAGATTGCGCAGCATTAGCAAGATGTTACAACTCATTCAAAGATTCAGACAGTTGGCCAGATGGTTTCGGAGGTTCATTTGTTTTCACAGGAGAATTCTTTGAAAGTCGACTTGAAAACAAAGATCTATCAGCGTGGTTTATTGCTAATACTCCAGATGATAGCACAAAAATTATTGGTGTAAGTCTGTGCAATAGAAGTTGGGACATACCTAACGCTTGGTATGTTGGAATGTTAGGTGTTGATCCTGCATATCAGGGGCAGAAATTCGGGAAAGCCTTACTGCTCCTTTCAACACAGTTTGCTATGGAGAATAAAGCTAAATTTATCTCTCTAAACACTTGGGGTGGAAATTTAAAAGCGATGCCACTTTACAAGAAGCAAGGCTACAAATGGCGACCTGATACTTCTGTTTATATGGAAAATTATATCCCGCAGATTCTTAATTTCTCTATGTTCCAAGAATTTTTTTCAGAAAATTATTGGTACGATGTTTTCAAACCCAATATAACACAAGAACCTGACTTGGAATTTACGGACAAAATGGCTACCTACGAGTATAGCTTTGAGAAAAACGATAAGGAATCAATTAGAATATGGATTGATAGTTCTATAGCTAGAATTAGTGGTTTCCACATCATAACACTGAATGAGGATTTACTAATAAACGCTAAAACACCAAACTCTGATGCGTTCATAGGAGTTGAGAGTTTTCCAGTTCTTCTTGAAATAGATAATCAAGGAAAAAGCTCAAAGAAACTATCGATACAAATAAGCTCAAGTGAACAGATAGAGGTTGAAGGTACTACAACTTATGAAATTGAAGTGGAACCATCAGTTAAAAAGGAAATAGGAATCATTGGTATTTTCAAGGAAGAAACGGAAGAAATAGATACAAAAAGTCATCAACCAATCTACAGCAAACACGAAATTACATTTACTATAAAAATGAATGAACAGGAGTTTCAAGTCAAGATTGGAAAATATCCACAATATGCTTTAGATATCGATACTTATCCTTCCCACCTAATACTAGCTTCAGGCTGTAAAACAGCTATTCCCCTTGAAATCAAAAACAATATAAAAGAACAAAAAGCTGTTCGAGTTGAGCTAACTGATGGAAACTTAATCTCATTTGAACAACACAAATACTCCATCAACGTTTCAGCTTACGATACACAGCTTAATATCACTGCTAATATTCAGAATACATCTACAAAAGTTGATTATGTAAACATGAAAGTTTACTCTGAAAGTGGAGAAAAAATTCGTGATAAAGATGTTCCTATCCCAATTTTCAGCGAAAATACCGCAGTTACATATGAAACTAGCCAAAAGATACTTGTCGAAAACAAAAATGTTAGAGTATATCTATACAAAGAACCTAATCCTGGGGCTAATAATGCTTTTATTGTTCATAAAAGAAGAAATGTTGAAATTGAAGGTAATAAATTAGTTCTAGGCTATCCTTTTGATGAAAGCGGGTCAGAATTTAATACAAAACAATTAGAGCATTCGACTTTAAAAGATCCAAATGGAATTTGGCTCACAGGTTCTGCTAAATCTGATGAAAAAGAAGGAGTTAGAATTATTCGTAAGGTTTTTGTTTCAAATGATGAGGATCTAATAGGAGTATGTTTTGAACTTGAGAACTTAACTGATGAGAAAAAAGACAATCTTGGTGTTGAACATGTATTTTGGTGGTGGCGTGGAGCTCAAAAATTGAAAAAGCAAATTTTTCCTCTAAAAACAGGAATTGTCCATAGAGCTATCCACGAATTAAAGGCTGATCTTGGGAAAGACCCTTCTAGCTTCACAGAAGGATGGAAAGCTCTAGTTTATCCTTCAGTAGTTCTGGGGATATTATTTGATATAAATAAAATTGAAAAGATTAGTGTTGACTCGAATTTCCCACATATCGAAGCCAAACTTGAAACTCTTGAACCTGGAAAGGAATACAAGTTCCCAGCAATGTGGTTCTACTTCACAGACAAGTGGCAGAGCGTTAGAGATAAATGGAGAGAACTATATTCCCAAGATCCTCATAGAACGCTAGAGTACTCATATCAGACATCTCCAATAAATAAGATTGGTCTATCTATTCAAGAAGGAAGACAATCCATTGCTAGAAGTCTGATAGTAGATAAGAATCAGATGACAGTAGATGTTGTTATCGATACAATAAAAGAATCTACAATGAAAGGAGAAATTGTTGTTGATTTTGATAAAATAAATCATAAAGCAAATTATATCCTTGACAATATTAAAACTTATCAATGGAGAAAGGAGATATCACTTCCTCAGATAGATAAAAACATCATTTCAGGTTCGATTGAATTCAACACTTATACTCGAACATATTCACTTCAAACAGCTGTTGGATACTATGATAAATCACAAAATGTTAAAATTCTGACAAAATCTGAAGATTCCAGAGAATATCTAGAAGTAGATAATGGATTTCTAAAATTTAGAGGTTCAAAGAATCATCGAGGAAATATATTTTATCTATCAATAGAAAATAGCGAAAATTATCTTATAAGTCACTTTCCAGAAGTCAAACCCTTTTTGTGGAGCAACAAATATTTTGGTGGTATAGGTAGCTCTATACGTGAAATAAACGCCTGGCAACTTGAAGACTATAATTTGTTAAATTTTGAATCCAATCAGGTACAAAAAGGTATATGGAAAGGAATAAGCTTTAAATCTGAGATAATTGAGTATTCACCCAAACTTAAAGGATTACAGAATACTACAACTTATTTAACACTACCAGACGCACCTTTCTTACTTGTTCAACAGGAAATTACAAATCACTCGGAAACTACAAGAATACTTGACGCTACGCAAATAGGATGCTTTGCTACATCGAAAACAGATAAAGATGAATATTATGTTTCAGTTGATGGAAAATTAACTAGATACAACATCCAAGACCATGAATCTCAAGTGTGGAATCAATCAGATACAGATACAAGTTGGATAGCATTCAAGAATCATGATAATAAGTTTGTTATTGGAATGATTAACCAACCAAGTAATAGATTTATAGAGCAAGTGGATCCTTATTCGCCTAATTTCTCGGTATTTGAGTTCTTTAAAATACTAAAATTTGTCAAAATTAAACCTAAAGAAACAATAAATACCCATGTTCTATACGTCTTTGCTAACAGTACCGATGAGATTGAACCATTTACTCAAAGCAATTTAACAGACTTACTCTAATTCACTTTTTTTTCTTTTTAACAATAAAACTCCAGTTCCCGCTTATATCACTTTAAATTTCTTTATCCTTTGAACTACTTGTTCCATGAATACACCCGCTTTCTCGTATATCCTAGTATCAGCTAACTTATCCATTTTTGTAGAATCAATGTTAATTATAACTATTTCAGCTCCATTATCATGTGCCATGCGAGGAAAAAAAGCTGCAGGATTAACCGAAAGACTTGATCCTATGACAAGCATCAAATCGCACTTCAATGAATGTTCTCTTGACAATAACATTTCTTTTTCTGGCATTGAATCATTAAAATTAACAATAGAAGAGATAATCCTACCATTACATTTAGGGCATTTTGGTTCATTTTCTTGGGAAGGCTCAGTTCGAAAGCCTCTACCATGTTCATCACAATCCCATCCTATTTCTGACTTTTTATATCTTGCATCACAATCCAGACATTTCATTATTGAATAATTTCCATGTAATTCAGTTAATAGTTCAGGAAGTATTCCTGATTTTAGATGGAGATTATCAACATTCTGTGAGATTAAAAACTTTAGAATCCCCAACTCTTGCAGTGTTAATAGAGCCAAGTGAGCAGTATTAGGTTCAGCTTCATCAAAATGTTTTCCTTGTTTAGGGGGTAATCCTTTATCCTTCCTGGTCCATATTCCATCTTTACCTCTAAAATCTGATATTCCAGATTCAGTACTTATTCCAGCTCCTGTAAAAGCAACAAGATATTTTGACTTTAGTATCATTTTAGCTACACTTTCAACTGTTCCCTCATTTTCTGATATCTCTTTCACCACTTTCCTTTGCTTTCTTTGTTCAATATCTATTTCATATCTTAAAAATGGTTCTAATTAAAAAAATACAACTTCTTTGTCAAATTGGAATATAAATAGCGAAAAATTTTCAGAAAGTTGTATTTAGAAGGCTTTGTTGGAAAAAAACTAAAATTCTTGACAAAAATGAATAGATAAAGGAAGAAAAGGAACATTGTTTAGATGCAGGATGCAAAAATCTTAGATGGGATGATAAAGATCACTAGTTACAACATCCAAGTGGATTTAGTATTCACTTCTAAGAGAAATAGAAATGAAGATTAAAAATAAACTCCATTTTAGATATCACTTACTAAATCTGGATTGAGAAAAGTTTCTTAGAAACTTCTTGTTCTCTTGAAACTGTTTTAGTTAAACTAGTTTTCTTAATATCTTTAACCATGTCTTCGAGCTTAACAACTGACATTCTATGAGAGAGTGGTGAAGATGTTTGTTCTAAATTCTTTAGGTCTATAGATTGTTCAGTTAAGTCTTCCTGCTGCTTTAGTAGGTCTAGGACTAATCTATCTAACCCATTCACTTGTGCTATATTTTGTGCTTTGAGTAGAAGAGTTCTAGCATTTTCTACATCAAATTCTAGAAGTGCCAATTGTGCTTTTAATCTCAGAGTTTCAACTAATAAAAATTGAGATTTGTTCTTTACAGATAATTCTTGAAGTTTATTAACATGTTTGTATATTTTCTTTAATACCTCAAGATCATTAGTTTCTTTCATCTCAAGTAGAAGAATATCACATAGATGTAACAAAACTTGAATTAATACGGGATAGAGAATGTCTTCTTCAACTAATTGCTCAAATAGCAACTCTGCTTTAATTCTATCCCGTAAATTTGAACTTGTTTTAAAAATTAAAGCTTCTGAATATTTATGATATTGACTGACATGTTTATTTTTTATTTCTTTATTAATCAAGTCTAAAGATTCGAGGTGTCTTTTAGCTTCTTCTATGTCGTTTAATTCTACATTAAACTGAATTAAATATGACAGACTAGCTGCTTCAAAAACTTTGTTACCTATCTTTTGTCTTATCTCTAAGCTCTCTTGAATGAAGGATAAAGCCTGTTCTTTCATTCCTTTTTGCCAGTAAATCAATCCTTGCTCTGAGAGTACAGATGAAATACCAAGTCGATTCTGCAGACCTTTATATATTGTCATCAATTGATCTAAGAATTCCAGTGCTCTATCTAATTCTCCTTTTTGTATATAAACAGCAGCAAAACCAGAAAGAATGTTATGCCAATTTTGAGGTTGGTTTTCTTTTAAAACAGGATAAGCCTTGTTATAAAATTCTAGTGCTTGATTAGAATCTCCCTTTAGGAAGTAGGCATAACCACATTTTTCCTGAGTAAGTGCAATATTATTCTCTCTATTTATGTTCTGGTAAATTTCAAGACTACGATTATGGTAGTTTAATGCTTCATCATATTCTCCAATTACTAAATAATAGAGACCTATATTGTTGTTAATATAAGCTATCATACCCCTATTTTCTAATTCTTCTGCAATAGACAGTATCTCTTTGTTTAATTCATAAAACGTCTTATAATCATTTTTCTGATAGTAAACCTCAGCTAGATCATTTAAAGCATGAGCAATAGCTAAATTATTCTTAGATTCTTTACATAGATCGACCGTTTTTTTACTTATTTCTAAAGCTGAATCTAGTTCTCCTCGATTTATCAGAATGAATGTTATATTCATAAGAATAGTCATTTGATAAATCGACAGATTATGTTTCTCACAAAATTTCTCTCCTTCAATTAAAATCTGAAAACCTTTTTCTAGTTCCTCTTCTGTAGCGCGCGCTCCGGTATAAATTCTTAGTGCTGGGAGTATTCCTTTAAAAATAAAAATTTTAGCCTTTCGTATTAGATAATCCAAATCCTTGCTAGGTTCAAGTTCATCAAACATTGGTATAGTTTCAGCATGTAATTTTTGTAATTCTTGCCATTCATTTAAGTAAAAATAACTTAATTCTAAGTTTAGAAGAGAATCAAATTTCAGATTCTTATCTTTAATATCTCTGCTTTCTTGTATTACTTCCTGAGCTAATTTCATCCCGTAGTCGTAAGAGCTATGTTCATAACCAACAGAGGTAAGAGCATTGACTACTTGGCTTTTAAGTATTTTAGCTTTTATTCTCTCTTCTATCGTAATTTCTTCTTTTTTCAGCAACTCATCTAGTTCAGCTATTGAATTCAGGAAATCACCCTTCAAGTAGTCCTGCTGAATTCTTTCTAACTCATCTTGAATGGAGGAGGGCACATAATTCACCAAATTGTTAAAGTTCGATAAAAACCTCTAACAACAAGTTATTCGAATTCATATTAATAAATCTAATTGAAAAGTAATAAAAGAAGAAAAGGAAAACTTTCTTTATTTTCTCTTGATATAAATACAGTACCACTACTAACTGATTGGTATAATGCATTTGATAACCTTTCGACAGAATCAGCAACTTCAATTCATTACACATATTAATCTAAATCTGGTTGATACTGACCTTCTTTACGAATGAGGTTCGTAATTTCTGTGTATGCTGATTTTATTTTTTCTTCTTCTCCTTCCATCAAGAAATGTACTGACCCTTCTGCTTTTCCAACACCACCAGAACCTATGTGAACAAAGTACAGATCTGGGTAAAGAAGTTCCAGTGCATCAAGTTCAGTGAAGACTTCTCCAAGGATAGGCATAATTCCTATTGGTAAACCTTGAACATATTCAGAATCAAAAGTTTGGATTCCCATAATCTGTGCTAGTTCCCATACTCCCAAGTCTATGCTCTTTATTAGACTAACTGGAGCAATTATTGGGATTCCACGTGCAACAGCTACAGGCATCACAGTTCCTATAGTTCCAGCAGCAGGATGAGCTAAATAAACACCTGCTATCCCATCTGAACCCAACACATTTCCACCTTTAATTATGATGTCATTACTTGTAAAACTAGTTATATCATATTCTCCAGGCTTGACAACTTTTTTTTCTCCTTTTTCGAGAATAATTTCAGGAAGTCTTTTTTCAGCATTCAATACACCATATCTGAACAGTTTATCCTTATCACCGGTTACTTGACCAGCTATATAATGAGATTTTTCGAATGATTCTTCCAATAATTCTTCAAGAAAATAAGCATTTGTTGAACCTCTTGCTACAAAGATTTTACCACTTTTAAGGGCTTCTTGTACGAGTGGGTGTTCAACTAAACCTTTTGCAATAATTCTTTTTGATTCTGACTGTGTTAAAATAATTAAGGAGCGCATGATTTTTACATAGATGTCAATGATAAAAAGATTATGATTTGGTTTTAGAGCACATCATACAACTCTTTTCTTCTGTCATCAAATAGATGATTCCTCTCATTTATCCATTTATTTCTAGCAAGACTGATATCAATATCGACGAATCTAATCTCCTCTTGATTTGTTGATGCTTGGGTCAAGATCTCCATTTCTGGTGAAGTTATTTGACTTTGACCTGTGAAAGTTAAGCTAATTCCGCTATTCTCTTCTTTACCAATTCTGTTCGCAGTTATTGTGAAAACCTTATTTTCAATCGATCTAGCTAACATAGCTGTTTGACTATATGGAAGTACCAGGTTTGCAGGATGAGCAATTATCTCT
This sequence comes from Candidatus Heimdallarchaeota archaeon, assembly GCA_019057815.1. GTDB lineage: Archaea > Asgardarchaeota > Heimdallarchaeia > Heimdallarchaeales > Heimdallarchaeaceae > 18H4-34. Next base: position 110,861 of record JAHLWR010000008.1, read on the forward strand.
GCGCCCTTTAAAGCTAGTATTCTAGCTGATTCAGGAAATATCCAGTCAAAACAAATCATCATCCCAACTTTTGCTTCTCTTATTTCGAATACTTCGAAAATATTAGATCCAGGTTCAAAAAACAGCTTCTCTCGGTCAAACAGATGGATTTTCCTATATTTACCAATGTAACCATCAGGTCCTACAATTACTGAAGAGTTGAAAAAAATTGATTCTTTCTTTTCACAGACACCACTTATAATGTAACCGTTTTTTTGGTTGGCTAATTCAATGAGTTTCTCTACAAAATATCCTGAAGGTATTTTTTCAGCAACTTTTTCCATTTCGCTTCTCTCAGTAAAAACGTATCCAGAGTTCGCTAGCTCTGGGAGAACAAGCAAATCAAAACCTTTCTCTTTCTCAACAAAAGAAAGTATCTTGTTTTGATTCTCTTCAACATTACAAAATATTGGTTGAAATTGTAAGAAACCAACTTTCATATTTAAAACAATGGACAGGTATTTTTAAGTTTGTAGTCTTCTTATTACACTACTTTTCTAATCGAATTTGTTCAACAAGTATTTCGATTTCATCAAAACTCCTAATTTGATAGTCTGGTTTTAGTTCTAGAACTTTTTTTGGTTGAGTAGTCCCATACATAGCCACAATGCTAATAACTTCTGCTTCTTTTGCACTTATTATATCAAATTCTGTATCGCCTATCATCACAGTGTTTTCCTTGCTTATAGAAAGTTTTTCAGCAATACGTAAAATAGCTTTTGCTTTACTGTTTTCTAGTGTTCCTATTATTACATCAAAAAAATCAGCTATTTTGTAATAATCTAACCATTTTTCTAGCCTATTTTGACTTTTTCGAGAAACTATGCCTGTGTAGTATCTCTGATTAATGCTGAATAATGAAGCTTTAACCTTAGGGAAGAGCTTTCGTAAACTCGAATATTCATCGGTTAAACTAATATAGGTTTGGATAGCTTGACTTATTATCTCAGCATCTTCTGTTTTCAAAAACTCTATGAAATCACTTTTTTGATCTGTATTTCCAACTCTTTCTTCAAAAACGTGTTTATCAATTTTTATTCCACTTACTTTTTCAATTGTATCTTGCATTTGCAGTGCATAAGCTTCTTTGGAATCTACTATTACACCATCAAAATCAAAGATTATCAGAAAATTGTCCTTTGTTTTAGTCTTCATTTTATAGTCAACTGCATCAAAAATATGATGAATCGGTCTTACTCATCTTTTTGTCTCTTTAGAGGAGCATTGCAACCAGAGCAAAACAGTGCATCTTTATGATTATCTTTTGAGCAATTCCAACATAACACTCCTGAAACATGTTTCTTTCTTAAATCTTTTAAATGCTTTTTAACATCAAATCCTTGAGTGTCTATTGCTTGTTCTTCTCTCTTTTTAGCAATTCGATTAGAAACACTTTCAAAACGAGAATAAAAACTATCAATTTCTTCAGTTCTCGCTTTTGTTCTTTTATGATCGCGTTCCCTTCTTTTTCTGTCGAATGAATATCTAAAATATTCAATCAGATTATTTTGACCTTTGTCTTTTATATAATTTCTTATGAGATATGTTATAGATAGTAATTGTAGAACTCCAACAATAATAAAGACAGTAATTGTTATCCATTTACTTTCAGGTTTTAAGACGAGAATAATAATAGAAACAGGAAGATAGCCAGCTGCAATAACGCCTATTGGAATACCAAGAAACAGGTACACGAATTCATTTGCAACAGCAGCAACCGCAGAACCTCTATGTGCTATTAATGCTAGAAGGTAGTGTGCAACAACTATGGTTACAACAAGCCCTACAGCAATGCTTGCAAGTGTTTTAATTATAGAACTAACATTAGGCGCTATGAAAGCATATAATAAACATGCTACAACTACTGCTCCAATGAAGAGTTGTTGAATAAGTTTTGATCGATTAACAAGACTTTTTTTACTTTTAGGTACTGTTTGCATTTAACTCATTCCACCAATTATTGATGAATTTATGTACTTTCTCATTCAAGCATACATAAATTCTAAATTTACAAAAGAATGTTACCAATAAAAAATAAAAAAGAGAGAAAGAAGATCGAAACAACTACTTCTCTTCGTTTTTCTTATTCCTTCTTCTGAATACTACAACAGTTTGTATAAACACTAATAATCCACCTAACATTAACAATGTTGTTCCATCAAAACCGGCTGCTATTGTTGATTGAGATATGTATGAGATTTCATATATTGGGATGGATCTATAAATAGTCCCATTTGTATCCATTACAGTAATGTAGTATCTAATTATTGTTCCTGCAATATGAGTACCTAATTCTTCATAAATGTATTTGTAAGAAGTTTCATTGTAATATAAGAGAGCTGAATAGTTATTAGTACTATCATCGATTGGACTATATAGTTCATAACTTATATTTACCTGTCTTTTTCCTTCAACTACCATGACATCCTCTCTCTCGGTAATTGATACTTCTATCCAATATTCTACGTTTTCAAAGAATACAATAGATGATGCGATTACAACCTCATTTTCATCATTGATATATTCGTAATACACACGTGGTGTGTTGATTATGAAAGGAGTATTTGCTGTTTGACCTACAGTGTAAGTGTAATTTACAGATATTACGCTGAATGATGATTCGGTAAAAGTTGTATAATTTACTCTTATTCTGTAGATAATTGTATAGTCATAGTCAAAAACAGGTATATATCCATTGTAAGAAAATATCGAACCTATACTACCGAAACTTGTATTTGTGTAGGAGATATCCTGTGTGATGAATTCATTTACTAGTGATGGAAGATACTCAAGATATACTTGAACTTCTAATCCTTGTGGTTGAAAAATTTGTGTTTCAACTGAGACTTCATCTACATCTGTTGGTTTTACTACGCCTTGAGTCACGAATTCTATAGTAGGAGCGGGTTGGTAAGGAATAGTTCTTGTTCCATTATCATATATATCATATGATTTTCCTTCATATGTTGCTACTGTGATGAAAACTACGTCATCAAGATTATCTTCATAGTAATTTCCAGATATTGTTCCATTATCCCCAATAATATCAAAATCACCTAAACTTTCTTCGATTTGAGCTATATTATTGACATCATTCATGAAATTATTATCATATACTTTGAAATTAACACTGTTTTTAACAACTATGGCATCAATAACTATTTGATCAAAAGTGTTTCCAATCACTCCTGCATTGATACATTGGATGATTTGTACACCATAATCAAGAACCTTGAAATCACCATCTTTTATAATTAGACCCAAGGAATTTCTTCCAACAACACCAATATCTGAAGTGTTGAGGATGTTACCACTTAATGTTACTAATTCTGAGAACCAAATACTAATTCCATAAGTTGATTCAAAAACTCCATTTGAAGCAATTTTAACTTCAGGCGATGACCATATACTTATTCCAAATGTTGCATTTATTGCAGTATTAGCTGTAATAATAGAAGATTTACTTTGTTCTATATAAATTCCTGAGACAGTGTCCTCAATAGTATTTCCTAATACTTCAATCTGTCTTCCTCCAATAATGGCTATTCCTTCATCCACACCAGTTAAAGAATTCCTTAATACAACATCATACCTTCCTTCCGCTATCGAAATTCCTCTTAAGGCGTCAGTTATTATGTTTTCATAAACTTCTGTTCTTTGCGATTCCTCAATTTTTATAGCAATGTCACTGACTTGATTGAAAGAATTTTCATATATTTCTATTACATCTGAATCGAAAACAAAAATACCTGTTGTAATGTTGTCAAATGTATTAGAGTAAATTACGAATGGAGTATTTGTCAAGAACAGACCTAGGTTTAGATCATTGAATTCATTATCAAAAACTAGAGTACTACTGGAAGACACACCTTGAATTGCCATATCATGAATATCATTGAAGATATTATCTTCAATTGAAGCTTTTGTAACAGAAATTAAATCCATTGCAATAGAGGCATTAGTGATAGTATTTTGATAGATATATGGACTTGTTGAAGTTATTGTCATACCCAGAACAGCATTCTCAATTGTGTTATCTTGTATTATTGGCAGTTTAACTGTTTTCATACGTATGGCATACTCAGCTATTTCGTTGATGTAATTCGATTTAATTGTAACGTTATCAGATTTCTCTGTATCAATTGCAAAATTCATGTTGACAAAATCATTATTCTCGAAAATACCTGTCGTAACATTAATAATATCCCATCCATCTTCTAAGTCTATGAATTCACTGTCAGTTACAGAAATGAAAACAGAAGAGATAGCATCTATCTCGGGGCTATAGTATATTTCAGTTTGATCTATTGTAATATTTGAATATCTTAATTTGAAACTTGTAAAAGATATTTTGCTTCCTTCAATGTTAATGGAAGTAACATGTTTTGAATTTGCGTCAATTGTAAGGGTATAATTCGCATCTACAACTGATATATTACTATTAAAAATTTCTAATTCTCCATCAACTATTATTTTATGTCTTTTGAGTAGAGTTGAATTAAATGTTAAATCACAATTCTGTATTGTTAGTTTTGCTCCAGGCTCAATTTCAATGGATCCATTCATTATATAAGTTGCATCCTGAAGAACTTCATCAGTTGAAATTATCCAATCTCCATCTGCAGGAGGTTGAAAGAACACATTATGTCCACTTATTGTCCACGGAAATCCTGTACTTACTAAACATGTTATAAACATTAATGTTAAGAAAATTTGCGCATTTTTAGAAACTTTCATCTAATTAACCTCTTAAACGTGGCATATACACTACTTTTTCGTGATGTTTGTGCATTTTTAAAGTTTCTGTATTAGTCTTTTAATGAAAAAGTGTCCAAAAACATTAAAATCTCACAGAACCAGTATATATGATATGTATGGTAAAAAAAACTTGTTCACAACATTTTTGTAACGAGAACAAAACTATCGCTAAATGACTGAACATCGCGATTCTACTCAAGACACTGATTCGAACTCTAAAAAAGATGAGAAGCGACAGAAAACCTTAGCTAAAGGAATCTCAATTACACAAAGCACAGCATTACAACTCTACTTCAATTATGGGACATTACTAGCTATTAGAATTGGTGCTGAACCCATTCACATGTCTTTTATAACAGCTATCCAAAATCTAGGAACAGCTTTATTACAAGGATTGTTCGGTCAATTATCTGATCGTTTTGGAAGAAAGATTGTACTCTCAATTGGTTTTTTAATTACTACAATCGCAACAATAGGTCTTGCATCATTGTCAAATGTTATTGTTTTCATGATAATTATAGGTTTGTACTCAATTGGAATGAGTATGATAGTTCCTTCTTGGAATGCTTTAATGGGAGATTTAAGCACAAAAGAGACCCAAACAAAGCTTATTGGAAAATTGAGTATGATTGGAACTCTCTCATCCTCAGTCATAATGTTAATTTTAGGTTTTACATCTGATTATCTTCCACTAGATCAAACAAACAAATTTCGAGTTATGATGTTTCTAGGTGCACTTATTCTTGCTCTTGCCATAATTCTTGTAATTAAGATTAAGGAAACTAATGTAGAGAAAAAATCAGCAAGAAAATCATCGCTCTTATTACCTTTTAAAAACAAAAAATTTAGAGTTTTTCTCATTTCCACATCTTTTTGGTGGTTTACAATGAGTTTTATGTGGCCATTAGGTCCCTTTGTTATAAGTAGAGTAAACCCAAACAACTTTCATGTTGCAATCTTCGCTGCTGCTTTTGCAGTAGGTATGTTTGCAGGACAATTTTTAGCAAGTAAAGTAGCTGATAAAATTGGTAGAAGATTCACGCTTGTTCTGAGTTTTCTTGCATTAAGTTTTGTTCCAATTTCGTACAGCTTCGTTTATGATTGGTATTTCATTATCCCAGCAAATCTTCTTGCAGGTTTAGGGAACGGACTTTTAGGGGTGACTTTAAGTTCTGAACTGCTATTTTTAGCTGGTATTAAAGACCGAGGAGCGTTCTCAGGCTCATATAATTTAGTATCAGGAATTATAACATTTATTGGGTCTTTAACTAGTGGGATTATATTCCAGCATCTAACAAAGTTTTACGATTTAAACTACATTTTGACAGTCTATCTTGTTATAATGACTTGTGCTAGATTTATTGCACTAATACCAACGCTACTTCTTTCATCAAAAGAGAAACCTAGAAAGGAAATCTAGTATACTGTGCTTTCTTTTCGAAAGAGTTAAAACATGGATTTTAAATCTTCTTTCATGGAATTTCTTAATAGGAATCACTATTGTAAAAAGTGTGATAAGAGAGTTTCCTATTTTCGCTTTACAACTAAGAAATTTGTACAAGAAGATCTTCAATGTCCAATTTGTCAGGAAAAAGTAGTTTCATTTTGGGAAAAGCTAAGATACAAATATATAATACCCTATTTTTTTGCGTTTCCATTCTATGTGATGTCTACAATTTATATCTTATGGAAATTCGCGTATAATAGCCCATTAGAAGCAGTGGACAGATTTATAACAATTTTCAATGTTTTCATCTGTGCGTTCATAATAATTATTTCAACTCTTAACAACAAGAAAGCTACTCCCCCTGAAACTTCTGATAAATCTCTTGAAAAGTTAAAAGTGTTCAAACAGCAAGTCATTTGGGTTATAATATTAACTCTACTAGGATTATTAGTAGCAGCACTTACAAACTATATCGAATGGCTTATTTGGAAAGGGATCGAATCCTTATTCTAGAGATTCTACAATTGTTTTGTCAACTTTTTTCAGATTACTGAATGATAAACTACTCCTGATTGGCAGTTAAAAAGGCAGAAGAGAAAAAAGAGAGATTCTAATCAAGATAAAGACTTTTCTCTTTTTGTATTCCTTTTGTTGCAAAACGAACTAGAACAGCCATTAAGCCTAGAATCAATACCAAATACAGAATTATTTCATAGTTCCATACACCAGAGATAATCAAAAGGCCGATTCTATAGCACCAGAAGAATGGATTGATCATTAAACCGGTAGATGTTGCCAAAGGATTCATCAGAACAACGAAGTAAAAGAACATTGCTAAACCTATCGATACGAGGGGGCTAAGTCTTTCAGCTGCTTCCCGGGTCAAATTACAATCAACAGCCATTGTAATCAAAGTTGATATCAGTAAGGCAACTACAACAGCTATAAAACCGATTATTATGTCCCAAACAGTAAGCACAGACATATTGAACCCAAAAGCATCTAATAATACACTAGTCCTTGCTGAACCAAGAGATGTTCCTACCACGATCCCCAAAACATAGGATAATGTAGAACCCACACTTGCTATTATCGCAGTAATCGTTTTTGATATTATCAAAAAACTATGATTGTGAGTATAAGAAAGTAATAATTCTAGTGTTCTCATTCTTTTTTCTCTTGCAAAGCCTATCAATGAATTTGATGAAGAATTTAGAGCGATTAATAGAAACAACATGTAACCCAAGGGATAAGCAATAGCGGTAGCTTTAGGTCCATAAATAATCTCTTCTCCAGAAGATTGAGGTTGAAGAGGGATAGGATTAATGTCTGGAACAGTTCGATTTGCTAAGAAGGTTATCATAACTTTTTCAGCAATAGTAAGGATTCCTTGAAAAACACTATTTGTCTGCATGGTATTAACAGCATCAACAGTATAAAGGATGGGTATAGAAAAATATGCAAATTCACTGAAATTCTCGGGAATGTATAACCCCAAATCTTTTGTTTTAAAGACACTTGATGAGTTATCAACTAACTCAACTTTGATTGATGAACTATCTAAATAATATTCTGATAAATTGCCTATTATAGCATCACCTATTACGTTTCCACCATATCCTAAATCATCACTATAAACTAGTAAATTAAAAGATTGCTCACTTCCAAAAAGAGAGGGTAACCCAATCATAAGGAACATAAGCAAAAATGGACCACCGAAAATAAGTATGGCTACACGCTTTCTAAATAGCAAGGATATATCTTTTTTCAATAAAGCTTTAAGCTGGTAGAAGTAGAGGTTTTTTTCTTTCAAAATATAACCTCCTGAATAGCATTCTTATTTTGTAATGGAGTTTTGAATGCGTTTACGATTGCGTCTTCAAAATCTTTCGTATCTGAAGCATATTGATCTATTATTGCATCTTTAGTACCTTGGAAAATAAGCTGTCCTTCCTTCAATATTCCACAGTATTCAGCCAACTCTTCTAGATCAGAAACTATGTGGGAAGAAAGAAGAACTGTTTTCCCTTCCTCAACTAAATCTTTAATGATTTGACGTATATACTTAGCTTTTGTTATATCTAAGCCACTTGTTGGTTCATCCAAAATTAGAATGTCTTTATCTGTGATGATTGCCATTATAAAACTAAATGCTCTTTGTTCTCCCCCTGATAATTTTGAAAACTGTTTATGAACTAAATCTTCAGTTATTTCTAATTTTTTGAAGTATTCTGCAAGTTTAGGTTTTGCTTCTTCAAAACTCTGACCATTTAATTTGAGAATAAACTTAATATTCTGCATTGGAGTAAGATCAACATAAGCTGAAGAATATTGAGGTAGCAATCCAATCTGTCCTCTAATCATTTTTGGATCAATTGTAATTTCTACTCCATTCACAGTAACAGTTCCCTCTGTAGGTGCTAATATACCTAGAATCATCCTAATTGTAGTTGTTTTTCCAGCACCATTGGGGCCTAAAAGAGCGTAAATTGACCCCTTTGGAACTAATAAATTTACACCTCTAACAGCAACTTTCTCCTTGAAAACTTTAGTTAAACTACTTGTTTCAATCATATAATCGGTCATTGTGTTAGTGAAAACGATTTGTTTCTTAAAACTTCTCATTCACATTTTGTAAAAGATGACATAGGGAGATATTTTTTTATTCAATAAAGTCATTGATTTTTCTAATGATTGATTACGCTATTTGTGGAACACGAAATTCAAATGTTGGATTACCAAAAGGTCGGAAGATTTTAGCTGAAGGTGGAACTGCATTAGACGCAGTAGAAGAAAGTATAAAATTAATAGAAAATAACCCTTATGATATATCAGTAGGCTTCAACGGTTTTCCCAACTTGCTTGGCATTGTAGAATTAGACGCGTCTATAATGGAAGGAAAGACTCTAAAAGTAGGAGCTGTTGCTGCAGTAAAAAATTATAGACATCCTATCTCTATTGCAAGAAATGTAATGGAAATCACTCCCCATGTTATGTTAGTAGGTGAAGGTGCAGAGAAATTTGCAAAAGCGATTGGATTTCAAGAAGAAGAGATTATCGATGAGCTTGGAATTAAAAACTACAAGAATGTGATGGAAGGGAAAAGTCTAGAATTGCCTTTAGAAGCAGAGAATTTAATCAGAGAGCTTTTTATGAATTTTGATAAACATTTAAAGGAAGTTATGAACAAATATCCCATCAAAGCGTGGTACAAGAAATTGAGTTTTGACAAACATGGTACAACCAATGTAATTGCATTAGATAAAGATGGAAATATGGCTGTTGGAGTATCAACTTCAGGAATAGCAATGAAATTTCCAGGAAGAGTCGGTGATTCACCCATACCAGGAGCAGGAATTTATTGTAACAATGTTGCTGGTTCTGCATGTACAGGCACAGGAGAAATCGCAATACGTTTATCTCTTGCACGCATGGTCGTTAATAGAATAGAAAATGATATGACTCCAGAGCATGCTGCCGAGATTGGAATCTTAGATGTAATCAAACTTAATGAAGATGGCGTAATTCATATCTTAACAATGGATAAACAAGGAAATTCAGCAGGAGTTACCAATAAGGATGGTTTGTTCTATTATCATACTGATTCTACAACAGAGAAATTTATTAAAAGAAGTAGTACGTACTTATATAGAAAAAAAATAGCGTAATCCAAGTCTCGTGTTTTACTTTCTCTATTAGTTGATGAAATGAAATGAGAATAGAAGAAAAGAAAAATAGAAGAAAGATGAGAGTTAAGTGAAGAAGTAACTAACTATAACGTCGAATATAAACCACGTAAATGTCCCAATATATGCTAATACAATTAGCACATAAGTAAGGATTTTAGCGGTCTTATAATCTTGATCTGAGAGATGAGGTACTACGATTGAAAATAGTAATGGTACTATAACAACAAAAGTCACAATAATCACAAATAACCATATACTTTCTGATAGTATATATTCAAAACCTAAAATTTTTCCTAGTAGACTTCCAAATACTGCCGCTATTATAATGAATACTTCTATAACTAAAATATATATCATGCTTTTTTTATAAAGGTCTAAATTCTTGATGGAACGGTTTTCATCAGTATTTCTTTGAAGCAAAACCATTGATTGAATTATCACAGGTAGAACTAGTAAAGCTGACATCCACGTGAATGCCTTTAAAACAAAAATATTCGCTTTCGATAGATCTCCAATAGTTAAAATTCCACCAAGTAAAAATTGAACTATGATGAAAATAACAGATAATATCATAATTCCTCTATAGGCAGAATCTATTGTTGATGTTGTTCTGATCTCTGTAGGGAAGATTTCTTCATCTTTTTCTAACTCATAGATAGCATTGAGTTCGTATCTATTGTATTTGAGTTGTGAATACTCATATGAGACAATAAGAGCAGCAAAGATAAGAATCCCATCATGAGCAAAAAGATTCCAAGGTAAAATAAAAGCAACAGGAATTATTGTTATAAATAGTGTTATCCAGATGCTGTTGATAACTAAAGGATTAGGTTTTTTATCAAGATTTTTCTCTAAATCTTTAGGGTCTTTTCTGAATTTATACCTGATATTTTCAAAAGATGTTTTTATTCCGAAAATCAGACGTTTTATCCAGTTTTTGTCATAAATGAACTTTTCTCTTCTCTTGAATTCAGCTATCCTAGCATCTTGTGATGACAGCTTTTCTCTTTTTGTTTTTTGAGTAGTATAAAGAACTGCTCCCAAGAGGAAAGCAAAAATTAAAGGATATGTTATACTCCAAGTTATTTGTTGAGTGTTAAATGGAAAATTTGTTTCAATTATTACTGAGAATAGTCCCACTATTATCTCTAATGTCCAAATGAACATAGCGGGTACAAAAGTAAGAACTAATATCCTTCCACCCATTCGTGGAGAATAATCAGGTCCTTTACTAGACCAGAATCTGAAGGTTAATGCCATAGCAAGTAAAATTACACCCAAGATAAGTTCTTGCCCGATAATGTAGCCATAATTATTTCTACTTGAAACTAAGAAAACACCAAATAAAGATGCCAGAGTTGCCATTATTTGAATAATAGAAAACATAATTTTTTGCATAACTAGCTTCTTTTCATCTTTTGTGTTTGTCTCTGAATCTTTGTATCCAATCTCCATCAATTTATACTTATGATCATTTTTTGCACCAAAGAGGAATGTAATTATCTTCATTGTCATGAATATTGTCATAGCTACGAGCAACATGCGGAAACCAAATGTTGCAATTTGATACAGGATAATAATTCCATCTTTATATGGATCAGAAAGTAATGGTAGGGTTGGTATACCAAATATTAAAACAAAGCCAAATAAAACTTTTAGCCAACTTTTCATCCCTGTACTTTTGTTAATTATACCTCCAAGGGCTTCAAACTTCTTTCTTTGTCTAAACATCTTTTCAGCTGATAGTTCTACTGAAGTCATATTGAACAAACTTTGTTTTATTTGGGTGTTTATAGATTTTTCGCATACTAAGTAAAACAATAGAATGAAAAATTAAAAGGTTAAAATCTTTCTAAATATGTTATGAAAACCTAAGAGTTATTTTTAAGAGATTAAACAGTAGTAGCCATCACTTAATCGAAAATAGAAGTTTAAGCTCTTTGATATTTTGATAATTCAATTGCATTTCTTACTAATTTACAATCCAAGGATCAACAAAAAAGTTAGTAATAGAAGAATTTTCAAAAACGTTTTTTATTCCAGAGATGAAAGTTTCATATGAATAAAAAACAAATAGCTGTAATAGGTTCAGGAATGATTCGAAAGGAAGAAATAAGAAATTTAACCGAAAATTTAGGTGAAAAATTAATAGATAATGATTTCCGCATCATTTGTGGAGGGAAAGAAGGAGTAATGGAAGCAGTGTGTAAAGGTGCCCGAAGATCTAAAAACTATAAGGAAGGTATGATTGTTGGAATCCTACCTTCTCTTGAACGGTTAGATGCCAATCCATATGTTGATATTGTAATTACAACAGGGATGTCATATGCTAGAAATCAAATAATTATTTCTTCTGCAGATGTGGTAATAGCAATTCAAGGTGGAGCGGGAACGCTATCTGAAATAGCTTTTGCTTGGCAGTACGATAAACCAATAATTGTTCTCAAGAACACAGGTGGTTGGGCAGAGAAATTAACTGAAGTTAGATTAAATGAGAGAAAGAGAGAACCAATAATCGGAGCTAATAACGTTGAGGAAATAATAACTTATTTAAAAAATACTTTCAAAACTTAATAAAATATCCATCTTAACAAGTAAGAAAAGCATAGAAACTTTTAAATTGAAACAAAAGCCAAGAAAACAGAAAACAGCTTTAAATGAAGCGATGAAAGACCAGGTAGTCAAGCTTGGTATGATACATGCTTGGGGACTTGTTTGATTGTGTATCCTCAAGCTATCGTGCATGTGACCCGGGGTTCAAATCCCCGCCTGGTCACCAAATCACTTTTGAGCTTTAATTTCTATCTTATATCTCGAACTTTTTCTTAAGATTGTAAGTTGGATAAGAGGCATTTGCACATAGCTATCCATCTACTTCCATCTTTTCTCAATTATTTATTGCTTTTCAATTTTTTAACATTTCAGTTACATTATTGTCTGTAGCTGTGTAAAAGTAAAATCTTATCCCTTTATGTCGTTTAGATGAACTTTTAAATACATAAATATCTTGCAGTTTACACATTGTTGGTGATAACATGGTTCAAACTGCTTATATACTTATTAATGTTCATCCTGGTATGCTTGACACAGTTAAAAATGGTTTAATTGCGATGGAAAGAGTATCTGAGGTTTATGCCGTTTATGGTATCTATGATTTAATTGCTAAAATTGTTTTTGACACTATGGATGAGCTCAAAAACAAAGTTTTGAAAGACAGTGTAATTACTGAAGGTGTCAAGAATTCTATGACAATGATTTGTGTCAACTAGTCTAGATTATTTTCTCTAATCTTTTTCTTCAGAATAGTTTCTATACGCTCTAGTAATACAGAAACAGGTATGTCAAGAATAGTTATTTGAGCTCTTCTTCCTCTTTTTCCTTGTGCTATAGGTCCTACTGATTTCCCTAACATCCCGACCTTGTGGAGCGTTTCTATTGCTGCTCTAAATGTTGACTTACCTCTTGATTCAATTTCATATTCTTCGCAAGAAAGAAGATAGTCTTCATAGCTTTCATCTATGGTAGTTGAGGTTAATCCTTCCACTTTTAATTTTCTAGCAACGCCCATAATTGATAAAAGCTCTTGTACTCTTAGCTCCTCAAGTACATCTCTTCGCAATTCAGGATATACATCAGCTTTTGCTGCTCTAATATATTCGGCACTGATGAAGGATTCTAGTTTTAAATCTGCATTTTTTCCTCCTCTGTATAGAATTTCTAATCCTAGTCTTGCATTCTGAGATGGAGCTGAAATATCTGCAATTAAATTAAGAGTATCATCAGAATAAGATGTTGGAACAAGAGCTAGATGTGCTCGATATTTCAGAATCTCTAAAATTTGATCACGTGTGTATCCTGGAACATCTAACTGATCATGAATATGTCCAGAAAGAGGTACATTCAACAAAGAACGCCACTCAATAGGTCTAGAAATAATTATTGTTGAAATCAAACTTTTTTCTGAACCAAAATATTCTCCTGCGTGGAATATCGATAGAATATCATCAGAATTGAGCATATTAGCTTCATCTAAGGCAATAATTAACCTCATATCGTCTCTAGAGAGTCTTTTAACCAACATATCAAGAATTTCCTCGTCACTAAAACCCCTAGATTGAATTCTGAAGTGCTCTGAGAGGATATTTCGTAAAATTGCGGTCTTACTCCTAAACGAGTGGCAATTATAATACAGAAACTTAACATTAATATTTCTAGAACTAGCTGCTTCTGCGAAATGTTTCATGGTATATTTGCAAAGTGCAGTTTTACCTATACCTGGCTGACCAACAATTGCAACATTGACAGAAAATGACCCTTCCTTTCCCAACAAAGATCTAAAATTCTTTGCAAGTCTTGTAATCTCTTTTTCTCTTGTAGGAAGTTCAGGAGGGACAAATTCAGGAAATAATGTTGACTCGCTTTTGAAAATAGATTTTCCGAACATAGAATCAATAACGCGATCATAACCAGACATAACAAATAAACACAAAATCTTTTTGATAAAAAGTATTTCTGTTGAAAAATGAATCACACATGAGAAAAAACTAGTTTGGCAGTATCAAAAATATTTAAAATGATTCGAACATAATTCTAATGTAAATGAACATTGATGGGTCTTCTAACGATGATATTATGGTACATATAATTGATTATGATGAAGTACCAGATTCGTTATTTCCTTTTTTTACTTCGTATAGAATTCAATTTGACCCTTATATTCGATGCTATGGTTTTTTCCAAGCAAGTGAATTAGTAGCAGTTACAGCAGTTATACCTGAAGAAAGTGATTTCCAAGAAGGATTTCAATCTGTAGGTTGCCCCATTATTTATGTTTTTGAAGTCAGGACAGACTTACAGTTAAAAGGATTGGGAACAAAATGTGCAGAAATTTTAGTTAACAGTATACTAAACGAAAATACTATTCAGTTATGTTGTATATCTTCCATCATTCCTTTTTGGTCTAAATTGGGTTTTGAAGTCAAATCTATTGACCAAACCTTTAATTTCAATAAGATGATTCTAAGAAAAGAAGAAGATAGAGAGAAGGATTAAGATTCTACTCTTGGACCAGAAGCAATTCTCTTTAAAATCATACCTTCATGGAAAAAAGGTTTTAAGTTATGTGCTAGATTCAAAGCTTCTGTCAATCTTCCTTCACTATTTGAGTAGATAGTCATAAATTTATCTCCCTTTTTGCAGAATTCACCTGTTTTCTTATGTAGATAAACTCCTGCTTCTTTATGTCTTGGTGTTCCAGCAGCATTAGCAATTTTCTTTACTGCAACATTTGAGATTTTAACTATATAACCATCTTTTGGAGCTTCAACATCTACTGTGTATTCTCCAACAACAACATCTTCAGGTTTGACATTAGGGTCTCCACCTTGAACTCCTATAATTTCTTCCATTTTTGCTTGTGTCTTTCCTTTCAGAACATAATCTGAAGCTAGTGCACCACCTTGTCCTGGAGGGGATAAACCAGCCATTTCAAAGAGAATTCCCGTAAGTTCAACGCTTTTTTCAAACACACTCGTTGGACCTTTTCCTTGTATAACTTCCAAAGCTTCACGAGCTTCAAGAGCAGGACCAATAGCTCGCCCTAAAGGTTGTTCACCAAAGCTTAAAGCAGCTTCAACTTGCAATCCAAGTCTTCGACCTAGTTCTGTAGATTCTTGAGCATAACTTATAGCATCTTCACGTGTTGGCATTTTTGTACCTTCACCTGTGGGAATATCAAGAACTAGATAATCAACACCAGTAGACAATTTCTTACTGAAAATACTAGCAAGCATTTGACTATGAGGATCTATTCCTAAAGGTTGTTCAACTTTGTGAATAACAATTTCGTCTAATGGTGATAGATCCAGAGTCCCACCCCATACAAGCATTCCACGGGTTTTTGGAGCAATTTCCAGAATTTCATCAGCAGAGAAATTAACATCACATAAAACTTCCATTGTATCAGCTGTTCCTGAAGGACTAGTGATAGCTCTTGAACTTGTTTTAGGTATGAGCAAACCTGCAGCTGCTACTGTCGGAACAATAATAAGCGAAACTTTATTGCCTGGTACACCACCTATAGAGTGTTTATCATAAACTGGTTCATCAAAATCCAAAGTTGTTCCAGATTCTGCCATATACTTTGTTAGAGTTGTTATTTCATCCATATTTAACCCCAAGTAATATTGTGCTAGAGTAAACATTGCTATCTCTAGTTCGGTGTAGTTACCTACAGTTATATCATTAACAATTGTTCGAATTTGGGAATCATTCCAAACGCTTCCAGTTCTTTTATTTTTTACATATTCTAAAGATGCAGGACGCCTTCTTATGAAAATATTAACCTTCTGTCCTTCAATAACATGTAATGATTCAATATCTAATCCTTTTAATCCAACACTATTTGGAGGGACAAGATCGCTAGAAGAAACGACTTCACACATTAATTCATAAGATTCATTCTTAATTTTAATCCTTGCAGAATGTTTAATCTTAAGTTCATCCAAAGTTTTTGAATTGATAACTGCTAATGGTTTTTCTATTTCTAAATCTATTTTTTTGACTACCAGATTTGTCATTTTTATCATCTTTACAATTACAAGGGAAGACAAAATTGCTCAAAGGTCTTTATATACATTTATATTAATCGAATTCTGTTGATTGATAACTTAAGTTAATTGAAAATAAAAAGAAGGAGAACAGATAGGTCTACTCTCTTTGTATTAATTTTCTTGCTTCAAAGTACAATTTTATTTTCTGGAATAATCTCATTCTCAAGGCTACCACCAAAAACACAAAGAATATTATTATAGGTATCCAAACTACTAGTGTTGAAGTATAATAAAGTAATCCCCATCCATGAGTTTTTATCAGTGTAAAATTCGCACTGTATGGTACACCATTGATAGAATAGCTAGCACTATAGTACATTTCATTTAGAATGCTCGTTTCAATATCGTAGATGAGTGTTATGAAAGTAGTATTGTATATTTGAACCCATAATTGTTCTGTTTCATTTAAAGAGCCGTCCACAAAATAAGTTGTACTATCTATGGTATATTTTGTAGTGTTAATAGTTGCTATTCCTGCATCTCTGTCAAGATCCCATATAGAAGCATTAACCCAATCAAAGTACCTTATCACAGAGTAGTTGCTTGGACCGCCTAACGTAATGTTTAATGAGTAGGGCGTGATGAATCTGTATAAAGCTTCTATCTCTTCCCAATCACCATCATATCGAGCTTGAACATCATTAATGTAGATGATGCTCCAAGCTTCAGGATGAGTACGATCTTTATGTTGAGCTTCGCCTCGGACTTGTACTATGAGCTTGTCATTAATCTTTAAGTTTTTATCAGCTTCTTGAACGTGGAAAAAAGGATTACCTTTAGAATCTAACGATTGTTCAATTTCAGTAATTTTCCAATTGAAGTTCTTATCCTTTTTAACACTTTTATGGTATGAAGCATTCCTGACCATATCTTGATCAATAATATAGGGTGTAAATAGTTTATCTGTAATATCACCTTCGTTAGCATTAAGATTATTGCTTACAGTAGTATCTTGAATTAATGCACATGAGAAGGAGTTAACGTAGATTAAGCTTGTGAAAATTATTATTATTATTAAACTTATAAATTTCGACTTCTTCATAATATCTCGTTTTTCAATCAGATAAAGCACTTTTAATCTTTGTGGTTAATCCTCTAAATTTGAAACAATTACCCATTACAAAGTGGTTTAATATTTGGAAGATAAAATCGTTAAGGCTCCAGTGTGAAATATAATCGTTTGTTGTTCTTTCCTCTATTTTCAGATTTTAACGGAATAAATGTGCCAATCTCTTTAGTGCTCCGTACATGAACTCCACCATCAGCTTGACGGTCTACTTCATCAATGTCTACAATTCTTATTATTTTTACGCTTTCAGGTATGAGATTAGCTTTTGTTCGAATTAAATCTGGGTCTTTAAGAGCTTCGTTTCTTTCCATAAAAGATATAGAAATTAAGTGATTTTCCTCAACAATTTTTTCTAGTTCTTTAGTAATTTCTTGCACTCTTTCTTTATGTAGATGATCAATCTCAAAATCAACTCTACTTTTTTTGGGGGTTATATTTCCTCCTGTCACAACAGCTCCATACTTTCTAAATAGTAAACCAGAAATTGAATGAAGAGCAGTATGCATACGCATCTGACGATATCTACTCTCCCAGTCAATTATACATTTAACGTTTTCACCAATCAGCTGTTCTGTAGGTTCTGGTGACAGTTTATGGAGAATCTTTCCTCCTTCTGAAATAACTTCTTTAACTATGAATTTTTCACCTTTGGAAGTTTCCATTATTCCAGTATCACTCTGTAATCCTCCACCTTTATATACAAACGCAGTTCTATCAAAAACTACTCCTTTCTCATTAATTTCTTTTACTTCAGCTTCAAATTCTTTAATATATGAATCAGTCTGGAACAATAGCTCTGTCATATAAGAACCAAAAAGAAAACTGACTATTATACGTTGCGGAATTAACTACTTTCAGCGATAAATAATTTGTTTTCCTTACTACACAATAGTTGTACAACATGTCTTCCTGAATAAATGCTAGATAAAACACCTCCAGTACTCAGTGACCATTGACCTGCCATAAAGAAATTATCTAATCCTGGAAGAGTTTTCTTAACACTTTTAAAAATAGTTTCTGTGGTGGGATAGAATCCCATATAAGAAGCCTTATTGTTAAGTGTATATCTCCAATAAGTATAAGGAGTAGCTACATCAGAAACCTCGACGTTATCTGATATTCCTGGAAATCTTTTTTCTAACCAAACTAATGTTTCAGATGCTAGTTGTTTTTTTTCTTTTTTGTATTTCACTCTATTTTCACTTAATTCAGACCAATATTCCCAGTTTGTTTCAAACATTACTTGGACAACTGTTTTCCCTTCTGGTGCGAAAGAAGGACTGTAGTTAAAGCATCGTATTGTAACCAAATTATCATCTTCATCTCCTACTTTTATATTCTCATTTGATTTGTATAGAGTTAACCACCTTTCCTTATTAAACTCCATATCAATTCCATAGCTAATAACAATCAAAGGTCGAACTATATCCCATTCCTTGTATCTCTCTTCGATGCTTTCATCAGTATATTCTCCATGAAGCATGCTATAAATTGTCATATATCCATCACACGCTGAGATTATGTATTCCGCTTTAGCCTGAGATTCATCTTCTAGTTTAATTCCAACTGCTTTGTTTTCTTCAACAATTATCTCTGTAACTTTGGAATCGTATTTTATTTTTCCCCCTAAATCTAAATATCTTTTCTCAAGAGCACTTACAAAATCGGAGGATCCATTCTTCAGAAGTCCCATTTGTCCTTGAACTACAAAACTAAGAATCATGTACAAGAATGCAATAGGAACATCAGGAAGGAACATATAAAGTAAAAACTCTTTAAGCATAGGATCATGAATCTGATTTACATACTCTCTCACTGATTTGAGAGATTTTCCAACAAACCACCTTAAAGACTTCCTTACTCGCCACAATTCTTTTACCCAATCGGTAAGCTTCATTAATTCTGCAGGTCTTCTAAAACCAAAATCACTAATATCAGATTTGCTCATCCCTTTAATCCCTTTGATAAACTGTTTAATCACTTTTTTATCTCTAGGGAAGAGAGAATTGAGATCTCTCTGAAACTTATTTAGATCGGTTGAAACATCAATAGACCTATTGCTTGTTTCATCAACAAATCTTGCATACACCTCAGTATCGATATATTCCAAATTCTGAACCCCGACTTCTGAAAAAACGTTGTAGAGAGAACACCCAGGTTTGAATCCAGTAATAAAATGAATACCGCCATCGATAAGAAAGTTCTTTCTTTTCCAACAGGCGGCTAAACCACCAGTGAAGTCATTTTTCTCGAAAATTATCGCATCATAGCCATTCATCTGTGCATAAATTCCAGCAGATAATCCACCTATTCCACCACCAATTACAATAATAGATTTTTTCCCCAACTTTTTTCCCTAAATAATGATAACTAAATAAATAAAAAAGGTTTGGCCATATATTGCACTGGTATTCCTCAATTTTCTTGATAAAATAAAACGAAAACAACAGTTTAGATTAAGTAATGTTTGGTAAAAAGCAATTTAAATGTTACATGTTTTAAGTTATGGGTTCAATTATTCGAAATACATCAACATCAAACAATCCTTTGTCTGTTAACTTTATATGAGGGATTACTGGTAAAGCTACAAAAGCTAAAGCCATAAAGGGTTCCGATACTATGGGGTTCAGTTCCATTACAGCTGTTTGCAATTTCTTAAATTTCTCAACTAATTCTTCTAATGGTAATGTACTCATTATACCTGCAAGCTCTAGTGGAAGAATTGTTGTGCTGGTAGGTGTTATTACTACTTGTCCACCCTTTGAGATTTTCAATTCATTAATTGCTTTAATCATTAGCTTATAGTCGGTTCCTGTACAGATTAATTGATGGCTGTCGTGAGCTACTGTGCTTGCAATTGCGCCATTCTTGATACCTAGTCCCTTAATGAAAGCTTTTCCAATATTTCTTTCTTTTGTATGACGATTTAACACTACAAGAGGAAGAATATCCTTTTCTATGTTTGGTTGAACCATTCCATTCTTTACTTCTAGATCCTCTACTAGCTTTTCAGTAATTAGTGATTTTTCTTTTATAACTATAACTCTCGCGTTGACTTTATCTATTGAGGAGGATTGAATTTTTAGTTCACCCTCTGTAGGAACTTGAAGATTCTTTGTAGTATTCAAGACCTGACTAGGATAGTTGAACTTAAGTTGTTCATATTTCATCTTTCCATCTCTGAATAGTATTTTACCTTGAGCTATAACTATTGAAACGGAAAGGTTGTCTAGATTATCGAAAACAACTATATCAGCACATTTTCCTGGCGCTATACCTCCAATTTCATCCTGCAAACCTAGATGAGTAGCAGTATTAAGTGTCATCATTTGTAACGCTTCAACAGGATCAATTCCTTGTTGAATTAATAACTTCAAACTGTAATCAAGATGTCCCTTTTCAGTGAGATCTAATGGATTTCGATCATCTGAAGCAATGAGAATGTTCCGAGTGTCTATTTTACTTTTCTTAAAACCTTCAAAGATTTTGACTAAATCTCGAGCGAATGAACCTTCTCTTATTTGTAATTTCATTCCTAACCGCAGTTTTTCCAGCACTTCTTCCGCGTTTGTTGCTTCATGATCAGAAGATATACCAGAAGCGATATATGCTTGTAATTCCTTATTTTTTAACAAGGGAGCATGTCCTTCTATTATTTTTCCTGCAGACTTGGAAGCATTAATTTTTGCAATTACATCATCATCAGCTAAAAACACTCCAGGATAATTCATCATCTCAGCAAGAGCAAAAATTTCTTTTCTTTTCATAAGTTTCCTTATTTTCTTTGAGTTTATCACTACGCCTGATGTTTCAAAACCAGGAAGAGAAGGTACACAAGAAGGAGCTTCTATTAGAAATCTAATAGGTGACAATTTTGCATCTTTGAAAAGGATTTTCAACCCTTTAGTGCCTACAACATTAACTAGTTCATGTGGATCTATTACTACAGTAGTAGTACCATGAGGGATGACTGCTTTGGCAAATTCAGGAAGTGTAAGCATTGAAGATTCGATATGAATGTGAGATTCTATTAATCCTGGACAAACAATGGAATCTTTGACATCGATAATAAGAGTATTTTTACCATCAAATAATTGTGAATCCTTACCAACATTAACTATTTTTCCACCAGCTATTACTACATCAGATTCAATAATTTCTCTTGTATAAACATTAGCAACTCTTCCTCCCTTCAATATAATATCTGCTTTTCTCCTTCCCATGGCGTAGTCAATTAAAGCTTTCGTATCAAATTTACTCATATTGAAGAAGTAATAATTAACAATAAAAAGTTTCAGATAAAATAAGAAAAACTAACGATAAGCGCTAAAGTTACCATATAGAAAATAAAAAAAATATTTTTATTAGGATTGTTATTGGAAGAATCTATTACACAAAATATATATTCAATAAAGAGTATAATTAAGTGTGATTTAATGAAAAAGAAAACAACAGTAATTCTACTAATACTGACATTATCAATCTACGCATTGAATATCAATGTACAAAAAACTGCTGAAGAGAATAATTATAGACCTACTTCGTTAGAGTTGACACCTCATGATCGAATATCCATTACTTCTGATAGTGATTTTTTGGTTTTTCCAGGCTCAGGAACAGCTGAAAATCCTTATGTTATTGAAGGATACAATATTACAACAGGTGATGAAGGTATTTATATTAGAGGTACAACGAAATATTTCATTATTCGTAACTGCTATGTTGACGCAAGAGAGTATGGTATTTATATCGATGATGTAGCTGATGGTACAGCAACTGTCATTAACAACACATGCAACAACAATAACTACTATGGCATCAGTCTTAGCTCTACTGTTAGAGCTACGGTTGCTAACAACACTTTTACTAATTGTGGTTTAAGAATAGCTGAAGATACCATTGATGCTTACCTTTCATATACTGTCAGTAATAATTGGGTGAATGGGAAAAAACTAGGTCTTTATATTAACCTTGACTCTACGATAATTGCTGAACCAGTTTATGGGCAATTAATATTAGTCAATTGTACTAATGCGACAGTACGTGACCAAATATTGAATAGCGCTTCAACTGGTCTATTTCTCTACTCTTGTACATCTTCAGTTATTATTAACAACACATGCAACAACAATAACTGGAGCGGCATCTGGCTTTGGGATTCTTGTAATTCGACTGTTGCAAACAACACTTGTAGCAATAACAACAGGGGATGCATCTATCTTGACTATTCTGGTAGTTCGACTGTTGCAAACAACACTTGTAGCAATAACAACAACGATGTTATCTATCTTAGCTATTCTGGTAATTCTACTGTCGCCAACAACACTTGCAACAATAACAACGACTATGGCATCTGTCTTTACGTTTCTAGTTGTTCGACGGTGGCAAACAACACTTTTACTAATTGTGGTTTAAGAATAGCTGAAGATACCATTGATGCTTACCTTTCATATACTGTCAGTAATAATTGGGTGAATGGGAAAAAACTAGGTCTTTATATTAACCTTGACTCTACGATAATTGCTGAACCAGTTTATGGGCAATTAATATTAGTCAATTGTACTAATGTGACAGTACGTGACCAAATATTAAATAACGCAACAGTTGGTCTATCTCTCGACCGCTGTACATCTTCAGTTATTATCAACAACACTTGCAGCAATAACAATCACGGGGGCATCTTGTTTTGGTTTTCTGGCAGTTCCACTATTGTAAACAACACTTGTAGCAACAACAACTACAGAGGCATCTCTCTTGAGTTTTCCGGTAGTTCGACTGTTACTAACAACACGTGCAGCAACAACAACGGGGAGGGCATCCGTCTTCTTCATTCTAATTTTTGTGTCCTTTCTTACAATCTTCTGCAAGAAAATGAAGGATATGGAGTATCCTTAGGACAAATCAGCTGGGGTATCATCGAATATAATTTACTTATTCTACAAGAAAATGATGAATATGGAGTATACTTATTATATAATTCTGATAATCTTATTCACCACAATACCTTTGTAGACAATAATCTAGGAGGATTTTCCCAAGCTTTTGATGAAGGATCTAACAACTTATGGTATGATACTGAAACTTCTGAAGGCAACTATTGGTCAGATTGGTCAGGTACAGGTTCTTATTCTATTGCTGGTTTTGCTGGTTCAGAAGATCTCTATCCTCTCGATGAACCTGCTGAATATTCTACAGATGAAAATCCATTAATCTTCATGTTTACTCTTCTAATATTAGTAGTTCCCTTATTACTCACAAGGATAATCTCAAAGAAGGTAAAGAAAAAATAAATATTTGGAGTAGAACTTAAAAAGAAAATGATGATTAATGAATTACTCTAGTTTCTTATGACATAACCACCAATCTAAACATTCATGGTCCTTACTTTCTAATCTTTCCTTAGCTGTTTTTACATCAGTAGCTGGAGGAACAATTACATGGTCACCAAAGAGCTCATTATTTGGCCAATTCGCAGGAATAGCAACATCATGCTTAGTAGCTACTTGAAAACCTTTCATCATTCTAAGAATCTCTTCCATATTTCGACCAATCTCTGCGGGATAATAGAGAATTGCACGGATTTTGCCTTTAGGATCAACAATGAAAACTGCTCTAACAGTATTTGTAGCTTTAGCGTGAAGCATACCCAGTTTACGAGCACATTCACCATGATCAGCAATAATTGGGAATTTGATTTCATCACCTATATTTTCTTTGATCCAATCGACCCATTTGATGTGGCTAAAAACTTGATCCATACTTAAACCTATTAATTCAGTGTTCAAAGCTTGAAAATCGTCATAATGTCGGCTGAATGAGACGAACTCGGTAGTGCATACAGGAGTAAAGTCTGCTGGATGTGAAAATAATACAAACCATTTGCCTTGATAATCCATTGGTAATTTCTTCATTCCATGAGAAGTTTGCACGACCATTTTTGGAAATGCTGAACCTATAAGTGGAATTTTACCTGTTTCTTCATATTCTTTGTCCATTTTTTTTCACTTTTTTATTGATTTATAACTGAATTGTAAAAACAATATATTTATATAAATTTTTCCGAATTACAAATAAGAATGGGACGAAATTCGAACTTAAATTTAATTAAAGAATTAATGAAAGATGGTAGGAAGCCATATTGGAAAATAGCTGAAAAACTAGATGTAACTACAGAGTCTGCCGTTAGAAAACGGGTTAAGAAACTAATAAGGGATGGAACCATACGTAAGTTTACAATTGATGTTAACCCAATGAAATTGGGGTTTCAGGTTCAAGCTTTAATCGGAATTGATGTTGACGGTGAAAATTATGGTTCAATAATTAAAAGACTAAAAGCTTTAGATGAAATTTTATCTCTTTCAATATCAACTGGCGATCATGCAATTTTTATGGAATGTTGGTTCAAAAATTCTGAAGAGCTTGCTGATTTCGAGAAAAAGTTACTTAGAATAGATGGAATTACAAGAATTTGTCCTACAATTATAAATGAGAAAATTAAATAGAGACCTCACACTTATCTTGTTATTGAATCTACAAAAAAATCAAGAAATTTAAATAGTTATGGTTTTCCTATGTTCTTTTTTTCTTTTCTTGTTATAATTATTGATCTAACAAGCCCTACTATAAGATTGAACCGTGGAACAGATATTGAATAAACCTTATGTGGATATCCATAAACTTTTTCTTGATAAATATCCTTTTCAAACGAAGATAGAAGGAAAAATACTAGTGCCATAGTCGTTAAGACATTAGAAAGTATTGAATTTTTCAGCACTATGACAGCGAATCCTAAGAATAACATTGCCAGAGTAATAGGATGCCTAACAATTGCAAAGATCATTAAATTACTGGGGCTATTCAATCTTTCAGTTCCCCTTCTATTAACCCAACGCCATCGTGTCATAGCTACGCTTATTATAATTAGGATCAATGCACTATATGCTAAAACTGAGGATATATAATTACCATATAGTAAAGGAGGATATTCACCTATAGTGAAAACTAAACCTAAAACAAGCATCAAGTAACCAAAAATTTGAAGGATTTGGTATCTCGCAGAATTATATATTGCAAAGAATAACCAAGCACACAAGAATACGGATATGATAATAAGGGAAACCCAAAACCAAGGCTCGTCTAACACATAAGTATTTTCACATTATAATTATTGAACGTTTCGCTTAAGATTAATTGGTAATATCAAAGTTTTTTCTTTGACTTTGTTAATGAATTAATAACACTTTTAGTATAGAATATATTTTAATGCTTATGGGAGAAAATGCACAAGTGGGTTTTTTACTAATACATGGGTTTACTGGCACACACTTTGATATGGAGCCACTAGAAAATTTTCTTAAAAACAGAAAATACACTATTCTCAACATAGTTTTACCCGGACATGAAACATCAGAAGATGATTTGGAAACGAAAAAATGGTTTGAATGGACAAATTATGCTCAAGAAAAGTTGGAACAACTAAAGAATATGTGTGATAAAATTTTCGTTATTGGTTTATCAATGGGTGGAGCAATAACACTTTTCTTGGGTTACAGAAACCCGGATATTGATGGTCTCATAACTTTAGCTGCCCCTTTTAAACCTCCAGATTGGAAATTGTATGTTTTACGAGTTTTACCATTTATTGTTTATTTATACCCTAGACATCCTAATATCGATTGTAATTGGGAAGACCTTGATACTAAAGAAGTTCACAAATGCTATGCGAAAATTCCTACACGAAGTGCACTTCAGTTACATAAACTCCTAATTAATGTTAAAAGGAATCTATATAAAATAACAACTCCTATTCTAATTTTACAAAGTAAAAATGATGATACTGTAAGTTTGAAACATGCAAAACAGATATTTAACAATGTCAAATCAAAGGACAAAAAAATGGTTCAAATAGAAAAAGGAGGACACGTTATTTCAGTAGATTCAGGGAGAGAGCAGGCATTTGCTGTAATTGAAGACTGGATAAAGGAAAGAATAGTACAGTAAAAGGTTTCTACAAAAAAAATTCATTTCAAGCTACAATCATACAATCTTTGATTCTCGCATTTAGATTTGTAACTTCAACAATCCTTTCATTCCTCAACTGTCACGTATTCTAGCCACAATATTTTTATTCATATGACTATCAATATGCTCAATAAGTCATCAACAGAGAGAGTTCTAGTATAATAGGCTTTAAAACGGGCTTTATGGAGATTTACAGCATTTGGTAATATAACATGAAATTCGATTTCAAAACACTACCAGTCATTATTTTGGCAGCTGGAGACTCTAGACGAATGGGAATGCCTAAAGGACTTCTTAACTATCGAGGGAAAACATTCCTATCATTTCAACTTGAGCTTTTATCAGAACTAGGTTTTACTGAAATAGTAGTTGTCCTGGGAAAAGATAATAAACTTTATCAAGAAAAGGTTCCTGAACTCAAAGACATAAATCTAGTTGTAAATCCAGCTCCTAAAAGGGGACAGTTCTCATCAATACAATGTGGATTGCTAGCATTATCAAAATCACACCGATTAGGAGTATTTATCCTTCCTATCGATGTTCCTTGCCCAGATGAGGATGTTTGGGAACAATTAGCAAAGGTTCTGAGTACATCAGATGCAAATGTATCTATACCTGAATTTAATGGTAAAAAAGGACATCCAGTTTTTCTATCAGAAGAATTCAAGAAATATCTTATAACCTGTAGTTCTGATACTCGACTTGATCATGAAATTCATAAACAAAGAGATGATCAAAAAACAAAGATTATATCTGTCAATGACAGAAATATTACACTTAACCTCAATACACATGAGGCATGGAATGCATACAAGGTGGAACAATGAATGTTACATTCACTCTCAATGGAGAAGAAATAACAGCTGATTACGAAGAAGGCATGAGTGTACTAGATGTACTCAGAGAAGTCTGCAACATAAAAAGTTGCAAAGATGGTTGTTCAGGTCAAGGTTTTTGTGGAGCTTGTACTGTCCTTATCAATGGTGTAGCTATGATTTCATGCAAACGAAATCCAGCATCAATTGAGGGAAAAGAAATTATCACCGTTGAAGGTCTTGACAAACGAGAGCAAGAAATTCTTTCAAAGTCATTCGTCAAAGAAGGAGCTGTACAATGTGGTTTCTGCACTCCGGGACTGTTAATACGAATCAAGGGATTCCTAGATAAACATCCAGTATCAACAAGAGAAGAAAAAGCGAAGGCTATTTCAGGTAACCTCTGCCGTTGTACTGGTTATCAACGCATCCTCGATGCAATGGAAACAGCTGAAGAGAATTGGCAAAGTAAGGAAACAAATATATCTGACCCACCAAGAAGAAAGGATTTTTTTGGCGAGAAATACGGTTTCGAGAGAGAATACAAACCGAAAAAAAATGGTGTTGGTTATAGTACTCAACGTTATCGTGGTATCGATATGGCTCTTGGCAAAAAACCATATATTGCCGATATGGAAGTTGATGGAATGCTTCATGGAGCTTTTTTACTAAGTGAACATCCACGAGTTAAGGTCATCAAGATAGATACATCAAAAGCAAAAGCAACCTGTGGAGTTGTACAAATATTTACAGCAAAAGATGTACCAGGTCAACGAACAATTGGTCACATCTTCCCTGATTGGCCTATCTTTGTCTCAGAAGGTGAGACAACAAAATATGTGGGGGATGTTCTAGCTATGGTAGTAGCTGATTCTATGTATCATGCACGATCTGCTCTTGAAAAAATCAAAGTAAATTATAAAATTCTAGAAGTAATTGATAGTCCTGAAAAAGCCCTTGCACAAGATGCTGAAAAAATTCACGAAAAGGGCAATCTACTTGGACATACATTTTTTGGTAGAGGTGATGTTAGTAAAGCATTAAACGATTCTAAGTATGTAATAAAACAGCAATTCAGAACACAACGCGTTGAACACGCTTTTATGGAAGTTGAAAGCTGTCTTGCTATACCTACAAAAAAAGGTGTGCATGTATACAGTCAAGGACAAGGAGTTCACGAAGACCAGCGACAGATTGCCGAAGTACTCGGATTAAAGAAAGAAGAAGTCATAGTCGAACTTGTTACAAATGGTGGAGCTTTTGGTGGTAAGGAAGACCTCCTATGTCAAGCGCAAACAGCAATGGCTTCATTTCTGCTAAAAAAACCAGTTAAAACCGTCCTAACTAGAGAACAATCACTTCTTATGCACCCAAAACGTCATCCAATGATTATGGATTATGAAGTTGGTGCAGATGAAAATGGAAAACTTACTGCAGTCAAACTCAGACTCATAGCTGACACTGGAGCTTATGCATCGCTTGGTGCTCAAGTTGTCGAACGTGCTGCTGGTCATTCATGTGGCCCCTACTTCGTTCCAAACGTTGATGTTGACGCAAAATCAGTCTACACAAATAACCCTCCATGCGGTGCCATGCGTGGATTCGGTGTTAATCAGACCTCATTTGCCATTGAAACATGTCTGAATTTAATCGTTGAAAAAATGATGGAAGATGGGATCGAAATTGATGATTATGATATAAGAGAACGCAATATTCTCAGAGAAGGGCAACTGTTTGCAACAGGACAAAAGATGAAAAAGACTGTCGTTGGATTACAACAATGTCTAGATGCAGTCAGAGACATATATAAAAATTCTAAAGTTCCAACAGGTATTGCGTGTGGATTGAAAAATACTGGCATTGGTAATGGCCTTGAAGATACTGGTAGAGTACTCATCAAGGTCCTTGAGAATGAACATCTTGAAATTTTAACAGGTTTCACTGAAATGGGACAAGGATTATTTACAGTTATTACTCAAGTCGTAACAGAAATAACTAATATACCTCCACCACAGATGAAGGTAAAATCTATCAGCTATCCCAAAACGAAATGTGGCATGACTACTGCATCAAGAGGTACGGCCCTAGATACCATGGCAGCCAAGTTTGCTGCAGAGAAACTTGCACTAGCACTTCAATCAAAATCTCTTAAAGATCTGGCAGGTCAGGAGTTTCATGGAGAATACATTTGCGACTTTACTGTCAAACCAGGAACAAAAACTGATAATCCTATAACACATTTAGCGTTCAGTTATGCAGTACAAGTAGCTTTTCTCGATGAAAAAGGCAAGTTAACAAAAATCATAGCAGCCCACGATGTCGGCAAAGCAATCAATCCCATGGCTTGCGCAGGTCAATTCGAAGGTGGTGTTCATATGGGGCTTGGTCATACTCTTTCAGAAAACTTTCCAACAACTAAAGGGATTCCAGATTCCTTGTTGATGAGAGATCTTCAAATAGTCAAAGCCAAAGATACACCCGAAGTAGAAGTTATCTTAATAGAAGAACCAGAAGAAGTCGGAGGATTTGGATCTAAAGGAGTAGGTGAGATAGGTCTCGTGCCAACAGCTGGTGCAGTTACTGGTGCACTCCATCAATTCGATGGTAAATGGCGTTTCGAACTCCCTGTATCACGAAATGATTGAGAATTATATATATCCTGTTTTGTCTCGAGAAGATATATATTCCCTGCGAAACTGCATTATGGAACGAACCTGGTTCCTGTTTCACCCTTTAAAGCCCGACCGATGTTTTCAGGATTGGTTACCAGGGCTTCTTTACCACCCTGCTCTAAAAACCCAACAATGGCTTTGATTTTTGGTTCCATAGATCCTTTTGCAAAATGAGTTCCTTCCTTTAGGTACTTTTTTGCCTCAGCAACGGTGAGCTGATCAAGATCAACTTGATCCGGTTTACCAAAATTCAAGGAAACTTTTTCAACGGCGGTTGAAATCAAAAGCATATCTGCCTTAATTTCATTGGCTAGGAACGCAGATGCAAAATCTTTGTCAATAACAGCTGCAGTCCCCTCTACTCCTCGATCGGTTTCAATAACCGGTATTCCTCCACCACCTACAGTAATTGTGATTATACCGGAATCAATCAGAGTTTTTATAGCTTCTAGTTCCAAAATCTCAACAGGTAACGGGGAAGCAACAACTCGACGCCAACCACGACCAGAATCTTCAACTACATTCCAACCTAATTCTACTTTTCTTTGTTCAGCTTCTTCTGCTTTCATGAATGTACCAATGGGTTTAGCAGGTGTTTGGAAAGCAAGGTCATTTGGATCTACCCGGACTTGAGTGATCACTGTCGCTACTGGTTTATCAATTCCCCTTTTTTTGAGCTCGTTTTGGATATTCTGCTGCAGGTAATAACCGATAGCTCCCTGGCTGTCAGCTCCGCAAACATCCAGGGGAAGTTCATGCATACCTTCCACCTTATGGGCAATTTCACTTCGTCGTAAAATGAATCCAACCTGAGGTCCATTGCCATGTCCTATTGCAATATCCCAGCCCGATTCAATCATGTCTACCAGGTGAATTGAAGTTTCCTGGACAGCTTTGTATTGATCTTGTACAGTTTGGTGATGTTTGGATTTGATGAGTGAGTTGCCACCAATAGCAACGACAGCTACTTTTTTCTTTTCTGACATCGGTATCACATTTCTTATATTGTGTAGTTTAAACATTTCGTTTTCTGACTTAGTGCATTAGATATAAAATCTTTAATATAACTTAATTATTTCTTCAAAACTAGATTCTTCCTCTTCTTTCCCCATAGCAGTCAACTTTCCTTTTTCACAATACTTTCTATGGTTATTTCAATTATTTCCTTTGATGCAAGTGTAGTTCCCGACACTAGTGCATTAAAACTTAAATATTACTTAAAACATAAAATATATTACTATTGGAGATGATAAGATGGAAAAGAAAATATCGCTAAAAACTATAATTAGTGTAACCTGGCTTGTTGTACTAATTGCATTATGGGTTACGTTCCAATGGCTCCCTGGAGATATCTTTATGTGGATGTGGATAGCTATAGGTTGGTCATTCTCTGGTGGTACTGTAGGAGCTATCTATTTTGCAGCTAAAAGCAAGAGAAATCTCTTAATTGTCAGTTCAATATGGATTGCAATATTGATAGTCCTTTGGATAGATTGGTTTTTGAGATTCTTACCTAGAGTAGAAATACATTTAGCGTTCAGTTATGCAGTACAAGTAGCTTTTCTTGACGAAAAAGGTAAATTAACAAAAATAATAGCAACACACGATGTCGGCAAAGCAATCAACCCTATGGCTTGCGCAGGTCAATTTGAAGGCGGTGTTCATATAGGTCTTGGTCATACTCTTTCAGATAACTATCCAACAACAAAAGGGATTCCAGATTCCTTGTTGATGAGAGATCTTCAAATAGTTAAGGCTAAAGATACACCCGAAGTAGAAGTTATTTTAATAGAAGAACCAGAAGAAGTTGGAAGATTTGGATCTAAAGGTGTTGGTGAAATATGCCTCGTACCAACAGCTGGTGCAGTTACTGGCACACTCCATCAGTTTGATGGTAAATGGCGATTTGAACTCCCCGTTTCACGAAAATGATTGAGAATGATACAAATGAAAGAAAAGATACTTACAAAAGCTGATGAATACAAAGAAAATCTGTTCAAATTTTTACGAGACATGATTCGTATTCCAAGTACTAGCAGTAATGAGGAAGATCTTATTAAGCGTATTAAGCAAGAAATGGAGAAGCTTGACTATGATGAAATCAAGATTGATAAAATGGGTAATATCTTTGGAAGAATTGGAAACGGTAAACATGTCTTTGCATTTGATGCACATATTGATACAGTAGATGTAGGAAATCGCAATAACTGGACTCACGATCCTTTCGAAGGTTATGAAGATGATGAGGTAATTTACGGGCGAGGTGCTAGTGATCAAGAGGGTGGGTTTGCTTCTATGGTCTATGCTGGGAAAATCATTAAAGATTTAGATATAGCAGGTGATACTACAGTATGGATGGTAGGAACAGTTCAAGAAGAAGATTGTGATGGACTTTGCTGGCAACACATTATTAAAGAAAAAGTCATCGAACCTGATTTTGTTGTTTTAACAGAACCTACCTCACTCAATGTATATCGAGGACATAGAGGAAGGATGGAAATAAAAGTAACAACAACTGGTATCAGCTGTCATGGTTCTGCACCTGAACGTGGCGATAATGCTATCTATAAGATGGCTCCAATTATCCAAGAATTATCCCAACTCCACGAACAATTAAGGGATGATCCATTCCTAGGAAAAGGTTCTTTAACAGTTTCAGAGATTTTTTCAAGCTCTCCATCAAGGTGTGCAGTTGCTGATGGATGTTCAATTTCAATTGATAGAAGACTTACTTTTGGAGAGACCAAAGATACAGCTCTTAAAGAAATACGAGACCTACCTTCTGTCATAGAACATAATGCAAAAGTCGAGATGCACACTTATGATAAACCCTCGTATACAGGTCTTCAAAAAACTGTTGATTGTTATTTCCCAACCTGGGTCATTCAAGAAGAAAATCCATTATGTGGAATGTTTGTAGATGCAGCTACTGAAATTATGGATAAAGAACCACTTTTAGATAAGTGGACTTTCTCAACAAATGGTGTATCCATCATGGGCATGCATAATGTGCCATGTATTGGCTTTGGTCCAGGAAGAGAAAACCAAGCTCATGCTCCTAATGAGATAACATTCAAAAAGGAACTTAAGATTGCAGTTGCAGTATATGCTACTATACCTTTAAAATATACTGAACTTAAGAATAAATAGGTGTAAAAATGAGAACAAAACTTCGAGGAAAAGACTTCATAACTTTACGTGATTGGTCTAAGGAAGAAATAGATATTCTACTGGAAGTTTCAGCTGAAATAAAAGAAAAATTCTTGAAAAAAGAAGTAACACCATATCTTCTGTATCAAACCATGTTTCTCATGTTCTTCGAAGAATCAACAAGAACAAGGAACTCAATGGAAGCAGGATTTGCACAACTTGGTGGTCATGCAAACTTTCTAGATACATCAAAAATGCAAATATCCCACGGAGAAGTTGCTAAAGATACAGCTGCTATATTGTCGAGTTACGGACATGCAATTGCTTGCAGAAATTGCTTCTGGGGAATAGGAAATAAGTATCTAAATGATATGGCAAATCATTCCAAAGTACCTATCATGAATTTACAGTGTGACTTGTATCATCCAATGCAAGGTATAGCTGATCTTATGACAATCATTGAGAAGAAGGGAGAAACCAAGAATCTCAAAGTGTCAATAATCTGGGCCTATGCTACAACTCATAAAAAACCAATTTCAGTCCCGTTAACACAAGCTCTCTTATTTCCACGTTATGGAATTGATGTAACCTTAGCATATCCTGAAGGTTTCGAGTTACCTGATTGGGTGATTGAAGAAGCTAAAGAGAATGCTAAGAAAAATGGTGGTTCCTTTAGAATAACTCATAATATGAAAGAAGCATTCAAGGATGCTGATATCGTGATCCCTAAGAATTGGGGAAGTTGGAGTGGGAAGAAAGGTGATATGGATCTGTCTCAGTTCAAAGACTGGAAATGTACAGAAGAGATGATGAAGCTCGCATCACCTGATGTAAAATATATGCATGCACTTCCAGCAGATCGAGGAAATGAAGTAGAAGATTCTGTTCTTGATGGCCCTCAGTCAATCGTTTATGATGAAGCTGAAAACAGGCTCCATACTTCTAAAGCAGTGATGATTCTAACAATGGGATAAATTTAGTTATAAATAATCATGACCTATTATGGAAAATATTGAACGACTCAAAGAGCTCCTTTCAGATTTCGATTACATCACCAACATATCTAAATTGTCCAGGCCAGAAAATGAATGCTTTAGACCGATCATAATCTTTAGCTAAATGAGCAGCTACTACTTCACCAACGAACCACGTATGCGTTCCCCCTAAATCAAGAGTATGAACAACCTTACATTCTAGATTAACAGGACATTCTTTTATTAAATATGAACTTATTTTTGAAGCTTTTACCGGTGTAAGACCTGTTGCTTTAAATTTATCTTCAACATCTCTACCTGAAATTTTTCCGATATACTTCACATCATCTATAAATTCAGTTGTGGGGATATTTATTGAATAATCCTTTACTTCTTTTATCAGTTCAAAGGAATATCTTTTGGGAACAATTCCGATCATAATTAAAGGAGGATTATCGAATGAAACCATACTAATTGCAGCTAGAGTTATAAGATTTTTACCAATACACCCTATAACAATAGGAAAACCAGGTAAAGATAAAATACCCTTCTTACCTGAAACAATTTCTTTATCAGAATTATCCATTTCATTCATTATGAAGCCTTTTCTTTTGTGTTAATAAGTATATTCTCAAAAAAATTTGATTTATTTCTTTTCAAAAAAGACAATATTAATATGAAAGTATGATAGTATTAGTTCGTGAAAAAGGATTTTAGATATAGCATGAGCCTGGTAAATGGTTCTGTATACCGTCGTCCACTGAGTGTAAAAAAGTTGACTAACCTTGCCAGAGAGAGTGAAAAGGGAGAAGAAAGACTTTTGACGGGGAGAGAAGAAGAAAAAGTATGTTAGTAAGGATAGGAATAGCAGCGGAATGATGGGGAGTGTCAGCTAGTACAGTACGACGATGGGAGGAGGAAAAGAAAGTGAGACCAGACTGTAGGACGAGAGGAGGACATAGGAGATACAATTTAGCCAGAATTTTAGGTAAAAAAGACAAGAAAAGGAAGAGAGCAGTTTTGGGTTATGTTCGCGTGAGTGCGACAAAACAGAAAAAAGAACTTGTTAGTCAACGACAAAAGATTGAGAGTTACACAGAAGAGCAGGGGTGGCAGTTGAGGAAGATTTTTACTGATATTGCTTCGGGAATGAACGATCAGAGAAAAGGGTTAAAGAGATTATTAGATGCGATAGCGACTCAGCAACCTTATGCTGTTATATGTGCATATGAAGATAGAGTAGCACGTTTTGGGACAAGAGTGATTAAGCATTATTGTCAGACTTTCAACACTAAAATTGTAGCTATACACCAACCATTGAACCAATCAACTGAAGGGAAACTAGTGGAAGATATGATAGCTTTAGTTACTTCGTTTGCTGGGAGACTCCACCGATAACGGAGAGGAAAATAACAAAAAAAAAGAAAACAAACTGTTTTTTATATAGTTTAAATACCAATTAAAAGATGTTAATACTGAGTGAATAAATGATGTCTACTCAAGTACAGTCAACAACAAAAATACACCCCTCTCTCCCTCGTACGAAGGTGATGAGAAGCTACCAGTTGGCGTTTGAGCACTTGAGTAAAACAGAGAGAATAGAGATCAACCAAAGGATAGAGAAGCTGGAAAAAGAGCAAAAAGCGCTCCTAACACCAACAATAGTTACAAAAGCCTTGGAACTCTATCGTTCTAATCCTAAAGAGATATTCTTTACAAGGAAATTGTGTAAAGAGGTGGGTAAAAGTCCGAATATAGCTGAAAGCGCTTTCCACTGGTTATATATAGCTATTCAAGGAAAAGTGGATAAAGAGAAGAAAATACAAGGAATATTCAACTTCTGGCAGAAAAATCCTCAGCAGTTACTAGAATGGGTGATATTTGGACGCTCCCCTTATACTGAGCACAGTTTCCAGAAGTATTGGAAAGTGGGAAGAAGGTTCATCATTAACCTTCTGACTAGCACGAGACTACAGACAGACTCTTACTGGAATAGGAAATTAACACGAAGGTGTGTAACTTCAAATGTGAAATTTAATCACGTATTACCAACTGTGACACATAACGAAGTTATTTTAGCTATAGAAGATGCTTATAAATACAAAATGCACGAGTTTTCGTCAATTCCCAAACTTTCCCCTAACCAACAATCCTTTCTAAATAAATTGAAATTGTTAGTACATGAGAAACAGCAAGTAGCGTCTTTTGTTACTTCGTGGATCAACACCCCCCAAAAATCTCGTTGGAAAAGTCTCAAAGCTCTCACTCAACAGATAACCGAATTTGTAGGAAAGAAAAACCGAAAACTCTTCTCAGCTGTAAGGTTGATAGTAGTTTTCGCACTCTTTGACCATCTAATGGAGAGTGTCCCTCAGTTAGTCCTTTCTACCCTACCAGAAGAGGTTGTCCCTCGACCATTTAAAAGAAAGAAAAAAGGCAAATTACCAATAAAATTGTTAATGAAAAAAGAGTGTGTTATTACCCGTGAAGGTAATGCTAGAGTATTGACTGCAAAAGTGAAAAAGCAAGGATGGACAGAGTTAGGTTTCCCCCAACGAGGAAAAAAGAAAACTAAAGCCCGTGTTCTCTTCCCCGCCAAAGTCTTGGAATATCTACGTAATGGAGCGAGTATCAAAATCTTGCAGGTTAGCAGTGGTGAAGCACCCAGTTACAAACCTCGCATAGATGTGGTTTTAGAAGGAGCACACGAATGTTTCCGCTCAACTACACTCTTACAGCACTATATGACTATTATTCCCTCAGGTAACGCTCCCACTTTGGGTGTGGATATTAACCGCTTGGGAAAGTTCATGGTGACATTTAACACTCCTGTTAAGCTCCCCCCAGATTTGTTGAAACTGGTAAAAGGTTACACCTGCCTAACCGATAAAGTTCTCAAAGAACTCAATAGAGGATTAGCTAAAAAACGTAAATTACGCGATTCTCATGGCTGTTGTAAACTCATTGGGGAATTAAATAGAGTCTATACTCGCAGAAGTAGGATTTTGCGTGAAATTCTTCGACGGTTACCCTTCTTTATAGCAACAGTGATAGCTAAACACCATAGTCGTGTCTTGAAGATTGAGGAATTAAACGTCGATCCCACAGGTACGAAAGGTGCATTAGCTAAAGCTATTTACACCATGCCTGATAACTCTTTCATCTATGAAAAAGCTGTCTGGTTAGCTTCTTCAGAACTAGGTTATGATGTTAACCTAGAGCAAGTTAACCCCTTCAATACCAGCCGACTCCATAACGTTTGTGGAGGAGTTCTTGATCGTAACTCTGGTCATTACGACTATGCTTATTGCAATAACTGTGGACTGAAAGTCAATACTCACTTCAATGCAGCTATCAACATCTCTTCAAAGCATGGTAGGCCTTTATCTTCACGTTCCTTCCCTCCCCTCAACGCATGTGAGGGGAACACTTTAAACGACGGTTAGAAAGCCTCTGGCAATTTTAACCAAGTTTCATAACGTGCGTAATGGGAATTTTTATCTCGAAGACATCTATATGTCTGATCAAAAAATTACAAATATTGTTCCTTCTGGAAAAATCCTACCATGCAAAAAAATAGTAGACTGTTCAAATAAACTAATTTTACCTGGTTTTATTGATCTCCATGTACATATCAATCTTGACTTGGGTGAATTCGCTAAGTACAAATGTTAGTTTTTTAATTTATTTTCTTATTTGGTATTAATCTTTAATTTTATTAAAATAGTTTATATTTGTTATACATAATTCATAAGTGTGAAAAGAATATCAAAGAGATTAAATGAACTGCTAATGTAAAAAGTTATTAAGTTTAAAGAGTTTGAGAGATGTGATTAAGAGTGTCGGCTATGCAAATTCCAGCCCAAATTATAAAAATACATAGTTTAAATGAACGCGAACTTCATCAATCTGGTAAACAGGGTAATGAAGAAAACGTCAAAATTTTCATTGTTAAACCTCTTTTAGATGCTCTTGGATATAATAAACCTAGCAGAATCAATTACGAACATAAAATTGATTTAAAGCGCGTAGATATTGCTTTATTAGTTAATAAAAAGCCTGTGGTGTTAGTTGAAGTTAAACAATCAAATGCTAAATTAAAAAATCATCTAGAACAAGCTATCAATTATTCCAATAGCTGTCAATGTCCTTATACTCTTCTTACAAATGGCGAAGAATTTCAATTATATCGTACTTTCATCCCAAATGTAATTTATCCTAAAGATCGACTAATTCATACATTCAAACGAACTGACCTTCTTGATGAGTGGTACAAACTCTTCGAACTTATTTCTTACGAAAATCTGGCACAAGGTGCTTTGAAAACGTATGCTGATAAAAAAGCTATCGAAATCCGAGATACGGTGTTACCTGTTACTTTATCTGACCATTTGCGGAATGCAAAACTGCTGTTAGTTCCTGCATACGAAGCTAATATAAAAGAAAGAATTGCCAAAAGTAGGAGTTTTTTACTTAAATACAACAAATGGAAAAAAGATAATAATCTCCTTAAAATGAAAGAAGACAAAATATTAAACAAATTGGCAAGAATGGCAGCCTATAATCTTGTTACTAAAATATATTTCTGTCGTATCCTGGAAGATAAGAAGAAGATTAAGAAACGATTGGGAAAAATAGCAAGTCAAAAAAGCATACAACAAGGAGAAATCAGAGACATTCTTCGCGCTTCATTTGCTGCAGTATTGGAAATTGATTATCGAGCAATTTTTGAAATTGAAATTTTTGATTCAATATTTCCAAATGATGAGAAGTTAGTTATTAATACAATTATCAATCTTAAAGAATATAGATTCGATGAAGTTGATCAAGATGTATTAGGACGTATATATGAACAGCATATCGATAAAGATGAAAAAAGAGATTTAGGGCAATATTATACTCCTGCATGGATAATAAAATACATCTTTGATCATATCCCTTTGGATACCAGACACATAATTTTGGATCCAGCTTGTGGTTCTGGTGGTTTTTTGATTGAAGCTTATAACCGTCTCTTCCAAAAATACAAAGCTGAAACGTATTCTGATGCAGAAGCACATGCAAATATACTTGATCACAACTTATTTGGTTTTGACATTAACTCTTTTGCTGTTATGCTATCTGCAGCTAATCTAGCTTTACGCAATATTGACATACCAACAGATGATATTAACACTTTTGAGCTTGATTCCCTGAAATATGATGTTAGTCATTATCTTCTTGGGATGAAAAAACAGAATACTGATGAATCTTTTATATCAGAAAAAATTCACCTTGAAATCCCAAAAGCTTTTGATTTAATAGTTGGTAATCCTCCTTACTTTGTAGTTAAAAACGAAGTAGTACGAAAAGAATACATAAGTACATTTGGTCCTTATAAAAAGGTGATAGAAACCAAAACTAATATTGTATCACTATTTATTGCAAAATATCTTTTATCACTTAAAACTGGTGGATGTCTTGCTTTTGTTGTACCGAAAGCATTGCTGTCCTTAAAAAATTGGACCAATTCGCGAAAGTTCATTTTGAAACATTCACAAATAATGAGGATTTTTGATATTCGGGAAGCCTTTGAAGATGTTAAGCTTGAAATGATTGTACTCATACTGAAGAGAACAAATAGTAAATGGTCGCCTGATGATAAATCTGTAAAGGTTGATTACCTGAAAAAAGGTTCTTCTCGTAAATACAACTTAGAAAAAATTTATTCTAATGAAATTCCCTATGCTGAATTTACTGAAGATATCTTCCCAATTTACAAGGATGAAATCAATAAAAGTATATTCGATAAAATGAATACTGACTCAAAGAAACTAGGTGATATAAGTTTCTCGCGAAGAGGTGCACCTATTCAACCTCATAAAAACTTATGGTTAAAGAAAAAACAAAAAAGTAGTAGCATTTCTATCCTCAGAGGAAAGGACGTACAAAATTATTATTTCACTCCTATATATTGGATTGATCAGAATTATCCCGTTTTTGACAAATATAAATCTTATTTTGAGCATCGGAAGATGCCAAAAATTATGGTTCAGCGATTAATATCTCAAACACAAGATCATATAAAAATCATAGCTAACTATGATCCTGGCGCATATTTGCCTATAGATACGGTTGTTTATTTTCTAATTCAAGATGTAGCCTTTAATCCACTGTACATACTAGCGTTACTTAACTCTCGTTTGTGTGCCTATTATATCTACAATTTTATTTTTAATCGAGCAACAAGAGGAATGAATTTTTCTTATGCCAAAGACTTACCTATAAAAATAATACCTAAAGAACTTCAAGAAGAAATAGCTAATAAAGCACAGTTACTCATTAATCATCTTAAAACAATAAATAAGCTTGAACAGGAATATAACGACATCACAGATTTAGACGCTTCAAAGATAGAAGCAAAAAAACACATACGTGATTTAAGGAAAGAGATGTCTATAGCTCAAAAAGAGATTGATAAAGCAGTTTTTGACATCTATGGATTAAATGAGGATGAAATTAGAAAAGTTAAGACACAAAAATAATTTTATTGAGATATTAAACACTATTGAAGAATAACTGGAAAGAAATGAGTATAAAACGAGATTAATATTTTTCTCTTAAAAATTGTAACATAGTTCACATAGAGTGACTGGGAAACCACTACGAAGGTAGAAGTTTAATGAGATCACTCTCAACACTAATTGTTGAGCATATTCCCAACACTAATAAAAAGCTAAGAATGGTCTCAAGTAAAGTTTATACTCTCTTTTTTATTTCCGAATTCAAATATTAAACAAAGAATCTTTTTTAGTTTCTTCTAATTAAATTGTACAATTAGCAAGATTGGATAACTTTTATTTATTCAGTAGTTTATGGTTAAATCAGGAAAGACAGTTTCATGTATAATCTAGGTCTCATAAATGGGAAAGTATATCGTAATGGGCAATTTACTCATCTAGATGTATATGTCCAAGATCAGATTATTGCAAAAATTGTTCCTTCTGGAAAAATCCTACCTTGCAAAAAAATTGTAGACTGTACAAATAAGCTAATTTTACCTGGATTTATTGATCCCCATGTACATATCAATCTTGACTTGGGTGAATTCAAATCAAGCGATGATTATGAAAGCGCTTCAAAAGCTGCAGCTTTTGGTGGCATTACAACGTTTATAGATTTTCTTGAACCAATCAGTTATGTCCATGAATTTGATGCGATGCTAAAGAAGAAACAAAAAGAAGCAAAAGCATCCTATATTGATTATGCTTTTCATACAGCAGTTGGCAATTTTAATGATGATGTGGACAAGCTCATCAAGATTTCACGCGAAAGTGGAATCCCTTCTGTTAAAATGTTTACCACATATTCTGAATCTAATCGCAAAATTACTTATACCAAATTTCAGGAGTTCCTGAAGAATTCTTGTAAGACAAATACACTGATTTTGGTTCATGCTGAGAATGATGAAGAGATACTCAGTGCAAATGTTGAAGATACAGTAGAGAGTTATGAAAGTTCTAGACCAGCAGTCTCAGAAATAGAAGAGATAGAGAAAATAGCGAGGATTGTAGCAGAACTAAAAGGAACACTCTATATTGTGCATGTCACCTGTGGTTCATCAATTGAGCTTCTGAATGATAAATACAAAGAACTTCTAGGAAAGAACATTTTCATAGAAAGCTGTCCACAATATTTCCATTTTACAAAAGATGTTTATGATAATGAAAATGGCAACTTATTCCTTCTTGCTCCACCACTACGTTCAATAAAAGAACAGGAAAAACTCAAAGAGAATATTTCAGTTATAGATACCATTGGAACTGATCATTGTCCGTTTACTAAAGAAGAAAAAATGCGTTATAAAGAAGCAAGTAAAATACCAAAAGGACTGGGGAGCTTGGAATTCAGTTTTTCTCTCATGTATCACATTTTTGGCAACGAAATCATAGATAAATTCACTCTAAATCCAGCAAAGATTCATAATCTCTTTCCAAAGAAAGGTATAATACAAATCGGATCTGATGCAGATTTTGTCATTTTTGATCCTAAAAAGGTGCTATTTATCAATTCAGGTCATTCTCAATCAGATTATAATCCATATGAAAGTATGCTAACTACTGGAATGGTTGAATCTACCATTCTCAGAGGAGAAATCCTAGTTAAAAACAGAAAATTAGTTGGTTCTATGAGAGGGCAATTTATTAAAAGACACTAATTTTGTTATCTCTAAATGCATTTTTAGTTCATCTCCTAATTGAAAAATAGAACCTCGTTTTTACTTTTTAACGTTTAGAATATAGTTACATTTATAAATACTCATGTTTCTCAATACTCAGAAATATGACTATTAAGAAATTTAACCTGGAGCTATCAATATGAAGATAGGAAAAGTAACAATGTTTGCGTTCAAAAACGCATTTAGAAGAAA
The DNA here is from genome assembly GCA_019057815.1 of Candidatus Heimdallarchaeota archaeon. GTDB lineage: Archaea > Asgardarchaeota > Heimdallarchaeia > Heimdallarchaeales > Heimdallarchaeaceae > 18H4-34. Next base: position 153,516 of record JAHLWR010000008.1, read on the forward strand.
GATAGTCGCAGTTTTAGCCATTGCAGGTATAAGTGTGGCAATTACTATGCAGGTAACGATTAACGCTTTTACAACTGGAATGGATGAAACATTTAACGATATTTTTGGAGAATTAGTTGGAACATTTCAGCTTCAAGAGAAGGATTCACCATTCTCTTATGCTTCCCAACTTCCAGCTAATATTACTGAAACAATTATGAATTTTGAGAATATATCTAAAATAGATGTCATAGCAACGGAACAGAACTTACCATCAACGGTAAACAACTATACGACAATTATGGGCCTGAGTGATTTTGGATTCCCCATGACGATAAATATACGAGGGATAGAAAATTTGGAGGCATTTAGTGGGATATACTCTGAATTGGAGGAATTGACAGAAGAGTCCAGAGAATTCGAGTTCAACCATGACGAATGTATCATACCTTATTCTCTCTATGAGAACAAATCTGAAATTTTTGACATAGGAAAAACTTTCTCCATAATGATTAACTCTAGCTATACCTATGATTTAGAAATTGTTGGAATAACTGCAGCAGGCGTTGGAGGATTACAACAATCAATAATGGTAACAGGATATGATGTTTATGTTCCTATTAATGTAACCAACAATGTTCTTTATGAGCTTCTGAGATTTGATACAACTAACCATCTAATGCACTACGAAAGCAGAGGATTAGATAGTACTCAATTTGGCGTTGATAGTCCAAATGTAGTAGCAATTAGAACATCACTAGATAATTCAGAAGATGTAAATAAGTATATAGATGACCTGATCGCGTATTTAGAATTTCAGTATCCAGAGAAGAAGTTTTCAGCTCTATCTTTAGCATCTGCTCTTGAAGCTATGGATGACTTAATGCAGACACAAAGTCTTGTGATTGGGATAGTAACTGTGGTGGTTGTTATTGCTGGTAGCATGGGAATAATTATTGCCCAACTAGTTGGTGTAGAGGGTAGATCGAAGGAATTTGCAATCTTGAAGGCTACAGGCTGGAAGGAAGGACACATTATATATTCTGTAATCGTTGAAAGTGTTACACTAGGAATAACTGGGTCTATAGTAGGTATCATATTATCCGTTCTATCAATAAAAGGGTTAGAAGCTTTGATGACTATGGGCATGCCATTTGCACCAGTAATAACACCAGTAATAATTTTTACTGCAGTTGGAATAGCAATGGGAATAGGGATTTTAGGAGGGCTTTATCCTGGAATAAAAGCAAGTTCTGTAAGACCAATGGAGGTCTTGCAAGGAAGTTAGGTGGTTATGATGGCAAGTATAAAAGACACACAAACACAACTTGAAGTTGCAAGCGAAGTTATTTCAGAATCAGATGAACTAATTATTGAAATCAAAGATCTTTGGAGAAAATTCTTTGAAAATACTCCTGCAGAAGTTCAGGCACTACGTGGAGTTAATTTCAGAGTTGAAAGAGGTGAATTTATTACAATAATGGGACCAAGTGGTAGTGGTAAAAGCACTTTATTAACAATACTTGGGTGTATGGCTCCAGTAACAAGTGGTCAAGTTTTTATTGATGGTACTGAAATAACTAAAATGAATCAACGTAAATTGAGTAATATCAGAAAAGAGAAAATAGGATTCGTTTTTCAGGATATATTCCTGATTGACACTATTTCTGCACTTGAGAACGTTCTCTTACCCCTTTTACCTTATGGGATAAAGAAAGAAGACGAACAACGAGCAAAAGAACTTATGAGAATTGCAGGTCTTGAGGATCGTATGAAACACAAACCCACAGAATTGTCAGGAGGTCAAAAACAACGTGTAGCAATATGTCGAGCTTTGATCAATGATCCTCCAATAGTTTTGGCAGATGAACCGACAGGCAATTTAGATTCTCAAACAGGTGGAGAAATTCTAGAACTTCTTAGAAAGATTAATTATGAGAAAAACGTCACAATTATAGCTGTTTCTCACGATCCTAAACTTGCTGAATTTTCTTCCAGAGATGTTATGATCACTGATGGAGAGATAACAAGGGATAGGATTAATCCTTTCAGAAATCACAATGTGAGTTAAAAGTAAAATGGAGACAGATACACAAACTTCTATCAGAAAATATGAAGAACGATTTATCAGAAAATTAGGAGAGATAGCTATTTTAATTCATCTAGCTAAATCTCCCGAAGGATCCCATGCTTATGAGTTGAGATTTAAAGCTTCTGAAATAATCTTTGAAAGAAGAAAAGTAGGTGCTGAATTCCTTCAACAGATCCTTGATATTCTTTTAGAACTCAAGAAAATTCATTCAAAAAAGAATACTGAGATTCCTGTTGACATAAACAAGAATAAAGAAATTATTGGGATTTTAGACCAATTTCCTTTGCTCAAATATAATATTAGGATTCAGAAATTTATCTCGGGAAAAAACCAGATAACACCTGCTGATATCGATTACCTTAATGAGATGATTGAAGTTTTGAAAGATATGATGAAACAAGTACAAGACTCAACAGAGATTTGGAGTAACAGTACTAGCATCTATCCAGCAATAGAATCCTTAGAGAAAAATGGATTAATTGAACTGGATAGAGAAGATCCCGAAGGTGGTCGTTTAAAGAAAATCTACAAAATAACAAAACTGGGTAAAGAATCACTGGAGAAAGTAATGTTCTTATTGATAGATATTTTGTCTTTTGTGATTGAGACAGAAGGAAGAAATTTTCTTTTTGGAGGAAAAAGTATCTTTTCGTCTAAAATCGTTCCATTTAGGAAGTTGTTTGAAAAACTAATGGCAGATTTAAGTCCAGATATCAGGAAGGAACTGCTTTCTCTCAAAGGTAAAAGACAAAATAGCTCTTTTATTAATATGATATTTGCACAAGCAGTTGCTACACCTATGTTGAATACGTTTATACGCGATCCTGAAATAATAAAGGAACAACTCGAAACCATTGAAACAGAGGACGAGAAAAATATGGTACGATCATTTATTAAAATCAAGCTTATCGAACAGAGAGATATGATTGATAATATGTTGAAAAAACTATAGTTTATAGCTTTTCTTTTAGCATCTCACCGAATGCTTTAGCTTGCGCTAATTCCTCTTCTGTGGGGTGTCCTATAGGCTCTTTTGGCTCTCCATGTTTCAAAACTCTTATAGCTCCTTTACAATAGAAGCGTTCTGGGAGGATAGTTATTTGATTCTTCTTGTTAACTATTCTTTCCATCTTCTCAAACATTACTTCTTTAATTTTTTTCGGAACTTTATTTTCTGTCATTGGATGGATATCATCAGGAGCACCACTCGTGAAGAACAAGACAACTTTCTTACCATCTATTTTCTTTTTTCGTAGCTTTCTTAAATATCTAGCACCTGCAAAACTAACCATCCCCATAATCATCCACGAACCAAGAACTAACAAATCATAATTTTCTAAGTCTGGAATATTTTTATGGTTTTTGTGTTCTGCTTCCAAACCTTCAGCAATTTTCATTGCAACTTCCTTTGTATTTCCACCACGGGAATTATAGATAACTATCGCCTTCAACATTATTGTTCTTATTTGAAAGACATTCCTGCATATTAAATATTACTATAATTATCTCGCTAGAAATGACAGAATCAAATCATGAGTTACTTTTTTCCGTATTTGTTTGTGAGCTTTTATATACTTTAAATGGATGTTCATCCTAATGGAAAATGATATCATAGTAATTGGTGCAGGTCTTGGAGGACTCGTTTCAGGAGCCAAACTTGCTAAAGAGGGAAAAAAAGTTCTTTTAATTGAGCAGCATACTATTCCTGGAGGGTGTGCAACAGTATTCAAGCGGAAGGGATACACACTTGAAGTTGGTCTACATGAAATGGATGGATTCGATAAAGATGGTTTCAAAGAAGGTATTTTTAAAGATTTAAACGTTTTTGAAAATGTTGAGTTTGTAGAAATTCCTGAATTCTATCGTTTCACGAATGAACGAGTAGATATTGTTATTCCTCATAATGTTGACCAAGCTATTGAAAGTCTTGTGAATGTTTTTCCAGATGAAGAGTCTGGAATAAGAAAATATTTCGATGTAATTATCAATCTTCCAAAAGATATGTTTAACTTTCCTAAAAAGAAATGGAAACAACTACTCATAACTCCTTTTGTACCAATTTTATACCCAAACCTTGTAAAGTACCCAAAAATGACAGTAGGTAAGTTCTTAGATACAATCATCAAAAATGACGATTTGAAACTTGTCCTTTTAGCTAATCTAGGTTATTACCATGATGATCCTTACTCTATGTCTATGATTTACTATTGCATAGCTCAAAGTAGCTACTATAAAGGTGGAGCATATTATATAAAAGGAGGTTCACAGAAACTCTCTGACTATCTTTCTCAAGTAATACGAGATAACGGTGGTGAAGTACTTCTTGGTTATCGAGTTGAGAAGATTATAGTCGAAAATAATAGAGCTATAGGGGTTGAATATAGAAAAACAAGTGGTGAAAATACTGAGATAAAGAAAAGCTTTGCTGAAAAAATTATTGCAAATGCAGCTATTCCTAATGTTGTGAATGATTTATTATCTTCAGATGAAGCAGCTGTTTTAAAAACAAAAACAATGAATTTAGAAATCGCTTGCTCAGTCTTTTCGATATATATCGGTTTCAAGAAACCAATAAAAGAAATAGGGAACAAATACTATTCAACATTTATCGTAGAAAGTGAAGTGAAAAACCAAACTGATTTGGCTAATTGTATGAAAGGGGATTTATCATCGAAAAATTTCACTTTCGTTGATTATAGTCAAATTGACTCTCAGTTAGCACCAAAAGGAAAAGGTGTAGGTTCTATATGTGCAACGGATCACACATCAGTTTGGGAAAATTTAACAAAAGAAGAATATAATAAAAAGAAAGAAGAAGTTGCACAGAGATTATTTGACAGATTAGAAAGAGTAGTTCCAGGAATCAAAAAAGAAATAGAATGTTATGAAGTAGCAACAGCAAAAACTGTTGAACGCTATACATTGAATCCACAAGGCTCAATTTATGGTTATG
>JAHLWR010000029.1 GCA_019057815.1 Candidatus Heimdallarchaeota archaeon
TTTTTTAACTACAACTTTTCTAAGTTTCACCAGGTTACGTTTGGGTTTCATGTTAATCACATACCCTCCGTAACCCACTCTTTTAAACTGTTACCAAGGTGGGTTTAGTTAACAAAACAGAAACAGAAATAAAGGCAACATCTTTCAACAGATATAAACGCTTAAAGTGATGATTTGTCTCTCAAAGGTTACATAACACGTAGAGTTCTATATATAATCCCTTTAATGGTAGGTATAACTCTAATGAATTTCACTTTAATCAATGTCGCACCTGGTGATCCTATTCTTATTCGAATTGGTCTACTCAAATGTGAGAACGCAGATTGCTACAACAGTGCTTACAATAGAGCTGCCATTGAGATGGGTCTCTTAGATCATGATTATTATTCAATCCCTTGGTTTACTCGTTACGTTGAATTTTTGACTAAATTAACACACTTAGATTTTGGCAAAAGCTGGTATTATACAGTCGCAGGAGATGGGATACCTATATCAAAGATAATAAGAGATCATGCACCATATACAGTTATTTTGAATATCCTTTCGTTTGTTCTTTCATTAGTGCTTTCGGTCGCCATAGGAGTGATTTCAGCAACTCGAGCAAGAAGTTTCTGGGACAGATCTCTTACAGTAGCGATGCTTCTAGGGTACTCCATGCCTCTTTTCTGGCTGGCAAAACTCCTGATGTATTCCTCATTCACGCTTTTTAACTTCACGGGAGTAGCAAATAAAGATGCTTTTATTAAGCCATTGTTGTTAAATCCCGTTTTTTATAAGTACTTGATACTACCGACCTTGGCATTAACACTTGGCCATTTAGTTTTCATGGCAAGATTAATACGTTCGCAACTGCTGGAAATCTTAAGGCAAGATTACATAACAACTGCTAGAGCCAAAGGTGTCAATGATAGAGGTATAATCTATAAACACGCTTTTCGTAATGGGTTGCTACCTATAGTAACAATAATTGGAAGTTCACTTCCAGGATTATTAGGTGGAAGTGTAATGGTTGAATCTGTTTTTGGTTGGCCAGGTTTAGGAACATATTTCCTTGAAGCTGCGTTGTTCCGGGATTTCCCTTTTCTTATGGCAATCAACACAATATTCCCGTTCTTATTCCTTGTATCGCGGTTACTAACAGATATAACGTATGTGTTTATAGACCCGAGAATCAAATACTAGGCATATTCACATCTTTTTTCACTTCTTTTTCTTAATTATATCAATTGCATTTTGACATTTACACAAAATCTATCATTTACACAAATTTAAAAGCAAGACAGTAATGCTATATAATATAAGAATGACAACGTTTCTAAATAAAATCTACAAATCAGTTTTATCATCTGTTTTATGGTTAGTAGGTTTAATACTCTTTACAGTTGTTTTATTCGCTAAAACACTTTTCATTATTAATGAAATGTTGATTCCTCGGGGTTTAAGAGAATTAGTACCGCATCTCAATTTATGGAGAAAATACTTTGTTTATACATCGAATCTTTTTTCTACTCCTCAGCAATTTGAAATAATTAAATTAGAGGAAGAGATTGATGAAGTTATCATAAAAGAAGAAAGGATAAATAAGGCTTACCCAATACAAAGGGGAGTAGGAGAAACATATGATCACCTGTTAATTGTTATCGTTATTATTTGGATTTCTATAGAAGTAATTCAAAGTAAAGCAACAAGTTTTGATGGGGTTATAGTAGGCTTTTTAGATAAATATGGATTAGAGGATGTTAATCCGATAGTTATTGCAATTTTTGCAATAATATTTTCAACAGTTATGGGAATTCTTTCATCTGTTGCTATGATTTTTGGTCCTGTTTACGCAATATTCCATCGTTCAAGCTTAAGAATGGTTAAATTGGGTTCTTATCGGTGGAGTTCATTCTATCAGAAATTGGAAGATTTATTTGCTCTGCCATATATAGCTTCTAAGGCATCGTTTAGTTTTTTTGATTCTCCGCCTATCTCTCAAGAAACTTTTGAAGATTTCTCGATTGATTTATATGGAGATTTAGATAATATTAGAAAGCGAATAACGAATATACTCAATTTAGCTCCAACAGCGTTATCAGAGAGAATTAAGACGCTCTACCTTCAATTTGTTTCCTCAGATTTTAAAGATCGAATAGACATGTCTTTAATCGAAGATCCTCTAGCTAGAGCTTTTTCCTTAGAAATTTGGCAAAAAGAGAATTCCATTTTCCCTTGGTTGAACAATCCTGGTTTGAAGCTTTTTGCTAATCGTAAAGACATGACTAAACAAGAAGCTAAACAAACGCTCCAATTTGTGACTAATAAATTACAAGATAAATTTGTTTCCAGACATTTCTATAGCTCAATATTAATCACAGGAGCTCTCAAAGGCATTATGCAAGCAGAACAAACATCTGGTCACGAATTGAGTGATTTGGATTACAATCAGATCGCATATTCACTTGCTTTGGGAGCTCAAAGATATATTCTAGATCACTTCTCTAAACGCTCTTTCTTCAAAAGATGGATTTTAAGGATAAGAAACTTCGGTATCGGATTATTCGTTCCATTCTACGAATTGATTACAATTCTCATTTCTTACGTTAAGCATGTATCTACCCATAATAAATCAATATTCAGTAAAAATTGGACACAAAGAGTAAAATATTTCTTCAACACTCGCTTTAAAGAAATCCAGCAAAGACTGAGAGATCGTTATGTCCATGCAGAAAGAGAAATTGATGATGAAAGCAAACAAATTGCAAGAGAAACTTTCAAGATGGTTGGGAAAAGTTTTTTGTTTATAGCCAAAGTAGTTCTTGCTCTTCCTCTCAGTTTATATTATATCACGAAAACATTTTACACTCTAATCGCACTGATCTGGAGAAAAAGAAAACCTGAAGAAAGAAAGAAAAAAGCATTTGAAAAAGAAGTAGCAAAAGAGTCTTTATATTGCATGTATGATGAGATCTATTCCAAATTCATTTTAAAGACCTATTATTATAGCTAAACATGTTTTGAACTATTAAAGCACGAAATTGTAAATTGTTTTCTATTTGATAACTATAGTTCTAGAACTATAATAAACCTTTAATGGCAAATTGTATGCTAATAACTAATGAAAAAAATCTATGATTTCTTTTTAACAAAATTTTCTGATGGAATTAAAAAGCGATTAGAGAGAGAAATAAAGGTATTGACTGATGCTAACCCTAATGAACGTCTAAGAAAGAGTACAATTAAAGTTCTGAAGGAGTCACTAGAAGAAAAAGATTCCTCTGATATACTTCCTCTTGCCGAATTAAGTTGTTATATCACATTTAAAATGCAAGCAAATGAAGAATTTATTAAGGTATTAAAACAAGTAAAACACCCTTATATTGACATTTTTGTTGCCTATTTTGAGGAAAATCCTTCTAATTACCAAGAAACAATTCTAAAAATCGAGAAGTTAGCAAGCAAATTTAAGAAACATAGAGATTTTAATGAAGAGAAGTATTCGTCGATTATCACCATACAATCATGGATTTACGGTCAACAGGGGGATATTGCTAAACTTAAAGAATTAAACAAGTACATAACAAAAAGAATTCAAGAAACAGAGAATAAGATTGAGCAATTTGGACTACAAGATGCTTACTTGAATGTTATTTGGTGGTTCTTGCACTCAGGTTTAGAAACAAATATCGAAGAAATGATAGAATTTATTGATCCATACATCGAGAAATACAATTTCTATAAAATCAAAACTACATATCTAAACGTAAGGGGAGCTATTTCTAGCTTTATAGGAAATAATACAGAAGCTATGAAGAGCTTTCACGATCTTATTACAGTACATGAAGAATATAACGACAATTACAGATTATCCATTGCACGTGGTAATTTAGCAGAAACATATTTTGATATTGGTCAGCTTAATAAAGCTAAAGAAATGATGGAACAGGCAATAAGACTTTACAAAGAGTCTACAGGGAAGTGGCCTTTTCTATATCTCACAGAAATTGGTAATATCTATTACGTTTTAGACGACCCAAGGGCAGAAGAATCATTCCTACATGCTTATGATATTCAAAAGAAAGAAAAATCTTTGCATAAGGCTTACATTCTCTATGAAGTAGTTCATTTTTATCTAAGAAAAGAAGATTTGAATAATGCTAAGAAATACTTGGGTGAACTAAGAACATTAGCTACAGAACTTGAAACTCCAATTATAAATGCTCGAGTAGATTATCTTCGTGGTTTCTATCAAATGTTAAATCACAACTTATCAAACGCTCTAACATTTTTGAAATCAGCAAATGAACAATTTCAAACATTCAAGGATATAGAACTAATTTTAGTTTGTAACATTCAACTTGCGGTTGTTCATCTTTTTTATTACCGTCTTCTTGAAAAGCAAGAATCGCTTAATTTAGCTCTTAACTATATTGAGAACGTAGTTCAGTTAGCGGTAGAAAACTCCCACAATCAGACATTAACCACAGGTTTAATGATTAAAGCGGTTCTTAACGCTGTCAATAACCAACAAAAAGAAGCTTTAGAAGCTATTGAAAAAGCAAAAAATATCATGAAAGATATTGATTTTGATAGATTGAAGAGAGATATTGAAGTTATCAAAACTAATATTGAAAGAGCTAAAGAAACTGGAATTATGGAAATTGAAGGGGAAAATTTCCTCGAATACATTTTACCTCAATTCAAAACTTTACTCTCATTGAAAATGATACAAAAGAAAAGAAAGAAAGCAGAAGTTTTAGGTCTTCTCATAATCTCTGAAAGCGGGATTCCTATTTACTCCAAGTTAAAAGAAAGCTTAAAAGCCAATGATTTACTTCTTTCAGGTTTACTTATGGCTATTACCCATCTAGCTGGGGAAATAACTGAAAGTAAGGAGATGTGGAGACTTCAAGATGTTGATTATGAACATTTTACTATAACTATTCAAGCTATCAAAAAAGGTCTAATTGCTGTAATAGCAACTGAAATGACATCTGAAATCCGAATGTGGTCATCTTCTATTGCTGATAGAATCAAAGAAGTTCCTGTTGTTGTTACAAGATTTGTAGACGAAATACCTGAAAAGATTAAGGATCTGCTAGAAAGAATGAACATTTAATTTCCTAGTATATTCGTCCAATTGAGTTTTTCGATTTACATTGTGGAGCAACAATTTTAAAAGACTAGTTCCAGTTATACTGACATTGAATAACGTAGAACATTATAAAGAATCTATCTCTTTTGTAGAAACCCCTAAGCTTATTGCAAGATTAATGGTTAATTTAATTAGTAGTAAAATAATAATGAAGAGGGAAGCATTAATTCTAGATTCTGGATGTGGAAAAGGGGTTTTTTTAGAAGAATTGTTGCAAGCAAGCTATACAAATGTCGAAGGAATAGAAATCGATTCTTCACTTTGTGAAACGTGTAAAACGAAATTTAGAGAGTTTAAAATTCATAATAAAGATTATTTAGATTGGAATTATGATAAAAAATTCGATGTTATCATTGGAAACCCTCCCTATTCGCACTACAATTCTTTACCTATCAATATTAGGGAGAAGGTTTTTACTCTCTCAAAAAACCGTGAATCTGACATTTATTACGCTTTCATTATTAAATCTATCAACCTCTTGAAAGAAGATGGAGAACTAATCTACATAGTTCCCTATAGCTTTTTCTACAATACTTTTGCTAGATGTGTTAGAGAGAAAATTATCACTAATGGGTATTTTGAACTAGTTATTGACCTCGATGAAGTGCGCTTATTTGAAGGAGAAAAACCTGAAACGATTATTTTTAAGTTTAGAAAAAGTAAATTGAAACCAAGTGATAACACACTCTATTTACAATTAAAGAGGAAGAAAGCTAGTATTAGTCAAATATTCTCACTAGTTAATGTCGCACTTAAAAAGCAAGAAAGTAATGAGATTTTTCACTATCATAAGAAAAAAATGTTCGCTTCAGCTGACGACGTATGGACAACACACCCAGAAATAAGAATTCCAAAATCAAAACCTTTACATGAGTTAGCTTTTGTTGGTGTAGGTTTAGTCTCAGGATATGAAAAAGCCTTTCAAATAAAAGAAGAAGAGATAAAGCAGCTAAATTTTAACGAAAAATCAATTATCAAATCATTTGTCAAGGCCAAACACTGCAAAGGATATTGGACTGAAGGTGAAACAAAATATTTCATTATAGATGACAAAATCACAGAAGAAAGTTATGTAGAAGATTCTTTTCCTTATTTTTATGATAAAATAAAAAAATTCAAAGAAGATATGAAGAAGAGATACCTCCCCAAAAGCAAAAGCTGGTTCCATTGGCAAGCTTTACGCAATATAAAAAAACATGATCTATATTCTGAAAAACCAAAAATCTTTGTACCAACTCTTGATCGTAGTTTAACAAACCGATTCAGTCTTACTTCTAAACGAGTATATCCCTCTGGAGATGTTTTAACAATTGTTCCTATAGATGTTAATCCTTTCTTTTTATTAGGTTACTTAAACAGCGATTTTTTCAGAAAATACTTTTTTTCACACGGTGCGAGAAGAGGTCACAGAATGGCATTTACTCAAAGGGTGATGTCCAATATTAAGATCCCACTATTTGAAAAAAAAGTGTCCTCTAGAATTGCATCTATTGCTAAAGAAATCTACATCAAAAAGAATCTGAAACATAAAGACGAATTAAATATATTGATTAGTAGAGTTCTAGAGTAGAAAACAATAGTTTTCTTCAATATGGAATATATGATGAGATAATCAACATCATACGAAAATTTAAAGGTAGTTTTTGGTTATTTATAACAAAACAATAAACTTTGCTTAGAAGAAACAAGTTGGTGAAAGAATGAGTGATAAATCCTGCCCTTACGAAAATGAAATAACCTTTATTATATACCAACAGTTTTTCAGAGAACCAAACCACATAATAGATAGAAGTGGAAAAAAGAAAATCAAAGTTAAGAATTGCGATATAGTAATTAAGAAGCTGAAAGAAAAAATCATCGATCATTGCTTTCTGTTTGTAGAAAGAAAAGAAAAAGAGTTTATTAAAGCACTTGGAGAGGATTTCGGGATAGAAACAAGCACCATTGTAGAACATTATACAGCTCAAATTGAAAGTTTAGGAGCAATGGAAGATGAAGATATGAGTATTAAAATGACAATGGCTTTAAGTGGGATTATTTCTGTACTGCAAAAACAAGAAATAAGTAGGTCTCATTCAATATTACGTGAAAAAATCGGAAAAGCAGTTACAGACAAAAGATTTACAGAGATTCTAAACATGTGTGCACAACATGCAGATAATGATTTATCATTATTGCATAATCTATCAATCTTAACAAAATATTCTCAAATAGTAGATGTTCAAGTCTCACCAGTATATTTTGATAAACATTCAAAATTAGTTATGAAAAAAATACTAAAGCTTGTTTAAGGAATTAAGAGTCAACTTTTTCTTATTTCTAAATATACTTAGCACATGAACCTCTTTATTTTCTCTAATAGAGCCATTTTGAGGATTTAGTGTACTTCTTGTAACATTCTGTTTGATAAAATCATTTTGTTGCTCTACTATTGTACTTGAAATATTAGATATTGAAATAAATACATCTACAGAATAGTGATCTGAACCTGTGTTAGCGTGAGGTGTATCTCCTGTTGTTGAGTTAATTAAACTCTCTGCAAAAAATTGATTTACAATAATGTAGTCTATCCTTGAATTGTATCTTGAATCTGTATGACCATAAGTGTGACCAATCTCTGTGGGGTTTAGCGTTCTAAAAACATCAGTAAAAGTATGTATTGTTGAAGAGTATTGTCCATAGACTGGGTCATCAGGGCAGAGGAGCATAGTTAGAGGACCATAACCCAAATCGCCTATTGGAGCTAAATCTCCAGTATCAAAAGGTGAGAATGAATTTATATCACCTAGATAGATAATCGGAACGTCTCCTAATTCATCCATGTAATTAATTATCCCTTGCTGTTCTAACACTCTTCGCAAAGTGTTATTAGAAGATTGCGTATCTCCCATTGCTTTAAGATGCGTACCTATGAAATGTGTAACCGTACCACTTATGTTAACAACACCATCAATAAACGGATGAGTAACCATATATGTACTATTATCGTCCAAAATCACTGAAGGTATATCTATGAAATCTATTATTGGATATCGACTAAGTATTGCTTCCCCACTGTAAGTGTCAGTGTAGACTTGTGAAGTATACCCTCTAAATGGTGCTTCTTCATAGAAATGCATGTTGAAATCGTTAACATACCTCCTTAAACGCATGTTATTACTATCATCCCAAATACCAGTTTCTATACAAACCATGATATCAGGATTTTCTTCATAGACAACTTCTTTCCAATCTGGATTTTGTCCTCCTCCATCGATATTGTATGTCATTAACTTGAAAATATCTGAAGGTGGATCATTGATATAGTTATCAACTATTACAACAATTTCAGTTTCATTAACATAACCACTTGTACTAACAGCTTTTGCTAATAATGTATGTGGTCCATCTGAGAATTGTGTTGTATTCCAAACAGTTGAGTTCGTCTCTGAAAATAGCGTATTATCGATGTATATCGAGTATTCAAGCTCCTCAACTTCACAAATAGCATTTTTATCAGAGTAACATTTTTCGATTTCTCCTGAAGGATAAATCACAGTAACCTCTGCTGTAAAGCTAATGTTAACAACACCAGAAGAAAGTTTTGTAATTGATGGTTCATCAAATTGCATGTTAATAGAGACAACTGTAGAGTGCCTTATACTAAAGTAAGTAATAAGACCTATAGAAGATGTAATAATGATAATACCAGTAATTATTGAAAATATTTTGATGTTTAACTTCATTTTTCTCACAGGAAGGGCTTTTCTTTAAAGCTAAAAGTATTGAAATTCACAAATATCTCTAGAAGTAACTTTAGGCTTTAAAACCATCAAATAACGTTTCATGTTAATTCAATTTAAATCTTTAGATTTTCAGATAGATTATTTACAGCTGTAAAATTTAGAAAAAACTATTTCTTTTAAAAAATCACTACTCAAGTAGAAATAAAGATTAAGCAAAATAATATAAATTCTCTTTAGAAACATTATTTAAATAAATAATTGTATTGTTTCTATAAAAGAGGAAAAATAATGCTACTACTATATAAAGATAAGATTTTAAAAGAGTTAATTGAAAAATATACTAAGCGCGACAAATCGCTTGAATCAATTGTTCTTTATGGTTCAGTAGCAAGGGATGATTATACAGCTAATAGTGATATAGATATATTACTAATTACACTGGATATTCAACATACAAAAGAGATATTTTCGCAATTCAGATCTGAGTTGTATTCAACTACAGGAATAACTATTACAGCTATTTATTCTAACTATCAGAACTTTCTTACAAGCATTGAACCTCTGTATAACAATATAAGAAAAGAAGGTAAAACACTATGGAAAAGAAAGAGGATTTAGAAAAAATTGTTAAGCAATTAATTATCCGAAGCGAAGATAAGCTAGATTCTGCACAAATATTACTAAAAGAAGAAAAATACGATGATTCTATAAGCAGAGCATATTATGCTGCATTTCTAGCTGTAAGAGGACTATTATTACTACTAGGAGATTCACCTAGATCCCATAGTGGACTGATAACGATGTTTGGTTTAAAAGTAATAAAACAAGGATTACTTTCCAGAGAGATTGGAAAGGCTTTGAATGAATTATTTGAAGCTAGACAAACAAGTGATTACTCAATATTTGTTTATTACTCAAAGGATGACTGTCTAAAATATATCGAAAATTCAAGAAAAATAACAGACGAAATTAAAACAATTATGGCTGTAAAATTTGGTATTGAATAAATTCTTGATAACATTGAAAAATACTTTCTTGTTATTTTTACTTCCAATATCCTCCGTCATTTAAGTTTATATATTCAAATATTATTTTTTTTAAAGAATAGTGATTCTAATGTCCAAAGAAGAAATTAAAAATTTGGAAGAATTAATTCTTTACCACAAAAGAAAGTATTATGATGGAGAAACAGAAATCTCTGATGCTGAATTTGATAGTCTAGAAGAGAGATTAAGAATACTTGATGCAAACAATCCCGTACTATTTATTGTTGGTACGAAAGAGGGAGAGGATAAGGGAAAGGTAAAACATGACCCTCCAATGCTTTCCTGTCAAAAAGCTAAAACCGTTGAAGAAGTTCTCAAGTGGTCAAATGATAAGCCAATAACAATAGGTTACAAAGTCGATGGTTTATCTCTTAAGCTTGTTTATAATAATTCAAGACTTATTGTTGCTTCTACAAGAGGAAGTGGTTTACAGGGTGATGATGTCACGATCAATATCTTACGAATAGAATCTATTCCTAAAACTATTCCCTTTGATAATAGAATAGAAGTAAGGGGAGAACTCTATATGGAAATCTCAGAATTTAATAGAATAAATAAAGATTTACTTGAAATTGAAAAATATAGTAATCCGCGAAATCTAGCAGCTGGAACGATAAAACAAAAAGATTCTAAAATAGTTAACGAGAGAAAATTAAAATTTGAAGCATGGGATCTTTTAGGATACGGGCGTGATACTAGTGTTGATGAACAAGCTAAAATTCTATCTTCATGGGGTTTTGATTCTTCTTATTTCCACACAATAGAAGAACCAGATTATGAGTCTATTTCTAAACCTTTTAAAAAAGTTGAAGAAGAGCGTGAAAGACTAGATTTCGAAATAGACGGTGTTGTTTTTAAATATAATTTGGCTAATCACAGAGAAGAAGCGGGAGAAACTGATCATCATCCTCGATGGCAGATAGCCTTGAAATTTGAAAGTAAAGGGAAGACTACAACCTTGAAAGATATTACTTGGCAAGTTGGAAGAACAGCTGTTTTGACACCTGTAGCTGAATTAGAACCTGTTAAAATCGCTGGAGCTGTTATCAGTAGGGCTACTCTTCACAATGCAGAGTTTCTTCTTTCATTAGATGCTAATCAAGGTGATATTGTTTATGTAGAAAGGTCAGGTGAAGTGATACCCAAAATAATCAAAGTTACATCTAAAAATACTGATTTAAAAGTACAACTCCCAAAGAAATGCCCTTCTTGCGGAGCTGAAACGAGACGAATAGGAGTTAATCTTGTTTGTACGGGAGATAACTGTAGAGAAAAAGAAATACAACAAATAAAATATTGGATAAAAATAACTAAAATTGACGGTTTGGGAGGTAAAAGCTTAGAGAAATTATATGATTTAGGATTATTGAAACATTACAGTGATCTTTATAGTCTAACAGAAGAACAACTTGTAGAACATTTAGGTAAGAATGGTTCAAAAATCTACCAATCTATCAATAGTACGCGTGAGTTACCTTTCCACATCTTTCTAGCTGGTCTAGGAATCGAAACACTTGGAAGAACCATGGGAAAGAAATTAGTCAAGCACTTTACAAGTTTAGAAGAACTGAAAAATGCTTCAATTAATCATTTAACAGAATTAGAGGGAATATCAGATATTACTGCCAAGCACATCAACAAAGGTATTAATGAAGAAGAAAGGTATGAAAATCTCTTTAAAAGGGGATTGATAATTATCCCTCCAAAAACTTTACCTAAGAAGAAAAGACCAGCAACAGGAGCAAAGGATCTTACAAGTTTCTTTGGAAAAGCAGATCAAGAAGAAGATGAAGAATTTGTCGAAATGCAAAGAATTTACATTACTGGAAAAGTAGAAGGTTATATCAAAAACCAGCTTGAACAATTAGCTGAAGATCACGGATTCGAGTGGGTATCATCAGTGAGTAAAAGACTTGACATGCTTGTTTATGGCGAGAATGCGGGCAAATTAAAGTTAGAAAAAGCTGAAAAACTTGGAGTTAAAACTATACCTTGGGAAAAGTTTTACAAAGAATATATTAACAAAAAATAAAAAATGCTAAAGAAGATGTTATTTTGTCACTTCTTTTTTATTGAGAGTAAATCAATAAGAAAACATAAGAGAAGATAGCAAAAATTATATGAATGGGAAAAAATAGTATAACAAGAGAAAAAATGAGAAAAAGATTAATTTTTCCCAAAGAAATAATAAAAGGAATAAGTGTAGCCACACTCATTCTCTTATTTCTTAATGTAGTAACAGCTGATGTAACACAAACAACTAGCAATTATTCTGAAGGATATCCTTCTTTGATTGCTTCTACTCCTCAAGAATCTATTGAAATTACTTCAGATTACAACTTTACAGATTATGGCTTTCCAGGGACAGGAACATCTGAAGATCCTTATCTTATTGAGGATTACAATATCACAACAACAGATGAGAATGGTATTTTTATCACTGAAACCACTAAACATTTCATTATTCGAAACTGTTATGTTGATGCTTATCGAATGGGTATTTTTATCGATGATGTTGCTGAAGGTACAACTACCATTGTTAACAACATTTGTACAAACAACCAATATGGTATCTTTGTACAGTATTCAGGTTCTTCTATTGTCTTTAACAATACTTGTAAAGAAAACAACTATTATGGTATTAATGTTGATACTTCTGGTTTGTCTCTTATAGATAGCAATACTTGTACAAACAATGATGTAGGTATCAGGTTGGACGATTCTCCTTCTTCTACTATCTCTAACAACAACTGTACAACTAATAATTTTGGTATCTGGTTATTGCTTGATGCTTCATCTTCTTCTATCTCTAACAACAACTGTACAAACAACAATGTAGGTATATATTTGTGGTATTCGAATGATTGTGTTCTTTCTTACAATCATTTGCAAGAAAATTTTAAGTATGGAGTAAAACTAGAATCAAATGGATTCAATATTATACATAACAACAATTTCACTGATAACATGTATGAAGGATCATCACAAGCCTATGATGATGGATTTAGAAACACTTGGTACGACACTGAAACTTTGGAAGGCAATTATTGGTCAGACTATGACGGAACTGGTAATTACTCTATTGATGGTTCTGCAGGATCATTTGATCTTTACCCTCTTGAGGAACATGAGGAATCGTCTACAAGTGAAATACAATTTAGCTTTTTATTTGCTCTCCCGATATTTATAATTCCTTCACTTCTCACAAGAATAATATCAAGCAAACATACGAAAAAACAATAAGATGTATTATGTTAATAATTTTCCTTGTTTCCTCTTAGTTTAAACTGTCTCCAACTTTTTTTTATTTGTGGGTAAATCAATAAGAAAACATAAGAGAGGGTAGCAGAAATTAAAATAATTAACGACCAAGGGAATAAATCAGAAATCCAATGTCCATTCGCAATAGCGTGAATAAATAGTACTATTATCATCAAATAGCCAAAGTATTTGTGAATTATTTTCGCTTTTTTCCTTTTACTAGTTTTGGTTTTTTTCACTAATAACCATACACTTAACCCTAAATAAATAGGGCTTAACCACAAAACAATTCTCGCAACATTCATTGCAATATTGTATAAGTTAACGTCTCCTCCCATTGAGAAATTAAGTAATGTTGAACTAAAGAAAGCCCAAAAACTTATTCTTGATGGATTTTCAACAATGGTCCACCCTCCATGATCTAAAAAGATGTGAACAAATATAGAACAAATAGAAAGAGAGATGAATCCAACATGTAGACTGATTCTTCTTTTTCTTCTGATTTTTTTCTTAAGAGATGGAACTGTGAAAATATGAGCTGTATATAGTGCAGCTATAGCTAACCAAGCGAATATATCACCCAAATTTTGAATTATTATTCCAGAAACTCCATCGCTAACTTCTATTTTTCCTACTGAAATAACATATACTGGTCGTTCTTCAGCTGTAGCTGAGACAATATAACGTATATTTGAATCATCAAAAGCTCCAATAACAACCATTCCCAAATTTAAAGCATAACAGCTCAAATACAAGTTTTGAGCAATTGCACCAACATCAAATAGCGCTCTTTGCTTATTAACGGTATAAGTATTATCGCCTTCAGTAAACATTGTTTCATTTATTGTAAGAACTATCACCATTGAAGCATCTAGAACCCATGGTTGTTGTAAGCTTGAATCCCATAAATCTTCTTTTCTAGAATCATTACTAATTTGATTAAAAGACTGTTCTACTACATCATAGTGATACATTCCCTCTTCCATTTCAGAAACATTATTGAGAGAAGTATAAGCATTAATTGACCATTTATCAAAAAAAGTATCAAAAACTAAATCATCTACTAAAGGGTCGATTCTGCCAATACAATAATTATGTAGATAACTTACTTCTAATTCATCTATAGATTCAGGAAGGTAATCTCTTATAGATTTACGTCCTTGAATAGCCTCTTCAACTGATGTAGTAGGAGGGATTATAGAATATTTAATGTTCATTGAAACATCTTTTAATCCCAATTTTAGATGTTTGGGAAGAAAATTATCTGTTGTTAGATTAGTCTCCCATGCAAAAACAATTGCTAGAGGTTCATACTCAATATCATAGATTGTCTGCAACTCTATTGAATCAAAATCAAGAACTATTTCTAGTTTTACACTTATAGCTTTTGCTTGTATTCGCATATTTTGCAATAAATGACCAACCTCTAAATGAACATACTTGATTCCTCTATTTCCATATTTAGTAGTGGTTCTTTCATATTCTGCAGTAATTAGGTAAAGTACAGGAGCATTTTCTACAGAATTCTTTTTTTCCTCTGAATCCGAACCTGAAATGGATTCAACAATTGTGTTGAAAGTGGGTTGAACAGCCTGCATGTCTAAAGAATGATCTGAAGGTTCATAATGGTAAGTACCTCTTTCGATGTCATCATTACTAACATTTGAAGAGAAAAAAACATCTAAAGGGTAGGTTCCTCCAGCACTAGGAACGGAGCGGAAAGGATAGTGAGTTATACCTTGAGCTGCCCAGAGCAGCTGAGAAATGGTGTTTCTGCTGAAACTATCATTAATGAGCTCAATTTCTTGATCAAAACCTTTGAAACTTAGAATCTCATCCAAGAGAACATCACTGCTTGTTATTGGATCATTTAACGGAGTGGAAGCAGCATAACAGTTTGAGAATTCATAGTTTCTGATATTTATAATCAATAATGTTAAGGTTATGAAGAACACCTTATTTACGAGTTTATTAGAGCGTACTCCTCTTAACATTCCCGTCACATCGTTTAATATTTATAATTTGAATTTATTATGCTGGCATATTAATTTTTTATGAGTTTATAAACCAATTTGAGAATAGTTAAGTAAACTCATCCGTTCTGATATCTTCCTATCTTTAAAAAATCTAAAAAAAGAAGGGTTGAAGGGTTTGTTCCTGTTATTACTACGTTTTTATGCTGTTTCTGACTGCTTATCTATTTTTTCTTTGTCCTTTTTGAAATTGTTCTTGTGAGTATTAAGGGAACTATAGAAAGTAGTAGAGTTAGTAAAACGATTTGTGGATATTCAACTATTACAGGTTCCTCAAGAGGATATAAGTCAACTGAATTCGCAGAACCATCAATAGAATAAGAACCTGTTCCTGACCAATCTGACCAATAGTTACCCTCTTGTGTTACAGAGTTATACCAGAAGTTGTTAGTAGAATCATCATATGCTTGTGAAGTGCCTCCAAGATTATTGTCTACGAAAGTATTATGGTGAATAAGATTAATGTCAGAACCAGATCTTAAGTATACTCCATATCTTTCATTTTCTTGTAGAAGGTTGTAAGTAACGACACAAAAAATAGATGACCAAAGACAGATGCCGTCCCTGACATTATTATTGCATGTGTTGTTTGCAACAGTCGCACTACCAGAAGACCCAAGATGGATGCCAAAGTCGTTGTTGTTGCACGTGTTGTTGGCAACAGTAGCACTACCAGAAATGTGAAGATAGATACCATCACCGATATTGTTACAGCACGTGTTGTTAGCAATAGTAGAACTATCAGAAGCCACAAGCTCGATACCTATCAAGTTGTTGCTGCACGTGTTGCTAATGACAGTTGCTGTTCCATCAGCTACATATTCGATAGAAATTCCATTTTCTTCTGCGTCAACATAGCAGTTACTAACAATGAAATATTTCGTTGTTCCAGTGATAGAAATGCCTTCATAACTTGTTGTTGTAATATTATATCCCTCAATAACATAAGGATCTACTTCCGTTCCTGTTCCTGGAAAAACTTCGAAATCGCTATCACTAGTTATTTCAATAGGACCGTGAGGTGACAACTCTAACGAAGTAGGTCTATAATCATTCTCTTCAGCAGTTATTTGTACATTGATATTCGATGCATAGATTGCGAGTGTTAGTATTAGTAGAATTATTATTGTTTTCTTCTTCATTAAATCACACTTACTTAAACTCTTTATCTAATATATATTTTGCGCAATAGATTCTTCCATTTGAGTGAAAAAAAACACTAAAATTTCGTTTTGTATAACTTACTTATTTTTCCTTTATTGCTAAGTGTGTATTACAGCTAGAACTAGTAAAGGTGTAATAATCACAATAGATGCATGGTAGTGTTAATGAACAAAGACGCAGGAATTAGAAAACTCCCCCATATTTATTATATTGGTTATCCTTGTGTTGCTAGCTCTAGCGATTCTTTTCATCCTAAAGTTATTGCTCATTTCAAGCTCTGAAGAAAAAATAAATTAATTTTTAGAATTATTAAAAAAATCAAGGTATCTCTTAGTTAATTATTTCTCAACACACTTTTTATATAAGTGTAGATTTTCCTTTTTATGAAAATTTTTCTGATAAGGCATGGAGAGACTGAATATAACAAAAAAGGATTGTTGATGGGGGCAATTGATATACCTTTAAATGATGAAGGTAAAAGACAAGCTATCAAGATAGCTGAAAGACTAACATCCATCAAATTTTCACATATTTACAGTTCTGATAGATCTAGAGCTTTACAAACTGCTGAGATAATTAGTGATAAGCTGAAAATACCTGTAATTGAGTCTAAAGATCTGCAAGAACACCTTCTTGGAAAATTAGAAGGCAAGAAATGGAATCCTGAATGGTTAAGTGATGGTTTTGAAGGATTTGAAAGAGTACTTCGAAAAGAAGGTGGAGAAAGTGTTATTGCTTTTGAGGAAAGAGTTTGGAAATGCTTTAATGAAATTATTGCTCAAAATGATGGCAACAACAATATCGCGATTATTTCTCATGGAGCAGCAATTAAAATCATTTTCAAGAATATTTTACAATCATCGCTTAAGGCGCTCTTAAGAATCAGACAGGACAATGGATGTATCAATATTATCAATGTTAAAAAGATAGGAAAAAAACCAGAATTTGAGATTCAAGTTATTAATGATTGCAATCATTTGTAATTTAATATGATAAAATACAAATACTATAGATACTACTATAGTAGGTATAGTGAACACGATGACAACCACGATACAAATTAAAGAAGAAACAAAAAAAGCACTTTTATTAGAGAAAAATCGTTTAGAAAGAAAATTAGGCCATCTATTAACTTATGATGATGTGATAGAGTATCTATTGTCTCAAAGTTCTACTCCTACTCCTAGGAAAACAATACAAGAGCTGCAAGGAACACTTGAAAAAGAAGCTTTAAGCATTTACAAGCAATTAAGAGAGGAATATAGAAAAAATGACAGAATTTGAGATTCAATCTATTAACGATTGTAATCATTTAGAAGAAAACATTAAAAGCAAAACATGAGTTTCCAATTTCAACTTATTTTGTGCTTTATTAAACTTAGATATGCAATTCTTTTGCAAATATTAAAATAACCGTATTATCAATTTATGATTATTATGGTTTACAAGATAATTTTTAGAGGATGCCGAAATATTAGAAGAAAAATCAAATCTAAAAAACTACGTTGGATATATCTAGATTTAGATACATCTCTAAATGAACGTCCTGAACCCCCCAAGAACTTCATTACTAAAAGACTTTTTCCTGCAAAGTTACTTGACCTTGCTTTTCTTGATGATTACTTCAATCGCTTATCAAAAGTTAAGTCTCTAGAAGGAGTAGTTCTTCATTTACGCACTGTTCCTGATGGAAATGCTAGATTACAATCTCTCAGAGATCTTATCCTAAGATTTAGAGAAAAAGGAAAAAAAGTAGTCATTTACGCAACTTCTTACAATACCCTAAGCTATTATGTAGCAACAGCTGCAGACACGATTTTCCTTCAATATTGTGGTGAAATCTCAATTATAGGTTTTCAATTATCCAGATTACTCATGAGAGATGTTTTGAAGAAGTATGGTTATTATGTAGACGGGATCCCAATTTCTCCCTATAAATCTGCTATGGACATGTTTACTAGAACTGATATCTCTGAAGAAGATAGAGAACAATATCAGCGAATAATCGATTCTTCATTCGAATCTTCCGTTTCTGATATGAGTCTTTCACTCAACAAATCTCAAGAAGAAATCATTGATATTATTAACAATGGTCCATATTCATCTGAAAGAGCACTTGAAAAGGGTCTAATTGCAGAACTGACAAATGAAGAAAAATTGACTGATATAATCACTAGAAAGTATTCAAGATACAGCAAAATTAAACTTGTAAATTTGAAAGAATCACTTAAAGTGCTCACAATTCCTAGACCTCCCTCATCACGAAAACAAATAGCAATAATTAGCGTAGAAGGTTCAATAGTTGATGGTAAAAGTAAGAAACCTCCTGTAAAGCTACCTATCCCTATTTTTGGTGACGCTCAAGCAGGAGATCAAACTGTTGTTGAACAAATAAGGAAGGTTACCAGAGATAAAAAAGTTAAAGCTGTTGTTTTACATGTTAATTCAGGAGGAGGATCACCATTTTCATCAGAAGCTATGCGTTCTGCTTCGATCGAACTAGTAAAAAATAAACCCTTAGTTGTTTACTTCAGCGATGTAGCTGCTTCTGGAGGATACTTCATTGCTACTGGAGCTAACTGGGTTGTTGCTCAACCCATGACTTTAACTGGATCTATAGGTGTTCTGGGTGGAAAAATGGTAACTCAAGAAGCATTAAAAAAACAAGGAATTAATAGAGTATTTCTTAGAAAAGGAGAAAGAGCAGGAATGTTCAGCTCAGAAAATGTTTTTACAGAAGAAGAGCGAAAAATTGTTTTTGGGCAAATTACCAGCATCTATAATTTATTTCTAGACCATGTTGCTGAATTTAGAAAGATGGAAATAAATGATTTAAAACAACATTGTGGAGGAAGAGTTTGGACAGGAAAAGATGCTAAAGAGCTAGGGTTAGTAGACGAACTAGGAAGTATTAAGAAAGCGGTAGAAAAAGCAGCTGAATTGGCTAATCTAAAGCCAGAAAAATGTCGTATAGTAGACATTTACCAAGCTAAACCTGAAGTTCCTATATGGTATAAAGACGGAAAAATTGATCTAACCTTAGATAAGTGGCTTAAACCATTTAAGAATACGAATGTTTGGATGATTTTACCTGAGGTAATAAAAATAGAATAAGCATCTCTATTCTTTTCTTAAATACGAAAAAGAGATTTCAACGTTCAATTACTGCGGATTTTTTGTTTTAATCTCATTCATAACATTTTTTTATCCAATTGTACTTTCGCATCTCTATCTTTTTCTTTCATTCGTTTGTCCATAGATGAAGGTTTGGAATCAATTTCTTGTTTTAGAGTTCTATTTTTTCTTCTGAAATGTTGTTTTTTCATATTTCGTTTTATTCGATTATAAACTACCCATGTAACAAAGGAGATTATCACACTTCCTACAATTATTTCCATAATTAACCAAGAATAGTTTATTTTTACTGGAAATAACGTACTGTTGAGAGGGAATTTGTCATATACTTTTTCTCCATCGATTTTGTATCTCTCTCTACCATTCCAAACACTCCAATAATTCCCCTCCTCTGCTAAAGAATCAAACCATAAGTTATCAATTTCATTATCATAAGCTTGAGAACTTCCTCCAAGGTTATTGTTTATAAAACGATTGTGATGAATTGAATTATTATGAGAATATTCTAAACTAACTCCATAATAGCTATTATTTTCAAACAAATTGTATATTATGCTAATATTATAACTACGATAGGCTTCTATCCCATTTTTGCAATAAATAATTTCATTATTTGAAATATTGACTGAAACAGCACTACGAAGAAAAAAACCACTATCCTCATTATTACTGATTGAGTTACCAAAAATACTAACATTATTGATATGTGATAAATACAATCCCGCTCTTTCGCAATTTGATATGTTATTATCAGATATCACTGAAAATGAACAAAGATACAAAGAAATACCAGTATCACTGCTAATATTAACTAAATTATTAGCGATTTGAGTATGTTCAGTATTCATTAGAGAAATGCCACTGAAATAACTGATATCAATGGAATTTTGTAACATTTTACTAGAATTACAGTCACAAACACGTAAACCATAATTGTTTTCCTCGAAAGAGTTACATATAATGGAACTTTCATCTGAATAATAAATATATAAACCATAACTATTTCTCTCAAAAGAGTTGTTTGTAATTAAACATTCATCAGAGCTGCCAACGAATAGACCATATCTGTTTTCCTCAAAAGAGTTGTTTGTAATAGAGCATGTAGAAGATTCTATTACAGCTATTCCATAAATAGAGTTCTTAAAACAGTTGTTTTTCTCTACAATAGTCATAGGAGAATATAAAAGCTCTATTGCAGTATCTCGAATGTAGCTACACGTGTTATTAATTACTGCACATTGAGAACAATTTACTACTGAAATTGCTTTCGATATCCCACTCATTTCTTGATTACTAATTGTTATATTGAAGCAGTTGACAAGTATTATTTCACCGCTTGCATCTGAGATATTTGTGTTATTAAGATCAATTTCAAATCTAAATGGTTTATTATTCACAGTGTTATTTGAAATGAACAAAGATCTATAATCGTCTAGAGAATCTAGAGTTATATCAATCCCACAGGAGCTACATGCGTTATTTTCTAGTGTAATATTTGTAGCTTTATTGGCTATCCTAATTCCTTCTCGGTAATCTCCTACACAGCTGTTATTGGCAATAATACCATCAGATGTTTCAGAAAAATATAATCCTGTTAAATCATTACTCGTGCAAGTATTATTTATGACACTAAATGAAACAGAATTGCTAATAGATACGCCTATGTCATTTCCTTTAAAAGTATTATTTGAAATTGTTACCTGATCTGAGTTTTTAATTATTATTCCATAAGAAGTCCAAATCGGATTGTTATTGTAATTGCAGAAATTATCTCTGATTATTGCTGTTCCTTCAGCTATATCACGAATATGAATTCCATATATTGATGCGTCAACATATACATTCTGAATAACAAAAAAAGAAGTTGTATCTGTTATAAAGATACCATAATCGTTTGAAGTTTCAATATTTAAATATTCAATCTTATAGGGATTTTCTTTTGTACCATTTCCCTCAAAACCCAGAGTAATGAAATCGAGATTAGAATTAATTCTTATGGATTCCAAAGGTTCTTCAGCAAATGTATTACGTTGTTGATTATTTGAATTACTAATTATGACTGGTATTGTAGTAATAGAGCTTAGAAACAAGAGAATAACGATAATGCATCCAAGTTGGAAGCTTATAATTCCGTTACAACTCTTTCTCCTAATAAACACTTTCTTGTTTGTAAGCATCCTACTCAATTATTGTCTTTAAAGTATAAAAAAATTGCTTTCACTTTTTCTTTTAAAATATTTTGAGAAATATTTATTAATACAAAGATTGTTAGCTCTAGGTGATTATCTTATGGATAGGACAAAAGTTGCTTTTTTAATTCCAGGATTAAAAATCACTGAAAATGAAATCATTTTTGATGTAAAAGAACATACACGTAGAATAAGACGAAATTCAAAAATCCAGATAGTAGTTGGGATTTTCTTCTTATGGCTTCTGGGAATGGGTATATTAATAGTCATTCTTGCTTTACGCAATTTAAAATTAGAACCTATTGCTCATCTGAAAAGAACTAGAAAATATCTATTAGCTATATCAAAACAGACTGGTAAACCTATAGTTTATGTCAATTTACCTCCAGAACTACAAAATTATGGTAAACAAGGTGAAGATCCACAATTACAGAAAGGTTATGATAAGCAAGTCGAAGATCCACAATTACAGAAAGGTTATGATAAGCAAGTCGAAGATCCACAATTACAGAAAAGTAAAAAATTTTGTCCTCAATGTGGAAAACAAATCAAGCAAAAAGGAGATTTCTGTACGGGATGTGGAATTAAAATCTAGTTTCTATCTGTTATTAATTTTTTATTGTTTTTGACAAGTCTTTGTGATTAAAAGTTTCATTTATTTTTCAAATAAACTCCTTTGATTAATCTTAGTCTTCGTTTGTAAATAAAACCTATAACAACCAGAATAGTAGGGAACATATACCATGGAGAAGTTGAACTATAAGTGTAAGGTTCGTAATAATATAGTGTATATTCTTCAGTTATATCCCAGTTTCCAGTAATATCTTTAGCATATATTTTTATTAAAACGTAATTTTCTGCAGTTCCGGGAATAGTTGCAGCATAATCTCCATCTGAATCAAGAGACATTGTAACATTAGTATACGGACCACCATCAATGGCATATGAAAGTACAACTGTTTCTATACTGTTTAATCCTTCAACTGTACAAGTTATCGTAACTTCCTCACCAATATCAGGGTAGTAAGGGTCAGAATCAAAATCTGTTATAAATGGCCCCTCTAAAGCTTCAATTGTTAAACTGTAAGCAACACCAATATCACCACTGTAGAGATAAACTAGTATATAATAAGAACCTGTATATGGTGCAAAAAAGCTAATTTCCTCATCACTTAAATACTCTTCACTATGGTCAAGTACACTTCCAGTATCATCATAAATAGCAAAATCTAGGTCAAAATTATTGTAATCAAATGCTAAATATACATCCAAAAATTGTCCTTCTATTAATTCAATTTCGAAGAAATCATCATCATAAAGATACAAATCATATTCATTGTTCACATCTAGGTAAGCTGCATCCAAAATATTATCATTATCTTCATAGATATCGTCAAAATACTCTATTTCTGATATTGTTAAAGAGAATGTTCCATAACCGTCGTAACTATAAATAAAGAAGAATACAGTAGTTTCAACAGAAATTGGTAATAGGGCAGTTTCAGTATCTCCACTAGATCCATAATAACAATCTACAGAAACATCACTAAGTAAATCAAGGTAGCTCTCTTCATTCCAAACTAGCATATCTAAATCAACTGTATAATCCATTGTAAGCACAGCTTGATATGCATGATCAGGAGTATTAGCTGGAAGATCTGCTTGAACAAACATATAGCTATATGAAGATAAATAGTCTGTATAAACACCTGGTGAAGGGTAGTTTAACGATGCAATATATGATTCCAATTCAACACGCCAATCAGATATGAAATTTTCCCAATCTGTATCATCAACAAAGTCTAAACCATAGTACAAATTATTATAAAAACTGATTATTTGATTTGAAGGATTGGTATAGAAATCAAAAGCATAGTTATAGGGTAGTAGAGGAAGGAATATCCACAGACCATAAGGATCTGAAACTAGACTTGATTCAGAAGCAATAAGAGCGTTATCTAGCACCGTTTTAACATTATAAGCTGCAGTACCAAGTGAACCTCCTATTTGTGTTTGAAGTTCAGTTAGAAATTCATAAAATTCTATTACAAAATTCGGCATGTATGAGTCAGCAGTCATCAAAACATCATAAATAGCAGCCATATTTGATGGAAGTGCTGCACTCAATTCACTTGATAATGAATTGATTTCTGGAACAATGCTTCCTATAATAGAGGTGTTGTATGCCGACATAGTAACATCAAGACCATGATACATATACGAGTCTACATATTCAGTACAAATAGTCTGAGCTAATTCAACTACTGTCATTGATGGATTAGCAATCAGTTGGGAGATTATTTCATTATATGGCCAACCATCACCAGGTTCTGAATAAAGACTCGATAGATAAACATCACAATAATCCTTCAACTCATAGACAATTTCTATTTGTCCCATAACACAAGCATCAAATCCTATAAGGTCAAAATGAAAGCCATCTAGTGCTGTCTGTATTTCCTGAATTGTTAAGAAATCATAATCGCCGTCATCCCAGCAGGTTCCATCTAAACCTCTTCCATGATCCCAGAATATAAGAGCTGTTCGATTAGCTGGAAAAGCTGAAATACCCCAAGTCACAAAATTACGAAGATTTTGAGGATCCCCCATATTTAGTTCTCCAAGAGATGTATTAACAGGAGTGTTTATTGTTTCAATGTCAGAATCTGGTTGAATTACATAGTACCTTGTTTCTGACCAATCTTCTGGGTAATCAGGAACTTCGTAATTTTCATCACTTCTATCAACCATAACAACGATATTAATATCATCGTTTGTTCCTCCTCCAAGCTCCATCTCATTTATATCTTCAATTACACAAGGTTCCAAGTTGTTGTCTCCAGACATATAAATGAGAAATGTCCAATTTTTATTTATAGCGGAAATAGAAAGGTTATTGATTATCTCGCTAGTCTGAGCTTCAGATTGTATAAAAGGTGAAGCAAGTAATAGAAACATAAGCAATGAAAGAGTAGATGCAATGTTTTTCATACAATAATAGAAGAATAGAGAATATTTATAGTTTTGCTAAAGTTTTGTAAAATTCTTCTTTTAGAAGGGGTTTATCTCTAGTATATATGGTAATTACTTCTGTCGAAAGTTCTAGTCGACTTCAGTTGTCTTAGTAACGACCAGTAATTTTTCAATGACCCATTGAATAGCCCAAATAGATAGAGGTCTCATATATGCTAATGATCTATTTCCACCTCTTGAATCCCAAGCTTCTGGAGTTTGAAACCAGTATCCAAGTTTTTTCCATCCAGTTTCATATATGCCTTTAGCTGTTTTGAAAGCTTCTTCTTCGAGGTTTAATTGTAACATTGCAGCTGCTAGAGCATATGTTGTTCCTGTCCAAACTTCTGAAGATTGTAAGCACGATTTATCGACAGCTCCATTGGGTCTCATACCATTTACTGCTCCCATTTTACCCTCTTTGAATCGCATCACATTAAAATCATAAACAGTTTTTAGAGCTTTTCGTGCATTTTCTTTAGGGACGATTGAAGGTAGACTGCATGTTTGTGCATACCATTGGCCTGCTAACTGATCCGCCATAATGCTATTGTGTTGTCTACTTTTACTGCTGTCATAATTGTAATAAGAACCATTCCACAATTTTTCTTCATAAGCTTGCTTTCCTTTAATCAATATCTGTCTGTAATAATCTGCTTTTTTCTTTTCTTTTAATATATCAGCTATAGCAGCTGCTGCAGTTAAACATGCTAACCATAATCCTCCTGTATATGCACTTGGACCAAAAACTGACCACAGATCATAGGTTTGGTCTGGAAAACCTGCATTCTCTATCAACCCATCACCATCAGAATCACATACTTGAATGAATTCTATTGCAAGTTTTACTGCTTCCCATGTTTCTTCTAGAAACTTCTTATTTCCTGTTGCTATGTAATCTCTATAGATTTGTAAAACAAATTTCGGATTCAAGTCTTTCCATTTATTGTGATCCGACAATGCATAAACATTGACAAGATACCATGGATCTTCAAAAGGAGCACCTAAATCATGAGGGACAACTCCTTTGATATTACGCTTTACCATTGAACCACTACCAAAGATCAAATGAGTCTCAGGCTTTTCTGTTAAGACAGCTTCTGCAAAATCTCTCTGTAGGCTAAGCTCAAGCTCTGGCCAAAGCATAGCTAAAGCAAAGGAAGCATAGAAGTGTACATCATAAGTATTATACATAGTATACTGATGACCTTCCAAATAAGAAAAATGACCAGTGCATTTTTCTGGAAAAGGTTCTTCTCCTTCCTCTCCATCAGTCCATATAGTTCCTCCATCTGCTATATAATATAATTCGTTGAATAACGCAACTTTGTACCATGCTGGAAGAGTTTCATCCTCTAAAATTGGTTTCTGCCACTTTTCTATCTGTTTCTCCCATTCAGGATATTCTAGAAGAGCATCTGCTGCGATACGATGAGCATTATTACCCTTTCGACCATAAAAACGTGTATAACGACGATAATGAGCTCTTCCACCGCCAAACCTTGCTAAAGGCATATCCCAAGCTAAAGTAAAGGATAGTTCTTTTAATTCTTTTGCTGGAATAGTTACTTTTGATGCAATAGCAGCACCTATACATTCATTCTTTTTTGAAACATAAGAACTATCAGAAGTGTTTACTTCCCCACTTTTCTCAAAAGTTTCCCACACTTCTCCACCATTACTGTTTGTGAAAAACAAAGGATTACATGTAACAGTTGTTTCGTCATTGTCTCTTGTAGCTATAGCAAATTGTAAAGAATCCTCAAAAAATTCTTGATCTTTTAATTTCTGCCCTTCTTTTAGGGGTTTCTTCTGACGATGGACATGATTTAAACGAACTCCTATGAATTTTTCTTTTTTCAATTCATATTCGAAATGTTCATTTTTATGTCCTCCCGCAAAATCATTCTCCGTACCTGTCCCATTCTGAAAACTAAACATAATACTTACTTCAACAGGTTCATCTGTACTATTTTCTATATACCAAACAAAAACTCCTACAGGATAGCTACTTTCTTCATAGTTATGAGGTATCACAGGTGATATTTGTTTACAAATCAGATTTATACCAGGTTGGATGTTGTTATATTCCGTCCAAGCTCTAGGATAAAGAGCATGATATACAGCGTTCTTACCATAAAAATCCCAATTCCAACCATTAAGTTTACTATTTCTTGGATGGTTTGGATTTAATACCGTTGAATATGTTGACCCATCTTTACTTTTAATGAAAACAGAAAATTGGTTTGTTTCTACAGAATTATGATGGTAAACTCCTGGTTTCAGTTGCCATCGATAGAACTCTCCTCTCCATCCTCTTCCAATTGTACCTCCTCCTAACCCACCTATTGGAACACCATGACAAGCAGATGCTTTAGGAAAGCTGAATAAATTCATACTCTCTTTCCCCTGTTTTTTGTCTAATCGCATTTTTTTATACATTCGAATTATGGCTGGAAAAAGGTGAAAAATATCTTTTAGTCTAATTTTAACACCTTTAATCTTTGTTGTAAAAGGATTATCCAGTTCACGATTCCAAGAATATTTAGGAATAATAATATCCGAAGTCACACTACAAAGATTAGGTTACATAAAATAAAGATTATGGAAAAAAATGAAAATGAAAATATAAATTCTACTGGATGTATAGGAATTCTTGTCGCAAGTATAATTTTATAATTCATGATTTGATTATATATCCTATGAAGTTTGAAGATGTAAGAATTCCAGGCAATATTGTAATTGTTAATGGAGAAAAAGATGATCATGATATCTTTGCGTTAACTTTAAGCACATGTCAATGGTGCAAGAAAGGCAAGCAATGGTTAATAGATAACGGATATAAATATAAATTTCTGGATGTCGATTTACTACCTTTTGATGATAAACAAGAATTTAAGAGAAGCATACGAAACTTATTTGAAATAATGATACGCTACCCTTTCTTAATTATTGATGGAAAAGAATTTTTTGCTGGATATAACCCTGAAAAATGGGAAGAAATGCTGAAATGAGAGTTGACAATAAAATGGTTAAAGAGAAAACAATTGCTGATGTAAAAAACTATGTTGAACGTGTTGCTAATATAAGAAAATGGAAACTTCATTCAAACCAAGACGGAACGCTAGATATGCTTTTAGAGGGTTTAAGAGACAATTTCAATAGATTAGGTTATTTCAATTGTCCTTGTAGAGAATCTCAAGAAAACATGAAATTGGATAAAGACATTTGTTGTCCTTGTGATTATGCTCAGCCCGATATAGATGAATATGGACATTGTTATTGCGCTCTTTACTTTGACACTAATTTCGTTGAATCTAAATCAATAGCAATGATTCCTGAAAGAAGACCTGATCCTGAAATATAATTAAAACTCTTCTTAGAATATAAGTTAGAAGTACTTCTGGTTTTGCTTTTGACAAGAACATCATTGGAATGTTATTTTCTCATCTTTGAATCCATATGTATTCTCAAGAATGTGTTATTCCTTCTTCTTCTAGTTTTAAAAAAACATTGCTTTTATCATTGAAAATTTAATTAGTTATTTTTATATACAACAAACAACATAGTTTGATAATATGTCTGAAGGTATTGTTAAAGAAGAAAATGAGTTAAATATTAAAACTAAAAAGGAAATAGTGTTGGAAACCAAGGATTTAGAAAAAATCTATGATGGTAAAGTACACGCTGTTCGTGGAGTTAGTTTTGAATTATTTGAAGGAGAAGTTCTAGGATTACTTGGTCCTAATGGTGCTGGCAAGACTACAACAATTTCCATTTTACTTGGGATAATTAAGAAAACCAAAGGGGAGTTTTCTATTTTAGGCAAGCAAATTGATGATTTCAAAACTATTAGAGATCTAATTGGTTATACCCCTCAAGATTTAGTCTTTTATGATTATCTAACGGTTCAAGAGAATGCAGAACTTTTTGCGGATTGTTATGATATAGAGAATAAGAAAGACAGAATAAAAGAACTCTTTGAGCTTTTTCAGCTAACAGAACTTAAGAAAAGAAGAGCTGGAAAATTGAGCGGTGGTCAGAAAAGAAGATTAAATTTAGTACTTGGTATGCTGCATTCTCCAAAAATTTTATTCCTTGATGAACCTAGTGCAGGAATGGACCCTCAAAGCCGCAATATTCTTTGGGAGAATGTTGAAAGGTTATCAAAAGAGGAAGGAATAACAATCATTCTAACCACTCATCTAATGGAAGTAGCTGATAAACTCTGCGATCGTATTTTAATTATTGACTATGGAAAAATAATAGCGAGTGGAACTCCTGATGAACTGAAATCTACATTTGGAGCTGAAGAAGTGATAGAATTGATGATAGCTGAGAATCTTGAATCTAAAACTAGTGAATCATTTATAGAGAAGTTAAGAAAAAGATTTTCTAAAGTTACATTCCTTGATAATACTGTTAAGATATTTACAAAAAAAGGAGCCACACTTATTACTGAAGTCGTAGAGATTGCGGTTAAACTAGACATGACTGATTTCATTGAAAGCCTTCAACTTCGGGGAAGCACATTAGAAGATGTATTCATAGGTCTTACTGGGAAGTCTCTAAGAGAAGGAGGAGAAGGTGATTAAATGTCAAAAATCAGAGCTTTTTACTCTCTACTAAAAACAAATCTTCTTTCTATTACGAGAGATAGAACAACATTTTTCTTTATAATCCTCTTCCCATTATGTTTTGTTGGAGTTTTTGGACTTGCCTTCCAATGGAGTGATCCTCTTACCTCCTCAAAAATCATCGGAATAATAAACTATGATACAGGCATTGATGGTGGTGTTATAGCTTTCTGGAATGGTACTACAACTGTAAATGACACTTTTTACTCTGAAGAGTATATCCGAGTTCTTAAAACAGTTTTATATCCTGAAAGCAATGTCACAATCTTTGAAATCCAGATTTTCAATATAACTGAATTAGATGTTGCTCAAGAATCATTAGAAACTAGGAACATTAAGGCTTTGATAACATTACCAGAGAATTTTAGTTCTGGTGTTCTTGCTGCATTTCAAAATAAATTTGGTGATGATCCAATTCTAACAGCAGCAACAGGAAATTGGACTGGATATCCAAGTTTAGACTTTAAAACCATTGTCAAAGTTGATGGAGATAGTACTCTTCAAGATTTCACTATATCTGGTACTATTATCGAAAAAATAACACAATATTTCTTTAATTTTGGTGATGATCCAGTTGAAGGTGTTATCCTCGATGTGTATGGTAGTCTGTCAACGACAGGTTTTACTGTCTTTGACTTTGTTTTACCTGGTTTAATTGTATATGCAATTTTAAACAATCTTGCTTCTATTACAGATATTGCTTTTAGAGATATTGAAGGAGGAACTCTTCGACGTCTTAGGATTAGCAAAGTTACTCCACCTATGTATGTTTTGTCGATTTTAGCTAGTCAGATGGTTATTGCATTCATACAGATTCCATTAGTTTTTGCTGCTGGATTAATATTTGGTTTCCCAGCTTCAATTCAAGTTCTGTATGCCTTTATTCCTGCTATTTTCCTATCGTTAGCTACAAGTGGGATAGGTTTCATCATTGCAGGACTTGTAAAAGGTGCAGCAGCTGGTAGAGGTTTAGCTGGAATCATAGCTACGCCCATTGCTATGATATCAGGTGCGTTCTTTGATATACCTAATCCAACCATAATCTCTAATGTATTTGGGAATTCTTTTGGTTTATATGATGTATTACCAGCAGCACCAGCAATAAGGATATTTAGAAGTGTTCTACTTCACAATAATTCTCTTGCTAGTAATGCTTTTGATCTTATACTGCTATTTATTCTTGCTGTAGTATTCCTACTAATAGGGATTTACTTATACTCAAGAAAGCACTTTAAACCTGAATAATTAGAGATTCTTTTCTCTTTTTTCTCTTTCAAAATAAATGTTTTTTAAATCAACAAGCGATTTTTGTTTGGAAAACTATTTAATCATTATTCTGTTTACTAACAAGGCTTGAATGTCATTAAAAAGGATGATTCGGGGAATTTTTCTCTGAAGACTTTTTTAGTCATTGAGATTTTTGGTCACACAATGGTCACTTTAGCTCAATATCTTCTTATTGAGTGCTCAAATAAAGTCTATCTTAGAAAGAATTTAGGTGACAAACATGAGCGAGTTCAATAACGAGAAAGAAATCATTGATGAAGATTTTGTAGAAGATGAAGAAGAGAAGATGAAAGATGCTGATGAAGTAAGGGAAATTCTACAAGCAGTTTCAACAGAAATCCCAGATTTAATTAAAGGTATTTTTACTGCTCTATATAGTTCAGAAACTGCAATGGAATATGGAAAAGGGATTGGGTCTCTTTACAAAGAACTAAAAGAGCAAGGTTTACCGGAAGAGATGGTCCGAAAAATAATTTCAGATTTTGCAAGCAATGTAAACATTCTTGGAAATATCAAAGTAAATAAGGAAGGATCTAGTGATAAAATCGATTCATCAAAATTATCTAACTTAAAAAGCAAACATTCAATTTTCAAATCTTTTAGATTTAAGAAAGAAATAGAAGATTAAAAGTAATGATAAAAAAAAAGAAATATGAAAAAATCATAATTTTCTCTTTCTAGTTGAAAAAACAACAGTAGTTACTGTAATTGATATAATTAAAGCTATCAGTGGGTAAAAATTGTTCATCTCTTCTACTGCTTCAATAACATTTACATCTATAGTATCCGTAGAGGAATGTCCAACTTTATCTTGTACAACAATTACATATACGTAAGTTCCTACTGAGTGGTCATCCACTGAGATTTCGATTGCAATTCCAGATTCCCACGTATCTGAAATTAACTCAATACCATCCAAATAAATAGTGTATGTATCAGCATTAGCATCTGCAGCTGCCCATTGAATTATATTACCAGTTTCTCCTTCTTTGTAGG
Organism: Candidatus Heimdallarchaeota archaeon; assembly: GCA_019057815.1. Classification (GTDB taxonomy): domain Archaea; phylum Asgardarchaeota; class Heimdallarchaeia; order Heimdallarchaeales; family Heimdallarchaeaceae; genus 18H4-34. The sequence goes on from JAHLWR010000029.1 coordinate 31,623, forward strand.
TTATATCTTCTGGTGAGTCCACTACTGGGTCAGTTGTATCAATAGTTAGAACCCTTACTTCACTCCAATCGCTCCAATTCTCTACCTCATCTCTAGCTCTTACTCTCCAATAATATTCAGCATCTAACATTCCATTAAAAACATAGTTGTTATCAACTACTATCTCTTGTAATACAAGTTCAGTAAAAGTGCCTTCATTATCTATTTGTAACTCATATTCAACATAATCAGAATCAGATGACCATTCAAATTCTATACTATCCGATGAGGATATTTCATTATCTACAGGTGATAGGAGATCTGGTGGGCTAGGTGGTGTTGTATCAACAGTAAAATGCCAGACAGAACTATATGGACCAATGTTAAAAGCTTCGTCTGTAGCTTTGATTCTCCAATAGAAAGTACCATCTGATAAGTCAAAAAGAACTCGATGGTATGAAGGATGAAATCCAACAACTTCTATTTTATTTACAAAATCTTCATCAGTAGCAAGATGACTAATATAACCTGTAGCATCAGGGACATCGTTAAAATCAAGGAGGGGCCTTGTTACATTAATTATTGCACCATTTGAAGGAGAAAGCAGCGTAGGTATTCCTGGAGCAGTTATATCCACAGTAAAAGATTGAGTAGAAGACCAGCTACTATAAGCACCTAAATCTCCTCTAACTCTTACTTTCCAATAATATGTTATCTCACTTAAAGGAGTTGGAATTGTAAATTCAGTGGCTGTTCCAGTGTTTTCATTATAATTTGGACTAGCAAATGTGGCTTGATCATCCAACAGTACTTCATAGTACCCAACTGTTTGACTCATATCATATGAAGGATTCCACTCTAATCTTGGTGTTGAATCTTTAATATAGTCTTCATTTTCAGGAGAAATAGGAACAGGAACAGTTGGTGGAGTTAACGCTATTTCAAATTTAAATGCTTCACTATAAGAACCCCAGCCTGCCTTACCTCTAGCATTTACTCTCCACCAGTAAACATCTTCTGGTAAAGGGGGTGAATCTAGAGTAGTTCCAGCAACATCTTCTTCCCCAACAATATTAGTGAATGAACTATCAATTGCAAGCTGAATATGATAAAGATTAGCTAGGAAAACAGAACCCCATTCAAAAGTAGGATTATTATAGCCTAATCTAGCACTATTAGAAGGTGAAATCAAAACTGGGATGCCTATAGCTTGTGCAGGAAAAATGGGTATAATAAAAATGACTGAAATAAAGAACATTAAAGAAATTATTGCTTTAGTTTTATTGTCCAATATATTTTTTTTCATAAATAATTACCTCTTTAAAACTGTTAATGATTATTATTAAACATTTTAAACTTTTTGTGAAACTATATATATGAACTTCAGAAAAATAAAAAAATTACTGAATCAAAAATATAAATATATACAAAAGCTCAATAAATATTTATGTCAAGTTATTCACAGAACGGCAATAATTCAATATTACAGCCTTAGGTAGTTTTTTCTTTAAATCAACAATGAAAATTTATTTGAAAATACAATTATCGTAAATTTTCTGACGTAAAAAATAAAAAACTCAAATTCAAATCTTAAAATTCGAAGAAAGAAATATAAAATTAAAAGAAAATCACTTATTTACTTCTTCTATTTTTTCTTTGACTATAACATTTCTTTTTCTTAACTCATTCATAAGATAATTATATACAACTTCGTTTTTACCAATATATTCAGGTGGACAAATACCTTTCTTCTCAAATTTACCTTTAACAACTAATCTAGCCATAATAGATGCTGTATATCCTGTTGTTCTAGCCATTGAAATTATGTTATTTTCTTTGTCATAATGGTCTAAAAGTTCGTATGAATATTTGAAGAGTTTATTTTCTTTTGTTCCATCAATGATAATTTTCATTATCGTATAATCTTCTTCATTTTCTCCTAGCTGCCATTTTTCAGAAAGTAATTTTGTAGCTAGATCTAAAGGTCTCATACTTATCCCATTCACATCAATGAATCTTTTACTGAAAAAGCCTGTATCTTTTAGTATTTTTATAAGTTTAATATGTCCAGGATACCTAAGCGTCTTCTCTTTCATATTCGGAATATCCATGGTTTTTAGTAAGGTTCTTAATCCATCAGTGTTAAAAGCTTCAAGTTCACCTATTTCAGGAAATTCAATCAATTCAGAGTCAGACAAAGCAGGTTTGGTTATTATCTTTCTATTTTCAACATATCTTGCATCACGAATATATTCTTCTATTACATCAACTGGTGAAAAAGGTGCTTTGTACTCGTAGGGCCACTGTCTCTCGACAGGAAGACCTCCTACGTAACATTCAAAACTATGCGTATGGTCGAGTAAGCTGTGAACATAACCCAAGATTATGTTACTTAAACCTGGAGCAACGCCACAATCAATAATCGCAGTCACTCCTTTCTTCTTAGCTACTTTATCCAAAGTAAAAGGATCTTCCCTAAAAAATGAGATGTCAACAATATTTTTACCTGCTTCTATTACACTTTGAAGAGCTTGATAACCTAAAAAACCTGGTAAAGCACCAATAACTAAATCGAAATCCTCAACAAGTTCCTGTATTATAAATCGTTCTGAAAGGTCTCGATAAATGCTGTTTATTTCAAAATCTTCTGATAATTGCTTCAGAGCTGAATCATTTATATCCGCTATTGATACTTCTAATTCACTATCTAGTGCAAGATCCCTTGCAATAACACTTCCAACTAAACCTGCGCCCAATACAACTACTTTATGCAAAGCTACCTAATTTATTCTTGAATGGGAATTTTAAAACTTTCTTGTTGTCACACATATTAGCAAGTTTTCAAGACTTCGATATAAAATTGATGCAATTATAACAGAGAAAAGTAGGTTGAACATTAAACATCATATTTCTCTTCTAATGAATTATACCAGTCAAACATTTGTTCTAGACCTTTTTTCAGTGGAATCTTTGGATTATAATCAAGTAACCTTCTAGCTTTACTTATATCAGCACAAGTAATAGAAACATCCCCTTCCTTAGGATCTTCTACGATAATTTCTGCTTCTTTTCCTACAACAGATTCAATTTCTTTGATAAAATCCCTCAATCTAACAGGGTAGGAATTACCTAAATTGATAATCTCATATTGCCAATTGGAGGTCCGTTTAAGTGCTTCAAATATTCCATCAACTATGTCTGAAATAAAGGTATAATCTCTAGCTGTATCTCCATCACCATATTGGATTATAGGTTTTGATCCTACAATGCAATTCATGAAAATGTAAGGTGCCATATCAGGTCGACCTCTTGGACCATAAACAGTGAAAAAACGCAAAATTGTCATTTTAATATCGTATAATTTATGATAAGTATAAGTAATAGATTCAGCCATGATTTTACTGGCAGCATAAGGTGATATTGGCTTATCAATCAATTCTCCCTCTTTGAAGGGTATATCCAGTCTATTTCCATAGACTGACGATGAAGATGCAAAAATGAACTCCTGAATTTTGTGTTTTTTACACTGTTCTAGAAGATTTGTAGTACCGATTAAATTAGCTTTAATATACTCTATAGGGTTAGAAATACTTTTCCTCACACCAGTTTTTGCGCCTAAGTGAATAATATTAGTAATTCTGTACTTATCGAATAAAGATTCAATAAAACATTCATCTGCAAAATCACCTTCAACAAATCTGAAATTATCATATTCACTGAGAATAGCTAAATTCGACTCTTTTATTTGTTGAGGGTAATTTTGTTCAAAATTGTCTATTCCAATCATAGTATACTTTTCTTTCAAAAACCTTTCTGCTGCACTGCTACCTATAAATCCTGCAACTCCAGTAACCAAAAGAGTTAAAGCCATTAATTATCATTCATCAATCTAGATATTTTAATGTTATCGATTCTAAGTTCGTTACAATAATCTGAAAAAAATTAAAAAATAACTTAAGTTAATTATTACATTTGTGTCAAAAAATTTTAAATAGTACTGTGTGTTTTTCAACACACTATGTCCCTACCAGGATTCGTTGAAACGGCAAGTAGATTAAACTTTTGCATTATTAGACCCATACTACAGATGTTCTATGGAATCATAATTGGTCTTGTAATGATGATATTTAATATGATCATCGGCATTACAGCATTTATTAACTGTTTTACAGTTGTTATTGCAGGTAAACGATTCAAAGCACATTATGATTTTGTTACAAGAGTAGCAAAATGGATTGGACATCTATATATGTACTTCTTAGCTGCAACTGATGATATACCTGATCTATTTCCAAAATAGTACATTTTTTTTCTTTTTCTTTATTTTTTCTTTATTTTTTCTAAGAAACATTTAAAAACATCTTAAAAATGAAAATCATTAATACTTGTATAAACCGTTTTAGTGATATTTATGGAAGATGAGAAAATAGAATCCCCATATCTTGATGAAGAAGTGCACCTATCCAAGTATACACCACTCCATGTAGTCTGGGCTATGGCTAAAATTACAGCTTGGCAAAATTTCGCACATCATCCAACATGTAGCAAATATAAGAATCATTACTTTGATATTTGGGGTTTAAAATTATGTGTTGGTTGTACAAGCCTTTACTCTGCACTTATTATTTTTCTGATTGCTTTCTTCAATGCTAAAGCATTCTTTACTACTAATGTAATCATACTCCCAATAGTATATCTATTTGGCTTAGTAGCATTAGTGCTACATTCATTAATACACCCATCAAATAAATGGTTTAAATCTTTATTCAGGAGCTCGTTAGGGCTAGGAATGGGTGCTTATATCTCTATTATAGTCTTAGGACCAACATGGTGGATAAGGTTAATTCTCATCAGTTTCATACCATTTGAAATCGCACTATTCTTTGCAATAAGAGGGAAAAGAGCGAACTTAGAACTATGTGAAGAATGTCCACTACATCTTGCTGATCCACCTTGTGATCCAATGAAAAACACTGAAATCAAAACTAAGAAAATTAATCAGTTGATAGATTCGCAAATAGAAGGTTTGAAAAGAAGTAGAATGGCGAAAAAGCAAGAAACCTCATATGATAATGTAACTAATTCTGGTCAACAAGAAAATGATGAGTAAAATAAAGTTACTAAATCCCTTTTGTGTTATTTTTATTTTAAAGAAAGTGTAAATAGAAAGGATAAAAACGTAAAGAAAGCACAATTAATTTTCATTGGTTCATAATTGAATGATTCCTAACTTTTTCATTGGCCATTCCCAATGATTATTCTCTCGTATTATTTTACCATCATTTAACATTCGCTGGAGTTCTTCTTTATGTTGCAAAATAATCCCACTCTTATCGATTAACACCCAACCTTCATATAATGAATCAAGTAAATAACCTGCTCTTCCTTCAAAGTTTTCTTTGAATTCTTTCTTTGTAAACCATGTTGCTTGGATTCCTGAAGGTATTTCTTTTAAGTGATTCCGTTTGAAGACAATTCTTTCATGGTAGGTAGAGGGAAGTTCGTCAAAAACCACGATTAAATCGACATCACTGTATAAGGTTTTATATGTTCCTTTTACTAGCGACCCATAAAGTATAACTGCATTGATTGAGATATTAAGATCACATAATTTATCAAAGTAAGCAAACAAATCCGAAATATAGTGTTTTGGAGGTAAAGGAGAGAATTTTGAAAGATTCTTCTTTATATTTTCTAAACAATTCAAAGATAACCCTCCAACAATTTTATTTGGTCTTCAAGTTTGTCAGAGAATGGAAGAAACATAAAGAATTCAATAGTTAATTTAACAATGGCTTTCATATCCTCTAAAAAAAGTTTTATTGTATCCATTGAATATAGAGTTTCAGGGCTTACTATTCCACTAACATGTCTAACACCGTATCTAGGACGTGTTCTCTCATCTTCTATAGTTCTTGCTAATATTGCTATTTCTTTGATTAACTTTGCCCATTTTTTCCTTTCGATATTTTCAATTTCAATTGTAGTTTTATCAACAATATGATCTAACTGTTTGGATGGGAAATGTGAAGGTTCAGCTTCTTTTCCAAAAAGAATAATCAAGCTTTTTAGTATTTTCTCTACTAAAAATTGAATATGGAACATAGTTGAAGCTTTGTTCGTTTCTTTAATAGCACTCTGGATACTTTGCCAATCTGAGAATGTAAGAGATAACCAATCTTTACATATTTGCAAATTAGAAATAACCATTACAATTACAATATCTAACTACTATAAAGTATTTTTGGATTTAAGACATGCATCATGAAAAGCATTTTATTGAAGTCTTGGTATCGTTTAGAAATAGTTAAAGATTTTCTTATTCAACTTTGATGGATAAATATTTCCTGTGTAGTCTTTTAGGTGACAATATCTAAAATAATACTACTTCTTCAGAAATTGTTGTCCAGTTTAATTGTACCATCAAAATACTTGTGAAACTCAGATGGTAGTTTTCTGAAGTTATAATTGTTGTAAATATCAGATAAATCTACTGAGCTTTTAGTATTCCAGAATAATAGTACTTCTTCTTTAGCTTTAGGATTATTTCTACAATAGTCAACTAAAGCACTCAAAGTTTTTCCAGTATAAACATATTCAAGTTTATATCCATCCTGTTCTGCAATAACAATAGCTTCTAAAGCTTCCTTCGTAGCTTTTCCATATTTTCCACCTGAATAACCATACTTGATTGTTAACCTACTGTCAATTCTAGAAGAAATATTCGGGATATCAGGATCATATTTTCGCATGATTTCTAAAGCATTTCTTGCAAGATTCAATGTCCTTTCTTTTATGTACTCATTTGAACTAGTAATATTTATACCAATAATTCTTGTTTTCAAACGGGCTAATTCCAAACCTAAAATAAGACCAGCACATGTAGCAAGTGAACCAGCTGCTATGAATATCTTATCAGGTTCTGGTATCTTTCCTTGTTCAACTTGTTCTGCTAGTTCTAAACCTGCATTTACAAATCCAAGTGTACCTAAAGGAGAACTAGCTCCTGTAATAATGAAATACGATTTTCGATCAATAAAATTCTTGAATCGCATTTTCCTGTTTCTTTCATTTTCATTCTTCACTAGATGTAGTTTTGCTCCAAAATAGTGATGACATAGTAAATTTTCTCTGACATGTTGAGACAGAGGTTGGTCATTTAAATATAAGTGAGTTTCAAACCCAAGATCTTTAGAGTGAATAGTAGTAGCTAAACCATGATTAGTTCCTATTCCTCCCATTGTTAGTAACCTTGTTTTCTTCTTTTTCAATGCATCAGCAAAAACGAATTCATACTTACGTGGCTTGTTTCCTCCATATTGCTCATGCGTCAAATCGTCTCTCTTAATCCAAACATTGGAATCACCTAGAATTTTACCTGTTCTAATCATCTGTTCTACAGGAGTAGGAATATTAATTATTGAAATTCTCGGAATTTTCTTTAGTTTGGGAAATATCTTGAATAAAGGAAATTCGTCTTTCTTGTCCATTTTCAGTGTAGTTTAGTTAAAAGAGATAAAACCATTTCGTTTAATGATTTGATTTTGTAATATTGGAATATACCACGATCTTCCTTAGAGCGTCATTGCTGGATAGTTTACGACCGAATTAACAATATGATTTAATTGTGGAGTTATCTAATAAGGTCTCCCTTATTGTAAACTACGTTATTAAAACGAATACAAGACCTTCCTAGAAGATAGGTTTTTTCAAGTAATCTCCTTTATCTTTCTATGTATCATATTTTTCTAATAAAATAATTAAAAAGATTATATTGTGTTCAATAATTCGATTAACAGGGTTTTTATTTTTCTATTATCTTCTTTTATTACTTGCCAAGTTAATTGTAAATCTACTCCAAAATATTGATGAATCAGAATATCTCTCATACCAGCTATTTCTTTCCAAGGAATGTCAGATTTCATATTTTTTATCTCATCAGGAAGGTTTTTTACGGCTTCTCCAATTATTTCAAGCCTTCTGAAAACCGAATCTTGCAATTGTATAGATTCCTTGAATTCTTTAAAATTTTTTCCTTGGATATAATCTTCAATGAGCTCTATTGACTCAATTATATGCTGCAAAAAAACTGTTGGGTCCTTAACCATAAATTACCACTTGTTCCGCCAATATTGACTGTTTAATGAGCGGGTTCAAAGAATCATATGTTAAAACATCTACTGATCGCGCTAATTGTTCTTCTAAATCAAATTTTAGTCTGACTAAGTCAAACAAGCTTTTAGTACCATTGAATTCGATTATAATATCTATATCGCTCTCCCTAGCTTCATCTCCTCTAGCAAATGAACCAAATAGTGAAGCTCTTTTAACATCATGTGCTTTAAGAATAGGATGAATTTTATTGATTAGCTCATTCGATTGTGTTTCCATTCTCTTCAATAAATGAATCAACTAAAAAGGATTATTAATTTATCTGTTGAATTAAAACACAATTCAATAGGTTCACAAAAGAGAAAAAATAGGTATCAGTGTCTAGCAGATAGATAGAGACCCAGTTGGATACCTTCCGCTTTATACTTCTTTCTATCTTCTTTGAACTTCGTAAGATCTTTTTTACCTATCTTTCTAATCATAATTTCTTCTAGTTTTGAGTTTGGAATGCCTTGAATGAATTGATGATTGAGTAACATATCTATAGTCATTTGAAGAAATTTATAGCCTATTTTTGATAGTTCATACTGGTTTTTCTTATTAAGCTTAATAATACCAAAATCGCGTAAATTAGCAATATAGCTATATAATAGATCTTGATCTAAATGTGAATATTCTATTTTCAACGTTTTTATATTAGCAGGTTCAAACATTAGAAAAGATAGTAGTTCTATTGCTTCTTTATCATCTAATATCTCAAATAAATTCGATATTTCATCTTTTAAATTAGCCAAAAAAAATTTGAAATCATCTCTAGAGAGTTTTCCGAACATGGTTTATCAAGCTAAAATATGAAAATCTCACTATATAAACTTAAGTAAATAGAATTGAAAAACAAAGGAGAAATCCTTTAGCATGACTTCAGACACCATCTGATTTGATGTATTTTCTTTGTATATTGAATATTCTTAAAGATTCTTGGATATTTTCTGTTATTCTTTACGTTTTTCAAGTTAGGTTTTTATTCCTAAGTTTAGAATTATAATTAATGAAGGTTTATCCAATAGCTTGTGAGTCTTTAGGAACGAGATCTTTCGCTCACATTGTTGTAACTGATGATGTTGTAATAATGATTGATCCTTCAGTTTCATTAGCACCCACTCGATTTGGATTATCTCCCCATCCTTTAGAAATTGCTGCTTCATGGAAATCAAGAAGAACGATTCTTGATTTAATCGATAAAGTTGATGTCATTGTTCAGACTCACTATCATGCTGATCATTTTACTATGGGAGTTGAAAGAAATTATGAGTTTACTAATAGAAAGACATTTGAGGTTATTTATTCTCAGGATAAAATCATACTTGCTAAAGATTATAAACATCATTTGAATTTCAATCAGCAGAAACGTGCAAAATGGCTTTGGAAAAAGAAAAATCTGGATATAAAAATAGCTGATTCGTCTGAATATGAGTTTGGGGAAACAAAAATTACTTTCTCCGATCCTGTGTTCCATGGAATAGATTCGAAGAGAGGATGTGTAGTTGAGACATTTATTGAAGATGACAAAAGTAGTTATCTTTATAGTTCTGATGTTTGTGGTCCTGCAACAAAGGAAGCAACAGATTTCGTTTTAGAAAAATCTCCTGATATAGTTACTCTAGATGGCCCAACTGTTTACCATCCTAATGTTACTCAAGAAGAAAAGGAAATTGCTTTCTCGAATCTTAAACTGATTGTTGATAATATTCCCAATGTTTACATAGATCATCATTTCCTTCGAATTAAAAATTGGTCTGAAATTTTGATAGATGAAATAGGTAAAGTTCTTCCTTCATTTAGTCAGTTAAACAATCAGAAACCCTTCCTATTGGAAGCAATGAGGAAAGAATTACATAAACAACATCCAGTGAATGAGGGATTTTATACAAATTTTAACAATGGAATCTACTCTAGAGAAAAATTCAATCAGTTATTGAGGGATTTTAAGTACTACAAATATTGGCTAAAACTGCGATCTGACGTTGAACTTGAGATTAAAAGAAGAATATAATAATAATATATTATTTACTTGCTAACTTAATGTCAACTTTAGTATGACAATTAGATTCAGAAACCATTTCTAAAAAAGGTCTAATTCAAATAAGAAAATCTACGAAATCTTTTTGTTTAATGAAAATAAAAAGAGTATGAGATAAATGAAAAGATGGAAGGATTGGCTTCGTCAAGCAGAAAGAAAAATAGCATCTGCAGAGTGGTTAATAAAAGGCGAATTTTATGAGGATGTGTGTTTTTTCTCTCAACAAGCCGCAGAATTTGCGATTAAAGCCTTAGAGGACTTTAAAGGAGAAAGACATAGAGGTCATTCAGTTTATCTTCACATATCTAGATATTTTACTGATCAAAATCTTCTTGATATTTCAAGGAAACTTGATCAATATTATATTCCAACCAGATATCCAAATGGTTTCGATATTGGAGCACCAATGGATTATTTTACAAAAGACCAAGCAGAGGAGGCAATTGAATTTGGAAAGGTTATCATTACTAGAATTAAGAAAGAAATTGAAGAACTACAAGCACATTAATGAACTTGTATCTTTCATAGAAAAAGTAATCTACGAGTATAAACCATTAGCGGTTATCCTCTTTGGTTCACTTTCATCTGGCGAGTATTATATTGATTCAGATGCTGATATAATCGTAATCTCTCTAAAAAAGAGAGTTGACTTGCTAGAAGAAGGAATGAAAATAAAATGTTATGATGAATTGGGATTAGTTGATGTTTTAGTTTATGGTCACATACAATTTTCTAATATGATTGAAAATCATAATTTAGTTGCGATTGATTCTATAATGAAAGGTATCCTTGTTTTTAATCAAGAGCTACAAGAGTGGTTTAATATCAAAGAGAAAGCAGCATTAATGGAAAAATCAATTGTACCATTTGATGGTGGTTGGAAAATTATCACTGTATGAGCTGTTTCAATAGTATTTTAGAAATTGAAAAAAAATTTGAATTAGTTTATTAGATCCTAATACAGATAATTAATTATTAATCAGAAAAATGATAACTGTGCAAGTGCTGAACTTAGGGATCCAGATGATAATCTTATATTTTTTGACATACATGTTTCAGAGAAAGGGATTCTTGACACTTGAATGTTGAGTGTTAAATCGTCGTGTTTAAATAGCAATTATATGGGTTGAGCTTTGTGCAATATAATAATAATCAGTCTAGAAATGGAGCGAAGGATTATGCAAAGAAACAACCTCCAAGTCGTTCTAGAAATAAACTAGGTTCCCCGTCTTATAACCAGTCATCCAACAGATATGATTCTAGGGACAGAAGACCGTCAGATAGAGGTTCCAAGGAACTTCATACTGTAATCTGCAGCAAGTGTAAGAAAGAAACACAAGTTCCTTTTA
>JAHLWR010000042.1 GCA_019057815.1 Candidatus Heimdallarchaeota archaeon
ACGCTTACTGAGGGAGGTGGGAGATAGTAAAAGGCTTATTGCGGAAGTACTAATTATTCAATAATATTTATAAGTATTGTAAGTATTTTTACTTGGTTAAATTGAGAAAGATACTTTTAGTCCCTATTGCAATTGCACTAATTGCAGCAATAACAGTACCTATTCTAGTTACACAACTAGATTGGGAGGATCCAATAATTATAAATTACTATCCAACGGAATTTAAGCTTTACTCAGGAGTTGTAGCTATTGGAATGGAAGCTGAAGACAACTCTGGAACCGTTTTGTACAGTATTTATGTTAATGATGAGCTAGTGTCTACTTCTAACACTTATGATTGGGATACAACAACTTTTGAGGATGGTTCAATTGTTGATGTTGTTTTCAAAGCAGAGGATAAGCGAGGTAATTTCGTAATAGAAGATGTTAGACTAGCTGTTGACAACTTTATTGATTCCCCTCGAGATGATGTATTCAAAGTTATGGCTTATAATATCTGGGAAAGTGGTGAAAAAGTCAAAGGTTTCAATGGTGAAACCCGCCCAAAAGGTGCCTGGAGAGATGTAATGGAGGAAGAAAGTGCAGATATTGTTATTCTTGTTGAAACAGGTACGCTTGATGATAGTAATAGTTCTGAATTAAAGAACTCTATTAATAGATTAAATACATATTTCTATGATGAAGCTCCTTATTCTGGCTATGCCGAACAAGGAATCCGCGCACGTACAGATGGTCAATCAGTTCTTAGTAGATACCCAATACTAGAATTTCATCAAATAATAGACTATGAATTAGATGATGGAAGTATGTATCATTATAGTCGCTATTTCTGTGATGCTGTCATTAATATTAGTGGAACTATAACACATGTCATTGGTTACCATGGTAAATGTTGTCAACCTTCTCCTTTATGTAACACTACTAGAATGAGAGAAAATGAAACTGAAGGTATTATTAACTATCTAGATGATCTAGGTGATGTCCCAGTAATGTTCATGGGAGACTTCAATTCTCATTCTCCTGATGATATTGGAGACTTAGCACCATTGGGTTGGTTAGGAGATGGTCCATTAAGAATGTTACTTTATCCTGAAGATCCGGTTTATGGACAGTATTCATCACATGTTCATAATTTCACAGATGTTTATAGAACAATAAATCCGACATCATTCGGTCCAACATTTGGCTATTGGGAACCACAATATTGGGGGAGAATAGACTATATCATTGTAAACCACCATTGGGCTGATAAAATGATCAATTCAACTGCTGGTGATACACTTTCAGCAAACATGAGTTCCGACCACTATTCAGTTGATTGTTTCTTCTCGTTAGATGAAAACTATTCATATTCCGATCCAGTAATTAAAGCACCAAAACACACTAGATCTTTAATAATATCTGAGAATAATCCTCTGATGATTTTTAAACAAAGATATTTATTTGATGTAGTAAAAACCAAAGACTATTTTCTTATCTAATTGAAGGAATATCTTTATCTTTTTTTTCTGTTTTTTCCTTTTTAATTACCTTAGTCAACTTGTCCCCACGATATAAATTGACCACCTTTGCGTTTTACTAAAACTGTACCGAACTTCCTCCATTGTTCTTCTCTATATCTGATAATGCTGAAGTCATCTTTTTTATCCCGTTTTTTCGATGACGTAAGAAGATTTCCTTTTTTCTTCTCATCCTCAAAGAAAATCTTACTCAGAAACCTACCCTCTCCAGGCTTTCTCTCAAAGTTCTTGGTTACCTCTATTATTTGTTCAATTGGTAATATGTTAAATAGTGGGAAGTGTGCTTCTGTGTATGCAGCACCGGGGCACATTTCATCTTGTTTGCAACTGGATTTACATTCCTTGCAAAAAATGAGTTGGCAACCATTACATATTTGCCATTCTTCTAGAGCAGCTTCTTTTACTGTTTTAAGTTGATTGCAAAAAGTACATTTTAAGAAATACTGTATAACATCTTCTTCTTTCAAAGCTTCCTAAACTCCGACGCTATTTTTTGTCTTTCTTCTACTCCAAACTCTATTTCTGTTCTATAATTGTATACCCATTTGTTTTTTATTCTTGTAATGTAACCCAATTTTGTGAGTTCTCTTAAAGTCTCATCAACAACGTACTCTTTTATCTTACCGCTTATCACAAGTCTATCTTTAACTGACTTTGATGCTATAGGAAGCTTAGTTTCTTCATATAATCCTATTATGGTTCCTAGGACCAACAATTCATTTTTTTCAAGTTCTGAAGGAGCATAATATTCAGATCGAATACAATACCAAATTTCATGACCTGTGGGAAGAGAATATTCAACTACTTCCAAACCTAAAATATTGACAAAATCTTTATACTCACGTATAATCTCTCTTAAGCTGCCAATATCCATCCTAGTAGCTAAGAGGAGGTCATTTTCAGAACAGCCAAACACAACTTGATTGTTCTTTTTCCATTTTCGCGTTAGAATAACTGTCATTTCTTTAAAAAGTGCGCTTTTATCTTCGTCAGTTATACATGATGGTAGAGAAATAATTTTCTCCTTTTTATCTATGGTTTCAACTTCATGATTATCTTCATGATTATCAGGTTCTTCTACCATTTTTTCCACTCAATCATTCTTTCTTCAACGCCGATAAAAGAATAGAACTAGATGCACTTTCTTTATCTGAATTTGGATCTTCATCATAAAACTCTAGAACTTCATTTTCATGCTGTATAACAAAAATTTTCTTTTCGCTTATCAATTTTGATAATATCTCTGCGTCTAGAGGGGATAAGATTTTTTCAAGTTCTTTCTTCTTAATTTTATTATTAACAAGTTTATCTAGGATTATCTTTTCAATATTCATTATTTCGCCCTTTCCAAGGAATTTACTCTCTAGTATTGATATAAAAGGTTTATATTTTTGTAAGAAAAGCGATAATTCTTCCTTTTTCAAAGCAAGAAAAGAATCATCAACTCCATCTATGAGATCAATATTAATTACCATTGTTTTTCTTTCAGCTGTAAAAACTATAGGCTTACAAAGTTTCATAGCAAAATTGGTGAAACTTTCTACTCTTTTTTTAGGATGGAGAAGTTCTTCAAGATGAGAAAGTTCTCTTAAATCATTCATATCGATGAAATCTTCATATAAAGCAGCATCAATCAAAACTTTCTTTATTTCTTGTAAATAGAGGTAAGCTTCTGAAACTTTAATTCGATCTTGCTCTGTTTGTTTCAATAATACTACTTCTTTTCTTCTTAGGAATCTCTTATATTTTTTCTCCAATTCAAAAATCGTTTGAAAAATAAGAGATGACCAATCAGCGCCTTGCTCATAGTTGTCTAGAACAGGCATATCATCTTGGTTTCTTCCTATCTCTGTCATAATACCACCTTTGATTCTATGAGCACTTTGTGAGTGAATTCTTCTGTTAATGATACATCATCTAATGTAGGAGTAATTAAAATGAACTGTGGTGTCAACATTCTGTTTTCTTTCGCAATTTTATACGTAGATAATGCCATTGAAAAGGCAAGAGCTCTATTTTTCTTATCTAATTTTTGAGTAAATTCATCAATTGCATGCAATGGAGATTGATTTATCATATGTAATGCCAATATTATTGCTTGCGCAAGAAGAGTTTTTTCTCCCCCTGACAATTGACGATATTGTCTTTTATCCCCTTGAGTTTCAGCTTTGATTTCTAGAGCTGCATTTCTTTCATCACTGTAATTTTTGATACCTACTGAAATTGTTTCAAACACATCTTTTAGTAATAAATTAAGCATTCTATTCAGGTGAGTAACAACATTGGTGAGCTCACTTTTCCATTCTGCTAATCTCTTATCTAAATCCGTTTTCAGGTTATTGAGGTGTTTCTGATTTTCATCTACCTCTTTTTTCATCCATTCTACTTTTTCTTCTTGTTTTTCTATTGTTTCAGGGGCAACATCCGTTGTTATTTCAAGTAAATCTAGTTGTCCTTTTATTTGATTATATTCTGCTAATACTGCTTCTCTATCATTTCTAATAACTTCTGGTTTTTCTCCCACTTCTCTAGCTCTTGTTTTCCTTTCTTCATTATATTTTGTTAATTCTTGAATTTCAGAAGATAGTAGATCGATCTTTCTTAATATCTTAACACGTGTAATATTAAATTCTTCACTCTTTTTAGCTATTGTATCTAATTCAATTTCTTTTTCATTAAACTCTTCAATAAAAATTCCAATCTTTCCCTCTAATTCGGTTACTTTACTAATAATCGTGCTGAGTTCTTCCTTAATCACTTCAATTTCTAATTCTTCATCTTGGATATGTTGTTCTAAATCGCTTTTCTTTCTCTCCAACCTTAGAAATTCATTTTCTAGATCATCACTCCCTAATTCCCAAGGTCTCAATTTCTCTTCTAATGCTCTTCTTTCTGATTCTATTTTACTTCTCTCTCTCATCAATGCTCTATCTTCTTCCCTTATACCTTCCATTTCTGCACGTATTTGAAGTAAATTCTCTCTTACTCTTTCAAAGGATTGGTATTTTCGTGCTGAAACACCTAAACGAATGTTAGATGTTAAAGGAGGGCGAGTAAAAGCTTCTTGTGAAAGGTAGAAACTTTTACCATCTTTTGTGAGAATATTAATTCTATTCTTAACTGCATAATCTGTTAACTCATTAGGCGAAAGAGTTGTATCAGCTAGAGCGATATTCACGAATCTTCTAAGAAATGTTTTGAGTTGTAAAGGAGCCTTTATAAGATTCAGTACATGACCGATGATACCATTCTTTTCATCAGCTAGGTTAGGTTTTATTATAGTGTCTTTCTCACCCTCAAGGCTATTGTTCAAAACTCTTCCAACTGAGAAATTAGGTTTTCTACCTGGAAAAACTTTATCAAAAATCTTCTTTGATTCTTCATAAGATTCATAGGAAACAGCAACAAAACTAAACAGATGTCTTCCTATAGCAGCTTTAATTACAGCAGTTAAAGGTAAATATTTCTCATCGATACTAATAATTTCGTAAATAGGACCTAGTATTTTTTCTTTATAGGGAGATTTCTCTAAATTGTCTTTAAATGCATTAACAGCTGCTATTAATTCACTTTCATATCTATTTAATTCACCAAATAAAGCTGATCTCTCATCTATTTTCTTGTTGATCTTCTCTTCTTCCTTTGTTTTCTCTATGAATAATTCCTTATTATGTTTCAAATTGTTAACAATCGATCGTACATTTTTGTTAATTGAATTTAATTCATCTGTAAGTTCTATTTTTCTTTGAAAACCACTCTCTGTATTTAGATCTTTTATTTTCTTAATATTGAATCCAATACTTTCAACTTCATCCTTTAATCGATTAACATTGCTTTCTTTTTCTTTTATCTGTCCCTCCAGCAGATTCATTTGCTTTGTAAAATCGTTATTAATTGCCTTCTGATCACTTAATTCCTCTTCAAGTTTCGAGTGTTCTTCGCTAAGCTCTTTATATCTCTTCGAGTAAAATGCTCCTTTCTCCTTCAAATTATTATTTTCAGTTTGAAGTTTTTTAACTGTACCATCAAGCTCTTCTAATTGTTTTTGACTGTTATTTACGTCAAACCAAACTAACTCCCGCTCAACTTCTTGAAAACGAACAATCAGCTCTTTTTTTCTTTGTAATTTTTCATAACTATCCTGTAATTTTCTAAGTTTGAGTTGTTCTTTTTCTAGTTGTATCGATAATGGAGATATATCTTTGCTTTTCTCTTCAACTCTATTTTTTGATTTTATATAACTTTGATAGATATTTTTTATTCCAGTTGCAGCAAGTAATGTATCAAGCTTTTTATGTGGAGAACCATCAGCAAAGCTGCTCAAACATCCTTCTTCGGTGAAATTCAACATAGCATCTTCATAGATACCTATACTTTTCACCAAGTTCTGTACAGCTCTTTGAGTAACTTCTTTTCTTTCATTTTTTTGGTTGGAAATCCATCTTTTTGTCTTACCATTTTTATTAATTCTTATTTCCAGTCTAAATTTCTCTTTGTTTATGTAAGGACTTATTTCAGGATCTGAACTGCTTATCACTCGTTGATCAGACAATTTTGGATTATTTATGTACAGCTTGATTATACAGTAATCATCGAAAGATCCTACTAACTCTTCATTTGTACTTAGAATTAACCTTTGAGGTTTGTGTCCTAGAGCAAGAATTAAAGCTTCTAATATCTGTGTTTTTCCACTCCCATTTGCTCCTGATATTACTGTTAGGGGGGTTTCAGAAAGTAATAACTCAGTATTCTTGTGCATTTTAAAATTATATATAATGATTTTGTCAAAAATATACTGAGTTTCGGTTTCTTCTGAAGTAATAATCATCTACCCCACCTTGGAATCTAGGGAGAAAATGGTATTTAAAACCAGCTATTACGTAAAATAAAAAAAGAAAAAAAAGAAATAGGAATTACTTTTTCCTTTTGATTCTAGCTACAATAGCAGTCACAAAAACTGCACCTAGAGCCCAAAAGACCATATCTAAACTTCCAGCACGAGTGTGAGATTCACTTGTTGCGACTTCAGCACCAGCAGAAGTTCCTGTTGCGGTAGAGGCGCCATAATCTTCCCAGTCATTTGTATCTTGGGATACAGCATTCATTGTAATTAACAATTGTTCTCCACTGGAAACTTCTATTGCAACACCGCCACCACCGAGTTCGTTCTCGAAGCGACTGTCGTAGATTATTTGAAGTCCAGGTAAGTAGCATCCATCATTGGTTAAGAATTTCCATCTCATGGTTAGAGTGACTGACTCTCCAGGAGCTAGTGTTATACCATCAAAGATTATAAGACCCATACCATAGTGGTCGGGAATTACTGATGCGCTACCTAATGTTGAATCCTCGAATGCATATTCAAGTTCAGCTAGGTTGTAGTATTGGTAAGCTGTAATGGAAGTTGTCTCATCACCAACATTAGTTATTGTAATAACTAATTCTAGCTCAACTGGGAGATATGGGTGTACATCTGGATCAATAATGAAGCTAGGAACTACTTCAATATCTAAAACTGGTTGTGGGAAAGCAGGTTCCATATTTTCTGTTGATGGAAGCAGTATAGCCCAATCCATGTTAGATAGAACCAAATGGTGAGCTTCAGCTGCACCTTCAAATTGCTCAGTATTTCCAAACCAATCCTCAACATCAAGTGGTAGTTGACCATAGTCACTTATGAAATCAGCAACTCCGTAAACTGAGTGGATACCTAAGAATGAATTAGCATCTACAATTATGAAACCACTATAAGTTTCTCCTGCAGGAATTGTACCTATATCGTCTACTGCAAATTCTTCTGGATGAGTTATTTGCCAGTTATTACCCATTTGTCCATGGAATAGACGTAATTTGACTTCTCGAGCATCACAATCACCAGTGTTTTCAATAGTGTAGTCAATTCTAACTGGGTCTCCCACTATGTAACCTGTTTGATCCATAGCTACATTAACATTCAGAACTGCTTCATCATCAGCAATCTGGAAGTTAAGACCGTTGCTGAAACCGAAGTATTCGAAGTTTTGTGGATCTTCATATCTGTATCTGGCTCCTGGGGAAATCCAGACATCATTCCATGCATCATAAAAGCTGAGTAAGCGCCCATGTGCTAGTTGACCTGCAGCATCAGCGAAACCAAGAGCAGTTTGCATGATTTCCTCGAAAGTCCAGTCATCTGTGTCTAGTTTAACAGCTGGAATTGTACCTCCTACTTCGAAGGGATAAACAATTCTCATAAAACCTATACTCCATGCTTGAGATGGAATGTTGGTTAAATTCCAGTTAAGAGTAACTGTTTCAGCTGGGGCTAAACTTCCAATACTAGCCTCCAAGAAATATTCTGTACGTTCTGTTTCAAAACGACCTACAGTTTTTTCAACTATAGCAAAATCTCCTACAACAAGGTCAAATACAGATTGTTCTTGGTACAACAAGTCAAATAGTTGTCTTGCGGCAAGTGAGACAGAAACTTCTAATGTATCTAGATATTTATCAATACCCTTTTGAACATCAGCAATACTTGTATAATCTGCTAGATTCACGAGTTCAAGAGCTTCCGTTACTCTTTCGATTAGGATATTACTCAATCCATCAACGCAGTGAATGCTCACCGATATATCAACTTCTCCAAGTAGAGTAGTCAAGAACCAATATTCAACATTTTCTGTTTTTAGTACTTGATTAGTATTTGTCTCATCTATATCGACCCATGTACCATCAGTATCATTAACATACCAACCATCAAGGACTAAAACGATTTGATCTACATAAATATCATCAACGTCAGCAAATGCAGTATGATCGCTGTAAGTAACATTGAATGTACCATAAATTTCCATATAGATACCCTCATCAACCGTTACATCATCGCGTAATCGATAGATATCAGGTTTTTCGTCTAATAAATCTTGGAAAGCTGGTCCTAGAGGATAGCTAATTAAGATATCTTCTGCTGTTTCTTCACCTGTGTTTGTTACTTCATAAAGCATTTCGAGTGTTCCTTCTTCTCGCAAGAGTGTCTGATCATATCCCATGTTTACATGAACTCTTGGATTTGAAGCTAATGCAGAATGATCTATGTCAAATATGACCTCGTAATTTGTTGGTGATTCAACAAATAGTCCTCTCTGAATCATCCAATCCATTTTACCCGTTATTTGTGGAGCAAAATTATCTGGCATTGGACTTATTGAGGATGGATTAACTGTATATGGGAATCTGAACTTTACTTCAGAAAATTTAAGATATCCAGCATCTGAGCATGGAGCTACATAAACTCCAAAGACGTTATTTGTGGACAGTGTGTAAGGTTCTGTTCCTGTTATTGCGTCATCATCAACATAAGTTACACCTCTCATAGGGAATGTATAACCTTCAAAGTAACCTGCACCAATATATACTGCTTTAATGGGGGCACCACTTACTACTGTTGGATCAAGTAATTCAGCAAAACCTGTTGTGAATGCGGACCCTATTTCTGTTACAAGATCTACAATGTTTGTTTCACTGGCTCCTCCGGTGAAAGCATAAACATAATTACCAGAAGCAGACAGCATTGCTCTTGCCCAATGAAGTGTAACCCCATAGAATGTTGAGAAATCTTCTGCTATTGATAATGCTTCAGTGAGACTTCCATCAGCTCCTAATGTTGCCTTGATTTCTAAAACTAATGTAGCGTTTTCGGGAGCTAAGAAAGGTCTTCTTAATAGATAGGTATCAAACCCATCTTGGAACGACACAACGTAAACCCAACTAGCAACATTTGCTAATAACGTCCCTGTGTCAATATCTTGGTCAGGTCCACCAACTATGTTGATTTGTACCAACGCAGCAGAACCTATACCTGCTGTGACCGTTAACTCTTCAGCAATTATTGCGGGAGTTGCTGTAAGACTATTGTATTGTTCTGTTACAATAGAAGCTTGCAAAAGACTTCCGCTTAATGTTAGGAGGATAACGGTTAAGCCTAAAACTGTTGAACCCATAAGGATTTTCTTTTTCATTTTATATAAGACCTCCAAAATTTTGGCTAATATCTACTATCCCAAACACACATTATAAAGATTATTTTAGATTTCAGTATAAGCATTTAGTTCGAGAAAATTAGAAAATCAATAATATGTTACTTTCAAGGCTTTTAACGTAGAAAGGACAGATTCAAGCAAAAAATACTGCTATTCAAAGTTATTTCGTAGACTTTTTGCTGCTTGTTCTGGTAATGTCCCATTTATAAAAGTTCCACCGCTAGTTTCAACAGCTCCTAATAGCTTTAGAGATTCCTTGTTTCTTTGAGGTGTGTGTATCTTGAAATACATATGAAAAGCAGCAGAACCAAGAGTGTTCAATGGGCTTTGATTAAGACTCAACGAGTAACTGACTTTTTTGTTGAAAATAGAGTTCATAGATTGGATAACTTTTGGGAGCAAATTAGAAAACGATTCCTTTTCTCTTTGAGTACTATTATGTAGTAGTCCATAATGTCTTTTAGGATAAATATAAACATCATAAGCATATTTAGCGAAATATGGTACTAGACCAATGATATAGTCATCTTCGTAGATTATTCTTTCTTTCTTTTCTTTTTCAGATACAATATAATCACAAGTCATGCATTGTTTGCTTTCCTTTTGATACTGCACTGTTGCATTGAACTCTTTTTCAATTATTGGAGGAATAAATGGAAACCCGTATATTTGTCCATGAGGGTGAATCAATGTTGCACCAACATCTTCTCCATAATTTTCAAAAGGGAGAATATACTTTATATTGGAGTCTTTGGCGAAATCTACGGTTGCATCACACCACTTGATGAAAATAGCTAGAATTTCTTCTTCACTTAAATCAATAAACATCGCTTCGTGTTTTTCTGTATAAACTACTAGTTCACAAAACCCATATGGATTAGATTTTTCAAAAAAAGTTCCCGTTTTAACCTTTTTAAAGTCCTCTTGATTATCTAATGATGGATATTTGTTTGGGATTCTCAGAGGTTTCTTAAATTCTGGGACTTCTTCACTTCCAGAACATAATGGACAGTACTCTTCTTTGCGATCTGGCCTTTTTTGCCTTGCTGGAGAGTAAATTATTAATTCATTTGTGAAAGGATTTCGTCGTATTTCTGATTCTGCCATTAAGAAAAAATTTCGTTTTCTTATTTAAAGGTGAACATAGCAGAAATCCCCTAACTTTAGGTGGGGGATGAAGCTATATGACTATCTCTTCGTCTATTATTCAGCTTTTTATACTAAAAAATGAACTAAAGAAGTAAGGAAATGAACAATGCTAACCTACAAAGTGCAACTGTACCCTAATAAACAGCAACAAGCAAAACTTGTTGAACAGTTGGATAGTTGTAGAAATCTCTATAATAGGTTACTAGAAGAGTGCAAAAAAACGCAAGAGAAGGGAGAAAAAC
>JAHLWR010000009.1 GCA_019057815.1 Candidatus Heimdallarchaeota archaeon
TGGAATATATTGGAAGAGTACTCAAAAAACAACCTTCAGTTCCAGTGGAATAGTAAAAAGTAGAGTTAACAAAACACAGAATGGCTATAAGCGAGTATTTTAGTAATTAGAGCGATTTTTCAAAATAGTGCAAAATGAGTTGTTTTGACAAAATTTTAGCTTTTTGAAACTTCGATTTTATTTAGTAAATTGAGAGAAAAGGATTGTCTTGTTCTCCTGACGAAAGATTTAAATCTCCTAAAGCACAATTCTAGGTGAATCTATAATTTTAAGGTGAAATTATGAAAAAGCAATCAAAACAATCAAAAGTTTCAATTAGAAGATTTTTATGTGTTTCAATTTTAATTGTTGGAATAAGTATATTCTCTAGTATGAGAATAAATGCTACAACTGTCTCCTATGACCCATCATCTTACTCCTCATTAACCCTACATGATCCAATATACATTAATTCTGACAGTGGACTAGAGGTTTTTCTAGGAACTGGAACAGTTGAGGATCCTTATGTTATTGATAGTTACAATATTACAACAACGAGTAACTATGGTATTCATATTACTGATACAACGAAATTCTTCATTATTCGTAACTGCTATGTTGACGCAGACTATGATGGCATTCACATCAATGATGTAGCTGATGGTACTGCAACTGTCATTAACAATACGTGCAACAATAACTGGAATGGCATCGTTCTTTGGCATTCTGGTAGTTCTACTGTAGCTAACAACACTTGCAGCAACAACAACAAGGGCATCTATATTTTCGATTCTAGTAGTTCGACGGTCGCAAACAACACGTGCAATAATAACTACTGGAACGGCATCTGTATTTACGAGTCTGGTAGTTCTACTGTTGCTAACAACACTTTTTCTAATTGTGGATTGTATATAAGTGAAAGTACAGTTGATGCTTACCTCTCGTATACTGTCGAGAATAATTGGGTGAATGGTAAAAAACTAGGTTTTTACACTAACCTTGACTCAACTACTATTGCTGAACCAGTTTATGGTCAATTAATATTAGTCAATTGTACTAATGTGACAGTACGTGACCAGATACTAAATGATACTTCACTTGGTCTATTTCTCTACTCCTGTACATCTTCAGTTATTATTAACAACACGTGCAATAACAACAAGCAAGGCATCTTGCTTTCCTCTTCTGGTAGTTCTACTGTTGCCAACAACACTTGCAGCAACAATGTCGATGGTAGCATCCATCTTCACGATTCTGGTAGTTCTACTGTTGCCAACAACACTTGCAGCAACAACCATCAGAGCATCTTGCTTTCCTCTTCTGGTAGTTCTACTGTTTCCAACAACACTTGCAGCAACAACAACGACTGGGGCATCTTGCTTGACTCTTCTGCTTCTTGTGTCTTTACTTACAATCTTCTACAAGAAAATAAAGAGCATGGGATTTTCTTAAGATCTGGTTCTGATAATAATCTTATTCACCATAATACCTTTGTAGACAATAATCTAGGAGGAACTTCACAAGCGTTTGATGAAGGAGCTAACAACTTATGGTATGACTATACAATACAAGAGGGCAACTACTGGTCCGATTGGTCAGGTATAGGTTCTTATTCTATTGATGGTTCTGTTTATTATGTAATTGATCCCTATCCTCTTGATGAACCTGTTGTAGATGTTAATCCTCCACTTATTGTTGATATTATTCACTCACCCTCTACACCTACAGAGCTAGATACTGTTACTATTAATGCTACTGTTATTGATGCTTCTGGTGTTCAATTTGTTACTCTCTATTACAAGATCAATGATGAATCATGGCAGATAATCAGTATGACACTTGTGAGTGGTGATATTTACAGCGTTACTATCGGTTCCTTTGTAGTTGGTGACACTATCGAATATTACGTTAGTGCTATAGATAATTCTACTAACCACAATGAAGCTATCAATGACAACGCAGGTCTATATTACTCATTTACTGTTTCTGTGTTTATGCCAGAATTTCAAATGCTCTCTCTTCTCCTCCCCACGTTAACTTTTCTATTCATAGGCTTTGGTTTAGTGGTGCTACAACGAAGAAAGAAATAATTTCTTCATCCCTTTTTTTTCTTTCAACATTTTTCTCCCATTCTATACCATCCCTTTATGTTGTAGATTTTTTATCTTTGCTGCAAGCTTTTTGAAACTTGAAGAGACTGTAAAATTTGAATATCCACAATTCTTTTTATTAACTCTACTACTTTCCATAGTTCCTTAATTTCTCACAGGGATATCTCAAAGTAAGCAAATAAAAAATAAATATTTGGTATCAAATCTAGTACGGTTCGAAATTGATAAATGCCAATTGTCTTCTATAGATTTAAGCCCATTAGAAAAATTAACAGAATTAAAGCAGCTCGGTCTTTCTAATAACCAATTGGAGACTATAGATTTAAGTACGTTGGAGAAATGCCCAAATTTAAGTTGTCTCTCCCTTAGTCCTAAGAATTAACTTTGGGGTTCTAAATCTCTAAAACTCTCTTTTCTGAGTCCTTCTAGCTAATTGAAGTTTCTTTGAATAGGAATATATTTATATTTTTTTTCTACAAGTAGAATTGATCAATAATGTCATCAGTAAAAATTAGTCGAAAAGATCAATTAGAAAAATTAGCAGCTAAAATTTTATTAAAAACAGGAAAAAAAATCACTCAACAAGAGCTGTTAGCTTTATGTGTTCAATATTCAGATGAGAATCTTGACGAATTTATATTACAAGTAACAAAAGAAAATCGAAAATGGGATGCTGAAGAAATAAAACAGTTGGAAATGGAATTTATAGAAGATTTTGGTGAAGGAACAGAAACACTATCCTCAGATGTCGATAAGATATTATACGGTGATGAAAAAAAGTGATTTTAATTGATACAAATGTTTTCGTTTCTTTTTTGAATAAAAGAGATAAGAATCATCAAAGAGCAATAGAGCTAGTTAGACAAGCGTTATCAGGAGATTTTGGGAATAGATATACAATTTCAGAAGTTTTTACAGAAGTATCTACTGTTCTATTTCGAAAAACAAAAAACATGAACATTGTGAAAAAAGCATGGGATTTAATGTATTCAAGTGATAGATCTTGGGGAAAAACAATAATAATAACAAAAGATCATATTGAAAAAGCTTGGAAAATTTTCCAATCATATACAACGATTAAAAAACCCTTGAGTTTAGTAGATTGTTTATTAATTGCTGTTGCCCGTAACTTAGAAATTGTTAAAATAATAAGCTTTGATGATGAATTTGATGGTATATTAGAAAGAATTTACTAAAGAGAAAAGAATTTTTTTTTGTTAATGAAATAGAGAGTTCAGGGAAGAAAATAAGAGGAAAAAGAGAAGAGCAGAATTATCTCTTCTTTTTTCTAAAAGATATTAAAAGTACTGGGATTAAAATAAGTATAATCATTTCTGTCTTATATTCAGAAATTACTGGTATTGGTTGAGCACCTAAAGGATAAAGGTCTTCATTATGAGTAATAAAACCTCCATCTAGAACATAGCTTCCCACTCCTGACCAGTCTGACCACCAATTCCCCTCATTTTCAGAAGCATCATACCAAAGGTTAGTAGTTTTAGAATCATATCCTTGCGCATATCCAGTAAACATTCCATCATGATATCCTAGTGGATTGTTTTCATAGAATGTATTGTGATGAATTAGATTGTGATCAGAAACCCCAAGTTTAATTCCATAGTATTTATTTTCTTGTAAGAGATTGAAAGTCAATTCATTATATTCCCCAAAAGCTAGCTGAATTCCATTATTTTGATTATAGGCTACCTTATTATCTGATATAGTACTATTATCAACATCATATAAAGTACTTCCATCAAAGGAATTGTAGAAGAAATCGTTGTTATGAATATTGATGTATTTACAATACTCTACCGATAATCCAAGAAAGTTATATTCAAGAGTACAAGAAACAATTTCAATATTCTCAGAAAAGCTTATCCCTATTCCATAATTTCCATTGATACTAACAATGTTGCTGATAATAGAGTTATTACAATAAACTAGCATTAAACCATTTGAAGCATATGAGAAGGTCATATCATCGATTGTAAAATCTGAACAGTTAATAAGAAACACTTGACCGTAATCTGAACCTGATATTGGAAAGTTGTTTAGATCAACCAAATAACCGTATGGAAGTCCATTCACTTCATTAGATGTTAAATCATAAGTTCTGTAATCTGCAAGTGCAGGTTCATAAATCTTGACACCATTCATCAACAAATCATTATGTGTAATAGTCGAATTGGGGGAATTGTCAAAATTTATACCATTGTCAATTAAATCAAACATATCTGAAAGACCATTTTCTTGAATAAAGTTACTCCTAACTGTTGAATTTGGACTGTAAGATAACTGTATTCCGTCGTAAGAGTTTCCTATCACGTCGTTATTATTGATAGTAGTGTATGGAGCATTATAACAGTGAACTCCAGCATCATTAAAATTCAAGTCACTGTAGATCACATAAGTATTATTGGAGTTATAAATTCCAACACCTTGTACTTCGTTGTTATTAAAGGTGTTAAATTCTGTAAAAGTGTTGAAACATTTGTATACAGACATTCCTAGGAAATTATAATTCATCACATTACTACTGACTAGAGTGTCATTACATTCCCAAAGGTACAAGCCTATGTCGGTGTTGTAGAGTTCTTGGTTGAAAATCTCTGTAAATGTACAATTAACTAAAATCAGTTGACCATAAGCAGGAGTATCAAAAGTAGCTGATTCGAGGTCAATAAAGAACCCTAAAGGTTTTTCATTGACAGTATTGCTTTCAACAGTATAGGTTCTATAATCCGCTATTGTATCAGCAGAAATGAGCAAACCATCATTATTGAAGGTATTGAAACGTACTGAAGAAGAAAGACAATCATAGATATCCATTCCATAGGTTCCAACATCACTTATTTTATTGTATTCAAATTCACTATTAGCACATCTAAAAGCAGAAATACCATAATAGACAGTTTCATGTATTTCGTTATGGTCTAGAATAACTTCATCGGAGTCTTCAACTGAAATACCATAGGTTAAGTTATAACATAAATTGTTAGCTATAACTGAATCAAAGCAGAATTCTATTCGTAAACCATAGAAATCTTTGCTGTCATAAATGGTGTTATTGTAGGCATAAATGAAATCAGACAATCTAACATATATGTTATCTCTGTTATTATTCCAACATTCATTGAAGCTAATTTCAGCTCCATCTGTATTTTGAACATAGATAGGATTGTTATTATTATCATACAGCTTATTATCCTTAATTTTAGTCCCAGCTGCACCATTAGCATAAATACCGTATCCCCAATTGTTGAAAATAGTATTATTCTCGATAAGCGTAAAAGCTTCATCATTTACATATATTCCACAATAGAAGTTTTCTGTTACTATACAATCCTCAATCGTTGTATTTCCAATGGTTCTGCTGTAAAGTGAAATACCATATTGGTCGGCATCAACATAACAATTTCTGATGATAAAGTAATGTGTTGTATCGTGAATACTAATTCCAGTATGATTTGTTACATCAATGTAATAGTTTTCAATAACATAAGGGGTAACTTGAGACCCATCACCAGCAAGAGATAATAGATCTAGATCCGAATCAGAGCTAATTTCGATAGCTTCATGATTTATTAAATCTTTAAATACAGGCTTTGAGTAGCCTGGGATTGCAAACTCTTGACTTGCTAGAATGCCATTATCTGCAAAAGTAAAATAAAAAAGACTGCCTAGAACAAGAAGAGTGATGATTGACATTTTCAGTTTTTTGAATTGAGAGAAAATCATTAAGAAAAAGATACTCAGCAAGAACTTATAACTGTTTTGTGAGTATTAGTGCTTCACCTCATTTTCTACAATTCAAATTAAGAATAAAAGGTGAAAAAACCAAAAAAGATATACTAAGCATTTACATATGGTATTCTGATAATTCTACGGTTGCTAATAACACGTGTAGTAATAACATCCATGGCATTTATCTTTACTTTTCTGGGAGTTCTATCGTTACATATAACATATGCAACAACAATAGTGATGGTATCTATCTTCTCTCTTCTGATTTTTGTGTCGTTACTTACAATCTTCTACAAGAAAATAAAAGCTATGGAATCGTGCTTTCAGATTCTGATAATTGTACTATTCACCGTAAACCTTTGTAGACAACAATCTAGGATTAACTTCTCAAGCTTTTGATGAAGGTACTGACAATACTTGGTATGATACTGCAACACAAGAGGGTAACTATTGGTCTGATTGGTCAGGTACAGGTTCTTATTCTATTGATGGTTATACTGGTTCAGAAGATCTCTATCCTCTCGATGAACCCACTGTATATTCAGTTGAATCTTCTACAGATGAAAATCGATTAAGCTTCACATTTACTCTCCTAATGTTAGTTTTTCCCTTAATGCTTTCAAGGATAATCTCAAAGAAGTCCAAGAAAAAAACATAAACTCATCGGTTGAATGGGTTCTAAGTAGAAGTTAAATCCAATTTTAATAAATAGTTAAAATTATTGTGTTGAATAGTAAAAGCATACCTATTTATACATTTAAGATATTACTACATTGGTGTTTAAAATGACTTATGGTTATCAAGTTCATCCTTTTGATTTAGCAAAACGCAGAATTTCAGATAGTTCAAATAAGTTGTATTCTTATCTTTTGGCAACTGTGATTATCAGTGTAATTCTAGTTATAATTTCTGTGATCATGTTCTTTGTTGTACTCCTACCTTTAGGGTTTACTATAGCAGATTTCGATCCTAATAATATCTATTCTTCCCTAGAAACCATAATTGATGTTAGTTGGATAGCTATTTTTATAATATCTACAGGTGGAATAATTTTAGTAATATTATTTATCATAATTTATGTCCAATATTACAAACTAGGCTCAGGATTTAGGCTTTTACAAAAAGCAGATCCTATGTTTATGAGTCCTCAATATGCTAGCTATGGTATAATAGGTTATGTCATTGCAATTATTATTGGATTTTTTGTGCAAGGATATGCTGGAACTGCAATCTCCCTTGCAGGAAATCTCTCTCTTGTTGTAGGATTTTATTTTATTTACAAAACTTTTACGGATTATAGACAACAAGGAAGATTCAGTAAACCACCAACTAAAATGCTTTTTATCGCTGTTACAATCAATTTTATTTCTTCAATAGTGGCTTTTTTCACTTTGTTTTCTTCTATTGGGACTATCGTGGGATTTATCTTTCTTCTAATAGGTTATAGAGATTTAAGTAGAGATATAGCACTCATCCTTCCTCCAGGTGCAACACCAACTTCCTCACAAGCAGCTGTTCCTGTTAAAACAGAACAATACCCCATCCAACAAGCAGCTGTTGAACCAATTATATCCGGAAAAGCATTTTGTTCGAGTTGTGGAGCGAAAATTGACCACGAGGATAAATTCTGCCCTAACTGTGGTGCCACAACTTAAAATCTCTTTTTTCAATCTTTTCCTTTTTACTACTTTTTCGCAATAGAACGATTTAAACTTCTAATTATGTTACTTCAATTATTTTCAAATTGGAAGTATATATGACATGAATTTTGTACAAATCCTTTAGAAGTGCTTAGGGCACATCATGGGTACGCCACATACCCTCCTACACCGCCCACACTCCCTTGGGGGAATGCTTACGGTTTCGCTTTTGGTTTTTTGTTGGATGTAGATCCGAGGATCACCATGAAGTTGGTGCATATCTACAATCCTTAAAAGTATAATCTATACTACCCTATATCAACACAACAAAAATGTACACAAAGCTTCTTATAAGAGAGTGTGACATTATGGATTTATGATTAGCACAGCTATCCGAACTGTGACTCTAACAAAAATTTACAAATCTAACAACTTAAAAGCTGTAGATAATCTTGATTTAGAAATTAAAAGTGGAGAAATCTTTGGATTATTAGGACCGAATGGCGCAGGTAAGACAACTCTAATTCGTATGCTTGTAGGTTTGCTTAAATCTACTTCAGGAGAGATTTTCTACGATGGTGATAAGCTCTCATCTACATCCTCACAACTGCACAGAATCATAGGTTATGTACCTCAAGAATCATCCTTTTGGAATCATCTTACAGTTTATGAAAATCTCTTCTTAATAGGCTCAGCCCACAAAATCCCTTCTAGTATTCTAAAGGAAAGAATAGATTTTATCTTGAAAGGTCTATTTCTTACAGATAAGAAAAAAGAAAGAACAAATAAATTGTCTGGTGGAATGAAAAGAAGGCTAAACATTGCTCTCGGGTTAATTCATGATCCTGAAATTCTTTTTTTAGATGAAGTTTTCGTGGGGTTAGATCCTCAGAGTCGAGTGTTTTTGTATGATTTCCTTAAACAACTCGCCATTGAAGGAAATAAAACAGTAATCATCACTTCTCATTTAATGGAAGTTGTTGATATTATGAGTGATAGAGTTGGTATTATGGATGATGGAAAAATGTTAGCTATAGACAGTCCTGAGAATCTGAAAAACACTTTTGGTAAGGGAGATGTTATTGAACTGACAATTGATAAGAAGTTCAACGATAAATTGTTAGCTGTTATAAAAACTACTTACAAGAATCTTGATCTAAAGCAAGTAGATAATCAGATTTTTATCGGTGCATTGAATGCTATAAAAAAACTTCCTACAATCCTAAATACAATCGAAAATGAGGGATTTGAAGTTGTTGACACTAGATTACGAAAACAATCTTTAGAGGATGTCTTTATTTCTCTAACAGGAAAACAATTGAGGGATAATTGATATGATCGAGTTAGATAATAAATCAACTAATAAATTGCTCAATTTTGGAAAAGGAATCTATTATAACAGTAGACTTGTTTATCAACTCTCCTTAAAGTTTGTAAGAGAATCTTTTAGAACAAGAGTTTTTATCATTTTTGCACTCCTCTTTCCAGCTGCTTTCATGTTTATCTATTCCTTTGCATTTGGCTCGTCATTTGCAACTCCAGGAACGATGAATATCTATGTTGTTAATGATGACATAGCTCCAATTGGTCATCCTATGTATGAAAATGTTATAGGAAATTATAGTAACTTTGTTTTAGAAGGTAATTATTCTAATTTCGGTGAAGCTTTAGTCAAGTTTCTAAGCAATGCTTCGTTCTCTAAAGGTGAAACAGCAGGTGATGCTATGTTTCACATTACATTAATAGATGAATATAATGAAACAATTGAAGATAGATTAAGTCGTCTTGATCAATATGGGATGATTCTTGTCTTAAGCATCCCTGATAACTTCAGCACATCTATCCTCAATCTCACTTCTTCTGTTATGATAAATGTTAAAGGTGATCCTTCACTCACGAGTTTTCTTTACGCTACAGGTCTAGTAAATGGCCTCTTTGACGCTTATTTTTCAATAGTTAGACAATTCATAGGCGATACATCAGGTAAAAGCGAAACAATTGTAGATGCTACAATAGATGTTGAAGATTGGACATGGTTTGATTTTTCAGTACCTGGACTGATCATTTTTGCGATGCTTATGACTGTTGCTGCAGTTGCCACTCAGATAACAGAGGAAGTTGAATTTAGAACTATAGAACGATTACAATTAACTGCTATGCGTCCGGGACATTTTATAGGAGGACTTTTGGGATCTCAACTTTTTATAGGTTTATTCCAAGTCACAGCTATGTTTGGCTTTGCTCTACTAGTCGGATTTAAAGGTGAAGGATCATTCATTCAAGCAGGATTGATTTGTTGGCTATCGATTCTGCCCATTACAGCCATAGGATTCATGGTCGGTGGACTTGTGAAAAAATCACAAATGGCTAGTGCTGTTGCAACCTTAATCGCTGTTCCTTTAAGTTTCCTTACTGGAGCGTTCTTTCCTCTCGATAATCCTACAATAATAGAGAATTTCTTTGGTCACAAATTCGGTCTTTTTGACTTTCTTCCCATGCGTCACTCTGTAACTATGATGCAAAGAATATTAATTTACCAAGAACCTTTAAGCAATCTTACTTATGAACTCACAATGTTCTTATGCCTTTCAGCTATCTATTTATTAATAGGATTAGCAATCGTTACTCTATTCAAACTCAGATCGAAAAAAGAGTAAAATTTTTCTTTATTTTTCTTTTTTTCCTTCAACATAATTCAACTACATAAAACTAAAAAGTTTGATTTCGTTAGTTTGAGCCCTGAAATCACAAACTTTTGTATAATGTTTGAGATTAGAAAAAATGTATTTATTTCTTTAGTAGTTATTTTCTTTTCTTTGGATAAAACTTTTATTGTTCTAATTACTACCTTTGAATTATACTATGAGTGTCACTAAATCTATTTATCCTTCACATTCAGATCTAGTAAGCAATAAATTCATTTTAATGTCTTTTATTGTTTCTTGTGTTTCAGCCATCTTCTCTCTAGCTTCCTCAATATTCTTAGTTTCAGTAAATCCTCTGGATCCTATTTTTTGTATTGTATTTGAAGAATCTGGAAAAAGATTTGCCATGTCTTTAGCAATTCCTCATTTCTTGAGTTTGTTTTTCCAGATAATTATTCTTACAATCATCTCTATATTTTGCATTAAATTTTTCATCATATCCAAAAATATCCCAGAGATAAGACAAAAACTGGTTAAAGTGATATTTTCAATAATTCTTTCAATTCTTCTCATAACAATCATTTTAGTAATTATCAGTGTTTTAGTTCTTCATTCACTTACTTTTGTTCCTTCGATTCAGTTGAATGATTCTCTTTTTAATAGAATATGGAGTTTAATTGATATTCTCGGTGGTTATGTTTTCTTTGCAATTTTACTTAGCATTTTTATAAATTTGATAATCTTTTGCTTAGTAGATTTTCTGAGAAATCAGTCACCTACCCCTGAGATGCGATTAATGATTTTCATAGCTATTTTCATATTTATTCTACTACTTCACACTTTGATTTTCAAAGTAATAGAAATAAACATGATGGATAAAATTAATAATTTTACTAACTATTTCATTCTATTTCTCAGCTTTGGATTGTTAAGCTTTAGTTTTTTTGATTATAATAAATCCAAGAAAATCAAATAATTGATCAAAAAGAGAGTTAAATTGGTTAGAAATTTAACCTATACTTTTATCAACTGGGAGGTTGATTTTTTATTTCTTTTTCTTGCTCTCTTTCTGGTCCTCTAAAGTAGGAGAGGACGGTTGCTAATATCGCTATAAATGCAAAAACAGCAAACATTACACGCATTGCAGGGACATAATTGATGGGATTCATTTTCTCTTTGCCATTAATATTTGAGAAAATACTTAGGTTAATGGAAAAAACAGCTGTTGCAAGAGCTGTACCTAAGGCAAAACCTACGTTAGTCGCCATACTTAGGAAACTGTTTGCTACGCCTAATTTCTTTTTAGAAGCAGAAGACATTACTGAATTAGCATTTGGTGCTATAAAGAATCCTAAACCAACTCCAATAACTAGAGCTATTACAACAAGTGTCCATAAAGGAACTGTCATAGTGATAAAAATTGCACCTAAAACTAATGATAAGGTGATTCCTCCCATTCCAATAGTTGCAAGATAACGCGCATCTATGGTATTAGAGAGAATTCCAGAAATTAACCCACCAACAGCTATTGCTATAGGAGCAGCCAATATAATAATACCTGTTTTGATTTGCCCATAATCTAACATTTCTTGTAAGAAAAAAGGTAATTGATAAATAATGACACACAAACACAAATAAGCCAAAATTGCTGAAAAGATCCCAACAATAAATCGTCTGTTTTTCACAAGTTGCAAATCTATAATTGGATTCGCTGAACGTTTTTCTACAAAAAGTAAAACGAAGAACATACAAATACTGCAAGCTAAACTACTAATACCAAACAATATAGCGTTAGGCATTTCCGGATTCGCAAAGATACTTAGGCTAAATACAAAGAGAAGTAAGAATAGAGCTAAAGATACTGAACCTGGTAAATCTGCTTTTCTGATTTTTGATTCATTCTGAGTGAATGAAGGAATCGCTATTTGAACCCAAACTAGTCCAATAATTCCAATTGGGACATTAACAAGAAATATGCTGTTCCATCCAAATTTTTCTGTTAGCACTCCTCCAAGAATAGGACCCAAGGTTACTCCTAAAGCAATAACAAACGCGTTAAGACCTATAGCTGTTCCTCTGTTCTTGGGCGTAGTTAAGCGCGTTATGATTGCCATGCCATTCGCAATTAATCCTGCCGCACCTATGCCTTGTAATATTCTAGAAAGAATTAGAAGTGTTAAAGTGTTCGAGAAGAAACACAGCAATGAACCAATAGTGAAAACTAGCATCCCTATTTGGAAAATAAGCTTATTACTAATTCTATCACCAAGATCCCCAGCAATTGCTGAAAAAGCAATCATAGCCAGTAAATAGGATAAAATGACCCACTGAATTAGATATTGTTCAACCTTAAGCGAATCTTTCATTGTTTTAAGGCTGATGTTGACAATTGTACCATCAAGCGAAGCTAGAAAAACACCTATTCCTGTTGCACTAATCAAAACGCTAATCCTGATGTTCTTTTGAGTGGGTGATGAAGTGCCAATAGATGGAGATTCTTTAGAATCCATTGACATTGCTATTCATATCTTTCTAATATACTTTCCCCACATTTGTTAAATAAGTACTAGAAAGAGAAATTATATATAAAAATAGAAATAAGAAGAAAGGATTTTCTTCCTTTGATTTAATCCTTTATTTTCGTTTCCGTTTTATTACTATAGTAGCAACAAAAGGAACTGAAAAAACTAAAACAGTAGTAAGGAAAGTAGATCTTGGGACCATTAGTTTCTATTTCACTTTCATTTTCTGTGTTTTTTCAGATATTTTTGACTGATGATTGTTACTCCAACTATTGACAAATATAAGGTTAAACCACTACTTTTCTCTGTTACAACAGATTTTCCTAGAATGAAGGTTAAATAACAAACGAATTCATTACCTAAATTCAGTTTATATATTTAAACAAAAAAATTGTTGTTGTAAGTTCCTTTTTTTTCAAAGTTAAATGAGTGTAAATTTTCTCCTTTTATAATCTAGAATGACTGCTCCTACCTAAGAAGGAGCTTCATATTACAAACTTTTTATATTAGAATAAATACCACTTATAATAACATACTCAAAGAGGTTTATTAATAATGACTCAAAATAAGACAAGGAAATTTCTAACGGTTTTAATTTTAACTACATTTATTATCAGTATTAGTATTAATTATACTTCGCTGATTTCCTCAAATATTGAAAATGTACAAACTGAATTGCTTGATTCATTCAAACAAGGAGATGTACAAGCTGAAAATCCTCATATTATGGATCTAATATATACTGTTGGTATTTTAGACTCGACAGATAGGGGATCATACTTCACTGGTGGAGGTAGCAATGATTTCAATTCGATTAATAATGGTTTAATTAGTAATGGTATAACTACAGCTATTCTAACAAACGCTGATATTATTGCTGGAGAATTAGCAACAGTAGGATTATTTATTCTAATTGATAATGTTCCAAATGATGATGCTTCTGAAGTTCTTAAAACTTGGTGTTTAAATGGAGGAGCAATAATATCTTTCGATAGTAGTATCTGTTTTCTTAATTGGGCAGGTTTGCTACCACAGGAATCTGCTGGGACAAATGGTTATAATACCTATTGGGACTATGATTCACCGAGTTCAGGAGTTGTTATTGATAACTCACATCCTGTAATGAAAAGCTATTTAATCGATGAAACCATCTATGGTACTTCTGGTGACGCTCAATATTTTTCATCTTCCTTAGTAGGAACTAGTATTTATCCATATTACACTCCTTTAGTAAAATCATCTGTAGGAAGTGATTATGATCTTGTTGTTGCTTTAGACTCACCTTTTAGTGGTAGAGTAGTACAACATTGGGATTCTCATCATTGGACAACCAGCTCTAACCAACAAATGATATTAGATGCAATAAATTGGACAATTATTGGATCTTCTGGTAGTAACGATATTTTTGTAACATTAGAAGTGCCTTCTCCAATTTACATCGATGAAACCTTTTCAATTGATGCTACTATTGGAAATTATGGTGCATATAATGAAACTGATGTTGAGCTTATTTTAGAACTTGATGGTGTTCCAGTATCTGGTACTCCATTAATCATTCCAACTCTTAATATTGGTGAAACTTACACTTTTACATATAGTTGGACACCAGTTGTAGTTGGGAATTATAATTTCACAGCTATCGCAACTCCAGTGTTTAACGAAAGCTACATATCAAATAACTATGTCACTAAGATTATTCCGGTGTTAGATTCCTCAAATTCTCTAGGTTTTGTATACTCTCATGGTGAAAATACTCTTGATTCTTCTTTGAAGTCTTACTATGAAGGTTTAGGTTATACTGTAACTGATATATATTCAACTCTAACAGAAAGCCTATTAAATAGTTTTAGTCATATTTTCATCAGTGAATCTGGTTCTGCTTGGATAGCAAGTGAAATCATTGCATTAGAAAATTATATTATTAGTGGAGGAGTTGTTGTTTCTATTGCAGATAGTCCTGCTTCTGATGGAATAATACAGATTGCTAGCACGTATGGAATTAATTTCACAGGTCTTTCAACAGGTTCAAGTGGTACTACAAGCGTTTTAGACTTTAACCACCCCTTAATGGACGGTGTGACATCTTTATACCTCGATAGTGTATATAACGCTCTAGAACTAGATGGTTCTGCACTACCAATCATATGGGATAGTACAGGAACTGGCATTTATGGGGCTATAGCTTCTATTGGAGTAGGATATTTAATTGTCCTATCTGATGATTTTGATGATGTTTTATATGATCAAGATAATGAAATATTATTTGCTAACATACTAAATCAAATACACTTTGATCACGATTTAACTGTTAATCTAGACTTGCCAGCAAAGGCCAATATTGGTAAAATGCACACTATTACAGCTTCCGTAGAAAACTCAGGAACAAATCCAGAAACTGACGTGAGTATCTATATTTACCTAAATGAATTAATTGTAGCTTCTAATACAGAGGTCTCTGCTCTTGAGGTTGGTGAGAGTTTAAACATTAGCTACAATTGGGTTCCTTTGACAGAAGGTTCTTACAATTTCACAGCTTATTCTCCTCCAAAAGTAGATGAAGGAAATCTTCAGAATAATAAGATAACGAAGATTGTGAATGTAGTTGATATTAGAAACTATCTTGTGGAAGAAACAACATATTCATGGTTTGATGCCTATGAAAATGGAGATAATTTATATATATCTGGTGATAACACTTTTGGAGTAATAGATTTACCTTTTGATTTTCCATTCTACGGTGGGATATTTAGTAATATTTATGTGAGTTCAAATGGATGGTTATCCTTCTATGATACAAGTCCTGTTGATTCTTCAAACCCAACATTTCCGACAGAATTCTATAATTATGTTGTTTCTCCATTCTGGTTTGATTTAGAAGCGGATAATAATATTTATGTTTGGAGTTTCTTTGGTTGTGTTGTTATTGAATTCCATGACTTTTATTACGATTATGGAGCTTCTGCAGGAACATTTGAAGTAATTCTTTTCTCTAATGGAGACATTATTTTCCAATACCAAGATATTTACACTGACGATGGTGTTACTGTTGGATTAAACTATGGGTTAGATTTAGAATATTCTACTAGTTACACTGATGGTTTAGAAGGATTAAGTAACCTTGCGTTGAAATTTACTTATGAGGTAGATGATGAAACTAGTCCAACAATCTCTTCTCCACCCGATGTTGTATATGTTCTAGACGAAACAGGAAATACTATTAGTTGGACAGCAAGTGGTAAGAACTCTAGTGTTTATTTTATTACTAGAGATGGCGTAGAAATATCCTCTGGAGATTGGGAAAATGGAGTGCCAATCACAATAGATATCGATGATTTAGCTTTAGGAACTTATGTTTACAAAATAACGGTGATTGATAGTGAAGGAAATTATAGCACAGATGTTGTAAAAGTGACTGTTATTAATCCTGATTCAACCTCTCCAACCTTAACTAGTCCAAGTGATCTTACATACATAGAGGGTGAAATACGTAATACTATTAGTTGGACTGCAAGTGATGCATATCCTAGTACTTATGTTGTCACAAGAGATGGCATAGAAATATCTTCTGGAAATTGGATCTCAGGTGATTCTATTAGTATTAATGTTGATGGACTTGAATCTGGAACATATATTTTCAAAATCACTGTATATGATCTACTAAGAAATTCAAATTCAGATGTTGTAACAGTTACAGTAGAACCTGTTTCCACTGAAACACCTGTATCTACCACTGAAACTGGAGGATTTGTAATGCTTATTTCGTTATTGTCATTAATAAGTGTAATTACAATTATGAAAAGGAGAAAATAAAGCTATAATAAATCAACAAAAACTCTCTCTCTTTCTTTACATTTTCTCTTTTTCTCTAACATAAGGTTCAAAATCAATAATTAATTCATTTTCATTTCTTAGCAAAAGCATGTTTGTGTCAGTATTCCTTTCGTGAAGATTGTAAATTTTCTCCTTTTATACTCTAGATAAAATTTTCGTGAGCTTTATTTATTCACCATTAACTAACCTTATACATGGAAACCTTATTTGATACCTTCATCTCAAAAATTAAAGAAAAAAGAGCAAGAGACTTTAAAATTTATCATCTTGGGATTCTTTTATTTCAATAGGTGTTTAAACAAGACAGAAAAACACAAATAAATACTGATAATAATCAACGAAAAATAATAAGTATAACTAAAGAAAGGATTAAAATAGATAATATTTTAGCAATTATCATATGCTTATTCCGGAAATGGGTTTAATTATTCTTCAAATAGGCTCAATATTGGTAGTAGGTTTTATAAGCGCATTTCTATTTAAAAAACTAAAAATTCCACAGGTATTAGGTTTTATTATTGTTGGTATTTTGATAAGCATACCTAATATGTATTGGTTTGAATTTATTTCCTTTGAAGCTATTGACACTCTTATGCCTTTAGTTGTTACCATAGCTCTGGGATTGATAGGTTTTAATATAGGAGCTGAGCTCTCATGGGAAAAACTCAAGCAAATAGATAAAAAGATTTTATTCATTCTCTTTTCAGAGAGC
Source organism: Candidatus Heimdallarchaeota archaeon (assembly GCA_019057815.1). Classification (GTDB taxonomy): domain Archaea; phylum Asgardarchaeota; class Heimdallarchaeia; order Heimdallarchaeales; family Heimdallarchaeaceae; genus 18H4-34. The sequence goes on from JAHLWR010000009.1 coordinate 17,188, forward strand.
ATAGGTTCATTTCTATTAGTCTCACTTCTAGTTGGTTTATTAACAAATCTAGGTTGGAGTTTTGCCTTTATTCTTGGAGCTTTAGCAAGTGCAACAGCTCCTGCAGCTACAGCAGAAGTCCTGTGGGAGTATAAATCAAAAGGTCCATTAACACAAGCTATTCTCTTCATCTTAGCTATTGATGATATAATAGCAATCATTCTAGTTCAGGTAACAACTCAAGTTGCAAAAAGCCAAATACCTGGAGAAACATTCAGTGGATCTTCTATTGTGTTAGATTTTACAAAGGAAGTTCTTTTGGCTATTTTAATAGGCATTATTGCAGGTATTGCTATCAGTTGGGCTATAAAACGCGTAAAACATCATGGAGAGATTCTAGAAGTTACAATTGGTACTTTGGTTGCTTTAATTGGTTTTTCTATGTTCATAGGAACATCTGCCATTCTCGTTACCATGTTTTTAGGAATCTTGATAATGTCATTTGCAAAACAAAAGGAAAAAGAAACAAAAATGATTTTTCAAGAAATCTCAAAATTGAGCTCTCCTATTATAGCTTTTTTCTTTATCCTAGTAGGATTTAATATGGATTTTAGTTATATCAAGTACATTGGAATAATAGGCTCAATATATCTAATAGGACGAGTAGTAGGAAAAATAGGTTTTGCTAACATTACAGCAAGAATCACAAAATTGCCAAAAGAAATTAAAAGCAACATAGGTTTTTGTTTATTAACGCAAGGAGGAGTAGCTTTAGGTTTAGCTGTACATATTAACACAGTTTTTCTGGGGACGATTTTCGAAGAGCAAGCAAGGATAGTTCTTGCAGTAGTAACTGGAACCATTATAGTAGTTGAAATTGCTGGACCTCTTCTAGTTAAGTGGGCTATTCATAGAGCTGGTGAAGTGGGAGTAGAAGATCAACAAAACGGAATTCTCACAGGATTAAATGGTGTGGAGAAAACAGATAATAACGAAGTTGATATTGAAAAAGATTCAAATATTAAACAAGAAGAGAATAATAAAAATGATTCAAAAAGTGGTTAAATAGAGTAAAAGGTTAACCTTACAAAAAACAATAAGGCGCAATGACACAGTAACTTCATAAAGAGTATATTTTAACAATTCCAAATTGCTTATTCCAATCATCATCGTTATAAATTCTTAGTGAATAATGTTTTGTTATAACCTTCGTATGAATGAAAAAAACCTGTTTACTCAGTTTTTCAGCTAGTTTCACTTCGTCAAAAACACCTCTTCCCACAAAATATCTTCCATCTACTTCTAATGCTGAAAAAACGATTATATCTGCATTGCGAACGAAATTCTTACATTCATTCATTATCTCTCTTCCTGGCTTATTTTCCCATTCTTTAGTGTATTCAGATGAATTAATAATTGTTGATTTTCCATAAATGTTTGTTATTATTTTCAATTCTCTTTTTTCTTGTCTTGTTCCATAGATCTGCATGGAATGGGAATAGTATATCTTTGGAGTGAAATCGTACTCTCCTCTTATCCATAGTTCTAGAAGTATGCATGAAGCATAAAACGAATCATAGCTTGCTCTATGGAATCCTTTCTCTTCTATCTTTAGAGCCAGTTCTTGATTATTTTTTAAAATGGTAGATTTTTTGCTTACAATGTTTCTTTTTGCATTGTGTAGACTTACAAGTTTGACCTTATTATCTTTAAAAGAAAGTTTGAGATATTCTGACGCTGAGATCATTATACAAGGAGCAAATTTAGTATTGCTTTTTTCTTCATTAATATTCCAAATTTCATGTTTAAGGAATTTCTCAAAATCAAACTTAATGTTAAATGAAGTAACGTACCTATTCTGAAGGATTCTTCTGACTTCTAGAACAACAGTTTCAATGTCCTTTTCAGTTTCTTGAATTTTCTGAAGTGTAATATCTGTATTTTGAAAAATCCAAGAATTGCGTAAACCCTCGTCCCAACGTTCTACATCGTAGTGAATCAAAGATTGATAGATTAGTTTAATTCTATTATTTTGCAAGTCAACCTTCATAACTGCAATCTCTACAACATAATCATCAAGATAACCCTTGAGTCCTGTAGTTTCAAGATCAACAACGAAGATTTCCATAGAATCAAGTACTCTATAGATTGTTGGTATTTAAATTATATCAGTTTGAGAAGATTCCTTTTAAGAATAAAATAAGCATTGACAAATGGTTATAATAATAGAAAAGCGATAATAGCAGTATAAATAACCTCAAAACAATGGAGAGTAACACCAACCTGAAATAAAAGCTCTTTAATTTTTTTTCACATTTCATGGTTGAAACTTAATTAAAGTAGTTTATCAACAATTTTCCTCGTACTTAACTAATTTTTTAAATGTCATATTTGTAAATTGCTTTAGTGAATAAAGTGGAAATTAATCGAAGAGGATACAATAAGATTGCATCTAAGTACAATGAGGAAAGAAATATCTACAACAATTCTAAAGACTTAGATTATTTCCTTGTAATTATTTTTGGAAAAACACTTATTTATATTTCATTTTAGTATAAATAAGCATTATCGATATATCACATGAAACAAAAAAAACAAAAGCTTAAAGATAAAAGTTAAAACAATGTTAAAACATATTATTATTGGTGAGATAAAAATTGAGTCAGACAAATGAATTTCTTAAAAAAATCTATAAAGTGTTAACAACAGTAAGGGAAGACATGGATGATATAAAATCACTGCTTATTCAAGAGGTAGAACCTACAGAAGAAGAAGAAAAGGAGATTTTAGAAGGTTTGAAAGAAATTAAGGATGGAAAAACAGAATTATGGAACAGTGTTAAAAAAGAACTCGAATCAAACTGAGTCTATAATTGACCTGAGTGTATAAGTTAAATAATAGAGGTATTCTATTTTGATAAAAATTAAAATAACTGAAAAAGCAAAGAGACAAATAAAAAAAATAAATAAAGAAGAATTGAAAATAATTGAAGATTTGCTTGAGTTTCTTGAAATTTCAGCTTTTCCAAGAGGATATGATATAAAAAAGATGAAGAGTTATGAAAAAGAGAATATTTATCGTATAAGATCTGGAAATTATCGTATTTTATATACAGTAGTTTCTAATGAGGAAATAGTAATATTGTCAATTGCTCCCAGAAAGTCAGTATATAAATAAACTAATGGGATTATTTGAAAAAGATTTTGCTCCATTTTTTATCCTTTTCTCCTATTAAACAAAACTGAGTTGAAGTATTCTTCAACAAAAATATTCGTTTGTCAAACTATCTTATCACCTTCTCATCTTTAAAAAGATTTTAAATGTCATATTTGTAAATTGTTTAAGTGAATAAGGTGGAAATTAATAAAAGAGGATACAATAAGATTGCATCTAAATATAATGAGGAAAGAAGTATCTACAACAATTCTAAAGAATTAGAGTATTTTCTTCAACTTCTTCCTTGTAATGCGAAAGTATTAGATGTAGGTTGTGGAGCTGGAGTTCCTGTTGCTCAATTTCTAGTAGCAAATGGATGCAATGTTATAGGCATTGACATTTCTGCTAATATGTTGGAACTCGCCAAAAAACAAGTACCTGAAGCTAAATTCATAGAACAAGACATGATCCAACCAATCTTTCCAAATGAATCATTCGATGGAATTATTTCTCTTTATGCCATCTTCCATGTTGCTAAAGAAGAACATCTGTCACTTTTCCAGAATTTCTATAGAATCTTAAAAAAACGTGGAATTTTGCACTTTTGCCTCAGTACATCTGCGAATGAAGGTACTGATTTCATGTATGATGCAGAACTATTTTGGAGTAATTATTCGCCTGAAAAATCGATTTCATTGGTTAAACAAGCGGGATTTAAAATACTCTCTGATGAAATCCTAAATAGAGGAAATGAAGAACAAAATTGGGTATTTGCGCAGAAGAAATGATAAATGTTTCAAATAATTAATTCTGAGGTATACTAATTATAAATGAAGTTGTCTTTTCTGTTGTTTCTAATCTAAGTTCCCAACCATGAGCTTCTACATATTTTTTAGCTATTATGAGTCCAATACCTGATCTTTTCTTCGTTGAGTATCCACGTTTGAATATTTTTTCAAGGTTTTCTTCTGGAATCACATCACCATCATTAATTATTAAAATTTCTAACTTCTCTTCAAAAATTCGCTTTTTTATTTCAATCTTTTTTGGATTTGCGTGAATCACTGCATTATCTAGAAGATTTTTGAGAGCTCGTGAAAGCTTATCAGGATCACAAATCACTTCTGATAGTTTTTCAAGATTGCAAACGATTGAATCTGGAATACTCAATTTTACTATCTTCGCAAATAGTTCATTTAAATCTATTTTTTCTTTCTTTTCGATTTGATGTTCCATTTGAATGAAATCAAAAGAACTAGTAGTAAACTCTCTGAGGAACTCTATTTGATTTAGAATTTTCTTTATATATGATTTATCATAATCTTCGTCAAGAATATTCGCATAACCTTCTATAATAGAAAGGCTATTTGTTATGTCATGAGCCAAGAAACTTGAAAAATCCTTTAGTTCTTCTTTTTGATTCTTCAGTTCACTTTCTATTTCTTTATATCTTGAAACATCAACAAAAGTAATGAAAACCTGTGTAATTTCGCCATTATTTATAAATGGAACCATTTTGTATTCCAAATAACTAGCTTTTCCCCATTTCGACGTGTAAAACACTTCAGAAGTAACTTCTTGCTTTTTAGTTATGCATTGCTTTAGATGAGATGAAAAACTAACTTTTATTAAAAGAGGAAATGTTAATAGATTAATTTTTTTTGTTTCTTCTTTTGAAGGTGAACCGAGAAAACCAAGTGCATATTTATTAATATTATCAATGTTCCCGTCTAAATCACATGTCAGAATCCCAACAGGGCTTTCTTCGAATAGTGTTCTGAATCTCTTTTCACTTTCCAACAATTCCTTTTCATGTTGCTTTTGCTGTGAAATATCAACCATTATACCTCTCAAACCGATAGGTTGATTTTCATGAATAATAACATTGGAGAAAATTAGAGAAGGGAAAGTAGATCCGTCTTTTCTCATAGCAAGAATTTCCAATGGAGGTGCATATCTTTCATCTATCAATTTTTGAAAAGTTTTCACTACTCTATCGTGGTATTCGGGAGAAACAATTTGTAGGGCGTTTATTCCTTGATTTATTTCATCAAGATCATAACCAAACTCTTTAAGAAAGAAATTATTCACGAAGGTTATATTCATTTCTTTGTCAAGCTCAAAAACAGTCTCTGGTAGCAATTCTGCAAATTCTCTAAATCTTCTTTCACTTATTATCAAATCTTCTCCTACTCTTTTGTGGTCAACTACTTTTTGAATAATATGATAGAGTTCTCTGAATTGACTTTCAGGTTCTCCCTCTTTCTTAATATAATAGTCTGCTCCTAGATTTAGAGCCCTTATCGCAACCTCTTCCCTCCCTCGCCCTGTGAATATAATAAAAGGGATTTCCGATTTTTGAGTTTTTAATTTACTGAGAAGTTCAAGTCCATCCATTCTTGGCATTTGGTAATCACAAACAATAACATCGATATTATTAGCATCTACTACATCTAGAACTTGTTCAGAATCAGATATATTACTAATATCTACCTTTCCTTCACTAATTTGTTCTAGAAACTTCTTTGTCAGAAATAGAAAATCCTTATCGTCATCTATATGTAAAATTCTAAGGGTTTCGCTTTGTGATTTGATATTATTATCTTCTTTTGCAGAATTCAGATTTTTTTGGTCCATAATTGAACAACATTTATTTTATTAATGAATTGTATCTATTTACCCTTAATAAATGATTTGAGAAAAAACCAATAGACATATCGAATTAATAATAACTAATTTTGATTACTACCTATCTACGAATGCTTAATTTAGAAAGATTAAATATTTGAGTAAGGATTAAAACTGCTATACTAGAATCCCTTCCTGTGTATATCACTGATTGCTGAATTTTTTTTCTATTACTTTGTTCTTTATGTAGGAGTAGTTCTTACAAGATAAGGGTCATAAATTGTTACAAATTCTAATTTTTCTACTTCCAGAAAATCGTTTGCGATCAAATCTCTAATTGCTGAAATATAAAATGGTAGTGAAAGCATTTGTGATAGACTCTTTAATATCTCCTCATACACTTCCAAAAGCGTCATTTTTTCATTATTTTCACACAATCTAAGAATAGAATTGTAAATTCGGTGGTTGTTTACAGGTTTATTTGGGAATATTGATTTCCATTGTATTCCTTGAAGATCTTCTTGTGAAAATTTCGATATTGTAAGACTTGTTGTTAAATGCAAAAGTAAGTCAAGTTCCAATGTCTCTCTTTCTATCGGTTCATAACTTAGCCAATAGTCTAGATATGTTGGAATATATTTATAGATATTTTCATCCAAAAATTCTAACGACTCTAGGTATTTACTAAGAATTTCTAACCATTTCTTTGTTACAGTTTTTTCTAGTTCTTCACAATATAAAGCTTCAATTTCAATAAATTCCATTGGAGAATTTACTGTTATTATTATTCCTTCTTCCTTTAAACCTATTACACACACACAATTTCTTAGAGAGTCTTTAATTTTTATTTTCCTAAGATTAAAAGCTCCAAAATCACTAGTCGGTTCTATTTTTTTAACTTTCAATTCGGTTTTTTTCGGAGTAGGGATTGAGAAAATATCCTTTTTTGGTTCTTTCTCTTCTTTTCTTTCTCTTGGAGAATCTAAGACTACTTGAGATCTTACAGAATATGAAACATCAACACAAAGAACATTAGCTACTAATTTCTTGTCTTTACAAGTATGAACATCAATATATTCTACATATCCTTGTATATCCACTTTCTCTTTTTTTAGTGCAGGAGGGATTAACATAAGGCGTATTTTATGGCATTTATTGCATTGATATTCAATTTTTGACCTTGAATCTGAAGGAATCAAAATTAAACCTCTTATGTTCTCCTAATAAACAAACCAACTTGTGATTTATTTACTTTTTTGAAGCGTCAATTATACTTAACCTTATTCTAAGAGAATATTATAAATGAAAAAAAATCTTTATTTATTCTTCTTCCTTTTCAGCTTGCTCTTCTTCTTTCTTTTCAGCCTTAAGAACATTATATATTCCCCCCAGTTCTTTGAGTCTCTTCTTAACATCAAAATCTTCGTAATTCATGACCTTCTCAGCTCTTTGTTTCGCCATATGAGTTTCAAGTTTATCTAATTTGTCAAAATAAGAGCGTTTTCTTTCCACACGTTCATCTCTTTTCTTTTGTTCGAAAGAGAGTGTTTTAAAGTCTAATCTGGATTTGATGAATTCTTTTAAAGTCATTTTAGTTTGATCAAGTTTTATATTAATTAGAACATATACTGCTACAAGTTCCATTAAAATCGTGCAAATAGCAATAATCAGCTTAAAAACTAAAGGACTCATATCAGTTATAGCTCTGTCTGCTCCCCAAGCAATTCCATATGAAATTAAAGCAAAAACAGAAGGAAGTAAGATAAACATGAAGGCTAAGTCTATCAGTAAATTAGTGAATTTAAACCCTCTCTCTAAAAAGAAAAGTAGAATATAATTTGTAATTAAAAACGCAGAAATTAGTCCTATTCCAATATAACCGTAGATTTTAAGAGTTATATTATCTGATAACACTGAGACAATTATGAATGCTATTAATGAAGTATATAGCAATACTTGTTGAATGATTTTTTCTGAAGTAAATTTTTTCCTTTCGGCTTTTTCAGAGTACATTTTTCCAACGCTAATAACTGGTATATCTTTAATTTGTGGCAGTGGCGCTGGTTTTGCAGCTTCTTTAAATTCTCCTACTTTGACAGCTTCTGCTATTGCTTTTTCTTTTATGGTTTTTTCAACTTTATATTTCTCTTCTAAAACAGCTGCTGTAGGAACTTCAGCTTCCTCTTGTTTTTCTTTCAATCTATCTAAAAAAGAAACTGAAGATTGTCTTTCTTTCCATTTCTGTTCAGCTACATCTTTACGATATCTAACAACCCAAGAATCAGCTAGTGTAAAGGGTTGAAGATTTTGTTTTATAATAAAACTTCGGATTATCAAGGTATCAGTTATTAACTTTATACCTACAAGGAGTAACAAAAATGTGTTTCCAATTCCATTGAAATAAAATAGTGTATCTACAAAATTTACATCTTGTGCTAATCCCGCAATATTTGCTAAAACAGACATAACTATAGCATAAAAAGCATACAAATAATAAATAATACTACCTACTTTTATTTCCCACAATTTTTTGATTTTGAGTAGTGCTTTGTTTAATTTATAAAAACCAATAACTCTTCCAAAAGCTGTTGCAATTAGAGCAATAGGAGCTATTAAAGGCCATCCTAGAGTGAAGAAATTGACAATAGTAATGATTGTGAATATAAGAAGCCATTTTTTAGCTTGTTTACCAACAACTATGATATGATCTTCACCATAATCAGCGGTAATTTTACCAATACCGAAAGCTATAGGAATCAAACTCACAGTCAATATTAAATACAATAAATATCCAATGTAAGCCCCAGATCTTGACCAAAATACCATATATTCATCATAGAAAATAAGCACTCCTACGATCATGAAAAACAAACTTCCTGCTATAAGTAATAAAGAAGAAACGTTAACAGGTTTTTGAAAGAATTCCTTCTTGCTTCTTGACTCTGAATCTGATGTTTGCACTTCTGCAGGAACTATATTTTCACTCATCAAAAAGGAATTACTTGATACTCTTATAAACCTAGTTAAACAAGAAAAACTAAACATATGAACTTGTAGATTTAAGTCAATATGATGTTCTTACACCAAAAGATATTTAATATCATGAAAGTCTACAAGTACAATCTTGTATACAAGTACAATCTTGTATACATTCGAAGTGGTGGTTAAAATTTCAGAAGAATTCTCTTTGAGAGAGCATATAGCTCGAGATGTTTTATCGATTAGAGGAGTAAGTCTAATGGCTACTTTTGTAGGATTGGTTTTCTTATCTACTTCCTTATTTTATATCGCGATTGCGTCTTCAACAGGTTTCTTCAATTTGGGTGAAGTATTCATCTTTCTTGCAGCATTTATCGGAGGTCCCATAACTGGAGCTGTTGCTGGAGGCGTAGGAGCATCTTTAGCTGATTTAGCTCTAGGTTATGGCATTTTCGCACCTGCAACTTTAGTACTTAAAGCAGCAGAAGGATTTGTGGCTGGATATTTATTCTTTCTAGCTAAGAAGGTGAGAAAATCTATTAAATTCACCTTTTTATCTTTAATTACTACTTTTCTACTAGGTTTTTCAGTTTACTTTGTTCATCTTTCATTTGATTTTGGAGTCGATTTTTATGGAGCTAAATCATTCGAATTTTCAATTCCTGGTTTTGTACTTCTATTGATCGCCATGGTTCTAAGTAGTCTACTTTGGATTGCTGCCTTAATTTTTGAGGAAAAGGGAGACATGGCTATTTCATGCGTAATAGCTGGAAGTATCATTGTAGTAGGTTATTTCTTGTATGAAATCTCTATAATAGATATTCCTATTGCTGGTGCTATAATTGAGATTCCTTTCAATATCGCTCAAGTATTATTCGGGTTGGCAACAGCTATACCAATAGTCATGTATCTTCGTGATTTGGGCATAATAAAGCAAGAAAAGGGTATAGAGAAAGATAGTTCAGTGAAATCTTCAGAAGAACTCGAAAAATCTGATAAAAAATAATCTATCTCCCTACTAAAGGTGAAACAATGCTCAATATAACCAATCTTAGTGTGATTTATCAGGGAGAACATGAAAAAGCATTAGATGGTGTAAGCTTCAGTTGTAAAAAAGGTGAGCTAGTCGTTATTGCTGGTCCTAGTGGTTGTGGGAAAAGTACTATAGCTAAAGCGATACTTGGTTTGATTCCTGCATTTATAGAAGCTACAATCAATGGTAAGATAGAGATAAATTGTGATAACATAGCAGAAATAACTAGAAAGCACCTTATCGAACTAGTTGGGTATGTTCCCCAATATCCACATGATTTTACAACTTCCCTTTTAGTTGAAGAAGAAATAGTCTTCCCTTTAGAAAATATGCAAGTAGAACCTAACGAGATTCATGAACGATTAGATATGGTTCTTTCTCAACTCGATATTGCTCATTTAAAGAATAGGTTGGTAACTGAATTAAGTTCTGGCGAATTACAACGCGTTTCTTTAGCAACAGCTCTTGCTTATTCTCCTCCTTTGTTAATTCTTGATGAACCCATGGCAAGAATTGATTCTCAAAGTGAAACGAAAATAGCTCAAATATTAAAAGAGTTAGCTAAAAAAGGTCATACTGTTTTAGCATTTGAACACCATCTAGATTACCTTCTACCTTTAGCTGATAGATTGATAATTGTAGAACATGGAACAATAGTAGCAGATAGTAATCCTAGATCTTTAGTTTCTAGATTATCGAATATTGATGCTCCTGATGTTTCAATGATTAATTTCAAAAATGGACACGATTCTGTTTTATCGATTCAAGAAGCTCTTGAACTTTTAAAAAACACTGAGTTAAAAAAACTCCCACACATTCCTAAGATTAATGATATTTCAAAGAAAGATGTTATTGTAAATGATGTGGAATTCTTTTATCAAAAGAAAAGAAAGATCCTTAAGAATATCTCTCTGGATATTTCAAAAGGAAAAAATCTTGGGATAATTGGGTCAAATGGAGTAGGAAAATCTACTTTTCTGAAATTGCTTGCTGGAGTCATAAAAGCAAAAGCAGGAGAAATTTGCTATTTTAATAAACGTGTACGGGGATTAAGACAAACAAAGAAAGAAGTCATTTACATTCCAGAAAATGCTAGGTTATTCTTATTGGGTCCAACACCTAGGAAAGACCTTAGAAGAATAATTGCCAGTGATCATGAAGTAGAAGATATTTTTGATAAGTATGGGATAAAAAGGTTGTTAGATAAGAAAATATACCATCTTAGTGAAGGGGAGAGAAGATTAATATCTTTGGTAATAACCTTTCAATTTCCTGCTAGAATCATACTATTAGACGAGCCTACTATAGGTCTAGATAAATCAGGAAGAGAGTTGTTATTTTCTCTAATTAATCATGCAAAAGAACAGGAAAAAATCATAATTACAGCTACTAATGATGCAAGAATATTTTCACTTTTTGATGAACTTGTGATTTTAGATAGAAGCAGAGTTAAAACAATAGGTCACCCAAGAGACGTACTCTATGGATTAGAAGAAGAGACAGAGATAGCACCCAATCAGATAGTACGATTAATTAGTCAAATTGAGCAGGAACAGAGAAGAATATATCCACATTTTATCAGTGTTAAAGAACTTAATAATTCTATTGAGGGGGGCTAAAAAATGTCATTCATGATAAGAAGAGTATATGAAGGTCTATTATTCAAACCTGATAATCTAACAGTTCATCCGTTAATAGGACTAATTATTGTGTTTGTGCAATTTGGTTTCCTAATCCCAAATAATAAATGGTTGTTAATGTTACTTCTAATATTCATAATCGTTGAAACTGTAATATATGGAAACATTAAAGGTGGTTTGAGCCTACTTTGGGCAATATTTCCTTTGATAATCTTCCTAGGAGGTATAACTTATTGGTTCGGAGGTCCAGCTCAAACATATAAGGTTCTGATGAGGTTAATTATTGGTGCTTTAGGATTCTCACTTTTTTTTGCTATTACAAACCCTTCTGATTTATTTAGAGCATTGGAAAAAATACGTTTTCCCTCAAAAATTGCAATTATTCCTTCTTTAGCTTTAACTATGGCACCCAGAATAGCTAAAGATGCTGAAGAAACATATAATACTCTTGTTTTAAGAGGAGAAATTAGAGGTTTTTTTCTGAGATGGTTACCAAGAATGCTAGCCATCTTTGTAGCCTCTTTGTTATATCGATCAGAATTCTTAGCTCATTCGCTCTATTATAGAGGTTTTTCAATACAAAAAAGGACACATTACAAACAACAGAAATTCTCAAAGACTGATTGTTTAAGAGTTGCAACATGGGTAGTATTTATTGTTTTTTTCATTTTAATAGTTCAATTTGGATGGTTACAAAATCTTAAGTGAAATTATGCGGTCAAAATGCATGTAATACATAGAAGTGACATATTTTTATATTTCATTTTCGTTAAGGAGCAATGATGAATAAAGAAGAGGATAAGAAAATGAAATTAATCACTGTTAGAATTCCTCAAGTATATATTGATAAACTAGATGAAATGGCCTTAAATAGAACCCATCGTCCAGGACGTTTAACAAGACAGCTTATAGAGGACTATTTAAGGAAAGAAGAAGAAACATCGATGAAAAAGGAATAAGTGTTACTTGCATTTAACCCATTTGAGATCAAGATGTTTGAAGTTGTCTAATTGAACATCTCTTAAATTATCCTTGATCACTTTTGCTTCTTTTTCTTTCCGAACTAACTCTTCTTTACCAATAACTCTCTTCATACTTATCACTAATTCCATTTTTCTAATTATTGGGTTAAGAAAAAAAGAAGGTAGTAGACTTTAGGTTTGGATCAATTATATATTTATTATCTGATGTTCAAAGGATGTAAAAAAAAGGAAGTTGAAGGTTTTGTTCTTGTTATTACTTATTTTCTATGTTGTTTCTGACCGCTTCTCTATTTTTTCTTTGCTTTCTTTGAGATTATCCTTGTGAGGAATAAAGGAACAATTGAAAGTAGTAGAGTTATTAAAACTATTTGTGGATATTCAACTATTACAGGTTCTACAAGAGGATATAAGTCAACTGAGTTAGCATCACCATCAATAGAATAAGAACCTATCCCTGACCAATCTGACCAGTAGTTACCTTCAAGTGTTGCAGTATCATACCAAGTATTGTTTACGCAATCATCATACGCTTGAGAAGTTCCTTCTAGATTGTTGTCTACAAAGGTATTATGGTGAATAAGATTATTATCAGAATCGTATATTAAGTATACTCCATATCCTTCATTTTCTTGTAGAAGATTGTAAGTAACAACACAAAAATCAGAAGACCAAAGCAAGATGCCATAGTAGTTATTGTTGCACGTGTTGTTTGCAACAGTCGAACTACTAGAACAGTAAAGCCTAATACCTTCACAGTAGTTATTGTTGCATGTGTTGTTTGCAACAATAGAACTACTAGAAGAGCAAAGATAGATGCCCATGCCATTGTTGCTGCACGTGTTGTTTGCAACCGTCGAACTCCCTGAAGACCAAAGATAGATGCCTCTGTTGTTATTGTTGTTGCATGTGATGTTAATAATAACTGAATATGTACAGTAGCAGAGAGATAGACCAGTTGTAGCGTTGTTTAATATTTGGTCACGTACTGTAACATTAGTACAATTGACTAATTTTAATTGCCCATAGACAGGCTCAGAAATAATAATGGAGTCAAGGTTAGTGTAAAAACCCAGTTTTTTACCATTCACCCAATTATTTTCAACAATATATGATAGGTAGGCATCAATTGTATCTTCGCTTATACATAAACCACAATTAGTAAAAGTGTTGTTTGCAACATTAGAACTACCAGAATAATGAAGCCAGATACCATAGTTGTTATTGTTGCTGCATGTGTTGTTTGCAACATTAGAACTACCAGAAAAGACTAGATAGATGCCTCTGTTGTTATTGTTGCATGTGTTATTTTCAACATTAGAACTACCAGAAGACCAAAGCACGATGCTGTCATCAACATTGTTGTTACACATGTTGTTTTCAACAGTAGAATTTCCAGAATACTTAAGCTTGATGCCGTCATAGCCATTGTTGCTGCACGTGTTGTTAATGACAGTTGCTGTGCCATAAACTACTTCATCGATATAAATACCATACTCTTCTACGTCAACATAGCAGTTACAAACAATGAAATATTTTGTTGTTTCAGTAATATAAATACCATAATCTTCTGTTGTTGTAATATTGTAACCATCAATAACATAAGGATCTATTTCTATTCCTGTTCCTGGGAAAACGTTAAAATCGCTATCAGAAGTAATGTATATTGGATCATGAGGTGTCAACTCTAACGAAGTAGACCTATAATTATTCTCTTCAACAGCACTTTGTGCGTTGAAATTCGTTGCGTAGATTGACAATGTCAGTATTAGTAGAATTAATATTGTTCTCTTTTTCATTAAATCACACTTAATTAAACTCTTTATCGAATATATATTTTATGTAATGGATTCTTCTGTTAATAATCTTAATGAGTTACATTTATTTCTTTATTTATTTTCATATTACACTTTGGTTGGTTAGAAACATTAGCTTAAAATGATTGCTTTTAATTTTCTTATTCTTTTTTGAAGAGTATTAAAATATCTTGAAGAATAAAATAATGCAAAAAAAGCTTTCAAGAAATACAATTGGAGATGCTTTAACACATTAAATACAAAATGATTAATCTCACATGATTTGACCGTCGTTTTTACCGAATATTTAAAAGCGCTTTCTATAATCATATTAGATTAGTCAATTATTTCTCACGAATATTGAAATCAAAGGTATATACATTAGAGGATAAGTTCTATGAAACTAGTTACAAAATATGTTAATTTTTTACAAAAATACAAGTATGCTATTTTAATTTTCTGGACAATAGTCTTAGGTTTCAGTATCTGGTTGGCTCCAAAGTTTTTAGGAGAAACAAGCTCAGATTTCAATGTTCCTGGAGAAACTCCTGCTTCCATAGCCAACGCAGTTTTAGATCAAGAATTCCCTGAAACCGCTAATAAAACCACTTTCGTTTTAGTTATTCAAAGTAATGAAGGAAGTGTTTTGAGTGATGCTATAGGAAATTTTAGTCTTCAGTTTTTAGATGATCTTATGTCTTCTGACTATAATCATCTAATCTTTGGAATCAATGGATATTATTATTTAATCGAAACTCTAGAACAAGCAGCTTGGGGGTATGTTTCTGCTTCAATGAATGCTACTATAATCGAGATGGAAATTAATTCTGCCTCAGAGGAACTTGTAGTGGATTTGATTGATTTCATTAAAATAAAAGTAGAAGAATTAAAACCTGATGGTTACGTAATTGCCCTCACGGGGGAAGAAGTGCTGTTCTTAGAGATGCAAGAATCAGCGGAAAGAGATATTCTTGTTATGGATGCTATTGTTCTTCCTATAGCTCTAATAGTATTAGCTTTGGTACTTCGAAGTTTTAGATTAATGATACTCCCTATCTTATCTGTAGGCCTTTCAATAGCTGTTTCATTTTTTGTTATGTACCCAATAGCTAAACTAATGCCTGTCTTCAGTTTTGTACCTTCAGTTATGATGGCTCTTGTTATAGCTATGTCCATAGATTACAGTCTATTCCTACTCTCACGATACGGTGAAGAAATAAAGAATGGTAAAACAAACAAAGAATCGATAGAACTAATGCTAGAACATGCTGGTCACACCATCTCTGTAAGCGGATTAATTCTTTCTGTCACTTTTATGGGATTAATCTTTTTCCCAGTTGGCTTACTATCATCTATTGGTATCGGAGCAGCTATCTGTATATTAGTTACACTAGTGATAAATTTAACACTTTCTCCAGCTTTACTCTTTACTTTCGGTAAATTCTTCTCGAAAATCTCTTTAAAGCGTAAGAAGCAAAAAGAAACACCAAAAGATGAAAAGACACGAAAAGAAATAGCTCTTCAAAATCAACTAAAGAGTATTTGGTATAAAATAGGTAAGAAAGCAACAAAATATTCCATTCCTATTATCATCATTATTTTTGTTTTAGCCATACCTATGTCGATTCAGCTGATGAATTTTGATACTACTATAAGTAATAATCATGTTCTACCTAGAGACGGAGACTCAGCAGAAGCGTACGATATTATCAAATCTGAATTTAAACCGGGTATGGTTGGCCCTATGTATATAATAATAAGCACTAATGAAACAAATGGTGTTCTTACACAAGAGATATTTACGACTAGTGCTAATCTTATACAGCAACTTGTCAATGATACAGAAATAACTTCCAATTCTTTTATTTCTATTTCATGGGCATCTTATGGCGATTCAGGCTTTTCAATTCCTTTCATACAAGCTATCACTTTGCTTTTTGACCCTTTATTGGATAACGATTCTAACGCTCAAGCTTATAGGATGATGTTCAATAGATATACAAATGAAGAAAACTCAACATTACTTATTGATGTTCAACCAAATTTTGATCCTTTTAGTCGGTATACAGAAGAATGGATTAAAGATACAAGGAAAATACTCGAGGAATTTCAAGAATCATCAGATTATAAGTTCTACTTGGCAGGTGGCTCTACATCTGTTGTAGATACAGTGGACATTGTTTTTGACCTTTTCCCATTAATGATCGGTGTAATCGTTGCTATAGTCTATATTATGCTAGCTTTGATGTTTAAGTCAATTTTTGTTCCATTGAGATTAATAATAACTGTTGGTTTAACGATTTCATGGATCTATGGAATGGCTGCGCTGATTTTTCACGTTGGTATATTGGACTGGATGTTTCCAAGAATATTAGGAGATATTAGCGCTGTCTATTGGGTTACGCCTGTGATGAGTTTTAGTATATTACTTGGACTTGGTCTAGATTACGACATCTTCCTGCTCAGTCGAATTAGTGAGTACAGAAATAATGGGTATACGGAAAGGGCTTCTATTATCAAAGGACTTTACAAAACAGGTGGAGTGATTAGTATGGCAGGAATTATAATGGCTATAGCTTTTTCTGGCTTGATGTTAAGTAATGTTCTGGTAATGACTGAGTTCGGATTTATTCTCACATTTGCAGTTCTAGTAGACACTTTCATCATTCGCACAATACTCGTTCCTGCAATAATGTCTATAGCAGACAAATGGAACTGGTGGCCTGGAAAGAAACCTGAAGCTACAAAAGATGAGTATCATATGGACTAAACTTTCTTTCTTTTTTCTTTTATCTTTTTTCTTCTCATGTGCCCTTATTCAAGAATAAACTTAAACTATCAAGTGAATCTTTCATGTTGTTTCACTTCTTTAAAACACTTTGTTCTATAGAGCTCTTTTTAGTTGTTTTGCGTCCCTTTTGGATTTTGGTAGGAAAACTGTGACTCTTGTTCCTTTTTCATATTCTCCTTCAACTCTATCTTCAATTTTGATTGTTCCATTAAAATGCTCTTTTACAATATAATTGGACATAAACAATCCCATACCAAAACCTTTATCTGATGAAACAGGTTTCTGAAGAATCTTTTTCTTCAAACTGTCAGATATACCTATTCCATTGTCTTCAAAAACCAACTCTATTCCTTGATTGTTAATATTTGCACTAATTTTAATAGATACATTTTTCCTAGAAGAGTATTTTATGCTATTTTCTATAATATTATGAAAAACATTTTTGATGATTTTATATCCTAATATCTTGTAATCAAAAAAAGAACACTGAATATCTAATTGTTTTTCTTTTGCTGTAATCTTTTTCTTGATATTTTTTATTACATTCGAAATTTCTTGATGAAGATCTATTATCTCTCTTTCAGTTTTAAATATGTTTTTTGTTGTCTCCAATAGTTCTGTTATTAATTGTTGTGCTTGAAGAATTGGTTGAATTGACTTCTCTACAAATTCTAACGATTTTGAATCGATACCTAAATCTAGGTAACCTACTGCTTTAGATAGTAAATTCGCAGAATCATGACCGATTATAGAGGAAACAACCTGTATTGATTTGGTTCTTTCTTCGAGTGTGAATTCTATTTTATCGTACGGATAATCAATGAATGTTCTATAGATTGAGAATAGAGCAGCAACATGAGCAATAACCACAAATATGTGTCCAACGAAATGCATTATTTCTAAATTGAACTTCAGATATAGATAAGTAGAGATGTTATATACAATAGTCAACGAGATGTATATTCCAAAAATGTTCTTCGGATAAATAATGCGAAACTTCTTTGAGAAGAAGTTAAAGATGATAAACACACAAGTATCTATAACAATAAAAGAAGCAATCATCCAATAATTAAAAGAGATTTCTATTACACCAGTTAGATGTAAACACATTATTACATCTTCTATAACGAAAAAAGCTATAATAAAACCTTTGAATTTAGTTTTTAACTTTTTAAAATACCAAATAAATGTTAAGAAAACCATTGTTATTACTGATTGAATGGATAACCAAATATTGATATGAAATTTTAATCTTGTTAAATATTCACTTACCTCCATAATGTTTGTTGTGATGCTGATTATTGTTAAGACAACAAAACCCATTAGTGAAAAAAAAGTTCCAAACCAGACAAAGGTACTTCTAATATCTCTACTGAGAGAAATGACTGAAACAATGCTGAAAATCACTGCAGCTTGAAAAAAAAGCAAAGATAGATGAAGACTTCTTATTGCAATTGTTGAAAAATCTATACTAAAAGGATAAAGGTAGATGATAAGGATAAAAGCTAGTAAACCACTTGTTAACCATAGAGTCCAATGTATTGACGCAAATATTTTTTTCGTCTTCTTGAACATACGAGCAAGAACTTTTTCCTCTATATTCATTTTCAGATATAAAGAAAAACAAATCACAATAAAACAATTGTGGTAATCCTATCACGAAGACTGAATTTCATTTTAAATACAACATTTAACTACTTACTTTTCTAATTTACACTAATTTTAATGTTTTATACTTATAACGCAATATAGAGTATTTTCTACTAATTTTTCCATTGAGCTCTTCTTCTAATTAAATATTTTTGGTGGTTGCTCTAATTGAAATTTATACGAAACATTATTATTCAACTATTATCATCAGTATATTATTATCTAGAATGACGGGGGAATTACCTTGTTTGGTGTTTATTTAAAAGGACTTGACAAAGTTGAGAATCTCATATTTGAAGAAAAACTAGCAGAAGCAATGAATGAGCTCAATGTTCTTGAAAAAGGAGTTCAATTATCAGAGATTGAAAGATTGGCATGTATGATTCTCTCAAGCCAAATCATGATTAAAAGTAGAAATTTTGATAAAGGTCTGTTGCTAGCAAAAGTTGCTTTTCGAAAGAGTATTGAATTATCCGAATATTCTTTAGTTGTAGATTCTACATTATCTTTTTTTGATAGTATTCATGGTCTGAATATGTTAGAAGATCTATCGACGAAAGAAAAGAAAGAATACAGCAGGATGATTATAAGAAGTCAGGACATCGTAAAAACAATAGATACTATGACGGTAAAAGAAAAGAAACTTCGAATGACAAAATTAGGTGATTACAGAAAGATATTAGCTGTAACAGAGAAAAAAGTAACAGAAAAGAAAGTCACAAAAGCTACTACTATTCCTATAGGACATGTTAAAGGTGTAGGTCAAAAAGCTGACATTCTCAAACAAGCGGGTATTAAAACTTCTAAAGATTTAGCAAAAGCAAAGATTGAGCAACTTATGGAATTGAAGGGAATAGGAGAAGCAACCGCTAAGAAATTAATCAACAATGCTAAAGAAGCTATTAGAGGCTAAAATCGTTTTTCTATCAATAACAAGTTTATATACCAAATTGCTTACTGTAAACACTTAGTATAGAGATAAATCATTATTCCAAGGTGTAATTTGGATGAAAATGAAATTAGATTCAGAAAATGAGTGGGGATATTACGTAGACACTGAAACATTTCAAATTTCTAATATAGAAGAGGATATCCCTGATGGAAGTCTTGTTATTATCAAAGAAAAAGAATACATAGAAGATATTTCTAGAACAGTCATTCAAACAACTTATGGGATTGTTAACAAAGATGAGTTTAGACCCATGAATAAGAGGGACATCAGCTCTCTTATGTCTGAGGCTTGCGCTAGATATATACTCACTTCTGACACTTTTCCTCCTAAAGTAAAAATCGAGAAAGATCTTAAAGAAGATAAGCCTGCTCAACTTGCTTTTATTTTAAGCAATTATGACATGTTTCATCTAAAAATCTCCAGTAAAATGTTGGAAGGAAAGAATCCTTATGAATTAATCAGTGAGATGGTTAAACACGATACTGCTAGAATGACTCTTAAAGATAAAGAAGAAATATGGTTAATAGAATACGCTAAAAGCAGCAGGTCAAAATGTCGTTCTTGTAGTTCAAAGATTGAAAAGGATACTGTGAGGGTAGGAGAACCTTATTACTATGAGGACCATCTAAATTATAGGTGGCATCATGAAAAGTGCGTCTTTTGGAAAACAATTGATAAGAACCAAGTAACAGGAATAGATGAGCTAGAAGAAGATGATAGAAAAAGGATTTCAGGTTTCATGAAATGATAGTTGTTAGTTTTTTTGTATCTTATTTTCTTTTGAAACCTTTTCTGATATCTTCTTTTTCCTTTTATCAAAAAGAATCATTATACCTGCTATTCCACCAAGAACTAGTAGAAAAAAAATAAAAGATAATAACTACAACCATTGAAGAGTATAGAACAAAAGAAAAGACATAGATATTAATCTTTAAAAGAAATAGAATTCAAAATAGCAGATAGAATTTGGAAATAAGAGAACTACTATTATATTCACAAGGAATATTGCTCTAATATCTTAACTTCTCGATAAAAATCTTCCTTGTTAGTTTCTCATTATATTTCTCGATCATTTCACTTAAAATATTCTATCCTTCCTTTGTCTTCTTTGAGATTATCCTTGTAAGTATTAAGGGAACTACTAACATTAAGAGAGCAAATGTGAAGCTTAATTGATTTACATCTGTAGTAGATTCAATTGTGGTGTGTTCAGTTGTAGTATATTCAGCAGGTTCATCGAGAGGATATAAATCAACAGAGTTAGCTTCACCATCAATAGAATAAACACCTGTTCCCGACCAATCTGACCAGTAATTCCCCTCTTTTGTAGCAGTATCATGCCAATAGTTGTCAGTACCAGTATCACAAGCTTGGGATGTTCCTCCTAGAAAGTTGTCTACAAAGGTATTATGGTGAATAAGATTATTATCAGAATCGGATGCTAATGCTACTCCACATTCTTCATTTTCTTGTAGATGATTGTAAGTAACGACACAAAAATCAGAATCGCCAAGCACGATACCCAAGTCGTTGTTGCTACATGTGTTGTTGGAAGCAGTCAAACTATCAGAAGAGGAAAGAAAGATGCCTGCCCAGTTATTGCTGCAAGTGTTGTTTACAACAGTCGAACTATCAGAAGAGGAAAGAAGGATGCCACAGTCTTTGTCGTTGCACATGTTGTTGGAAACAATCGAACTCCCAGAAGTGTCAAGCTTTATACCATAGATGTTATTGTTGCATGTGTTATTGATGACAATTGCTGTTCCATCAGCTACATCATCGATATAAATGCCATATAAGACCGCGTCAACATAACAGTTACGAACAGTAAAATATCTAGTTGTACCAGTAATATAAATACCAACTCCACAAGTTGTCTTAATATAGTAACCTTCAATGATGTAAGGATTCTCGACAGATCCTGCACCAGGAAAAACCTCAAAAAAGCTATCAAAAGTAATAGAAATAGGATCATGCAGTGACAACTCTAGTGAAGTAGATCCATTATCATTCTCTTCTACAGAACTTTGTACATTGATATTCGATGCGTAGATTGGCAATGTCAGTATTAGTAGAATTACTATTGTTTTCTTTTTCATTAAATCACACTTAGTTAAACTCTTTATTTTATATATGTCTTGTGCAACGAAGAAGATGACAGAAATAGGATTTTAGGTTTCTTGAAAAGATAGTTGTCAGTTTTTTTAATCTTATTTTCTTTTGAAACCTTTTCTGATTTCTTCTTTTCCCTTTTATCAAAAAGAATCATTATAACATGTTTTTTGTACATTTTTTTGGTGTTTAAATAGGTCGGTGTAAATTATACATTGAAGGATTGTAGCTATGCACCAACACATGGTGATCCTCGGGGTTACATCCAACAAACACTAAAAAGCGAACCGCAAGCATTTTTGTAAGAAAATGTGGGCGGGGTAGGAGGGGATGTGGCGTCCCCATGATGTGCCATAGGCACTTCTAAAGAATTTGTACAGAATTCATGTCATATCTGCTATTCCTCGAAGTCTTGTTACTGCTATGTCCATAGATTACAAATTATTCCTGATTTCACGATGTGGTTAAGAATTAAAGAAAGGTAAGACAAACAAGGAATCAGTAGAAATGCTACAAATCGAAAGCATTAATTTCCTCAAGAAGCTTATATGTTGTAGCAACTGCTTCATGAACTTGTTCCACGCTTTTTCCACCAGTACAAACTAGATTCCCAGATTGAAATAGAAGGAGAACATTCTTGGGTTTTTCTAAACGAAAAATAAGTCCTGGGAACTGTTCAGGTTCATACATACAATGATCCAGCCAAAGTGCTATTAGTTCAAGATTTAATTGTTTTTTGTTAAAATTCCCTGAAGCAACTATATTTTGGATAATAATATCAGGTTCCTCTGTAATTATTACACCAACTTTTCTTAATATTTCAGATATTGTTTTCACACCAATTCTTACATTTTCAGTTGTTTTTGCCCCTGTCAATACTAGTTTTCCTGAACTAAAAACAAGACTTGAAACTTTGGGTTCCTTGATTTTTAATATCACTCCTGGAAATTTGTCAGGATAAAAGCTTATGTCGACTGCTTCATCATCTATTAGCTTCTGATACATTTCTTCTAATTTTATTGATGTGAACAAGTCTATTGATGCAACAATATTTTGAATCGTTATATTGAATTCAGGTTCTGTCATTTGAAACCCTTGTCTAATTAAAAGCATGTTCACTATTCATTAGAGCATGTAAGTATTTTGATACGTATACAAAATTTTCATACACATAAGTATTGGTAACCATCGTCAGTAAATTGTTTCTGACAACGATGACAGTTATAAAGGAAAAAGAGAAAGAGAAGATATTTCCGAATTAATTGTATTGTTTTCTCTTACGATTTAGAGAGATACCTCCTATGAGTATCAATGGAACTATGAATGTAAAGAGAGCAAACGATGACTGCGAAGGGGTTATATATACAGCAGGTTCATTTAGAGGATAGAGATCTTCTGTACGTGAAATACCTCCAATAGTATAGGTTTCATTTCCCGAATAGTCTGACCAGTAGTTACCTTCAAGTGTTTCAGGATCATACCAAGTATTGTTTGTTCCATGGTCCCACGCTTGGGGTGACGAAGAATTTTGATTATTATCTACAAAATTGTTATGATGAAGGATGTTGTTGTTAAGTTTATCTAATGTGGGGTAACGAAATCCGTATCCTAGTACTATCCCACTTCTCTCATTTTCTTGTAATAGATTGTAAGTAATAAGACAAGAATTAGAATTATCCAGAAAAATACCCCCCATGTTGTTTGAACAGACGTTGTTAGTAAGAACTACTTCAGTAGAATATCCCAACCAAATGCCCCCGTTGTTGTTTGAACAAGTGTTATAAGTAAGAGTACAACCAGAAGAATAAATTACCCAAATGCCCTCCAAGTTGTTTGAACAGATGTTATTAGTAATAGTTGTACTTTTACACCAACGAAGTATCAACCCCACTGAAGTATCAAACAATTCTTGGTTACTGACTACCACTTCTGTACAGTTAATTAAGATTAGTTGACCATAAATGGGTTTATCGAGAGTAGTTCTAAATAGATTAGTGTAAAAACCTAACAGTTTTCCATTCACCTTATTATCTTCAATAGTATAGGAAAGATAATCTTCAACATTTGACTCGGATATTGATAATCCATTATTAATGAAAATATTGTTGGTAAGAATAGTACCACCCGAACGAGACAATCCGATGCCAAATAGGCGGTTGTTTTCACAAGTATTTGTGCTTAAAATATTATTATAAGAAGAATAAAGAACTATGCCCTCCCAGTTATTGTTTTCACAAGTATTCTTGCTTAAAATATTATTATTCGAATATCGAAGTTGTATGCCATAATAGTTGTTTGAGCAAGTATTCTCACTCAAAGTATTATCATTTGAAGAATAAGGAACAATGCCTACCTGATTGTTTTCACAGGTATTGTCTGTTATTGTTGCCGTACCATCAGCAACGTTATCAATACAAATACCATAACCATGTTTTCCAACATCTACATAACAGCTACTAATAACAAAACACTTAGTTGTATAAGCAATATAAATACCAATAGCGTAATACTTTGTTATATTAGTAATACCACATGTGTTCGATGTTGTAATATCATATCCCTCAATAATGTAGGGATCTTCTATTGTTCCTGTTCCTGGAAAAACCTCAAAACCGCTATCATTTGTTATAAATATCGAATCATGAGGTGTCAACTTTAATGAAATAGGTCTAAAATCGTTCTCTTCTATAGCATTTTGCACATTAATATTCAATGTGAAGATTGATAATGTTAATATTAGTAGAATAATTATTGTTTTCTTTTTCATTTAATCACACTTAATTATACTCTCTATCTAATATATATCTTGTGCAATGATGAAGATGACAGAAATAGGATTTTAGGTTTCTTGAAATAATAGTTGTCAGCTTTTCTGTATCTTATTTTCTTTTGTAACATTTTCTGATTTCTTCTTTTTCCTTTTTTCAAAAAGAATTATTATACCTGCTATTCCTCCTAGTGCTAGTAGAAGAGCTATAAACGACAATATCCACAACCACCAAGGATAGTTGTTGGCCCAACTATTACAGATAACTGCAACTGAAAGAGTCATTAATATTGCTATAGGAGCTGTTTTTTTAATCACTTCCCCTTCAATACCAACCTTATCTATAACAGCTGCAGCGTTCTGAATTTTTGCAGGTGAGAGAACTGAAGCTAGTCCTCCTCCTATTCCATTTGCTGTTCCTACTGCCATTGCACTAATTCCTAAAGCTATCGCTGTTTGTTGATGGTAACTTGTAAACATTGCTATTGCTGAAGTTTCAGAACCAGAAATAAAACCTCCAAATAAGCCTATGAAGGGTACAATTAATGGGTAAAATTTTCCAAATCCAATTGCTGAAGCTTCAGAAAGTACTTTGATCATGTTCGTACTAGAATCGGCTACTGCTGACCAATTTGAAGGATAAGATTGCCTCCCAGAATTGATCATCACAAAAGCAATAGCAAAAAATATAGCAGCAGCAAAAACTGGTCTTACAAATCTTTTACTCCACACTTTCAGTGTTTCTTTTAATTGTGTTTTTTTCCAACCTAGAAAGGGAATTGACCCTAAAGTAGCAATTAATACCCAGAAGTAAGCATGAGAAAAGGGTGAAGTATTGATTTGACTTCCTTGAAGTGTTATGGGTAACGATATTTCATTTTTTAGGTAATTAAATATTTGTGGTATTAAGTTTGTAACACTCACAAAAACAATGAGAATGATCCATGGAGATAATGCTCTGACGAGAGACATTGATTTATCCGTTTCTTTTTCTTTTTCTGTTAAGACTGTTGAATCAATTATTTTTATTTTTTTGAGTTTAGCAACAAAGATCAACACTAAAGCTGTTACAATTCCTGCAATTACGCCTGTTAAGGTAACAATCCCTAATAAATTGCTTACTATTGCAGAACATCCTGCTGTTAAGCCTCCTATTAAACTAAATGTAAGACCATCTTTGCTAAAAAGTAATTTTCTACCTCCCGCTAACCATAACATACCTAACCCTATTCCTGTTGTTATCAGCGGCATATTATATGAAAATGCAATACCCGAAGCTGTTAATGAAATTCCCATAAAATCAGCAAAAAAGGATGCAGGAACAGCCAATAGAGCGTAAGTGCATAATGGATCATATCCTATTGCAGGTAAAGCTACAGCTGCAAAAGATGAGTAACCCATCGCAGCTAAAATGGGTGGTAACATCGTTACTGGGGTTGCACCGATTGAAACTAGAAAAGTTCCAAGGGCTAAGTTTATTATCATTATTTGAAAGGCTTTATTACCTCCACCAATTTTTTTGAATGATACAACTATCTTAGCCAACGCTCCTGTTTTTTCCATATAAGTCATCATCAAAATGGAAGTTAGAACCATCAATGATATTGGGAACGATTTAATTATTCCAGCAAGTGATGCAAGAAGAGACACTTTCCAATCAGTTTTAAAATAGAATATGGCTAGAATGATGATTAAAACGAAAATTACCACCCCGACAGTATCAGCTTTAAAACGAAAAATGATTAAAAGTATAATTCCGATAATAAAAGGTATTAGCATCAGTAAAACAGAGACTGCAAGACTCATAATATGAAATTATAAGGTCAAATAAAAATATTATTGATGCAAAATAAAGAAAGAATTATTGTTTTGAACCACATTTTGTACAAAACGTATTATTTTCGGGTATTTTTTCACCGCAAAAATGACAATGCTTAGTACTACCAAAAAAGAAAATATCTTCATCATCTTGAAAGGGTATTTCAACATCATCTTGAAAGGATATTTCAACATCATCTTTATTATGGTTACCTATTGGTTGTTGTTGATATATGGATGAGTGAGGTTGATCAATAATCGAAGATGGTGGTTTGTATTGAATCGAAGAAGCTGTTATTTTTTGCTTTTTAATACTCTTTTTCTCAAGAATTACAAAGAACCAGTACAGTAGAATGGATGATATAAAAAAGAATATTGATGACTGGTACCCAGCCAATCTCATTTCTGTCGCTTTGTTATCCTTTAAAGTTGATGTTATTGAGGAAAGAGAAATAGCAATTATTACAATATAACCAACTAGCAGAAGACAATATGCTACATTGAAGTTTTTTTTCCTATCTTTATAATTCATCATAAATTCAATAAAATAAGGAAAACCAATGATAGAGAATGATAAAAACCATAGCAACTGTTCAAATCCTTGATGGATTTCATCCCAGATAAGCTGTTTAAGGTCTAGACTACTTGTTCTCTGTATATATTCAGTTGAAATATCTATATAAATGCAAGAACCTTCATAATAAACGGTGCACGCAATATATTTATAGAAACCAGATAAGGAGATATAGTAACAATCACTTTCAGGTATAATAACTGATTCACTTGATGTAAAATTAAGTATACGTCCATAAAGTTGAGTCCTTGCACTATTATATATGGCTATATCAAATTCCCAATAACCATAGCCACGATCATCAGTAGTAATTGAAGTAAAAGTTATTTTAGTATGAGTATTATTAACAAGTTCTATTGTAAAATCGACAGTGTAGGAATGAACTATTTGATTAGTAAAATAGACATATAGTTCATCGGTAGAATAAACCTCCCACGTAGATCCTACAAGACCCTTAAAATGCCATGATGAGGGATAATACTCTTTTCGTTGATCCAATGTTGTAGAAAAATCATCTGACATTGGGTGAATTCTATCCGCGGAAGCGATTAATGAAATGCTTACTATTATTGTTACTAAACTAATTGGTATTAATATTTTACTTGAAAATTTCAAATATATCATTTATACTAATATAATCAGTTTATAAATATTCTCACTTAAAACGCAGTTTCGTTGCATTTTGTCTTACCATGATTTAATTATCTTAAATTCTTTTTACACTCTAGGAGGTTGAATAATTGATTTGTAAATAAAAATATTTGTACATGAAAAGGCTTATTATTCTTTTCTTGTTGATTATCATAACAATTACAGTGATGCTAATGAGCGATAATGAAATTACTGATTTTATTAAAAATCAAATAAAACTTGAGCACGAAATCATTGAAGCAGCTCAAGATTCTGTTAAAGATGTTAAAAATGAGTTAATAAAAGAGCTAATTCTTGCGATTTCAATTGATTCTGAGAAACATGCTAGCTTACTTAATGCTCTCCTCACAATAAGAACCACTACAACACCATTTATCTCTGAAGAAAAAATGAAAGAACTAGCAGCTAACATCCAAAAACATATTGATCTTGAAGCAAAAGCAATTGAAACATATAAAGAACTTCTAACATATATTAGCGATGAAAAAGAGAAAATCATTATTAAAACTATTTATCAAGATGAATTGAGACACCATGCATTACTTAAGAAGATACATAAAACAATAGTGGAGGCTGAAACTCTAGTTATTAACGATGATATGTGGAATTTCTTGATGGAAGATGTAATTCCAAGATTTTGATTATAATTCGAAAAAGTAGGTGATTCTATGGAAGAAAAAGAGAGAATAGAATTTTTCAAAAAACAAATCGATCTTGAGAAACTTATTATTAAAACAGCTGAAAAATCAGTAGAAGGCTTGAAAAACGTTTTAATCAAAGAATTAATACTAGCTATATCTATTGACTCTCAAAAACATGCCAACTTGCTTAAAGCTCTTGTAGCAATGCATACACTCCCAACTCCTATGATAAAGGAAGAATTATCTGAAGAGTTAGCAGCTAACATTCAAAAACACATTTATCTTGAAGCAAAAGCAATTGAAACTTACAAGGAATTATTGACTATAACAGTTGATGAGAAAGAAAAGATTATTATTCAAACTATACTTAAAGACGAGATAAGACATCATAAAATATTGAAAACGATACATGAAACAATAGTGAAAAAAGAGACACTCACAGAAGAAGCAATATGGCAAATGATGTGGGATGATTCAGTTTCGCACGGAAGTCCAGGCGGATAATAACTTCGTAATATTAAAAGAATGGAAAAAAGAATAAAGAAAACCTTTACTCTTATTTTTTATCCCACTAGTTTTCTTTACTAATTTTCATATTTTTGCTTGGTATTGGGATATCCACGGTTTTTTGTTCCTCTGTAGATTTCTTTCGTAAATCTTTTCTCAGAACTTTACCCAAGGTTGTTCTTGGTAATTCCTTAACATATTCTATTTGTCTAGGAACTTTGTATGGTGCAAGACTTTTCTTACAGTATTCTCGTATTTCTTCCAGAGTTAGTTCTTCATGTCCTGGTTCAGCTACGATGTAAGCTTTGACTAGTTCTGAATGTTTATCATCTTTGATACCAATTACTCCTGTCATGTTAATTGCTGGATGAGCATATAGAATTTCTTCTACATCTCTTGGCCAAACTTTGTAACCAGAGACAATAATTAGATCCTTAGCTCTGTCAACAATTCTGAAGAAACCCTCTTCGTCAGTTTTTGCAATATCTCCTGTTCGAAGCCATCCTTTTACTAACACGTTTTCACTTGCTTCTTTAGCATTCCAATATCCTTTCATCACACAAGGACTTCTGATCCAAAGTTCTCCTGTTTTGCCATATTCTTGAATCTCTTCTTGAGTATCTAAATCAACTACCATTGCCAAAGTATTAGGAATTGGTAAACCTATTGATCCGATTTTTCTTTTCTTCCTATTCGCAGGATTAATATGTGTTACTGGAGAGCTTTCAGATAAACCATATCCCTCAATTAAAACTGTTCCAGTGACATTTTCAAACTTTTGTGTGGTTGTTTGAGGTAATCCTTCACCACCAGAAATACACAGAATCAATGAGGAGAGGTCATATTTCTTTATATCAGGGTGTTCAGCTAATTTTTGGAAGAGAATAGGTACTGCGTTCATAAAATGAGGTTTACATTTGTTAACCACTTCTAATATGTTTTTCAAGTTTCTTGCATCAGGTATGAGAAGGATCAATGCTGCAGTAATTGTACCCCATAAGAATGAAGTAGATAAGCCAAAAATGTGAGAAAAAGGTAAAACACCCATCATTATATATTGTTCTTTAGGCTTTACAATCCAATTATCCCATACAGCAATCATTTTAGATTGAGCTACTAGATTGAAATGTGTTAACATAGCACCTTTCATGATACCTGTAGTTCCGCCTGTATACTGCAAAACTGCTACATCTTCTTTTGGATTCATTTCGGTTACTATTCTAGTATTTTTACCTTCTTTTACAAGTGCTTTGAACCTTTGTTCGTTCTTTATTTTGGGATTTTTAATACCAATAAAGAGCTTGTATAGGAATTTTGTTATAGGTGGTAATTCTTCTGCTATTGAAGATATAATAACATGTTCTAACTTTGTTTCATGTTGAATCTCTCTGATTTCATTAAGAAACATATCAAGTGATATTAGAATCTTAGCTTCACTATCTTGAAGTTGATATCTGATCTCTTTTGCTGTATATAGTGGGTTTATAGCTGTGATAATTGCTCCTAGAGATAAAGTCGCCCAAAATGATGTCACAAATTGAGGACAATTAGGCATTAAGACTGCTACTCTGTCTCCTTTTCTCACTCCAAGTTTTTTAAGAGAGTTTGCAAATCTATTTACTTGTTCTTCTACTTCTTGATATGATTTTATTTTTCCTTGAAAATGTATTGAAGGACGTTCAGGATAACTATCAGCTGATTTTCGAAAAATATCTATTAATGTTATGTCAGGAATAGACATTTCGTGAGTTATTCCATCACAATATTTCCATCGATTTTGCTCCATAAGAATCTCTTCACTACTCTTCTAATTTGGGATTTTCTACTAGGTTACTTATATAATTTTCGAAAATACCGAAATAAAACTGAAAATAAGAGCACCTAAACAAGTTTTAATATTTTCTTAAACTAGTTTAGCAACACATACCCGATATATCTACAAATCGTAATAGATTTATAACAAAACCTTTTTCTTTCTGTTTTCCACACTTAACATGATGAAGATCGTTGTTAGTTCAAAGAGCGAGAGAGATATTATGATGAAATTGCTTGATTATCTCAAGAATAAAGATATAGACTTTTACTTAGATTTTGAAGATCCTTTATCTTTTCAGTTAGAGGAATTCATGGTAGAATTATGTTTAAGTGATATAGAAATCGATAAAAATGAACCAGCAACTGAGATTCTCAAATAATCAACATAACTGGGATAAGAATGACTAATATTGAAGTATTCTGTGAAAAATGCAAGACGATTACAAACACAACAAAACTTTGGTGTGATAAATGCAAAGAACTGAACAAAGTACAGCCTATAGAAGCGTATTCTTATTCAAATTATAAACTTTCAACAATGTGGTCATTAAGCGATTTTCTTCCTCAATTCAATAAAATAATGACTCTTTCTGAAGGTAACACTCCTTGTACAAAAATATCTAGAGATAAACAAATTAAAGATTTGATACTGAAACTGGAGTTCCGTAATCCAACAGGTTCTTTTAGAGATCGAGCAGCTTCAGTTATTGTATCTGATGCATTAAATAAGAAACAAAAGAAAATAGTTGGAGCAAGTACAGGATCGTTTAATATTAGTCTAGCCGCTTATTCCGCTAAAGCAGGAATTATATCGACCAACATATTACCTCTTAATCTTGATTTGTCAAAAAAAGAACAAATACAATTATACGGAGGAGAAATTAAAGAGATAGGAGAAACAGTAGAAGAAGCAGTAAAATTTGCATGTGAATATTCAAGAACTACAAGCAGTTATCTAGCAACTCCTGAGAGTAATATACTAACAATAGAAGGACAGAAAACAATAGCGCTAGAATTAGTCATCCAAAAGAAAGAAATAAGCTCCATAATAATTCCAAAAGGTTCAGGAACTTTGATTCTTTCTATCTTCAGAGGATATGAAGATGCCATTAAATCAGGATGGATTGAGGATATTCCGAGTATCTATGCTGTATCTCTAGAACGAACCCATGTTTCACATTTTGCAGAGTCTTTGGAATCAAAACCCTCGAAATTGCATGAAGAAGTGAAAAAAATAATCGTTCAAACAAAGGGAAAAGAGATTAAGATAGATGCAAGTGAAATGATAGAAGAAGCAATGAAACTAGCTAAGAATGAAGGTTTATTTATTGAACCTGCATCAGCTTCAGTTATAGCAGCAGCTCATCAACTAGTTAAAACAGAACAGATTAATGTTAGCCAATCAGTAGGTATACTTACCGGAACAGGTATAAATGCATTGAATATCTTTGCTTCACAATTAAGAGGACATCAGAAAGCTGTTTGGGGGCTTTCTCAGAGTTCAACAACTAAATTTGAGATTCTAAATCTCATTACGAATAAGAAAGCAAACTATGGAATCTCAATTTGGAACTCGCTAGGACGAAGCCCTACAAAACAGTCCATTTATCAACACTTAAACCAATTAGAAAAAAAAGGGTTGATAAGTGTCCTAGAACCAAAAATGAAGCAGAAAAAGTACAAAATAACAAGAAAAGGATTGGAAACAATAGAAAGAATGAGAGCACTAATTGATTATGTCTAATTCTCCAAGAATATTGAAAGAGATAAAGATGACCTTTTCTATAGTAGATAGTTTCTGAAATATGCGAAATGCATTCCATTTATTTGCCTTGGGATTAACTCTCCCATCATATCTCTCTCTTATTTTGTCTTATAAATAACTCATTCTATCCAAAAAAAGTCACTTTTTATACTAGATATTTCACCTGAAAATAAAGGATTGAGAAAGGATTAGTTGCACTAATATTCTTCTATATACTTCTTCATTCAAAAAATTTTATAAACCGAATAAAAAAGAAAAGTAACTGTGATTATATGAGGTATAGAAGATTTATAGTTATTAGTTCCATACTTGTCTTACTTCTAAATGTTAGCTTGACAGTTCAAGCTGACGAAGAGAATTTGTTATATTTCATCAGTTTAACTAGCAATGAAGAAATCTTTGAAGCCTATCCTGTACTTGATTCAGATGGATATCTTCACCTTTTCATTCACATGATCAATAAACAAGGATACGTGTTTCTTCACCAGTTTTATAATGAAACAGGACTCCAAATTGAAACACTTGAAGAGGATGTTCAAGAGATAGAAATTATAACTCACCATCTTTATGAAAATCCTTATGTTTCACTTCTTTACGTTGTTTACTCTGTAACTTCCTCTTCTGGTGGAAAAGAAATCAAACGCTTTACTTGGACTTCTGAAGAAACTCGTATTTCTTCGATTATGTATATTGATGAAGAAGATATCCGCAGTTACATGCCATATTTCGATGTTAAATTTAAGGATGGAGTAATGCACGTTTTATATGCTCTTTATGATAGGGATGATATGGCTAATTTGAATGTTAGTCATATAATGGTGGTTGGACTTCCAAAGCAAGATGATTATATCATCCCAAGTATGTTAGATCCTTATACAAGATTCTCGAGAGATATACTCGATATTGTTATTGATGAAAATATGGATTTGTGGTATATATATCGAACAGATTACGATATGTTTGGTGTGAAACAAGACACATTTGGAATAGGTATTGCTAAACTTGAAAATAGTATTGCTAACTATACTACTTCTTTAGATATCCCTGAAGTTACTTATGATGTTGACAAAATCAAAACTCAAATAGGAGTTGATGGTCTTTTCTCTTTTATGTTTGTCGAAACTAGAAAAGTGCATTGGTGCAATTTTGATGGTACACATATTACAAAAGAATCTCAATCAATTATTCACAACAATCCCATAGACTTTATCTATATAGCAGATTCTGAAAATAAACATATGTTACTAACAAATCTGCAAGATAATGGTGAATATGTTACAAACTATTATGGTTACTTTGAATCAGGAATATGGAGTTACATACCTATTTCCACTGAAAAACCAATAGGTCTTGATGATTACAATAGTTATTTAGATTTTGAAAATTATCTTATTACATACGTTACAATCTTGAATCCAAGCAATTTTGCCCCAGAAGGATTAGAATTCAGAGAAACATCTGGTTTAGCTCTAAAAATTTTATCTAGTAATGATTTAGATACCTCTTTTCTTATGATAGGTTTCACTAGTTTTAACCCACGAAAAGAGTTCTGGCAGAAAAACTGGGAGTTGATAGCTGTATCAATAGTAAGTTCTTTAGCTGGTTTAGGTTTGTTGACTTTTCTATGGATTAAGAGCTCTAAGAAGATAAAACGCTTTTTCTTTGATTCTCAAGTAGGAGATTTCAATAAATTCTTCCTAGTATTCTTAAATGTCTGGAGGGTGTTTTCCAATTTTGGAGGTTTAATAAAGTCAATCTGGCTTTCTAATAAGAAACGGACAATTCTAACAATAATTGGTTTTGTGATAACTGGGTATCTTATAAGTTCTGCACTTGTGATAGCTCAATCTGAAGAATCAGCAATGATTAAAGCTTACTATCGTGCCAACCCAATGATTTCAAATCGTTTAGCAACAGGAATTATCGATACAACGTTCTTCTCACCTAATGAGCCTGTAAATATATCAGCATCATATGGTTTTCAAGCTAATCAAGAATTAGTTGATCTATATTCTAATTCCAACTTACAAAATTACATAGGTAGAATAGATAGTGTGTTTTATTTCCTATCAAAAGTATATTCGCCGAATTACACAATGACACAAGATTATAGAATGACAGGTTTACCTGATTCAACAATTGATTACTTCTCATCGATAATTACAGAAGGTCGTGCACCTCAAAACTCCAATGAAATTCTCATTAGAGGGGATGTAGCCCGTCTAGCTCATGTAGAAATAAACGATACTTTTTCTATGATTGCTAGTAGAGAAGATGTAGGATCTGAGGTACAAGATTATCTACTTCCAATGAAGATTGTAGGAATATATGAAAGGTACAATGTCGCTCAAATACGCAAAATTTCCGCGTTTTTAGATGTGTCTAATGATCTCTATTCTTTGATTGAAACATCTGCAATTCTGACACTTCAAACAAATTTCTTCTATATATTATCTGAAGGGGATCGGATGAATCTCAATGTGAGAGGTGTTTTCCAGATATTTTTTGATTTTCACGATTTTAAAATAGCGGATAGAAAAACGATTATTAGTGGACAAAAAGCTATGCAAGGTATAATCTTTTCTTTTAGTTTTGATAATAAAGCTTCAATCGTAACATCAAACGAAATTGAGACATTTTTTACAAACTTTGATGATTATTATATAAACAATATTTCAAGATTGATAGCTTTTGCTATACCTGTAGTGCTATTATCAATTTTTATGGTCTTTGATGTTTCAGAACTGTTTTCCAACAGCTATAATCGAGAGATAGAAATTCTAAAAGGTCGGGGATTATCCACGAGAAGAGTTACATTTATCTATTTAGTAATAAGACTTTTGGAGATTGTACTAGCTAGCATAATAAGCTATGGATTAGCTCTTCTAACAGCGATACCATTGATAAAAATCAATGGTTTCATAAAATTCACTAATACTGATACACAACTTGTTCCTGGTAACGTTGTTGCAATAATGGGTATCGTAGCATCTTTATTGTTTGTGATTTCAATTCCAAAAATAATTATTATAGCTGTTAGAAGAAGGAGAATAGAAAAACAACCTAATAAAATTGTGAAAATCCTCAAATTTATCTCCTGGCGGGATATGTTCTTCGTAGGTATGGGACTAGGATTGTTTATATATTTCTTAGGAATGACACAAGATGCTCATCACGCGCAAAATATAACAGAATTTACAACCTATCTGGGGTATACAATCGTTGGTGCTATTTTTTCTTTACTTGGAGGATTACCAATAGCAATAAAATCACTTTCTATGGTATGGAAATTCATAGGTTTTAGTGTATGGAAAATAAGTAAGAACAGAATGAGTTTCCTATTCATTGAAATTAGTAAAGATATGAAATACTTTGAGAATCTAGCTTTAATCTTTCTAGTAGTTTCAATGATATTTACTCCAGTTCTCGTTGTCCCCTACTCTAAAGAAGCAAGTTTGGTCGAACAATCTTTTCTAGTGAATGGAGCTGAAATATCAATAAATAACTGGGATAAAGTTGAAGGTTTAACTGAGGAAGATATTGAAGCGATAGATGGAGTTGTAGAAGCTACTTATGCAAGAATGTATACTCTCTATATGGGGACTTATCAGGGAATGAGACTGCTTGTAATTAACACAACAGAGTTCTTAGAAACAATGTATAAACCACCACAATCGCTATTAGGATTCGATTGGGATTCGCTTAATATGTTAACAAATAATACTGCACTAATTTCAAAATCTATAGAAAGTGCGTTTCATACTCAAGTTGGATGGTATATGTCCTTTAGACACCCTGCAATATCAGGATGGTTTTACTCTATTCATATTTCCGGTATTTATGACCTGTTCCCAGTATTCTACGACAAAATAGATATTGAAGATGAAGCTTATATGATGGTTATTTCTGTAGAATGCTTTGAAGCTATAGAACATATAGTAGAAAATAGGTTACTTACGATAAACAAGCTTTTTATTAAAACAGAAAATGATAGAGCTATTCAAGAAGTTAAAGAAGAAATATTTTCACACAACCCTGAAACAATAACTAAATCATATCTAGATGTAATCGACTCGCTAAAAACACCCCTCTACAATGTTTTCATCATAGAAATGATTATTTCACTCTTTGTATCTGTAATAATTCTAGCCTATTCAAGCTTTACGACTTCAACAAAGATACTAGAACGAAGAATTATTAAGCACGATATTATGAAAAAAATGGGTATTAAATCATCTACAATCATTAATACAACAGTAATTCAAGTGCTGATAGCAGGGATCATACCGTCACTGATAATAGGCTTTTTTGTAGGACTGAAACTTGTTCCATTTAGTCTCCAACAAATGAGTTATGGGGCTATACCATATCCAGTAACTACAATCTATCCAACAATGTTGTTGTTAGCAATATTCTTGGGAGTACCTATACTAGTTTATCTGGGGATGACGTTGATGCTTAGAAGAGAGTTTTGTAAGTATTCACCAACACAACTGGAGTGAAAACAATGATAATATGCAAAGATTTACTCAAAGTTTTCTGGGATCCTGTAACTGATGTTAAAGTTTCAGCACTAAGAGGTTTAGATATTTATGTAAAAAGTGGAGAAGTTGCATCAATCATAGGTCCTTCTGGTAGTGGAAAAACAACCTTAATTAAGATTCTATGTGGAAACGAAAAACCAAGCGGAGGATCAGTTTATATCGATGACGTAAACATCGCTGAATTATCAGAAAGAAGGATGCGAAAATTACGATACAATAAAATGGGAATAATAAACCAATTCATACACCAGAACTTGCTTTCACATCTAACAGTTGAACAAAACATAAGACTTCCAATGAGATTCAAAGCAGTAGCAAGGGAAAAAGCTGTTGCAAAAGTAGAAGAATTAATTAAAATACTCCATCTAGATAAAATCAGATACAATCCTGTTACAAAAATTAGTGGAGGAGAAGCTGTTCGTACTAGTATTGGCGTTGCTTTAGCAAAGGATACACCAATAGTGCTTGCTGATGAACCAACTGGTCAGCTTGATACAACCAATACTAACCATATTATAGATGCTTTTAGAGATCTTAACGAGAACTTAGGTACAACTATTCTTGTAGTGACTCACGATCTTAGATTTAGAAACGCGTTTAAGAAAAGCTATATCATCCGAGATGGAAGATTAGTGGGTATTAATGCTGATATTAATAGAGGAGAATTAGATTTCATTTTGAAACCTCAAGAATCTACTTTGCAATCAATTATAGATGGATCACAGTTTCTACGACTTCCAGACGAAGTTGTAATTACAGGTGCTTTCGAAAATTTTGCGGAATTCATGATTCACCCTTCAAAACAATTCTCGCTCGTATTTAATCCAAACCAATTAAACCAAAAAGAAATCTATGAAATTCTGAAAGACACAAAATATGAATTTGACGATTTTTCCACAAGAAGCGATAGGACAAAAGTTTCTTTCAGAGAAATTCAACCAATCATAGAACAACAATTCTTAGCTCCAACGAAAGCAAACAAAGTGATTACAGTTAAGAAACTTTTCAAATCATTCCAAATTGGTGATAGAACACATAAAGTCTTGAAAAATCTCAATTTTAAAATAACCAAAGGAGATTTTGTTGTTATTTCAGGTAAAAGTGGTGCTGGTAAAACTACACTCATGAATGTTCTATCAGGAATCGAATCTCCAGATTCTGGTACAATTGAAATTGATGGTTTTGATGTCACAGATAGTAGCAAAAAGGAAGTAGCTAGTTTTAGATTCAATAATATTGCGCTAATCAACCAAGTGAATAATCTATTCGAACAATATACTATCAAAGAAAATATGATAATACCTCGAATATTCAGCAAGAATAAAACATTAGGAAAGGTTAATCTAGATAAAACCGCTGAGAGCGTAGAAATCGAGCACAAAATTAAACATTATGCAGCTGAACTATCTGCAGGAGAGAGGCAAAGAGCAGCATTAGCAATAGCACTAGCAAAACGTTCACCTATTCTTTTCGCTGATGAACCTACTGCTAACCTTGACTCGCGTCTGGCTAGAAATATTGTCGCTCTTCTAATGGAAACAGCTCAGAAATATGGAACCACTGTTCTGATGAGCACTCATGACTTATCCTTAGTTCGACCAGGTTTTCGCTTGATTCGATTACAAGATGGTGAAAAAATCGAAGATGTTAGAGTTACAAAAAATAGACTCAAAGGCATTATAGAACTCTATCTTGGTATAACTATTGACGAAGAAGAATTTGAGATTGAAAAATAAACTGTTAGCATCAAGAACTGTCATTCCTTGGATTTACGATTATATTATATGTCCAAAAACGCTTTAAATATCCAATTTCAATTTCAACATAATCAAAGGTAATTATAATGAATTCAAAAAATAAATCTACAAAGAATAAAAATGAAATGGATTTAAAGGAATTATCTATTTCAACATTAGAAATAGCACAAATCAATTTTCTTATGTCATTTAAAGGAATTAATCCAGAGAGCATTTCGAAGCGGATTCATATCGAAATCAACCCTATTTCCTGGATAATTGGTCATTGTATTTCTCATATGGATTGGTATTTGTCCTTATTTACTGGTGAGAGAATCTATTCTGAAAAACAACAGAAATATTTAGCTTACGGTGCTTCAAAAGAGGATATTACAGAAAAATTACCTTTTTCCTTTAGAGAGATATTAGATAAATATCTCCTTATATCTAAAAGCTTCTTTGAATATCTAAAAGGATTTCAAGAAGAGAAATTTCATCAGATAACATCTCAAGAAAATGGAGGAGAAACTTTAATTCAAAAGATTCAAAGAATTACTCTTCATTACATGGGTCATACAGGACAGATTGTTATTATTAGGAGAGCACTTGGTGTGTCTTCTTGGAGTTTTGTTAGTGGAATTAAAAAAGAAGAGAGACAAAAGTATATGAAAGAGTGGATAAAGTGGTGGGAAGAAAATAGGATGAAGTTCGATTAATACTTGTTGATTAATTGAAAATATATAATCAACCCCATACTAAATATTTATGTAAAACCTCTGAAAACTAAACTAATGCGCTCTTTACCTATAATAAAAATAGACACAACTTGTATTAAGTGTAATAAATGTGTAGATGTATGCCCTAGATACATTTTCTTTCCTTCTGAAAACGAGATAAAACTTAGAGATTTAGAAACATGTAATGATTGTGGTCATTGTATAGCTATTTGCCCTGTTGACGCTATCTATCACAATAAACTAATCAAAAGTTCTGTTGAAGCGGAATATCCTTTAGCTAATGAACATTTCAATTACGATCAAACACTGATGCTAATAAGACAGAGGAGATCTATCAGATATTTCTCTGATAAAACACTAACAAAAGAACAAATACTCAAGCTTATTCAATTTGGGAGATTTGGACCCACTGGTCATAATGCACGAAAAGTTAATTACACTATTGTAATGGGTAGAGAGAAAGTAGTAACAATTTTATCTGAAGTAATTGAAGCATTCAAGAAAATCAGAGAACAGGTAACCAAGCCTATTTTTCGGTTTCTTGCGTTGCTTATGGGTAAGAGAAAAAAAGTAGAAAAAGTAAGGAGAAATCTTTATCGTCTTAACAGTCACATTACTTATTGGGAAGCCAAAATAGATAAAGTGTTCCACAACGCTTCTTCTCTGATACTTATACACGCAGATGAAAACATGCCCTCACCTTTTGAAGATTGCGTAATAGCTGCAGAGAATATAATGCTAGGAGCTCAAAGTTTTGAGCTGGGTGCAACCTTCATAGGTTATTTGGTTAAAGCTTGGGAACACTCCAAAGATGTTAAAGAGTTGATTAATTTACCCAATAATCATAAACTTTATGCGGTTTTAGCTGTTGGAAAACCCAAGCACAAGTTCAAAAGAGTTGTGTCACGACCTGAACCTAAACTGATTTATTGGAATTTAAAAAACTAGCCAGAAACGCTTAATCAACAAAATAAGATAATACATTTCTGCTTCCTTCGAGTACTTCATCTGAAATTTTACCCATAAATTCTGTTGTTTTAATTTGAATTCCGCATAGAACAACTTCTTTATTATTATCAGTTAAGATTTTTACTATTTGTTGAAAAGGAAGCTGATGAGAGGATATTTGTCTAACAGCTTTATCTGTACTTGAGGTAATTAGTAAAGTACCAGGCAACGCTCCAAAATCTATAGCATCGATAATTATTACAACTTTGATTTCTGTATTATCAATTATCTCTAGAAGATACGATGTTATATCTATTTCATCCTCTGATATTACTTTGTCTGGGAATTTCTCTTTAAGACTCTTTGCTACTATCAACCCAATTCCATCATCAGATCTGTCAATATTTCCAAAGCAAAGGAAAATAAAATCCTCTTGTTCTTTGTGAAAAAAAGAGGAAAAAAACAATTAACAAATCCCCGTTAATCGTGTTTCACTAGTTTAACCATGTGACAAGAACAACTAATACATGGATCATATGCTCTAGCAATCATTTCTAGATGTAATTCTGTTTCTTCATTATCTTCAGCTACAAGTTTTTCAGCAGCTGTTCTAATGAATTCTTCTACATCATCCAGAAACTGTGCTGTCGGAGTAATAATATCTGCATTAACAATCTTATGATCTTTAATCTCATAAGAATGGTATAGAATTCCTCTAGGAGCTTCAACTGCCGCTGTTCCTATTCCATCTTTCACTTCTGGTATGATGATTTCTGTATCAGGGAGAGCTTTTATTTTCTCTATTAGATCTGGTATTTGTTCAAATGCCCATAAGGCTTCAATTGCTTGAGAAATATTGTTATAGAGAGGATTTACTTTCCATCTGTCAGTTTTATATTTCTCAAACTTTTCTTTAGCTATGCCTGTTAATCTATCACCTATTAGTAATAATCTTGCAAGAGCACCAACAGTGAAAGGTTTGTTATTATATCGAGAGCGCTTTGCGTAACTATGTGGGACAACTCTTTCATTTGTAAGTTTTTTGTATTCATTAACAGGATATTCCTCTCCAGTAGAAATCAAAATCGAATCACCTTCAAAAC
The DNA here is from genome assembly GCA_019057815.1 of Candidatus Heimdallarchaeota archaeon. Classification (GTDB taxonomy): domain Archaea; phylum Asgardarchaeota; class Heimdallarchaeia; order Heimdallarchaeales; family Heimdallarchaeaceae; genus 18H4-34. The sequence continues at coordinate 58,490 of JAHLWR010000009.1, forward strand.
CAAATTTTCCATCAGCTGGATTGCAACACATGAAAACTGTTTCTCTTTCGCAGTAATCTGGAATTTCAAGAGATGCAAGAACATCTATTGTTGATGCTATCATTGGTGCATATTCTTTAGCTTTTTCTGAAAAGTCATCTAGTTCTTCGTTAGTAGGTATTTTTCCAAAACCACCAATTTGAGGGTTTTCTCCGTGAATTTTTCTTCCCATAAGAAGTTTCATCAATTCTGTTCCGTATTTCTTCAAAGTTATTGCTTCTACAACTGTCTCTCCATGTGTTGGGAGTAGAGCTATAGCTGAAGGCTTCCTAAAGAAATCTGGTAAAGCTAGGAAATAAACATGTAAAACATGTGATTCAACATATTCAGCTAAATGTAATAAATATCTTAAAAGTTTAATTTTTTCAGGAACTTCAACCTTTAGAGCTTTCTCAATAGCTTTTATCGAAACATACCTATGTGAAACTGTGCATATGGCACAAATTCGGGATACAAGAGAGATGCTTTCATGAATTGTTTTACCTCTTATTAAAGCCTCAATCATTCTTGGACCTTCGAAAATGTCTACTAAAACGTCTTCAACTTTACCATCTTTAACATGAACTTGAATCCCGCCGTCACCTTCAACTCGAGATAATACGTCAACTCTTATTGTCTTTTCTGTCATTAGTTATCACCATCTAAATTCTTTTCAAGGACATCGCCCCCAAACATTCGAAGTTTTCGTTTAGCTTCTTCTTCAGTTAACCCTATTTCCATCAATTTATCGATCATGGAAGGATAGTTTGAACCTTCATATGGACCAAAACAACCTACGCAGGAAACGTCTATAGAAGGACAGATAGCATCACAACCAGCAGCTGTTACTGGACCAAGACAATATTTACCTTTCAACAGGAAACAATCATTGTCTTTGAATTTGCACTCAACGCAAACAGGATAAGGGTATTTCTGGGGAATAAGTCCGGATATAAGCTTTGTGTAAATGGGGATGAAGTTTTCTGGAGCAATAGGACAGCCTGGAATCATTACATCTACTTTTATGTATTTACTGATAGGTTCTGCAGCTTGAGGTTGTCCGATTAAATCTAGAAATTCGGGGTTCTTACCTTCTTTTCCGTAAACGTATTCCATTCTTTCTTTGAACACATCTTCATTGCTACCCAAATACTGGATACCCCCGTAACAAGCACAAGTTCCTAAGGAAACTACAATTTTTGCTTTTTGTCTGATTTCTTTTAATTCTTCTAATTGTTTTGAGGTGTTAATGCTTCCTTCAACTAAAGCAATATCTACTTCAGGGACTTCTTGATGAGATTGAGCCATGTGAAAGAATTTAATATCAGCGCTGGTAAAGAAATCTACCAAAGCATCTTCCATATGCAAAATAGCTAGTTGATCACCAGCACAGCCAGAAAAACCAAAAACACCAACAATTGGTTTATGTTCTCTACTCCACATCTAAATCAACTCCTTTAATCGTTCAATGTCCCAATAAGTAAAAACTGGTCCGTCTAAGCAAGTATAAACTCCTCCGATTGCACAATGACCACAGTGCCCTTGTCCACATTTCATACGTCTTTCAAGTGTCATGAATATCTTTTCTTTTGGTATTTTAAGTTTAAGAAGTTCTTTGATTACGAATTTGTACATAATTGGAGGACCACACATAATAGCGTAGGTATTTTTATTATTGACCCTATCAGCGATTTTTTCAAAAAGTTTTGTCACAACTCCAATATGATAAGGCCAATCACCTTTAGGATCTTCATCAACAGTTAAATGAGTTTCAAGCATTTCTCTTTGATGCATTGCCATGAAATCTTCCCTAAAAAGCATATCTTCTGGAGTTCTAGCTCCATTTAGGAAATATACGTTTTTGAAATCTTCTCTTTTGTCACAAGCGTAAAGCAGTAAAGATCTCAAGGGAACAGCCCCTAAACCACCACTTACTATGATCAAATCATGATCTTTCATCTTATCCATCTCAAAGCCATTTCCATAGGGTCCTCGAATGTCAAATTTATCTCCGATTTTGAGTTTGTACAAAGCTTCTGTAATTGAACCAACTTTCCTAATACCAAACTCTAGAAATGATTGTCGAGTAGGTGTTGATGAAATAGAAAATGGTGCTTCTCCTACACCTGGTATAGAAAAAATAGCGAATTGTCCAGGTTTGTATTCACCTAATTTTTCTTGAATATTAGGGTCAACGAATTTTACTTTGAAATATCTAGTATCATAAGATAAATCCTTTAAATCAAGTATTTCAGCAGAATGTGCTTTATATTGATGATTTTTTCTTTCTTTATTATTCATTATTATCACACACCATTTCTTCGTAGACATCACTAAAGAGTGCTTGCGAGATAGTTACTACATTAATATCAACGGGACAGTAGGATACACATCGACCACATCCAACACAAGCAGGTTGTCCCCACTTTCCAATGTACTCTTTGAGTTTATGAGTATAATAGAGCTTTATTCTCTGGGTTCTATTAGGTCTGAAATCATGCCCCCCTGCAACTAATGAATATCCTGGAAGAGTACAGCTATCTAGCATTCTTTCTCTCACACCTTTATCAGCTGACATTACTATTTTGTCTTCAACATTGAAGCAGTTACATGTTGGACACACAAGACTACATACCCCACAAGATAAGCATTTGTCACCAAATTCGTCCCAGACATCAGAATCATAATTAAGATGGATGATATCAGGCATATATTTGAATGGTATAGAGGTTTCAAACATTTCTGAGCGGCTTTTTTGCCATCTAATATATTCAGCTATATCCTCTTTAGTAATATCTTCAGAGAACAGATTTTCTGCAGAAGCGATTAGGTACAATCCCTTGCTTGACCCAACCCAGACTAAGTAATGATTTTCAAGTTCTGTTAAGAATAAGTCAAAGCCATCTTCTACAATATCAGTACCTGTAGATTGGCAAATACAGTTTTTGTCAGGTAAGCAAGAATGACCTACTAGAATTAGATTATTTCTTCTACTTTCATAGTAAGGATCTTTTATATTATCTAAGAATAATTTATCAAGTATTTTTACAGCATGGATATCACAAGGATGGATGCCTAACACTATATTAGTTTCAGATTGAGGAAAGATATCTTCCACACTTTCTGAATCGAATTTTTGAGTAATGTATCTTGGAGGTGTTAAGAACTTTTTAATCCCAAGAATTGTTCTTTGATAATTAAAATCCATTTCACTATATTCATTTACTTGTTCGAATGAGTGTTGATCCTTTTGTTTCACAGGACCATACAAGTTTCCTTTATTTGAAAGGAAATTTATGAAATTAGGAAATTTATCTTTTGGAAGCTTATAAGTCTTCATTAAGGTGTTTGAAAAGTAGCACCTATATATAATTTTTCAAACATACGGGGTTTTAAAGCGTTATAACTCATAAATACTGCTCTTTGATATACAGCATTTAATAGAGTAATTAGGAGAAAACATTTATCTAATAGTGAGAAATAGCCATAGAACTAGATGAAGAGAATTCTTGTCACGGGAGCTACAGGTTGTACAGGTTTAGGTGTTCTAAGATATTTTAGCTGTCGAAATGGATATGAATTATATGGTTTAGTTCGTAAAATACCTGCTCAACCCATTGATGGTGTAACCTATGTTACAGGAGATTTTACTGATTATAGTTCTCTTCTAGAAGCATTAAAAGGAAAAGATATAGATACAGTATTACATATAGGAGGAGCTATTAGACAAAAAACAAAGAATAAAGATTTTTATCGAGTAAATGTTGATGGAACAAATAATCTCTTGAAAGCATGTAAAAATTCGAAAGTCAAAAAATTCCTGTTTGTGAGTACAACAAGTGTTTATGGCACGAAATTGGAAATCCCAGTAAAAGAAAATCATAAAACAAAATCTATAGGTCATTATTCTAAATCAAAGTTAGCTGCTGAGTTCTTAGTTCAAATTTTTTGTGAAGAAAATGGTTTGAATGCAGTCATACTCCGACCACCAATAATTTCAGGGAGAGAAGATAGACACTTTTATCCTATTGTGAAAAATCTAATAAAAAGAAATATTTTTCCGATTCTAGGCAAAGCTGAACATCTCATTGCATTTGTTCATCCATATGATATTGCTCAAGCAGTTGAATTAACATTAATGGAAAGAACAGTAAAAGTTGAGACATATAACGTAGTCTCATTTAATATAACAATTAAAGAATTTATTAGAAAGTTAGAAAAGAATTTAATAGGAAAAAACCGTTTCAAAATCCATATTCCATATTTCATTGCTTATCTAGGTGCATTTTTAATCGAATTAATAGGTTTTGTTATCTTTCCGAGAAGAGAGCCTTTTTTCAACAGAGAATACGCTGCTATGATCGGAAAAGACTGGATCTTTGAGACTTCAAAACTTGGAGCTCTTGGTTATAAGCCTGTAATTACTTTAGAGCAAATTATTGATGATATAATGAAAGAAGAAGCTCTTATACCCCCACTAGCAGAAGATTTAAGAGAATTAGAAGAAGTAGTAGAAAGGTATAGAACAAAAGAACTTCAAGTCATAAGGGAAGAATAATAGGTTTAATTGTTTGAAAAAAAGTTATGAAAATAAAAAATTGGAAGCAAACCTCTAGTTCTGTTTATCTCTCAGAAATGTTATCAAATTGATAATTATCGCAGGATCAGAATAAGTGAAAATTTGACTTTCTTCCATTGAACCGTCTCTTAAAGAAATAACCAAATTCAGACTACTATCCTCATACTCTTGTATAACTGAAACAGTGGAGATTGGGCGAGCATAAACGCTTTTCCCTGGTGTTCTAATGAAAATCCTTTCCTCGGTTACCCAAATATTGCCGTCTTGCCCAGTTATTGCACCTGTTGTAGATATAATTGAATCAATATAGAGAATCTTCTCTCCTCTTGCTGTACTTTCCATTTCTTCAGTAATTGCTCGATTAACAGGAGTTAGGGCAAAAAGCATATTGATGAACTTGTTGAAGAGAGAGTCTTCAATAGCTATAAATTGAACTCTAGATTCTTTCTCTAATAATATTACCATATTCTTTTCAGTTATTGCTAAGAGAGAAGAAGTAGGCCCTCCAACCTTATAGTAATTAGTAATTTTACCTTCAAAGAATCTATTGAATAGACTATCATGGGGTTCATCAAATTGTTCAAAGATGTAAATGTAATCTCTAGCATCAAGCTTTTCAGAGAAATTTCCAACTGTGTAGAAACCATATTCGTGAGTAGGACCTGAAGTATCAAAAATACTTTCAAGGTATTCAGAAAGATCAGTAAATTGTTCCATCCATTGCTGAAAACGTTGTAAAGGGTTATGTGCAATGAAAACAGCAGGCTTTGAATCTTCATCTTTTCCTACAAAACCTTTTTTGTACAAATCGTCTAGTACTTCATAGATTTTAGCTTTAGGAACTTTAGATTCATCAGCAATAGTTGGAGCTGTTCCTTCTTTCAACTTGACAATTGCAAGATAAGCTCTGGAAGCATACTCTGAAAAACCTAACATCTTCAATTTATCCACTAAATCAGTTTGTTTGCTCATCTTCAATATACTTTTGAAAGGCTACATTTATAAAGGTGTTCATTTACTACTAAGGTAGTAACTAAAAATATTGGTGAAAAAAATGGCTCGTAGAGATGTTAAATACTTAAATGGATTGGCAATAGTTTCAATAGTTTTTATTGCTATTACAGTAATTCCTATTGGAATCTTCGCAGGTATCGTTTTTAGTAATGGAGGGATTATGACCCAAGAATATTCCGTGGATCCGTATTCATATAACGTTTTTCAAATAGACAATGATGGTCAAATTCTCTTTGCATACATGAAACATGGTGATTCTTATGATTATGATATATACGTACTCTCATATAATTCTTATATGTTTTGGGATAAAGAAAATGTTAGTACGATAGACGAGTTCGCATATCATTTTGACAGTTTCCGCGCTTTCAAGTTTATAGAAGGTGATTCTGTAGGTGACTACTATGTAATTGTTTTCAATAATGCTAGTGGTACTATGGAAATACAGATGTTTGTACTTACTACACACAAAGCTATAATGATTACAGTGGGTATTTTAGGCATAATTTGCGCCTTCTTCACAGCTATTATGGTTTTGCTAACTCTTGGCTACTTCATTAAATATCTGATCATCTGGCCCATAACAGGTTCAGGAAGAACCTATGATTACAGATCGAATGGTTATGACAGAAGAGATCGCGATAGGAGGACAAGAGACAAATACTACAGATATTCCCCACCCTCCGAAAAGACTGCACTTAAAAAAGAAGTTGTTGCACCTGGAGCTGCTCCTGCCGCACCTTCTAGACCTAGCCCACCAGCTCGAACTCGTCACAGATATGAATCAAAACCTTTACTTCCAGCTATAGAAAACATATCTCCAAATTATGTTAAAGCTAGTGGAAGCAAAGAATATCCCAAGAAAAAACATCGATTTATTAATAGGGTTGAAGAAACATGGGATCAAACTTACTTAGCTGAAAGAGTTCTTTCAGTGATTGCCTTATTCTTCTTCATTCTTGGTCTTGTTGTAACGAATTGGTTCTTAATCGCTGTTGTTCCACTAACTTTGGTTGGTATAACAATCATCGTTTTCTTTGCAAATCGAAATCGACGCGACAAAGTGATAAGAATGGTTAAAGGAAACAAAGCAATTTACTTGCGTGACCTTGCCAAATTACTAAACACTTCAACAGAATTCGTAAGAAGCGATACTTGGAAAATCATTAATCTTGGACTTGCACCTTATGCTTTTGATGTCGAAAGAGGAATAATATTTGATTACACTCAAGTAGATCCCTCTAAGATTAAGAAGAGTAAACCTGTAGAAAAGAGAGAACCAGTTCAAGAGGATAAACCAGAAGAAGTACCTACCACAACAGTGCAAAAAGAAAAAGCTCCATCAAAGAAAGATTTTGATGTAGTTAAAGGTCCAAGTGAAGAAATCCTTTGTCCATTCTGTGACGCCAAGAACCCAGCTGATTCAAGCTTCTGCATCAAATGTGGTGCAAGCATGAAACCTGCTAAATAACTCCTTTTTCTTCTTTTTTATCTTTTTATCTTACGTGCTCTTCCAGACAACGTATTTCATAATCTTTTTTACCAGAAGAATCGAATTTGTCCAAGTTAGGAGTTATAAATGCGTGATCAAAGAAGTGGCCACCGACAGTATAATATCTCCACCAAATATTTTTCATAATATTAGCAAGTATTTCATTTTGAATAAGAGCTTCTTTTCTATCCTTGTTCTGCGGTTCTTCAATTTCTTCATATGAATAGTTAAAATCATCTAAATAATCAATGTTGAAGTATTCTTTCACATTACTATTCATAAGGTGACCTTTAAGCGATTTTAACCACATAATATGGTTTCTTTGCTCTGTATCACCCATAACATCCAATCTTGGTGGAATAAAGATAACACCATATCCCCTAGCTTTTTTGAAATCTTCTGCCATATATATTGTGTAATCTGTTTTTTTCTGTTTTGAATCATGGAAATTAGCTATTGTTCCACTAGAACTCCCAACACAGATATATTGTGTATCTTTCCACTTTGACCTCTGATAAATATGGTCATGTCCGAGAAAACATGCATTAACACCATATTTTCTAAAAAGTGGTGTTAGGCATCTTTGAGCTGTTTCATCTGATCCTTTTCTTGAACTTCCGAAGAAACCCAAAGTAAGAATAGAACTGTGAAGGAAAGCTAAACAAAACTGTGGTCCTTTTTGCTGATGTAACCTTGATCTCCAGTCAGATAAATCTTCTTCAACCCACGCCCATAGATCACTATCACATCCCATTTTCTCATTTCCCCATTTATCACCATTTGAATCTATGTAAAGTAAGTGAGCGTTTCCATGGTCAAAGGAATAGTAATGACCTTCTTTGCCATGTTCTCTTGGTGTGTGGATGAAAGCGTGGAAATGTCTACTAGTTCTTGTTTTTTTATTGCCAGTCCAATGCCCTCGCCAGAACCCACCTTGGTAGTAATCGTGATTCCCTATTGCTGGAACAAAGGGGACAGATGAGAATAGGGGAGAACAACAATTGAACAAGTCTGACCAATATTCGTGATAAGAGGCATTTTCAGTATGATCTCCTGAAGAAACTACTAAGTCATAACCATTATTGAAAGTATAATTATTCTGATTTGAAGTTATATGATCTATTAATTTAACTAATCTCTTATTTTGTCTTGGAAAAAGTCCCCACGCTTTTCCCTTTCGAAACCATGCTCCTTTTCCTCCGTGTAAATCAGAAGTTGCAAGAAAGAAGAAAGGACTTTTTAAATCTCTGTGACCTGTTTTCAACCATTTTAATTCTGTCGAAGCGACTAACTTCTTGTTCTCATCATAGCATTCTATAACATAATAGTAAAGTGTTTTTTCAGCTAGATTGTTTATATACCCTACAAATAATTGAGGTTTAAAAGAAATGGGATGTTCTGGAAATAAGGAAGAATGAAGCATAAGGGTTAAACCTATTTCACACTTGTTATGATTAAAAATCCTAATTAGACACGTACCTTTAAGTTTGTAAATTCCTTCTGATCCCTTATCTTTTTCAACAAAATAATTTAGCCTGTTCTTTTTAATATATCCATAATCAATGTATAACATAAATAACAGCTGAGTTGGATCTTCACTCGGTCGAAGTAAATATGTTTTATTGAATATAATTGGAGCTTTCAAAGGAATGTAGTTTCCTTGTTCTTCCTCTTCAAAGTGCTTAAGACCAACAAAAGGGAATTTGGTCAAATTTAATGAAGGAAAATTGTTTTCTTCATATATTTTATCTTCGCTAGCTTCTGCGATTTTTAATTTATAAGAAAGTCTTTTAGTAAATCTAGCTTTTTTTTCAGGTGGAATAACCTTTACTTGTTTCATCCCAAATATAAAAAGGAGAATCTTTCCTTATTAATCTTTCTTGTTATTAATAATAAGAAAAAGTAGAGATAAATAAGAACTAAGCAATTTACTTCTTCTTTTCTAGCTCTTTATCTATTCTTGCTGCTTCGATGACGAACTCTTTGAATCCTTCAGGTTCTTGACCTTCTTCTATTGTATAAACAAAAGGCTTTCTTTTTCTTTCAACATCTAATTTTCGGGCAATTTTCCCTGCTTCATACTTTTCTCTAACTTGTGAATCTTTGCCAATCCAGACATAAATGTCATCCCAAGCATCTAGAACAAAAGTATCTCCAGATTTGAAAGATTTCATCTTAATAGGAACTTCTTTGGTTTCTATTTCACCGTCATCTTTCTGAATGATTCTTAGAAGTTTGTAATCAATGTCCGCTTTCTTCTCAAAGTGTACTAAGAAACCAGGAGTGTCGCCTTCTACAACTTCAAAATCTAAAATGCTTTTGAATTCTTCAGGTTCATCGCCTTCTGAAATAGTTTTGATGAGTAATTCCTTATTTCCTTCTTCAACAACCTTTGCCCCCCATGCCCCAACAGCTTTATCATCAGCATAGGATTTTGACCCAATCCAAATCCAAACATTCAGAGGTGTAATAACTAGATAAACATCTCCATTGTTGAACTTATAAGGTTCTTGGAGTTTTTTTAGCTTTTTACGAATAACTTGATAAACATTCATATTTTATTATATATTTTTACTATCTTAAAAAAATTGTGAATGTACTTATGAGTTATTTTCCCCACTTTTCCCAGATTGAAGGAAAGTGGAAGACAATTTTGAGGACTCTTCCCAACCCAGGAACGTTTAAGGTCGCATAGCATCAAGCAGTAGCTTAGGGAGCTTCAAGCTCTGGGATTACACCTCCAACACACAGTGTTAACAGAGGTGAGGGGGTTCATCTCCTCACCGGGACTCATTACTGGAGACTTATGTTATTGAGAACCTTAGGTACTCACTCCAGCTCCGGGGGTAAGCAGATGACTCTGCTTTGTCTGTAGCCATTGGCTCAAGACAGGGAAGACACGAAAAGAACTGAGTGGAAAGAACTTTCCACTAACATGGTCTTTAATGGAGTTATATTTTGGTTGCAGAACGTATTTTATCAGTCTTTTAGCTATATTTTTCGCTCCATTTAAGTCTGCATTAAGGTTATACCCACAAGTGTTGCAGATGAATGTAGGTTGGTTGGGACGGATAGTGTGATAGGATTCACAACGAGAACAGTAAGAAGAGGTCCACGATTCACTGATTGTTAGTATCCTATGCTCCTCCCATCCCTGTAAAGAGAGCTTGAATTTGAGTAATTCTGCCACTCTCCTGTAATTCCATTTGTGGATACTTTTACGGGAACGAGGGTGGAAGTTACCTCTGAAGTGGCTCTTACGGATATGAAAGGGGAAACCTACAACCACGTAGAGATCATATCTCTTACCAACAGAGAGTATATATTTTACTAACTTATTGACATAGGTGTGGTCAGTTAGTTTATATTCAGTTCTTTCTCTCTTTCTGAGTTGTTTTAGTTGGTGGAGAAGATTTTTTTCTCTTGTTTACAGTCAAGCTAGTTTTAGCTAAAATTTTCTGCAGTTCAGTTATTTTTCTTTCTTTTTCCTTTTGCAATTTTTTTCGTGTCTTATCAGACCAGAATCTGATCTCATGACGGTTGATAACTCCCTTCGGAGTTAAGAGTGCACTTACTGCACGTTTGTTGATTCCTAAATCTATCCCCAGCACAGCTGGAGGACGAGGAGAAGCATACTTTTCTGGAATGTGAAGCAAGATGAAATGTACCCACCATTCCTTCTTCATTGGGTAGTAGAGCACTTCGAGTGCCTGTAATTTCCCTTGTTGTAGGTTATATTCATGATAAGGGGAACAAGCGAGAGGTAACCACAATTTCTCGTGTATGTGAGTTTTGTTCTTCTTTGTATCAAAGGAGTCTCTTATCCCTACCCACCATCGGGCAATGGAGTTGGAAGGAGAACAAGTAAGAATAAACCTTTTACTATGGGCTAGCTGTGTACGGGGGATTTTTTTTAGTGGAGGATTCTTAGCAGGAGCTGAATTGTTTGCTTGTTGACTGTGGTAGATAGCTACAGCATTCTCTCTACATTCCTGTAACTCATTCTGGGAGCAGCGAGGAAAGCTCTTTTTCAAATCATGTCTAACTGTAAGTCGATTGTGTAGTTTATTCTTCTTATATGTGGTAAGAGTATGATGGTCTAGTTTTGCTTTACTCACCTTCTTCTTTCCCTTCTTTTTGTTTACTAGTTGCTCTTCATTGTGATAGATCACTCTTAGGTACTGCTTAATTATTCTTGTATCTCTTCCCGTAATTTGCTCTAGTCTCTTTCTTTTCCGTGTTGTGATTACTTCTGCTTTAATTCTCACTTTTACAGTCGTTCTCACCCCACTTCTCGTCATTCTTGAATCATTATTTCTATTAGATTTTCCTATAAAAAGCTAACTAGAATGTGGGAAAAGTGGGGAAAATCAACCATGCATATTAGTGTTATAAAAATATACAAGCAAAACAATAAATTTTATAAAATACTTCGTTACAAATCATTTTAATGCGTAAGCCAAAGAAAGAATACTATCTAGAATGGGAAGCTGAGAAGATTTTCATTAACTTAAAAAACGGAGCTAAGTTAAGAGTTCTCTATTACCCTGCTATTACGAAATCAGAAAATACTCTCAATATCGTTTATAATTCAGGTTTTAATTCATATGTTTTTATCTGGCTCGAATCTGTTGAGGAGCTAAGAAAATATCATAATATTTACTTCATCGAAACAAGAGAAAAAGAATTCTGCGAAATGCCAGATAACAATCAAGATTACAGCGTACCTATACTTTCTGAAGATTTTAAATATGCACTTGATGAATTAGGACTAGATATTAGTAAGTGCGTTTTTACGGGGTCATCTATCGGTTCTAATGGAATATTACACTCCATGGATAAATATCATTTGAAGCCTTTTTTGGCGGTTTTAGCTACACCAATGGCTCTAATGGAAAGAACTAATCTTATTGATACGACGCTTTGGATGCCTTATTATGTTGCTCAACTGCTTAAACCGTTTTTATACTTATTAATAACTATAATTTTCAGGAATGACAAATCCCAAGTAAAAACTATGAAACATGGTGTCAGCAGAATGCTCAAGAAAAAAAGTATGGCATGGCTTAGATTAAATCCTCTAAGTAAACCTTACGTAATGTCTGAAGAACATACAAAAAATCTTCATTCTCCAATTGTTATTGTAAACCCAGAAGCAGATAAAACTCACGATAGCGGTCTAATGACAAAAATAGAATCTTTTCTTCCCAAAGCGAAATTTGTAACAGTACCTGTTAATTCTGATACTCATAATAAGCGCTTTGCAAAGATTATCTTGGATGAGATTGAAAATCAAAGAAATAAGAAAGAGAATTAAGAAGTAGTTTTTAGATGAATTTTAGATAAATTTTAATATGGTCTAAATATAGCATATTTATGGATAATAACAAAGATAATGCTGAACTTCTATGGAAGGTTATTATATCCAAAATTAAACCATATTTAACAAGTGATGATCTCGTTTTTTTAGACGCAGATAGATATTCTAAGTTGATTATAAGGTTGAGAGATATTAAAGAGTTAAACGAAAATGAACTATCTTATGCTAGAAAAAACAGAGATTTAATCCTCTTAAGAATGGGACTGATTCATACAATTCCTGATATGTCGGATCAAGTCTTGGAATTAGCATTACATCAAGTAGCAGTCCGTTTAGCTAAAACATATTATAGCACTAATGTTGTCGAATCAATAGAAGAAGCTGAAAAAAAAGTTTTAGACTTGGTCAGAAACATTGGACGTGGAGTTGTTTCAATTAGTTTGAATCCTGAAGAAGGAATTATTGATATGCGTAATGTACTTACTAAATATAGCAAAATAACGCTTGATAATGCAAAAGATATTGAAAAGATATTATCTAAGCTTAAAGATGATCTAATGGAAATCGGTGTTGTTGGTTCGGTTCTACATGATATTAGCCAAGTATGTCAACAATTAAGGAAAACTAGAGAAGAAGATTTACCTATGAAATCTGATATTTTGGAATCATCTTATGACTGGCAAGAAAAAATCTTGAAGTGAATAAAATGGATATAGAAGAGAGCAATAACGATGAAAATACGCTAAAAGAGATTCCTAAAGTCAAACAAAACGAGAACAAATCTAATGATACTATTAACAACGCTGAAGACGCTAAAAGTAAAAGCGAATCGAAAATATATAAAATATTTCAATTATTTACCTCTAAAATTAAAGAAACAATAAATGTTGAGCTACTTAGACTTGATATAGAGGTGTGGATTTTAAGTAAGCTCAAAGAAGGTCCAACAATCATTGTGGGTGATAAAATAGCAGGATTTTCAGAAGAAGTAGCTAATCTTGGAAATAAGGTTGTAGTTAGAGATAGTTCTGTAACATATGTCTCACCTAAAGTAGAAATCGGAAATAAAGAACATCTAGCTCACATAGATATGAAACCCTTCAAATTTGAAAAGTTTCTTTCAAGTAGGGATCAGTTTTCTAACATTATTCTTTTCTTTATTCTGAAAAAATTAACAAAAGAAGAAAGGGTTGAAATATTAACCCACTGCAAAAGGATGTTATTTAGAGAAGGTCAATTGATAGTTGTTGATGAGTTTTATCCTAAAAATGTGCTATTATTGCCCTTTGTAGTCCTTTTAGAAGCTTTAAAGAGTTTTTATGCTAAAATAAAAGGAAGAAAAATCATCACTCCTTTGAGAAATCTAGAGAAATTGACGAAACAATTGGACTTCAAATTCTATGATGTTAAATATGATGGGAATGGGAGAATCAGATCACACGTTCTTACCAAAAGATGGGGAGCTTTAATCAGCTAATTACTATTCATAATTCTAAACAGGATATTTTTTAGCATTTTTCTTTAATTTTGTATGTATAGCTTCTTCCAAATTAACCTCAAGTTCATTGGCTAGTGAAAATAAATAGATAGCTACATCAGCTAATTCGTCAGATAAATGATCTTTTTCCTCATCCAATTTATTATAAATTTCATCATCTGATAACCACTGAAGCATCTCAAAAAGTTCTCCAATCTCAATAATCATAGAAAGAGCTAAATTTTTAGGAGTGTGAAATTTTTTCCATTTCCTTTGATCTCTGAATTTTATAATTTCTTGAGTTATCTCTTTAATGTTAGTCACAGAAAAATACGAAAAAGAGGAGTATAAAAACTATTTTCTTTCTAAATAACTTTCATTCTCCAATTATTTTTATCTTCTTTTTTGCCTGTTTGAATTCCTATCAACTCTTCATATAGTCTCTTGGTGATAGGTCCTACTTCAAGACCGTTTATCGCATACTCCTTATTCTTAAAGAATAGTGCTCCTACTGGAGTTATTGAGGCAGCAGTTCCTGTTCCAAAGGCCTCAGTGCAATGTCCTTTCTCAATTTGGTCGATTAAGATTTTAATTTCAATTGATTCCTCATTCACAGTATAACCTAGATTTTTTGCAAGATGTATTACTGATTTACGAGTGATTCCTTGAAGAATTGTGCCATCAAGAGGTGGTGTAAAAATCTCATTGTTAATCACAAACATAATGTTCATTGCTCCCACCTCCTCGACATAACGTCTCTCTTTGGCATCCAACCACAACACTTGACTGTAACCAGCTTCTTTAGCTATTTGAGTTTCATAAAGAGTCGAAGCATAATTACCACCGGTTTTTGCTTCTCCTGTTCCTCCAATAGATGTTCTAACATGTTTATCTGCGACATAAATCTTTGTGGGACTGAATCCTGTTGAGAAGTACGGTCCTACGGGAGACAAGATGATGTAAAAGTAATACTCTCTACTTGCATGTACTCCTAATGCTGTTTCTGTAGCTATCATAGTAGGTCTAATGTATAAAGTCGTTCCGGGGGTTTTTGGAACCCACTCTCTATCAATTTTAATTAGTTCTACTATGGCTTTAACAAATAAATCCTTGTTAACAGCAGGCATACACATTCTTTCAGCTGATACATTGAATCTTTCAGCATTTTCATGTGGTCGAAAGATATACACAGAACCAGATTTTTGATTAATATACGCTTTCATTCCTTCAAAGATTTCTTGACCATAATGAAGTACCATAGCAGCTGGGTCTAAGCTGAAATTTTGGTAAGGCATAATTTTTGGCGTACACCATTTTCCATCTTTATACTTCATCAAGAACATATGATCAGTGAAAATTTTTCCGAATGTTAGCTCTTCATCAGGTACTTTTTCCCTTTTTTGTTCTTCTGAACATAATTGTATGTGTATTTCTTGCATATAATTCATTGAACGCATAAGAACTTGTGTTTAAAAGTTTTTGCAAAATTTTACTCGAAAATTCAATATTTTACTTTATCTTTATTTAGTATAATCTAGTAGTTCTTTGAAATGCGCTCTCAACTTGCTTCTAGAAGGCAATAATCTCAAAGTTCTTGCGATAAAATAACTACCACCCCGTAAATAAACAGTAAATGGTTTTAATCTAGGAGCCCAATAGTGTGCCAATTGAAAGAAAATAGCTGCTTTCATCGATTCCTTAAAGTCATTCTTCTTTATTTTTATTTTATTTTTTGATAGTTCTCTTAAGTAAATATCTATTATTTCATTTAAGGTGATTGGAATTTCTCTTAAGCCAACTTTCATTCCATCAATCTTAAAAGGGAGAAGATCGTAAAAATGTAATATTTCTAAAGCAGATGGACCAAAAAAGCAATCCTGCCAGTCTATAATATGGAGATCATTTTTGGTTAACATAAAATTGTAGATCCAAGAATCACCATGGAGCAGAGTTATACCACTTCTTTGCAGAGAATCTAAATACTTGGGCTTTGATATTTCTTTTTTTACTCGTACAATCTCCTCCATTGTGATTGGTATTACCTCTTCATAGTTTTTGGCTACTAATTTAGCTTTTTTCAAATTATCATATAATTCCTTCTTTTTATGACTCCATTCGTTTATAGTCAATTTAGGGAAATCTTTGAATCTTTCTTGTTCAATTTTATTATAGAATTTGGAATGAAAACATGCAATCGCTTTCAAGGCATTTATTATATCCTCTTTTTTCCATTTCTTTGGATGTAAGCCTTTAGCTACTTTCTCAATTAAAACCCAGAGGACATCACTAGTTTTTGATATGGCTAGAGTTTTTGGGGCAGGGACTTCATAATTAGGAGTTATTTCTTTATAAAATAGCCACTCATTCAAAGTTGTTTGATTCTTAAATATTGCATTTGTTTTTTCTTTGCGTATCCTTAATTGATAAGTTTGAGCACTTGATGATCCTTGTAATTTTTTTGTTATTTTAATTTCATCTTTACTGCAATCGAATTGTTTTGAAATTTCACTTAAAATTGCATCTGATAGCAATAAATCACCAAGTCAAGAAAATTACTTTTATCTATATTTAATTGTTTCGACAAAAGGTCAACAGATAGTTCTATAGTACTTATATTAAAATTCACCAATCAAAATCACGAGGGATCACATTAAAGGAAGAAGATGAAAGGAAGAATCTATAAAGGATTCAGAATCATTTGAAATAATAACAAGTGATTACCATTTTTATTTAATCTTCGTTGACTTAAGATTTTTTTCTGGGAATTTGTTGTATCTCCTTACTAGCTACATTAGTAGAAGTTCCATTCTTTTGAGTAGAATAGTTCATTCGTCATCATCAAATTTTACAGAGTATTTCCAAATCTTGTCTAATATTTTCTCCTCATCAGTTGACATAGAACCTATCAAATCAATAAGGCTATTTAGGGTTGCTTCATGTTTTTGAACATCCCCAAGAACAGTAACTAGTATTTTCTTAGTTGTATCATCAGTCATTTTGTCAATAACAGATTTTAATTGATTCTTAACATTCCATTCCAATTCTATAAC
This sequence comes from Candidatus Heimdallarchaeota archaeon, assembly GCA_019057815.1. Lineage (GTDB taxonomy): Archaea > Asgardarchaeota > Heimdallarchaeia > Heimdallarchaeales > Heimdallarchaeaceae > 18H4-34. The sequence goes on from JAHLWR010000009.1 coordinate 75,440, forward strand.
CTTTTGTATTTTACTAGTAGCATTTTCTTTATCATCAACAGGTATAGCCTGATTTTGACCTTGAGCTCTATCTAATAGTCCTTTAAAAATCTCAGCATGTTTTTTAGCGTCTAAACCAATTCCATGAAATAATGACTCAAGAAGAGAATTACCAACACAACAATCAACTGATACTAATATTTGACCTATTTTCTCTTTAATTTCAAGCATTTGACGAAGTTGCATTATAAAGGCATCTTTTTCCATAGCGATAAGAAATTTTTTGATATTATAAAAGTTACTAATGCAAGAAAAGTGAAAAACAACTTAATATTAAACCTTAACTATCACCGAATTTCATCCCTTTATTAAGAATTGTTAATGTTTCAAAGATACAAATATAAATAAGCAAAAAATCGTCTAGATATCTATATTGAAAAGCAGTGTGAAAAAATGAGTAAGCATATAATTTCAGTTTCTTTAGGTTCGTCAAAACGAGATTTTAAGAAAGATTATGTTTTAGGTGGGGAGACCATCATAGCGGAGAGAATCGGAACAGACGGGAGTATGAAAAAATATCGTGAATTGATACTTAAATTAGATGGTACAGTTGATTGTTTTGGTATTGGTGGTTTTGATTTATATTTGAGAAAAGGTGAAAGACGATACAAAATTCGAGATGTTTGGAAAATCGTAAAAAATGTAAAAGAAACACCTATGGTCGATGGAGGGGGAATCAAAAGCACTATTGAAGGCAATATTATGCAATGTATAGAGGAAAAACTTCCTGAAGAAGTCGAGGAAAGTCGAAGTACTCTTAACATGTGTGCAGTAGACCGCTGGGGATTGGCTGAATCTTCTTGGGAATTTGTTGAGCACAACAGAAAACTAATAACTTTTGGTGATCTACTTTGGGGATTACAATTAGGAATTGCTCTTCATCGTATGAGTACAATAAAATTAGTTGCTAAAATATTGCTTCCTGTCGTTTCTCGAATGCCATTTTCAATGCTTTATCCTACTGGTGATAAACAAGAAGAACATAAACCAACTAAAGTTAAATATTTTAAGAGAGCTAAATTTATTGCAGGGGATTTTCATTTTATTAAGAGAAATATGCCTTTAGATGGGATGGAAGGAAAAATTTTGGTCACAAATACAACAACACCTGAAGATATTGAACTTCTAAAAAATATAGGTGTTAAGTATGTTGTGACTTCTACACCAAGAATCGAGGGAAGATCCTTTGGTACTAATGTTTTGGAAGCTTGTATTGTTGCTATAAGTGGTGAAAATAGAGAACTTACCACTGAAGAATATGTTGAATTCCTTGATAAATTGTCAATAGAACCACTTATCCAAAAACTGTAAGGATGTCTTTAATGGAGAAGTACAATGCAATTATCTTTGCTGGACGTACGGAGAGAGACAATGTTTTATGCGAGATGGAAAATGTTTCTAATAAAGGCTTCATTAAACTAGGAGACAAAATTTTTCTTGAAAGGATAGTTGAGGAATTTGTAAAATGTGAGGAAATAGGTGATATCTATATCAGTGGAATAGCAGAGGAAGATTGGGAAACTAATCTGCCTGTTACTTTTAGTGATGATCAAAGCTCCTTATTTAAAGAAGTACAAAATGTTAATAAAAAATATATCACAAAAAAAGAAAATTTCTCTGAAATAGTTGTTCTACACTCTTGTGATGGCCCCCTAGTTACTGCAGAAATAATTTCAAGACTTATAAAGAGATGCAAAGAAGCTTCAGGAGGAGAGCTTGATGGCTTCTTTTATTATTCTTTTATTAAGAATGAAGTTATGGAAAGAAAATTCCCTAATTCAAAAAGAACATATGCTAAATTTAAGGAATTTGAAGTTTGTGGGGGCGATGTAATAATAATTAATACAAGGAAAATGAGGGATTATCAGAATATTATTGATAACCTTAATGAAAAAAGAAAAAGCGTTCTTGCACAAATAATTATTTTAAATCCATTTTTAATCATTCAATATCTACTAAAACGTCTTTCTATTTATAAATTTATGAAATCTGTTAATAGAAGAATTTTCAAAGTTGAAAAAGGAGTTTACGCTGTTCTGAGCGATGATGCTGAAATAGCAATGGACGTGGATAAACCACATCAATTAGAAGAAGTAAGAAGGTATTATAATGAGAATAAGGATATATATGATTGAAGATCTCTTTTGAGTTCCTCCAAGATTCCCTTCATTCATTAGATGAAGACAGCAGAAGTCCTCTTCTTTTAAGCAAGGGTAATACATTAAACTACTAAAAACAATAATCATTTTCAAACAATCTTATATAGAACCTAATACTCAAAATTTATGACGACTAAAATGATAAAATTAGATACAGTAGTTTTGTGTGGAAGAGCAAAAATAGATGATGAGCTCTTACTCTATATTAGAGAAAAAACAGGACAAAAAGAAGTTGACAATAAAGCATTGTTCGAAATAGCTGGCAAAAAAATTCTCCACTATATCGTTGATGTACTGAATGAAGCAGAAAATATAGGTAACATATTCATAGCAGGACTTTCTAAAGAGGATATCGAATTCAACTACCCAGTGACTTATCTAGAATTATCTAAAGAAAGCTCTGTTATAGACAAAATATTCACATGGGTACAAGAGAACCTTCTAAAAAGAGACAAACCTGAAACTCCAGTATTGGTTGTAAATGGAGATATCCCTACAATTTCAAAGGAAGGTATTAATTGGATAGCAAAAAAAGTTTCTGAAAGTACTGCTACCTTTCAATATACTGTTGTTGGACAAGAAGATATGGATAGGGTTTTTCCTGATTCTAGAAGATCATTTATTAAATTTAAAGATGGAGCTATATGCGGGGGAGATGTTGTAGGAATTGCACCAGTAGAAATAATAAAACATGCAGATACTATGCGAGAACTAGTTGGAAAGAGAAAATCATTCATTCGACAAGTGATTTTCGTTGCTCCCTTCAAAGTTTTGAAAATAATGTTAAGAAGAGCAACATTAGATGAAGCAGTTCATATAGCTGAAAAAGCTCTCAAAATGAGTGTCAACCTATTGAAAGTTCCTTATCCTGAAATAGCAATGGACATTGACAAACCGCACCAGTTTGATATTGTTGAAAAACATCTGTCTCAAAAAAGAAGAACTTAAAAACAGTTTCAGGTGAAGAATTTAATGCCAGAATTAATCAATAAGATAGCTAATTGGGACGAGAAAGTTTCAAAAAAGATAGTCCTATTTTCGGAGAAAAAACTGAAATTTGCTAGCTTTATTGCTTTATCAGGCAATGTACAACCTTGGTTAATAGTGTCTATTTTATTCCTTATTTTCAATCTATTTATTGATAGATCCTTCAATTTAGTTCAAATAGCATTCACTTTCTGTACTGGAATATTAACTTCTATTTGTAAATATTCAGTAAAGAGGGATAGACCAAGTGTAACCATCGCTAAAAAATATGTAGGAAAAGGTGATTTCTTCAGTTTTCCAAGTGGACATGCGGGAAGAATGGGATGTTTAGCTCTTCTATTTGCAGTGAAGTACCCATTTATTGGTTGGGTTTTTGTACTATGGGCTATAGGAGTAGCATTTTCGAGGGTTGCTCTACAATTACATTATTTCCTAGATGTACTTATTGGACTTTTAATAGGATGTTTTTCTGCAATTATAGCTTTTATCTTTTATAGTCAGATTGTGAATCTTCTTTCACCAATAATTGAATGGATGAACAGTTTAATTTAGATATACAATCAACTAGCAAAAGTCAACTTTTACAAATCGCAGTACGATTCTGAGGTTATAAGTTAATGTTCTATTATGTTTAGAATGTCTAAAAGAGCTGAACTTCTACCACTCAAAGGAAAAGGAGTTCTAGTTTGTTTCGTTAAATATATAATACATTTAGGCATAATTAAAAACGTGAGTATAAAAAAAGAATTTACCCCTGAAGATCTTGAAGAGCTTTTAATTTATGACCCATATGAATCGGAGAGACAGCTCGTTAAAATTAAAACAGATAAACACGAATATGAAATCAGTGTTGTAGACCTCAATAAAAAACCAAAATACAATTGTACTCTAATATTGGTACACGGTTGGGGCTCAAATCTGCTTAATTATAGATTTTTGCTCAAAAATTTACAAGCATATTTTCGAATTATTACTTATGATTTGAGAGGTCACGGTGAGTCAGATAAAAAAGAAAGTGATTATGGTTTACAATTGTATACTAATGAATTATCTTGTGTGATAGATCACTTCAAACCTAATAATATTGTATTAATGGGTCATTCAATGGGTACAAGCATTGTCATGAATTATCTCTATTTACATCCTGAGATTAAAGCAGCAATATTAACTTCAGGTTCATCGAATTTTAGAGAACCTTTCCCTCGTATTGTTCCCTTAGTTATGTCTAAGATTGATGAGAAACTCAAAGACCATTTAGTTGAAATCGCTGTTTCAATGTTGATGACTAGAGGTTGTCCAAAGGAACTCTTAAACATAGTTAGGGAACAAAATAAAAGAACGCCTTTTCATGTTTATAGAAAAGCTTTGCTTAACACTATTTTCACTTGGGAAAAAGATGAAGATTTGAATAAAATAAGAAATCCTATTCTAATTTTGGTAGGAAATAAGGATTTATTAACGCCTGTAAAAGATTCTAAAAAACTTAATGAAATACTTCCAAAGTCAAGGTTAGTAATTATTCCTGGTTGTGGGCACGGTATTTTAATGGAAAAAGGCAAAGCAGTATCGAATCTTGTTAAAGAGTTTATAGAATACCAGATTGAACTTGAAGGAATAGACTCGAATTCGAAGGTTTAAAGACATAAAACATGCGTTAAGAAGGAAAATGATAAAATATTCACATATATTTATATAGAAAAAAGATTGAACAAACAATATGGAGAGTTTTCCTTATGAACTTGTTGAAAAGACTATCGAGTATGGTCAAGACCTAGGATTACCTTACATCGAAGCTAGACTTGTTGATTTGAGCATTAATTCAACCATTTTAAAAAACGGGGTTCCTGAACTTGGATCCCTTGATAGAAGTTTAGGAATAGGAGTTAGGGTTTTACGCGAAGGTGGAATGGGTTTTTCAAGTTTCAATAATCTTACTCTCGATTCCATGAAAAAGGCTGTAGACTTTGCGGCTAAAATGGCTGGGGAAATAGGATGGAGAAGGAAAACAAAGATAAGTTTCAGCGACGAGAATGTTAATGTTGCTAAATACAGCTCAAAAGGTGACCAAAATAAAAGACCCTTAGACGTTGAACCTGAAGAAAAATTAGACTTGCTTTTAAACTTTGATAAAATTATTACAGAAGTAAAAACTGCATCTATTCCTTTCAGATTTTTCATGTCTTTAGACGAAACGGAAAAAAAATTCATCTTAACTAGTGAAGGTACAAAAATAGAGAGTGAGATAGATAGAGTACATCTTTATGGTTTAATAACAGCTGTTAATTCAACTACAGGTAACATGGAACAAGTTTTCTTGCAAAAAGGGAAATCGGGTGGTTATGAGTCTTACGACTACTGGAAAATGGAAGACTATATAGAAAATCAAGTAAAAATCTTAAGTAAAATTGTAACTGAAGCCAAACCTGCTCCTAAAGGAAAAATAGATTATGTTCTTGGACCTTCCATGATCGGAATTGTGTGTCATGAAAATCAAGGTCATCCTAGTGAAGCTGATAGAATATTAGGTCGAGAGGGTGCACAAGCTGGTGAAAGTTATTTAAAACATGAAATGCTAGGACAAAGACTAGGTTCAGAAGCTGTTACTATAATTGATGATCCAACCCTTGAAGGTTCCTTTGGTTTCTATCTTTATGATGATGAAGGAGTAAAATCAAAACCTCGCTTCCTTCTGAAAAATGGACTCTTTAAGGATATGTTTCATAACAGAGAATCAGCTGCTTTTATGAATACATCAAGTACATCTGCAGCAAGAGCAATAGGCTATAATAGAGAGCCTATTGCACGGATGGCTAATACTTATCTTGAACCTGGCGATTATTCGAAGGAAGAGCTTATAGAAGATATCAAACTTGGAGCACTTGTGATTAATTTTACTGAATGGAATATTGACGATCGAAGATATCATTCTAAATATGTTGGTTTGGAGGCTTATCTAATAGAAAATGGGGAAGTCAAAAACCTAGTTCGACGACCAGTTATCGAAGTAACTACGCCTAAGCTCTGGGGTTCAGTAGATGCTGTTGCTAAAGAGAGTTATTTAGAGTTTGATGGAGTAATGTGTGGCAAAGGTGAGCCTACCCAAGGAGCTCCTGTTTATTGTGGAGGTACTTATATGAGAATGCGCGATGTGGAGGTAAGGTGAGAACTGATGGAAGGATTTTTAGAACCGTTTCCGATTATAGAAAATGTTATTCAAAAGCTAGTTTCCTTAAAATTTGATGATTATATAGTTTCTTTTGTAAAAGACGACAGTTCACAACTACGTTTCGCAGATAATCAGTTCACTATTGCAAAGAATTGGACTTCGGCTACTCTCAAAATTTTCGGTGTAAAACAACAGAAAACAGTAAGTACAGAAATCAATAATTTAACAACTGATGTTATTGATAATACTTTAGAAAACTTAGGAAAATTAGCAATTGCACTGCCTATAAATGATAACTATTTGGGAATTTCTGAAGGACCTTTCAGCTACCCAACTATTGAACAACTTATTGATCCTAAATATGATGATTTTCATAGCAAAGCCGTGGACAATGTAGAATTAGCAATTAATACAGCGCTTGAAGAAGGAGCAAAAAGATCCGCAGGAGTGTTGTATTGGAGGAAGATAGAAGAAATTTTCCTATCCTCAAAAGGAGCAACAACCCAACATAGCAAGACTAGCTATGAGTTTACTATTAGATCTTTCTTAGATAGCCAAACATCAGGACAAGGAGTCTCAGTAGGTTGTATTTCTGACTCTATCAATTTTGAAAAAGCTGGAAGACAAGCAGGGGAAATAGCTAAATTATCTGAAGGTGGAGGAGAAGGAAAACCAGGTAAATATAATGTGATTTTAAGTCCAACTGTTGCAGCGGATATAATAGCAGCTACTCCCAGATCAGCAAACCCATTTAGCGTAGAAATAGGTTTTTCATGGTTGAAAGACAAAATAGGAGAAAAAATTGGTCCTGAAAATTTAACTGTTTATGATGACGCTCTATTACCTAATGGACTAGGTTCAAAACCTTTTGATGATGAAGGACATCCAACTGGTAGGAATGTTTTAATCGAGGAAGGAATACTCAAAGGATTCATCCACAATACCTCAACAGCTAAAAAAGCTAATACTATGAGCACAGGAAATGCAGGTTTAGTAAGTCCTGAAAATTCAAACATCTTCTTTGAACCAGGAAATCATACTTTAGACGAACTTATGGAACTATCAAAAGGTAAACCTACTCTTTATATTACAAGTAATTGGTATACTAGGTTTACAAGTTATATAGACGGAATATTCTCTACTATACCTCGAGATGGGATATTCTTGATTGAAAACGGAGAAATAGCTAAACCTGTCAGGGAACTACGAATAAGTGATTCCATGCTAAATATTTTTAAGAATATCAAAATGTTAGGAAAAGATTTAACCCAAATTAAATGGTGGGAAGTCTATGTACCTACTTTCATCCCTAGCATACTTATAGAAGATGTTAACATAACTTCAGCAACCAACTGACAATAGTCTCTGAATATCCTTACCTTACTAGCAATGTTTTTAATTGGAATTCTATTAGAGATATCAGTGATTTTATGTCGTTCACTCTTGAAAAGAAACATGTTGTTTTAATAACAAAGATAGGTATCGCAGTTTTCTATGGCTTATACTTATTAGCCATGATTCTAGGTTTGTTCTTAAACACCGCTTATACAGCTTTTACAAGTAGTTTTTACTCTTTACAAGCTAATGCATTCGGAGCAGCTTGGTCTTACTTCCATCTGTTCTCGCTAGTTGCAATGCTCGGATTATTAACAATCTACATAATTTATTTGATTACGGGTAATAAAACAGCACAACTGAAAACTATAGCGATATATTTCTTTGGAGCTTATCTCACTTTTGCTGGTATGTCAATGTTTGCTCTAGGTATATTCGCTGGAATTCAATTCGACTTTTTAATTCTTGCTACAATGCTTTTCGGAATATCGTTATGGTTAACAACCTTACTTGAAAAAACTGATGTAATATCAAAAGAAAATAGTAAACTGTTTAAAGCTCTTGGATCGTTGTTGTATTTTGTAGGAATCACAATTTCAAATCAGAGGATAATGTTCTCAGCTAATGCTGAACCAACATCAATACTATATGGAATTCAGAAGGGATTTATAAGTCAAAAATTCTTCTATCCTACATTACCTGATTGGATATTCGGAGGATTGATTTGGTTGTTTGTGTCTTTATACCTTGGAGCAGAATATCTTAACTCAAAAGGTATAATAACGACTACTGAAAAAACCAAAACTATTTTGAAAAGCACAATATTTTCGGTTTTCACTTTAGAATTACTACTATTCAGCATATTCTTTATTTTCTTCGGAAGTATGCAGGGAGTATGTGTTATTCTAATGTTTGTTGGAAGTATGTTCGGTCTTCTTACATCTATAGGTTTAATATTCTTGCTTTTAGATAAATGGGGATTGATTCCAACTCCAGGAAAGCCTAAAGAAACTCCTCTACCTGAAGAACCAACAGAAGAACCGCTAACACTACAACAAGAATAAACTCAATCTCTTTTTCTTTTTCTTTTTTTCTTTTATTTTTTACTTAAAACTTAATGCTTCATACTGGTCGAAATCTAGAAATTTGAGGAAAATTAACGTAGGACTAATTTATACAAAAATATGGGAAGAGGACACTTCGATCGTATTCTGAAAGAACAACCCATATATTTCATTTTGTAACTTTGTTCAGTTTTAAGTTTTGCATCTTATTATTACGATTAGAAGCACCTTTTTCTCCTAATATTGCAAGAATTACTGTACCAATTATAATAATGAATATTCCTAGTGAAATCAATATTTCAGATACTGTGTCTATAGTTTCCCACTCTCTTAAAACAATAACACCGTATAAAACAGGAAGTATTCTTAAAACTGAGTTATAGGTTGGAATAGCTATTACAGCTTTACATCTCTGATATGATAATTGATTAAAAATGGTTGATGCACCGCTTAAAAATATGAATATAATAATTAAGATCCACATGCTCCAATCTTTGAATATTGTATATTCTTGGGATCTGATGATTACACTTGCTCCATTCAAAATAATTACCGCTACACCTATAGTTGTACCAGCTACAACACTATAGGCAACACCCACATATTGTTTTATCCATAAGATGAATGTTATCAATAAAATAACACTTAGAGCAATTGATACTAATAATATTATAACAGATGGTGTAGAAACAAATAAGTTCCAAAATTCGTTGAAATCACTTTGTGTACTTGTCTCAAGAGAAAAATAACCTGCTATTACTACACCTATAGCAATTGTAATTAAAGCTGCTCCTTCCTTAATGTTTATCTTCTCTTTCACAATGAATCTAGAGAATATAGCTATGAATATTATAGAAGTTCCTCCAAGACTAGATATTAGTGATATGCTCCCCCACGAATATGCTAGAGCAGTTATAGGAACTGCGAGAATAGTCAACATAACACCTAATATCCAAAGAGGTTTAGTTAAAAAATTCTTTAAATTTGGAATTATTGACGTTTTTTCAATAGACGGAAGAGATTCACTTACTTTTTTCTGAAGGACATATCCTAGCGAAATGATAATATTACCTAATAGTGCAAGAGGAATAGCAAATATAGCAACATTGTCAGCCACAGAAAAGTTAAAGATTTTCTGATTTATAATCCCTTTGGCAAATAGATTTTACAAACAAATCTGTTGTTTTGGTAGGACACTAATAAAATTCTTGAGTATTAAGTTCAAGTCTTTCTTTTTATTCTTCTTCTTTTTATCTGCTCTATATTAGCGTGAATTAATCTTTTCATATTTGGAGTAATTGCTGAGATATCTGAATCAAATACAATAAAAGGGGTTTTATTTTTCATGTAAATTGGTTTGAGTATAGCTTGTGAAATCTTATAAGGTAAACAATTAATTGGTCCTGTCAATATTAAAGAATCGTAATTAGATTCTTCTAGAATTTCCATACCCTTTCCAATTGTTGGAATAGCTTCACCGAATATTAGAAGGCTGATTAAGGGTTTTGAATGTTTAATTATTAATTTTAAGCTATTACGGTCTTCAAGCAATAATCCAGTTTTTTTATACTTCTTTCTTTGTTTCTTTTCAGCTATATACATTATAACAGGTCCAATCTTACTAATAAAAAACAATTGAGCGTTTCTGGTCCAGAATGTAGATAAAGCTTTAAGAGCTGTTGAAAATTTATATGGATCTCTTTTCCAATTATGAGCAGCTACATGAGCAAGATGGAAACTACTGTATAAAGTAAGCTCAAACATATCTGACGATTTAACTATAATACCATGCTTGGTATAAATTTCTCTTAGTTCTCGCAGAAAGAAAGGACTAAAACGAACAAAGAAATCACCACTTATAAGCACTTTTGGATGCGTTTCTGGAGAACCTTTACGCGGTATTGTTGCTATGCGTTCGATGAGTTTTTCAACATTTTTGTCATAATCCTTCAGAACTTTTGTGGTAACTAAGAACTCAGACCAGTACTTATGTAAAAGGTTTAGACTCTCTTTCTCACCAACTACATGTAATGAGCTTTCTATCTCACTCATAATGTCAGCTAGTAAAACAATCTTGGGATTATAACGAGCTATCTTTAAGAGACCTACACCCAAGAAATTTGTCAATTGATCAAATCTAAAAATGAAGAGATTTTCTATTTTGTTATCTTCAATAAATTGCTCCAAATAATGAATATAGCTGAATACAGCACATGGGGAACCTCCTGACATCATGTAAAATCCGAGTACATCTTCTGGATTTTTTCTGTTTTCCACTATTGTAAGAATGTTTCCGAGAACTATGGGTAAAGGTAAGCATTCTTTTCCTGAACAGTATCTTAGACCTTTAATTGGATATTCCAATTTGATATCTGTAGCGTTTCCTACATTGAAACCGTATAGTTCGAATCCTTTGGTGAATGCAGCTGTATGATACTTAGAAAAACCTGGCATGAAGAGTTTAACTCGTGAATCTCGAATATCAAGCCTCGTACCATCAGAAGTGATAACTTCTATTTTTCCATTTGTTTTTTCAACTCTAGAGATTTGGAATGGTTTTGTTTCTTTTTTTTCAGTTAATTTTTGAAAATTATCGATTATTTCTAGAAAGGCTTCAAGACGTGTTTGAGTACCAGCATCAGCTGTATGAGAATCAAGCTCTAGAAGTAAGAAAGGTTTAGAACTCATCTCACTTTTGACGTAATTTTGGATGAAAGCGTCAATTGTACAACTAAAGCTGTTAATATATAATAAGAAGAGGTTATCATTATTTTTTGCTAGATCTATTGCAACTTTAGCATAATTAGCAAAATACCAAGGAATATCATCTACTTCATATTTATCAAGAAAATCAAAAGGTATTACTGTAACACCCATACTTGCCAGTTTTTTTGGAATCAATTGTGACGTTTCTGCTGGAAAAACATTGTAACTTCTACCAACCAATAGAATAGCTATTTCTTTAGATTCTTTTAATCTCTGTAATACCTCTTTTCCCAATTGTAGGAATTTATCTTCAACTTCCTTCTGTACCACTACAGCTTTTTCATATGCTTCTTCAACTAAATTCTTTGACTGTTTCAATTCCTTAACAGCCATTTTCACTAATGCTTCATCGCTCTCATACCCCTTAGAATAATCAAGTACAGGATTTAAGAATCGCGTATCACTAAAAGCTCTAGAAATGATATATGGACTAGCTTGAGTTATTGGGCAGAAAGTTGAATCAAACCACTTTTCACCTTTCGTTAATTTATGAACGTGAGGTAAGAAAATTGTTGGTATTTCCTTCTTGATTAAATCAAATACAGCTCCGTGCAATATCTGTACGGGATAGCAAAATGAAGCGTTTGTTAAATTTTCTTTGTTCTCATCTATATCTGATAGAATGACCTCGTAACCTAATTCTTCAAAAAACGTAGAAAATAAAGGAAATAAACTATGAGTGAGTAAAGCTCTAGGAATACCTATTTTTCCTTTGATTTGTTTTGATCTTGTCTTTCTCTTATCTTTTCTAGCAAAAATTAGTTCATTTCTTTGGTCAACAAGATTTTCCTTTTCTTTTATTTTCTCGGATCCTTTCCATTGATGTTCATATCTAGAACATCGACCTCCAAATGGAAACTGACGACCACCTACTTCATATCTTTCAATTTTACAATAGTTTTTACATGATTTGCATATAAAACTCCCAAGATGCTTCAATTCTTCTTTAACTAGTGATTCAAGACACGTTTTTTTTGGCATTTCTTTTATTTCATACTGTGCGTTCTTTGCTTTCGCTATAAGAGCTATACCAAATGCACCAATTAATTCTGGGTTAGGTGGTATGATTATTTGTTTTCCTGTCGTTTGGGCAAAAGCATAACCTACAGAGTTATTTTTAGCAACTCCTCCTTGAAAGAAAATTTTCTTACCTACTGATCTAGAACCTTTCACTTTATTCAAGTAGTTTTCAGCAATTGAGTAAACTAATCCTCCAATTATATTTTCATGACCATATCCTTCTTGCAACGCCGTACGAACATCAGTATTGATAAAGGCTGCACAATCAGCTTTGAATCTAACAGGATCATTTGCTTCCATTGCAATTTGAGAGAGATCAGAAATATCAATGCCTAGATCACCTTTGGAGCTTTCTTCTAGAAAAGAACCTGTTCCTGCAGAGCATGAAGCATTCATCGCATAGTCTACTGGCACACCGTTTTGAAGAAACATATATTTTGAGTCTTGACCTCCAATTTCAAATATAGTATCAACATCGGGATCATAATATACAGCTCCTTCTGAATGAGCAGAAATTTCATTAAAAACAGCTGAAGTCCCAAGATAAGCACCAACTAGTTGTCTTCCTGAACCTGTTACTCCAACTAAATTGACTTTACAATCACCTACTTGCGAGATAATTTCTTTAATACATTTTCTTGTTGCTTCAATAGGATTCCCGCTTGTTTTACCATAATAAGATGCAATCACAGCTGTATCAGCTGGGTCTACTAATACTGCTTTAGTAGTTGTTGAACCAACATCGACACCTAATAAAAATTCTGAATCTTGATTAAAATCTTTCTTGTATTCAGTTGATTCGATTATTGTCACTTGATTACTGAATTGATGCAAGGAAGGGAACGTGAAAAAACTTTGACTTGTCTTTATTTCTAATTGTTGATGAATGGGAGAATCTTTAACCATAAGAGCTGTTCCATATGCTTCAAAAACGGAACAAACATCTTTAACCACTACTTCAGCGTCATTAAGCTCTTCTCTAAGTAATTTAACAAAAGCATCATTAAGTGAAACTCCTCCAATCAGAAGTAAACTTTTAACATCTACCCGAGATTGAAAAATCAACCCCATAACTTTATTCACCATACTAGAAAGAACAGAGGTTAAAATATCTTCAATTGAAGCTTCGCCTTTATTCAATTTGTGCGTTATATCAGATTTACAATGAACAGAACAACGAGAAGCTAATTCTATTTTTTTACCTTTTTGAGCAAGAGAGATAGCTTCAGGTAAAGAAATATTTAGTCTTCCGATTTGCTGGATAAAAAACTCTCCACTTCCAGCAGCACATTTATCGTGAGATAAGACGTTAATAATATGTCCATTTTCATTTAATACATATAAGACAAAGCCTTCTCCGCCTAATGAGAGGACAACATCAAACTTCTCATTTAATGAACTAATACCTCGTTCAACAGCAACTATCTCAGATAAGTCTCCAAATGAACCACTAACACCAAAATAACACTCTTTTGAGCTTAAATTCTCCTCAATAATTTGATTTAAGACATCAATTGGTTTACCTAAATGAGGTCGCTTGAATTTAGTAAAATTACCTTTGGCGTCTACGTAAACGAGATTAACTGAAATTGAACCGATGTTAACTCCTACATAGTAACTATAAATATTAGACACCTATAGATTGAATAGATTATTATACAGTTGTATAGTTATATAACAGTATAGGGTATATAAAAACTATTTCTTGTGGATTTAGGAATGAGAATATTCGTTATGTAAGTAAAAAATCATGAGAAATATTAGCTTTTAGTTTCAACACTTAATGATTCTTTTTGATATATGTCCATACAGCTTTTGCAATTTGTATATCTTGAACTGCTACACCTGTAAGATCAACAACAGTAATCTCTTCTTCGGAAGTCCTTTGAAAATTTTTATTGACTATTGCTTTTCCTATTTCAACCAACTTTTCTTTCTCTATCATTCTATTCTGCATAGCTTTGAAGCTTTCTCCTCTTTCCATACACTGACTTAAACTATCAACAATCACTCTGTTAGCTTTCTTCAAAATTGCTGAATCTAGCTCTTGCTTTTCTGGAGTATCTGATCCTATAGCAGTTATGTGTGTTCCTTCATTTATCTGTTCTGCTTCTATTAAAGGTGTTTTAGAGGGTGTACAAGTTACAATTAAATTGCTTGTAGAAGTTATATCTTCTGCATTTAGACTTGTTTCTACCTTAAATCCAAGCTTCTTCATATCTCTCTTGTAAATATCTAATTCTTCTTGATTAGTTCCCCAAGTAATAATATTTTTACAATCAAGAACTTTCTGAAGATAAATCGGTTGCAATCTCCCATGAGTGCCAGCTCCAAAAATCCCTATTCTTTTGATTTTTTTAGGAGCAAAATATTTAGCTGCAATAGCTCCAGCTGAGGCAGTTCTAATATTTGTTAGATGTCCTTCATCAAGTAGAACACTTAATAATTGACCTGTTTTTTGACTAAAAAGTAGCATTAGTCCATCAAATGCAGGTAATCCCAATTTTGGATTGTCATAGAAACCTGTAGCAACTTTAATCACGAAAAAATCATCTTTCTTAATGAAACCATATTTAATATGACATTCACCTGGAGGATCATCAAAGACCATTTCTCCCACGGGAGGTACAGTAACATTTCCTTGCGAGTAAGCAATAAATCCTTCTTCAATTAATTTAATAGGATCTATCTTTTCTAAAATGCTTTTTATCTCTTCTAAATGAACTATTTTCGTCATTCTACTCCACTAGTCTTGTGATAGTATAGTTTAACTTTCTCTTGAAGTATTAATATCTTCTTCATTTTACCTAGGAAATTCTTTTTCTATTTCTTTTAAACAAGATTTAAGGACTTTGTATCCTAATATCAATAATTCACGTAGAGTATTAGATACCTTAAAACCTTCAAAAAAGGCTTTCCATCCTGTTTTATAGTATGAAGTGTAAAGGTTACAGATATAGCTAAAATCCTTTTTTTCCAGTTCTTCACATATTTTTGTTCTATTAAATGTCCAAACGTCTAATGGAGAATCATTGAATTGTGTTAATAATCTTACTGGAGTTGGAGAAATTCTCCAGCTCATTCTGCGAACAAGCGTCCAAAGATCTAATCCACTTCTATCTATAGCACTCATTGGAAGTGTCGATAGATGAGTCTTAAGTTCTAAAATATTATTATTATCTATTGTTCGTATTTCTGAATCAGATTGGATGGGATTCTGTTTAGGTTTACCAATTAATATTACAACATCCTTTATCCGTGGGTAAACGAAGAACTCTTCATTTTCTAGTTGGTTTAGATTCACAATCTGAGTTCTAGGAACATGCAAATATTCTCTGTTTTTGGAGCAAAACTGCTCTTCATACTTTCTTGAAATTTCCATTGATTCAAAGAAGGCATCTTCTTGATTAGTAAAAAACGATTCACCATCATGTAATTTTACGTGAATATCTAGATCGCCAAGTATTGGAACATAATCAATAATACTATCCCATTCTTTTACTGCTGAACCTTTGCAATAAACATAATCTACTTTTTCCTTATAACAATCATTAAAAATCCCCGCCCATATATCTAGACTTGATTTCACGTCTTGCTTCGCTTGGGAAAGAAATTCTGAATAATCCACCATTATTTGTTCTATCGTAAAGGTCTTTAAAACATATTTCATTTAAGATAGAAGGTCAACAGATAGTTCTATGAGGGATTCCTTTAGTGGATTTCTCTATTTTTTATATCGCCATATATTTCTTTCCAACATTGTTATTTTTTTTATTATATCAGATTCTTTAGTAGTTTTTAAAAAATTCAATAGGGATTCCCCAGATACTTGATCAGTTGCAGGATGTATATCAATGATTATTATTCCATGATTATCTTTAATTGCAGGCGTTAAGAACTCCTTATCATGAGTTATTAAAATCCATTTCTTTTCCTTACATAATACAATTAATGTGCCATTATCGATACCAAGAAGATTTTCTGTTCTCACAGACTTAACCAAAAAATCTGCGAGCTTTAACCTCCTAAATGTCTTCATAGAAACATTCTCGTCAAGAAGATACTCCAGTTTCGACAATTGGTGTTATCTCCTCGTTATTAATTATTGTTCTTGCAAATCTTAAACATGATTTTATATCATCAGTTGATAATTGTGGGTATTCATGTAGTATATCTTCAAAGGAGAGGTCATGCTCTAACATTTCAAGAATTAGATACACAAGAATTCTTGTACCTTTGATACAAGGTTTTCCATGACATATATCTGGATGGATAGAGATTCGTGGTTCACTCATATTTTGTCACTGGTTATATCATAAAATCTATTTACTACTTCTTAAACTTACCCTAATCTAACTAGCAATAGGCAAAAATCAAGTGATTAGAAAGCAAAGTTGATAATCTGTTTAGAGATATAATAAATAGAAAAATGAAATATATTTTTGGTCCAGTTCCTTCACGAAGATTAGGACGATCTTTAGGTATTAGTCCCATCCCTCCTAAAACATGTAATTTTTCTTGTGTTTATTGTCAATTAGGAAGAACTTCGAACTTTACAAATACAAGAGAAATGTTTTATCCTCCTGAAGAACTATTAGAAGAAGCAAAAGAAGCGTTAAAACAAGATAAGGAAATAGACTTTATAACTATTGTAGGCGATGGAGAACCCACACTTTATGCAGGTTTAGGAGAGCTGATAATAGGTATTAAAAAAATAACCTCTATTCCAATTGCAGTTATTACAAATGGAGCTCTTCTATACAGAAAGGATGTCAGAACAGATCTACTAAAAGCTGATGTGGTTCTACCAACATTAGATGCTCCAAATCAACAGTTATTTAAGATTATTAACAGACCTAGAAAGGAATTAGATTTAAACAAAATTATCGAAGGTATGAGGTCATTCAAGGAAGAATATACTAATCAATTATGGTTAGAAGTAATGATAGTTAAAGATAAAAACGATAATCCTGAAATATTAACACAAATAAAGAAGATAATAGATAAAATCGGTTTTGACAAAGTATTCATCAATGCTCCTATCCGTCCTCCTGCTGAAAAATGGGTAGAGATTCCTTCCTTGGAAAATCTTCAAAACGCAAAGGAGATCTTAGAAGCTGAAGATATTTCACATTATGAAGAAGTATTAATTGAAAATGTAGACAAAAAGTCTGATTCGGAACAGAGAATAATAGAAATAACACAAAGGCATCCCTTACGTGAAGAACAAGTTTATTCATTGTTTCCAGAACTAAATAAAAAAGAAATAGATAGGATTCTTAACAAAATGGAAGAAAAAGGAATAATCTACTCAGTTGTGTATAATGAAAAAATATTCTGGAAGATTTCAAAAAACCGATAAAATATTTATAACTCTCATAAAGTGGTGAAACAGCTTGAAAAGTGATATAAGATGTATACAATGTATAAATAGAGCTGCAAAAAGAGCTTTAACGTTTCAATCTTTACCTATTGAAAAAATAGAAGACACAATGAAGCTTATTCAACAATACCTTGAGAATGTTGATAAGAATCTCACGCCAATGCATATTAGTTTCGGTGTATTTGAGATAATTCGTAAAGAAACAGGTATCCATGATGTACTAAAAGAAAAAAAGGATGAAGCGAATAAAAGTGCTTTACTTCTAAATGATTATGTTGCGAAAATTATCAAAGAAAGCAATGATTCATTGTATGTTTCAATCAAAGTTGCAATTGCTGGTAACATCAGTGACTATGGAATAAGTGAAAATTATAATCTATCTAAAACTGTGAATGAGGTTTTACAAAAAGAACCTGTAATAAATGATTATCATTTTTTGAAACAAAAGCTCTCCAAATCAAAAAAAATAACTATATTAGCAGACAATGCAGGAGAGATAATTTTTGATCTGCTTATGATAAAGGAAATTAACAGATTGTACCAAATCAACAGAATAGATCTAATTGTAAAAAAATATCCCTTCTCAAATGATATTTGTAAAGATGATATCAATAATATTAATTTTGAAGGAATAGATAATTTAACAGTTTTAGCTATCGATAACAGATTAAATGTTGATTACATTCAAGAAGTAAAAAGTACAATCAAAGGCAGTAATATTATCATTTGCAAAGGACAAGGTAATTTCGAGCTTCTTTATGATGAAAATTTGAAGCTCTTTTTCTTATTTATTGTTAAGTGTAAAACTGTTTCTAATATTCTTTCGGTTGAGAAAGGTGAAATTATCTTATCATATAAATAGGAATTTTCATTAATAAAAACAGCTTTTTAAATGTTTAAGAAAATAGAAGGATAGAAGATTTTGGAATGAGATGGCCATGAGTTTCGAACGTGATAAAGGTGATGACTTTTTTACGAAATTCGATTTCAAAAGAGCTTTTCATTCCTACTTGAAAGCCAGAGTAAAATTTTACTCTCTAGGCAAAGATGATGAATTGAGAGCAATTAACATCAAAATATCTAGATGTTTAGCTCTACTTGGAAGGAAAGCTGAAGCACTAGACATACTCGAAGAGATTATTGAGCAGACCAAGGAGCGAGTATTGTTTGAAGAGCATTTTGAAACTCTTCTAGAACTAGCATCAACAAATTTCTCTTACGGTTGTTATGTTGAAGGTTCAAAACATCTAAACCAAGTTGAAGAAGAAGTTGTATCAGAATCTAATCCCAAAATATTCTTCCGTTATTGGCAAGCTAAAGCTCAATTAATGGTTGTTTATCATGATCTCCCAGAAGCTAGAAAGCTCGTTGATTTTTTGATGGAAAAAGCAAAAAAAATGGGTAATGATCCTTATTATTACGAACTTCAAGTTCTTCAAGCGCAAATTGATGCTGAAGAAGGTGATGTACTAACAGCTTACACAAATATTGAGGAGGCTTACAAATTTTTCCTATCCACTCCTTTTGAAAGAGCAGCATTTGAAAAAAAGATTATACTCTCACAATTTGTAGAAGAACCTGATGAAACCATTAGATTAATCGACGAGTATCTTGAAAGATATTCACCTGATGATATTCATCCTATACTCTTTTCAGCTCAAAGGATTGAATTAGAATTACGTTCAGATAAGATTACACCAAAGATGGCTACAGAAAAAGCTGAAAGAGCTCTTTATTCTGCACTTAGTATAGAACATCTTGATCTTTCTGCTAAAATCCAGAGATTACTTGCAGGATTGTATCAAACAATCGGAAAAAACAAAGAAGCTTTCAACTCTTTTGAGAAAGCTCAGAATTACTTCATTTCTCAGAATATGGAGTACGAAGAAGCAGTAACTTTTTTTGTTTTTCTACCAGCTTTTCTCCATTATTTCTCTACAAGAGCCTTTGGAGGAAGTTTTCATTTTTATGGTGCTGTCAAATTACCTGAAGCCATAGAAGGTCTAGACATATTCAAAGAAATGCTGAGGATAGAAAAATTGTTTGAGAAATACAACGATCCAGTTAGAGCAAAGATGACTAAATTCTTTTCGATTTCTCACAAAATATCTCAACAAATAATAGAAAAAGATATAGAAAAATCAATCAATGAAATGGAAGAGCTTTATCAATGGATGCTAGATAGAGGAGAGTTGCACTATTCTGAAATGATAGGAAAATACCTAGAACTAATCAGTCTACATAAATAGGTCTTGCTATGAAATATCACAACCCTAATGATAGAATCCGAATTTACAAGCCTTTATACAAATTTCTCAGTATTTTAAATGATGACTTAGAGTATGAAATTGAAGAAGGTAAGTACGATTTCATCATCTTGGATTCTCCAACTACTCATACAAAAAAATCCATCTTAGAAGCTATGCCTTGCCCTATTAAGAGATTTATAACTATAGCACTGACAGCAAAGAAGATGGTAGAAGAAAATGAGGTTGACGAGAGAAACATTTTATTTTCACTATCAAAAGTTCCATACTATCTCTTTCCTGAGTTTAATGAAGAAAATGCAGAACTTTATTCTCAAGCAGAAGCAGAGGAGGCAGAAGAGTTTCTGAATAATTTCTTGAAAATTCTTCCTCAATATACTCCAAGGTTTGATAATAACGTTTCAATTATATTGAAACTGGAATATTATATCAACTCTTATCTATATTTTGCATACTCAATGAATGAGAGCAGATTTCCATACGGGAGTGATTTTTATGATTTTCTGAGTTTCATGATCCACGAATTTTATTCTATTTTGAAACCCCAAGTAGACATTCCTGAGAAGGAACTTCATTTGCTGTGTTCAACGTTGAAAACTTATATAGATTATAGAGTAATTCTCTACATATTTGATCATTATCCTGAGCAAGCTTCAGAGTTAACCTTCGTTTTGAATAACATCAAAAATTTACAACTAAGTAAATCTGAAAAAGAGTTACTACATGAGTATCTCAGCGATACAATTTTAATAAATAAAAAAGATAAGCAAAAATTATTATTTTCTCTTTCTTAATTTTATTTTCCATAATTTTTATGAAACCACCCCTACCTCAAATGAGCGGACTTCTGCTATGTTCAGCTAAATAATCAGCAGAAATATCAAAACCAAAGATGTTGTTGTTATTAAATCTGCTGTTGAACTTAAGATTGGAATTACAAGGTTATCAGGGTCTAATCTAAAACGATAAGTTAGAAATGCAGAAGTCATTGCAAGAATTCCTACAAGAGAGAAAGCAATAATATTTGTAATTATTAAGACTAATAAAAATTTAAAATAAAAGACAGCAGTAAAATCTGAAGATATCATTAAAAACCCTAAAATACTGATTATAGCACTAATAATTAACCCTGATGACATGATACCTGCAAAGGGGATATAGAATTCATCAGTTTTAAGGTATTTAACATTAGGTTTGAAATTTCCAAGATGCAATTTAGTAGTAGTTGTATTTGCTAAAACTGATCCCTATCCTCCCACTGTACTAAGTATGGCAGGATAAACAACCAATAAGATAGGAGAAGTCCGAATAATTTCTCTAAATAAGGTTAAAACACTTCCTGTTCCAGCTGCAATTATATTCGTAAAGGTCAAAGTAGGTAAAGCTTGCTTTACGCTTTCTCTGATGAAATCATTCTTTCTATGCTTGATTATTAGGAAAGTTGTTACACTTAATATTAAAACAATTAATGGAAGCCCAAGATAATAATGTAAATTCGTTTTCCAAGGTCGATATAGAAAGCAGATTGAAAAGAAAACTAGTGTTATAATAATATCATTCACTGATGACATTATTGGATAAACATACACATCTGGATCTCCATTTTTTCTGAATATCCAGAAAGTAATTGTAAAAGTTAATATTAATGAAATCATAGATCCTATAATGAACGTTGTCATTGATATTGCCAAAATAGTAAAGAAATTGCATTGTATTCCCATTAAAGTTGATACGAGTGTAGCAACAATTCCTACAAGGATAGAATCATAGACGGAAATGATAACTATCAAAATGATAAGATGTTGAAATCTATCTGTATTTCTCCTAAAAGAAGGTTTTAAACTTCCTAGGTGTAACCCAGAACCTAGTTTACCTGTTAATATACCATTTATATCTCCTCTAACTGTAAGCATCAACGGGTATATAATGAAAACCCATCCTATATATTCATAAATATCATTTAATAAAACAGCTGCTCTTCCAGCAAACAATCCTCCAACATTGAAGATCATTCCCATTAGCACGGATAAAGTAAATGTACTATAGCGTGAAAACTTGGAAATGTTGGAAGCCATATACACAAAGAGAAAAATATTTCTTAATAAATCTAATCGTCACAAATAAAGTAAGAAAAGAAAGATTGGGAGATTAATCTTGACGTAAACCCAGTTTTTCAATAATTTCAATTCTTCTTTTTGCCAAATGGAAGAACATTTCAGATATTTCTTTGGTTTTGCTTAAATCAGGATCAAAAATTAACAAATCCTTATAGTATTTAGAAATGGGAAGATCAGTTGATGCAAATTCTTCTGCTAGATATTTTGCTTCCTTATAATCTTGATTCATAAGATGATAAGAGAATAGTAAGTTTTTATGCGCTTTAAGATCTTCAATAGGTATCAAGTCCAAATTTATCAGAAGTATCCAGGAGAGAATATCAAATAATTTAGGTTCACATTTATCGCAAATCTTCTTTAAATCGACATATCTATCTTCAGTTACAGTACTCATGGTATCACAACCAAATATAAATTACAGAAAATTTACCTACTTAAATATTTTCGCCTTTACAAGTGGCTTTTTCTCCCTTCTCTTCTTTTTCATCATAGTCATTCTTATCTTTTTTTGTTTTGAATATTCGTAAACTTACAAAATATACTGGTAATACATACGCTACTGCCCATACAATATCTATCAGGTAGTGATGATTCAACCATAAAGCTGAAAACCACATTCCTATAGGCCATAAGAGTACAATGTAACCTACTCTTCTCCATTTTCTTATTGCAAAAAAAGCTACTATCAATGCATAAGCGCTATGGATACTTGGAACAGCTGCATATTGATTTGAGCTAAGAGCTCCATAAAGAGTCTGAAATATAGCTAAACCTGATAATTTATCTAGATCGAGTAATCCAGCAGCACTTCCTTCTTCTCCTGGTAAGGGTGCTACGAAATTAAAACCGTTTCCTTCGTTCCAAACATACCAAGGGGCTGCTGTTGGAAAAAGTATGAAGGTTATATAAGCGATATGTGATGTGAAAAACATAGTATAGACAAACCGCTTGAACTCAGTTTTATCTTCTACTTTCCTATACAAAAACACACCAATAACTAGTGGTCCAGTAAAATGATTAGCATAAAATATCCCTGCAAGTATATTCAAGAATTTAACTAAATTTGTTTGTGTTTCCACAAAAACTATAGGTCCTGTTCGATTGATTAAATTAAGGACATTTACATATTCTAGAAAACCTTCTTCTGGTCTAATCTGTTTGAATTCCATGAAAGTAAAAGGGATGATGTCTTCTCCCATAAACCAGCCAGTTAACCATACTTCCATATCAAATACTTCTTTAACATATACTCGATGAGCTAAAGAGTCAGTTATTACTCTTAACATATCGTAACTTATCCATATTAAGATAAAAGGTCCCCAGTAAAGGATGAATTTTCTAGCATCTCCAAAAAACACTGCAAGAATTAAGCAAGAAACAAGAGCATGATCAATACGAAAACCCATAAGGAAAACAGCTAATAATAGATAAACAATGACTATAATAATACCAAAAAAACGCATGTACATCTTTTGTTTCTTTATATCTAGATTACTCCACCATATTTCAGTTCTCTCGTAAGGATATTTGATTTTCTGAAAGAAAGTTAGGGCAACACCATCTTGTTTTATATCAGTGTCTAAACCATTAGAATTAGAATCTTCACGAAGTTGAGTAGATGGTTCTTCTATTAAAGTGTCTTCCATGCTGTTCAGAGTTACTGTAATGCTCCCATACTTAAGATAATCGAAAGACATTCAATATTTTCTTCTATTACACTTTTTATGTACTATCGAATAGAAGTATATCATCTTAAAATCAGAGTATTGATACAGAATCTTTTTTACTATTGTCAACCACTACCATTTCATGAGGATTGTCGTAATCTCTGACACTCACATTGGAGGAAGATTCGACGAAATGGTCTTTTACGATGGAGTAAAAATCGTTAATTCGTTAAAATGTGATTATTTAATACATTGTGGTGATCTAACAAACGATGGCACCTTAGCACAATACGAAGTCGCTAAATTATATCTAGAAACAATTACCAAAAAACCTTTTTTAATTGTTCCTGGTAATCACGATACTAAGAACGTTGGAGATTTACTTTGGGAGGAAATGATAGGACCTAGATATTTTGTACATGTGGATAATAAGAACAAAGTTAAAATTCTTGGTTTGGATTCTACTGAACCTGATAGTAACACTGGACGCATGGGTCCAAAAGGAATTAAACGAATCTATGAAGAATTCGGAGAATTGCCCGAGTATTGGTTGAAGGTTCTTGTTTTTCATCACCAAACATTACCTATTCCATATACTGGAAGAGAAAGAAGTGCTATTAATGATGCTGGTGATGCAGTTAAAGCTATTCTAGATTGCAATATTCATATTGTTATTAATGGTCATAGGCATATCAGTAATGTTTACAAGATGTCAGATGGAGCTTTACAAGCGTGGATTGTCAATTGTGGAACGCTTTCCTGCAAAAAGACAAGATACCGTGAAGGGTATTCAATGTCAGTTATTGATGTAAATAGAGCGAAGAACAATTTGATTATTCGATCAATCATTCTCAAACATGATTCAACTAAAGAAAAGATATCCTTTAACGGTAAATTTCAAGAAGTTATACCACCTATGACGAAGGAACCTTGGGTTTCTTTAATCCAAATCGGAAATACTGACGTTTCAGCTGGAATGTTCAATACTAGAATCTTTGATAAAGCAGTTAATATAATAAACAGTCAGGAAACAGATCTGCTTATACATTGTGGAGAAGTTACAGCTTCTTCCCATCTTTATGAATTTGAACTAGCTAAGGAGTTACTAGACCAAATTGATCATAAAAAGCTAATTGTTCCAGGAGTAAAAGATGCTTATCCTTTAGGATATGAGCTCTTTCCTGAATTTATAGGTGAAATGAATCCTTCATTTGTTGATGACAAACTACATATTTTGGGTTACAATAGTTGCATAATTGACGAGAAAGAAGGCAGATTAGGTAGAGGAAACGCTCGTGAAATTGTCGAAAAACTAGCAACAAACTCGAAAATAGGTGTAGTTGTTTTTAATCATACTATTATTCCTCTACCAAGGACTAAACATGACTCGGAGTTAATGGATGCAGGAGACGTTCTTGCATCATTAGTTAACAATAGAATAAATTTAGTGTTAACTGGAGCAAAAAACAGAGCGGGTTGTTGGCAGGTAGGTGATACCGTTTTTGCAAATGTAGGAACTTTGAGTAGCTATAACCTAACGACTAGAGCAGGAAATAGTTTTAATATGATCAACATTTTCAAGACAGACATTGGTCATTATTATGAAATTGATGAGTATCTGCTTGAGGTGAATAAAAAGCGTAATATAGGTAATTTTCATGTTTCTGACACTGTTGAACCCATGCAAGCACTAAGGAAACTGAAATATGAAGTTTAAAATAAAATTTGTTTGTATTTTACAAAAATCTTTATTTATAATAAATGGGTAAACAGTAATTTAATGGAAACAAAAATAAGCAATCACGAAAATAAAAATCCCTTTCCAGTAAAATTCAATAATATATCAGAGGAGTTTAAACCTTGGAAAGATGAAGCAGAGAAAAGAATCTTCTCTTTAGCAGCAGGGAAAAGAATTTCAAATATAGCTTTAGCAGTCATGAAAATAGGTTTTGGAAAGATTCTCTATGCAGCTAATGAACTAGGAGCTGATTTTGAAAAAGATAAACCTTACGTTATTTTTGCACCTGATGGGACTATATCTTTAAACAAAGAGAGAACTAAAAGAGGTTTCTCTTATGGATGTAATGTTCGAGCAGATTTTGGTGGAATGATTGCGACATGTAATAGTATGCCAAACGCTTGTGGTTATACTTTCAGCGAGTTGATAGATAAACAAGATGATACTACTCTAAAAACTTGGTTGAAACAGAAACAGCTAGAACTAGGTAAAGAGTATATGCCACAATTGGGAAAAGGAAATCATTTTACAGCTGTTTATAGAGTAAGAGATATTTTGACTGGAGAAGATACTGGAAGAAGATTCGTAATGGTTCATAGCAGTGGGGGGTTAGGATCAGAATATCTATACAACTTGACATGGTTAAAAGAAGAGGAAGGATATCATGAAGTTGAAACTCCTCATGGCTCTATCTCTTTTCTAGAAGGAGAAGCTAAGAAAAGATATCTTAAGATTTATCAAGAAGGGGATAAGAAAAACGAAGAATACAGGAAAATAGTAATGAATAAACATTTTGGCAAGAAAACTTACAAAATTCTGGAAACAATTACACATCAAGGATTATCGAAAGACGGGCGCTATCATATGTTAGGTATACAAATCCATCAAGGGTTACTTCCTATTGCTTTCAACCCAGAAGAGGGAATACTAGTTGCAAAACCGAGACCGAATTTAACTAGAGAATTTATTGATACTTGGGAGTACAAAGAAGAAGTGGAAGCTCTAGATTTGTATAGCGAATTAACTAAAATTGATTTCTGCCCTCATGGTGGAGGTTATGAATTTAAAGTTCCTATTGAAGGATTTGAGATGTTCTTAAGTCCTGAAGGAATAGAGAGTCTAAAAGTTCATACTTTAACACCAAAAGGTAAAAAGAAAGAACTCAGTGCGAATTATTTCCGCGAAATAAGAGAATTCTTAGCATTTAGACGAAAACTTCCTCTGATGAGAGAAGTATACAGAGCAGGCTTAGCTGAACCTATCTTTGATTTAACTCCTCTTATGCAAGTTTACCCCTTAGTTAGTATTGTTGGAGGAACTCTATAGAAAATTTGTGAATTAATAAAATCACAACAATAATTAAAATGGGTTAAAAGATGACTAACTATAAAAGACCTTGGAATATTGCTCATCGAGGTTCTTCAGGAGAATATCCTGAAAATACTCTCTCGGCTTTTTGGAGTGCTGTAAACTCGAATGCAGATATCATTGAAATGGATTTACAACTAACAGCTGATAATCAAGTAGTTGTTTTTCATGATAGAACAGTAGATAGAATCTTTAAATTGAAATCTGGAAAAAGTATTAGAGATTTTAATCTCAAGAAACTTAAGGGGTTAGATGTAGGTTCATGGTTCGTTCCTTCATTTGAAGGCTTAAAAATTCCTACTCTTAATGAAGTTTTAGAAGAATTACCTGAAGACATTTCATTAATATTAGAAATAAAGGGAAAAGAGGATGCTCTTTTTGAAAGAATTCTCAACATGCTTGATGACTATGAAAGAAAGCTCGGTTTGGGTTATATATCTGTTAGAGATGAGTTAACGTTGACAAATGTAAGAAATTGGAATAACACCCACAAAATTGGTTTAATGCAGAAAAAGAGATCACCAGCTGAATTATTCAACGTTGTAGATGAGTTTATTGTTGAAATCATACAAATTAGATGGAAAAAATGGCAAGAAAACGATTGGAATGAATTAGAAAAAAGGAAACTTGTAGTTACAGCCTTTTATGCAGATAAAAATG
Organism: Candidatus Heimdallarchaeota archaeon; assembly: GCA_019057815.1. Classification (GTDB taxonomy): domain Archaea; phylum Asgardarchaeota; class Heimdallarchaeia; order Heimdallarchaeales; family Heimdallarchaeaceae; genus 18H4-34. The sequence continues at coordinate 103,176 of JAHLWR010000009.1, forward strand.
CAGATTACGAATTCTTATGTTCAAGAAAAGTTAACGGGATTTTTACCAATTTTCCATCGAGACTTACTGAATTTCTTAATAATCATAGAGCTAAAATGTAAATTTATGTTCTACTTTTTAAGGTAATTATTAGGATTTTTGATTTTGAATTAGAAAGCTAATTTTAAGCTTTTTTAAGTTCTATCTCGAAAATTGTCCCTTTTGGTAGATTATTCTTAACTTTAATTGAACCTCCATATTGATCTATTGTCTTTTTGACAATATAAAGACCAAGTCCTGTTCCTGCAGTAGATCCAAATCTGAAACCATGTTCAAATAATTTCTTCTTGAAATCGTCAGGTATCCCTTTACCACTATCAGCAATCTCTATAACACAGCTATCTTTTGATGAATTTATTGTTATTGAAATTGTATCCGTTTCAGAGTGTTTTAAAGCATTCCCAACAATATTATCAATTACGGATCCTAGTGCAACATCTGCCTGAGCAATTCCTTTTCCTTTAAGATCGAATTGAATACCTATGCCTGCATAATTTGAGATAACCTCTTCAGTAATATTCCTTACGTCAACTTTCACCAATTCCCTATCTCCTTTGGTGATAATTTCTTCCACTTCTTTCATTTTATCGATTAGATTTTCACTTTTAGTAGTAGTTTTTTTTGCCATGTGTAAAAACGATTCTTTATTACTATCTAGAAAAGCATCAATAGATCCATTGGTGACAACTAGGTTATTTCTAATATCATGTCGCAATATTGTATTAATAACTTTCAATTGCTCATTTAATTCGTTTATTTTTTTGTAAGCTTCTTCTTTTTCTCTTTCATTTTTCTCTCTATCAGTAATATCTTCTATCAATCTAATAAGGTTTGATGGTTTATCGACTGCAGTGTAAAGTTGCCATATGGTTACTTTGACAGGAATAAGCGATCCATCTTTTTTGATATATATTTTTTCAATTTCTCCAACAGATATCTCTTTATTGAAAAATTTTTGAGTGAGTTCTCTAGTCTTTACTTTATGTTCTTCTGGAGTGATATCTTCTAATTTTGTGTCTAACAATTCTTTTGTAGAGTAACCTAGCATCTTAATTAAGGCTGGATTAACTCTTAATATTTTTCCTTCATTATCTTCAAGCGAGTACCCAAATGGTGAGTTGTTAATTACTGATAGTAGAAGTTCTTCACTTTCCTCAAGGGCTATTTCTGCTTTTTTTCTTTCTGCTATGTCTTTAAATGTAGTAATAAGCCTTCTCTCTCCAGTTACACTTTGTCCAACAACAGAGCTGAGAGAACACCAAAAAACACTTCCATCTTTCCTCTGTTTTTGACAAACCAACTCTTGTACTTTTCCTTCTATTTCAAGCTGTTCAACAAATGCTTTTCTGTCCTTCTGATCATAATAGAACTCCTTAGCATTAGTCTGTAGGAATGCTTCTTTCGACTCTAATCCAAGCATCTTCCATAGAACTGAATTTGCATCAATAATATTCCCCTCAAAATCAGAAAGTGCAATTCCAATTGGCACACCTTCCATAATATGGCTGATTCTTTGTTCGGATTCTTTCAATCTTTTTTCGGTTTTTTTTCCTTCAGTTATGTCGATAAATGAGGACATCATGTTGATAGGAACACCTTCCTCATCAAAAACCATACTTGTTGAGAGTTGTATATCGAAGAGTGTTTCATCCTTTTTTTTAGCAACCAACTCTCCTATCCATTTACCTTGTGTCTGTAATAATCTTATGATCTTATCAGCTTCACCATTGGTATCATACCAGAATTCTAAAAGATGTCTTCCTAGTACTTCTGTCTTATCACTAAATCCCCACATTTCTAAAAATGTAAGATTGATATAAGTCAGCCTACCCTCAAGATCTGTAATAACTATCGCATTAATTGAAGTAGCAATGGCTTGATTTTTTAGTCTTAATTCCTTTTCAGTTTTCTTTCTTGTTGTAATATCTTCAAAAATAACTGCAAAATGATCTTTTTCTGGGGAATAAGCAGATATTGAATACCATTTTTTTGTCGTTTTAAAGAACATATCAGACTGCAGTTTTTTTCCAAATTTAGCTACTTCACCAAACTTTTGAATTAAGTTATTTTCACCACTTGCAATCATAGGGAATATTTTAGTAACTTTTTTTCCGATTATTTCTTTACTTGTCAGATTCAAGATTTTCTCATAACTATGATTGACTCTTAAGAATTCAAAATCGATAGGTTTTCCGTCCTCATCATAAATCATTTTATGATAAGCAAAAGCGCTGGACATCTCAGAGAATAATAGTCTATATTTTTCATCACTTAATTTTTGCTCTTCCTCTACTTGTTTTCTTTTACTTATATCTCTTCCAACGGTTAAAATAAACCTCTCTTTATCAATCTCAATCAATTTACTTCGAAATTCTATTTCTAGAATAGAACCATCTTTACATATTAACTCTAATTCTTCTTGGAGTTGGCCTTTTTTGAGAATATTCTTCCTCAACTTCTCTAGTCTACTTCTATGTTTAGAGGATGCTATTTCAAATATCTTTTTCTTTCCTAACTCCTCTTCAGAATAACCAAGACTATCAATAGCTTTTTTGTTTGAGAAAATTATAGAAGATTCTTCATTTATAAAAAAAATTACATCGTTTGAGTTATTAAAACATTCATTGATCATGTATTGAAATTCATTGGAAAAAGATTCAGAACTCATTTTACTTACTCCTCTGATATAATTATCTACAAATTAATTCTCCACTCTATTATATATATATTATTTTACAATAGTATAGAAAAAAGCTCAACTGAACATAGTAGAAGTTCACTTACTTAAGGTAGGTTAGTTCATTTAAAATAGTCTGTTTCTTCATATCCTGGAATGTTGTAAATATATATCTTCGTTTGTTTGAATTCTGTATTTTCTGATAGTTCCTGAATATATTCATTTAACCTTGTTTCTCCTGTGCCCAAATCGCCTTCAGTATCTGCTACGCCATAAAAATGTAAAGAATTTATAGGTTCTTTTACTTTCAAAACTTCTGTTTCACCTTCAGGCATATTTGAACTTACTATCTCAGCCGATTCAATAAACATCACACCATCGACATCTCCAGAACTTGTCTTTGTAACTAAAGCAATTATACCCTTGTTCAAATATTCAGGCAAGTGGGTTTTCCTCTCCTCTATATCAAAAAAACCATTAGCAGGTAAATCTAGTTTTTCAGTGATTTTTCTGAAAGTGTCTTTAGTTATTTCCATTGTTCTTGTTCGAGTTTTTAGAGGATAAAATACAAACTCTAAATTCTGTTTCGTTATATCTTTATCATTTAATTCAACCTTAATAGCTGGAGGAAAAAGGTCAAACATAATTTCTCCTTCGGTAAATCCTAGAGATGTCAAGCTATTTAACTCGATTAGAGATGCGACTAATTCTTCTTCTTCAGAAGTTACGGTTAACACTTTTTGAAGAATCTGATCAGCATATACCTTCGCTTTTTCTATTTTAGTCACATTATAGAAACTACTAAAAGCGCTATTTATTGTTAAGAAAAGCAAGTTTTTCTCTGTTCTAGACTGATTTTCAATTTTAGCTATTAATTGATTGATTTTATTGAAGAGAGTATCTAGATCTTCTTTATATTTGAATGCAAGTGTTTCTAAAGTATATAATAGAGGATTTTGATCCTTATACTGTAAAAGTGCCAGTAATGGTCTTTCCATAATTAGAGAATCAAATAATTCTTCTACTAGATTTAATAACTGTGGATAAGCTGTAAAAAGTTCGTTTTTTGTTTTACTGTCCCATATTGGCATAACACTAAGTAAAGCAGCTATATTATCATAATCTGTAAGCTCAAAAAGTTTAGCACTAACATTTAATATTGTAAGTCTAACCAATTCTTCACTCATTCGATAACCTTGTTGAATAGAGAATATTTCTCCTCTTTTTCCTGCAGAATAGAAATATTGTACAACCTTTAGTAACTCCTTTGATCTTTTCTCTTCCCAGAGCATTTTTATTACTTCAAGTCTCTTTTGAAGAGCTTGCACAAGAATCTGTAATTTTCTCCCCTCTTCTGATTCAGTAGCATATTGATTTAACAAATCTTGAACATCACTCATCAATTCAGCAATTTTACGATCTTTTTCTTGTTCTTCTCTTCTTCTAGCTTCAGCTAAGCGTTCTTGTTCTTCAAATTCAGCAAGTTCAGCTTGTTTAGCTTTTTCTTTGTTAGCTTCAATTGTATTCATGTCTTCCAAGCCATCAATAGAGCTGATTTCAACTGATTCTATCGAAAAATCATCTAATTTATCTAATTCTTCATATTTTTCTTCATCAACATCCTCTAACTTGTCAGATTCACGTTCTTCACTCATAACAACCAATCCAATTGAAACTTGTATTCATTAAGCAATAAATATACAAATATCATGTAGGAGCTCTTGATATATATCTGTTATTGCACAAAGTGGACAATTGTCAACTTAACACTTTCAATATCATTAGGTTTGTTAATAAAAGCCATATCATTTAGATTCATTACAATTCTGTGAGTTAGGATTTTTCTGTAATTTAAATTCTACACTATTAAGTGTACAACTGATTTACAATTCTAAAATCAAAATAGTGACAAGCTTCATTGATATTCTTTCATTATCTGTAATGTTGTTATATCAGAAATCCAGGGGATTTTTTCGATCAACTTTTCAACCAAGCCATAAGCTTTTCCTATACTTCTAATTTTTAAACTAATTAGTAGATCATGCTTTCCTGTAATAAAAGAAACGTTTTCTACTCCTTTGATTTTCATTAATTCTTCAAGTTTTATAGGTATTCCTTGTTGTATTTTTGCTAGAATTATTGCTCTAATTTCTGACATTGAAAGAGCTATAATCCCTGTTAGTACTAATATTGAACCAGAAATTTTCAGTATAACAGAAATAGCGTCTGTAAACTCACCTTGAAATGCATCACGAAACCATATTCCTGCAATTGCTACTAAAGGTAATGTTGATACAACACTGACACTGCTTAAGGATCTAACAATAGACATTTTACCCATTGTAAGAGCTCTAGCGAAAAAGACAACAGCTAAATAAACTAGAAGCATAGAAGCAATTACAGGCAAAAGTGCAGATTTCCAATTTTGAGTTATTTCTCCTAAACCTTGTTTAACCAGTGTAGGTATTGTAGCTATACATTGACCTATTGTCATTATTATCATTGTCCATAATCTCAAATTAACAGAATCAAATAGTCTTCCTTTAGAATCTTTTGTTGTTAATGCTTTCTTCTGAAAGTAGATATATAATGCTGAAAATATTGAAAAAGGACCAAATACGAGAAATAGTCCCAAAGGATCAAGAGAAACACCACTTGATGAACCTTGTAACGAGGTTACAATAACACCTATAGCTATCATAACAATTGATTGAATTTCGATTGTTACTGGCTTTTCTTTATCACTTATAGAATCTGAAATAAGCAAATAGACAACTATAAATTGGCTAAAAGGCATAATAACAGAAGCTTCAAAACGTGAAATCAAAACAAAATATATGATTGTATTTCCAGTTGCGAATATTCCAGCTAAAAGAGTATAAAGTCCTATACGCCCTTTTGGTAGTTTTAATCCCCTGAAATTTGGGTCTAAATAGTAACCCAATAAGAAACGTCGATTACTTTTTGATTTAGATTTCTTCACGATAGGGATACAAAGAGTTAAGATTAAAATAATAGAAACAATTAATCCTATAACCATCTCAAAGGATCCAAAAAGAAATGGATTCTGAATCTTAGTGTTTGCGATTACATCAAGAACTACATATAAGCTGGTAACAATACCACTACCCAATGCAAGAATATAGAAAGTACTCTTTCTTTTTATCTTACTAATTGGTCTAGTAGCTGGAGACAAGATGTCACTCTCTGATTATTTCTTTTTCAATAATAGCTGTTTGAGTATCAATTATACCTTCGATAAGATGAATTTGTTCACTTGTAATAAGATATAACTCCTCAAGATTATCAATTGTAATTCTAGCCACAATATCCCACTCTCCAGTAACAACTGCTACATTAGTAATATTAGGGATAGATCGAAGCTGATTCAGAACCTCTTGTGTCTTTCCTAGTTTGACATCAAAGAAAATATACGCAGATACAGTCATATTCGAAATAAGAAATAACTGTAATTAAAAATTCTGTTATAGAGTTAGTGTCATTATCGTTTAGATTATCTTCCGTTCTATTTATTAAAAAAAAGGGAGGATAATAGGTTTCATTCTGTTATTGCTTCTTTTTTTTCAGAAAAGTTATAAGCATAGGAAGAACCATTAATGTTAATATGATAGTGTAAAACTCGAAGTCAACCCCAATACCAGCTAAACCACCCTTTTGTATAAAATAATCACTTTCAGATGTATATGTTATGTTCTCCTTGGATCTATAGGTTTCTATGTGTTCCATGTAACTTTCTAAGATTCCACCTTTACTGTATTCAAATTCACAACTGATTAGATATTTATCATAAGGGTAATAATCAACTTTATTATTCACATTATCGTAGATCCCATGGTGTATATTACCAGCGAGATCAAATTCAAATGACCATTTAGTAGTATCATTTGTAAAAGCATTTTGAGCATTAGTTATAGTATCTTCACCCATTATCTTGTAACTAGAGGTAGAATCTAAGAAATCACTTAATTCAATGTAATGATACGTATAATTATGAATTACAGCAAAAATAATCCTTGAAGTGTTAAGTATTTCAACAAATTCTCCATTAAAAGTTCCCCAGTCTGGTTCTAAAAATAGTGATGGGAAACCATATTTCCAAAATGGGTCAAAATCAAAATATAAACCAGTTAGAATCGTTTCATTTAAAGAACTATCCCATCTATAATTGAATTCTAACAGAACCTGTGCAAGAATTAGACCATTTTCTTTAGCACCATAGATTCGCGTATATTCAGATGTGTAACCAGAAGGGGATTTACGCTTTGTTGTGCATGTTTTATTATTTTCATCCATGGAAGAAATGGAGATTTTATATTCGAATTCATTTAAATATTCAAATGAATTTACAATAGACTCATTTATCCACTCACCAGATGATTTATGAACATTTCTTATTCCATAAATAATAGAGTCGCCAACATTCCAATCTCTAACATTTATTGCATTAATCAAAGGTAAACTACTCAATAATGTAAAGATGAGTATCAAGTTAATGGTTAATATAACTTTAGCTTTTTTTTGCATTTAAAAACCTCTCTTACTAGTTAATTGGTTTCTAGATGTTTTTTATCTTATTAAAGCTTTGCTTGATTTAAGCAAATAATGAAGAGAGACTGTATTTAACAAGTAGAAAATCTACCTTTTAAAATCAACAGTTTGATAGAAAAATAATCATAATTCACTTTTTTGAGGAATTAACATTTCCTAATTTATACCAATATGATTACTCGTCATATTTTTAAGCTCTCAAGTTTTAAAATAACCCATGAAAGCAAGAGGTTTAGGGATACAATTTGATGGTCAACCAGGAAAAAATAATACAATAACTGATGTTGAAGGTGTATTAGTTGGTCATTCTACAATTATAGAGGGGGAAGGAGAGCTTGTAAGAGGTAAAGGTCCCATAAGAACAGGAGTGACAGCTATATTTCCTTGTGGGAAGAGCTCAGACGAAGTATTTGCTGGTCTATTTTCTTACAATGGTAACGGAGAGATGACAGGATCACACTGGATTGAAGAAGTTGGACAACTGAAGGGACCTATATGTCTAACTAATACTCATAGTGTTGGTTTAGTTAGAGATTCTATAATCGAGTGGTTCATAAATAATGGTTTTTATAAAAAATCTGTTTTTTGGTCATTACCCGTTGTTGCTGAAACTTATGATGGATTACTCAATGATATAAATGGTTTTCATGTTAAAAAAGAGCATGTCTTTGAAGCCTTAGATTCTTCAAAATCTGGTAATGTAGAAGAAGGAAACGTTGGTGGAGGAACAGGAATGGTGTGCCACCAATTTAAAGGAGGGATTGGCACAAGTTCACGTATTCTAGATGAGCGTTTTGGAGATTTCACCGTCGGAGTTCTTGTACAAGCCAATTATGGATTACGTGAGCATCTCACTATTTCAGGAGTTCCTGTAGGTAAAGAGTTGAAAGGTGAATCTATGCCTAAATTCCATTTTGACTCTAAGAGTCTTGAGGGAGGAAATGAAATAGGATCAATTATAGTTGTAGTAGCAACAGATGCTCCACTACTCCCTAATCAATTGAAAAGACTAGCAAAAAGAGTAACAGCAGGACTTGCAAGAACAGGTGGATACGGTGGTCATACATCAGGAGATATATTTCTAGCATTTTCAACTGCAAACAGACTCAAAAAAGAAACGGATGTAAAAGAAAAAATCAGCTCTGTTAAGACATTGGATGATCTTTATATCTCACATTTGTTCAAAGCTACTGCAGAAGCAACAGAAGAAGCAATTATTAATGCTCTTGTAAGCGCAGAAACTATGGAAGGAATAAACAAAAACATTGTTTATGCATTATCACACGACAAATTGCACAACATATTAGGTAAATATAATAGGTTAAATTAATTTGTTAGAAACGAGTAACAAAATCATAAGTTAGGTTTATGTAATAATCCAATGTTTCCGATTAGTTTTCTAATAACCCCAAATCTTCTTCAAAATCTTTTATAGATTCTAGTTAATAGTATTTTCCTCTAGTTCATAGTGTTTCATTGTAGCTAATATGTTTTTAAGAACTACGATTTAAGATAGCGAAATGCAATGAGTAAGTAAAGCTTAGTGATATCATTCAAAGTGCTTATTTCAGCATATTCGTTAGCATTGTGAGCATTTCTCCCACCTGGTCCTATTACAAAAATATCTTTTATTCCAGCTTCTCGCATATTTCCAGCATCTGAAAATCCTGTGTTAAATGTGAATATTGGTTTCACTTGATATATTGTTTCAAATGAATTCTTTAAGACCTTCCCAAATTCCGAATGAGGATTTATTGAAGAGCCTACTCCTATAGTTATAATAGTAAGAGTGATGTCTACTGGTTCTTGTTTAAACTTTTGATTTGAATGTTGTAGATTTATATATCCTTCAGGTAATTCAATCCGATATTTCAATTTTGAACAATACTTTACAATCGAATCAAATAATTCTTGAGTCGTTAATCCAGGCATTGTTCTGAAATCTACATTTAACTCACATCTATCTGGAATAACATTTGTTTTTATTCCAGCTTTTATCTCATTAAAGCTAAAAGTTGTCTTATGTAAATTACCTAAATTTCTTTTATCTTTATCTAAAGGAACTTTTTCTCCAGTAAATGAACGTATTTTTCTATAATCTGAAAAACTTACTCTTGACAATAACATCTTTACATATTGTATTTTTGAAATAGGTGCTTTACATTTTTTAATTTTCAATTTCTTTTCAGCTTTTGCGATGAATCTGACTGCTTTATTTATAGCATTACTTTTTTCTTTTGGCCAACTACCATGACCTGCAACTCCATGAAAGGCTAATTTTACCCAATGTGGTCCCTTCTCCCCGATTCCTATAGATGGACTAGATAAAGGTTTTATAATGCTAGGTTCTGAAATAATCGTTGCATCTGTATTTACAACATCAAAATGATTTTTTGTCATAAATGCTGAACCATATGCTCCGTGAGTCTCTTCATCAGGTGTAAACCACATTTGTATTTTTCCGCTGAATTTCACTCCTGAATTCTTTAACAATTTCATTGCAATCATTTGACACGCGACACCTGCTTTCATGTCAAAGGCTCCTCGACCGTAGAGTTTTTCATCTTTAATTACACCTCCTAAAGGAGGGGTGTCTGGGTTCCATTTATCAGGACTATAAGGTACGATATCCAGATGACCATTAAATTGAAGCGTTTTTCCGAGAGAATTACCTTTATGAGATACTATCAAATTATAATAGAATTCATCTTCTTTCTTACTTAAAAAAGGAACTTTATAGAGTTTAGCTGTGAATCCTTCTTTTTCCATATATTTTTTTGTGAATTCGAATATCTTGCTAATATCATAAAATTGAAACTCTGACATGTTAAGAGAGTCAATCTTAACTAAGTTTTGTAGAAGATCTATAATTTCTTCTTCATAATCATCCACTAAAGATATTAATTTGCGCTCTTCTTCCGTTATTGGGAATTTTGCTTTTATTTTCTTTTCTACCACCATATTGAAACAACCTTAACTAGTTTTTTTCTACTTTTTTGATTTTTCTTTTCATTTCTGTTTACTTTTTTATATTTCTTCAAGCACTATGTTTGTAAATAATTTTCCCTTCAATAATTGTCATTTCGATAGAGATATCCTTGATTTTTTCTTCTTTAATTGTCAAGATATCCTCACCTAAAACAACCATATCAGCTAGTTTTCCAGGTTCAATCGAACCAAGTACGTTTTCATCAAATGAATGATATGCAGCGTATGTTGTGTATAATTTCAGTGCCTCAATGACTGATATTTTCTGATTTTCACCTATTGGTCTTCCAGCTTTTGTTTTTCTATTTACCAAAGCATGAATAGCCATAAGGGGAGGAAATGGAGCACAAGGATGATCGGAATGAGCAGAAATCTTTACACCTGCGTCCAGAAAAGATCTAGCTGCAAACATAGACTCCAACCGTTTTTCTCCAAATGCAGGTATCAACTTATCACCATGATAATAGGCATATGGACCAAATATGGTAGGAAATATTCCAAGTTTCTTTATCTTTTCAACTAGTCTATCATTTATAACTGTGCAGTGTATACCCCTGTTTCTTGGATCTTTTCGTGGATAGTTTGTTTGAAGCTCTTCCATAATGTCCAAATACATTTCTATAGCTCGATCACCATTTGCATGTGCTGATATTCTATAACCTTCTTTGTATGCTTTAGAAAGAACTTCAGTTGCAATCTCCTTAGTTGTTGCCATCACTCCATAGAAGTCTGGTTTGTCCAAGTAAGGTTCAGAAACAGCTGCAGTTCTAGCAGAAATTGCACCATCAAAGAAGAATTTAATCCCACATAATCTAAGCCAGTCATCACCAAGTCCTCTATATATACCAAGTTTGTCAAGCTCCTCGAGAAGATCTATTGTTACGTCCATCCTTACTCTAATTGGAAGATTATTGGAGTTTTTGAGATCAATAGCTGCTCGAATCTCAGATTTACCAACTAAATCGTAAACACAAGTTAAGCCTGTTGATGCACATTCATTTAGAATTTGTTTAGCTCCTTCATAAGCTTGTTCTCTTGTCGGTTCTGGATTACCTTCCGGTCTTAAAATATTGTGAGCTTCCTCATGGAGGCCTCCAGTTAGCTCACCTGTTTCAGGATCTCGATCAAACTTACCTCCAATAGGATCTGGTGTATCTTTTGTAACTCCTACTAACTTAAAAGCTATTGAATTAGCTATCCAGAAGTGCCCTCCAACAGTTGTAACTAGAATAGGATGATTAGTAGATACTTCATCAAGATCCCATCGGGTTGGATGTCTTTTCTCCTTAAGCTTTGAGTCATCTTCTTGATACCCAAAAATCCATTTACCAACAGGAGTTTTACTTACTGTTTCTTTAAGACATGTCTGTATGTCAGCTATTGATGTAATTCCAGCTTCTTCGCTAAGATCAATATATATCTTCCTTGCGGCACCTACATACAAGAAATGACCATGAGAATCAATTATTCCAGGAATTACAGTTTTTCTCTGAAGGTCTATGACATTAGTCTCTTCTCCAGCATATTCAGATATAATATCAAAGCTACTTCCAACTGCGATTATTCTGCCAAATTTAACAGCCACTGCTTGAACAATGGATTCTTCAGTGTCCATTGTTATAATTTTTCCATTATCTAGAATAAGATCTGCATATATCATTTTCATGAAATCCTTGTTTTTTCAAATTTGATTATTATTAACTTTTTTTCCTTCTTCTGTACATCAAAAATGCTGTTGCACTTCCAGTTATAACAATTACACTACTTATAGGTATAACATAATACATCCAAGTATTTGATGACCCATAATCATCAGATGCTGCAGGGATGATATATTGTTCTAACAAAAATCTTCTTACGTCACTTAAAGTATCAAAACTTGTGAAAATAACAACAAGGTTCTTTGAAGGAACAACGAATATTCTTTGACCAGCCCAACCCCAAGCAGAAAAATGTTTAATTGAACAGGTTCTACAAATCCACCATTGATATCCATAAGCATAATTCAGACTAGATGATGTAACAAGTCTATTTGTTGCTTCTTGTATCCACTCTTTAGGAACAACTTGTTGATCTTCCCAAGTTCCATTGTGCAAATATAAAAAACCTATCTTAGCCATATCGCGCGCTGTCAAGGAAAGAGCTTCACCCCCTCTTGTAATCCCCTGAGAATCGGTGTTCCAGGTATAATTTGTTATATTAAGATAGTTGAACAAATGATTCAACGCAAAAGCTTCCATTGAAATACCTGTCGCTTTTTGTATTATAGCAGACAAAAGGTGTGAACATCCCGTGTTATAGTTGAATTCAGTTCCAGGACTACTAACCATTGGTTTATCCAGAATATACTGAATCCAATCTGACTCGGTTTTAACAGCAGTTAAATCATTAGCAGGACTAAAATAGCTAATATATTCATCCCATTCTAAACCAGATGTCATTGTAAGTAAATGCCAAATTGTTATGTTTTGTTTGTCTTCGTCCATATTCTCAAATGTTCTATTTGGAAAGAAATCTAGTATCTTTTGTTGAATTCCTTCTAAATATCCTTCATAAATAGCAATACCAATCAATGTTGAAGTGATGCTTTTTGTACAAGAATATATTGGGTTTATTATATTGATTCGATCAGAACCATAATACGTTTCATCTACTAAATAGCCATTACGAACTATCAGCATACTAGTTAGACCAATATTGTGGTTTTCTACGTAATCTTTTAGATCACTTATTAATTCGGGATTCATTCCTTGTTTTTTTAAGCTAGATGTTTGCCAACTGTCAGTTGGCCAATAATTGGGTCCTTCCAGATAAGACACAGGCAAACCTAATATTGAAATCGAGAAAAATAGAACAATTAGAAATATACTCATAGTCACATATCTGCAATCTTTCGACTTTTTCATAGTATCACCAAGTAAACACATTTTTGCTGAAACTAAAACAAATATTACTGTTTAACATATTTAAGATATATTGAGTCCTTGTTCGATTTTTTCAAGTACTGTAGTAGCTTGATCTTCTGTTATACATAATGGAGGTTGTAAACGGAGAACATTTCCATAAATACCTCCCAAACCTATTATTACTCCTTCATTTTTCAGGTATTCAACCATCTTTTTCGCTTCATTTGAAGCAGGTGTTTTCGTTTGAGAATCTTTAACTAGTTCGATTCCAATCATTAATCCTTTTCCACGAATATCTCCAATAATTGGATTCTTTTGTTGCATATCTTTTAATCCATCTTTGAAATGCTTCCCAATCTTTACTGAGTTATCGACTAAGCTTTCTTCCTGAATTATAGCAATATTTTCTAATGCTACAGCACTACAGACAGGATTTCCACCATATGTAGAGAAAAAGTCTCCAAATGCAACACAATTAGCAATCTCACTAGTAACAATAGCTGCACCTATAGGCATACCACCACCAAGCCCTTTCGCTAATGCCATTAAATCAGGAGTAAGATTCCAATGTTCGCTAGCAAACATTTTACCTGTCCGACCAAAACCTGTCTGTACTTCATCTAGAATGAATAGTATTTCACGCTCTCTGAGTATCTTTGTGAGCGTTTTAAAATAAGAATCAGGTGGAATAATTATACCTCCTTCACCCAAAATAGGTTCCATAATAAAAGCTGCAACATCTCCAGCAGTGTGTCTATCAACTACTTTTTCTATAGCTAATGCTGCTTCAACACCACACTCTTCTGGAGATAGCTTTGATCTATAACAATAAGGAACAGGAGCATGAACAACTCCAGGAGCATTAGCATATGTACTAAATCCTTTCTTATATTTAGCTTGACCTGTTAAACTTAATGAATAACCCAATCTACCATGGAAAGAGCACTCTAATGCAATTAGAGCTGAACCTGCTTTTCCTCTGGAGAAAGCATATTTCTTAACCAGCTTTACAGCATTTTCCACAGCTTCTGTACCACTATTACAAAGATATGTAAATTTGAGATCACCCGGAGTTATCTCTGCAAGCTTCTCAACTAAAAGCGTCTGAGGTATGTTAAAGAATCGTCCTGAAGTATGAATTATTTTTGACATCTGTTCTGATGCAGCTTCCACTAATCGACCATGGGCATGACCGACATTTGAAACGGAGATTCCAGCAAAACAATCAATATACTCGTTTCCTTCTAAGTCTTTGAGTAATGTCCCTTTTCCTTCTGTTAGTACAATAGGAACACGTTCATATCCTTGAACAAAGTACTTTTTATCGCTTTTCATTATCTCTTTAGAGTCCATTTCTAACCACCTTAAATTGTTTATTTGGTTTTTATATTTTTCTGTTTAGATAAACATTAGTTTTCTAAACATTTATATTATCACTAGATATTTAAATATTACTTGAAAGATAAAAGCAAAACTAATAAAGCTGGTAGAGTGAAATTATGACTGTTGAGATACTAAAAAATTACATTAATGGTAAATGGGTGGAATCAGAAACTGAAAAAACAAGAGATGTTATTAATCCAGCTAATGGAGAGTTACTAGCTCAAACACCTTTATGTACAAAAGAAGAAGCTCTATTTGCTATAAAAGCCGCAAAAGCTTCCTTTTGGAGATGGAGAACAACTCCTGCTCAATCACGAATAAGGTATCTTTACGATTTTCGTGATGCTTTGGAAGAAAATTTCGATGAATTAGCTGAAATGGTCACGCTTGAACATGGCAAAACATTAGATGAGTCAAGAGGAGAATACCGTCGAACAATAGAGAATATTGAAGCTGCAACGCATATCCCTTCTCTTCAAATGGGATATAATTTTGAAGATATAGCTTCCGGTATAGATGAAATGGTAATAAAACAGCCTTTAGGTGTATTTTTCTGTGTTGCACCTTTTAACTTTCCTGTAATGGTTCCAGCATGGTTTTGGCCATATGCAATAGCTACTGGAAACACTTATATTGTCAAACCTTCTGATCAATGCCCAATAAGCATGGTAAGGCAATTTGAACTTCTGGATGAGATAGGTTTTCCAGATGGTGTTATAAATTTGTTGCATGGTGGCTCAGAGGTAGTCAGTACTTTAATTGAGAGTCCAGATACAGTAGGATTATCTTTTGTTGGTTCAACGAGGATTGGTAAGCTTCTCTATAAAAAATGTGGTGAGATGGGTAAACGAGTCCAGGTTCAAGGAGGGGCCAAGAACTTCATCACTATAATGCCTGACGCAGATATTGAACGAACTATTCCTAACATAATTACCTCCTTTTATGGTAATACGGGGCAACGTTGTCTTGCAGGCGGTGTATTGCTAACAGTTGGAGATATTCACGAACCTATAAAAAAATCACTTGTTGAAGCAGCTGTTCAAATAAAAATAGGGAAGGGAATAGATGAAGACATACATATGGGTCCTCTTGCTTCAAAATCAGGAATGGACAAAGTCTTGAGTTATATTGAGAAAGGAATTGAGGAAGGGGCAGAACTAATACTTGATGGTAGGAATATCAAAGTAGACGGTACTCTCTCTGAAGGATTCTTTATCGGTCCTACAATTTTTGATAAAGTTACTTCTGATATGGTTATTGCTCAAGAAGAGATTTTTGGTCCAGTGATTCCTATAATCAATGTGAAAAATCTTGACGAAGCCATAGATATAATCAATGCAAATCGCTATGGTAATGCTTCATCTCTCTTCACTTCAAGTGGTAAAGCTGCTAGAGAATATCAATATCGTGTTCTAGCAGGCAATATAGGAATTAACATAGGTGTTGCTGCTCCAATAGCTACATTTCCATTTTCAGGAATGAAAGATAGCTTTAAGGGAGATTTACATGGGCAAGGGAGGAGTGGTATTGATTTCTTTACAGAAGACAAAGTAGTAATATCCCGATGGCTTTGATAGATGGTTGCGAGAGAATGATATAGCTTGAAAAAGGTGATTATGTGAGTTTAGGAACTTTAGGGGCAATACTGAAATATGCTATAAGTCTTGAGAACACAGCAATAATATTCTACGAAAAAGCTAGAACTGGTACAAGTGATCAAGAATTAATCGATGTATTTGAAAGCTTAATAATACAAAATCAAAAAAGTATCAAAAAATTGAAACGAACTCGTCGTGAACATACTATAGAGATGATTCTTGAGCCAATCAAAGGTTTAGAAAGAGCACAATTCATTATCAAAACTCAATCTTCAGAAGGAAGTGATGATAAATTATTACTTGTTTTAGCTAGAACGATGGAAACGAAAATTGAAGAATACTATATTGCTGTAGCTGAAAAAATAGGTTTTTTAGCTGAAGTTTCTTATACATTTCAACAGCTAGCTGAAAAACACGCAGAGAATCTTTCAATTTTATAATTAGCATCTACCATTACCTTTTTCTTGTTTATATTTTAATATTTTTCAATTGTAATAAGATAACAAAAGTATTTATTAAAACAATCTAGATTCTTAACAAATGAGTTTCTTGAAAACTATGCGCAAACTCTCCATTCATTTTTTGGTTTACATTCTAATTGTAGGTTTAATTATGGCCTTCAGTGTTCTTATTTTTAAATTTGGTCCGCCAAAGATTGAATTCTATGATTATAGTTGGTCTCATCTTGAACCTTATATTCCGGAAACTAATACAACGTACAGTGTTTTATTTGATCAACATTCACATACAAAATATAGTGATGGTAGGTTAACTGTTAAGCAAAATATTGAATGGCATATTACTATGGGTTTTACAGCTGTTGCAATAACAGATCATAATACTTTATCAAATTCTGATGAAATCAAACTGTTAGCTGAAGAATACAAAAAGGAAATAATCGTTATTCAAGGAATGGAGTGGACAACAAGGAGAATTCATTTGAATTTTATTGGTATATCAGAATGGCACCTTAAAATACCTATAAATCCTACTGACATTGAAATACAAGAAGCAATAATAGAGGTTCACAATCAAAACGGCATTGTTACAGCTAATCACCTTCCGTTTACAGAAAGAACAATAGGAAACAAAATGCCTACAAAAGAGGATCTTCTTTTATGGGGTGTTGATTTTATAGAAATTGTCAATGGAATGGATTTTGATGAGAAATCTTACTCTTTTTATCTTGAAAATAACGAAACTATAGGTCTAATTACAGGAACAGATATGCATAGTCCTGATAGTTCTGAAGGAGGAAGAGTCTATGCATGGACGACACTAAATACAGACAATTTCTCTAAAACAGCAATTATGGCTGAATTAAGAGATCATAATACTTCGTTCATTGTAAATCAGATGGGAGTTGAAATTCAAGGAATACATAAGATAAGTGCGACTTATATTGCTTTGCAACCTTTTTATGAACTTGGTGAGGGATTAGTATTTTATTATTTTAGATATGATAATGTCAAAGATAATTTCAACAGAGTTATTGTATCAGTTTTCATTGTTTATTCCTTTGGAATATTCATTCTGATAGAATTTTTATTATATTTGAGAAATGTACTTAAGTATAAACATAAGAAAAAACTTAAATCGAGTTTAAAGTGATACTCATCAATCTTAAGAAGAGTTTTAGTTATTATTCACGGTTTTTCTCTGTTCTCTTTTCTCTTCATTTCAAGATAGATTTCTAACTCTAAGAGTTCCTTAATAGGTAATGTTATCTGAGCAACATAATTAGATTTTTCATCAGTTTGAATGGTTGATGTAACAGCTTCTTCGATAAGAACTTCGTTTTTTACTTTTTCTGTAAATTCTTTCCATAATTTCATATATTTTTCATACTGATTATCAGATAAAAATAGATGATTCAAAGTGATTTCATCAGTGAAATTAAAGAGTTTTTTCACTTTTTCTAACTCTTTTTTACTAGCTGGTTCATCCTTCTTCGGATCTGGTTTCAAGAGAACCTGTTCTTCCAAAAAGTTTTGATATTTATCTATTAATAATGTAGTATCCCTAATTATTTTTATCATCAAACGAGGAATCATGAATGAATCAATAAAAGATCTAAATTGTCCTTCTTTTTGTTCTAAAGTATCTATGATGTTCGTATTTAGTGGTTGAATTAGATCGCTTCCTTTGGAGCTTAAAACATAATATTTTTTGAGCATTTGTGCTGAGCGTACTTGCTCTTCCCTGGACACTTTAATAAGATCCAGATTTGCTAATAGTTTTAAGTGCCCTGTCAAAGCTCCTTTAGTAATTTTAAGTTGATTACTAAGATTATTTAAGCTTCTTTCTTTCATAAAAAGAAGAAACATTATTCTAAAGGGTGTAGGACCCTTATTATACAAGTTAAGAAAGTCGCATAAATATTGTGTTCTTCTTAAAAGTTCCCGCGCTTTTGTAATATCAATTTCTGCTAATGCAGACTTACTAAGACTTAGGAACTGTTCTGCTGCAATAGAATAAGATTGCTGGAATTGTACAGAAGAGAGAGTGTCAGAAAGTTCAGTTAATTCACTAACTAAAATACCGTCACCAAAGTATTTTTTTATCTCCACAGCAAGGATTTCACTATAATTAACCATGGCAATTTTTGTGAAAAGGTAGTTAACTATTTCTTCTTCTGTTATTAGTTGAAGAATTACTTGAGCTTTCTTACGGTTTTTTATACTTTTACCAGACTTTAAGATCAAAGCTTCAGCTAAACGATAAGTCTGATTGAATATCTTGTTTTTATATTGATTATTTATTTCTTGTAATCTTCTTAAATAAGTATCAATATCAGCAGAACTAAGTTTTCTTTTTGTAATGAAGTGTATTAAATCAAAAAGAACATAGACTTCTGGATCAACATTTTCGACTTTTTGGGCATAATTTAGAGCTTTTTCCAAAGTGTCTAGCACTAATTGAGGATCTTCTAAATTCTCAAAAATTAAACTTAAACCCATCAATGAAAAAACTATTCCAAATTTGTAGTTTATGCTTTGATTAATGAGTAAAGATTCCTCATAATGAGTTTGAGCTTGTTTTAAATCATCTTTTTCTCTATGGATGTCACCTAAATTGAGCAATGTCCAAGAAATATCCTGTTGATTACCTATTTTCTCTCTGATTTTTAAACTTCTACTTAAGCACTTTTGAGCTTTATCAATTTCTCCTTTGTTTAGCCATGAATGTCCCAAACTAAATAATGAATGCGCTAAACTCCATTGATTCACCATTTTTTCTCTCATATCTAGACTTTTTTGGAAATTATCTATTGCATTATCTATATCTCCTCTTTCACTATAAACCCAGCCTAAAAGATAATATGCTCGAGCCAAATGTGATGAATCTGCAATTTCTTCACACAAATAGAAATTCTCTTGAGCAAAAATATAAGCTTGATCTATATCTCCCTTAGCAGTATCTACATATGTTCTATTGACAAGTAATTTAGACTTTCTTATGTTTATTCCTTCAAGATTGCAGCTATTAATAAGGTCTTTAGTAGTTTGTACTAAACCTGAAGCATATTCATATTTATTCAAACGATAATTTGCATAGGTTTCAAACGATAAAGCATCAATTTCTAGTAATATATCTTCTTGCTTCTTTGATTCTTTGCGAAGTTCTATTGATAATGTAATTGTTTTACTATACTCTCCTAAACTAGTAAAAACTTCACACTTCTGGTTTAGCAATGTTAAATTCTCTCTACCTGTCAATATGTCCTCTTTCTGAAATTTGTTTATTACATCAAGTGCTTCTTTATATGAGCCTTCTGCAATGAGATTTTTAATTTTTATTGATTGATTCTCATTCATTGTGATAACCTCAAACGAGAAACTAATGATTTATATTTATTCCATATTATTAATATTCTTGTATCTAATACATGCTACAAAGTAATCTTCCTCAACCTTTTCAAGTTGTGGGTCTATTTTGAAGCAATCACCTTCTGCATATAGACATCGATCTTGAAATCTACATCCTTCTGGTATGTAAATACCACTAGGAACTTCTCCTTTAATTGGTAACTCCTCTGTTCTTCTAGCATCTGGGTCAGGTTTAGGAACTGCAGCAATAAGGGCTTGAGTATATGGATGTAATGGATTCTTAATAAGTTGCTCAGTTTCACCTTGTTCTACAATTCGCCCTAGATACATAACAGCTATACGATCGCACATGTTACGTGCTAGAGCAAGATCATGAGTAATAAAGAGAAAAGCTGTTCCATGTAATTTAGTTAGTTCTTGCATTATTTTAAGCACTCCAACACGTATAGATACATCTAACATGGATACAGGTTCATCAGCAACTATAAATTCAGGATTTAATATGAATGCTCTAGCTACTCCTACTCTTTGCCTTTGACCCCCACTCAGTTCATGAGCGTATCTATCGAGAAAATCCCTAGCTGGAACAAGCCCAACAGCTTCCATTTCAGCAATAACTTTTTCTTCGATAACAGCTTCATCTCTATCAATTTTTAAAAGTCTTAATGGTTCTGCTACAATATCTAGAACCCTAAATCGAGGACTTAAAGAATCATAAGGATTCTGGAAAACTATCTGAATATCTTTTCGTAATTTTTTAATTTCTCTTTTAGAAAGACTAGCTGTGTTAATTCCTTTAAAATAAATTTCCCCACTTGTTTTATCAAGAAGATGAAGTAGTAGAAAACCAGTCGTGGATTTCCCACACCCACTTTCACCTACTAATCCAAAGGTTTCACCACGCATTATCTTAAAAGAAACACCATCTACTGCATGAACATAAAGTTGTTCTCCCCCTGATAATATTCGTTTCAAGAAAGCTATGTTTGATTTCCATCTATCTTTCGTAAATAGTGCTCTATATGTTTTTGATATTATAGTAGCTATAGAGTGATTAAAGCACTTGAATCCACTAGTCAATTTGTTTTGGATAATTATTATAAATGGTTCATCATTTCTTTTTAGATTTATCCAAGTTTCCTTTAAAAATGGTTTTCGAAGAAAGTTCTTTATAGATTGAGTGATTGCTGATATTTTTTCTGTTGGAATTAAACTAGCAAGAAAACCTTTCATTACTGGAAACAATTTTTTCAAATTAACTGCTTCTATTACTATATTATCATCAGTCATTATCTTCCTCATTCTCCTTGTTCTGATACAGATGGCATGCTACATATCCATCTTTAGTCTGTGTATTAATTGGTTCATCTATTCTGCATATTTCCATAACTTGCGGACAACGAGGATGGAATCGGCACCCAGATGGTGGATTAATTAAATCCGGGGGAGAACCCTTAATCTCTATCAACGCTTTCTTAGGTCCAGTAACACTTGGAAAAGCTTCAATCAAAGCTTTTGTATATGGGTGCAAAGGTTCCTTAAAAAGCGTCCGTAGTTTGCCATATTCAACCACTTTTCCAGCATACATAATAGCAAGAGTTTCGCAAACTTCAGCTATAACAGATAGATCATGAGTAATCATAATCATAGAAAGGTTGAACTTTTTTTGTAATTCTTTTGTTGCTTTAAGAACTTGTGATTGTACAATAACATCTAAAGCAGTCACAGGTTCATCAGCTATGACTATATCAGGATTGCTTATCAAAGCCATTGCTATGAGTGCTCTCTGTTTCATACCTCCGCTAAGTTGGTGTGGATAGTCCATAGCTCGTGATGAATCGATCCCTACGGTTTCAAGAATATTGATTACTCGCTCCCAAGCTTCATCTTCATCAGTTTCAGGTTCATGGATTTTTATTACTTCCAAAATTTGATTACCTACTCTATGAACGGGATTCATCGCATTCATTGCCCCTTGAAAGATCATAGTAATATGATGGCCTCTAATTTTTTGCATTTCTTCTTCTGTTAAATCTAATATGTTTTTGGAAATTTCTCGTTCACTCTTCCGCCTAAATAACCTTTGTAAGCGAGATCTAGGACCTTCTAAATCCATAAAAGCTTGAGCTCTATCGTACAATATCTCTCCTTCAACTATTCTACCTGGTGTTTGTATCATCCTCATGATGGAAAGACATGTAGTTGTTTTTCCACACCCACTTTCTCCTGCAAGTCCTAGTACTTCTCCTTTTTGCAGACTCAAGCTAACATCATCAACAGCTTTGACTGTCCCTGCGCGGATTTCATAATATGTTTTTAAATTCTTAATCTCAAGTAAAGCCATAGTATTACCTCTGTCTAAGCCTTGGGTTCACAATTTCGTCGAAAGCCATACCAACGAAAGCAAAACTCAATGTGATCAATCCAATAGCTATACCTGGGGGCCAGAAAAGCCACCAATTTCCTGAAGCGAAAGCTGCATGAACTTGTGCATTATGTAGCATTTGACCTAGAGTCCAAGTTAGAGGGTCACCTAAGCCTAAATAGGATAAGAATGCCTCATAAAGTATTGCTTGCCTCATCGAAGTTATAATCATTGTCAACATTAAGGGGAAAACATTTGGTAAAATGTGTTTAAAGATGATATAAGTTCTACTTGCACCTGAAGCTTTTGCACCTGTGATAAAAGCTCTTTGTTTAAGCGATAAAGCTTGACTACGTATTAATCTTGCTGAAACGGGCCAGAAAACGATAATATAGATAGATGCTATAATGAACCATTGAGGAACAATGTCAATCCACGGAATTTTATCAACTAATAATGGAGCGATAGAAGCAAGAACGAGCATTAATGGTAATGCAGGAAGAACTAGAATAACGTCAGTAATACGCATGATTAAAGTATCAACCCAACCACCGATATATGCACTTGCTACCCCAATTGTAGTACCAAAGAGAACTGTTAAACTACCAGCAACTACACCAACAAGCAACGAAACACGTAGACTTTCTAGAAGAATAGTAAAAACATCTTGTCCATAACCATTAGTACCTAAAAGATGATCCCAATTAGGTCTAACATTTCTATCAATAGTAAAAAAACCGTAAGGGTCATAATCTGTTATATCTGGTCCTATAATAGCTAATATAATAATAGTAACCATCATGACTAAACCAATAACACCCATCCAGTTTCTGCTGAAAATTTTTGTTGTGGAACCCCATTTTCTCAGACGACGTTTCAGATTATTTGGATTTACAACCATTCTAAACAGATTTGTAGCTTTAATTGCCATTTTTATATCTCCTATTCACTCCTTATCCTAGGGTCAACAAAACCATAGAGAAGTTCAGCAAAAAGTAAACCCAGCAATGTTAAACCTGCTATAATTATAAATGAACCCTGAAGAAGAGGATAGTCCTTATATAGAATCGCTTCATATAGCAATCTTCCAGTTCCAGGATAGGTAAACACTGTTTCTACAAGAACTGAACCCCCAATTAAACCACCTATGCTCATACCTATAGATGTTATAACTGGGAGAATAGCATTTCTAAAACCATGTCTGAAAAGTATTTGTTTGTCATTTAAACCTTTAGCTTTTGCAGTTTGAATGAAATCTTCTGTTTTAACATTAATAAGATTACCACGCATGAACCACGACCAACCTAGAATCCCTGCAATAACTAAAACTGTCAATGGAAGAACTAAATGCCATAATACGTCTAATATCACTCGAAAAGTACCTAAACTTTCTATGCCTGGAGTTTTAGCACCAATGAAAGGAAAATAAAAGGGCCAATTGTGTATTCGAGCTTGGTATCCAAAGATAGAAATGAAAATCATTCCAACAAAAAACAAGGGAATAGCGTTGTATACATTATATGTTAAGACAAATGCAGTATCTGTCTTTGACCCTCTTCTCCATGCAATCAAAGATCCTAAAAGGATACCTATAACTGCATTAATAATGAATGCTGAACCGAGTAAGAGAAGAGTCCACGGAAGTCTTTCTCCAATTATTTCACTAACAGGTCTTTTATGAAGAAAAGAATACCCTAAATCACCCTGAAATAGATTCTTCAAGAAGATTAAATATTGTTTCCATAAAGATTCATCCAGTCCCCACCTATCTAATAAAGCATCTCTTACTTCAGGTGGAACGCGAGGATCTGTAGCAAAAATATTTGCAGGATTACCTGGCATAACATGATAGATAAAAAATACAACTGTTATAGCTGCAAAATACGCAACTACTGCAAAAAGAACTTTTTTTGCAATATAACTTTTTAATCCCATTAATATAACACCATCTCTATACTTCAACTACTTGAAATACTTTTAAATTTTTCGGGAAAAGATATATGTTTAGTAAAAAAGTGACAATCTAAACATAATTGTACAATTAAAATTAAAAAAAGAATGGACCTAGGATTTGGATTATTCAAACCCTAGATTCATTTAGTATATTTTTATGGCAACAATTTTGTTTTTACTTTCGTCTTTTTCTGAAGTATGTTATTCCAAGAATAAAGCCTACAGCTAAAACTGCAGTCATTATTTCGAATCCTGGAGCACCTTCATCTGGTTCAATTAGGTGAACTGCCATCCATGATTGCCAGTTGTCTGGACCTGTAGTATTACCCATAATCCAGCCAGTGAATTTATCTGTTCTGTAAAGGGTTACACCACCAGTAATTCTTATTGGTAAGTATGGTAAATCCTCTGCTATAAGTACTTGAGCTTCATCTAGTTTTTGTCTAACGATTGCTTCATCAGTTTCATAAAGGACTTCATCAACTAATGTTGTAACTTCCCAACGAACAGAACTGTTCCAACCTGGAATGTTTACATTATCTGATCCCCACCATCTATTTGCGCTGAACATCCAATATGCCCAACTTGGGTGGAAATCTGACCAAAAGCCTGTCCAGCCAAGGAAAGCCCAATCATAGTCATATTTACTTGCATATGAACCACCAGGTCCACCTACTGTTGACCATAGTATATCCCAAATGACTGGTTGAACAGTTATTGAGATATTCAGAGCCAACATATAGTTTTGAATCATACGAGCAGTATCAACTGACTCCTGATATTCAGCGCTAACTCCTAGATTAAATTTTAGGGGGTCACCTAGACCATCTTCACGGACTTTGTCATTATCGGTATCTAAGAATCCTAGATCATCAAGCAGTTGATTAGCCAGAGCTACATCATAGGCGTACTGTTCGATGTCTGGGTTATAATATGCACCATATGGTAAGCTCATTGAAGCAGGAGCTACAAGTCCTCTTCCATAACCTGCAATTTCCATAATTTCAGAACGATTGATTCCATGTAGAACTGCTTTTCTAAAATTCACTTCATCATTTGGATAACGTCGTTGGTTCAAACCTAAGTACATAATATAGTCATTAAGATATTCATGAATTTCAATGTTGGGATCACTTTTAGCAACATTTTCTAATTCAGGTGGAACTGCACCTAGTAATTCTATATCTCCTACACTTAGAGCGTAGTAACCAGCTTCAATTTCTCTGATGATTTGTACGATTTTTGTCTCAACCCATGGTCCATCAAGGTAATATTGATCATTTCTTGAGAATCTGAAAAAGGAGCCGTGAGACCATTCCTCTAATACGAAAGGACCACAACCTACAGGTTCCTCATTAGCAAATGTGTAAATATCAGTTATATCTTCCCAAATATGTTGAGGTACTATCCAAGTTGTAGCAAAATCATATAAAACATCTGCAGGTTTTGGTCCCCACCAGAATTCTACTTGAATTTGTGTTTCACTTAGGACAGTTATGTCAAAAATCTCATCAAAAAGCCAGCTGCGTCGTGGAATTGCAGGATCAGTCCATAGCAAATACCATGTATAATTTACATCATAGATATCCATAAGTTCACCGTCTGACCAGTAAACATCTTCTCTAATTGTAAATATCCACTTTTCGAGAGTTTCATTATGTGTCCAACCTGTGCATAACACAGGAGTTGGTTGATTGTTTATGTCATTCTGTACTAGAGCATCATATATGTGCCCAATTATATAACTTTCATAGACTGATCCCCAAGTAAAGGGATTCAGAGTCAGTGCGTCAGAGCCCATTGGAACGGTAAGAGTACCGCCAACAAAGGGATCTTGTGCAAGAACGGTAGAATAGGGTGAAAATGTCATAATGAATGCCATAAAAATTGTTGAGGTAATTAACAATTTTTTATTCAATTTTTTTCAATCCTTTGTTTTTTTTCTTTTGTGTTCTTTGAGACAATTTCAAAGACACTTTTTTTATTTGTTTAAATATATATAAGATTTTCGGGTAAAAAAGTTAATGTTTAGCAAAAATGTTATAAATTAAACATAATGTATATAACATATAAGAAAAGATGACTAATTGTGGTAACTATGGATATGAAGAAATTTAGAAAAAAGTTTGAACAAGAAGCAGTTAAAGTTATGCGTGATTTTAAAGTCCCAGGAATGTCTATTTTTGTCACGAAAGATGGTAAAACTACGTATCATAGAGCTTTTGGTATAAGAGAAAAAGGAGATGTAAAACCTGCTACAACTGATTCATTATATGGGGTTTCATCAATCACCAAATCAGTTACATGTTTGGCTATTTTACAACTTCATGAAGCTCAAAAGTTGAATATTCACGATCCTATCTCAAAATATGTACCTGTAGATTTAATGTTTAAAGATACTCCAATAACAGTTCATCATCTAATGTCACACGCTTCTGGAATACCTTCTTTGATGACTTTCTACTTTTCGCAAATGAATCAAGAATTATATGAACCTGTTCTTCCTAAACTCCCATTAGGTAATTGGGACGATTTTTATTTCCATCTTAATGATGCAAAGACTGAAGTTCTTAGCCCTCCAAGCAAAAAATACTATTACTGGAATGCAGGATTTACTTTACTTGGTCAAATAGTAGAAAAAACAAGCGGACAACTATTTGAAGAATATGTTAAGGAGAACATTTTGAAGCCTTTAGAAATGAAAAGAAGCACTTTTTCTAAAGACGATGTAGAACGAGATGATGATGTTTCAAAAGGATTTAACTTTGAGCTTAAGGATAAAAAGGTGATTAGAAAACCTAAAAACCTTCTAACCGATTTGTTTATAGCTGGAGCAGGAGGATTAATTTCGAGCGTAAAAGAGATAACTAACTATTTACTTTGTCACTTGAATAAAGGAGATTTCAATGGAAAGCAGCTGTTGAGTGAAGAATTGATTAAAGAAATGTGGAAACCCCATAATAAAAATCTTACATCTCAGTATCATGAGTATTGTCCAGGTTCTATTTCATCCTATGGTTATGGATTTAGGGTTTATGATAATTACTACGGATACACATTAGTTACTCATGGAGGAGTCTCTGGAGTTACAGGTGGTCAAGTTGCATTTATCCCTGAATTGAATTTGACTTTTGCTCAATTATACAACGTATCATGGTTGCCTACTCATTTAATGCATACAGCTTTAGCCTTGCTGTTAGGTAAAGATCCAGAAAAAGTTATGCCTTATCATATCCGAAAGAAGCATTACAAAAAACTCTGCGGAAGATATGATGCATATAAGAAAACTATAACAATGGAAATTAAGGAAAAAGAGAGTATCCTTTACTTAGAAGGTAGTTGGCAAGAAAAATTTAAACTCCCTTTAATTCCTAAAAATGATGACCCTGAAGTTATGGATTTCTATGTGATTTTACCTCAAGGTAATATGGATGTTCCTTTCACCAAACAAGATGATGGTCACATCACTTTTGATTATGAAAGACACCTCATGCATAAAAAAACAATAGAATTAGAGGAAGATTAAGAATAAAATATTGTTAATCCTAATTTTCTCTTTTTTCCTCTAACTCTTTTTTCATTGATATTTGAATATAATAGCAACGACATCCATGAAATTACTTCTGTCCCAAATTATATCTTGTTAGCATTAAGTAGTCTGATTCCTTACTGTTCATTAGACGAAGGTTTCTTTATTTCGTACGAGATGAAATACTCCTTCAAGTGACTTTTTGTTGTGTAGTCAAAGCTTTTTTATTCGTACTTTACTATATTATTCTGGAAATAATGATTTCTAACTCCACAATATGTGAAATGGTAGAACAAGGATATTCATCAGGTTCATGCCTAGTAGAAAAAATAGACGGTTCTAAAGGAAGAGCATGCGATTTAACTTTAAGGAAGAAGAACGGCAATCTAGAACGAGTAATCACATCTTATCATCTTTCGCGACCGGAAGACTATCTTTCTATTTATCAGAGTGGTTGCAACCATACTTGTTTGAAATGTCATTCTCATGATTTTAGTAAAGTAGTTAATGGTAAATGGATGAGTACAGATCAAATAGCAAAAGCAGCTATAGATTACAGTAAGCATATTACAGTTTATGAACCAAGAGAAGCAGCAACAAGTTGGCATGCTCATCGATTATGTCGACACTGTGGGTCTTGTGTTTTAATTGGAGAACAATCAGAAGAGTGCCCTAAGAAGTTGAAACCTGAACAGGTAGTTCTAGGTCCACAAGGTTTTGGTCCTGTAAGGAACATAGCAGCTTTTACAGGAGGAGATATTATGTGCAAACCTGAATTTTATTTAGAAGTAACAAAAAAAATAAAGAAAGAACTGGATGATTTTTGGATTCTTCTGGAATCAAATGGTTATGGTTTAACTCCTCAAAATTTGGAATCTTATGCCGCTGGAGGTATAGATGCATTCTGGTTAGACATTAAAGCTTATTCAGAAGAAAAGTACAAAAAGCTATGTGGAACAACAAATGCACACATTCTAGAAAGTGTTGAAAGAATTATAGATCATGGTTTTACATTAGAAGTTTTAACTCTGTACATTCCATTTTTCGTAGAAACTGATGAGCATGAAAAAATAGCACAATTAATAGCAAGCGTTGATTCAAGGATTCCAACAACCTTGTTAGCATTCTTCCCATGCTATAAACTAATAGAACCAATTTACAGAGCTCCAAAGAAGGAAGAGATTGTTGAAAGCTATAAATCAATGAAAAAAC
This sequence comes from Candidatus Heimdallarchaeota archaeon, assembly GCA_019057815.1. Classification (GTDB taxonomy): domain Archaea; phylum Asgardarchaeota; class Heimdallarchaeia; order Heimdallarchaeales; family Heimdallarchaeaceae; genus 18H4-34. The sequence continues at coordinate 132,225 of JAHLWR010000009.1, forward strand.
AAGGATTGAGAAATTTGAGAATAGGTAATCTTGGAACTTTTATAAAAGATAGTAATGATATGAAGTATCTAGAAGAAAACTTGGGATCTGATTTTTACTGAGGTTTAACTGGAAAATAAAGATGAGTTTTTGTTCCTTTCCCTTTTTCAGATTCGATATAAATGTAACCTCTATATAGTCTTACTATACCATATACCTGTGATAATCCTAAACCAGTTCCTCTACCAACTGGTTTTGTTGTGTAAAAAGGTTCAAATACTTTACTTAAAACTTCTTTACTCATTCCAGTCCCATTATCAGCTACTTGAATATGGACATAGTCCCCACTCCTAATTTTGTTCAATTCAAAATCTTTGATATCGTTAGATTTCACAATTGAAGCACTGATTTTCACTTTACCGTTTTCAGGGATCGCATCTCTTGAATTAAGAAGAAGATTCAACATAATTTGTTGAAGCTGATTAAAATCGATTTTAAGTTTACAAGGATTTATTTTGTAATCAATTATAATATTCTCATGAAAAAGAACATAAAAGACTTCTTGAGTTTCTCTGAAAAAAGCTTCTAATTCTACAATTTTAGGTTCAATTTTGCCTATCCTACTGAAATCTAGCATTTGACCTATGAATATAGATGCTTTTTCAGATTGCTTTAAGATAATATTGAGCATTTGCTTGGACATATCGTTTTTTACATTTTCAAGAGCAATTTCAGTTGCACCAGCTATTGCTGAAAGTATGTTATTAAATTCATGAGCAATCCCGCCCATCAACTGTCCAAAAATTCCTAATCTTTCTTGTCTAGTGAGCTTCTCTTGAGTTTCTAGAAGTTCTTTAGTTCTTTTTTCCACTTGTATTTCTAGATTTTCAGATAGTTTTCTGTATTTTCCTTCAGAGTTCTTAAGAGCTTCTTTCAAACGTTTCTTTTCAAGAAGATCTTCAACTAGAGTGATTAGATCTTCTAAGGGTAAAGGCTTAACAAAAAATCCTTCAGCTTCATCTTTAAAAGCAATTAATGTGTGCTCCAAACTAGCAAAACCTGTAATGTAAATACTAATAAGCTCTGGATTATCTTTTTTCAGTTCATGAAAAAGTTGAGTTCCCTCTATGTCTGGGAGCTTTATGTCAATTAATACAATAGTAGGAGAATACTTTTTTGATTTTTCAAAAGCCTCTTCACCTGTATATGCTGTAATTACATTGATACCTTTCTGTGAGAAAATATCTGAAAGAGTTTCACATATTTGTTTATCATCATCAACAATCAAAATCGTTTCTTCAGCCATTTCAAGCACCTTATTCATTAATGGGTTTGTGAGTTTCTTTCCCAATTATTTTTGTTTTTGATATTTCTTGGATTAAAGAAAAGATTTCTACTTGATTAAGAGGTTTATAGAGACAAGTATAAACAGATTCATCCATAGCTTCTTGTATAATTGATGTTACTTCTTGTTTGTAACCTGTAATCATGATTGCTGTTATTTTGGGGTTGATTTCCTTTATCTTTTTATAGGTTTCCAACCCATTTAGGACAGGCATCATTACATCTATGATCACAATATCAAAGCTATTTTCTTTAGAAAGATCTATTGCTTGATTTCCACTATTTGCTGTTATTACTCTATATTTTTTCTCTTCTAGAATGTCCTTGAGAGTTATACAAGTATTCAAATCATCATCAACAACAAGTATCAATATCCCTTCAATTGCTTTTTCAATTATTTCAAGAAATTTCCTTATATTCAAAGGTTTGTAAAGTACAGTATAAGCTCCTTCATCTAATGCTTCTCTCACAAGTTCCTCAAATGAATAAGCTGTCATCATCACAACTTTTGTTAAAGGATTAATTTCATTAATCTTTTTGAGAGTATCAACACCATTGATTCCAGGCATTTTAATGTCCATAAAAACAAGTAGATAATTGGTTTTTTTCACCATTTCAATAGCTTTGAATCCATCATATGCAACATCAACAGTAATTCCCTTTGCTTCTAAGATATCTTTCAGCGTTTCTGTCATATTAAGATCATCATCAACAATTAGAATAGAAATTGGGTTAAACATTTATGACTCCTCCAAAGAAGCTTTTAAAGGGAGTTTAATCGTGAAAGTTGTCCCTTCACCAACCTTACTTTCTACCTCAATTGAACCCTTATGTTCATCAATAATTTCCTTCACTATCGCTAATCCAAGGCCTGTACCTTTTGCCTTAGTAGTGTAAAGAGGTTCGAAAATTTTTTCTAGATTTTCCTCAGGTATTCCATCACCATTATCCATGATTTGTATCACAACAAAATTATCTATTCTACTAGTTCTTAACACTATTTTACCTTCATCTCCTAGTGCTTGTAAAGCATTGGTAATTATATTCAGAATAGCACGAAATACGTGCTCTTCATCTAATTTAAAGTGGGGAAGATTTGTATTCAACTGCTTTTCAATGGAAATATTTTCAGGAATCTCTACATATTTCAAAACATCCTCAAGAATTTTGTTTAAATTACTGTTAGTAAACTTTAATTTTTTTACTTTAGCAAATGTCAATAAGTCTGTAATAATTTGATTACTTCTAACTACTTCTTTCTGAAGAATGTCCAAGTGTTTCTTTATTTTCTCGTCAGCATCTTCAAGTACCATCTTCAAGTAGTAAGTAGAATTATTAATAACACCAAGAGGATTACGCAGTTCATGACTTATACATGATGCTAGTTGACCAATGATAGCAAGCTTCTCTTTACGAATCAATTGTTCTTGAGCATCTTGAAGTTCCCTCGTCTGTTTGTCCAACTTTGAATAAGCTATTGTAATGTTTTCATTTGTAGCTACCCAAAAAGCTTCATCTCTTTCTAGTTTTTTTAAAAGACCTTTGTATTTGAAGAATAATCTGGCTATATCTTCGTCTGTTAGATCATCTTTTTTAGGAGATGTTTCCAAGTTTAATAACTCTTCCAAATTCAATCTATTTCTCCACCAAAATAATTTAAATGTAATTAATGGAATTCTATATTGAAATAGTGTTCGTCTTCATCATTATTCACATCGATATAATCAAGGTCACCTGGAGCAGACATACCCCCAATAATAACACCTCGCTCTATGTTCTTATTAAATGGAGTTGTACTATGAATTAAAGCTTTTCCTAGCTTTTCTTCAAGTTTTACCAATTTGAAGCTTCCTACGAGTTCTTCAGGACCTTTAACTACACTTGCATATCCTTGTGAGCCACTCTGAAAATGTAAAAAATCTACACCTCTACTAATGAATTGTTTACCTGGCCCAAAATTAAACCAAGCTAGCATCATTTCTGTACCTACTCTTTCTAGAATTGACTCAGAGTTTTTATAATTTTTTTTCACAATTCCCTCAAGATCTCTTAAAATCTTTAAGGGATACCATTTATTAATTTCTACATTCTTGATTAGACTCTTTGTTTCAGAACTTGTCACAATATTCAAATTGATACATGCTTGAGAAAATCCCTCAATCGTTGCACCAAAAACTTCCAGTTTATTCTCTTCCCCATTACTCATTTTATTCCCTTGTGATATTGATACTCACTATTTATTCTTTTATTTTGTTATAAACTATTTGATTATTACGCATTTTATTAAGTCTATTAATTGAAAAGAATATTCATTTCAGCTATATGGCATGCAAAAGGATTTACAACATATCCAACTAAGCTATAAATTACCACTGTTAAAATTCCATTAGCATTACTTAAGCATCCTTGTCTTTGGTTTGTGTTTTTCTACTGAAATGTGAAACACATTGTAGCTGATAACTGAAATATTTAAAATTCAGCAATTTGCATTTTAATAATCCATCGTAAATATCTATACATACTGATTCTTAACCTTGTTTGTTATTATAGAAGGTCACTCAACCATAGTATGATTTCCATAGTAAATAAGATAAAAAGATTTAGAGATGTCATACAGTGGTTATATTAGGAAAATTATTTAAAAAGGTTATAATGTAAAACATTCTACAGAGACATTAACAATGTTTGAGCTAATATCTCATACAGATAGGTTAAATCATTACTGCTTTCATTAGCTCAATTAATTTCTCAAAAGAGTCCTTCTAAAACTGTGTTTATATTGTCCCCAAGGATTTTTTCCTTTTCCGTTGCTGATAGATTTAATTTTTGAATAAGATCAATTTGGTTCTTTGTCTCAGACCAACCTTCTCCGGCCCAATCGGATCCAAAAACAACATTGTCAACACCAATTTTGCGAATAAATCGAGTTGTGAAATCTAATCCAAACAACTCAGCGAGCATAGTTAACCCCCAGGAAGTTTCAACATAAACACCAGGTAAAGGTGCTATAGTTAGTAAATCAAACCATCTTGGAAAACCCATATGCCCGATAAGTATGGTGGCTTCAGGAACTCGTTTCCAAAGGACAGCTATATGCTCTACAAGACAATTATGGAAATCTCCAGGAGTGGGGTATGCGGCCATATGAATGAAAATTAGAGTATTTAGATCAGCAGCTTTCTTTATTAGTGGAACTATCTCTTGATCTGCAGGAGAAAAGTTTTGTATACCAGGATGGAGTTTCAACCCTCTTAATCCTAACTCATTTACAGCATATTCAAATTCTATTACTGATTGCTTGTGTTTAGGATTGTTCACCCAAGCAAATCCAACAAGCTGCTTCGTGTGGGATTTTACTACTTCTGAAAGGTTTTCATTTGATATTATACCAGAACATGCTACCACAAGAGCCTTATCAATGTGGTTTTTATTCATGTCAGAAATAAGACTATCTACAGAGAAATTAGCATCCTCTGGAAGGGGAATAATATGCTCAGTTCCATCAGTACCTTTTATAAACCATTTATTTCGCTTATATGGAGGTTCCGCTAAATGAACATGACTATCGATAATCATCTATTTGGACTCCTTAATATTAAATAATATCAGGAAGAGTTTAGTATAAATAACTTTCCATCAAAAAAGATACAAAATCAGCATAGCATATAACTATTGAATACTACAAGTGAAGCACGTATTGTGAATATAATATAACTACTTTTCAATCAAATATTCCATCATTATGTCATAATTCAAATTCAAGAATTATACAAATAAATAAATCCTTAAATCTAATTTACCTTATTTCCAACCAAAACTTTTCATCTGGATGTTCTACTTGATCTACCAATCGTGTATCATGATCATTCCTTACTCCAAAAACTCTTTTCTCACAAATAAACATCGGAAATTTTTTCTTTCTATATTCGTATTCGTTGATTCTTCATTAATTTGTCAATTAATTTTTATTAATCGCGCTCAGTTTCTAGGAATAGACTTCATTTATTTTTGTTTTTTTCATATACAAATATCCCGATAACATATATTACAATACTTATAGCGAAAAGTATTCCCAGTCTAATCCATATTCTTGAGTCAGTTAAAGGGGTTCCAGCAAAAATTAGGCCTAAACCGTCAGTAGCATAGAAGCTCGGAAAAATCCATTTAAATGTACCTGCCCCCATAAATTCTGGTGGAATAAAGGTAGCAAATATCTGTTGTGGCACGATAAAAATAAAAGCTAATCCACTTGCTGCATTAGCACTTTTTGCAAAGTTCGCCGTGATCAGGCCAAGTCCTACACAGCAAAAGGTGAGAATTACCAAAAATACAATCACTAATAAATATCCTACAGCTGTGTTTGCTGGACGATATCCAACGATAAGGGCCATGCCTAATCCCAGCAATAGTTGGAGAAGTGGTTTAATCGTATAGGATATAATTTGGCTAAATATGTGTTCTGCAGAGGTTAATGGAGTTGTATTGATTCTTCTTTGTAAGCCCAATTCACGACCACCTGCAACAGAGGAGGCAACATCTAATATTGTTAACAAACAGCCATATGCAAGTAATCCTGGAACCATTATTTCGAATACAGTGTAATCTTCATGCCATCCATAGTTAGAGCCCATAGTTAACCCAAAAATTAGAATAAGCACCGGAACTAACAAAAGGGTGAACACTAATGTAAGTGGTTCTGCAAATATTCTTGTTGTTTCCATCTTAACAACAGCAAGAATTCTTTTTACTTTCATTATTACATCCCCTCCAAAATTCTTCTACCGGTAATTTTCATAAAAACTTCCTCCAAATTTTTAACTTCATGCTCCTCAATTAACTTTTTTGGAGGTCCTATCGCGATTAACTTCCCATAATCAATTATTGCCACTCTATCGCAAAGCTCTTCCGCTTCTTCGATATAATGGGTGGTTAAAATGATGGTTCTTTTTTGCTGTTTTATAGAACCAAGAAACTCCCAGACCTTTCGTCGATTTCGGGGATCCATACCCACAGTCGGCTCATCTAAGAAAAGAATGTCAGGTTCACTTATTAATGAAATGATTAAACTTAGTTGTCTTAACATTCCACCACTATAACTTTTTGCTAACCGCTTCCGAGCATCATATAATCCTAATAACTTTAACAGTTTTTCTGAGCGTTCTGTTATTTGTTCTTTCGACATCAGATATAATTTCCCGAAAAACTTGATGTTCCCAAGACCGGAAAGAAATTTAATTACAGCTGGTTCTTGTGGGCACACACTAATAATTTCTTTAATCCTTTTAAGATTCGTTTTTACATTATATCCTCCAACAACCGCTGTCCCTTCAGTTGGTGAATGCATACCTGTTAAAATGTTAATAGTAGTTGTTTTTCCCGCACCATTGGGTCCTAAAAGTCCGAAGATTTCTCCATTTTTTACGTGAAACGATATTCCATCAACCGCCTTTACATCGTCCATCTTCTTTTTCTCGGCAAAGTATTTCTTTAAATCCTTCACTTCAATGGCATTGGAATTAACAAGATTATGAATCATTCCAGAATTTGAAATATCCTTTTTTTTGATTCTGTCATTGTTTTTCACATTTTGTGAATATTTTTTACTTATTTAAATTTTGAGAGGAATTTTATTATAATTAGAAGTGAACAGTGGTGTGTAATTGAAATCAAATAAACATTGGAGGAGTACTTATGAAAGCAATTGTATACGAAAAATATGGACCACCGGAAGTTCTTGAAGTAAAAGAGGTAGAAAAACCAACTCCGAAGGACAATGAAATACTGATAAAAGTACATGCGGTACATGTAAATTTCGGGGATATTATAGCTAGAAATATGGGAAATATCTCCCCTCGCCAGTTTTATATGCCTTTCTTGTTCTGGATTATTGCGAAATTAGCTTTGGGTATCAGAAAACCAAGAAAGAAAATACTAGGAAGTGAGTTTGCTGGGGAAATTGAAGCAATAGGCAAAGATGTAACATTATTCAGAGAAGGTGACCAAGTTTTTGGATATAGAGGTATGAACATGGGAGCTTATGCTGAGTATCTATGTATGCCTGAAAAAGGGACAGTGGCACTAAAACCTGCTAACATGACTATTGAGGAATCTGCAACCGTTTCTGGTAATTCAACGACTGCGTTGTGTATCCTTAGTAAAGTAAACATACAGAGTGGACAAAAAGTCCTAGTCAATGGAGCTTCTGGAGGGATAGGAAGTATTGCATTACAGCTTGCTAAACACTACGGGGCAGAAGTTACTGGGACATGCGGTACACCAAGATTAGAAATGGTAAAAGCTCTTGGTGCGGACAAAGTCATTGATTACACTAAAAAGGATTTTACACAAAGCGGTGAAACCTATGATCTTATTTTTGATGTATTAGGTAAGAGTTCGTTTTCACGTAGTAAAAGAGTGCTAAATAAAAACGGAATCTATCTTTTAGCCAACTTTAAATCGAGACAGCTGCTTCAAATGCTAAGGACTTCAATTATAGGTAGCAAAAAAGTAAAGTGTGCGTTGTCATTGGAAGAAGATATAGATGCCATCAAAGAGCTTGTAGAGGCGGGGAAGATTAAATCATTCATAGATAGAAGCTTTCCGATGGAACAAGCTGCAGAGGCTCATGACTATGTAGAAAAAGGGCTTAAGAAAGGGTATGTTGTAATAACTTTTAACAATAATGACAAAACTAACAAAATAGAGGATTAATTATGAAAGCAGTTGTATATGAAAAATACGGTCCACCGGATGTTCTTCAGCTCAAAGAGGTAGCCAAACCTATACCTAAAGATAATGAAGTACTAATAAGAGTATATGCTTCAACAGTACATGCAGGGGATGTTAGAATGAGAA
>JAHLWR010000030.1 GCA_019057815.1 Candidatus Heimdallarchaeota archaeon
TACTATTCCACTGGAACTGAAGGTTGTTTTTTGAGTACTCTTCCAATATATTCCACCTTATTGTAAACTCTCCCCGTTTAAACCTTCCAGCTTATGTGGTCTTGTTCAATAGGATATTCAATAGATAAAGTCCCAAAGCTATAGTTTTGTTTATTTTCTAAAAAGCTTTTGAATTTATCTTCCATCCTTTTTTCATGCGTTTTATTTCACCATTTTCTATTAACTTGTTAAATTTTTGAATCATTAATTTTCCAATACCTGTATCCTTAAGCAATTTACCATCAGTTAAAGCTTCCCAAACGATTGTTTGTCGATTTTCTATTGCGTTTTTAAATTGCTTTTTTGTCAAAACAAATGGTTGTACAAGTCCTACTGATAAAGAATATGCATTTTGATGTCTTTCAAACCAATCTCTCCCCATATCATCAGATACAATAAGCACATCAATATCACTTCGATAATTATCTAGACCTTTTACTACTGACCCAAATAGTATTAATACTTCAATATTATATTTTGCTAGAAGTTTTTCCATAAAATATTCCATCTTATGAATCTTTGGATGATTTGGTAATTTTACGTTTAACAAAACTTAAAACCTCCTCTGTATCTTTGAGTGCGTTTTTTGCTTGTAATAAGGTAAATTTCTCAGCTGGAGCCCCTGAAGAAAACGCATCAGGATATCTCGTCGGGATATAATATAGATTTAAACGTGCGCATGCTTCCATGACAGGATCAGAAATTATTACAAGACTGTTTAAAACATCAACTAAATCCAGAAGATCATGACCCCAAGTTGGAGTATCTTTGAATTCAAGTAGAGCTTTTAATCCCTTTTCAGCAGCTTGATGTGCGATGAAACAAACCCAAGAATAACTCTCATTCGTAATAAGAGCCTTAGCTGTTTTCAAGTCAAATTCAGCTTGTTTCAACCAGTCTTTGGATCGTTCCATAATTTATTTTAAGGATTATAAGATAAAAGTAATTTGGTTTTGAATACTGTTATTAGATTTATTTTCACTAATTCTGAAATACTCAATCTGGAGACATCGCTTACTTTTTTAATTCATAGCTAAAAAAATCTTAATATCACTTCTTGTTCAAATACAATTACTTTTACAGGATTTATAAAACAAAAATGAATGCTTTTTTACAGTACGAGACTAGAACTATACCAGAGATATATTAAAAGGTAAAATGTAATATCACAGAGTTTCAAGCTTTCCCTAATTTCTTTTTTGAAAGATCGTAAAACCGAAACATTACAATAATTCCAAGTGCAAAACAAACAGCTGGTACACCAATCATTAAAATCTTTATTCCAGTCAGAGCTAAGTTGGTTTGGCTTAATGATTCAGGATTGTATCCCGTTATCGCTAATATTATTGAAATTAAAGCAGATTCAAATATTAGTGCTATTCTAACGAAAAACCCGTAAAAACCAAAAAATAACCCTTCTCTTCTCTGTTGGTTTTTTTGATAATCATCATCAATTACTTCTGAAAGTAGAACTTCAGGAACTAGAAGAAGACCGGCTAAAGGTACACCAACTATCCCCATAACAATATACACAACTATAATATTTGCACTGAAAATTAGAGGAATAAGAGCTATAGAAAAAATAATTGAGCTTATTATAAAAACTGCTTTTGAGCCTATCTTTAATGAAAGTCTTGCCCAAAAAAAGAAAGCCAGAGCAGCAGCACCTATCCCAATTCCATATAAAATACTCTCATTTTCAGCTGTTTTGACCAACACCCATTTGTTATAGTACGGCAACATTGCTAACAACGTAAGATATGCGACATTTGCCAGTCCAAACGCTACTAGAAATGAAATAAGGTTTTTATTTTTCAACACTTCTCCTAACATCTTTTTGTAACTTTTTGATTTTTTAACTGGTTCTAGTTCGCTTTTTGCATCTCTACAACCATATAAAGACAGTGTAAAACCTAGGAGAATAAATCCAGAAATAATAAGAATTGCTTTGCGATAAGAGTATAAATTATCATATTCAAATATTAAAGGAGCAACTACCACAGCTAGTACAACACCAATTAGAGAAATCATTTGTCGAAGAGCTGACACATAGTTTCTTTCTTTAGAGGTTTTAAACTTCTCAGGAAATAGAGAGTGCCAATTGAGAACTACGATTGTATAAAAAGTATCGAAAATTAATAATGTTGTAATCATATATAATAATATTAAAATCTGATTCTTGCTATCTACTAACGATTGAGGTATTAACCATATTGCTGCAAAAGCAATTGTTAGAGGAATAAAACCGAAAAGAATGTATGGAAATCTTCTGCCTAGTCTTGTTCGGGTTTTATCAGAAAGCCAGCCAAATAAGGGATCGTTAATGGCATTCCATATAGCATAAATAGTCATAACTAGTGGAATATAGGCTAAATTTAATTTTACTTCATCAGTGTAGAAATTAAATACCCTAGTATTAAAGAAATTAATCAAAGTTGCTCCTGAAATAGTTAAGGAACTGTAGGAGAGCATCATTAGCTTCTTTCTGTTGGTCTTCTTTCTCAAAATACTCTATTTGATTCGCTCTTTTATAAAAGACTTATGTCTTTTTAAAAACAACTTTAATTACGAAAACCAGCTATTTTTGCACTTCAGCTATGGAAACTGAACATAGAATCTTATCAGGAGAGTAAGCGACTTGATATTTTTCATCTAAATCCATAATAAGAAGTAATTCCATGTAAAGTGTTCTTAGTTTTATCATATTCAAATCTAGTAAATTGAATGTTCTATTGCTTAACTTATCCATAACATCCATATTAAAACTGAAAGATTGATCTTCTGATAGATATTTAGCTATTTCTTTTCGCCAACTGGGACCAAGTCTAATTTTATCTGATTTATAGATTTCTAAAATAAAACTGTCAGTTTCAACTATCCGTTTTCCATTTAAGAAAAGAAGTTCCGCAATCTCATAGATTTCTTTCTGGAATCTATTCATCAATGACTAGACAGCACGATGTTATTTAAACCTATAAAATAATATTTGACAGGTGTTTTTAGTTAAGGTAATTAAAGACAAGGAAGAAGAAAAGATACTTCATCTTCTTTTTTTTTTCGTCTTACTAGTATTATTTGCAAAACAACAAATAACAGGAATAATTGGATACATGAAATATTAATTAGTGGGCTCCATCACTTTTTTTGTATAGTTTTATATAACAAGATAAGCAAAATATTCTCAACAAAGAATGTGATATAATGAGTAAAACATTGATAGCTTATGGAACAAGATTTGGAGCAACAGCTAAATCATCTGAAGTAATAGCTGAAGTGCTCAAGGAAAAATTCAACCATGAGGTTGACGTAATTAATCTTAAAGAACAAAAAGAGAGTTTAGATCTTTCAGTTTACGATATTATTATTGTTGGTTCAAGTATTGCTAAGTTTAGCTGGACAAAACAAGCTAAGAAATTTCTAAATAGTGATTTCACTGGTAAAAAACTTTTTGTTTTCATCTCTTCAGCAGGAATCACGTACCCAGCTTTAGAAAAGGGTAATATGGAAAAGTATGAGAAATGGAAAAGGAGATTTCTTGATAGAGTTGTAAAGAAAAATGCTAATGTAAAACCCTCTTCCACAGCTGTCTTTGGCGGTTGGATAAAAAGAAATGGTCAGATGAAAATTAGCAATTGGAAAGAGGAAGATGCAGTAAATTGGGCTGAAGAAATAGGAAAAAGCATTTCATAAAAAAACATAATGAATTGTAATATTAAGCTTTAAAGAAGAATAATAGGTGAATCTTTGTATAAGTCGTTTCTATGTCTTTTAATAAAACTAAAGCAGCAGAAAAATCACTCTTCAGAATTAATTCCTTGGCTCTATCTATGCTCATATCTATACCAGTATTTTCTTGATTCATATAATTTATTTATTCTGTGCTTAAAACATTTGTGAGAAAAAAAGGAAGAACTAGTTAAAATCCCTAGAAACAACAATCTAGCAGAGATTATTCGAAAATGGTTTTAGAATGACTTCTGAAATCCAGAAAATCAATCTTATTCTTTGAAGAAATCAGCTAGATACGTTTGTTTAAACCGTTTCTTTCCTTTTCTAATTTCTATATCATTAGCGTTCTTAACTTGAGGTATTTTACCATTAGTTTGCTCAATGTTTGAATTAAGTTCAATATGATAATATGAAACTCCTGCTCTTTCTAGAGAATCAATAGCTTTTGATCTAACATGTTCATTATTGTAATGTGCAGCAGCCATTAAGGGTGCTACTGCTCCAGAATCGTCTAAATCTTTCAGAACACTAATTAGTTGTTTTAATGCAGGTTTCCCTATATTTTCTAAAGCATAGACAGCGTATTCTCTTATTATCTCATCTTCTTTTTCGTCCATAAGAGTTGAAATTAAGGAATTTACTGCTTGAGTATCACCTATTTTTCCTAAAGTTTCTACTGCACAAATTCTTATGGACGAATTATTATTCCCCAGCTCATCTATAAGCGGTCGAACTGCAAGTTTTCCTATTTTCTCTAAAGCTTTTGCAGCTAAATATCTTAAATCTTTATCTTCAGCTCGAAGTACTTGAATCAACGGAAAAACAGCTGGTTTACCAATTTTACAGAGACTTGAGATTGCTTTAGGGTATGTCTGAATGTCTTTTTGCTTCAACGATGTTATTAAATTAGAGATTGAAGCAATGTCATAATTCTTATCTAATCTATCTTCTGAATTCATTGAAACCCCAAAGTGTAAACGCGATTTTATAACGGTACTTCATATATCTGATATATAAACCCTAGCTACTAACACGAATTATTTATTTGTCGGGTATACCTTCAGCAGACACTGAAGAATTTGGAGTTTGTTGATAATTGTTTTACTTTAGTGCTTTCTTTAGGGGCAATATTAAATTCCAAGCCAGATATTCACCACTAAATAATTCTTCCTCCAATTCACTTGTTAGTAGTTCTGAATTAACATCTGTAGAAAAATTAGTCATATATTTTTCATAGAGTGGTAATGTTTTATTACTTAGAGGAACAAATTTAATTGAAACGCCTAATTCTTTAATCCATCTTAAAAAAGTCTGATAATCAGGTAGGGACAGATCCTGTTTTGCTTCTTTGAATCTATCAATATACTTAGTGATAATTCCAATACTGTTTTCTAAGATGAAGAAAGCCGAGTTTACCATCGAGATAAGAAGATTAAACGTACTTTTTCGCTCTTCAGCTGATAATTTATCCATTTTTTCTGGTGAAGTCAATATTTGAATATCACGGAAGATTGTTTTTCTTTGAATAACATAATATTTTGATTTAGTTGAAGAATCTTGACGATATTCTTTTACTAACCCAGCAACTATCATCTCTTGCAAATCTCTATGAATTGTAGTTTTGCTCTTTCCAGTAAACTTACTTAGTTCAGTAAGACTTAATTCTGGATAGACTAACAAATTTAAGAATATCTGAAAGCGGCTTTTTTTAGATAGAATCTCTGTCAAATTTTCTTCATTTTCTCCATTAATAATATCATTGATATCAGCTTTCTTAGGACACATTAAATAGAGCTACATCAATAGATTTATAAACTTTTCATTTGACGTGTTATATGAAGTTTCATTTTAATGTGTCAAAAGAAACATCAATTAGATGTGGAGTGATAAAAAATGAGTGAAATCGTCGTTGAAACTCAAGGATTAACAAAAAAGTATGATGGGTTTTATGCTGTTAACGGATTGAGCTTGAAAATTAACGAATCAGAGATTTTCGGTCTTTTGGGTCCAAATGGGGCAGGTAAAACAACAACTGTAAGATTACTAACTGGAATGCTTGAACCTTCTTCAGGTAATGCATCAGTTTTAGGATTGAACAGCGTAACTCAGTCTAATAAAATTAGAGAGAGAGTAGGAATTCTTACAGAAACATCTTCTTTATATCAAAGATTAAGTGTTCGAGACAATTTAGATTTTTTTGCAAAAGTTCATGATATTCCAAAAGAAGAGAGAGATTTGAGGATTAAGAACTTAGTAAAGCAATTTGACATAGCTGACAAGGAAAATGAAGCTGCTGGAAAATTATCTAAAGGAATGCGACAAAAGGTTGCAATTGCTAGAGCTATTATTCATTCACCTGAAATGCTTTTCTTAGATGAACCAACAGGATCACTATCACCTGAAGCTGCAAAAATGGTTAGAGATCTAATAGTTAATTTAACTAAGAATGAGAACAGAACTGTTTTCATTAATACCCATAATCTCAGTGAAGCCGAGAAATTATGTTCAAGAGTAGGCATTTTAGAAAAAGGGATTTTAATTGCTATTGGAAAACCTTCAGAGCTTAGATCATTATTACATTCTGATGTTGTTACAGTCTTCAGATTCAAAAAATGGGATAAACAAATATCTGACTATTTTAGCACTAGTTCAATAAAAATTGCTGATGAGGATAAAGAGCGATTATCTGTAACATTGAAGCTTGAGAATATTGAAGAATCTACTCCAATAATAATCAAAGACTTATCGAGATTAAATATAGACATTACTGAAGTTAGACATAATCGACCTGATTTAGAACAAATTTACTTAGAGTTAGTTAATGGTGATAATCACCAAGATGAAATGGAGGAATCAAAATGAAGTGGAAAAGACTTTGGGCTCTTTCAGTAAAAGATATGAAAGATTATACAAAATCAAAATATATCGTGTTTTCAATTATAGTATTGCCTTTGGTTATAGGAGCGATAGTTCCTTTACAAGTGATGCTATATTCTGGTTCATTTGGAGCTGGTGATAATAATGAGAGTTCTGTAATATTCATGGATAATGTTCTATCAAGAACTGTAGATGATTGGGAAGACTTTACAAATCAAGCCAAATCAACTATTACCGTAGGATATATTGTATTAGTTTTAGTTGCAATGATGCCAATTATCATCACCTCTGTAATCGCTGCAGAGACAATAGCGGGAGAAAGAGAGAGAAAAACGATGGAAGCATTGTTGACTACACCTTTGACTGAGAAAGAAATAGTAACAGGCAAGCTTATCTCATCATTCATTCCTTCATTCATTGCTACTACAGTCGCTATCATCACCTTTTCTATAGTTATGGATATTATATTATATCCGTTGATAGGCAGGATTTTCTTTCCTGATCTGATATCGATAATTTTTCTATTCGTAGTAAGCCCAATAATCACAATAATAGCTGTTGAAGGTTTAATTTTAGTATCCACTAGAGTTTCAACAGTAAGAGACGCTACTCAATTAGGTGGATTACTGCTAATACCACTTTTAATATTGATTGGATTACAAGTAGTGTTATTCTTCTACAATACAATACTGGGAATTGTAGTTGGACCAATAGTACTCTTACTCATTGCAGCAGGTCTGTTTAAAATATCAACTAGTTTGTTTAAAAGAGAA
The DNA here is from genome assembly GCA_019057815.1 of Candidatus Heimdallarchaeota archaeon. Lineage (GTDB taxonomy): Archaea > Asgardarchaeota > Heimdallarchaeia > Heimdallarchaeales > Heimdallarchaeaceae > 18H4-34. The sequence continues at coordinate 7,419 of JAHLWR010000030.1, forward strand.
AAAGCTCTTGTCAAACTAGTTTAATATTTTCTTTTTTTTGATTTTCATATAAAATTCCCATCCAAATAACATTTTAACCCCTCTTTCCATATTCTTTGTAAATATCTTTAAAATAGTATGAAGAATGTTGTCAGGCACATAATCAAATTGAATGAAGAATGTGCTAGAATTGCGGGGAATATGCTCCCACTCTTTTTTCTACATACTGTGAAAAGTATAGATAAAATGAACATAAGTAGAAACCAAACTATTCCAGGACCTACTAGATAGTGTAATGTTGTTCCTTCTACGACAAATCCAAAATGAAAGATATGAACTAGTGCAAACGCAAAAGAATTAACCAAAGTAGCAATTTTCTCATTAGTTTTTTCTCTGATTGTTTCATGAATCATTCCTCTAAAGAACAACTCCTCCCCGATAGGACTAAAAATTATTGAAGGGATTGTTGTCATAAAGAATACAGAAACAAATGGCAACAATTCTCTCATTTCAGGAGATATTACTTGATTTACGATTGAGGTATACCAATGTATGTTGTTCTTAGTAAATAACATACCTACTCCCAGAATAGCTAAAGCTGCAAAACTGCCTATTAAAACGCCCCATAGCAACCATAAGGGTTTCTCTACTTTTTTTATTCCAATACTTCTTCTCCCATTTTTACTGAAGAAGAAAAAAGGTAAAATCCACATTAAAATAAATCCTACCATTATTAGTATGCGGATATTCTCTTGACCAAATGCACCAAAACCTCTGATTAAAGCTAGAAAAATATAAAGAATAGAAATTAAAATCCAAGATTGCTTGAATACTCTTTGAATATGAGGGTATAGAAGATTCTCTTCAATCTTCAAATTTGTATCCATAGAACAGATGATGCTAAACTAATATTTAAGAGTGAACAATTAAGAATTTGGAATTCCTCTTTGTAATCTGAACAACTAGATTCCAATTTCTTCTGAATGACAGGTTTTGTTGACTATTAGCCAATCCCCATCTATTTTCAAAAATGTTAAATAATCAACAGTTACAGCTCTAAAATTTTCCTTCATGGCTAACCATCTCATTTTCACTACAGCTGAAGTTCCTAACTGGTCGATTAATTCTATTTGTGTTTTATATGTTACATTAAACTTTTTATATTCTTCAAAAACTTCTTTCCAAACACCAATTGAACGTGTATGACATCTGAACTTATTAGTCTCAACATCAACGTTGTTAACTCTAACCTCTGGGTGAAAAACAGCTTTAATTTTTTCTATATCCCATTCATTAAAAGCTTCAGCGTAAGTTTTAAGCTTTAAAGTTATAAGCTCTAATTCCTGTGGTACATTTCTGTTGGTTTCAGTGTGTTCTTCCTTTATTTTAATAATTTCATCAACTGGTTTATCGATGGTGAACCCTGATTTATGAACAATGTTCCATTCTTCACCAAACTTAAGTAGAGTTAGATAATCTGTCGTATCTCTGCTATTCTCCTTATCTTCAATTAAAACTCTGAACCTTACATATGCGGCTGTTCCTGATTGATCAATTTTTTCGTCAAATGTAGAATAAATAATCACAAGTTTTTCCTTTTTATTCTCAATAAAACTTCTAACCCAACTATAACACATTCCAGATATATATTCTCCTCTCTCAGGAATATACCATGCAATTTTTGCTTCAGGATGAAAAGCTGCAACGAGCTTAATAATATCCCATTTCTGGAAAGCTTTAGTGTAATTTTGTAGCGTTTTAGTAATCAACTTTATTTCTGATGGGTCATTGATTTTCACCTATTAATCACCTTGTTTTACAATACTACAATAGTACTTACTAGAACTCTAAGTATTACATTTTAGATATCATAAGATTTCAATTCTTATTTAAATAGCTCCTCCATAAACACTAATAAATCTGTTCGAAAGTTCTTTTTTTTATTCTTGCATGGAGTATTATTATAAAAATAGTGAACTTACTTTCTTGGTTAATGATTTGCAAGATATTCTGATAACATCTGTTGTTGGTTAGAGAAATATACAATCATCAGAATAATCATAGCTACAGCAATTGTTGTGAAAAGGGGTACTAAGCGTATTCTCAAGGATAAAAATGGAAAACCACTCGTTTTTTTGATTTTCACATTGTTTATAGAAATGTTCTTTTTATTATTCAAGATTTTATTATTTTCTAGAATTGTAGCAAATTTCTCAAAAGTATCAACATTTCCATTAAATGGTTTTATTTCTGTTGAGTAGTTTTCAATAAACAGATTAGCTATAACTCTCATTTTATTTTTGTAAAAGCCAGTGTTTTCACTTGTAACTCCTGAAAGAATAACTGAGAGATCATCTGTTATATAAGTTAGAAAGTGTTCATTTTCGACATTGTATTGATAAAAATTGTTGGTTTTTGCTTCTTCCTTCAAACTTAATGCATTTAAAAGAGCTGTAGTGAGAATTGTTCTTTCATTACACGCACTGTAATTAGATTCTCTTTTAATGTTAGAAACATAACCATTCTTTAAGTGATGTGTAAAGATTGGGATTCCACTTGGTAAAGCAATTATCAAACTGCTGTTCATATTTAACGGTAATAATAATCTCTAATCTAATTTCTTGTGTTAACACCTACACAACAAGAGATAAAGATTAGTGAAAAAAGTGTAAAAAAACTTGAAATATTATCTATTCCATAAAGATTAGGTTTTATTGATTCGAAGTATTTTACAAACAAATAAGTTTCTAATGACTTAAACAATTTTCAACAAATATTACTTAGAAAGAAATATATTGGTTGTCGACCAGAGTTTTATAGGAATTGATAAGTGAACACGCTTGAGAATCAAATCACAAATAAGACGAAATGTTGAATATCAGTGCAACAAATGTCTCAAAACTAGGGTTTTATTCATTGCTCCTGCTCTTCAGAGTGATTCTGTTTCTTCTCACGGTTATATTGAACTAGTCGATGTACATCCTTGTTTAAATGAAAAAACACAAGCAGTCAAATTATTTGTCGATAAAAACTATGCTGTCAGATCTCAAGTTACACTTGATTCTACCTCAAAGTCAAATGAGTCATCTTTCTCTGATATTTCTGGCTTAAGCATCCCTACGCCAAAAAAGGCTGATTTCATAACATATGATGTCATACCTACAAAAGATTTTGGAGCATTTAATCTTAAAAGTCTAAAAATAAATGATACTCTCAGGGAGCGAATTTTCATTTTAGGCAGCTGGCTTGATGATTTCATAGAAATCAAAGCTAAATCTTCGTTGAATTTCATTGAACTGAAAGCTATGGTTTCAAAAAAGATGTCAAGTGAAATTGTTAAAATATGGTTACAGAAGTTAGCGAACATTCTAGAAACATTAGTTTCACTAGATGAGAAGATGCTTAATTTTCTAGGAATTTATCTTGATAACATGATGGAAACTAGACCAACTGAAAAAGAATTACTTGAATTGGATTTATTGTTGAATTCATCTGTAGCTATACCACACTCCTCGAAGGAACATCTAGAAATTTTTGAAGAGCACTGGAAAGAGATTTTCAGTCACAAAGGAACAGCTTTTTACAGAATCTACAAAGCAATAATGAATACTTGTTTACATAATGAGATTAAAACTATATTAGATATATATGAAGCTGTAAAAAATAACATTACAGAGATGCAAGTTTTTCCTTATTTCTTATCAATTTTGAGAGATTTAGTTGAATTTGGTTTAATCAATATCGAAAGATTAGAGTTCTATACAATTTCATAAAACAGGGAGCTCAGCTAGCTCTGTGATGATATATAACTCAACAACAATCCTTCATCAGAACTTGGACAAAAATTTCTAAAAGAAGCTGTTATCGTTTCTATTTTTACAATGCTTTTTCTATTTACTAATTCGTCCCATCCAATGAATTTGTTGCTTGGGATTTTTTTCAGTATCTACCCAAGTTGTGAAATGGTGTCCACGGAATCACTCCTTCTCTTTATTGTTCTAATTCTTTTGCTTTTGTATCTGTTTTTTCTAGCATTCATCACATCCATTGTTTGTTTTTCGATTCTTGTCTTTTGTATCTGTTTTTTCTACTCGTTCATTACTTCCATTATTTTTTTTTCGATATACAAACCAGTATAAGAAACCTACAAAAATGGCTCCTCCGACAATATTGCCTATAGTAACAGGTAATAAATTATGATAAAGGAAAGATCCCCAAGTAAGATTTGATAAATCTATTCCATCCATAATGGCTACTAAAGCTTCATTTCCTTTCAGTAGAATTCCTAGAGGTATGTAAAACATGTTAGCCACACTGTGCTCGAATCCACAAGTTACAAATGCCATTATTGGAAAGAATATAGCTAATATTTTTCCTGTTGTATCGCTAGCTGATGTTGAAACCCAAACAGATAGACAAACTAACCAATTACATAGAATTCCTCTGCTGAAAGCTTCAAGGAAAGAAAGATTAACTTTGGAATTAGCTATTGTAATCGAATTCACACCAACTAGATTTGAATCAATTTTCCACACGCCTGAAGTAAAAATCAGAAAAACTAAAAATAAAGAACCTAGGAAATTTCCTATATAGACCACAGTCCAATTGCTTAATAATTTTTGAGGAGTAACTTTTCTATCAATACAAGGGATAATTAGTAAATTATTACCTGTAAATAATTCAGCACCACACAATAAGACAAGCATTAATCCAACAGAAAATACAGCTCCTGAGACCAGTTTAGCAAATCCTGAACCGATATAAGTGCTTAAATCATGAGAGACGACAGTAGCTAATATTGCACCAAAACCAACATAAACACCAGCAAACACTGCGAGTATCATTAAATTTGCAAGAGACATATGACACTTTGAAAATCCTAATTCATCCAGTGTCTCAACTATTTTACTTGGAGATTTTATACTCATATACTCATATCCAATTATTTGTACAAGAAAGCTTAATTGATGCATAGAAGATATATATATCGAGTTTAAGTGCTTTTCTAAAGCACTATAGATATTTAATGCAAGTGAAGGATTTCAAATTTTTGTGGAGAATGACGAGAACTTATTGGGATTATTACCGTGATGAAGATTCAATGTTTACTGTTCTTCACATACCGATTCAACTGATAGTACTGAAAGTGATTCAAATGGAAAATGGAAGAAGGAGATGAAGACCTTACAATAATAAAACTACGGTGGAGGGGATAAAAGAAGAGATGAAACGCTGATACTCATGTTATAAGCTTGATAAATATGAGCTAGTTTCACTCTACATGGACTACAAGTGGTTAACAAAATAGAGGGATTCAATCATCAAAGGTTCCCTACATATTTTTTTATGTGAAAATATTATTTGCTACGCTAGAAAGTTCTTTTTCAACATGAGGATCAACATAACTAATTCCAGTTTCTAGTATTATTTCCCATGTTTCTTTTAGAGAAATAAGTTTCGCTATGAATGTATCTAATTTCTGTAGAGCAACAAATGATTGACCTTTGAAAGCATAACAGAAAGTTAACGTGTCGAGTTTTTTCATTAACATCGTATAATCTTGATGCTTTATCCTTTCTAGTGATCCTGAAACTGCGAAAGCTTCTCTACTAAAATTATCAAAGGCAGTTAGGAAGCTTCCTACAAGATAACCATCCAATTTCGATTCTTCTTGGAATTTTTCAGTAAACAAGCTTACTCCTCCTTCATTTAGAATCAAAACTAATACAGGTTCTTCATCTTTCTCTTCCGAGGTAATCTCATAGCGTTTTCCTATCATCATATTCAACCTTTCTTGAAGATTGGTTAACTCCATTCTTTCCGCTAAAGTTAGATTCCCAGCTACAATGCCTTCCCACTTATTTATCTGTTTATTAAAATTATCATGTTCATCAGATATCAAATATGCTAGCCGCTGAAGACCTTTATCTAGAGCAACTTTTTCTGCCATTAACAAGAGTTTTTCCGCTTCTTCTAAATTTAGTTCAAGAAGTGCAAGCTTAGATTCAACAAGATATGTTTCAGCAAGTATCGCAAAAGAATTTTGCTCTTTAGCTATTTTTAGTAGTTTTGAAGAAAGGGCTTTTAACTCATCTATAATTTCTTCTGAGCCTGTAGATTTTAATTCATCTAGGAGTAAATCATAGAGGTTTAACATAGCGTAAACAGTAAACTCTTGGTCAACTAGTTCTTCTTCAGATATCTCAAGAAAAATCTTCTGAGCTTCTACTTTATTAATAGCCCTTATCCCTTCTTTTAGAATAATAGCATTTGACAATCTGTAAATTTGATCAATAAAAGGATTATCTGAGGTTTTTCTAATTTCTTCTAATTTATTTAAATATGTCTTTGCTACTCCTAAGTTCTCTGTTTCTACTTCAAGTTTAATGAGTACAAAAAGAGTTTCACTGATATCATAGATGTTACCTATTTTCTCACTTGTCTCTAGACTCTCTTTAAAGTATTTTCTTGATTCAGCATATTTTCTTTTCAAATGCAAAGTTAAACCTAAATTATGCTTTGCATAGGATTCTAATTGAGCATTCACTATCTGATTGCTGTATTCAAGTGATTTCTCATAATGACTCGTAGCAAGATCTAGTTCTCCTTTAGCTCTATATATCTCACCTATATTATTATGTGAAATAGCTATTCCTCTAATATTACTGATTTCCTCGTCTATGATCAAGCTTCGTTGATAAACTTCAAGTCCTTTATCAAGCTCCCCCTTGAGGTTAAAAATAACACCTATATTGTGAAACGCTCTAGCCATTTTGTGTTTATTGTTTACAATCTCACATAATTCGAAACTTTGATGGTATAGATCTAGAGCTTGATCGAGTTCGCTTCTACCAAGTAAGAGATTTCCTTTGCAATTGTATAAATCTGCCACTTTTAAGCACTTTTGGTTAGGGGTTAATGCTTTTTCAATACTCTCGAGGATTTTTTCACCTTCATTAACTAATTTTTCCCCTTCGTCGAGGTCTCCCAATCTATAATAAATCTCTGCAATTAAAATTAAAGCATCTACAGATAGAAATTGATTACCTATTTTTTTGCTTTTTTTAAGCGCTTCAGTTGAAAAATCTAAGGCTTTTTGAAAGTTTGCTTGTTTGTTTTCCAAATGACCCTTGAGAAGTAAGAGTTCTATCTCATCTGAACCCTCCAACTTCTCAAAACTATCGTAGACTTTTATCCACTTTGAAGCCTCTCCAAAGCTGGCTGCATCGATAAGTTTCCTTATTGCTTCAAACTCCACACATTACAATATATTATGGCTTTTTAATTCTTTTTGACTTACAACTAACAAATATTGCTTTTATTTCGGTTTTTTGAGTTTAAGTTACAATCTACTACTTTGTAGAAAGCGTTTTTTTGTTTTAATAAGCTTTAGAAAATATAATCAATTGTTCCATTAAATTAAATTGAATTAAATTAAATTAACAGATAACAACGTTTGTTCTTTGTTCAATTGCTCAATGTCTATGCAGTAATCTTTATAACACACACTCAAATATGCACTTACAGTTCAGAGAACATTTGTGAGTAATAACGCTTTATGGTGAATATAATGGTAAAAAGATATGTTATTGTCGGCGGTGTTGCTGGTGGAGCCAGTACTGCTACTAGATTACGCAGATTAGATGAATTTGCTGAAATTGTTATGCTTGAACGAGGAGAATTTGTTTCTTTTGCTAATTGTGGACTACCTTACTATATTGGTAAGGTCATTGAGACTAAAGAAGCTTTAGAATTAATTACTCCTGAAGTATTTTTTACTCGATTTAATATCGATGTTAGAGTGAAAAATGAAGTTTTATCAATTAATAAGGAAAAGAAAGAAGTTCTTGTTAAAAACCTTGAAACTGGAGAAGAGTACAATTTAGTTTACGATAAACTAGTCTTGGCTCCAGGAGCTGAACCACTTAAACCACCGATTGAAGGAATCGACAAAGTGCCTATTTTCACTCTAAGGAACATTCCAGACAGTGTCCAAATGGAGGAATTTATATCAACAAGTAATCCTACTTCAGCTGTTGTAATAGGCGCAGGTTACATTGGTTTGGAGATGGCTGAGAATCTTTCACATAGAGGTATAAGAGTTATAGTTGTTGAACTATTAGATCAGGTTCTTCCAACCTTAGATAAGGATATGGGGCAGATTGTTAACAATGAAATAATCTTAAACCGATTAGAACTAATATTAAGCGATGGAGTTAAGTCATTCGGTATTAATGACAATGGAAATAGCAAATATCTAGTTTATACTCAAAGTGGAAGGAAAATAGAAACAGATATGATTATCCTTTCAATAGGTGTTAGACCTGAATCGAAATTAGCTAAGGACTGTGGTTTAGAACTGAATCAAAAAGGATACATTGTAGTTGATGAACATATGATCACTTCAGATAAAGACATCTATGCTGTTGGAGATGTTGTTGAAATCACTAATCTGCAAACAAAGCAGAGAACCGTTGTTCCCTTAGCTGGACCTGCTAACAGACAAGGTAGAGTTGCAGCTGATAATATAGCAGGACGTACCTCTAGCTATAAAGGAGCTATAGGGACAGCTGTTTTGCAAGTCTTCAATCAGACTGTTGCTCAAACAGGCTTAACAGAGAAACAATTACAAAATCTAGATATTGAATATGATAAGGTTTTTGTACATCCTAAAACTCATGCTGGATATTATCCTGGTGCTAAACCAATAACTCTAAAACTTATCTTTGATCTCTCCAACGGTAAGATACTAGGTGCTCAAGCTGTTGGTGGTGATGGAACAGAGAAACGAATCGATGTTATTGCTACAGTCATTTACTTTGGGGGTTCAGTATTCGATTTACAAGAACTAGAATTATGTTATGCTCCCCCATTCGGTTGTGCTAGAGATTGTGTCAATATGGCAGGATTTGTCGCTTCTAACGTTCAAAGTGGAGATGTTAAAATTTGTCATTGGCACGATGCGGAGGAACTTGAAGAAAAAGGAGCGTTCATTATCGATGTTAGATCTCCAGAAAAATATGAAGAAGGACATTTATCAAGTTCAATAAATATTCCATTAGGTCAAATAAGATCAAGATTGAATGAAATTCCAAAAGATAGAACAATCTATCTTCATTGCCAAGTAGGATTTACAGCTTATATAGCACAAAGGATTTTACTTAACAATGGATATGACGCTGTAAACTTCACTGGAGGATACGATACATATCTAATAGCTACTCTCAAACCAGGAGCACATGTAGGAGAGTTGGAACCTTATAATAATCAATCATGTTAAAAATCCTTATTTCTTCCTTTTTTTCCTTTTTATTTTTATTTTCTTTACCAAACTAAAATGATATAAAGTATTGAAATATATTCTCACAATGATTCAGAGCATCTTAATAAACCATGAAAGTGGCATACCATTATTTGCCCGTTCCTTAATGTGCAATATTGGTTTCAAATGCTTAGATTTATCAAAAGATAGCACTTTTGAGAGTGATACTTTACTTCATTCAGCTTTAATCAGTGCAATGTTGATAGTTGATAAGTCTGAACCTGAAAAATTCCATGAATTAACTATAGAAAAAACTAAAGTTTTAACTTTTCCAATGGAAAAAATCACTGCTATTATTACAACTGAACCGCAAGAGGATTTTGAACCTTTAAAGAACAGGTTAAAACTGTTAGGCGAGTTGTTTCTAGAGAAATATGACCAGTATATTGAAGAGTTTGTAGGAGACATTTCTATATTTACAGATTTTCAAGAAATAATTGAGGAAAAAGGTTTACTAGATGAAGGGGAAAGATTCAGAGCTGATTGTCTAAACTGCAAATATGAAAAAGCTTGTTCTTTCAGAATACTTTCAGGACCTAAAGAGAGAACAGTGAGAGAAAGGTTAGAAAGTATTAAAAACATAAACTTTCTCAAAAAAATGTACCTCATTCTTACTGGAATGTTTAAACCAATGTATCTTACTTTTCCTGCTAAGGAATAATATTAGTTTTATATACTTGAAATGGCTATTATCTGTATAATACTATAAAGTCCGTGCTAGCGATGAACATGATAACATTTCGGATAGAATCGTTTTTTGCCGATCAAATTGATGAATTGGTTACTAGAGGAATTTTTGTATCAAGAGGGGAGTTAATTCGCATAGCATTGAGAGAGCTATTTATCTTTACAAGACAAAATATTCTTTTCCCTAGTTTTGAGCGCTCTAGAGAAGAGGAATTACCCTCAGATGAAAAGATGAAATTAATTACTACAAAACTAACAGACAATGGATTCGATGAGCTAAAAAGGATAGTTGGGGAAACAAGCAAGTCTCGATCAAAAATCATAAGAACTGCAATTAGTTTTTTCTTTGCAAACCACTCATACTAATGGTTCTTTTCTTCTTTATGAAATGTTTTTGTCATATAGTCATGTTAGGGGGTTTTTCTGAGTTTATATAGGGAAATGTAGAATAATGTACGATGGTAGTAGTAACAAGAACGGAAGTGATGGAGGTAAGAAGAAATCAAGCTTTAGGTACACTCTGCCATCAAGTGAAGAATCTCTATAATCGAGCGAATTACATTTTCAAACAAAGACAGCAAAGGAAGATTTTCCTCTCGTACTATGACCTAGATAAAGTCCTCAAAACTGAAGAGTGCTATAAACTTCTACCTGCCCATACAGCACAACACACGCTCAAACTCCTTGTGAGAAACTGGAAAGCATATTTTAATGCAAGGAAAGAGTGGAAAAAACACCCTGAGAAGTTCCTTGGTTTTCCTCGTTCTCCTGGATACAAACCAACAAATGGAGAATATGTTGCTATTATCAGCAACCAACAATCAAGGATAGTTAATGGGTGGCTTATACTACCTAAAAAGGTAGAATTCACTCTTAAAACTAGACTAGATGCTAGACATAAGCTTCGAGAAGTAAGAATCGTTCCTCGGGGAATAGGATATTCTATCGAGATTGTTTATCACAGAAACCTCCCTAAAACTAAAAAGAAGGATCCTAGAAGAAAAGGAGCCTTGGATTTGGGGTTAACTAACCTCGTTACCTTTGTGGACAATATCGGCAGCAGACCGATTATTGTCAAGGACGAGGGGAGAGGAGTAAAGAGTATTACCCAATATTATCTGAAAAAAATAAGTAAGTTACAAGAACAGTATTCACAACAGCAGAGAAATGAATTGAAACAGAAGAACATATTGATCTATGGACGAGCTTTCTATCATGCTCGAGAACGATGGAGAAGAAAGATGAAAGATGTCTTTCATAAACTAAGCAGGTTTCTCGTCGATTTGTGGGAAGAAAAGGGTCTTCACACTATTGTAATAGGGTATAATCCCAGATGGAAACAGCGTGTGCGATTACGTAGAAAAACCACTCAACTCTTTGTTATCATCCCCTTTCACCATCTCATCGGTTTACTGACTTATAAGGCATCTGAACGAGGTATAAAGGTTGAACTCATAGATGAGAGTCACACTTCCAAATGCAGTTTCCTTGATAATGAACCCATCTGTCATCATTCTAATTATCTTGGGAAAAGAGTGAAACGAGGTTTGTTTCGTTCATCTCTAGGTCAATTTATCAACGCTGATGTTAATGCAGCTTACAACATTCTTGTCAAAAGCGATCCGCAAGCGCTTCTTCCACGAAGTGTGGGCGGGGTAGGAGGGTACGTGATTTACCCCCTTAGAGTTAGCTTCCAAGCCATGATGCTCTAAGTAAGTTCCTGTTAATATGACTGTAAGACAGAATCAAATCATCGTCTAAAAGACTTGTTCAATTTTTCAACATTCTTGATTATCTTATCTGTGATAGTTTTCCATTCAAATCTCCATTCCCAATTGTCTTCCATTATTCCTGGTGTGTTCATTCTAGCTTCTGTCCCCAGTTCTAGAATATCTTGTAAAGGCAATATTGCAAATTTTGCTTTAGATGACCATAGAAGTTTAATCATTTCACTATGGAGAACATCCCTAGTCTTAACTACACTTTTAGTCACTAATTTAAGTTTCGCTTTTGAAAGATTATTCAGCCAACCTTTTAGTGTTTCATTATCATGAGTTCCAGTATAAGCTACACAGTGTTTTGGATAGTTTTTTGGATTATGGATATTCTTTCTATCACTATCAAAACCAAATTGCATAATACGCATACCAGGAAATTTGAAATGATCTCGTAATTCTTCAACTTCAGGAGTAATGATTCCCAAATCTTCAGCTAAAATAGGTAAATTTCCCATCTGTTCTAAAAGCTTCTTGAAGAATATTTTTCCAGGTCCTTTAACCCATCTACCTTTAACAGCTGTTGGTTCTGATGCCAATACTCTCCAATAATCTGCAAAACCTCTGAAATGGTCTATTCTAATATAATCGTACAAATTTAACGAATGTTCGATTCTTTTTTTCCACCAATTGAAATCATTATCTTTCATTTTTTTCCATCTATACAGAGGATTACCCCATTGTTGACCTGTTTTGGAGAAGTAATCAGGAGGAACTCCAGCTACGAATTTTGGGGAGTAATTCTTATTTAGAAAGAAAAGATCAGGATTTTCCCAGACATCAGAACTATCAAAAGAAACATAGATGGGAAAATCTCCTATAATAGAAATATTTCTTTCATTGGTGTAAGACTTCAATCGTGTCCATTGGTCAAAGAATAGAAATTGAACAAATTTGTAATATTCAATTGTATATTCATTATCCTTCTGCCATTTGTTGATCACACTGTCTCTTTTTAGCTTAAAATCTTCTTTCCACTCTGACCAATTTCTGAAACTATTTTTTTCTTTAATCGACATGAACAAAGCATAATTATCAAGCCAATTTTGATGTTTTCTTTTAAAAATACTGAATTCATTGTTAATTTTAGTAAATGATTTTTTGGTAAAATTAGAGAAACATTTGCGTAACAATCTGTCCTTTTCAGCTATTACTTGTACAAAAAAGACTTTTTCGTCAGGTAGTTCGGGATAATTTTGAATATCATTTTTCGTTATTAACCCCTTAGAAAGCAAATCATCAAAATCTATAAAAAGAGGATTTCCAGCAAAAGCAGATAAGCATTGATAAGGTGAATTGCCTAAACTTGTAGGTCCTAATGGTAAGATTTGCCATAGCTTAATCTTGCTTTTATGAAGAAAGTCAACAAACCGGTAAGCATTATTTCCAAAATCACCAATTCCGTATTTAGAAGGCAAACTAGATACATGAAGTAAAATTCCTCCTGAACGTTTCGCTTTATGAAATTCTTTAAAAGCATTTACTTCTTCATTAATCAGAAATATCACCAGTTCTGCATTTTCAATTTATTCATCTTCTTGACTTTAGTCTATTATTGATGAAGTATATCGTGCATAATTTTAAAAGGATATTAACCTCATTTTAAGCTGATTCTGTAATGTTTCTAAATAAACATTTACTCTACGAGCTGAAACTTTATGGTGAAAATTTTCAAATTAGACCAAATCAAAAGAGTATTAGAAAAAGTAGAACTCATTCATAAAATTGAGTATGATTTCGTTGCTTAGTCACAAGGTAAATGGCTCTTAGCTCTTGTTGATTAAAAGATTTTCAATAATCCCCCTCTTTCTTCTCTTAGTCGTTGTTATTCTCCTTATGAGCTACCTTTCCTCCTTAAGGTGACAAGGTAACAGAAACTAATCGTTAATAATAAACTTAGGAGATTACATAAGCAATGAGAAATATATTCGATATAATTAACCTTTAGTGTGAATTCTTATATATTTGTATATTTCAATATTAATGTATGAAAGAATCTGATTGGTGGTTAGCAGCATCGAAGAGAGATTATTTGATGGCTCAAGAGTTATTTTTAAAGGAGTTTTTTGAAGGAACAGTTTTTCATTCTCAACAATCAGCAGAAAAAGCTTTAAAAGCACTTATTGTTAAGAATCATCATTTTAGTAGAACACATTCATGTATGCAATTATTTAACATTTTAGAGGAAATAGGCTTTTTAATCCCAAATGAACTAAAAACAGCAGCAAGGAAGCTAGATTTACATTACATTCCTTCAAGATACCCAAATGGTGTAGGTGGTAGTCCTGAAGATTTTTATGATAAAAAAATAGCTGAAGAATCTATACAATATTCTAAAAACATTAATAATTTTGTTAAAAATCAATTCGAAGAAACTGTCTAATAATAAATCTATGCAGGTGTAGAAAAGAAATGTTTAATTTAAAAGAGGAGAGAAAAAAGAGAAAAAAGGAACTAATAAAAATAATTAAAGAGACATACAATAACCAAAATATAGATGGATTAATTCTTTTTGGTTCTTGGGCTAGAGATACATGGAAAAAAGATAGTGATATTGATTTATTGGTTGTTGGGGATAGTTTTCAAGATTCTAATATTTTCCAAAGAATGGAAAGAATTAGCAAATTATGGGAACACCAACCAAACATTGAAATTATCTGTTATACAGGTAATGAACTGATAGAACAGATAAAAAAGAGTTTGTTGTTATGGGAAGTATTTGAGTTTGGTGAAATATTAAAAACATGTAAATCAATAGAAATGAGTATTAATATCTTTAAAAATCTGAAGAGCAAAGAAATTTTAAAAAGAAATGAGACAGTTTGGAAACTGCAGTCTATTTAACTGCTTGAGTATAATATACGCAAAAAACAATAGAATTTTGAATAAAAGCAATTTTGGGTAATTTTGAAGATATATGAAATAAAATTCCTCCTGAACGTTTCGATTTATTAAAGTCTTTCAAAGCATTTATTTCTTCACAATCAGAAATTTCACCTTTTCTGCATTTTCAAATTATTTATCTTCTTTCGCGGACAGACTTTTTTTGTTGATTTTTCTTTTCCTTTTTGTTCTTATACTCACTTACACATCCCTGAATTTTAAAATATATTTAATAATAAGCTACTATGAAAGAGTTAGATCTGATAATAACATCTTTTCATATATTTCTTGATACATTGCTGCTAGTGATTCAGTAGCTAATTCCTTGTCAAATTTTTTCTTAAGAGCCTTTTCTTCGGGTAACCCTTTGATGATTCTTTTGAATATTTGATATATCCACTCAGCAATTGTCCACAAACCCGAAGGTACAAAAATTAAAATACGAAGTAGAAATTTTCCTATAATTTTGAAGAATTTCCCTACATCAACATCTAAATCTTTTTTCAGATTCATCTTTCTTCCTTTTTTCCTGACAGAAAAATAAGAATCAGATAATGTTTCTTTGATTTCTTTGTATCTCTCTCTATGGAATTTTACTATGCCCACCAAACTTGCTTTCGCAGTTAATGATATAAGTGAAGTTAGGAAATGCTTCAGGAATAAGAAGATAGAACGAATAAGAACGTAAACAGGCATAAAAACCCCAACAAAGAAATTTCTAAACATCTTAAGAATTATCATCTTTTTAGGTGTATCTTTGAATCTATCTTTCAAATATTGTTGAGCACCTAACGCTAGAGCGATTGCAAGCTTGTTGTACTCTATATCTGACATTATTTGTTTATATTTTTCTTCTTGTTTTGCGATGCCTTTTAAGGCTCCGGTAATCATTAAAGAGCTGTATAAATCATGGGACAGGTATTCCTCTGCAACTTTATCTACTATTAAATTTAAGGACTGTCTAGCCTCTTTTATATCAATATCATTTTTTTCTGCAAACAGTTCTACAGCCTCGTCATGCTTCCACGGAAGCAGGCTCCCTTCATTTTTCCAGATTAGAAGAGCGAATGTTCGTGCTCTTGATTGATGTATTGTTGTCAAATCGATCTGATGAAGAGGTATTTGAGTGTCTCTAAGCAATTTTTCTAACATTTCTTTGGTTCTATCAGGTACGTGCTTAGCGTCTAGTGCTAACAATCCTTGTACTTTTTCTTTTATGCTATCAAAATCATTTATAATTTCATCTTTAAAGTCAGAATATGTCTCAGCTGATATTGGTGGAGCATCAAAAAATGAAAACGTACTTTTGGCAGCATGATAAGGAAGAGCAAACAAATTTTCTAAGTCTTGAAAGAAAGAAGCCCATCTGTAAGCGCCTAGCTTCATCATGTTTCGACTACATCTATAAAACAATGCATGAATAGGTCCAAAAATTGCTGCTATCCAAGAAACAATTAATAATGCTGTTCCAAAGAAAATCACTACTATAGCTGGATGAAGGCCTAATAATTGATCAAGTCTTTTCCCAGTTAAAGCTTCTGGAATAACAATCAATCCTAATGTTGAAACAATAATCGTTATACCTTCTCCTACCCCTCTTCGAATCGGATAGGATTTCATCTTCCGATGTTCTTTTAAAGCTAGTTCATCCAGTTCTTGAGACACTTCTATTATTTCTGAAGATTTTTTTCCTGCTAAGATTTCAGAAGCGGATATAGTGTATTTTCTATACATTTGGAGTAAAGGAGCTAACTCTCTTAATTCTTGAGGAATAAGAAGATCAAAGAGTATTAAACCTAGTCTGCCAACAGCTGAAACAAAAGTAAATAAACTAGCTAACATTGTTAATGAAAAGTTTATTATTTTTGGTAACTCTTTCTTTTTGATTTCTGCTCCTTTGTTGCTTGAAACCGCCTTTTCTTTCTTTTCCTTATTACTCAAGCTTATCATTTCCTTTTTTTTACACAATAATATTCTATACATTTATAAGAATATTTTGCACAGTTAAAGTCATTAGATTTTTGGAAATTGTAGATTATTTAAACAGATATTTAGCTACGAATTGCTCAATTGTTTCTTTATGTTCGTTTAATTTGTGATGTTTATAGATTTCTTTATCTATAGAGCTATCAAATAGCTGTTTTTTAGCACTTTTTTCGTTTTCTAGAAGCTGTTTCACATATGTCTCTATTCTTGTTTTTACTACATCAGAAGGCTTTTTGAAAGGTAGATCGTGTAAATACATCGGTAAATAGTGTAGATACTGACCCATAATTTCAGTCCCTGAATACAATATTTTGTATATGAAACTATAAAGAGTGCTATTAACTATCCCTAAAATATACTCTAAACTTATTTTTGCATTTTTAGCTTTTTCTGTGAGTTGACCTAAAAGAAAAATATCTTTGCAGACATAACCTTCTTGGTCGATTGTTGCACGTATCCTTAAAGCGTGTTGACAGATGATGATTTTCTTCTCTTCAAAGATTTTAATATCAGGAAAATTATTTTTCAATCCCTTAGCTTTCTCCTTATTATAATCTAACCAATAACCCCACCAATTTAAGGAATATCTTTCAACTTCTCTGTTACCAGCAAAAGGCTTCCCGCCCAGAAATTTTACTGGAAATTCGCCTATTGGTTTTTCAGAAATAAACATTTCCCTTAATCCTTTTCTATGAAAGGATATAGTCCATCTAAAATTAATAAAATCTGACATTCTATAGTCAGATTCAGAGAATATTTGATCGACAACATCATAATTCCATTTATCTGCAAAATATATTGTTTTGTTAATTGTGTTTGCAAAAATGCATAAATCTACATTAATTCCATCTTTTTGATTTTTATCGAGTAGATTATTTACATCAATCTTTGAAAGCATATTAGCTGAGTTCTCTTTTTGTTTATTGTTCTTCAACATTAATATAATTGGATAAACAGCTGGATTGAATACTTTTTGATGTGCAAGATTGACAATATGTTTAATCATCCCTTTTTTGATTATTTTATCCCTTATGGGCTTCGCATAACGTGCATTAAGGAATTTATTAGGGATTATGAACCCTAATTCTCCACCCTCTTGAAGTAAACTTATTCCTAAATCAACAAAGAAAAGATAAAGATCGAATCCACCTTTAGCAATTGAAGGAAAGAATTGTCTGCAAATGCTCTTTGATTCAGAATCCATTTTCTTCGATTCAACGTAAGGAGGATTGCCAATAACAAATCTATATTGAGACTTCTTTGCTTCTATTATAGCTTCGTTATCACACTCATCAGTCTTTTTAAGTGAGTTTGTACAGTATATTTGCAGTTTTAATTCTCTTTCTAAGGGGAAGCTCTTTTGAATGTGACTCATTAATTCTACGATTATATTAGTTTTAGATAGCATTACAGCAATAGGATCAACATCAAATCCAACTACTGTTGATATTATGTAAGAAATTACGTTGTTAGCACTTTCTTTGTTTTTGGTTAATTTCAAATGTTTACTGATAGCTCTAACAAGAAAAATCCCTGAACCACAAGAGAGATCAATAATTTTTTCAGTTTCTGGGTTTCCATTGAGAATAGGATAAGAGAGTTTTGAAAGAATGTAATCAGCAATCACTATGGGAGTAAAAACTATTCCTCTACCCTTTTTTTGGGATTGTGATAAGAAAGATTGATAAAAATAACCTAAAGGATCTTCAAAGTTTTCTTCTTTATATCTTTCAAATATTTTGGAAATTTCCTCATAAATATCTTCCCAGAATAGAAAATCATCATAAAATTCAGGTAGAACAACACGTAATACGCTTATCTTTTTAGATAGACTAAGATTCTTTTCTATTATATAATAATACTCAGCAGCTGCAACTATGTAGTACGAACACAATATTTTGAAAATAAGATTAATCGAATGATCACTACTTATTTTCTCGAGTAGCTTTGTATCTATTTTGTTGTATATTAAACGCAGATTAGCGTTTTTATGCATATAATATCTAAATTCTAATCATATATAGAGTTTTAGCAAGTTAAAACAAGCAATACTAACGATAGATTACACATACCTTATCTTTAATCTCCTAAACTTTACTTCGCAATCTTTACATAAAGTTGAAGCTTTTTCTATTAAATGACCAAAATTTGTGGTCTTATTCATTAAACAATCTTTATCACAATCGATTAAACCTATCATGAACCCAAACTGATAAGCTGATTCTTTAAATGCTAATTCTTCTCTAACTAGTTTTGAAATCGATACAATCGACCCCTTACGCAATTCAGCATATCCATATACAAGTTTCCCTTCTAAGGAAATTGGTACTTCAACAATCCATAAAAAGAAGGTTGATCCTTCATTTATAATGTTCTGTAGAATCATCTTTGCGTCATAAGAATTAGACAGATCATGCCATGCATTATAATGGGGCAAACGTACCCCAACTATGCGAAAATTCATGTAAAAAACTTTTTTTATATTATCCACTATATAATTCAACAATTCGTCTGGCACTTTTTCACAAGTGTAAATCTTGAAATAAAATGTCAACTTATTCCCAAATTATTACTAATTCTTTAAATAAATAAAAATTACGATTGTGCGAGAGTACGAACAAAAAGATAAACTTTGTCTGAAGGCCTATTTTTTCGAGAGAGAAGTCTTGGAATAAGTTTTTAAGCTTTCTCCAATCTTTACTTCTACAATCATCTCAGTTTTACTTTCTTTTGCAAAAACTCTTTCAATTTTAATGTTAGGGGGAATATTGTATCCACTCTCGAAATAGCTCGTGAATCTTATTTCTTTAGCGTTATTTTCAATATTAACATTAAGCATCTCAAAATATCCTTCATTATTGATTATTAAGTGTTTAATTTTTTCTCTAGTTTTATCATACAGAAAAAAGCCATTTTCTTCACGAATTGGTTTTTTACCGTCTTTATAAGAAAAGGTATATTTTACTATTTCCTCACCAAACATTTCGCAATTCAAAGTAGAATCAAATTTTTGACCATTTTCAACAATTTCCCCTTCCCAGTCTCCCAACAACCAAAAAACATCAGTAATGGGATTTCCGTTTTCCATACTTCATTAGAAATAAATGTATTTAAAAACTCTCTGTGAGAAGAATAAATGAAAGTGTAGCAAATGCTAATCGATACAGAAAAATGCAGAATCAGTGGTTGGAAAATTGATAGGAAACTCTTTTCTGAAGCCTTAACTCATCCGAGCTATTTTCAAATAGAACCATCTAAAAAAAATTATGAAAGACTAGAATTTTTAGGTGATTCTATTTTAGACTTACTACTGGCAGAATGGTTATATCAATTTGTTAATGAAAAAGTTGGGTTGTTGTCTCAGATTCGTTCACTATTGGTTCAAACTGAAACATTATCTAACATTGGATATGAAATTGGTTTAGACATGGTAATGCTGAAAGACACTTACTATAGTATTACTCCTACTGATCTCGAAGACGGTGTTGAATCGATATTTGGTGCTGTTTATCTATCAAGAGGATTGGAAAAAGCTAGGATATTATTTCATAAAATATTTAAGGAAAGATTGGAAACACTTCTTCTAGACTTAAGCAATGAAGAAGGGAAGCAAAAAATCGCTAATCTTACAGTTTGTGAAAGAAATCCAATAAATAGATTGCAAGAAATATGTCAGCAGCAGAAATTTCCTTTACCTGAATACAAACTACAAGAAAAAAAGGGTGCTGATCACGACCCAATTTATTTTATTGAATGTAGGGTATCAATAAAAGACTCTGATTTCTCTGCCATTGGTACTGGTCGTAATCTTAAAACAGCAAGAAGAATTGCAGCTAATCTAGTTCTAGAACAGTTTAAAACTGTAGAAAAAAAGGATTTGTAGACCCGAACATTTTTTTATCAGCTCAGGTGCGTATAATTGTGATAATCGATGGACATATTGACGTAACTTTTGCTCTACAAATGCAGAACAGAAAGTTCAGTTCTCGATCAGACATAGGTCATGTAGACTTGCCTAGGATGCGAGAAGGTAATGTTTCAGCTGCTCTATTTGCTGTATATCCAGCTAGCAGCAATTTCTCAATTTCCTCAGGAGTTGACGTCTGGTTTAATTTGGTCGAAAACCCTGAAAATGGTTTGATGCAAATAATAAACCTTGGTGACTTCGAAAAAGCGCGACAAGATGATAAAATTGGAGCAATATTACATTTTGAAGGTGCTGGAGGATTAGACAGTGAATTTGCTTTGCTCAGAAACTACCATCGGTTAGGACTAAGAAGTATGGGGCTTTCATGGTCTAACATGAATCAATTTGCAACAGGAGTTGGAACAAGAGAAGAAAGAGGATTAACAGCAGAAGGTAAAGCTTTAGTTTCAGAGATGCAAAGTTTAGGAATTTTAGTTGATGTTAGTCATTTAAATGAGAAATCCTTCTGGGATGTAGTTGAGATTACAAGCAAACCTATCATTGCTTCTCACAGTAACGCTTACAGCATCTGTAATCATGTCAGAAATCTTAAGGATGAGCAAATACAGGCTATCAGAGATACAAATGGTACAATGGGGATTAATTTGTGTACAATGTTTTTAGACCCTCAAAAGAGAGAAGAAAATCATATAACTTTTGAGCTGATCAAGAAACATTTTGATCATATAGTAGAAAAAGCAGGGATTAATCACATAAGTTTGGGATCTGACTACGATGGTGCGACTGTTCCCTCTATACTAAAAGATATTAGCTATTACCCTAAATTAATAGATTTTCTAAGAAATACTTATTCCAGAAAGGATATAGAGAAAATAGCATATCAGAACTTTCTTAGAGTTTTCAAAGCTACTTGGTAAGAAAAATTAGAACGAAAGGTAAGCGTTCATAATGGCTATGCAGATTTTATTTGCTGTGTTTATTCGAAATCTGAATTCAACTAGAACTTGTGTATCTTTTCCTTTTTCAACTTTTAAATCAGCTTGATTTGTATTTTGGTATCTGTGTCTATAAAATGGGATAGTGAAACTGCTTGTACCTTGAATTAAGAAAGTCTCATTCTTACCGTTTATAGTTATAGTTACATTTCCTTCCAGACTTAGATTCATGTTTGTATAATTACCTGCTCTTACTTTTATTTGATTTAGTATCTGAATTGAATCATTGAGATTCATCAGATTTATTTTTATTGGGTCATCTATCATATCTGTATATTTCTGCGAATTTCTTCCTTTAATCTGAATTTGATTAATAATGACCCAAACATCTGAAATA
Organism: Candidatus Heimdallarchaeota archaeon; assembly: GCA_019057815.1. Lineage (GTDB taxonomy): Archaea > Asgardarchaeota > Heimdallarchaeia > Heimdallarchaeales > Heimdallarchaeaceae > 18H4-34. The sequence continues at coordinate 29,311 of JAHLWR010000030.1, forward strand.
TTTTCATCTGGAGGTAAGAATTTTAAAAGCGAACTATTTGCAGTTTCAATAGTTGTATCGCTAGAAACATAGAAGTTTAGCATGCCGTCCCCATCTGGAAAAAAAATCCCATCAGGATCAGCAAAACCATCAAAATTATTAAAATCGTTGATAATTATATCGAAATCTCTAACAGTAATAAGAGAAGCGAATATAGCTCCAGTAACAACAAGACTAAGGATTATAATTGTAATTTTGTTTCTAGCATGCATAAGTTCAACCTTTACCCATATTATCTTACATTTTATTATTTATCATATTTCTTATTTAATTATTTAAAGTTCCATTATCCACTTTTTTAGATCATTACAATTACCAGATACAGATAATCAATGAATATCAAAGTACAGGCAATAATTAGTGATTGATATTCTTTACATTTAGATGCTAATCTTATCCCTTGTGCCACAAATAATGTTGACCAGATTTTACAAACTACAAATACAACGTTGAGCAGTATACTAGCCCAAGCGGGAACTGAAATCGCAGTGAAATATATAATCGAAACAGGAATTATATAGATGAAATATGGAATAATCCCTATGAATACACCTATCCAGAGTTCTTTAAACTCAAAATCTTTTTTCAAGATTTTCAGGATTATGAATATTATTAGCAGATAGAGATACCAATGAGCAAATGAAATGATGGAATTGACTATTGTTCCCCCTGTGAGTATTGTTTCTATAGCACTGAAATGCTTATTTGATACACCAAATATCCATGCAAACACTATGAGGAGAAGATTTATTTCTATTAAACTACGAATAGGATCCCCAAATAAATAGTAAAACAATTGGGATAAACCAATTTTTTCAAATATTCTTGTTATTTTACTCTTTTCTTCTGATTCAACGATAGGGCTTCCCTTAATTATATTTACTGTTTCTTTTCCTAAAGAACTTAAACGATAAAAGTTCTGTTCATCTTTTTCAAGAAACTCGTTAAGGTTTTTGATATGATAATATAGACTTCCATCAGTTAAACTTAGCTCATCTTTTAAAGCTGTAAACGAAATAGATCCTTGTTCTGATACAATTTTGAGAATTCCCTGTCTGATGGGATTAGATAGTGCTTTCATGTGTTCTGTGCTTGTATCCAAGGAACTCATTTCCATATAGACTAAAATGTTTCCATTTAAAATTTCTTTGGCTTTACAAACAACTTTAAAAAATTAAAGTTAAAAACTTAATGTTTTAAATAATCACGTATTAAATGCTGGTTTGGAATATTGTTACAGTGAAAAAAATGAAAGCAAAACACTTTGCATTTGGAATTGGATTAATCTCCTTAATCTTACTCACAAGTGGAGTAATGGCTGATTCAGACACAGGAATAGAATATGAACACCAAAATGGTGTATCAATACTTACAATAGATGATGTAGTTATTAAAATTAATACTTTTGGAAATGTTCCAATATTCCACTACAATAAAGCTGCTGGTCTTAATTATACAGTTTTATTTAAACAACTAGTAGAATATCAAGATCTTAATGAAGATGGAGTCTTTCAATATAATGAAAGTATAGCTGGTAGCCCTATATTCAGTTTGATGTCCGTTAAATGGACTTTTTCAGGATTTGAAGTTGAAGAAGAAGCTGGTATAACTACTGCAGTACATTTTAACTTTACTTCATCCCAAATAATGGGCGTGTTTCAACCTGATTTGAATATCGTTATCACTGCTCATCTTTATCTAGAAGGTCAAGAAATCGATGGATATGAACTAGAAGGTGGGGAACTTAAATTCGATCTTTACATCAGTGGATGGGATTGGGCTGAAGAGGATAGTTTCTTAGCTGTCAGATTTGATATCACGCCAAGTGAAGGAGCACAGTTCAGAAACACTCATGGACAACCAGTTGATACAGGCGTTAATACTACAAACTTAGAGAAGAAAGCTCAGCTTGATGAAAATAAGATGAAACAACAATTCAACATTTCTGCTGCTAATGAAGTAGGATATTTTGGATTTGCTAATCAATCACAAATCAAAACTTTAGCTGAACTTCAATATAAACACTCAAACGTAAATGCTTCTTACTCTTCCAACGGAGCAGGAACACTACAAGTATTCTTAAGCTTTGAACACTTTGATGAATTGATTTACGATCCTTCTATTGGTTCTTACACAATTGATGACGAAACTGAAGGAACTCCTCTCTCAACTATAGCTGTAATTGCCCCATTAGTAGCTTTTGCAGTCTTGATGAGAAAGAGAAAGGAAAACTAAAAATATTTTTTCTCCTTTTTTTTTCTTTTTTTTTGTTTAATTCCAAACAAAATATTGATACTATAAGATATTTCTTTTTTTTCTTTTCATCTCTAGAACGACTGAGCAGTAAGATCTTTCTTCGTCTCTTTTTCTTTTCTGATAAATATTTGTAGAACAATAGAAAATCCCAAAGCAATGAAAGCTAAAATAAGTGTTATAGTTAACATCACAAATATTCCAGAGCTTGCTCTATCAGCTGTAAACCCTAATAAAAGCGTAGATAATATTCCACCTATTAGTCCAAGAGCATTATAAATACCATAAGCCGTTGATCTTCGTTCTTTGGTTGAATGCGAAGTTACTAGACTATAGAGAGGTATTTGATAAATTGGATAAAGTGGTACACTATATAGAATTAGTCCTAGTGTTGAATTTAATGGGAAAATGCGCAAAAATAGGTAAACAAATACTTGGATTACCATAAAGATTGTAACTATTAATGCATTTGACTTTTTGTTTCTAACCTTACTAAAAAGAAAGGATAGAACTATACCTATAGTTGTAGTGATTATGAGAAATGTAGAATAGTGTAGAGATGTTACGTTCAGTGTATCAATGAAATAAACAGAGTTATAAGACCAGAATCCTGTAGAGCATGCTTGGAATGCTAAAGTTAGAACCATTACAAGAGCGAAAATTAGAGGAAATTCAGTTATTCGTGTTTTTTTAGCAATACCTGCTTTTTTAATAACAATAGATTTTTCTGGTTTCTTACTCTGTATGAACATTGCAATACAAAAAGCTACTATAATGACTACAACTGCAATTAAAAGCTGAAATAACATATCTGGATTGTTCGCAACTTCAGGTGATACAAACTTTGAAAACAAATCAATTATTCCCTTTACAAAAACATTTTCTGTGTCGTTAATATTATCACGAATAAAACCAGCAATTGGACTAACAATCAGCCAACTAATACTCATTACTATAGACATCTTTCCTAGAACTACTTCTTTCCTTTTTTTTATTGATAATGTAGCCATCGAATAGATATTAAAGAGATGTGCTGACACTAGAGAATTACCCAAGAGGATAATTATCAAAAACTGAACAGGAGTATTAGCGAATAACAAAAGACAAGAGTACATCATTATAGCAGAACCTATTCCTAGTAAGACAAAAATTTTTGTTCCATATTTATCTGCCAGTCTGCCCCAAAAAACGGAGGTTAAAGCTATCACTGTATTGGGTAAAACTGTTACTAAACCTATCACTAAAAAACTGTCCACTTCGAAAATTTGAGCTAACCAAACAGGGGCATATGGCATATATACAGCTGTCGAGATTGAATAGAAGAAGACTACTAATAATATTAGAATCTCATTTCTATCGAAATGTAACCAATCAGATCTTTTAGAATTCACAAGAATATCTAAAACAGGTTCATTTCTCACCTTCTCTAGCCCCTAAAAGAGAAAGAAGCATATAGTTCTTAATCTTTTCTTCTATTCAGATAGCGAAAACTTGATATTTACGATTGAAATATGAAGAAATTAGAAGAGAGTTATATCAATGGGTAGCGAAAGTAGAACAACAAGTGTAAAAGAAATTCTCATAGAGATGAAAACTCTATCCGAAATATGTGTAGATTTAGCTTTTGCATCACTTATGTATTTTGATAAACTACTAGCAGAGCAAGTTATGGTTATAGAGAAAAAAATTGATAATTTGCATTCCAGTCTCTTGGACCATCTTTCTCTCTCTATTAAGAATAAGAGTCAAGCTGAACAGCTAAGAATTTATTTTAAAATTGGTGAAGCTACCAACTTAATTTCTGATTCTGCAGCTGATATTGCTTCTCTAGTATTGCTTGATTATGAAGTTCAAGATGAGATCAGACATGTTCAAAGGTTTATGGAACAAGTTGTAGACCTAGTTCAGCTAAACGAAACTTCTCCTTTATGTGGTGAAACTGAATTATCTTGCGATACTCATGACATGCTTGGAATTGATATAATTGGAATTTTCAAGCCAGGAGAGATATTTTCAACTGAACATGATGAGTTAATGGAATCTGGCGACATGCTAGTGTTCCGAGGTCCATTAGTGAATGTTAACGAATTTATAAGCTTAGCAAAAGGAGATATTTCTTCTATCGAGGAAGCACGATACAAGATTATAGAAGAAGGTGATTTTGAACCTGAGGAAACTCTTCACTATCATCAGGATTTGCTTGTTACTATGAAAGAATCAGCCGAACTACTTGTAGATTTAGCTTACCTTTATGCCTTAGAAGGACCTTCTGGAGTTAAAAAGTTAATTTGGACAACAGAAGATAAGGTTGACAAATTACAAAATGAACTTACTGAAGAGGTTTTAAGGCTCTTTAAAACAGATTTGATGGATTTGAAAACCTTGATGGCCTATTTGCGGATGGCTGATTCGTTTGAAGAAATAGCTGATGCAGCAATAAAAATAGCTTTTGGGGTTACGGCTCAACATAAACCATATACGCTACTAGAGGAAGTAGTCGATGATTCATCTGAAGCAGTAGATTTTTTGATTGTATCTAAAGATTCATCTTATATTGGTAAAACAATTAAAGAAGTTGAATTGACTGATGATTTCTTCCAGATTCTAGCTATTAAAAAGAAAGGAAGATTTTTCTTCCTTCCTGATGATAAAGTACCTATTCGAGCAGGCGATGGTCTAGTAATCAAAACCTATTCCAGTCCAGATGAAGAATAATCTATTTATTGTTTTACTCTTTCTTCCAACCAATCGAGTAAATCAGTTAGTGCTACTTCTCTAATCTCTGGAACTTCATTGTAGACTTCATGTTTGCTCTCTTTGTAAACTTTGACTGTTTTGTCTTTCGTCCTTATATCATCCACAAGTTCAGAAAAACCTACAACTCCAACATCTTCACCACCTTTCTGTAATAGGATTGGAAGGGTTAGTTTACGAATTTCATCCTTAATCTTTTTGTAATAAGTGAAATGAAGTTTACCTATTCGAGCGCTTCCTTTAGAATTATCTATCATAGGATCTTCAAGATACTTTTTAACTACCTCAGGTTCATTAGAAAGAATGTTGGCGTCATGCCCAGAAGGTAACATCATTTTAGGAAGTACTTTAGATAGAATTTTCGCGATAAATAGTGTAATTGGATTTACACCCGCTCCAGTGGTTCCTGAGCCTGTAAGTATGATCCCGCTTATTTCTTTCTGATAATCTATTGCGTAAATCTGTCCAAGAAAGCTTCCCATACTTAATCCTAGGAAGAATATAGGTAAATTAGGATGGTTTGTCTTTATTATCTTTGTTAATTCATAACAATCATCTACAAAATCATCAAACGAGTCAATATGTGTTCGTTTTCCTTCACTTTTTCCATGTCCTTGGTGATCATTAATATAAATTGAATAATTGTGAGGAACTAATTTATCAACTACATTCTTAAAACGTCCAGAATGCTCCCATATTCCATGAGCTATTTGAACAACGGCTTTAGGTTCATTTGGAACCCAAGATTGATAATATATCTTCAATCCAAATTTGTTTGTGAAAGAGTCTTCCGAATGTTCCATGATTTTAAAATAATGGTGTAATAAAAAAATCTTCTGGAATAAATGTTTTCATTTGGTTCAATTTATTCCAATTTTGTTTAGTATAGCCTCTGAGATTTTTACAAGTTCATTTTTCAAATTATTAACCGATTCGTTGCTTGTTTGATATTCAGGAAGAGATTGCTTCTCTATCATTGCTTTTGTAAAAGCATGATTATAAGGGATTTTTGCGATAACTGGTGCTCGATCTTTGCATAGTTCTTCTATCTCTTTTGAAATGTTTTCGTTGATATCGCTCTTATTAACCACTACTATTCCTTGAATTCTAAATTGGTCTAAAAGTTCCAATAATCGTTCCAAATCGTGTTTCGCAGAGCATGTTGGTTCTGTTACAATTATTGCCAAATCTGTTCCTGTTAAAGAGCTTATTACAGGACATCCTAATCCTGGTGAACCATCTATCAGAATAAGTCTTTTCCTTTCTTCTTTAGCAACTTCAAGAGCTGCTTTACGAACTTCAGCGACTAACAATCCTGAATTCTCTTCGCCTGGTGTTAAATTAGCATGAACTAGTTTACCTATTCTTGTTTTTGAAACATAGTATTTTCCAGAAAGATTTTCTTTCATTGTAATCGCTTTTTCAGGGCAGATATGATAGCACAATCCACATCCTTCACATTGAAGGTCATCAACAATCAAATCGTCATCAATAGCAGAAAATCGGCAAGAATCTCTACATAAATTGCATCTAGAACACTTTTCTTGGTCAATTACAGCTTTTTTCAAACCATAAAAATCTGTACTTTTGGATTCTTGAGGTTCAAAAATCAGATAAAGATCCGCTGCATCAACATCTGCGTCTGCTAATACTGTGAAATCTTTGAACAAATAAGCTAAAGCGGCAATTATAGATGTTTTTCCAGTACCACCTTTTCCAGAGACGACAGTAATCTGGTATATTCTTTCATCATTCATGCTCAATCATCTCTCCTATTTTTTGAATAACGTCCCTAAACTGCTTCTTCCATTTTGGAAAGGATTTGACTAAGGTTTCCCCTTCAGAATAACGTTTAGCTATCTCAAAATCGAAGGGAATTTTCATTAGAATAGGGATTTCTTCATTTTTGCAATATTGTTCTAGATCATCGTTCCCTATACCATCCTTATTAATTATCACACCGAATTTTTTCTCCAATATCCTCAGAGTTTTGACTACAGTTTTCATATCCGACAAACCAAAAGGTGTAGGTTCACTTACTATAATTACATAGTCAGAACCTGCTACTGTCTCTACCATTGGACATGACGAACCAGGGGGAGCATCGATAATGATAGTAGAATAAGTTTTATCAACATACTCCTTTAGTGTACTAATTACCATTGTAGTAAGTTCCTCGCCTACTATCAATTCTCCATAATGAAAAAGGAGACCTTCTTTTTTACCTGAATAAATGAAACCAATCTCTCTCTCTTTCTCCGTTATGGCTCCTTCAGGACAAATTTCTGTACACAGTCCGCACCCATGACACATCTTTTCATACACAAGAATAGTATCTGGCATCTTACCTAGAGCGTGAAAAGCACAGTTTTCACTGCATTTTCCACACATTGTACATTTATCTGCATCGATAACAGGAATAGGAACGGTAGATTTTCCAACTTTTTTATTTTCAAGATTAAAAAACAAGAAGCAATTTGGTTCATCAACATCTGCGTCTAAGATATGTACATTGTCTAATGAAAGGGCAATGCTTGTAGCAACAGTTGTTTTTCCCGTCCCACCTTTACCTGAAGTAATAGTAATCTGCGTTTACATTCCCCCTGAATTAGTGTCCACACCCATCTCCAAGATTAGCTTCTTTAATCAATCCTTTTTTGTAATTTTCTATAGTTTCTTTAACTGTTCCTTCAGCTCCAGTAAAGACTTTATATTTTAGCTGTGCACACAAGCTAATAGCGCGTGAACCTATTCCTCCGCATATTACCCCATCTGAGTGCTTCGCAAGAAATTCTGCGGGCATTCCTGTTCCACCAAAGTGATTGCTCTTATTATCAATAATTTCGATAGTATCACTTTCTTCATCCCAAATTACATAAGATGGAGCTCTTCCAAAATGAGGACAGATTACAGCATCTAATCCATCTCTAGTTTCCGTTGGTATAGCTAATTTCATACTTTATCATCTCTAAAGTTTATCTAAACTACCACTTTTCCACATTTCAACCAGTTTTTTTATAGGTTCTTTTGATCCTTGAAAAATGGTTATTCCTGAAGTTTTAAGTGCACGATCAGCATTTGGTCCCAATTGGGGAACGATAACAGCTTTTACACCTTGTTTAATTATAAATTCAACAGCTTGTACTCCTGCTCCACCTCTTGCTTGAGAAGCGGGATTTTTAAGAAATTCAAATGAATCTTTATCAGAATCATATAAAGCATAGTACACACTTCTACCAAATCGATTGTCCATGGATGTATTTTCATCATCATTTTCTACTGGAATGGCTATTTTCATTTTTTTCACACTTAATCCTTTATTTCTGATGGTCCCATCGCGAATTGTAATGCTTTATTGCAGCTAAAAGCTACAGCTATTTTCTTATGAGCGGAAGTAAGTTCTCTGCTGAAAGAGGATTGAGAAATACCCATTTTTTCTGCTGCTTCCTGTTGTTTTAATTGTTTATAATCTGCGTAGAAAAGAGCAGTCAATTCCTCTTTTGAAATATAAATAATTTCTAAATCATGCATAGGGATGGCGATTGGTTTGAAAAGATGTGGTGAAAATTCCTCACACTTCCTCTTTATTTTCCGTTTTTGAACCATCAAATAACCAGCCATGTTTACTTAATTAAATATATAGGTATGAATAATTATTCACAAATGCATTTCTTCAATTTAGATTTTGCACATAAAAAAGTTTGTAAACAGAAACAGAAATTGTTAACTCAACAGACATGGGTTACACTTGAGGGTAAATGGAGAGTC
>JAHLWR010000043.1 GCA_019057815.1 Candidatus Heimdallarchaeota archaeon
ATTATATACAGAAACATAGATATTAGTATATGAGGATAAGTTACTATTACTTGTTTCATCAATGATATTTAGCGAGTAAATCGCGTTATCCGTATATTTTATTGAATCAGCATTGTTTTCTGGATCGATACCCAATTCATAAAAAACATCTACATTAAAACCAATCGTTTGATTCTCAATAAATGCTCCCGTCGCTAAAAAGTTAACAGAATAACTACCTGCTACTGTATTAACGGTTATAGATGTAGTGTATTGAGGAGCTAAGTCTGTAAAGATTCCATTTTCAGACCATGTCGTTGTATAAGAGATATTAGCATCTGATATACGAGTACCATTTTCAGAAAAGAATGGTTCACTAATATTGTAGTAATAGGCTTTAACAGCTATTTCATCATTATTTTTCCTTGAAATATCAGTATTTGTCCATTTATTTTCTCCGGGTTCAGTTTCCCATTCAGCATCGAAGTAGGTCTGAGTCTGAACTACAATTCTTATGGTATAAAAACCGACTTCTGTTCCATTTTCCCAGAAAACCATCGCAGTCCAGAAACCAGGTAAATCACTATTATATACTGAAGGATCAAAAGTAATATTATTAGAATAAAAACCAGCACTATCATTTACTAATCCTGTAAAACTATAGGAAGTCAAGTCGGTAAATGAAAGATTGGCAGGGATAGAACTTTTCAGAGGGATTATATTTCCATTGCGATCGAATAGTGTATAATTCATCGTTCCTGTCGTTTCTAGTGTTGGAGTTCCACCACCATCATTTTTCACATAAGCTTCTGATGTTACTGTTGAACCATTATATCCGGTTGCATGGGTACCATTTGTTGTCCAGTATCCGAGAAAATATCTGTCTGTAGCAGTTAGTCCATCTAATAATGATAATTGTTCAATATAATTTGGACTTTTTGTTGCGAGTCTCCAATTCCCAGCTGTATTATTAGCGTTTAATAAGATAATATAACCATACGACTCTCTTTTAGCTGTGAAAGGATTAGTTTCATTATAATAGAATGTAAAAGTAGAATCCCAATCTGTTGGAGTAACAACTTTTTGCGTTCTGTTAAGATTCGAATAAGGTGAGTAATCTATTTCATTGCTTGTCCAAGTGATATTCCAAGAGATGTCATAAGACCAATAACTAGAATTTGACGCAATAAAGACTGAAGATATATCATTTCCGTTAAAAGTGTGGGTAAAAATGTAAGAATTATTGAATATTATTTGAACTGAAGTATTAGCTGTTAATTGATGACTTCCTAAAATTGAGATTGTAGATGTATTTGAGGAAATATCTAGACTGTTATCTTTAAGAGAGATTTGTCCGGGACTGCTAAATTTGAGAGTAGTACCAGCTTGATTACATGGTAATAATTGTGGTCCTAAGGTATAATCATAAGTTCGAGAAGCCCAAGATGTAAAACCAGAAGGTCTCAAATATGTACTCCCTCCATCAGCGCCGAGATTATATCTAGCCCAAGCGAAATGTCGAGCACTATCACCAGTATCACCAGTATCAATCACAGAAAGATTAGCAACTATGAAATAGTTACCATTTGGTATAATTTGGCTATCGAAATCAAAAAATACAAAACCAGCCTCAGCATACAAACTTAAATATTTATAGGGATTTCCAGTGCAATTTGAGATTATATCAGTCATATTTGGTGCTCCATTCCCTCCACTAGCTCCTACAAGAAAAATTTCTAATTCATAATCACTGATATTAAATGCTGCACCTTTATCATATGTTAGAAAAATCTTTGCTCCAGTAAAATTAGCATAATCCCATTTAACTTCAAAACCTTGAGCTAAACCTGAATTAAAATTAAGACCAAGAGTATCAATGTTATTGTTTTGATCCTCTACATAATAATAATCTTGAATTGCTTCCATGCTAGTAATATTATAATTCAAAGAGTCGTTTATATAATCTGTAATTGAATCAATTGTATAACTATTTACTGCGATTCCTGAATCATCTTGATTTGTCAAATTTATTTCCTTATACTGATTTAATAATAAAGAATCGATAGCAGAAAATTGATCGCTCGAACCTTCTATTGTATCGAATGGTGAATAAGGATAGTTTCCAATCTCATTAGGTCGAACATCTTTTTTGATATCAATCCTAGAAGTAAAATCATTATTTTCTTGACTAACAATAGTTGTAATAATTTCTTTTTCTAAATTTGAAAGCAGTAAATTATCATTTGCTGGATTATCTCCATTCACTAGGTTATATGCAGAAGTTGGTGTTAACATACTCATTCCAAGGATATAAAAGAGCAGTAAACAACCTATAAAATTTTTGAACTTTCTAACTGTAGGAGACAATCTCATTATGGATAAGTCTTCTTAAGAAATATAATAATCCTTCGAATATACTAGCTACTTATTTGATTATTACACAGCTTGAATGCCTGGGAAAATCCCCGTTATATTTCTAAATCCCGAAGGTACATGTATTTCTGAAACTACTATTGCTCCATCTGTAGATATATCTATTAGGTTAAAACTATTTTCTAGTGATGTTGTGAATTGTGAAGATAGTGTATTGCAGTTAACAAATATAGTTTTTTCCACTCTTGTGCAGAATGTTCTTCCCAAATGTCCTGAAAGAACTAGATTTACTCCTGCATCAGTTATAGTTTTTAGAACGTCTCCAGCATCTTCTAGTGCTGAGGTTTCTCTTGTCAAGGGTATTGGGATTATGTGGTGGTGCATTATAGCTGTGTGGAATTTCCCAGCTTCTTTTGCTCTTTCACTAAAAACATGCCTCATTAACCTATTTAGTGTTGTTCGACCTACTACACCTTTCTCAGTCTCTGGTGATGAAGTGTTTATAATATAAAAATCGCTATTTTCTTTTTCTATAATCCTATCAAAATCGAAATATTTGTTAAGTAATGTTTCTCCATATCCTTTGAGATCATTAGGACCAGGACACAATACAAAATCGTTATTAAGTTCCTTAAAAATTTCCACAGCTTTTTCATAATCAGTAGTTCTTCCTTTCGATGTTAAGTTCCCACAATGGACAATCAAGTCAGGTTTAGTGAACTTTACTAATTTCAATCCTGTTTCCAATAGTGTTTCATTTGGTTTCCAAACAGTTCCAATATCTGTCCCGCTGATTTGAGCAATTCTTAGCCAGACACCACCAGCTGAATTTACCATTCGAAACCGTCTGGTTATCGTTTTAACTTCTTGAAGCAATATGCTTCCTTTAATATCTTTAATCTGGACTTTTACATCTTTTTTGGGTGTGATTTCAACATAATTAAACGTTCTAGGACCACCACTCCTAGTTTTATAGCTCGACATTGTTCCAGCCGATATTATTATTGTATCCTCAACTTTCGATACATTGGGATGGTGTTTGTGTCCTGTAAAAACAGCGTCTACCCCGTAATCTAGTAGAAGAGAGAGCATATCACCTGCATCAACAGCATTTGATCTTTCTCTCCCAGTTTTTGCAATTGGAAGAAGATGATGATGAAATGCAACAATTTTGATTCTGTCTTCACTATATTTTGATAGAATTTTCTTAGCGTAGTCTAATGCTTCTCGTCCAAAACGTCCTTCATCTCTATCTGGAACACATGAATCAAGTCCAACTATAAGTATATCATCAGTCACTTCAAAAAATTCTCTAGGGCCAACAGTCTCTTCCCAAACATCTGACCCTCCATTTTTACTATCATGGTTACCTATTATCCAATAGATTTTCTCTGAAGGAATTTGTGTCCTTAAATCGTTTGCAAGTTCGTAATCTTGTTTCAAACCATCTTGTGTTAAATCACCGGTAAAAATACAAAAATCATGAGGGATATGTTTCATTGTTTCGATGAGTGTATAATAATCTTTACGAATAAATTGCTGTCTTGGTGTAATATGAGCGTCACTTATGTGAACTATCCTAATGGGAGAAGCCATTGTATGAACTTAACTAGATAATACTAATAATCTTTTCCGATACTTTCAGTTTTTTTAACTAATAATATACGAAATCTTTAATTGTCATAGTTAAACACTTTATTTGATGAGTATTAAAACATTCGAAAAAGAGGATCCTGTTACTAGTGTAATGACTAAAGGAGTGTTATACGTTGAATTTTCAAAAACTCTAAGAGAAGCAATAATTGTTATGGCAGATTTTGATATTGGTTCTCTAATTGTTGCTGACAACGGTGAACCTAAGGGTATTATCACTTCTAAGGACATAATGAAAATATTAGCTAAAAAAGAAAATATTGATAAGATACTTGTAAAGGATGTAATGCAATCACCCCTCATAAAAATAGCTTCTTTTGAAACAATATCTACAGCATTAATCAAGATGTCTGAGCAGAAAATCAATCATTTAATTGTAGTTGATGGTGACAAAATAATAGGAATGATTAACCCTATCAATTTACTAGCATAAACTTTTTTAGTAAAAATTAGAAGACAATATACTCGAAAGAATTAAATTCTTGCTTACATTAATCATTATGTTCAGAGAGTGATTGTTTGGTCGACCCCGATCCGATTTCAGCATCCGATGCAATTAGAAAAAAACAAAAGTTCAAAACAGTTTTGACGACAATTGGTGAGAGTTTAGAAAGATTCTTTAAGGAAAGAATCTCAGAAAAAATAGGGGAAAGGCCTTCTTACATCTCAATTAATGATGTCAACTCCAAAGAAATTGGAACATCTAAATCTAAAGTTTTTCTAGTAACCTACTACCTAAGCTCGGATTGTGGTGACCAGGAAGTTAATTTAGTCGTTAAATTTTCTGCAAATGAAGAGAGATATTATAAAGAGATAGCCAATTACAATTTATTTTCCAATGTTCCCCAACGTTATCCTGGAATATATATGCCTTTGATTGTTTACAAGAGTCCAACAAATAATTGCATTATTTATGAAGGTGTGACTGGTAAAAATTTCAGAGAATCAAAACTTGATAAAAACTTCAAGCATAACTTAGCTGGTCAGACCCTGTCAGCGATTCATGGTATAGAAAAGGGGACAATCGATTCTAATCCATATAAAAAACTCGTTCTCTACCTAATCTCAACCTTTGGTTCACCAGAGCTAGAAGAAACTATATTAGATCTTATACTTCCTTCATTACTATCTCTTGAGAAGTCTCGAGGCTCAACAACGATCCATGGTGATTTTCATCAAGGAAATATTCTTTTTTCCTCTGAAATATTAGCTAATACAAAACAAGAATCCAGCAAAGATCCACCTAAAATAAAGACATTTTTCATTGATCCTGAATTCGCGATGTCAGGAAGGGACAGATGTGAAGATATAGGGACTTTTTTTGCAAAACCAACTATTATAGAATTCAGAAAATATCAAACTGTTGATGATACCAAGAAGAACTTAATAGCTTTTTTAAAAGGCTACAATCAAGCATTAGCACAAATGAAAGCTGGATATGTTCTTTTGGATTTATATCCTTCAGAACTCACTATTGATTTTCATATAGCATCCTTCATTTTATACGACATAAGTACTCAAGTTCATAATAAGAAAAAAAATATCGATTCGAAAGAAATACAAGAAGATTTGAAACTTCTAAAAATTATTTTAAGCGAAAAGCCATTCCAAGGTATACTGAAATAAAAAAATAAAATGATTAAATGACAAACTCATTTTATAAAAGATTTAGATAATGCCCATTTAGTTCTCACAAGGTTCAACAATTCAAAGTACAATGTGCTTTCAGACGTTGATATAAGCTCTAGACCGCTGGTCTTTGGGTTATATGACACAACCACAAAAAAGTTAGCATTTTTATAAGCAATTTCTACTAAAGCTGTTATGCTTTCGATTATAGACAAATCTTCAAAAACATTGTTAATTGAAGTCAAAGTATCAACAATTTGAAGCATATCTCTTCCTGATATTTGCTCTAAAATAACCATTTCAGACTTAAATTGCCCTATTTCCATTGCATCATTAAAAATACTTTCAAGTTCTGCTCTCTTATCTTCAGTAACGTACTCAAACTCTATTTGAATGGTTTGTACATTCCCCAAGTAGTTGATTCTTTGCAATTGGTTTGCAAGATGATATATCTCGTGAGAGCTATCACTTACTCGTGCCAAATTTACATCACTCTGAAAAACATTAAGCAACTTGTATAATATTAAAGTTTCTACTAGTTCAGCATAACCCATTAATGCCGACACAAATTTCTAAGGTTTGTATTAACGATTAATACTCCAATAAACTTTGCTTTAATATCAAAATAATCCGCGGAGAATTTGACTAGAAGATTTAATAATAGGATTATACTATATATTACTTAGAAAAAAAGTTAGGGGGCAAAAAAAATTGAAAGAAGACTTACCTCTTTCGGGCAAAAAATTATTATCTATTTTGGAGATTAAAGGTCCATTAACACAAAAACAATTAATCAAGGCATCAGAGATCCCTGCAAGAACCGCACGTTATGCGCTAAGAAGACTCATTGAGATGGGACTCATAATTAAACGATGCAATCTAAGCGATATGAGGAGCGTTTATTACTTTTTAGTAACAATAAATCAAAATTAACTCCTCCCCTTTTTCTTATTTTTAAATTTAGAGATAAAAGAGGGATATATGTCACATTTTAATAGATACCTTTATTTTAAATTGAGGGAGTCTGATAAATATGATAAATAATGATTGTGACCTTGCTGTTATTGGTGCTGGCATAACAGGACTTTCTGCCGCTATAGGAGCTCATTTTCGAAACCCTAAATTAAAAATAAAAGTTTTTGGTTTACCTTTTGACTCAAATACTGCTAAAAAGGGAGAGTTACGAAATTTTCCTGGTTGGGATGAAATAATTGGATTAGACTTGATTCAAAGAGTGGTTGACCATACAGATAAATTCCATATGGAATACATGGCAGATCTAACACACGAAACAGCGAAAGAGGAGGATCAGAAACTAAACAAAGAAATGAAAATAATTGAAAAAGTAGATTCCCAAGTCACAGCTATATCTAAAACAAATGAAGGTTTTAATATTTCAACTGACGATTCCAATGTTAAAGCTAGAGCAATTGTTCTAGCTTTAGGTTGTCCAGATTTGAAGTATAGTATAAAAGGGGAAAAAGAGTTAGAACATAAAGGAGTCTCTCATTGCGCTGTATGTGATGGAACACTGTTTAGAGGAAAAAAGGTTTGTATCATAGGAGATGGGAATATTGCTGCACGGGGTGCATTATTTCTTCATAAATATTGCAGAAAAATAACTATTTTGTGCCCTAATTCTCAATTTAACTGCGATTCAAAACACAAGTTCAAATTATTAAAATCAGACAAAGTTAAAGTTATTCTCAATGTGAAGAATATTGAAATTTTAGGTTCCCAAATAGTTGAAAGTGTAAAGTTTCAAGTGGAAAATGAAGAACAAGTAATATCGGTTAATGGAGTTTTTGTTGAACTTAAAGATAAACCTGATTTAATAGTACTCAAAAATATGAACATTGAGATAAATGATCAGAATTTTATCATAGTAGATCAAAAAAATTCGACTAATCTAGAAGGTGTCTTTGCTGCTGGAACAGTTAGAGGAGAAATGGAATACGCACCTGTAGTGATGGGTGATGGTTATAAAGCAGGTGTAAATGCTGCAAACTTTTTAACATAGTTCCTTCTTTTCGGAATACTTATTTATTTCTTTATTTTCTTATTTCTTTAATGAGGATAGCGTTCATATTTGCCCATCCCGATGATGAATCTTTAAGCGCAGGTGGTACAATAGCAAAATACGTAAAAAAGGGTTATATAGTTTCAACATTGTGTTTAACATCAACCCCTGAACGCAAAAGTGAATATTTTCAAGCAGTTAAGATTCTTGGTATAAAAAAACCAATTATCTATGATTTTCAAGAGGTTAAATCAGATCTAAGAGCGATAAAAGAGAAGTTAATTAGGTATCTTTTAGAATTTAGACCTGAAGTGATAGTTACTCATACAAAGGAAGACTATCATTTAGATCATCAATCAACTTTCGATGTAGTATTAGAGGCAATAGAATGGGCAGCTCATATAACACAATATCCGAATGCACATCTTGTTTCTAGATTATACACTGCTGAAACTACAGTTTTAATTCCTAATCCACATATTTTAGTGGATATAAGCGATACTTATACGCTAAAGGAAAAAGCGATAGGTTACTACAAAAGTCAGCTGTCAAAGGGAGGAGAGGATTTTTACATAAAATTCCATAAGTACCGAACACTTATGAGGGGAACACAAGCTTCAACAGAGCATGCTGAAGCATATAAACAGATTTCTTTAAAGAAGAATAGCCCTTTTTATGAAAAAAAATGTTCAGAGCTTTAAAGGGTACACTAAACTAGAATTCCTGTGAAAAAGAAATAAAAGTTGGCGGGCCAGGCAGGACTTGAACCTGCGATAACCTGCTCCGCAAGCAGGTGCCTTATCCAGGCTAGACTACTGGCCCAAAATGCAGAGTCAAACTTAAACTATTCCTTACTTTTTTCTCTCCTCTTTATATTTTTTGATTCAATTGATTCCTAGAACACATGAACTACTCCTACCCCAAGGAAGGAGTTTCTTGATTCATAGAAAAGACTTGACCACTAACGAAAGCGGAAGCAGTGATAGTGAACAGAGGTCTGTTCTCCAAAAGTAAAGAGGCATGTCCCTTACCCCTCTTCAAAATATTTATCGAAGCGTTATAATCGCGGTCTAGCTCTAAGTTGCAATAAGGACAAGAGTGTATCCTATCAGAAAGGTTTTTCTTAACTATTCTCCCACATCTAGAACATTCTTGAGTAGTATTTTTAGGATGAACTTTAACTACTTTTTTATCAGCATTGACAGCTTTATAAGATAAATAGTTGAAGAACTGTCCCCACGAAGCGTCTAAAATGTTGCGATGGAGAGTCCGTGACCGCTTATTCTTTTTGTTACCTTTATGTGTGAGTCCTTTAATATTCAAGTCTTCCACACATATAAGGTCATAAACATTAACATAAAATCTGGAGACTTTATGTAAAAAGTCTTTACGTTGGTTAGTAACTTGTGCTAAAAGTTTAGCTAATTGTAATTTAGCTTTTAACCAGTTCTTTGAACCTTTCTTTTTACGAGCAAGAGTCTGGTGCTTCTTTTTGATTTTCTTTAATTGTTTGTCAATATTCTTAG
>JAHLWR010000010.1 GCA_019057815.1 Candidatus Heimdallarchaeota archaeon
GTCCCCTTGACTCTCCAATTACCCTCAAGTGTAACCCATGTCTGTTGAGTTAACATTGATATGCTACCAATAGAAAAAGTTTTGATAATTATTGAAAATACAATTGTGAAAATTCTTTCAAAGATAAAAAAACGAAAAACAAGGAAAAAGAAGTAAAATCTAAAATCAATGAGACACATATAGACAATTATGATTGAAACCGAATCAATCTTTATTCATAGAAATATGGGACTATCCCTTCAAATATCACTCACCATCAATGAAATCTAAAGGTACTTTTCCTAGATTATTCTAGAATATAGAAATCATGTATTTAAATGAAATAACAAGGAATCCTGTGTTTCTTCTGTTATTGGTTTAGCAAACAGAGATCTATTTTCGAATTGACTCGGAATGTTCAAGTTTCTGAAAATCTTATGAATGATCTCTAGAACAATATTTATACACTTATGAATGCTATCGTAGGTTTTATCTCTTGGTTCTGATTGATACTGTTTTCCATGAGCATATTTATTTCGAATTTCATAAGAGCTTAGTAATTTAGTAAAAGCTTCAGAACCACTCAGTATGTTAAGTTCCTTCTTAATATATAATACAGCTCTAAGTGATGTTTCAAATTTTTTTGTATATCCAGTCTGCATAAGTAATTCTGTAATTGAAATAATATTAAAATAAAGCTCACCTATTGACCTTGATTGTGGTATAATGGGAATTCTTTGAATTAAGGATGTCAAAAACTCTAAATCACGGTATAAAAGAAGTAATTCTCTTTGTCTCTTTGTATCATCAATATAGCTTTTTGTTTCAACAATATAGCGTAATTTCTCGAAAACATTACCTATATTGTCTGTATAAACTAAGTTATCTTTCTCAAAAATTCCTTTCAACATATTTGTTCCTGAAATTTCTTCAACCCACCCATAATCACATATAAATAAAGAAACCTTCCATATTGCTGTTATGACCCTATCCCATTGACTATTTATCCTATCTATTTTATTTCCAAAAAAACTGTTGGGTTTAAGTTGTGGGTAGCTATAAATAATGAGATTGTCACCATCTTTCTCTGTTCTTTGGATACTAAACATTTCATCTGTGAATATAGAATAGGGAAGATTCATTATTCGAATATCATCCTCAATCTCTAAGGACACTTTTTTAGGAGAATCAGAATAAATTGAGAGTTTGAAATTTCTAATGTCCTTTGATAAATCTATTATTAGAAGGAGATTTTCCAAATCCAATTGAATCATAAGTTCTTGCTCTCTAAGGTAACTCTCGACTGACAAGAAAAGCATTTTAATTAGTTCTTTCTCTTTATCAAAATCTGTTGAAATTTCTTGTTTAAATAAGAATATATCCTCATTTAAGACGCCAGAATCAATAAAATGACTATAGTAAGTTCTCAATGAGATAATATGATTCTGTTGTCTTTGATTTTTCTGTTGTCTTTGATTTAAGGCTCTATTAAACTCTATTACTGTGATATTTTCAATTATTTCAAGTACAGCTTTAACATATATTTTTGTTTTTTTTATTGTAAGAGAGAGAGATTGAGGCCATCTTAGATAAACTAAATCTATAGGTGCATCAAGAATGTTTTCAAGCCAATTAGTTGTAGATGACACTAGTTTCCCCTTAATTTATCAACAATATTAAGAGCATTTTCAACCGCGGTTTTTAAGTTTTTTAGAACTCCTAAATTTTCATCTGTTATGATTTGAAGCTCAGAAGCAGGAATAGTGATAACTGTATTTGTAGCTTTCCTTAAGTATGCTGTCCAAACTGATGGTTTAATAATTTCTTCTTGAGTTCTAATTTGCACCATCACAGTATAAGGACTAGTATTTTCATTAATTCGCTCAATCAGTTCACCGCTATCTGCTCTTGCAACAATTTCAGCTAATGCTCTAATATCATATCTACCAGATTTAACTATACCATCAGAAATCCAATTTGCTAGTAGTTCCACATTTTCTAAATTTTTAATACTTGGAAATAGAAGATCAGACTGATTCTCTTCATATTCTAACCATTCTCTAAGATTCGGTCTCACTATTGCTTCTGTAAAAATATCAAAAGATAATTTTTGGAAAGTAATTATTTCTACATCAAGATTCTCTAGCATCCAGTTTTGTAGTGCTATAGCCCTCAGTAATCGTTTAGTTTCTCGAACAGAAATCCCATAGCTTTCAGCCACTTGAGATTCATCGTTTTCAAGCTCTATATACATTTCTGCAACCATAATTGCTTTTTGTAACAATTTCCAATCTTCAATAGCTACAATGTGTCTGACACCTAGAATATTAATCATATAAGAGTACTGCCCAGATTCTAAAACAATACAAGGAAGTTTTTGTAAAGTTTTTAGGAATTCCTCATTTAAACCCCCTAATTTTTCAGGATCAGACAAAATTTCCTTTACAGCGAGTAGTCTTCTGTTCCCTTCAATAACTAGATAGAAGAAACTACCATTTTCTTTTGTACATTCTGTTTTTACAACTATTAACGGTTCAATCTGTATGAAACCAACACTAAGTATTGAGTTTATCAAAACATCTATCTTAGCTTCTTTGTCTAGTTGTTTACTAATTGCACTTTGTTTTCGAAGTAAACTGTCACATGAAGGTAGTTGTCGATATTTGCCTTCTTTCTCTATAATAGAAACTAATCTTGGATTTCTAGGATCTAGAAGAAGTAATTCTGGTGCTACTAATTCGATTTTCATATTTTCATTAGTAGTTGTCATAATAATCTCTTTCTACTAACTCTATATATCTATTATGTATCAAGTTATAAAAAAACTATATTTTATTGTGTTTAAAAGCTGACCTTTATAATTAATACTGTAAATAGAATCATTAGGTCCAAATTGGAAAAAGATTTCTTTAACACTTAGATTTACTAGTTTATCAAACTAAAAGCCATTTATCCTCTTCTGGATTGTACTCACGCATTTTCCCTGAATGTAGAACGTTTTTTGTCGATAATATTCCTAGATGTATCAGATGTTTCTTGAAAGTAAAAATTGTAGAATGTGTAATGTACTCTCTCAACACTCTTTCTTCTTCATATATCCTCTTTTCTTCTCCCTTCTGATACATTCTCAACACTTCTTCTTTCTTGTTCTCCGGGCAGAAGAGATTTATGAACAGATTTGGTTTGTTTCTTACTATTTCTTCTACTAACTCTCTAAAACTCATTCCTTTCCTTTTCTGTTTTTCAAACACTTTCATCAATTCCATAAACAGCTCATTCTTATTGTAGAGCATTTTCAACGTTATAGCTATTTCCGGATATTCTGTTGCTAAAGATACTCTTTTCTTTCTACTAGTCTCTTTCTTCATCTCTTCCAATTTCTCTAGTTTATCTAATCCTTCTAGTTGCATTATTCTCTTTAGAACGAACCCTTCATCCGTTATTCTTAGTTCTCCTGCTTGTTCTTTTATCAATCCTATTATCTTTGCTCCTCTGATAAGCTCCCCTATTGCTTGGATGTTGTAATTTTCCAATTCTTCCTCTACTTCCTTTCTTACTCTCCGATCAGAACTAACAAATATCAATGGTGCTAGACAATTTACTATATAATTTCTTGTCAAGTCTGTTAACCTCTTCTGTGATGACACCATATCTTTCTCAAGATTAACAACTCTATCTTAGTATCTTCTAGATAATCTAGAGAAGCATGTCCCAAAACTAGTCTGAGTAGACTAGAGCTTCTCTGAGGGAGAAAGAGAGTTTTAACGGAGAAAAGGGGAAAAAACGCAAAGACCGAAGAGTCTAAGAAGTGAGGGTCAAATCTTGAAATATGCTAATACTACAAAAACTTGACCCTCACGTAGTTAAACAGTTCATTGAACTAAATAAAGATTTGGTTAGAAGGAAATTTTCAGAGAAAAGAACAGAAAACCGAAGGAAAGGAGGAGCGCCAAGGTTAGGTGAAAGATGGATAATAGTCTTACTTTGTGTGATTGGAAGGATGGAAGGAGTACCATGGAGAACACTACCTCTAAAACTGTCCTTGTGTGACTTTCTGACAAGAGAAGGGTACCTTAGGGCTATACCTTCGAAAACTACTTTTCACAGAATATGGCAGAATGTAAGAGTACAATCATTAGAGAGTTGGATTAGAGCTATAGGCTACAATACAGCTGTAGAATGGGAAGACTCGGAGTGTGCAGTAGATAGTTTAGGGTTTAAAATCACTACAGGTAACCTCTGGCGTTACCTTAAGTGGGCAAAAGGACAACTTAAGAAGACTTCCAAACTTTTCTACAAAGTGCATATTATTATCTCGCTTCCTTCTCGAGCAGTAGTCTCACTCACCACTTCTCCTTCTACTACTCATGACAGCAAAGTCTGTGGCAAACTCTTTCAAACTTTACCAAAGCGGTTGATAAAGCGCTTTAAATGTATGCACCTCGATGGAGCATACTGGGACGAAAATATCATGGGATGGATCAAGCAAGAAGGTATGTATCCTGATGTCCCACCCAACAAGAATTCTGTCGACCACGGGACTGATAGTCCTCAAGACCTGAGAGTTAGAGCAGAAGAAAATTATCCTGGGTTGTATCGTGAAAACCACCATCCTGAACGACGTGCAAGCGTTGAACATGTTTTTGGTTTAATCAAGCTCCATCCCCCCACTATTTATGACCGCAAGCTGACTAATAAGCTCAAGACTTTACTCTGCCCTTTCCTCTGGTACACCTTTCTTTTGTACGCTCATACCCTCTGGAGGTGAATAAGAGGTTTTGGGACATGCTTCTAGAGTATTATTAAAAAATTTTAAACCAAACATATAAAAAGCTAAATGACCTACAACCTAGTTGATATAATTTAATTTACAGCAATGAATAACAACGATGCTATACAATACGAGGTGATTATCTGAGCTATATTCCAGATTCTGAGATTAACTTGTTTGAGGAAGAGGATGTTCTTGGAACAACTTCCTATGTAAATACGCTGTACGAGATTATTAATACCTGTGGAACTCCATTTACAATAGGTCTGTTTGGGGGTTGGGGGACGGGAAAATCTTCGATAGTAAAAACAGTAAATAATAAGTTAAAAGAAGAGAAGAAAGAAAAGATAGAAGTTATAACTTATGATGCTTGGAAGTATTCCAAGGATTCTTTTAGAAGAACCTTTCTTTTAGAGATACTAAAGGAAACTGAGTTAGAAGAAACAAAAAAGCTTGAAAATGCTTTTTACAAGGAAGAATCTGAAGAAATAGGACATAAACCTAAAGTTAGAAAAGATATTTGGCTTAAAATCATTTATCTTATATTCCTTACAACTCTTATTGCAAGTATATGGATTTTTGTAGATGAAGAATTGGATTTGAAGCTTATACTAATGGGTTTAGGTATTATTAGTGCTGCTTTAATTTTCTTCATACAAGAATTCACAGTGATTTACAAAACAACAAGGTATCACCCTAGAATTTTTAACCCTGAACAATTTGAATCTATTTTCTGTGAAATGATAGAAGAATTGACATCGAAAGAGCGAACAAAGAAAGAATGGATTAAAAAAGGCTTTATTAGAAAAAAATTCGAAAAAGTTGTCATAATTATTGATAATTTGGATAGATGCAGAAGAGAGACCGCAATTGAATTAATGCTTACCATTAAGAATTTTCTTGAAATAAAAGAATGTATTTATGTAATTCCAGTTGATAATCTCGCTATTAAACAATTTCTTGATGAGAATTTAAAAAACAGTAATAAACACGGTATAGAATATAAAAATAGTGATGAGTTTCTTAGAAAATTCTTTAATATAGTAATTAGAATAAAATCCTTCACATCACTAGATCTCTTTGACTTTGCAACCAAATTAAATCAAAAATACAATCTAAATTTTAATAGTATGGTGCTGGAAATAGGTTCATATGAATATGCGAAAAACCCAAGAAGGATTATACAATTTTTAAACAATCTTAAAGTTGAATATCAATGGTTTAAAAATGCTGAAAATCTAGGATATTTACCTAAAAATTTTGCAACAGAAAATGTTGAATTCATAGCAAAAATGATGATAATTAGAGAGGAATGGCCACACATTTACAGAGAAATAGAAGAAGATGAGAATAACCTTTCATTGATAGAGAAAACAGTACAAGATTTGGATTTAGAAGGCTCAGTAAACGCTTCAAAATTAAAAGAAAAAGCGATTTTACGAAGTATGGAAGAATATTACTTCTTTCTGAAAACAAAACCAATTAAAACACAAAATATAGAAATATTCATTAATATTAGAGATAAATTCTCAGAATTACCATATGAGATTGAAAATTATATACTTAACCAAGACTTCGAAAGCATAAAAAATGAAATTTCTAAAGGATTAGATGTTGAAAAGTTTATTGATTTTATTAAACAAATATTCGAGAAACAAGTAGTAAGAAGAAAGCGAATTGACATAGCTGGTTATAATATACTTTCAATTATCATAAAATTATATTTAGACACAGACATTCTTGAAAAACCTTTTGAGAGCTGTAAAAGACTTCTACAGTTTTTTGAACCAAAGTATCTTACTCCTGTAATCCTAGATCTAAATGTTAATCTATTAATGAAATTCTCAAGAAACCTATACGATAATCGTTATGAAGAAGTCAGTCGTGTTTTGCTTGAATATATAACAGCTCTAACAGAGAATGATTTACTAGAAGATAAGCAAAATCAAATTATCACTTTATTTATTGTTAATTTTCAAGATGTTCACGAATATCTGAAAGTAATTACACCACAGTTTAGTATTTTAATTTTGAGTAACACAAACATACTAGAAGAAATAAGTAATATTCTTGAAAATAAAGAAAATACTATTTTCTTATTAGAAGAAGATAGTATAAATCATATAGTTAATAATATATCTCAAGATCCTGCTTCAAATTATACAAAATTTAGAATTAAAATACTCACTGCTATAATAGGAGAAGATAAGTGGCAAGATGAAGTAGGTAAATTAATTTCCAAAATAACTACCTTTGCAAATACTACAAGTTTACCACATTCAATATACTGGTTGGATGTTTTAAGTGATTTCATAAGAATAGAATATCTAGATAAATTTCCACAAATTTATCAAATGTTAGTAAATAGAAATAGTCATTTAATAAAAATTCTCAACATCGAAGTTCTTTCTGAGCAGCAAAAAGAAGGTTTACAATGTTTCCTAACAATATGCCAAAAACTTGCTATTCTTGATGATGGGCGAGTATCACAGATATTTGGACTAATTGATAGATACTTTGTGGAAGATATCGAAGAATTATTCGAAAGTATTAATTCTTTTTATCAAGAAATATTCACAAACAATAAAATCGAATATTGGGATTTTTCTTCCACTCTATTTCAAAAATTCAAATCAAGCAATCACGAAGATAAGAAACCAGCTATGGGAGAAACTGTATCTTTAATGCTTGAAAATAACAAATCAATAGAGCATCTAAATCAAGAATTCATTGATGAGATTTTCATTTATCTCTTCTCAATACTTTTTGATGGAGAAGATAATCTCTTTGTGAATCTTGCTGAAAAAATGGTACAAAAATTACTTAATTTTGAGCATCTAATAGATACATTCTTTTCAAGGATTAATCAACTTCATTCACGTGATATGGATACAGTAATACGATTTATCTCAAAGATCAAAAAGGTTGAAATCAAGAAAGCTCATTATAAGAACATTATTCAAAATACAGAGGAAGTTTCTAAACTAACTCGAATCACAAAACGGATAATTGAACTAACACCTGATGAGAATCAGATACTTAAAGATATACTCTTTAACTTGCTTCCAGAGCTAGATACAGAGGATACTATCTATTATAAAAAAATGTTGGAGATTTATGTTAATAATATCGAGCTTTTCTCTAAAGAAGAAAAAGGTGAGATAGCTGATAAGATAAGTTTTTTCCTTAAATCTGGCAAGAGAGATCAGAACTTTGCATTGAAACAACTAGAAAAAATTGATAGTGTTCCAAAAGCTAGAAGAAAAATAATTTATTCAATGTTAGAGGATCTAAAGAATCATACTAAAAAAGAAGAAGAAGAACATTTAGAAAGAGTTAAAGAGATATATAAAGGTTGAATAATCATCAGTAAATTCTTTCTCTATTTGTATTTATTCTGTTACAACTTTATCTATTTTCTTGATAAATATATCAGCCATCAAATCTGTAAAATATATTTTTGCATCTCTTACTGTTTTCGGATGGTTTGTACATAAAGCTACTTCGTGATTTCTGTTTAGTGAAGTATCTACTAGATTTGCTGAACCTATTAGTAACTCTGTATCATCTATCAGCAATAGTTTTGCATGGACCTTCTCATCATGTTCTATCTGAAAACCTAATTTATGCAATGTAAGAACTGTAGCTTTGTGTTTTTGATCTTTTTCATAATCAGCTGTTCTTGTCACTATTCTAACACGAATATGTTTTTCATCCACAGCTATCTTCATAGCATCTAGAACTTCTTTTGATTCCCAGATCCAAGGTGAAGCAATTAAGATTTCTTTTTTTGCAAGTTCTATTAGTTTAATCATTTTTTACATGATTTCCCTATCTGCTAGGAACTCAACTTTGAATCCATCTTCAATTACCATAGTTTCCATATTTTCCATGCTAAAGCGAACTGAAAATCTTTTTCAGAATGGAAAAAGGGTCTGTCTTTTGATAGTTTTTCTAGAACTGAATCTAAGTCAATCAGTTATTTCACCTTTAATCCAAATTTTGGTTTCCAACCTTCTTCACGAAGTTTTCTTGAAGTTTTTTTAGGTTCTTTTAACCAATTTATCAAATCCTTTTTGATTTCTTCTGGTTTTTCCGCTAACAAAGCATTTGTTCTCATTAATGATTGTTCTAATCCCCACCTCTCTCTAAAGAAAATATTTGCTGGTTGATAATTATTTATTAGTAAATCAGAAGAAGATAGCTCCATTGCATAGTCAAACAAACCTGAAGATTTTGAATCACCAGAAAGAAAAATTCCTTTTTTTTCACGTAAAAACTTATCCCAGTCTTCAGGATTAAACATAGAAAAAAAGGGATGATCTTTGAATCTTCTTTTAAGATATGATAATTCAGAAGAACTAGGTAAAGAATCAGAGTAAGTTATGATTGGATCTTCTTCCAAGATAAAAAAACCTAGAATAAATAGAGCATCAGCTTTGCTTTTATTGGGATTGAATACCTTTTCATTTATAAAAAATTTTAAGCTTGCATAGAAAACAATCAAATCTCCCACTGATAGTTTAGCAAGAGATAGGTATTTTCCAGTCAAATTCACCTCGAAAGTCAAATTAGAAAAATTAGGATTAATATAAGGGACAGCGCACTTAAGACGCCTAGGTAAATAATCTGATAAAAATCCACCTAGTCTACAACTAATCTCACTATATGTTCTACAATGATAGAAAGTTTCAACTGTATCTTCTTTACCAAAAATCACAGGAAAATAATCAAATTGCAATTCTTCATTGAAAACACCATGAGCTTTCCCTCCTTTCAATCCGCTGTCTAATCCTCTTCTAATAAATACTGCTTTTCTAGTCATACTAATCACTTATAATATTCAACACCTATTTTTGAAATAAAACTACGGAATTATTTTTCTATATTAAATATCTAATTTCTTTGCATATTTTTCAGCTGTTTTATTGTCTATTTTCCACATCAGTTTTGGTACAATCTTATCTGTATTTTCTGTTACCATCCTTTCAAAATCGTTTTTTGTTATTTTGTATAATATAGGCTTTTTTGAATCAATATCTACCACTATCCATAATTCATCGGCTTTCAAAGAAGTAACTGTGCCTAAACTATCTTTAATAACCTGGCTATCAGAAAGATCGACAAGTGCAAATTTCTTTTTTGCGGTTGTTTTAACTTCAATTGTTATTTTTTCATTTGTAATTTGATGTGTTGCTTCTAAGTCCCAATGATAATTTTCTTTATTTGAAACTTTTTCCACACGATATTGTAGACTTTCAAAATACTTCCCTACAAGTTTTTCCCCCTTTCTACTTTTCAAAATATTTGAATCTTTACTCATAAAATTCCCTTCTAGAACTTATGTATAGTTTGAATTATCTAAACAATTGTATATATTTATTGAAAACATAATATAAATGTTCTCTAGCAGATATATAATTCGTTATTCTCTTATAATCACATCTCCGTTGTCGAATACATATACTCTATTGCTTTCTAAAGGAATCCATTTCTCATTTCTAGTTAAAGGAACTGTAGCAATTACAACAGCTTCTTCTTTTACTGGTTTCATTAATAATTCTAATTCTTTACTTTCTGATTTTATTGCTTCCATAAATGGTGGTTTTCTTTCCACATAATAGAGTGTATTCCCTTTTCTATATGCATACATTTTTTCTCCATCTGATAACAGAAAATTAAATGACCCATATTCAGATATTGTTCCTGTTATTTCATTTAATGTATCAACTAGTTCTCTTTCTGTTGCTTCTTTTCCTATTTTCCTCATTTCTTCCATTATTACACAGAAAGCTAGTTCTGAATCACTCTCTCCTTCAGGTTGATAGGTTTCTAAAGAAGTTAAGTGCCCTTTTTGCATATCTTCCAACATTTTTCTTTTGTTTAAATGACCATTATGAGCAAAAACCCAAGTTTTAACAAATAACTCTCTCGTGAATGGATGGGTATTTTCTATAGTTTGTTTACCTACTGAAGCATATCTTATATGTGAAATAAATAAATTACCTTCAAACATATGAGGATTAGTTATTATCTTCTCTACTTTCTCGCTTGTCATTGCCATAATTGGCTCTTTTTCAACTATCCATTTGTTCTTACAAAAATATGCATATCCCCAACCATGATAGTTCCTTGTTGAGTGCTCTCGCAGAATTTTGAATGAAAAAGAGATGTTTGTCTCTTTATTACAATTTATTCCTAATAACTCACACATAAATAACAATCATATAAAGAAATTTTATTTCAAAAGCTTTTCTGATTTTAAAAGGCAGTATTTTTTCTTTTTACTTCTTCCGATAAGACTTAAATATAATTTCTCCTAATGATGAGCATGAAAGCTGCAATTGAAAAATTACAGAAATTATTAGATTTAATATTAGTAGTAGAACCAAATTTCCTTAAAAAACAAGAAAAGAATAAATCAACAGTCATAAGAAACTACGGTCAAGTATTTTCCAGTAGTAACATTAAACAATTAACTGAACACAAATTTAGAGATTTTCTGAAATATGAAGAAAATTTGCATTGGACAGGTTTGCAGAGACAGGGATCTAATCTGTGTAAAGACATGAGAAAGCTTCGTGATACCCTTGAAATTCTGATTGATGAAACAGTTCCCCTTTCAAATAGGGTGACTAGAGCGGAAAAAACGGCTTATATGGGCAAGGCAATAATAACTCCAATCCTACAAGTTTCATTCCCAGAGAAATATGGCATTTGGAACGAAATTTCTGAAGAAACAATGAAAAATTTAGGAATTTTCCCCAACAGAAATAAAAGGGAATTTGGTGATTGGTACGCTGAAATTAACTCCAGACTGGTTGAAATATCAAAAAACCTAAGAATAGACCTTTGGACATTAGACACACTTCTTTATTTGTGGGGTATAATTGAAAAAAAACTAATGGACCTATTGATGCATAGCTGATGTAAGAAACTTAACGATAGAAAGGATACATCCAAATCAGATGTTTACTTTTGTAGTTCTTTAACTAACTCCTCCTCATGTCCTCCTTCAAGTGCCATTAATATCAATTTTTCTGGTTTCTTCCAATAAGCATCAGAAAACCGCTTCAGTTGTTTAATACAGTTATGAACTATCCTTGGTTTAGTATCTCTGTAATATGTTAGTTAATTGATAGTATTTGACATTGTAATAGTTGCGTTTTACTCCTTTATTGTTACCTCAGCACTATATGAAGATGAAAACAATGAATAAAAGAATTGAAAAATTTATCAATTATTGGAGAACATTTCGTTCTTGTACTGAAATTGACATCGAAAGCTGGTTTAGAATTAAAGCACTTGAATACAAAGATGAAGAAGTTTTTTATATCTCAGAAAGAATGCTACAAACTTATCTATTCTTGAATATTGAAGATATTTTTCCTGAATGTAAAGAACTCATTCTCTATGAAAGACCTCTTTTTGATAAACATTCAACACAGTTTGGTAAGTTTGATTTTTTGTTTTTGACAAAAGAAAACAAATTAATGGTCATTGAAACAAAGATTATAGGTTCTAATTTTGGAGGAAAAACTGAGAGAACAAAAAGAACAAAAAAAAGGAGAAAAATCAAGGAACAGTTAATTAGAGATAAAAGACAACTTATTTCTTTAGGAATCCCAGAAGAATTGGTCTTATGTAGAATCTTTGCAACTGATAATTTTTGGACAGAAATGGAGAGAAATTACTTAGGTGAACAAATCCAAGCTCAGTATATTTCCACTTCTGAACTGGAAAAGTGGATTGAAAATATATGTAATTCGTCACATCAATTTGATATTAAGAAACATATCAGAATATTTGCTGTTTTAGCTAGAGGATGGCCATAACTCATAAACAAACAAAATTACATAAATTAGAAACTGATAGAATAACAGAAATGATTTTATGATGAGAAATGAGTGGAAAAGATTTATATTTATTCTTGACATGAATATTTGATGATAAAATGATTGAAAATAAGGAAAAACCAAAAGCAGAGATAGAATTAATTTTTGAAAGGGCAACTAAAAACACATGGAAATTTGAAGAAGTTACTCAGCCGGGTGTAGCTACAGTATTGAACAGCCTCTATGTTCAAAAATCAGCATTTAAGAATCAACCTAATAGGATTAAAGTTACGATAGAACTTGTTGAATAAGCTAGTATATAACAGAATCATATGTTTATTGACATTCTCTTTGTTTCATTCAACTAAGAGTAAATGAATTGTTCTCTTGATATTTCATTATTTCGATATCCATGCCAATAATTCAAAAAATAAGTAAAATGAATAGTAAGATAGTTCTTTCTATTCTTAATATCTTCTTGGTTTTTGCTGTTGAAAGCACTCTCTACAATACACTGGTCTTGATCCATCAGGTTTGAAAGGAACTTCTGTTTCTTGCTTACATTTAGCACAAGTAGCTTTATGAAGTTCAACTGGTCTCCTTTGACCATATCCTGAACTTCTTCCTCTATTTCCACTTCTATTGTCTGGTCTACCGCTATTTCTATTTCGATTATCTCTATATGACATTGTTTTTACCTTTGTTTTTTTGCAGCTAACAGTTAGCAAAATTAGTTAATCTATTCAAATAAACTGTCGTTTTTTGTTCCTTTCAACCGGTTATCTATAACTACCTAGTTTTAG
Organism: Candidatus Heimdallarchaeota archaeon; assembly: GCA_019057815.1. Classification (GTDB taxonomy): domain Archaea; phylum Asgardarchaeota; class Heimdallarchaeia; order Heimdallarchaeales; family Heimdallarchaeaceae; genus 18H4-34. Next base: position 13,389 of record JAHLWR010000010.1, read on the forward strand.
CTAATCGCATTCTCTACAAAGCAGTGGAAGAATCTCTGCTATTTAAACAATGATATAGGAATGAAATTCTAGATTAAATCATTATTTATTCCTTTTATCTGCTCAATTAATAGCTTAACTGACTTATCAATTGAATCCATTTCAAATAATGCTGCTTCCTTTCCCCCAAGACTTAACAATTCTTCTGGATTTTCCCTGAAATAATTCAACCACACTCTGAGATAATTCGCTAATCTCTTTTGCATTCTCTTCTCTAATTCTATTATTTTATCTGATTTCTTTCTGTTGCATGTTTTACATGTTGGAAAAAGATTCAAGAATCTATCAATCGGATACTTCGACCAAGGGATAAAATGATCCAAGTCAAATGATTTTATTTCTTCTTCACAATAAATGCATCTCATTGGTTCGAAGATACTTGCAACTATCTCTCTTAATCTTCTCATTTGAGTTGTTCCTCTTTCTGGAACTCTTGTGTGCAGATATAACCCATGGAATAGTGCATAAATCGCTTTAGCGTCGGATTTAAGATATGATTCAATGGTAAATTCTATCCATCTCTTGATTACTGCATCCTTTATGAAAAATCGCGATTTTGCCAATTCTGTGTATGTATAATGTCCCATCTGGATGTAAGCTGTCTCATCAGCTTCTAAATCGCTCCAAGAATAAGGTTTTTTTGTTCCACCCCACGATTCAGACTTTTGTCTTATTTTCTGATAATCGTCATGTTCTTCTAAAGATATACTTGTGTTTATTAACCCAAATAGTGTAAAAGATGGGTCTTTGATGTTTATTCCTTCTACTAATTCTTCCTCTCTTCTTTCATTACTTGCTATTTGTATATATTTCAAAGGTTGTTCTACAACTTTCCTTCTCATCTTTATTAATAGAGAAACTAATTGCTCACTTAAAATATAATTTGATTCTATCTTGTCCTTGATATTTAGAATAGCTTCAGGTTCAGAGTAAACTAATTGTTTATTTGTCTCTTTCTCATTGAATTCTCTAACGATCTTACTCAAAGCTATCTGTGTGTTTCCCTGTCTGACACCATCTTCTTCATAAATCATTAGAGGATAATAGTAATATAACCATCTTTTTGCTAAATAGATAATCGGGATGTTATGAAAACCATTCTTCGGGTACTCATTAGGATTTTCAATTATGTAATCGATTATAGCTGAAACAAGTGCAAATTTATATGTGCTAGATTTTTTCTCATCAAAAAGAACTGACTCTAAGCTCATTAAAACTTCCATAAACTTCTATTCTTTATTTCATAGATAAAAATTCCTACTGAATTTCGTTCGAACTTCAAGTTGATTTAGGTTATTTTATTAATTCAGGAGTAGAGTATGTATGTACTCTTTTTCATTTATTTCAGATACAAGCTAAACTTCTCTTTGATTCCTATAATATGTAATTATTTTCGAAAAAAATTTCTTTTGAAGACTTCTTGACATATTGGAAGGTAAAAGAGAATGAGAAGTCTATGAAAACTTTTAGCTTCATTTTTCTATGAAGAATTAAGTTTAGAAGAATAGAAAGCACTTTTAAAATGCTTGATAAAATAGGGAAGAAGGCTCAGAATGAATACCAACAAATATGCTATTTTATAGCTTTATATAATTGGAGTGAACAAGAAGGAAAAGGAAAAAAAGCAGAATACTTTCAAAGGAAAATTATGGACGACTAGAAAAATTAATATTTATCAAGATTTACTGTAAAAAAATAGAGTTAGGTGTTAAGATGAGATTTAAAATTCATTCAAATCAATTCTCAGTTTGGCAGAATGATAGATGGGAAATTCTTGTAAAGCAATCAATGGATAAAGGTGGAATTTTTTATGCTGAAGAAGATAGTTGGATTGGAAGCTGGATAGAATTCCCGTTACCTTCTATCTTTTCTTTAGAATTTGAAGGGATATCTTATTCAAAACGAATATTGCTAGATGAAAATTATGTTGAAGTATATGTTGAAAACAAATCCTTACTTCATCAACTAGCATTTCAACTAAGAGATTGGTTTGCAATTCAAAATTCTGAAAATACAAAAGAAAGCAATCCTATTGATTTAATTCTTAAAAGAAAAAGAAAAAGAACTATATTCCTTATTTCAATCTGTTAAAGAGGAAAAGAAAAAGGCTGAAGAAGAAATGACTATAGAGGAAATTAGAAAGTATGGTTGGGAACAAAAAAGCAAAATTTTATCTGATTATTTAGTCTCTTTTCGAAATATACAATGGCCAAAACCATATTCAGAAAGATATTACAAGAAAAAGATGGATGAAAAATTAGAAAATCTTCTCAAGAACATAAACATCAATGATTTCTTTAAGATTGCTTGTCTTCGGGAGTTGAAATCTGTAACAGAGAGAGCTACAATCATTTGGGAAGAGTATAAAAGAAATATGGGTAAAGAAGACACTAAGAAGATGAAAAATCTCTTGGAGAAAACTGAAAATGTTATAACGGAATTAAATAAATGGAAAAAAAACACCGAAAATTCTATTGGGCGTGCAAACTGGATAGATAAGGATTATGGAAATATCTTCAACCCTACAAATGATGTTCTCTCTCAATTAAAACAAGAAGTGTTGAGATTGGTGAATGAAGAAGAACAAAGATCAGCTGAACAAGAAGAAGAAAAAAGAGTTTTAGATCAACTCAAATCTTTAGATCCCGGAATTCAGATCAATATTGATAGATTAGGTGAGATTTGTATTTTGGATAAGGAATCAACAATAAGGATAATCAAAAACTTACTACAGAAAAACTCAGATTTAGGGAAGTATTATGAAAAACAGCAGGTTTTCCTCCCAGATAGCAGCTTAATATCTGAAATTGACAAATTATTCAAAATGTTTGAGAATGGAATTAATAAAAAGAAATAGGGAACTGTAAATAATATCTTCAAAAAACTAAAAAGGAGAATAATCTTTGTTTAATCACGTCCCAAAACTAGTCTGAGGGGACTAGAGATTCTCTAAGGGAGAAAGAGAGTTTTAGCATAGAAATGCTGAAGATCTTCAAATTTCTGTTGATTCTTTTTTTTCTATTAGTTTCAATATTGAATTAACTACTTCTTCTACTACATTGTGATCCAATGTTACTAACCCTGCTTCCCAGCTTTGTCCTCCTGATGATTGTACTATAAAATTCATCGATGATATTATTGCTAATGCTCTATCTATTACAATTATTTTTGCATGAACACTTTCATTATTGTATAACCTTATTTCTTCATCTTTTAACAAAGTATGATATCCTTTATCCTCCCCATTATCTGGTTTTCTCATTATTACTGTAACTGTTACTCCTTTTTCTTTTGCTTCTCTCAATGTTTCACTTAAATTACATTTTCTTATCCATGGATTAGTCACTAACACTTCTGCTTTAGCATTCACTATTACATCTTTTGAGAATTCATCTAAAAATCTCCCTTCTAGAAAGAAGTGTCTTCTATTCAAATCTATTTTTAATTTTTTCAAATCTTTCCATTGATCAATCCATTTTGCTAGATCCTTTTGTACTTCCTCTGAAATTCTGACTACTGGAGCTGATTTTTCTTCTTGTTCTTGTTCAAAATATGTTTTATACTCATTATAGAGGGCTTTGTCTACTCTATATTCCGTTTGTTCATTAACTTTTATTTTTCTTATAGCATCTACATTGAACATCTCTCGCAGAACCAATTTTAGCTTATCTGTTGAAAGTCCTGTGCTATCTCTGATTTCATTCCATGTATAAGCTCCATCTATAGCTATCGCTTTAATTACCCGACCTTTCCATGATCCTAGATATTTTGGTGCTTCTTCTGCCATTTTATTATCCTGTAGAGTTTTTTTCTTATTGATATAAATCTTATTATCAGCAATTATTAGATACCCAGATAATGATATGCTTAAGAAAATGAGAGATCAGAATACTATAATAGGTTTATACTAACTAACAAGAGAAGTAAAAGATGAGTTTACTAGTCTACCAAGAATATTTAATCTAATCTGGAATTGGAGGATAGTATGTAATTAATCCATTTTCATTGAGTTTTTCTTTACAAACTGGACAAGCCCCTTTTACCTTAATCCATTCTATAATATGTTTCTTATGAAAAATATGCCCACACACAGTACTCTGAACTACTTTTTCTCCAGCGATAATGATGTTTTTACATATCTCACAGTAAGGTGCTTCTTTCCCACAATTCTGACAAACTATTGGTCCTTCGTCTTCTACTACTTCTAACTTAGCTTCACAGAATAAGCATAATGATTTTCTTTTTTCTACCTTTTTAGTTTTAATTTTTGTTGTTACATTTTCAACTAAGGTTTCTTCTTCTATCTCATCAGTAACTAATTGAAAAGTTATGAAATCCCCCTTAATAGAAAATTTCCATTCAGCTGATAGAGAATAAAGCCAATCCATTAAAGAAGATTTATCTTGAAAATTTAGTAAGTTTCGTAAGTCTGTTAGTCTTAGCTGTTCTGTTCTTTTAACTATAATATCTAATTTTTCTAGCCTTTTTGTTTCAGAAAGATATCTTGGAGTGGAAGTTTGAATCTTGGAAGGAAGGGGTCTCTTTGTTAGCCTTCTTTCTTGAGCTATTTTACGCTCTTCAGCTTTTTTCCTTTTCTTTTCTTTTCGCTTCATCTCTCTTTCTTTCGCACCTATATCCCACAACTTTTTGAGTGAAATATCCAAATTCCTTGAGTGAAACCACCCTAATAAAACTAAGTTGAGAATCAGTATGAGTAGAACAATAGGAATTAATATAGGCCACAATAATTCTGCATCTTCAGAATTAAAGAACCAGTATAAAGTTAATAATAGAACTGAAATAACCACTATAATTAGATTATAAATACCATATTTTATTGAACTTGTAAATGAAGAACCAATAGATATCTCATCTTCTTTTGAACTCAAACTCTTTCGTACAAATTTCAAGCATTTGACCATAAATATTAGAAGCACTACTCCAAGTCCTGTGCCATAAACTGAGATGAGCATACCAAAAACATAACAACCACCGCAAATACCAAATTCATCTTCAGGAAAGGAACCAAATATCTCTGAAGCGGGAATGAATATTTCTAAGAAACCATAAAAAATAGCAATAGCAAAAGCAAAAACAAAAATTGAAGTTATTAATGCTGTAATTATTACAAATATCTTTGATTTCACAAATGATAGTTAATTATTCTTGTTATATTACTTTTACTACAAAAATTGGTTCAGTGATAAGTTGTTTAGGTCAAGCTATGATTATAGAATTTAATTCGGTTTTTCTATATTGCTTGTGGCACTGGATTATTTCCTTTTATGACCCAGATCAATCATTTTACTACAAATGTATTATGTCTTTTAATAAATTATCTTAGCAGAACCAATGGTTATTATGTTAACTATAGAAAAGTTAGAACAGAAGATTTTTATTATTCTTTAATTAAGGAAAATGAACATATTATTAACAAAAGTTAACTGTAAATCAGTTTAACTTGATGGTGTTTAATGACAGAAAAGATACTTATAACAGGAGGAGCGGGTTTCATTGGTTCGAATCTGGTAGAACTCTTGTCTAAGAATAGCCATAAATATACAATTTTAGATGTAAGAAGTAATGTTAATTACTCTAGAAATCTTGTTAATCCTAAAGATTACATCCAAGGCGATGTTCGAGATAAAGCTCTCTTAAAATCCATTCTACTTAAGGAAAAATTCAGAGGAATAATTCATCTTGCTGCTATTTCAAGAGTTATTTCAGGAGAGAAAGACCCAAAACGCTGTAAAAGCGTAAATATCGAAGGATTAAGGGCTTTACTAGATACTATTTCCAATACAAAACATAAACCATGGTTCATTTTTACTAGTAATCGAGAAGTTTATGGAAATTCAAAAGTATTGCCTGTCAAAGAGTCTTACCCACTGAAACCAATCAACACTTATGGTCAAGCAAAGGTCATAGGAGAGAAAATCGTCAAAGAATACTCCCTGAAAAGTAATTCTTGTGGGAGATTGTTTCACAAAAATCACTTAGAAGAATGGATGAACACTAGTAGTTACTGCCCTGTATGTAAGAGTAAATTATGAAGTGTGTCATAGAATCTGTCAGTCTTAGAATAACATCAAAATCTCTCACAATACTTGTTTCAATATTTTTCACTTTTTAATCTTCCTTATATTAAATTAATATCCAAATATCTTCTTCTGGGTCATATTCTAACATTTTTCCTGAATGTAGTTTATTCTCTGTGGACAGTGTTCCTAAATGTATCAGATGTCTTTTAAATGTGAAAACTGCTGAATGAGTTATTGTCTCTCTCAAAACTCTCACTTCTTCATAAATCCTTTTTTCTTCTCCTTTCTGATACATTCTCAACACTTCTTCTTTCTTATTCTTTGGACAGAATAGGTTAATAAACAGATTTGGTTTATTCTTTACTATTTCTTCTACTAACTCTTTGAAACTCATCTCTTTCCTTTTCTGTTTTTCAAATACTTTCATCAATTCCATAAACAGCTCATTCTTATTGTAGAGCATTTTCAACGTTATAGCTATTTCCGGATATTCTGTTGCTAAAGATACTCTTTTCTTTCTACTAGTCTCTTTCTTCATCTCTTCCAATTTCTCTAGTTTATCTAATCCTTCTAGTTGCATTATTCTCTTTAGAACGAACCCTTCATCCGTTATTCTTAGTTCTCCTGCTTGTTCTTTTATCAATCCTATTATCTTTGCTCCTCTGATAAGCTCCCCTATCGCTTGAATGTTGTAAGCTTCCAATTCTTCTTCTACTTCCTTTCTCGTTCTCCAATCAGAACTAACAAATATCAACGGTGCTAGATAATTTACTATATGATTTCTTGTCAAGTCTGTTAACCTCTTCTGTGATGAAACCATATCTTTACTTAGAATTAACAGCTCTCTCTTTGTGTCTTCTAGGAAATGTACACGAAAAGGCTCTAAAGGATCAACCTTTCTAATCTCTGTTTCAGTAACAAAAATAGATCCAATATTTCCTTGTTTTAATGCTACTTGGAAGTTCTGCAAAGATTTCTCTTCAGCTGCTAAATAAGCTAAATGTGAACCTTCTTTGTAAGTTAGAGCTTGACCTATACCTTTCTGGATATCTCTTGTTCCTTTAGCTTCAATAGCTATGACATCTTCAAATTGGTTGAAACCTATTAAATCTGGCGTGAATCCTTTAATGGTTATATTATGTCTAGGATAGTCTTTAGCGTTTAGAGTTGAATAAGCTGGATGATTATCTATCCATAACTGATAATTTGATTCTTCTAATAAGAAATCGAAAGTACGTTTAACTACTTCTACTTCTTCCATCACCATAAAGTAAAGAAAATAACTAAAGAAGCTTGTGGTTCTCTTTTGTTGAAGAACTTGCTAATTTTAACTAGAAACAGTCAAGTTTATATGTTTTACAGCGAAATGTTTTTGAGATTAATTTGAAAATCACTCAAATTAAAATTGATAATCTGTTTGGTTATTTGAATCACACAATTGATTTTAATTCAGCAAAAGATGTAACACTTATATTTGGCTTAAATGGGGCTGGTAAAACCACAATATTGCGATTAATATATGACATTATTAAAGGGAGAAGTATTTACGATTATTTATTTGATAGAATCCAAATCGAATTTGATAATTCTGAGAAATTGATAATTTTGAGGAAACCTATAGATATAAAATATTTTACTTTCAATCCATTTTTTGAACATATTTACACATATTACTGTGGAAAAGAAATCTCATTCTCAAAAGGTCCTTATTATATTGATAATGAAAAAAAAGGAAAAATGATAGAACTAACAGCTAAAACCTTGAAAGAAGATAGTAAACAAAAAGAAATTTACTTTCAAGAAATTAACAAAATGCATGAAGAAACTATTAAGATAAACGAGATAAAACAAAAAGAATATGAGAAAATAACACAAACAAAAAATCAGCTTTCAAGAAATAGAGAAGAATTTGAAAGTTCATTATCTGTATATCTTCAAGAGCTAGAAAAAACTAAGAGATCTTATAAAGAAATAGAAAAAAAACTTCAATTAATTCCAATATCAATTATTCAAACTCAAAGGCTTAGAGCTGTCGATTTAATTTTAGAATGGTTTGTTGGTCCTGCTCCCGATATAATGGAACCTGATACCTTTAAAGAATTCACCAATATCATACTTTCAATTAATTTTGATTTGATAAAAAAATTCAAGAGGTTAATGCAAGAATCAGAGGATAGATTGCAAGAATACTTCATAAATTATCATAAAATGCTTGAAGAATATTTGGAAAATAGAAGATATCAAGATACTTCTAAGGAGGAACTGTTACTTGAAATAGAACATCTTAAAAGTGAAATCATGAACTACCATAGAGTTGGTTTTATAGATACCAAGATATTAGAAGGACGTCTTTTAATTATTGAACAGACACTACCAGAGATTAATTTTGGTGAGGTTTGTTTTGTAATAGATGAAGTAAAAAGACATTTAAATCCTTATAAGGAGATAATGGATTCAATAGCTCTATTTAAAAAATTAATCAACAATAGATTTCATCGAAAAAAGATTGATGTAACAATAGATGATGGAATTATAGTTTATTCAAAAGATGAAAAGGAAATACCTTTGAATTCTATATCATCTGGAGAAAAGAATCTTGTTATAGTTTTTTATAAATTGATATTTGAGATACATAGAAATTCATTTGTAATCATAGATGAACCTGAAATATCACTTCATGTTGCTTGGCAAGAGGAATTCATCAATGATCTTTTAAAAATTCAGAAATTCACAGAACACTATTTTCTTGTTGCTACTCATTCTCCTCAAATTATCTGTGATCATTGGGATTTAACTGTTGGTTTGGAGATTGACAATGAGTAGCTATACTAGAACAAAGCGACCAATTGATATCTCTCCATCATCTGAATTTACAGCAATAAAAATTAAACGTCAAGATTTTGATGGTAGCTTTTTACTAGTAGAAGGAATAACAGATTCGAAATTATTCAGAAAATTATTGGATTGTAACAGCTGTAATATCAGACCAGTGGAAGGGAAAGAAAATGTATTAGAAATTATAAAATTAGCTAATAAATCCTTTGAACCAGGAATCCTGTCCATAATAGATGCAGATTTTGATCATATTTCAGGGTTTGAATATGAACATACAAATATCTTACGCACAGAAACCTATGATTTAGAAGGTTTGATGCTTAAATCAAAAGCTCTGGATTTTCTATTAGAGGAAAAATCTGATAAACAAAAATTAAAAAAATTTCTTCAAGAGAAGAATATAAGAACAATTCTACTATCAAAAGCTCAATCAATTGGTTATCTACGATTAACAAGTTTAGAAAGCAATTGGAAAATCAAATTCAGCAATATGCAATTTGATAGATTCGTAGAAAAAGAGACACTTGAAATCATATTGGATGAACTTGTTTCTGCTGTCAGAGATATCACTCTTTATGGAGATTTTTACAAAGAAGATATGTTAGAAATAATAAAAATTCTTGAGAACTTCAAATCCCCTACAGATGATCTGTGGCTAATATGTAACGGTCATGATTTAATGAATATTTTATCAATTGGGTTGAAATTTATTTTCGGAAAAATAGGAAAAGAATTTCATACTAAAGAAATTGAATGGAAGCTAAGAGATTACTATAACTTGAGCTATTTTAAAACTACACAGTTATATAATTGTTTGAGAACATGGGAAGAAAGGAATAAACCTTACAAAGTTTTAAAATGAGTAAATTAACCAACACATAACTAACTAAAAAAAGTTAAATGATTCTTACATATCCCAACCACAGATTTTTTTTATAAATGTTTATAAGAGCACATTATCAATTGCAGCCAGGAGATATATCTAGTTGATATTTAAAATAGAAGAATTCAAATCTAAAGAAGCTCCAGATGATTTTCTGGGATGGTTATTTCGAATTTACATAAACTAATCACAAGTATCACAATCCTATTGATCCTTTACCTAACAGAGAAGCTATCATCCAAAGTCAGAAAGCTGATATCCCTAATTATCATGTTAAACGTTGGTTAGCTTTTACTCCTGAAGATAAAATCGTTGGCTGGGCAAGGTTTTGGAGCTATTACTGAAACCTCTTCCGAATATGCAGAAAAATACAGTCTTTGGATTTATTGAATTGTTATTTTAGTTTGCTATTTCATCTAGTTTTTCAAATATTTCGTTAACTGCATCAACAAGTTCGTCAATCTTATCTATTACATTGTCAAGATAAAGACGAAATAATCAGATGAATTCATAGCTGTTTGTGTGTGCCTTCTTAAACTATTTCTATCAAAAGGGTTAATTTTTCTCTTTTTATAAGACAGATTTGCTGATTTATCTAATGAATTCATATTCCTGATTCACGAAATTGTTATATACAAAAAAACCTAATTATAAAGGGTTAAAGAATGGCAACAACAAAGGAAGAAGACGATACTGATGAGAACTTCAGTGAAGAAAAACAGATCTCCAAATTACAGCAATATAGAACTGAAACAAGTTGCTGCAAAAAGGAAATTTTCAATTTTTCATTATTTTGAAAACAAGTACTCAAATCCCTTAAATGAGTAATTATTCTTTTGTTCTTACCAATTTTCTTCTCCCAGAGTTTTTCATGTTTCATTAATTTTGCAAAAGTCTAGAGAAAATGAAGAAAAAGAAAATGAAGATTAAAATTTAAATGCAATTTCTATATTCTTAATCAACTAATCAATGGATGTAATTCTATTGTTTCAATTTATCTGGACAACAATCCTTGGAGAGAAAAATCTTTAGTGACACCAAACTAAAAGCATACTTACCTTGACATTTCTTCCCTTCTAGTTTAAGCTAAATAGTATTCGATAAATTTATTAACTTATAAACAATTTAATGGATTATCAATACATGTGGTGAAAAAAATGGAGATATCAACTGATAAAAAAGAGCTCAATATTCTTGTGAAAAAATCTATTAAAGGTGAAATAGTATTACCCCAATTTCAAAGAAACTTTGTATGGGCTAGAGATGATATTCAAGACCTTCTTGTCTCTATTACTAAAGGCTATTTTATTGGGAGTTTTCTCTTAATTAGAGTAGATAAAGATAATTTACCATTTCAGCCACGGTCAATAGCTGGTTTAAATTTAAGAGGAGATGAATTAAAACCTGAATGGATGGTTCTAGATGGTCAGCAAAGGCTTACGTCTTTAGTTTACGTATTCACTGCTCCTAATATAAACCTAAAAGGAACAAAGTATCCTTACCGATTTTACCTTGATCTTAAGAAACTTTCTAGTGGAAATATAGAGGAAGCTATCTGGAGTAAAAGAGTGGATTATTGTGATGAATATGAAGAAGAGGAATACCAGTTTGAGAATAGAGTAATCCCATTTACTAGAATTCTTGGTGATTGGGAAGGCTGGTGTGCAAAGTATATGAAATGGTTAATTAATAGAAACAAAAATGATATTTTAACCAATGTTGTGGGAAGCGTTAAACCTGGTTGGGACAAATGGATAAAAAATATCAGAGAAAAATTGATACCTATCATAGAAATTCCTAAAGTAAAACCGGATAATAAAAACGACATTGGAGAGGTTTGTGCTATTTTTGAAAAAATTAATAGTACTGGTGTTCTTTTATCAGTTTATGATTTATTGACAGCTAGGTTATACATACACGATATCGACTTACATAAATTATGGCAAGAGTCTATCTCTCAACACGAAATGTTAAATTCCATTTCAGATGGTAAACCAGACTATTATGGCGTGCTCATTTTACGTATTATCGCATTGAAACGGGGTTTGGATGTAAAAGGTTCTACTATTATAAATCTCGAACCTAAAAATCTTGAAAAGGATTGGAAAACTGCTGCAACGTATTTTGAAAAGGCTCTTGAAAGAATAAAGTCTACAAATCAAGATGGCTTTGGAGCTTTTCAATCTAAGTGGATTCCATATTCAACAATGATACCTGTCTTAGCTGCTTTGCAATGGAACATTAAAATGGATAAGAGGAATCATAAGGTATATGAATTTACTAAAAAATGGTACTGGGCGTCTGTTTTCTTAGAAAGATATAGTGGATCTGTAGAGTCAACTTCCTACAGAGACTATACTGATATGATCAAGTTATTTAATGATAGAACTTCTAAACCTGAATTCTTCAATGAAGTTGATATTCAAATAACCAAAAATCCTAATTTCACGATACGTAATGTGAATAGAATTAATGTTATTTACAAAGGCATAATTAATCTTATTGCACTTAATGGTGCTAAAGATTTCATAAAAAATGATGCAATTGAATTTCATGACCTTGATGACCATCATATTTTCCCAAAAGCGTTTTTAGGAAAGATGAAAACAAAAGATGGAAAGAATAGATATGAGAGAGATCAAATTAACACAGTATTGAATAAAACATTAATAATTTCAGAAACTAATAGGATAATATCGAAGAGATCCCCATCAAGTTATATAAAGAATTTAATTCCTAAAGAAAAGAAAATTGAGATTTTACAAACACACTTTATTTCTGAAACAGCTGTAAAAAAACTAGAAAAAGATGATTATGAAGAATTTTTAAATGAGAGAGAGAGAATCATTATTGAGAAATTAAAGGAGAAATTAATTTAATGCGAATTTTAGTTGCTTTTGATAAGAAGAGAGATAAATTTATGGAGAATCAGGGATTAGATATCTTACGATATAAAATAATCATTTAAAGACACTATTAAATATTCAAAAAATACTATTAGCTATTTATTTTTATACTAATTTCAATAAATCCTCATCTGGGTCGTATTCTCGTAATTTTCCTGAGTATAGTATATTTTCTGTTGATAATATTCCTAGATGTATTAGGTGCTTCTTAAATGTGAAAACTGTCGAATGAGTTATAGTTTCCCGTAAAACTCTCTCTTCTTCATAGATACTCTTTTCTTCCCCTTCTGATAAATTCTCAATACTTCTTCTTTCTTATTCTTTGGACAGAAGAGATTTATGAATAGGTTTGGTTTATTCTTTACTATTTCTTCTACTAACTCCTTGAAACTCATTTCTTTCCTTTTCTGCTTTTCAAATACCTTCATCAATTCCATAAACAGCTCATTCTTATTATAGAGCATTTTCAGCGTTATAGCTATTTCTGGATACTCTGTCATCAACGATACTCCCTTCTTTCTACTCGTTTCTTTCTTTATCTCTTCCAATTTCTCTAACTTATCTAATCTTTCTAGTTGCATTATTCTCTTTAGAACAAACCCTTCATCTGTTATTCTTAATTCTCCTGCTTCTTCTTTTATCAAACCTATTATCTGTGCTCCTCTAATCAGCTCCCCTATTGCTTGAATATTGTAAGCTTCCAATTCTTCTTCTACTTCCTTTCTCGCTCTCCAATCAGAACTAACAAATATCAACGGTGCTAGATAATTTACTATATGGTTTCTTGTCAAGTCTGTTAACCTCTTCTGTGATGAAACCATATCTTTACTTAGAATTAACAGCTCTCTCTTTGTGTCTTCTAGGAAATGTACACGAAAAGGCTCTAAAGGATCAACCTTTCTAATCTCTGTTTCAGTAACAAAAATAGATCCAATATTTCCTTGTTTTAATGCTACTTGGAAGTTCTGCAAAGATTTCTCTTCAGCTGCTAAATAAGCTAAGTGTGAGCCTTCTTTGTAAGTTAGAGCTTGACCTATACCTTTTTGGATATCTCTTGTTCCTTTAGCTTCAATAGATATAACATCTTCAAATTGGTTGAAACCTATTAAATCTGGCGTGAATCCTTTAATTGTTATGCTGTGTCTAGGATAATCTTTTGGATTGAGTTTTGCATAAGCAGGATGGTTGTCTATCCATAACTGATAGTTTGATTCCTCAAGTAAAAAATCAAATGTTTTCCTAACAACTTCTACCTCTTCCATCACTCAAATTAGAGGTTTACATTTAAAATTATTTCTATGGATTCTTTAAGAACAATTAATTTGATTTAAGGTGAGATTATAAAAAATCTTCAAGCTACTTCAAATGAGTTTATTAATGTCGAAAGAAAACTTCGACTTAGTTTTGTTTATAGGAGAAAAGGATAAAACCGTAATATAATTATTTTGATAATAATAATAATAATTATTTTCGGATACTTAGTGCAAGAGTATATCGTTATTAATTTTAGTAGATTGTTCCTATTTATTAACATTATACATATTTATATATTGAAATACTTACAACAATATGATAGAGTGATAATCAATGATTGAAAAACAAAAAATTGTTTGGTTAAACTCTGAACTATACACTTAATTGGATATTATTCAAGCTGCGATGAAAAAAAAAGAGTTTCAATGATACAATAGATTATCTTGTAGAATACCTCGTTGAGCAGGAAGGAATCCAGCTAGAGCAATTATCCATTCTAACAGAATTAGGGGTATGAAAAATGGAAGTAATAGATTATTACATGAAAGTCTATGGGAAACTTGATGCAACAATAAAAGTCACATGCGATTGTGGTAATACTTTGTCAGGAGCAGAAAGTATAAATGAACTTGAATATATAAGAGAAGATTATCATCAAAACTTCTTGATAGAATGTGACAAATGTAAAAAAACTTACGCTGTTATGTTTGTATTTAGTCATAAAATGAAACCATTCAAATCAATTTTATTGGGAACAAATTTAGATGAAAATGAAAAAACAATACAATACGAAGAATGGATAGAAAACACCTATGATGAATGGTCCAAAGTTATTGAGGGGGGATTAGTTAAATGACAACTGGAGTAGAAATATACATTGATGAAATAAGAGTTTTGGGAGAAACCATCAGAGATGCTATACGCGCTAATGATATCATAATTTTGAGGGGAATCCAAGCAATGGAATCCTCCATTTGGAATAAAATCCGTGCATCAGAGAGTATTGTTTCAACAATAATAACCAATGCTTATGACAAACTAAATCCAAGTGATTCAAACAGAGACAAAGCAAGTAAAATACAAACACATATCATGAAAGAATGGAAAAATAAATGGTATGGGGTTTCAGCTGAAAATATCCTTGAAACATTAGAAGAATTAGAGCGGTTAGAACTGGTTAATCTCCATATGCGTGACTACATTAACCGACAGGGAGAAGAAGCCTCTGCGCCTTATAAAGTGTCGTTAAAACCTATCTGGGATGATGTCATAGAGGAAATGCACAAAGAAGGTGGTGATAGAGTAATCTTTGCTTCTTCAATAGGAAAACTTATTGGATTATCAATAGCTGGTAACAGACCTGATGTTGCAGGAAGAAGAATATATGGTGTAGAAGCATGGAGACCAGTTGCTGTTGCTACAAGGAAAGCAAGCTCTGAACCTGATGGATGTATTCCAAAAGAAGAACTTGAAGATATATTTGTAAGTACAACAACACATGGTAAGAGAAAATACATCGATATGAGGGAAAGAGATAAAGCTAAAGCTGAAGAAATACGATTTATTACTGATGATAAAGGTGCATATGTTACAATTAATAGAAATGCTATACTTGCGTATGAACGCATAGTTACAAATGCACGTAGACTAACACAACAGAGGTTTATAGATGACAAATAAACAAGATGAATTTTTAGTGTTGAATCCAATTGATATAAGAACAGATATCATCCAACTAAAAGGCAGAAAATACAATGAAATCTACGATCTGGTTAAAAAAATAATCAGTCATCAATTTCAACGAAACATCGAAAATGGAATAAAAGGCTTCATTTTTCATGGAGATGTTGGTACAGGGAAAACAACGATGGCTAAAGCTTTAAGCAAAGATTTGAACCTTCCTCTGTTTTTTGTTGATGGTATTGATATAGCTAGAAGCCTATATGGTCAGAGTGAAAGACAAATCGGTACATTATTTGAAATAGCTTCATTGAGAAAAAGCATAATACTAATTGATGATGCTGAATCAGTTTTTCCAAAGAGAGATTGGATTAAAGGTCAATCATGGCATGTGGCCCAAAACAATGTATTTTTCCATAAATTGGATAATGTTAACACAGCAAAAACAAGCGTAATTCTCACAACTAATCGTTATGATCTAATGGATAAGGCTGTAAAGGATAGACTCTACTCAATAATGTTTGATTCTCTTGATATTGAAACACTAAAAGAAATTGCAAAGATAAAATGTGTTGAATTAGGTATAAGGTCAAAGGAAATATTAGAGAAATTAGAATCAAAAAAAGAAGAGTATTCAAGTGTGAGAGCATTAGAAAAGTTAATAAGAAGAAAATATATCGAAGCAATATAAGACTCGGATTGGAAACCGGGTCTCAAAAGTGTTAGAAATGGTATGGATTTTAATTAATACTCTAAATAAGAATTCATCCCAGCTTATAAACGAATATTGTAAAAGAAATCCAGAAAAACTGATTGCAAAATTACATTATAAAGTTTTAATATTGAAAAATGATGGTGAAGTACTAGCTTATCTTGTTAAACTCAAGAAAAGATTTGGCGATTGGGTTGAGTTGTATGTAATTCAACCTTTAGAACTATTTGCGATTCCTGAAAAAATAGTCAGAGTCGGTGAATATATGGCAAATCATAAATTAGGCGTTACCACAGAGTATGCAATAAGGCACATACCAGAAATTGAAGATTTGGAGGAATTAAAGAAATGTCAGATAAAATTCGAGAGGAAACGGGATATAGAATAGTTGATTTATTAAGAAAGAGTAATTTAAACTTGAAAACAAACATGTTAGATAAAAAGAGTGATCAAAGACTTGACAAAATTATAGAGGAAGGGTTATCTCAGTGGGTTGATAATGATGATTAAATTAGAAATGGAAAACATTGGTGGGCTTAGAGGGCATTACGAGTTCTCATTAGATCTAGGATTGAATATTCTCGAAGCTCCTAATGCAACAGGAAAAACTAGTATTATAAATGGAATTAGAATATTAATTCTTCCATCAAATCATTTAAAGAATTTAAGACATTTTCTTAATCTTATGGTCAAAGATGGAAAAATTAGCGCAAAAACTGAACAAAATCTGTACTTGAGAGAGATTCATGAAACTGGAGGAAATCTTTTTGTTAGTGGTAACACCTTATTTGAAGTTGATGAGAAAGCCGATGTATTAGCTGTAGCTCATCGTGAAAATGAACTTCTAAATCTTGTAGTTCAAGGAAAATCTCTAAAACCTGTATTGGATAAATTTTCTGATTCAAAATACTATAGATCTGCTTCACAAATACTTAACTGGAAACAAAAAGCTACCTTAAATGAATTAAAAAATTATAGAGATGAACAGAGAAGATTAGATGAATACAGAAAGCAACTTACTGACCTTCAGAAGAAGAAACAAGGTTTAATATATGAGCAAAAGCAAATGGAAGAAATACCGAGTGCAAGTGCAGCAGATATGATGGAAAAACAAACAAAATTAAGGGAACTTACAGAAACGCAAACAAAAATAAAGATAAACATCCAGAACCTGAAGAATAGATTAGAAGACATTAAAACGGATATTAATGAAAGTAGAAGATTAGAAGAGTACTATGATCAACAAATCGAGGACTTTTCACAGAGACATCCTGATATCGATAGAGAAATTAAGCAAATCGATGACAAAGTTTCAGAACTAACTAAACAAAAGAATGAAGTTCAAGCTGACCAAAGAATGATAAGTATAATGCTTGAAGAAAGTAGAAAAAATCTCTCTGGTGCACATAAACTTGGAGTAGATGAATGTTTAGCATGTGGAAATAGAAGTTTCTCAAGGGCTGACGCGGAAATAAGAGTTAGAGATTTGGAAAAGAAATATACTAATTTAACAAAAATAATAGGACAAATCAATATTGAAATTGATCAAAGTCAATTAACAATAGAATCATTACAAGAGGAACGTCAGAAGATAAAAACAGAATTTTTCACAAAATTAAATGATGTTAGGCAAAATCTTAAATTTAGAGAAAATGAGCGTAAGAAAAAATTAAACGAAACTTCATTGGAAGAAAAAAGGCTAAAAGAACTAGAAGTTAAAATCAGTGATGTTGAAAAAGGCTTTGATGAAAATATTCTATCATTAATGCATAAACAAGGAGATTTGCGTTACCGAATAGGTGTTAATGATGGAGAAATTAATCGTATTCAAGAAACAATCACTGAACGAGCTGATGTAACAGGAAATATTCAGCGATTGGAAAATAAATTTGAATTTCTTGGTCAAATGATAACTTATTTACAAAATAAAGCGAAAAGCATATCTGATGAATTGATTAATGCATTTAACACAAAAATTAATGAAGTTTATCAAAAACTTGATTTCAAGGATTTTGAAAGGATATATATCGATTCTAACTCATTTGAAGTAAACATAATTCGTAAAACTAATGGCAACCCCATACGACAACCAATTACATCTTTAAGCGATAGTGAACGAAATACTATTGGTATAATTTCAATGTTGGCAGGTAAAGAACAGTTTTTACCAAACTTTCCTTTATTTGTTCTTGATGCTGTAACTACGGACTATGATGACACTAGATTCAACTCAATTATTGGCTATTTGGTAGAAAATGTTGATTATGTCTTAGTGACCAAGTTAAGTCCTTATGAAACAAGTTCAGAATTAAGAATTAAGCATACTTTTTAATCAAATAATTTAGAGCCTTTCCTTCTTCTTTCATATCTTAATTTTGAATGGAGAAACTCCACTACCTCTACTTTTTTCCTTCTTTTTCCTGCATCTAAAACAAAGAGTTTATTTCCTTCTTCTGTAATTATTTCTGCTCTTATCACCTCCTCTATTCTTACAGGTCTAAAATTCTCCCTACCTCTTTTCTGTATTTTTCTTTTTCTATTCTTTCTAAATTCTCTATAATCTTCTCAAATTCCCCCTATCTTCTCTCTCGAACATCATTTTATAATCCTTATACACCTTCTCTATTTTTTGAATTATTTTCTCTTCTCCTATTTTTCATAATATCCTGCTATTATTTTATGAAACTTTTTTCCGAAAACTAACCCTTTGTCTTCCTTTACCACTCTTCCTTTCTTTCTCTTCTTAAATTCATACATTTTCGGACATATACTATATATCTCCACATTTGTTGGATATACCTTCATCTTCCTTCCTCTTTACTTGTTAGAACTTATCTGAAATACCCCAAGAACCTTTTTCTCATCAACCCTTATATCTCTTATTTGATTTTCACCTTGAAGAATGTAATGATATTTTCTTTTATCAAGAATCTAACAAGATTTAATTATGAAAATGACTTAAACTATATAATGATCTTTTCCAAAGATGTAATAAGAAACAAAATCAGCTTACTTAACATAGAGCAAAGCATATTTTCAGATGGTGATATTAATAATATACTAGAAACTCGGAAGGAATTTTCACGTTCTCTCTTTCTTCTATCTAATCTAGAAGAAACTAACATTGATTCAATGAATGAAATTGAAAAATTAATTCTCCTATTCAAGGAAATTGTTGGATTAGAACTATTGGTAAGGTTCAATGTAAGAGAAAAGATTAGAAGGATTTTTTCACGGAGAATATCGCTTTTACTCTCCACTAGAAAAGAACAACTTGAGATGATTCGAAATCAACTAGATGTCTTGTATATTTTAAGAAGTGATGTCGCACATACTTTATCGATAAATAAAAGTGAAGAATTTAGTTTTTATTATGGAAATGATATAGTTAAAGCAATACATTTTGCAAACTCTTACCACAAATTAGCACTTGTACGAATGTTCTTTACAGAAAAGAAGATTATTGACAAGACATCTTTAGTACTAAAACTTAATGAATTTGATAAGCTTTCAAAGACAGATACAGATAAAAAATTGGACGTTCCTTTACCGCAATACAATTCAATTCTAAGTAAAGAATTATATCGACTTACAGGTATTGAATCAAGTTCTTCAAGACAAGCTTTCAGTTTTAAATTACCTGAAGAAAGAGAGAAGTATTATTTAGGATTGAATTCACATGGAGGTTTAATCACACCTGTACATTCTTCTCTAGATAATTTCGAATACTTCTATGGAGATAAAGAAAATTTTACTGCAGAATCACGAATTGTACCTTCAACCAAAGTATGGAATGAATTTATATCTCTGATTAAAGTGAAATTAAAGGAAATACAAATCCTAGAACCTAAACGACTAAGAATCGTGTCAAAAACGCAT
The DNA here is from genome assembly GCA_019057815.1 of Candidatus Heimdallarchaeota archaeon. GTDB lineage: Archaea > Asgardarchaeota > Heimdallarchaeia > Heimdallarchaeales > Heimdallarchaeaceae > 18H4-34. The sequence continues at coordinate 33,618 of JAHLWR010000010.1, forward strand.
AAATCAGTGTTATTCTTTATAGGATATTACTTTTCCAAAACAAAAAACACTATTGTTATATCAGATATTGACGGAAAAGAAATTGATCTTAAACCTTATACTATCAATGTTGATTCTGAACAGTATTGGGACATAAAAAATCAAAACTTAAAACGTACTGATTCAGAAGCTGTTTTAATTCTAAATATTACTGGACATATTGATCAAATTGTACAAAATGAACATGAAAAACTGAATATTTTAGATCTCCCAAAAATTATATGTAAAATAAAATTAGAAGATTCTGTGTTGAGTCCAACGAATCAAAAGTTATACAGTTCTGAATTCATTCATAGAGCATGTAGAGCTCTTGAGCTTTATCTAAATAATAATATTCAAACCAGATCTTTGAGGAAGATTCACCTATTTGTAAAATCCAGAGGTATTTTTACAATATTGCTTGGTATGCATATGAGATTACTAAATTACGAAGTAGTTCATTATGAATTTGGTCGTGAAGACATTCATCAGGATAAAGAAGAATATTATCGAGTATTTAGTAGTCTTAAGTGATTATTTGATCACTTCAACTCCTTTAGAATTCTTTTACAAATTCGTTCAGGTGACATTTTACACGTTTCTATTACCAATGATACTTCATTCCTATCTAATGTATCTAGAAAAATTTCTCTTTGTTTTAATATGAAATCAATAACTATTTTATTCCATTTTTTAACTGATTTTAGCCTTTCAATAAGAGTTTCTTTTTCAGTATCCAAAACAATTTGAATAACTCGTACATTAGGCAATTTCTGTTTTAATAATCCTTTTTCAGGATACCATCTTTTTTTTTCAGGATTCTTTAGATAGTAGAATGTATCCCCAGATTCACCACCATTGAAACCATCTACAATTACTGTGAAACCTTCATCAGTGAAATTTCTTACAAGGTCTAGCGTGTTTTTATCTGCTAGTTTACATTGTTTCCTATATTCACCAGGATAATTTCCAGGTTGTAATCCTGTTCTAGATGCAACTAATCCATTGACAACCATATAGCGCAAAATATCTTGCTCTATGAAAACTGAAGGAGAGATTTTTTCAGCGAGTTTTTTTCCTATAGTTGTTTTACCAACACCTGTTCCCCCTCTGAGGAATATAGCAAAAGATTTCTTATTATTCACCTTTTGTTTCTTCATTAAAACACCATCTTCATAATTCTATATAGATTACTAATTACTAATCACTTTGAATGCAAATTTTTATAAAGAATTAGGTCTTTTTTTTATAGTTTAATAGGTGAGAATCTTTGAATATCGTTGTAACTGGTGGAAAAGGATTTATTGGTTCTAGTGTCTGCGATAGATTGTTAAAAGCAGGTTTTAATGTTATTTCAATTGATAATAGAAAGGGCGATAATTATTATTCCATGAATTCCTCTATAATCTCAAAGGAGGTGGATATTACTAATTATACTTCATTGAAAGAAATAATTAGTCAAGCTGATGGAATCATTCATTTAGCAGCAGTTTCTCGAGTGATTTGGGGAGAGATTTTTCCACAAAAGTGTATTGATGTGAATGTCAAAGGTACTCTAAATATTGTAGAAGCTGCAAAGCAATCTAAAAGAAAACCTTGGATTATTTTGGGGAGCAGTAGAGAAGTTTATGGGGAAACAGATAGAAATCTTGTAACTGAAGATTATCTATCAAATCCCATTAATACTTATGGTATTTCAAAGCTAGCAGCAGAATGTTTAGTAAAGCAATATGCTTTACAGAATGCTTCAAAAACAATGATTCTGAGATTTTCTAATGTTTATGGAGAGCTTTCTGATATACTTGATAGAGTAACACCAAAGTTTATCCTCAATGCTCTTTTGGATAGACCACTAAGTATCCATGGAGGGAATCAAATCATGGACTTTACTCATATTGTTGATACTGTCGACGCAATTGAGAGAGCTGTTCATTTTATGAATTCCATTTCTGAGGATAAATTTTTTGATCATTTCCATATACTTCCTGGAGAATCTAACTCTCTTTATGATTTAATTGAGCATATTAAATCAAATACTAGTAAAAATATCAGAGTTGAACAAGGGAAGAGAAGAGAATATGACGTTGAGAAATTTACTGGAAATCCTGATAAAGCAAAAGAATTACTTGGATTTAAGTGCAAAATAAAATATAAAGAAGGAGTCAAAAAAACAATGAATCTCTTCGAAAAAGAACTGCAAAACAACAAACCAAAAGTAGTACAAAAATTTAAGGAGGATTCAAAATGCGAATTGCTATAGTAATGCACGGATTTCCACCAGAATATATGGCTGGCTCTGAGGTTTATTCTTTACATTTAGCATTAGAACTAAACAAAACGCATGAAGTTTTTGTTTTTCATCGAATAGATAATCCTTTTTTAAAAGAGTATAAACTAGTAAAATCTGAGTTTCAAGGATTAACTAAATATATGATAAATATCCCTTATCTACCTCATTATTTTGAAGGAAGGTACATCAATCCAAGAGTTGAAAGAATCTATGAACAATTTCTAAATGAAATACAACCGGATATTATTCATTTTGGTCACCTTAACTATCTGTCTACTAATTTGGTTAAAATTTCAAAAGAGAGAGGATTCCAGAACATTTTCACTCTACATGATTATTGGTTATATTGCCCCCGAGGGCAATTGATTAACAGAAGAGATGAATCTCTTTGTGATGATATTGATTTTGAAATTTGTCTTGAGTGTTTAGATGAATATCTTGTAAATGAAAATAATGCTAAAGACAAAATAAAACAAAGATTTGATCATATTCAGAAAAATGTGGTTAATTATGTTGATATGTTTATATCTCCCTCCAAGTTTCTTCTAAACAAAATGGTCGAATTAGGGATTCCTAAAGAGAAAATGGTTTATTTAGATTATGGATTTAATCATGAGTATTTTAGTGATTATAAGAAAAAACCTTCAGAAAAAATCAGATTTGGATATATAGGTCGTATTATCCCTACAAAGGGAGTTCATCTTATTATTGATGCATTTAACAGAATTACAGATGAGAACACAGAATTGTTTATTTATGGTTCTTCATCAAATGTTCACTATCTCAAGAGTAGATCTACAAATCAAAATATTCATTTTAAGGGTTATTACAATAATTGGGAAATTGCAAAAGTGTTAGCTGAAATCGATATTCTGATTGTTCCTTCAATTTGGTTTGAGAATTCACCATTAGTGATTCACGAAGCATCTTTAGCTCGAATACCCGTTATTGTAACTGACTTGGGAGGAATGGCTGAATATGTAAAGAATAATGTTAATGGTTTACTCTTTGAGAGAAATAATGTTGATGATCTATTAGATAAAATCATGATGTTTATTAGAAATCCTAATTTAATAGATGAATTAGGAAATAATCCTATTTATGTTCAATCTGCTGAAGAACATGCAAAAAGTGTTGAGGAGATTTATTTTAAAATTCTTAAAGGTGTTAATTTTTGAAATTGAATAAACTCACTGGTCCTTGGAGAATAACGTTTGATACAAACCCAGATGAGTGTAATATAAGTTGTATAATGTGTGAAAGACAATTCTTAGAACGATTAAAAAAGAGAAAAAAACCACGAAGAATGTCTACTTCATTAATTGAGAAAATTGTATTGGAAGGATTGGAAATGGGAGAACTGAGTGAAATTATTCCTTCCACAATGGGTGAGCCGCTTCTATTTAACAATTTTGATATTTTCTTTGATTTGTGTAATGAAAAAGATCTTAAACTGAATCTAACAACAAATGGAACCTTTCCCAGAAGAGACATAGAGGAATGGGGTGACTTGCTTTTACCTGTATGTAGTGACATAAAGATTTCTTGGAATGGTTTAACTAAAGAAACTGATGAAGGCATTATGCGGGGTAGGAGTCATAATAAGGCACAAACAAGACTGATTGACTTCGTTAAAATTAGAGATAAGCTGAGATATGAAAGTAAAGAAGCTAGTACAATAACGCTTCAACTTACATTTTTAGAACAAAATTATAAGGAGATTCCAGGTTTAATTAAATGGGCAATAGATATTGGTATTGATAGAGTTAAGGGTCATCATTTATGGATTCATGATCAGAGAGCAGAAAAGTGGTCAATGAGAAGAAGTGAGGATTCAATTAAAAGATGGAATGAAATGATTGCTTCGTTGAATCCTTCTTATAGAAGAAAAATAAGACTTGAAAATCTCTATCCTATTTCAGCAAAAGAAGAAGTCATTCTTCAAGATTCTGTATGTCCCTTTCTAGGAAGAGAAGCTTGGATTTCTGCTATAGGAGATTTTAGTCCTTGTTGTGCTCCTGATGATTTAAGAAAACAGCTTGGTGATTTTGGTAATGTAAAAGAAAAGGCTCTTAGGGAGATTTGGTATAGTGAGGAATATTCTAATCTATGTCTGAATTATGATCATTATTACCTTTGTAAGACATGTAATATGAGGAAAAAACAACAGGATGTATATAAGTATGAATCTTAGAAAAATAATAGTATCAAATGATAATACACACCATTTATTTAATGAAAAACCATTATATGCAAAAAAATTCAAACGTGTTTTCAAATTCCATCCACCAGGATTAGCACCTGTGTTAGATGAATCAGGAGCTTATCATATAGAACTTGATGGAAATGAAGCTTACAAAGAGAGATTCATCAAAACTTTTGGTTACTATTTTGATAAAGCTGCAATAATCACGAAAGAGGGATGGGGTCATATTGACATTAAAGGTAATTTAGTCTATGAACCTATTTATGATTGGGTTGGAAATTATCAAGATGAAGTATGCACGGTACGAGATAAAAAAGGGAGTTATTTCCATATTAAAGATAATGGAGATAGAGTCTATTCTGCGAACATGCTTTATGCAGGAGATTTCAGGAATGAAATTGCTGTAGTTAGAAAGAACAATGGATTATGTACCCATATTTATAAAGATGGAACATCAGTTCATGGAAAATATTTCATTGATTTAGATGTATTCCATAAAGGATTTGCAAGAGCAAAAAACAAAGAAGGTTGGTTTCACATTAATGAAGAAGGAAAAGAAATCTATCAAGAAAAATATAAATGCAATGAACCGTTCTACAATGGGTATGCACTAGTTGAAAACATGTTAGGCAATAGACTAATCATAGATGAAGGGGGGAATTATGTACACACAGTAATTGAACTTAGTAAGATAGAGGAAATGAAATGAATGATTTAATGACATTAGGATTTTATGGTCCTACTAATCAATGGACACATGATCATTCAGCAGTATTGACTAAAAATGGAGAGATACATACATTCCTACAATTGGAAAGATTAACAAGAATTAAAAGAGATAATCGAATTGCTGATTATTTAGCTTTTTTCCTTAAACAATCAGGATGTGATTTTCAGGATTTGGATAAGCTACAAGTAGGTTATGCTAATTCTTTTTCTCTTGATTCTGATCGTTTTTTTAGAATATCAGAGAACAACATTATGAGTTCAAACTGTGAAGTGGAATTTAAGCATGAAGGGACTGATAAGCTAGAGGAAACAAAAGTTATTGGTAAAATAGAAAAAAAGTCAGTGGAAGCTACTATTGTTCCCCATGAAATAGCTCATATTTTTTCATGTATTCCCTTTTACGGAAATTTTAAGGATAATTCTTTACTAATCCACGTTGATGGAGCAGCATCTATATCAAATGCATCTGCTTGGATATACAAAAATAATAAGTTACAACTTCTAGAATATACAACAAATTTTCATCATGCTCTCCTGAATTTTTCCTATAATGATCTAGTTTTTGATATCTTGAAACTTGAGAGAACAAAACACAAGGGGATGCCAGGAAGATTAATGGGTTACTCATCATATGGAAAATGCAACAAAGGATTACTGCAATGGTTAAGAGCAAAGGATTTCTTTTTAGAATATGATAAATTTCCTAAAAAGCTATTTCTGAACGAATCAAAGAAGAAATTCTCATATAATTTAGACTACATTGAGAATAAACACCGATTTTCTTTTAACATTGCAGCTTGTATTCACAAACACTTTGAGAAAAAAATTCTAGAATTTATGGAAAAACACAGATTAAATACTGGTGCGGAGTTTTTATACTATTCAGGTGGAGCTGCATTAAATATCAAACTAAACAGGGAAATTGTAAATTCTAGGAAATTTAAAGAGGTTTATATTCCACCTACCGCTGATGATTCAGGTGTGGGTTTAGGAGCTGCTTTTTATCTGGAATGGAAAAATAAAAATGATCCAATAATCCATAATCCTTTTCTTAATAATTTTGGTCTTAGAAAAGATAAACACAACATTAAATTTTCTGTTGATGATGTATGTAAAGATATATCTAAAGGTAAAATTTTAGGTATATACACTAATAATGGTGAAGCAGGTCCTAGAGCATTAGGACATCGCTCAATAATTGCAAATCCTTGTATTAAAAGCATGAAACAAAAAGTTAGTGAGGAAATAAAAGGTAGAGAATGGTATCGTCCTTTAGCTCCTATTATTTTAGAAACAGAGTTGGAAGATTTGTTTACTAATTATGTTAAATCACCAATAATGTATTTCATGTTATATGCGTTTAAGGTAAAGGATAATAAAAAAAATGAAATTCCTGCAATAGTTCACAAAGATGGTACTACAAGAGCCCAAGTTGTTAAAAAGGGCGATAAAAATCTAAGACTTCTTGTAGAAATCTTAATAACACTAAAAGATGATTATGATATTCCTTGTATGATCAACACTTCTTTTAATGCTACGGGTGAACCTATAGTTCATAGTGAAAAGGATGCATTAGATACAGCAAAAAAGATAGGTTTAGAAAGAGTGGTTATCAATAATGAGTATTTAAAATTGAGATGACAATATGTTGATTCTTATTGCAAGGCATGGTGAGGATGTGGGTTGCAATACACCCGAAGAAAAAAGACTTCTAACTAAAAGAGGAAGGAAACAAGCAGAAAAACTAGGAAAGCTAATTAAACATTTTAATCCAACTTACATCTACTCTAGTAGTTTAAACAGAGCAAAGCAAACAGCTAAAGTAGTAGCAGAAATGAGTAATTTAAGGTTTAGAATAAATGATTTTATTCACGAACAACAATTATTCAAGGAAGAAGAAGAGCTACAACTTTTAAGAGTTAAAAGAGGATATATAGATTTTAATGCAACAATCATAAAGGGAGAGAAATACACAGACTTAATATCAAGAGCCGAGAAGGTTAAAAGATGGATACTAAGTGAACACCAAATAAAAAAAGATAGAATTGTGCTCATTACTCATGGAAGATTCATGACAGTTCTAATTAGCTTATTTCTGGGTTTTAAACCAGATGGATTCTTTCTAGCTAATTATAACACATCTTATGCAATCATAAGAATATCCAGAAATTGGAGACCTATGCTAGTTCTTCCATCACCTGACAATTTACATCTTTTAGAATAAATGTCCATGGGATGGAAAATTGAGTACTACTGATCTACAAAAAATCAAGGAAAGAAATAGAAGAATTGCATATATTTCTTGGAAGAGAGGAGATTTAATAAACAAAGCAATGCCGATAAGAGCTACATTAAACACTACTTTAAAATGTAATTTAAACTGTATAATGTGTCAGTTTCATAGAAATAAAAAAATATCAGAGAGGGTAATTCAAAATAATGATGAGTTACATGTAGATTTATTTTTAGATTTCGCCGATCAAGTTTTTCCTACTTTAATTGAGGCTGAAACTACTACTGTCGGAGAACCTTTACTTTCCAGTTATTTAGATGAGATTATAGAGAAAGCGCTTGAATATAATGTTCTGTTATATTTTACAACAAATGGTCTTTTGTTAAAAGAAGAACTAATTAGTAAATTGATTCCAACCCTTAGTAACCTTGTAATCTCAATTGATGCAGTAAACCATAAATTATATGAAAAAATTAGGAAGGGAAGTTGTTTTGCAAAATTAGAAAAAAATATTAAGAAATTCATAGAAATTAGAAATTCTTGTGAGAAATATAAACCTGAATTAACATTACAGATGACATTAATGAAAATGAATATTGAAGAACTTCCAAAGATGGTTCAATATGCAAACAAGATAGGAGCAAATAATGTAAAAGCATATCATGCATATATCTTCGAAAAAAAAATGAAGAATCAATCGTTATTCTATCATAGGGAGATTGCAGAAAAATTCATTAAAGAAGCAAAAACCCTTGGGAAAAAACTAGGAGTAAACACTTTTCTACCGAGATTCTTTCCAGAAAATTGTTCGAATATTTATCCTGATCCAATCATATTTGATTTTCCCCCTTGTTTTTTCTTATGGTACGAAACATTCATAGAACCAAATGGTGATATTTCTCCATGTTTTTTTCCAACAAGACAAAAAATAGGGAATATCAAAGAAAGGACTTTTAATGAAATTTGGAATAATAGACAATATCAAATAATGCGCAGAGAAGTAATAAGACAACCTCCTAAAGGATATTGCAAGAATTGCGAGCTAAGATACACATATTTGAAAGATTACACAGGACCTGGGATTATAGAATCACAATTTATCTTAATAGATGATAAAAGAGCGAGATTGTATCAATCATGACACTTGATATTGTATGTGCAATTGATAATTCCTTATATTATCAAATGTTATGTAAAGGTTTAATTAAATCATTGCTTAAAAATTCCTGTCAGAATAAATTTAATATTCATGTTTTAAAAGATTGCAAAAATCATTATCCTTTGGATGATCTGAAAAATAAAATTAGTTTTCATAAGGTTAAGCCATTAAATATAATATGTGGATGTGTAAAATCAAAAACAACTTTTGCTAAACTAGAAATCCCTAATATTAAACAATTTAAGAATCTAGAGAGAATCTTGTATTTGGATGTGGACACCTTCTGCTTAAGCGACATAACTTCGTTAGAAAAATTCAAATTTGAGAAAATTGCTATGGTAAACCCTGGAGGAAGTCTTTATCTTAAAGAGTTTTTACAACGAGTTTTTCATAAAAAGATAAAACCTTTAACTTATTTCTATAGAGGAAAAAAGCATTTAATAGCAGATAAAGATCAAAAATATTCCAATGCTGGAGTTATGCTAATCAATCCAAAAATATGGTATATGAAACGAATTTCAGATCAAATAAAGAGGATTATTCTAACACATTGTCAATATATGTATACAAGTGACGAAATGGCAATAAATCTCTTTTTCAAAGGGATGGTTGATCAACTTCCTGAAGAATATAATACTATGTCTTTTTCAAAAGTTAAAAATCCTAAAATAATACATTTTAATACCAAAAAACCAATATTAGGTAGTTCTTTATATTTTTTTCACAACTGGTTAAGTTTATTCGATAAAAATGATAAAAAAGTATTATTAAAACTTGAAGCAATGAGAGGAAAATCTGATAAATCTAGAATTATTAAAATCAAATCCGATGCATACCATGAATTTCTAAAGTCTTGAATATCACTTTTAATTAATATACTCTAAAACAAAACATAAAAAATCACGATATCTCTTTTTCCGTGTTAATAAAAATAGCGACTAGAGTTCATAATGAAGAATATTTTATGAAAACATTTCTTGATTATTATTTGGGATTAGAAGTTGATGAAATTCACATATATGATAGTTTCTCTACAGATAAAACGGATAAAATAATAAATACGTATATAAAGAAATCAAAACCCATAATAAAAATCAATTTGAAAAAGGATTATCTTCATAGAGACTATTTTGAACAGGATAGACTTTGTAACGAAATATTAAATTATGCAATTGCTGATTTTCAGGAATCAAAAAAAGAAACATGGTGGATTTTTCCTGACATTGATGAATTTATACGAATTCCAAATAATAGAAAGATTAAGGATCACTTTTTAAGAATAAAAGATATTTGTGTAAGGTTCCTATTTATCGATTGGTTTTTATCTCCAGATTTAATGTATAAAGATACAATAACAGCAAAAAAATTCTTAGATTTAATATATAATAAAAAATTAAAGGGAGAATATTTATTTCTATGGAACGATCCTTTTTATAAATACTATGCAATAAAGCTAGATACTGGAGTTCTTTCCAAATATAACAAAATTAAAACACTTTCTGGTTTCCATAGATTCATAGTAAGAAATGAGATACTGTATCCTAGTGATAATTCAATTCTTATTGTAGATCATCTGCGTGGAATACCTTATCCAAAACTTAAATTAAGAATAGATGATAGAAAGGAGTTATTAAAGAATCAGTCAGATGATTGGGTTCTAGAACATTTTAAACTAGTAGAAGAAAAAGTGAGACAATATAAAGAAGGAGTTCTAGATAAACAATTACTTACATTTTATCAATTAGAAAAAAACAAAAATAGACTTACTGAATTTAGTGAGAATGACAGTATTTTTGATCGTATAATCACCCAAGATTTTTTAAGAGATCCTTTAGACTTTCGACCATCAAAATATAGAAATTATGATTTTAATAAGAGACATAATTGGAAAAGATGAGAAATTAATTTTTTTAGAGCATTATTCTCTTCTTGCTTCAGATTACTATTACGATGTCTTCTTGTTGTATATTGCTAAATAAGAAATAAGTACTATGATTTTCATCAGTAACAATACAACATTCTAATTTTTCTATCTCTATTTTTACTTCCTGTACCACTTGCAGAAACTGTCAATTCTTATATAAGAATAATAAGATGAAACAACAAGAAAGAAAGAAGATTAAGAAATAATCCTTGCAGAACAATGTTCTTATACTGTTTTATAGTTTGTTGTTTTTTTTAATACTATTTCTAATAATCCATTTATATTAAAAGAAGTTTAAGACATGTTTAAGAAGGAGGGAGAAAAAGTACTTTGAATCACATTTGCTTTGAAGAAAAATGCCTATAATTATTGATAATGCTTGTTGTATTGGTTGTGGAATCTGCGTTGACATTTGTCCAGAATCCGTTATTGATATTGATCATAGTAATGAACAAGGTCTACATGAATTGGATGAAATAGCGATTGTTGTAAGAAAAGAAGATTGTACAAACTGTGGTTTGTGTATTACTGAATGTCCAGCTGAATGTATTGAACTCGATAATGAACCATCCGTCCATCAAATGGAGACAGAAGCAGAAAAAGAAGACCTAAAAAAAGATAGATTAGGAATTTTAGAGAAGATAATCAAGAGGTATGTGGAAATATCAATTAGTGATATGTGCCAATTACTAAAATTCGAAGAGGAGATTGATTTAAAGAAATGGTTAATTGATCTCCCTGATCATGTTGGTTTTGAGATACGAATTGATACTGTTTACATATCTAGTAAACTACAAGATGATTCTTCTGAAGCTCAAAAGGCAATTGATGAACTACTAAAGAGTTTTTCAGACATTGAATATAAAAGTAACAAAAAACTATAATTCAATGCTTTTTCCACACAGTCATCAGTTGTACTTAATGGAATATCATGAGATAAGAAACTTGATATGAACGTTTCAAGAAATCCCCAAAAGTTTCAAATCAGTGAATTTATCCTCTAAGTTCGACCTTACACTTATATCTAATTTAGCGTAATTTTCTTGTAACCAGCTCTTACAAAGACATAAAGAAAGCTCTAGTGCTAAATGGAAATCATTTTTCCAGTGCCCGAGTTTTTGAGGGCTTTCCCAACTCTCTCTTACAGAATTCACTTGAGAAAGAATATCTTTCACTGTACCATGAACTACACAAGATAGCTTTCGGTATAATTTTTGTAATTTAGCTTTCAACTCAGAAGGAAGTTTAGCTTCAACTTCAGTTCTAATATTCCCAATTCGAAATTTAAATCCCTTATCAATCTCATCTAATTCAAGTACATGATTTGACCCATAAATAATAACAAATATCAGATCTATGATTTGTCTTAAGATGATTTGTCCTTCCTCATATAAATTATGCATTGCGAAGAAAATTGTAAATGCAAGATTTCTGCCAATCATATTAATTCTTTTCTGTGAGAAATCATTATGAGGAAAGATATTTCTAACCTCCATAAAGAGTAGTGCTTTCTCATAAAATGGTAAGAAAATCTTTATCTTTTTAGATTCTTCAATTATGTGATTTCTAATCCCTTCATCAAGATTAACAAAATCTTTTAAATGTGTCATTTTATCACTCTATCTGTCACTGAAAGCAGTATATATCTTATCAATGGTTTTTATTCCTGCATCACGATCCTCAAGAAGTCTGATTATTTCCGCTTTTCTAAACCTTGATGGGATTTTAATATCTCTTCTTTTACATAAATGTCGAAGTTCAACGACTTTTAATTTCTCATAATCAGAAATTTCATCTGTTTCCCTGACAACTTCGATCATTTCTTTAAACTGTTTCGAAATAACAAATTTGGGGGCTTTCTTAAGCAACTTTGCTAAGTATTCAAGCTGTTTTGCTAATTCCCATGTGTTTGTTGGTTCTTCTTTCATTTTTCAACCTCTTTTATTACTCTCCGTGCAATCTCCACAAAAGGAGATCTATCATCTTTGTTATCAAGTGGTTTATGAGTTGATGGCCACTTGGAATATGCTTGTATCTCCTTTATTTTGGTTAATATATTCTCTTTATATTCTATCTCCAACTCCTTTGTAATATTCTTATGGAAACTACTTCTTGTTGTTGGAATCAAATTAATTACATAACCTAATAGTTGACAATTTATATGTTCTTTGATTTCTTCTAACTTCTTTTCAAGTATAATAAGTCCCTGTTGACTCATATAATCAGGTCTTATTGGTACGATATAATAATCAGAAGCACCGAGTGCTGCAATAACAAGTTCATCGAAGTCTGGAGGAGAATCTATAATACAATAATCGTAAGATAGTGATTGAATTGGCTCCAAAGTTTTTTTGAGGTAGCTCTCTGAATAAGGTTTAGCAACAAGAATTCTTTTTTCTTCAAATAACCGGATACTAGATGGGATAAGATCCATTTTCCCATTTTCAATTTTCCAAGGATTCAAAGTGATTATATCTGAAAGTCGGATTTTATTCTGTTCATCTATCAATCCTCCACTACTTTCTCTAAACAGATCTGCGATTGTTTTATTTGAACGATCTTTTTCTCTATAATTCTCCTCTTTCATTATTAATAGAGTAGCATTTGTTTGCGGATCCATATCAATTAGAAGAACATCTTTGTTGAATGAACTTGAAAGCTCATAAGCTAAACCTACTGCGATTGTTGTTTTACCAACCCCTCCCTTCATATTTATTATACTTAGAACTATAATTTTATTTCACTTCCGAGTAACAATGGAATATTATAATTAAATAATTAAATTTTTTGAATTGTGATCAATTCTTTGTTTTTCTATTCTTGGAACTAGAATCTTTCGAGGTATTTTGTCATCTCCATGCTATTTAATTAGGTTTGGTTGCTGATTTTCAGTTGCTCAAGTTTGGAATGTTTATTTCACTTACCTTTATTTTTATCTCCTACATTATGATCTCATAATTAATTTCATTACTATATATTAAAGCTTTGATAAATATTAGTCCTCTATCAGAACTTTAAAAGAAATAGGGGTACTACTTTTTTTCATCCTTTACAAACATTCATTCCTACAAGAGAATATTAATCTTCATTTACTAAAAATCGCCAATAGATATCTTTGAATGATAACAATAAATCCTTTAAAGTTTTTCTAGATTTGACTCTGATACAATTAAAATAGGAATTCTCCATTGATTTAAAACTGAGGGTTGAGATGGACTAAACAAAAAAAGTATCGAATTTGCTTCTATTAGTTCTTCTGTTGATTTTGGAGGAATGTTCTTACAATATAAAGGTCTGAAGATGTTATTAAAATAGGAATAATTATATGAAGCACTATTCGAGAATTATAAGATTCTATTTAATAATTCTTGGTCTAAGAGCTGGAATATATCTTCTGTTTTAACGGTATGGGGCTAGAATCTCACCCCCACAGAGAAACTTTTATTTCTTCCAAATCATTTCTTGATTTGAATGAACAAAATAAAAATACTTGCATTGTCAGATGTTCGTATTCATGATTGGAATCAAGTTGTTAATTATCTAAAACGCAATTATGAAAATGGGAATGTCATTGATTTATTGTTGTATGGAGGAGATGATGTTAATAAATTACTTAATTTAACCATAGATGATTTCAGGAATTTGAACTATCATTATAAAATCTTTCAAAGTAAGAACTTTGATTTGACATATGCTGATCTAAAAGATGTAATTATGAGTGATTTATATTTAAGTAAAAATATAGATAAACTTGGAGAAATTCAGAATAAAAAATTAACCAATAGATTTATCAAAAAAACATCCAAAAAATCAAGAATTCACTGGAAATTAAAAACGCATCTTAAAGAAGATATCAACGAACTCCAAGAAAATCTCAATTATCCACATTTGAAATATTTTAGAGAAGACAAATGTTTAATTTCTATTTTCCCTAAAAAAATAATTCCTATCAAGATTGAAAATTCTAAAGATATTTACAATCATTGTCAAAAAGAACATAAGAAATCACTTAAATTTCTTGATAATTTTATTTCAGATCTTAATCAATTAAGAAATGCTAATTCAATCATGCTCTACAAAACATATAGAAGATTACTTAAAGCTACTAAAAACACCAAAACATATCATAACAATAAAAAGAAAATACTAAGTCTTCTGGAAAAGATTTTAGAAAAATTTAGTTTAAACATATATGATATTAGTCAAGAATCCATTATTTTTAATAATAGAAAAATAAGTATCCGTTTAAGTTCTTATCTTTTTTTTGAAACTGAAGGATTATTAAGAAAAGAACACTGTTCGATAGCATTTTTATATAAAACATTGAATTTTTTTAGAAAATTCTGTATGATATATGAACATCTGATTAATCAAGATTCAGATCTAAAAGAAATTTTTTTTGAAGATCCCTTTTATAATTGGAGAGTTCTAATACTACAAATAGAACAAAAATCCATATTGAAAGAAATTAAGAAATATATAAAATATGGTGTTGCTTTAGTTTGTGGAAATGATGATTTTGAGGATTCCATAGAGAGGATAAAATTCTATGATTGTTTTAATCTACAAGAAAAACCACTGTTCTTTAGAAATCTAACAATAATTGGTTTAGAAGGATCTGAAGATAGAGAACTAGATAAATATAGCAAAAATAGAGAGCTATTTAGAGAACCTAGATCTAATGTTGAGAAAATTAGAGTAGGAATTGGACCAACAATCTTTCCGATTAGAGAACAAGAAAAAAAACTACATAATCATATATCACTAATTGAAGAAAAAGCACCTGAGAATAAGATCCTAATAGTTTCTCATTCTCCACCTTTAGGTATTTTAGATTTAGCTTATAGATTTGGATGTAATCATATAGGTAGTATAGTATTAAGAGAATTTATAGATAAATTTCGGAAAAAAAATTGTGGAATTATTTGCGGTCATGTTCATTCTTGGGGAGGTAATAAGAGCATTTACAAAGGAGTTCCTATTTACAACATCTCATGTCATGATATGACGAGTAAAGGGGATTATCCCCCATTTAATGCTTTATTTCTAGAAGTTGATAAAAATGGAGATATCATATATGAAGATATCTTTAATATTCTTATTGCAGAAAAAGAGAAATATAGAAATCAACCAACTTCCGTTCTCTCCAATATCGGTAAAAAGAGACAAATAATGTTGGAAAAAATTGGAATCAACTCAATTGGGGAATATGCAAAAATAGACTATGATGAGCTCTTCCTAAATTTGTATAACCTTTATAAAGAAATAGGTGACAAATTTTATTGGGGGTTTTATCATAAGACATATTGGGGCGCAAAATTTCTACTTAAAGAAATTGATAAACCAAAAAAGCTAGATACCATAGAATATGAAAGAAAGAACGCCATTGTTTTGGATTTAGAAACTGAATTAGTACAAGATAGAATGGCACAAGACTTCAGTAATACTCGTATTTGGATGATTGGAATATATCATGTTGAAAAATGTAAACTCAAACAATTCTATTTAGGCAATTACGATAATATCAGAGACATGCTGGTTGATTTTCTTTCTTGGATTTTTGAGAATGAGATAGAAACGATATTTGTTTACAGTTCAAATAAATTCGATGAGAAAATCTTAAACACCAATTTAGAAAGATTTGTATATAAATCTGGAAGGGGAATATTACCCCTAGAGTTTTCAAAATGGAGTATTAACCATTTATTCGTTCCTAAAGACTTCCCATCTTCTCCTAAATATGTTAATTTATTCGGAGAATGGATAAAAAAGCTTTGTTTACCCTCCTACAGACTTGCAGAAATGTCCAAGCTAATTTTTAATAAAGAAGATACTATAACTGGTTTTAATTGTGGTCAAATAGGATCTCACTTAATTATATCTAGAAAAGAAGATTATGGAATATTGGAATGCAAATACTGCAAAGATTTGGTACAAAAAGTTAAGAAAAAAAATGAAGATGATGTTGTTTTTACTTCTAAATTGTTAGACTACTTTGAGAAATTAGAAGTAAGTTCCAATGAGAAAAAAGAAATTAAAAAATCTGTTAGAAAGAAATCTGGAGATGGTTTTAAATGTATTTCTTATAAAAACGGAATGAAAAATTGTTATGATAATAGAAAACTAAATCAGAAAGAATATCTCTGTTACAAAATAGTTGAAAAAATGTTAAAGTTTGGAGAGAGTCATAGAGATGAGAGCTCAAGTTTTCAAGAAGAATACCAAATTCAAATGAAAACCACATTCAGTGATATATCATTAAAAACTTGCCAAATAACTTATTTTTATAATCAAGGAAGAGTAAGAATAAAGAGGAATATTGAAAGACATAAACATCAAAGAGTTGGTATAGACATAATAAAACTAACAAAAAACCAACTTCTTGAGCTTGAAAAACTGACTGATAAAATTTAATCAAAGATAAAGAGGTGAAAGAAGAAATTTGTTTTAATTTTGAAATTTAGTTTTTTTAAAAACTGACATTTATAATTAACACTGTTGATAGAATCATAAATGCTTAAACTAGACTAAAGATTTCGTCAATTATATGATTTTCTAATTTCTTAGACTAAAAACCATTTATCATCTTTTGGGATATACTCACTTAATTTACCTGAATAGAGAATATTTTCTAGCGACAATATTCCTAGATGCATCAAATGATTCTTAAACGTGAAAACTGCAGAGTTTATCAAAAATTCTCTAAGCTTATCTTTCTTCTCGTAAATCTCTTCTTCTTCCCTTTATTTATAGAGTTCTAGTGCTTCTTCCTTCTTCTTTTCTTTACAGAACAAATTGAGAAAAAGGTTAGTTTTATCTGAAATAACTCTTTTTATTATTTCTTGAAAACTTATTCTTTTCTCTTTTTTTCTTTTAGAACAGCTAATAAATCCCTAAAGAGTGTATTTTGAGTGTAGACCATCCTTATGCAAGTAGCTAATTCTTTATATTTCAACACATAGGTTGAGATTTGTTCGATTATTTTTATCATGTCTGTTGAATAAATATCAAACACATCTGTTTTTTTCAGGGAGTTTGAACCATTGAGTATTGTTATACTTCTCTTTATAACTATTGAGTAAATTGATAATTGAATTTACTTTTAATATAGTTTTCTCTGATTTAGCAAATACTAGTTCTAGCTATCCAGATCTTCTTTTTGGTGTTTTTTTAATGTATTATATAAGGAGTTAGGAATAGCTTTTTCTGAAGCACCCATTAGAATCATAAAAAAAAATGTATATTTCTCTCTTATAGATACTTTGATAGTTATTTAAGTTTAGTGTGGTACAGATTACTTTGAGACAAACCTAGCATTCTGTTTTATCTTTGGATATTTCTGAATATTATCTAGATCTTTAAGAGATTTTAGAACAACATAGTATTCACTTTTTAGTTTAAATATCTCATAGGGAAACTTAAAGGGTTTTAATTTAACACCTTGTTTCTTCTCTTTTTTGGTTATAAAAAGTTCCATATGGTCAATCTTTTCAGCTTCTTCAGGTAATTTTGGAGGGACGATTGTCCTTGTTACAGTAATTTTTTTAGGTATTTTGTCCTCAAATTTCTTTGTGGTAACTGGTTTTTCTTTTAAGAGTTTATTCATTTCACTTAAATCCTTTGTCTCTCTTTTACCTTGATCATCGAAAAATTCTGCTATTATTTCCTTTTTCAGAATATCTCTACCTTTTGGAATTTGAATAAAACCAACATCACAATCTTGCACAGATTGTTTTTCCTTCCATTCCAAGGGAGCAGATTCAATCCAATTTTTCGCAATTTCTTCTAATTCACTTAATGAATTGTTAGAAAGCTTTATTCCGACTTCAAATCCTTCATCCAATCCTCTCTTCTCAAAATTCGCTGTCATTACTATACCAAGTTCATTTTCTGAATCCATGATAAATTTAGCGTGAAGATATTTGTAAGCTAAAATCCTTACACCGTTTTTTGCAGCTGCTTCAACAAACGGATAATTTTTTTCCTTTGGTCTAGTTAGAATTGTAAGTTTTTTCTCTTTACAAAAATTAATCAAATCTTGTGCAATTTCATGTTTAATGTCAAAACTGTAACTAGATATAATTAGTTCGGAAGAAGCATTTTTGATTAATTTAGAAATTTCTTCTTTAAGAGTTCTAGAGGAATAAGAAGTATTGATAATGGCATCTTTTGCACTAATATCTTTGAGTTTAATAGTTTTAACATCATCCCAATGCCCTATTCTTGTAAGTTCTTGTTTACTTTCTAACCAGAAGCCTTTACGAAAAAGGTTGAAAAGGCTTGATGTTTCATCTTTATCTAATATTATTCCTATCTCTTGATTTCTAGTTAAAGCTTCTTTGGTAAAGTTTGCAGTTGATAAAAATCCTTTCTTATTTTCTGTAGTTGGATCAATGAGCAAAAATTTAGCATGTAGATGTTCACTTGTTCTTGCTAGTACTTTACCTGTAAGTTTACTCAACATCATTTTGTGTTCTTCTAAGGTTTTTTTATCGAAATCAGATTGTTCATCTTTGTATTCTTTCTCAAGTTGAGCATCTGTAGAAAATAAAAGATAACACCTTACACCTCTTTCACTTGCATTAATAATTGATTTAATAATTCTAGTATCACTTAAAATAAATGAGCACAACATTACAGTATGTTTTGCGCTTTTGATTGCCCCAATTAACAACTTATGGAAATCATCAGATTCATTTCCAATTTGAATGACCGTAGAGAAGGTTGTTGAATCTATTTTTCTATGTCTTCTTTCTTTCCAATGCGCTGGAATTGTATACTCGTATTGATAACTATTGTTTTGTTCTTTTTCTTTAATCAAAAGAAATAACCTCCTCTAATAACATGTCTTCTGGAGCCTTGAGAAACCAATATTTTTGAGAACCAAATTCAAGTTCGTCAAGAAGTTCATCCCTTTTTGGTATATCTAGTTTAAAATCTTTTAAATCAGAGAATTCATCAAGCATTTCTTTCCATTGAATTTCATACTGATTACCTACAAGATATAGGAAGCATTTACGTTCTAAAAATATAGTTTTAGCCCATAATATCGCACTTATCTGACAATCTGGAAAGATTGAAACATCATAAAATTTTACTTGTGAAAAATTGCCTAAATCTCCAAGTTTAATGCTCTTTTTATCAAAGTTTTTTAGAAAACTATTTACCTCAGATAATTGCAAATTTGAAGGATTCTGAGGAATTCTCCATCTCTTTAGGTCTGCATTGGGTGAGATTATTTTAAGTAACTGATCAACCAAAAGTTTGTGTTCATATCCTTCAGGGAATGGAAAAGAAAATTCCTTGTTTTGGATAACTACTTTAGATTTCCATTTTCCTTCAGAATAAGTAAGAAGGATATCTAAATTTACCACCGAATTTCTATTAACTATTCCTATCTTATTTATTTCATGTATATCCACCAATCTTGGCCGTTTTTCAAGTGTTCTAAGTTTAGTACCTTCTGTTTTTAAAACATGATTAGGTAAGACAATTTTTTTCTCTGTTCTCCCGTCTAGAGATTCTTTTAATTCTCTATCCAAATTTGGGTCTAATCTTTTAAAATCAATAATCACTTGTGGCAATAAAACATCTTTGACTGTTCGAATTTCAAAAGCACCTTCATCTGGTGTTAAAATAGTCTCTTCTTCTAGTGCCTCAAATCCTCTGGGAGACAAAGAATAATCACTATCAATCAAATCTAATATCTTTAGTTCTTCTAGTATATTTATAACAAATTTCTCTGAAAAACTTTGAAACAAGGTCTTATTCATATATTTAACCGAATTTTCTTTCTTTTCTTCAGCTTCTTGAACTGCTTTAAGAAGTGGTAAAAGTTCTGGTCTTCTTTCACTTATAAAAACACTCATCCTTACTGAATAAGAGACACTAGATATCTGTCTTTTTAGTACTATTCTCATTTTATCTCACCATATTTTTTTAGATTCAACTCTTTCAGCAAGTTGCTGCAAAATTTCTGACCTTTTTTGAATCTCCTTGAACAATTTTTTATTTCCAACGATAACTAGTTGATACTTTGCTCTTGTTAATGCTACATTTAATCTATTAGGAGTATCTAAGAATCCCAATCCTCTACTTCTAACTAGTGATAAATATACAATATCAGCTTCATGACCTTGAAAGCGATCAACGGCACATAGTTCAATCACTACATTTTTTTCAGGAAGATAAAAAGTTCTAGTTCTTCTACTTTTTAAATAAGATTGAAGTTTTTTTCTGATTAAATTTTCTTGACTAAGATAAAAGGGTAATATTGCAATTTTCCAAGGTTTATTATCCTTCCTTCTGTTATCCGAAGTCCACATTAAAAGATCTTTGATTTCTTTTATTATTGCATTTGCTTCCTTGGAATTACTATTTTTATGTGATTGATTGATTTCTCTGTTTGAAAGCCTTATGTCAATCCAAACTATCCTATTTTTGTAATTAGGATATTCAAATTGCCTTTCTTCTGAGATATATTGGGGGTCTTGTAATGCTTCATTATCATAGAAAAATTCTCGTGGAAAACTAGATATACTAGGATGCATTCGATGTTGAAACCTTAAAATCTTATGACGGTGTTTCATTACATTTTTAACGGGTAGCCCATCAGTTATTATCAATCCAATATCCTTTTCTTTTTGAGATTGACTCCTCTCAAAACCCTTCTGTAGAAGTTCAATAATGGAAGGAAATGCTAATCTTTTTACTTGATCCAAATCAGATAGAAATTTTGTCCTTCTAATGTCACTCCAATGATTTGGAATTAATTTTTCTATTTGCTTCTTGTATCTGTTATCCACAAGACTCCTTAACTCATAATCACGAACTAATCGCCAACCTATAGCCTCACTCCATGTTTGATCATTTGATATCTTGAGATTAATCTCATAATTTTCTTTCAGAACCATTCTTATTTTTCTTTTCCATCTTCTAAGATCATCATACAGAGAAGATAACTCTATTGGTTGTAAAGAACTTGCATCGTGTTCTACATAAGAATTTATACTCAGAGGAAGAAATTCTTCGTTTTTTTCGAAATCTGCCTTTGTTCCAAATATAATAGAAGCACCGAGTAAATTATAAAATTCCATTTTATTCAAATCTGATAGTACATAGTAGGGGATAGTACTTGGAATAAGTTTTTCTAGAAGTTCATCATTATGCAATGGTTTAGCTAACAGTTTCAAACACTTGATTGTATGATTTTTGTTAATTTTCTGGATTTCTTCAAAATTATTGACTAATGCAATTATATTTCCTTCTTCAGGAGCAAAGGTTATAATATTACTGACAACACCGTCTTCATCAACATAAGGTGGAAGCTGTTTTATATCTCCTACAATTATATGACGTTCTGCAATTAAAGCAGGAACAAGAAATTCTTGAAAAGTTGTTTTACTAGCTTCATCAAGAATTAATATATCATAAGGTCTCATTGATGCTGTTTTACCTTCAAACCTTAATTTCTCAATTTCTGGATGTTTAAGAATACCAATGGTTGTTCCACAAACTAAATTTGCAGCTCTTACAAACACACGTTTCATATAATCGGGAGTTGTTTTCTCATCAGATTCTAAAATTCCTAACATCATATCTTGTGATTCAGTTTTGTTCTTAATTGATCTCAAATTTTTTCTCAATTTTTCCTTCTCAGTTTCCCAAAAAGAATCAAGCTGATATTCAGTTGCCAAATCTGATATTCTGTCTGTTTTACCAATTCTAATAGGAAGAACATACTGTTTAACTTTTTCATAAACATCTGAATCTTCATCCATAAGTTTCTCTATCACATTGTCTACTGCTACATGAGTTGAAGCTACAAGTAGAATTTTTAAGTCTCTTTTTAACGCTTGGTAAATTAGCTCACATATAGTTGTTGTTTTTCCTGAACCAGGAGGACCCTCTAAAATTGCTAGGTCAGGAGTACCAAGAGCAATTTTAACAAATTCTCTTTGATCTACATTGCCTGACCTAAGATCGTCTGTCAAAAATAACCACTCATTATTTCGAATTGGATGAGGAATAACATCATCAAATTTTACAGTTCTTATATTTTCGAATAGTCTAATCAGATTTCTGTTGTGTTTAAGAGGACGATTTAGGAGTTGCTCTAGAGATTGGTTGATCACATCAAGTTGATACAAGTTTGGTCTTAAATATAATCTCATTCTGTTTCTTTTATTATTGATATCCTCTTTTTTTAGTACTAGTATGTCATATGGAGGGTATGTTGCTAAGACTTTGATACTTCTTGGATTTTCTAGATGTTTAGTGGGAAAAACTTCTTTTGAATTCAAAAACTGTTCTTTTTTATGCTGATAGGTTTCTAAACCCTCGCTATTCTGGGGTTCTATACATTTATATAAGACCCCTCTTCCATTAGTAGATAGCTTAGTTACTCGATCTAGTTGTTTTTTCAATCTTTTTTTTCGTTTGATTTCCTTTTTATCATAACCTCCTAAATAGAGATCGTTTTCAGTTGTATAGTCCTCAAGCAGATAAAACTCCTCAGTCATTAAATCTTCTACTTCAAACCTCTCTACAGTAATATATATTCGCTTAACTCTTGACGTATACATTATTCTATCAATAAAACGGAAATATGGTTTAATTCCATGGAGTGTTGTCCACATAATTGATTTTACATCTCTTTCAGATAACCTCTCATCTAAGTTCTCATAATAAAGAAAAGACATTAGCTAACACTCCTTGGCTTGAGATTCCAGTTATAAATTCCACCACGTTTCTTGAATTTTTCATAGTGCCAACCTACTTGTTGAATTGCTGAATAAGGGTCTACTTCAAGAATAGATAGACTATATTTCAGATAACCCTCAGAGTTCTGAAAAAACCTACCCATAGCGTCAAGCATAAGATAAGAACCTCTCATAAGTTCATTATTCTCTGCAATGGGATTCAATGATTCATGCTTCTGTACAAAATTGTCAAATTGCTCTGATGATATCTGAAGAGACTGAAAATATTCATCATTCTGACCTTTTACAGATAATACTTGGAATACTTTCCATCTTTGAGGATTGAGTTCAATAATCAAATCAGTCATCTCTTCTTCCCAGTTCATACTAGTAACAACAGTATTGATTTTAAGTTTGATACCAGCTGTATGAATTACTTTTACTATTTCTTTAATCTTTTGGATATGATTTCCTGAACCTCTTCCAAGTTTATATTGTGTTTCTTCTTTTGAACTATCTAAACTTAAAGCAATCCAATCTATGTAAGATTTGTACTCTTCGATAAAATTACCCGTTAGTAATGAACCACTTGTTATCAGCATTGTTGTCATATCTAGCTTTTTAGCTTCTATTATTAAATCTCCTAAATGAGGACAGAGTAACGGTTCTCCACCTGTAAGAGATAATTTCTCTGTTCCTGCAGAATTGAGGATTGAAGGTATTTTTAGTGCTTCTTCTTTTGATAATAAAGATTTTATCTCATTAAAGGTTCCAAAACAGAATTTGCATTTATTCGTACATCTAGGCCACAAATGCCAGTTTACACTTATCAAAGGAAAAGAGGAATTATTAAGACAAGAATAATTCTCTTTCATTTTCATTAATGAGTAGCTCCTAGGATTATATCAGATTTTGATAGATTCACGAAATTTGACTGTTTGAAAAAGAAGAAATCAGTCGCTTCAGTTGCTAGATTTCCATTAGCTATTTTATAAGGAAACACTCTATTGAAGTCTAAATCATAAAACATTGTTTGAAATTCTCTAAATCTGTCGTTCGAAAGAATAGCAGTATCTAATTCTCTAGCGTAAGCTAGTATAGCTATGTCATCATATATTCTTGGGTCAAGTAAAAGAACATCATCATCCTCTTGAAATCTTTTCTTGAATTTCTTGAATCCTGGTAAAATAAAGAGTGGCGATACTCCATTATTCTTTGCCCAAATTCGGACATAATCAATATTATGAAGATTGCTTTCTCCTTTTGGATGTTTTATAACATTAAGTCCATCAACTATTAAGATATTTTTTTGGTTTTCTCTTTTTGTTTTTCGTTTTGTTTGGAGTTGCATTAAATATACAAAGAAGAACAAGATATTAAAAGTTTTTCTTTTATATTTAAAATTAATATTGTATTATACAAAACAATCTTTTTAAATATGTCTGCTCTCACAACATTATGCGCAACTTGCATATTGCGACTGTTGGTAAATCACCTGGTCCAATCATTGAAGGAATTAGAGTATATCCTATTGATGATTTGTATATGTTGTATAATGAGGGGTCCCATAAGGAAGCTTTAGAAATAAAAAAATCAGCAATCAATTGGAAGCTTAAGTGCAACATGATTGAGGTTGATCAATTTGATATCGAAAATATTTTTGTTACAATCCTGTTGATTCAAAAACGAAACCTTGGAAGTAAAATTTACATAAACGTAACAGGAGGTACAAAAATAATGTCAAACGCAGCTTTTCTTGCAGGATATCTAATAGGTGCTACTATTTATTATATTAGAGAAGCTCAAGAAAATGAATCTCTTCAAGATTGTGTTATTGAGCTTCCTGTACCTAAAATACAATTAGATGACATCGATGAAAATCAACAAAAAATTTTGTCTCATTTGCTAAAAAATAATGGAAAGATAACGACAGGAACTACAGAACTAAGTAAGAACCTTCATTTAAAACCTCAATTAATAAGTTATCATCTTAAAAGATTGGAAATTGCTAATCTAATCATAAACGAAAAAAAAGGAAGAATAAATATTATAAGTTTAACAAGCGCAGGTAGGTTTGCAGCAAAATACCATGGTATTTTATAAATTTGAGAGATGGAAAATATTGAATATTCTCATCACAGGAGGTTTGGGTTTTATTGGTTCTCATCTTGTTAAATTCCTTTTAGAAAAAACAGAGAACAATTTAATCATTTTAGATAACTTATCAACTGGTAAGAAATCAAATATTTACAATCTGGTTAATAAAGAGAATATCTCCAGAGTAGAAATTATTAAGGAAACAGTTGAAAATGTAGACCAAATAAAGCTAAAAAATATTTCAAAAATATTCCATTTGGCAAGTCATGCTAGTCCAACAGATTTTAGAAAACACTCTCTAGAAATTATGATGACTAACTCTATTGGAACAAAGAAAGTTTTAGATATAGCGCTTAAGAACAATGCTACATTCATCTTAGCTTCAACATCTGAAATATACGGTAATCCATTAATTCATCCACAAAACGAAGATTATTATGGTAACGTTAATACACTAGGAATAAGAGCATGTTATGATGAATCTAAGCGTTTTTCGGAAACACTTTCGATGATTTATAAAAGAGATAAAAATTTGGATGTTAGAATTCTTAGAATTTTCAACACATATGGAACTAATATGAGACTTAATGACGGGAGAGTTATACCAACTTTCTTGAAACAAGCATTAACAGGTAACCCCATAACTGTCAGAGGGGATGGAAAACAATCAAGATCGTTATGTCATGTTTCTGACCTTATAAATGGGATTTATTTGATTTCGGTTATTAAAAACATTAAATACAATGTGTACAACATTGGGAATCCAGAAGAAATAGAAATAATCGAGTTAGCTGAAATGATAAAAAAAATGACTTGTTCATGTTCGAAAATCAAATATATAGAGGAATTAGACGATGAACCTCGAAGAAGAAGACCGGATATTAATAGAATAAAGGACGAAACAGGTTGGTCACCCACTATTTCGTTAAGGGAGGGACTTAAGAAGATTATACCACATTACAAAGAGATGTTATAAAAGAAAAAAGAATAAGGTGGCAGCAATTTCAGTTAAAAACAATAAATTTGCTAATATTGACAAACAAAATTCTTTAGTTATTGATGTGACCTATAAATGTAATTCTAGCTGTTATTACTGTCAATGGGGAGAATCAAGGAAATCGTCAAAGGAAATAAATTATGAGAAATTACTTGTTCCTGAAAAAACTTTGTCATCTATAGGTATTGAGCGAGTTGTTCTTTCAGGAGGAGAACCACTTCTTCATAATAGAATAATAGACATAATAGATTATTACAACCAGAAAAAAGTTGATTCCATTATCTTATTAACAAATGGAATATTATTAGATCTGTCAAAACTTCAACTATTGTTAAAGCATGGAGTGACTGGAATGACTTTCTCAATTGATTCACTTGATTTTGAAGTCATGAAAAAATCCAGAAACGTTACAAAAGAAGTACACCAAAAAATTATCAATAATATTAATTCGATTGTGAAATTTCGAGAAACCAAAAGTTTTGAATTGGGAATAAATTGCGTTATCTCCTCTTCCAATTTGCGTTGGGATTATCTTCATCCTCTTGTTCAGTTTTGTAATCAAAACAACATTGATTGGCTGAAATTTCAGCCAATTTTTGACGATGGTTATCTATCGTTAAATGCACCTCAACTTAAACTGAGTAAGAATCATTCGGAAGACGTCATTGAAATAGGAAAAAAGATACTAAATTTTGCAACAATAAACACCAATAGTATAGAATTCTGGAAATCACTTTCATCGGTTTTGCATGGTAAAAAACTTCTAGGTAAGTCATGTGGGCTAGTTAAAAGACAAACTATTCTAATTAGAGGGGATTTGAAATTTTGCTATTGGTTAGATAATCCAATTTACTCTTCATGTTCTATGGAATTAACTAAAGAGAAAATTCAAGAAATAAGAGATAAATTTAAAGATTCAAAAGAAAGGTGTAAAACAGGAATGTATTGTTTCTGTCTACAATCTTTATCACATAAATGGGATATTTCAAAATGAATGCTTCAAGTATTGATATCATAATTCCCTCATTTAGAGCGGATTCAGAATATCTAATTCCAATTTTCAATTTAGATAAACCTGAAAATGTCGAAATTAGATATTTTCTCATAATTGATAATCCAGAAATCGAAATTTGTGAAACATTAAATGAATATTTAGAACACAAGAATGTTTGTGTTATAAAAAATGAAACAAATTTGGGAGCATCAGCTTCTAGAAACAAGGGTATTGAGGAAGGGACTGGGGATTGGTTACTATTTTTAGATGATGACATTACTGTAAATCGAGATTTATTAATTAAGTACATTAATGCGATTACAGAATCAGAAAGTAAAGTGCCTGGGTTTGTTGGAGTTACAGATTTTCTGGATCCTATTAATAGTTTCACAAAAGGTGTTAATGCAAGCGATATTCTTACATTCTTTCCTTTAGCTGAATATGAGGGAGAGATGTCTTGGGGTGTTACTGCTAATCTCCTGCTTAAAAGAGAAGCTGTCGGAAATTTTAGATTATAAGATGAAATATTCCCGAAATTTGGAGGTGGAGAAGATATTGATTTGTGTTTAAATATTGTTCAACAAACAGGTATCAAATTCAAAACTATTCCTGAAGCTAAGGTTACTCACCCATGGTGGAATGATGGAAAGAGATCATATACACGATTCAGAAGATGGGCTTATGGTGACAGCATATTACCTAAACTTTTTCCGCAATATAAATATTATAATTTTCCCAATGTAATTGAATCTTTAATCTTGTTTGCCGTTTTAGGGATTGTCTTATCTGTCCTAAAACTTTCACCTATCCCTCTTATCTTATGTTTAGGTTCTGTAATTCTAGGTGAGATACTAATTGAATGGATGAAGATAATCAAAAACAAAAAGATATATTCACTAATCACTGCTTTAGAATCAGTATTAATTCGAACATCAAATGATCTAGGAAGAGCATTAGGGAACATCAAAAGGTTAAACTTCGCTGGATTTATGCAGAGATTTGATTATTTTTGTGATGGTAAGCACATTAAGAATGAAAGGATTTGGGCAGGATTGAAAACATTGTCTTATTCCATCTTTGCATCCATATTTGTTTATTCTTTTTGGGTATTATGTTAAAGGAAAGATATAGTATGGTAAACGGAATCATTATGTCCAACAATTCAGAGAACATATCAATTGATAAAATACTGCAAATGTACTCAGAAGCTAAAAAAACTAATGATTATCAATTCTGGATATACACAGGTTTATTAGCTGAGATTTTGAAACAATATCATTATTCTATTGATTGTTATACAAATGCATTAAAAATGCAAATTTCTCCATTTTTAAGAACTTCTTTAGCAAGAGCACAAGCAGGAGTAGGTCAGTGGGAAGGTTCGCTTAAGACTTTATTGTCACTTAGCGTTAGTGAGTTTTCTTCTGTAATAAGCAACTATAATCTTTGCTTAACTATAGGTTTCCTTCCATATAATCTACAAAGAAAAGTAACTCAACATTTCAAGGAACAAGGTTTGATTGTACTTGATGATATTGAAAATCTTGAAAATGCTTTAGCTGTAAGAGAGGAAAAGTACATAAATCAAAAATACAGGGATAGTTCACAACTTCAGATCCAAACTTATATAAAGTTCTCCAAACTTTTGATTGGTGATTTTGATCCTAGAAGAATGACTGAATTTCTACAGATGGGTTACACAGAAAATATTGCTCAGAAGATTCTAAAAACCAATCCCGAAGCAGTAGAAACTTCAATTCTACGGAAAGCTAAATTAAAAGAACATGATAGAGAATATCAGAAACTTGATAGATTGGATGGTTGGTTAACTCCTCTGGAAGGAAGGGTCTTAGCTGTTTTAGCAGAAAATGTTGAATATAATTCAGTAATTGTGGAAATTGGTAGTTGGAAAGGGAAATCATCTTGTTTTTTAGGAACTGGTAGTAGTATAGGGAAAAAACCCTTAGTATTCTGCATAGATCCTCATAATTGGACGGATAATGTTGAAGTAGCAAATACTTTCAGCTCTTGGACGAGTACCATTGAATATTTGAGTCTAGAAAATTTAGTAATAAATATTCGTAAAGAATCTGAACATGTAGCAAGAGATTTTAGTGAAAATGTAGGATTGCTCTTTGTAGATGGGGATCATTCTAGAGAATCTCTAATCATAGATATTGAAAACTGGCTTCCCAAACTAGAAAAAGGTGCTTATATTGCTTTTCACGATGCATATTTTCCTGATGTTTTCGAAGTACTTCAAGAAAGAATATTCAGAAGTGAAAAATTCAGAATTGTTGATTTTGTTGAAGGATTATTAATTGTTCAATTTTCACCCAATAGAAATTCAACAAGAACCTACTCTGAACTTGTCATCTGGCTATATTTTATTTACAAATCACAAATATTCAAAAAATTAGAAGATAAAAGAGTTTCAGAACTAGTAAATATTGCATTATCTTATAGAGAGAATCTACAAGCAGGAGTTTAGAGTGAAAAACAAAGCAAGAATTAACAAAATAATAGAGAAAATAGAGAATAAGGGAGGATCTAAGTTAATTGTCATCCTTCGTCACTCAGATAGAGAAGAAATTTCAGATGCCAAAAAATCTTTTGACGTTCCTCTAACTGATCAAGGTAAGGCAATTGCTCGAATACTTGGAAATGAATTATCAAAGATTAATTCATATAGACTATATCATAGTGATGTACCTAGATGTAGAAATACGGCAAAAAGTATTGCAGAAGGAATTGAAGCAAGTCAAGGATCAGTCACCATCCTAGGAGAAAGAGATTATCTTGGTGGATTTTTCATTAAAGATTTTAATAGTGTTTTAGGATTAGCTAATCAAGTCACTGGACTTGAATTCATGCTTAAATGGTTTGCTGGAGAAATAGAGGAATCAGAAATCATACCCTTCAACAAAGCAACAAATTATCTACTAAGTTCTTTATTAAATGAATCAAATGAGAATGAAAGAAGCGAAGTTGACATATACATAACTCATGATTGGAACATGATGCTACTCCTATACAAGATTTTCAATTTTCAAGAGAGCAAGTTAAGATGGCCTTATTATCTCGAACCCATTTTCATTGATATCAATAATTCAGAAACACATCTCTTTTATGAAGGTGAAAAACGATTTTTAAATATAGATTTTCCAAGGAGGTATTAATAAGAATGACAAAAAGTTTCATGAATTCTGCTAGGATTAATCATTTAGAACAGAAAATTGAAAAAGTTGAAAAAACGCTCTCTGAGGTTCTAAAAAGGTTAGAAAGAATTGAGAAGGAATTAGAAAAAACCTCATCCCTAAATTTCTGATCATAATAGTTGGTTAATAAGATAAGATATTCTTTATCTTTTGTATATTTCTATCTCCTGAAGCATATAATTGTTTCTTCAACAACTAATCTTAGAATCGAAATTTCACAAAATACTGGTCGTTCAGAAACAAATTTATCTGTTTTCTTGATAAATATATTTTCCATCAAATTTGTAAAATACATTTTTTGCACCTCTTACTGTTTTTGGATAGTTTGGATAAGGCTACTTCATGGAGAAATATAAAATCGACTCTCTAAACTAAATAAACTTCTTGATCTCTACAAAATCGATATATATACATGTAAACAAATATACTGTATAAATCTGTTGATCCTAATTAAACTACAAACATTCACTATTAAAAAGAAATTGTTGGGTTTAAATGCTGACCTTTTTATTAAGTACTGTGGATAGAATCATTAATGCCCAAATTAGAAGACCCAAAAGGAATGAAAGAATTTTACACAGATAACTCTGATTTGAAGCTAGATACTAGTAAAAACCTTCAAGATACATCTGACTTTGAACTTGAAGCAACAACTATTTGGTCTTTTCCTAATAGAGGTAAATGGGCTTCTCATAAAGGAGATTATCGAGGAAATTTCGCCCCTCAAATACCTAGAAATGTTATTGAAAGATATTCAAAGAAGGGAAATTTAGTTTTAGATCCTATGGTTGGCAGTGGTACAACTATTATTGAAGCTAAACTTACTGGCAGAAATAGCGTTGGTATAGATATAAACAAGAAACCTCTTGAAATTGCTAAACAAAGAATTTCTCATGTTCCGAATACTAATGGTTCTACTCACATTTTATACTTGGGAGACGCTAGAAAACTAGATAAAATTGAAGATAATTCTATAGATTTAATCTGTACTCACCCACCCTATCTCAATATAATAAGATATTCAGAGAATAATCCTCAAGATCTCTCATCAATTGGAAGTGTTAGATATTTTACTGACGAGATGAAAAAAATAGCTCAAGAATGTTATCGTGTTCTCAAAGGAGATAAATTTTTAGCTATCTTAATTGGTGATACTCGAAAGCACAGACATTATGTTCCACTTTCTGCTTATGTTCTGAAGACTTTTCTAGATACAGGTTTTATTCTGAGAGAAGATATCATTAAACACCAATGGAACTGTGCAAGCACTCCTCAATGGCGAAAACAGAGTATGAAATACAATTTCCATTTGATCATGCACGAACATCTATATGTGTTTAGAAAACCAAGAGATGATGAGAACATCTCTAAATTCAAGTATAGTTCCAAAAATAATGAAATTCTTTGATTACTAATTGATTATTAATGATTCAAGAACTCCTCCTCTACCATTAGGATCACTGCTTATGAATCTTTTAGCATGAACATTCTTAATTTCAAATCCTTCGTATAATTCAGCAATTTTAGGAACGTTAGAATTGCTTTCCATAACATAACAACCCCTTTCATCTAGATCTTTGAATACTTTAGCTAATCTCTCTTGTTCCTTTATTCCAAAACCTTCTGAAGTGTAATCGGTGAAATAAGCTGTATCAGTTAGGGGAATATAAGGAGGGTCAAAATAAACGAAATCTCCTTCTTTAGCACCTTTTACAGATACTTCAAAATCCTCCGCGGTTATCTCAACGCTTTGCAAACACTTACTTACATTTCTGAGATTTTCAGCGTTCAGAATCTGTATATTATCTGGATAGCGACCGAAAGGAACGTTGAATTTTCCCTGTTTATTAACTCTATAAAGACCGTTGTAACAAGTTCGATTTAGATAAATCATTCTTGCAGCTCTTAAAACTGGATCTTTTGGTTCGTCTGCTCTAATTGTTTTAAAGACATCTTTATCGTTTTTGTATTTTTCATTGTCTGATAATTCTTCAATAAGATTTTCGACTTCAGTTTTTACGATTTTATGAAGATTAATTAATTCTTCATTTATATCCGAGATTTTTGCTTCTGTTATTTTTCCAAGGGAAAATAAATGAAAGAAAATTGCTCCTCCTCCAAAAAAAGGTTCAAAATATTTGTTAAATTTTTTTGGAAAATGTTGAGAGTATTTCTCCAATAGCCCCCTTTTTCCACCTGCCCATTTGACTACAGGTTTCAGAGATAGATAGAAATCTGAATCACCCTCAATCTTTAACTCTTTGTAAAACTTTGATAATCTAGTTTGAAAGTTGCCGTTATTCTTGTTTGAGGTGATTTTTTTATCATTCATTTTTTGAATCAGCTTCTCCTATTCTGTTGATACTTTTGGTTTTCAATATAAAAATTATCAGTTTCAATATAGTTAGAAACAAATTGATTTAAAAGTATGAAGAATCAATTTAATCTTATGAAAAAAGAGTATATGTTAAAAATTATTAAAGAACTCCCCTTTGACACTAGACATGTAGTTTACAAGCAGGAGGATCTTGAGATATACCTATGGAGACCCTCAAAATTATCAAAAAGGTTTAAAGATTACAATATCGAAACGAATTTTCAAATATGGCTAAAAGACAAAAATAGAGAATTCAGACCAAATCATCTAAGAGTAATGATTGATCTAAATCTTAGAGTAAGAAGTAGACCAGATTTGAAAGACCAACTTCTCTTAGCATTTGATAATATTTACTATGGTAAAGATCCTAATGTGACTTTAGATAGACTATTAGACGAAGATTTTTCTCATTCACTAAATTCATTAATAGTTATTGGTTATCTATCTCAATTGTTTATTTTAGAACAAGAATATGGGTATCCTAGAGAGAGTAAATATAATCCTCCAACTTTATTTTATCAAGGTTGGATACGACAGTTCCTTGATAATGAACGAGAAATTGACATTCTATGCATGAGCGTTTGTAACAGACAACCTCCCAAAGTAAAATATACATCTAATGAAGATAAAAATCACCCAAAATACAGTACTGAAACAGACCTTTTATGGTACCTAAAAGGCAGTTAAACAAACAAATGTTTTTTCTATTTCTCATTTATAACATCTATTTATTTTAAAGAAATTTTTCACTGAATGAGTGTTAATGCTAAAAAACTTATGATAAACATTAATACTTCTAAAAATAAAGTAGAAAAGTTATTTTAGAAATTTCTCAAAATTTCTTCAATATTAGAAGTAAGGATTAGAATAAAAAAAGAAAGCTAGAAAAGACTGCCTTTATGAAGAATTAATGTTTCAAGTGCCATTCTTCTCTCTTTCATAATTTCTTCCTGCAACTTTTTTTGAAGTGTTTTTTGTGTATTCATTTTTTTCACAAATAAGCATTATCTTCTATTTAAATATCAATTGCCCACATGATGTTAACACAAATTGTTACATTTAAGCTCATAGATGAAAATGAACTTATAAAATAATAGAAACTAATGGAATTCTGCGATGAGTACAAGGCTCGAGACATTCAACCATACTTAGTTATGTTACTATAGGGAATTTACTTGGAACACTGTCTATGCATTTTACTAATTGATAACTGGAAAAGTGCATGTCTATTGTTAACAGGCACAAACATCTTTCACACAATCAACCAAAATGAGACAACATATAACCCAATAATTGTTTATATATATGAAAAATGGACTATTTTATTGTTTTCTACCACAATTTTGACAGAAAACTGTATTTAAATCCAATCTAGATCCACATTCAATACAGTATTTTACTCCAACTTCAACTGGTTTATTCAATATATATGTTGAATCTGGAGTTTTAATAACTGGATGTGCTACCTGCTGGTTTTTACCCCTATTTGCTCTTATTAATATAAAGACTAATAGACCAACACCAACCAAAACTCCAACAATTATTCCTATATTTTCCGCGCTTGAAATAACTGACACTTTAATTTTTACTGTACTAGAGAATAAGCTGTCAGTGTTATCTAAAACAATATAATATACTCCTGCTAATCCTAAGTCAATCGAATAATCTCCATCTAATAATCCCTGTCTTTGAAAGTAAGCTTGAGCTGATTGGCCTTGTACCCATTTATTGTAATTATGATCATCCATTACGTAAACTGATATATCAAACAGGTATGCTTTTATTGACAGATCTATTGTGATATAATCAGTATCGATATCAAAATAATAACTCATATATGACAATGGAGGAACATTAACTTCTTCATTAATTAGATCTCTTGCTGTACAGACAGGACAAGTTAACATAAAAAGCAAGAGTATATTTGTTATTAGAACAAGAATTTTCTTACTCATGTGAAGATCTTTCCCAAATACATTCTTACAAGTATTTTTCCTTATAAAGATTATTGGATATGTAACTTTATGGTAAAATATGTATTTATCTTTACCATTAATGTTAGAAAAAAGGATTAATCAGCAAGCGGGATATTGTTTAGCTTAATTCTTGAAGACAAAGTTAAATATCCAAGGTTTTAACTATTGTTAATGAATGTTCAAAGCAGGAAATTATTACTGTTTCTTACTGTTTTTTGTATCGTTTGTTCATCCATGACTAATGCATTTGATTATGATACTTCGTCACTCAGAGAAGAAATCACTGAGATTTCCATTCACATGTTTCTTAAAGAAGGGTACTATCATCTTGTAATAGATAATACAGGTTACGTATCAGGAGAATATGATCGAGAGGATTCTCTTGTAGAAATAGAAATATTTGCTATCGATGGCGAACCTGAGTATGTAAGCGATAGTCGTAATTTAGGTGCTTTTGTATATTGGGATATTCCAATTTCTACAGAAGTTTTCCTGTTTTTTACCATACATTTCATTTTCAATATAACAGCTACAAATCCAGTAACTGTCTTTTTAACAGATGAAGATGGATTCATGGATTTTGAGGAAGAAATAGAGAATTTTGATTTCAGAAAACCATCAAAGACTCTTCTTATCATTGGAATTGTTATTGGAATAGTATTCTTTGCAGGAATTACGGTAGGTTTCATAGAAAAAATCAGAAAGAAGCATGGATATGTTAAACTGGAAAAAGTTGTAGAAGTAAAAGAGATCGAAGAGGAAACAGCTAAACCAGGTAAAGCAAAAACAATATTTTATTTCTGCGAACAATGCAACGAGGATTATATCAATAAGGTTAAAATTTGTCCTAATTGTGGAAATAAAGTGAAAAAAGTAAAAAGAGTATTAGAAGAAGTATTATGATGACATAAAACTAGATTAATAATTCTAAGTTCAGATTAGTTTTCATGGATTTCCTTTTGTTAAAATCTTTATAGAAAAGAGAAGAAGAAACCTATTATTGTTCTGAAGCTGGTTTTCCTTTCATTCCCCAATGTGTTTTTGGATAGTCTTGAACAAGAACCCTAACAGATTCAGGTTTAGAACCCATTTTCACAAAAACATCTGTTATTCCTTCGATAATTTCTTTAATTTGCTCTTCTGTTCTACCTTCCCATAAATCTACATGTACTATTGGCATTTAATCACCTTTTGTTTGATTGTGATAAGAAATATAGTGCATAATTTAAATATTTTCATTTGCATCCAAGTTAAGTTTTTAATAAACTATACTTTTTCTTGCCCCATGCAATTATTTCAAGGATCAATCATCACTTGTGATACCCAAGATAATGTCTTTCAATATTTGGTTGAAGACAAAGGAAAGATTATCTATATTGGAGATCATCTTCTGAAGTAAAGGTTGGCACAGACTATGTTTAATCAAGATTTAATTGAGCAGATTAGAGCTGCATTTCCTAGAGCAGTTACTGATTTCAATAGTCGGAAACGTGCTTTCTTTGATAATGGTACAGTAACACTTGTTGTTGATAAAGCAGCAATAGCTGAAGCTGAAGCCCGTATAAACTGGAGTGCAAACGTAGGAGGTATCTTTGACGAATCCATACAAGCAAGTGATACTATCCTTTCTGGAAGAAAGCGGTAGCAGATTTCTTAAATGCTCCAGACCCTACGACCATTGTTTCTGGAGAATCTGCAACTTCTTTGCTCTTTAATTTAAGCTATGCTTTGGGTAAAGAACTCACTGGTAGTGAAAATGTTGTCACAACAGATTATGAGAACTACACTAATGTGGATTCTTGGGAAGAACTTAACAAGCGAGGAAAAATCCAACAAGTTCGATTTACCAAACTGAATATGGAAGAAGGTACACTTGATATGAATCATCTACAAGAGTTGATAGATGCCAAAACCAAGATTGTGGCTATTACTGCTGCATCAAACATGTGATGGAATACGGATTTCTGGTATAAAAATTACTATTAGAGGAAGAAATAAGTTTTACTCTATTATGTTATACCCACAATCTTTACAAAATTTTTCTGATATTTTTACTTTCCTTCCACAATTAGAACAAAACATTGTATCTTCTTCTCTGGTGATAACTTCTTGTGATGATTTTTGTTGGAATGATTGTGGTTTTTGCCTAGGATGTTGAATATACATCTGTTTAGGAGGAGGTTGAGTTTGTTGATGAGATGGATAAACAGGAACTTGTGGTGGGATTGGATCAATAATTAATTCTGCTTCGTTTGATAATTTGAATAATCCTATGATGAAAAAAAGTGATGAAACTAATAGAAGAACAAGGAAGAAAATTATCATGATAGCAGCAACTCTTATAGGTTGATAAAGAGCAATAGGAAGAAGAATATATGCAAAACATCGAAGAGCTTGCGAATAAAATAGACCTCTACTTATGGTTCCTTGATATAGATTGTTTTTTTCTAAATCTTTAAAAGTTTTCACTTTTTGATAAAAAGCGTAAGTTAACAGTGCAGCAGCTCCTATCGTAATAATAAAATTAGTTAGAAAATTAAAGATGGACACTATTGTAGCAATGATACTAGTTATTATTCCAGCTAGCATATAGTTCCCTGTCTTTTTCGCACTATCAGCAATCCTTATTTCACTATTTCCTAATGATGTGAATGATGATGAAAGCATAAAAAAGAAGACATAATTTACTACTATTACAACTATTTGTGCTATCCAAAGAGTTATCATCCAAAACATCATAATCAAAACATAGAAAATGAAATCTAGCAACAGATAATATGAATAATCATCAACCATTTTAAAAAGGAAAGATATAATTACTCCATAGAAAATACAGTTAATAATCCAGAGAATCAGCTCAGTAACAGCAAGTCTTTTTGCTGAATTACTTAACTTTCTTTTAGCTTGACTAAAAGGGCTAATCACATATGCTGGATAATACATTCTGTTCTTCTCTTTCTTATCCCAATGCTTTATTGTTTATTATTATTTAAATTTATTTCATGGAAATGCTGGATTATTTTTATCTTCAACTCTCATCTGAAATACTCTTCTATTTTTAATATCCATTTTTTGAAAATAGAATCTACTTTTAATTGTTTCAAATTTAACAATTGTTTTAGGACAGATTTTTACTAATACCATTTCTGGGATTTTTGAGAATGTATCAACAAATGCTTTTGATAATTTTCTTTCAAACAAATTTAAAAAAACCTTGTTTTTCTTATCTAATGGCTTTCCGAGAATTTCAGCTTCACCTTCATATTGTACATTTTTCAGAGTTAATGCCACTCTTGGATTTTCTTTAATTTGAGCTATTTTCTTATTATTATCCCAAGACCAGAAAAGAATTTCCAACTCATCATTAGCAAAAGTGACAGTTCTCGCAGTTACACGATCTTTACTTGAAGTTGCTAAAACAATTTCTCTATTTTCATCAAAGATATGAATAATTTCATCCTTAAATGTTCTAAAATCAAGTTCTTTTCTCATCTTTGTGATTGTTTCCTCAGTATCTATATTTTTCTGACTCATCTGTATCTCTCAATATTTTATTTGATGTTTTTGTATAATAGTATTATGCGAAAAATTTGAAGTTAAACCAGTTATCCCTTTTCTCAGCTAGAACTCACTTCCCCTTTAGAGAAGCTCTAGACTACTCAGACTATTTTTGGGACATGTTTTTGTTAATTCAAAACTTTCTTCATTTTAAGAAGAACAAGATTTGTAAACTTTGTAGAGTTTTATTAACTCTTCTTACAACTGTTTTCTTCTCTTTTTCTAGTGATTCTGTATAGGATTAAGTGCTCTTTTTGAATTTTCCGTGATAATTTTAGTGATTAATTCTTCATCTATTCCTTCTTTCACACAATAAGGAACGAATTCCTTGAAAAATCGTGCATATGGTCTCATTGGCCATTCTTCCTCATCTTCTTTTATCCAATAAGAACCAGAATCTTGTCCAAACAGTAACTGTGAGAGTAGGTTCTCTTCTTGTAGTTTCCTTACCGCTGGAGGATATTTGGTAAAATCTTTCGCTCCTCCTAAGGTATCAAATTCTAGCCAAATCCCTTTCTTCCCAAACTCTAGAATTTTTTCCATATCCATTTGTCCATCAGCATGCACCCAGATGAATCTGTCATAGGGTAGTTGTTCTCCTTCTATTATTTGGACAGCTTTAGGCAAAGAAGATGCATCCCATATGTGACATTGAATCACCATCCCTGTCTTTTTACTTGTTCTAGCAGCAGCTCTGAGTAGCTTCTCTTGTAAAGGGAATATTTCTCCTTCATCTCCTAGAGCAAGTTTGATGAATCCAGGTTTTATTCCTGTATCATCTATCCCTTCTTCAAACTCTTTTGTCCAGACAGCTGCTATTTCATCAATAGTCGACTCTCTAATAGCTTTAGGAACATTTTTTCCTCTAACATTCGAGCCATCCCAAGCTCCTGTGCATGTGACAATATTAATTCCAGACTTCTTAGAACATTCTACTAGAACCTCCAAATCTCTTCCCAATCCTAGTGGAGTAGCTTCAACTATTGTTTGACATCCTTTATTTTTTGCTTCAATCAAGTAAGGTAAAACGTACTCTACTACTTCTTCAGTGGAATAAGTCTTTTCTTGATCATCTGCACTAAATAAATTAACCACAATATGCTCGTGGAATAATGTCACTCCCAAGTCTTCTTGTTTAACAAGTCCGAGAACTGTGTTTATCAAAACAATCATATCCTTCCAATTTACATTTAGGAAATAGTTCAAACATTTATAACTATTTTGAGTCTCTAGATGAGAGAAAAGACAACTCAAAGAGACACTCATACATTACACTGCTCTAGAGAATAGAAACTTCATGTTAGATTAGTCTTTTTCATGCTTTCGTGATCTTTAAATTTCTGTTCTAAATCTATGCCTTCTTCTTGGAGTATCATTTTTGCTAGATAATAACCACTAACTAAAACGCCTGGAACACCAAAACCAGGAAAGTTCCAATGACCTACCAAGAACAAGTCTTCAACCGCAGTATTATGAGGTAAAATACTATTATAGTAGTTTTTATCAACCAACCAACCCATAATCGATCCTTCTTTATTATATGTATAGCGTTCAAAAGTCAGAGGTGTTGCACCAATAGAAAATTTTACAGCATCTTTAAATTCTGAACCTAGTTTTTGGTATACCCTTTCTAGGAGAATATTTTTCACTTCATGTTTGAGTTTTTTGTAACCTTCTCCTCTTTCTTTATTTTCGCTTGTCTGCCAATTATCTTTATAATCATAAGGAAGTAAAGTTGCAACAACAACTGAATAGTCTATCTGTTTTTCAGGTTTAGGGGGGACTATTACAATAATTGGACTGTTTTCAGGTGTAAGATTGTTCTCAGGGATATCCATTGTTTCTTGATCAAGAATCACATAGTTGTTGATATTTTCAAAATCATATGATTGATCAATACTCAAGAAGATAAAGAAAGCAGAAATGAAAATATTTTGTTTCTCGATTTTTTTTCTTATGGTATCTAAACCTCTTACTCCTTTAGTCAATTTATCTAGAGTATGATGAATTGGAGCATTGGAGACAATTATATCTGCAGAAAATAGTGTACCATCAGAACATAGCACACCTTTTACTTTATTGCTTTCTATAATAATCTCTTGGACTTCAGAATTGAACTTTATCTCTCCCCCATGTTTTTCTATAGCTCTTACTAAAGCATTAGGTATGCTTTGCATTCCTCCTTCTGGATAGTAATTTCTATCTTCAACCATTTCAACCCAGCCATAAGCATGAGCCCAGAAGATTAAACTTTGAATTGGATAATAACCCCATAAAATACTTTGAACATCTGAATCAGAGACAATGCTTTTTAGAATTTTGACTCCGTTTTTTAGCATAAATTTTGTTAGAGTTGGTCTTTTGATAATACTTCCAAAACCAAATTTCAGTTTTTCAAATAACTTCATCTCATATGGTGCTTTTGGAGGTCCGCTTGCTCTACTCTGTTCATACATTTTTCTCGAAATGTCAAAAAAAGTTGTTATATCAGGAGCTGACATTGGAAAGAATTCTTTTAGTTCTTTTTCTGCATCCAGACCATTAAAACTATATTTTTTATCCCCTATATAATAAACAAATTTGTAATGTAGTTTTTCTGAGTTAACATGTTCTCCAAGATAATTCAAGAATTGATTGATTGTCTGATCGTCTCCCATCTCAAATAAATGAAAAATAGATGCATCAAATCTACAATTCTTCCTCGTAAAAGAGGTGACATAACCTCCAGGTACTGAATGTTTCTCTAAAATCAAAACCTTTTTGCCTTCTTTAGATAGAAAAGCACCAGTAGATAATCCTCCTATTCCACCCCCTACTACAATTACATTGTAATCAGACATAGTTTTTTCAAACTAAATAATGAAATAAAGTATATAAGTACTATTAAATAAATCAGATTTTCACAAGTGTAAATTCTCTAGTATAAGTAGTGGTTAGTTTTGTCGAATGTTTTGTTCGACTATATAATTATTAGAGGAATGAAAAGAGGAAAATCAATACTAGAGGAAGAGAAAGTTGTATTTCTATTAGAAAATAGTATAAGAATAGAATAATCGACTGTGAAAGTTTCTCCTCGAAAGCAAAATATAGAACTAAAATTTCAACCTTCTAAACTCGTTTTTATTGCAGAAGTCGTCTATAAGAAACGACCATCTTTAAAGAAGTCGTCTAAAAGATACTACTTGGTAATAATAAGTCACCTTGCAGCAACGACCTGAATGTGGAATAAGTCCTTTCTTGATCATCAGCATTAATTAAATTAACTACAATATGCTCGTGGAATAATGTCACTCCCAAGTCTTCTTGTTTAACAAGTCCGAGAACTGTGTTTATCAAAATAATCATATCCTTCCGATTTATATTTAGGAACTATTTCAAGCCCTTATAACTATTTTGAGAAATCGCTGAAAAAAGATAAAATCAAAATTGAGCAGTTGTATGTTTGATTTTAATATTTTTCATAATGAACTTGGGTATCTAGTTCTTTTCTCGTTTTTGTTGGTTCTTCATCAGGATATCCAGTAGCAACTAATCCTAGAATATTTAGATGTTCAGGAACTCCAAGCAAATCTTTTATCTCTGGCTCAATTGATGAATCTATAACTCCAGCCCAACATGTACCTAATCCTAGACTATGTGCTTCTATCATATATTGTAATGTCGCTAAAGCTGAATCAGACATATGATACTTAGCATGTACCTCTGGGTTTGTTAGAGGAACGAAAACCACTGGACTTTCTGCTACAAATCTAGCATAAGGGTGAATTTCTGAAAGTTTCCTTCGAACCTGTTTGTCAGTTACAATAAGAAA
The DNA here is from genome assembly GCA_019057815.1 of Candidatus Heimdallarchaeota archaeon. Lineage (GTDB taxonomy): Archaea > Asgardarchaeota > Heimdallarchaeia > Heimdallarchaeales > Heimdallarchaeaceae > 18H4-34. The sequence continues at coordinate 75,906 of JAHLWR010000010.1, forward strand.
CTCCCAAGGTTGTTTGTTCGACGCTGAAGGAGCCCATCTAGCAGCTTCTAAGCATTTCTCTATTTTTTCTTCTTCAACTGGTAGATCTTTATATTTTCGTATACTTCTACGGGTTTTTAGTAGATTTAAAATGTCATTCATTTTTTTCTCCTTCTAAAAGATGAGTCTTATTTATTAAAAATGTATTTCCTGAAAGACTACCTGAAATTAAGTATTTATCTATTTCTCATTATGGAATTGGAGTTATCACGTCCATAGCTGACATACTTTTCTTCACAGTTTGAGATATCGAAGATGAGAAAAAAGGATAAAAAAGTTAGGATGAAAATATTAGATCATAGTAGAATCATATTTTGGCTATTTCTCAATTACTTTTAATACTTTTAAGTAAACACTCTTTACTCCATTGTTTTGCTCTTTTTCTATAAGTTTCTCGAATTTCTCCACAAGTTCTTCCTGCAGTCTTTTATTATTCTTAGCTATTCCTGCAAGTCCAAATGCTGCACACCATCTAACGACTGTGCTTTTATGATTTGTATTTTCTAAAAGTTTTGGAACTGCTCTACTTGCCTTTTCTGGGTATTTCTCGGCTATGTATCCTATTGATTCTGGTATTCCCCATTTCACTTTGTTTGCTTTGTAATCTATATAACCTATTAGCATGTCAATATAGGGTAAGAACAATTCAGGATTTGATTGAGAAACGAATTTCATTACTTCTGCACAAGTTCCTTTGATGACATCTGAACCTTCTTGGAATAATTTTATTAAATCCGCAAAGAGTTTTCCATCTTTCTCTATTTCTGAAACCATCTTACTAACTTTCTCTTTTGGTTTTAGATCAGATTGAAATATTAGTTGAAATACCATATATCAGAAAGTTGTTTTCAATATTTAAAATAATCACTCTAATTCAAACTTAAAAGAAGAAAGATAGAATCACGACTTGGAAAGGTAAAATTCGGAACTCGTAATCCCTTTTAATAGCTAGTTTTTACCCAAAAATGAGTTAACTCATAGCTTCAATGATTAGAAGAAAGTGTTCATTAATTTTAGGTCTTTCGGACATATATTATATGAATATCTTTATAAACGTATAATTGGTACTTTATTCAGTGGTTCTATGTTTGATCCAACAACAGATTCGTTGAAACAGTTCATTAAATCAAGTTATATAGAAATAGCAGAATTAGTTAAAAGTACTGCACATAATAAGCGAATCCTGATTCTAGCTTCATTACTTGATGGTAGAAAATCCTTCCCCGAGCTAAAAATAGAGACTAGTTTAAGTAAAACAGCATTAGCCAATCATCTGGCTTTGATGCTTAATTCCAATATCATTACAAGAATCGATCGGGGGTCGTATGAACTTACTAAAGATGGTAAAGAATTGCTATTCGATATTGCTAAGATTTACTATCAATCAGAGAACTATCAACTGAAACAAAGAGAACTGCTATCAAAACAATATCAAAGATTTAGAAATTTAGGTGATGTTATGACAAAACAAGAAAAACGCGTATCAAATGTAGCTGTTTATCAACCTCATGGATTGTCTTATTCTTCTGCTATTAGTGGAATTCTTCAATCTGTGGGAGAAGAATGGGGTGTTGATGATGTTACTGCTTTCACAGGTTATGGCTTTCTTATCAACACAAGTAGAGACCAAATTTGCCCTTCAGGCCCCACTGCTCTAGCAGCAGCTTGGAAAACAATCCGAGACGCAACTGAGAAACTTGGCTGGCAATTCAGATTCCACATCGATAATCAACCGTTTCCCAGTAGCACAGACTCATCTCAACCTCTGAGTAAGAATGATGAGAAAAGAGCAAAAGAATTCTTTGGAAAGGTAAAAGAAGCTATCGATAAATATGACCGTCCAGTTGTAATCTGGGGTATTCCTGTCCCTGAATACGGAATTGTTAATGGGTATCAAGATGACTATTATCTTGTAAGCACGTTTAGAACTCTCTTGAACCAAGAAGAAACTCCAATAGCTTATAACAAGCTTCAAGCTCCTGGTTGTATGGATCTTTTTATTCTCGAGAAGAAAACTCACCCACCAACAGACAAGGATTACAGGGATTCGATCGTCCGAGCTTTAAAGATGGCAAGGGGCGAAGGTGTTGCTGGGGGTGATTATGTAGCAGGACCAGAAGCTTATGATATTCTGCAAAAACAGTTGCTAGAAACTGAGGAAGAGAAGATCCAACCATTTGCTTTTGCGTACTTAGTCGACTGTTATTATTGTGCGAGAGAGAGTTCCTTCAACTACTTGAACAAACTTGCTGATAAATACAAGAAAGAAAACTTTGACAAGTATATTAAGAAAGCAGCAGATGTCTATGGTAGAATCACTGAACAATACAAAGAACTTCAGAAGATCTTTCCATTATTTGGAGCGCAAGATCTTTCCCTTGAAAGCAGGAAGAAATATGCAAGTATCTTAAGCCAGATAAAAGATTCAGAAGAACAAGCTATAGTAAGTTTAGAGAGAATTGTTGAGAATTGGAAGTAATTCATCCCAGAAGAGAATCCTACCCCAATTCTCATATTACTTTTTTTTTGATGTTTATTTAGATTTCTAAAGATTATTATTAAGTTAATTAGAGACATCAATTGTTTCTTCGAAGAAAATAGAAAGTTGATTCACTTCTCTTTTCTTTTCAATAGTTTCTTAAATCGAAAAACAATTCCTTTAAGATTCAAGTAGTTGTATTCATAGAATAGAACCATAAGCCATATTAATCCAATACCATTAATAGAAAGAAAAATTAATGGAAAGTTTCTTATTAAGGTAGCATTTGATAAGTTTAGAGGGAGAAAGATAAGAAATATGGACTCTAGAGCAAAAAGTAAAGCAGTATTCAACGAAAATAAAGCGCAGAAATGATATTGCTTTGTGTATAACATACGAATAAGTATTGCTACTATTAAAAAGCAACCAGCGAATATGAAACCTCTTGTGGCTGATTGAATATAATTGAAGTCAGGGTTTACTTTTAAAGAATCAAAAGTTTTATAAAAAATACCTTTTGAAATTCTTGAAAAGGACAATACTATAGGTAAAATAACTATAATTGTTATATAAAATACAAAAACAGCTAGTGGATGTTGATAAAATTTAGCTTTTTTCTCTTTAAGAGGAACTTTCGATAATTTCAGTATCAGAAATAGAACAAGGACAATTATTATGCAAAAGCTTATCAAATTCATAAATCCAGCTACATTACTAACTAAGAAAACATCTGATTTTAAATGATTTAACTCAACTATAAAGCAAATTGATTGAAGAATAGGATATAAACTCATTAATTTCCATCTTCTGTGAAGGGACACAAACAGAAAGAAGGAAATTAAAAGCAAAATTACAAAGAAAAAACCTGTTAAGAACATATTTAAAGAGTAGTTATAGTCTTTATTAAACCAAATAACTGGAAGTATTCCAATATTTGCGGACCACAAATAAGAAGTAGTAACAAGAGTGTTTGTAAAAGGTAAAATTACTAATGAGAGAAATAATGAAACTATTATCAATATTTCTTGAATATTCTTTTTCATACAACGATTATATTCTAAGTTCTTCAATAAACTCACATTTCAATTGTAACAGCTTTTAAAAATTTAGCTCAATGAATGAGTCTTTTGATCTATTTCTCTTTGAGAGTTAGTTAATATTTCTTTAGTAATAGATTATCTAGACCCCAGAAGTTATGGTAGTGTGCTGTTACTGTTGCTATTGAAGTTATGATTTACGTTCTGTAATGCTGACTTTCGACGCTATAAATCTGAGTATACTTATACAGATTCTGAAAAACCAACTGAAAATGTTGATACATATGAATGACAACATAGTTTTTCAGCTATTTCAAACTCGCTTATCAATGCTGGGTCAATTATATTAAACGTAAAAGAGTATCCATTTACATGCTACAAACGGCTTCCTTTTGTTGTTAAATGCGGGGACGGGTATTGGAGAATGAAAGATAGTAAATATGAGATTCCTCTCATATTTAGCATAAAAGCTGAAAAAAAATAAGATTAAAATTAAGTAAAAAGAATAGAGAATAGAATAATCTCTATTCTTGAAAAATCATAGAGTTCTTTAGCTGTTTTTCTATCTTGACTTTGACAGGATTCATCATGGATTTTAACAGTTAAGAGCGAATTAATTATATAAGATAATCAAAATAGCTTTAATTGATGTTAGACTCTGTAGCTCTGGTGAAATATGAGAACAACATTGAAAAAGCTCTCGAAAAAGGTATTGGACTTATTAATGGTTTTAAAAGTCTTAAATCACCAGTAATAATAAAGCCTAATATTTGTACACAAGTAGATAAGACTGGTTTTGCAGTGAATGATGTTCTAGTAGTCCAAGCTTTGATAGAATTGATTCTTAAAGAAAACCAAAATCTTTCCATTAAAATCGTGGAATCAGACAGTATGAGTAAATTTGCTGACGAAGCTTTTGATAAATTTGGTTATAAGGATTTAGAAGAAAGAATACAAGAGTCTGGTTTTGATGTTTCATTAATAAATCTAAGCCATTCCACAACAGTTGAGACTAATTTCGAAGGAAGTTATTTTAAGAAACCTAAGCTTCCCAAGATACTTATTGGTTCTAAATTTTTCATTTCTCTTGCTGTGGCAAAAACACACTATTTGACGTTTTTCACTGGGACATTAAAGAATCTTTTTGGACTTCTACCAAGAAAGGATCAATCGTTCTATCATCCAAACATTAATGACGTCATTGTTGACTTAAACAGATTTATTCGACCTAATCTCTGCATTGTTGACGCTAGAGTGGGTCTTGAAGGTTGGGAAGGACCAAAATCAAGAAGTTTAAACAGGTTTGTTATAGGTACTAAACCAGTGTCAACAGATGCCACTATGGCTAGAATTATGGGATTTGAACCAGAAAGAGCAAATCATTTGGTGGAAGCAGCAAATTATGACCTTGGTTCTTTAACACCTAAAATTGTTGGAGAGAAAATTGAAACTTCAAAAATACAATTCAACCCTCCCTGATTATTTTTTCATCATCTGTTTATTCCATTATATCAGTAGCTGGAATTAGATAGTAAGAAAGAAAAAACGAAGTTTAACATATCTTGAAATGTAGATCCACTTTTACGTATGTTTGATTTTAATATTTCTCATAATGAACTAGGGTATCTAGTTCTTTTCTCGTTTTTGTTGGTTCTTCATCAGAATATCCAGTAGCAACTAATCCTAGAATATTTAGATGGTCAGGAACTCCAAGCAAATCTTTTATCTCTGGCTCAATTGATGAATCTATAACTCCAGCCCAACATGTACCTAATCCTAGACTATGTGCTTCTATCATAAATTGTATTGTCGCCAAAGCTGAATCTGACATATGATACTTAGCATGTACCTCTGGGTTTGTTAGAGTAACGAAAACCACTGGACTTTCAGCAACAAATCTAGCATAGGGGTGAATTTCTGAAAGTTTCTTTCGAACCTGTTTGTCTGTTACAATAAGAAATTCCCAAGGTTGTTTGTTTGATGCAGAAGGAGCCCATCTAGCAGCTTCTAAACATTTCTCTATCTTTTCTTCTTCTACTTTTTGATCTTTATATTTTCGGATACTCCTACGGGTTTTTAATAGATTTAAAGCGTCATTCATTTTTTTCTCCATCTAAAAGATGAGTCTTATTTTAAAAATGTATTTCATAATTCTATGTTTTTACTTACTTTGTGAGTTGTAAATAAATAGGAAAAAAAAGTAATGAAAAACAAAGAAGCTCTTCTTTAATGACTTCTTAAATGATCCTTGATCTTCTAGCCATTATAGCACCTTCACCAATTGCACATCTCGCTACTCTCAAGTATTGATTTGGAGGATACACCAAAGAAAGATCTGATAACTTGAATCATTTCTTCTTCTCATAATTCTGAAGCTGGTTTTCCTTCCTTACCCCATCGATTTTTCGGGATATCATGAATAATTATATTGACAGTTTGAGGTTTAGAACCTTGTTTCACGAAAACATCAGTTATTCCTGCAATTATTTCCTTAATTTGCTCATCTGTTCTTCCTTCCCAAAGATATACTTGTATTGTTGGCATTTTTTCACCTCTGATAGTTGGTTGATTTAATTACACTAAATTATCTTTCATATTAATTTTTTCTAGCTAAGATGAATAATATAGAGGCATCAGTAACCCCGTTTTTCTTTAAATCTTGCTCTAGCTTATTTGCTTCCTTTTCTAGTTGTTCATATTCTGGGTAATCTCTTATCTTTTCCAATGAAGAACTTAAATCATCTATCTCTATATCTATCATCACTTCATACATTGGATTGTCACACTGTTCTTTTTCCTCACAGAATAAGCATTTAGGATATCTTGTGGAATCAAATATTTCTAGTTCCTCTGTCTTCAGAATGCTCATCATTTTCTTTATTTCCTCTTTTGTGTAAGTAACTCTATGATATTCGCCTAACAAAGAATCTATTTTCGCTCCAAAGTGATGAGCTTGTGAAGAAGCTAGTTGTGCATCTGTCTGTGTAAGATCTGAATACATTTCTTGAATGATCAGATAACCTTGAGGTTTAACTACTCTGAACATCTCTTTCAGTACTTTTTCTGGTCTTTCCAGATGGTGAAGAGAACTAGCAATACTTACTATATTAAAAGTATTATCTGGAAATTCCATCTTTTCAGCATTCATTTTCTTGAATTCTGCAATTTTTTCGTACTCTTTCTCTGCTTTTTTTAACTCTTTTTCATTAAGATCAATCCCTACAAAAGAGTCAGAATTTTTCAATATCTGTTTGAGAAGACCTATGAATTCTCCATGTCCTGTCCCAACATCTAAAATTTCCTCTCCTGAAAGTTCTTTCAGTCTGTTTACTATTTTATCTGCACCAGAAGTAGCTAGAACAGTTGAGCGTACATCCATAGCATTTCAAGAGATTAAGCATTTAATAATGATTTGATTTTTAAGCCAATTTTAGTTTCTCTGCAAAGTGAAAATCTCTGTAGAATTCTTTATCTTAATTCTTTCTGCATAGATTCTTTCTACTTCTATTTATAAATCTGAAGTTGATAATAATCTTCTGTATATTCCATATGATAAAAAAATCTGTATTTGGTCATTATCTTAATTAGTTCCTTTCTTATCAGCCGTTCAAAGAAAACATGATGAATCCTCAGATTGGTTAGCTTATGTAGATTATATCTAATGCCCTGATTCTTCTGTAGAGGTTCTATGGGAAATAGAAAAGACACTAATGGAAAAGAAGTAGAGATTTATGGAATTTTGGAAAAAACTCCACTATTTGATCCCGTTTTCTATTTCTGCAATTATTCCTTTTAGTTCCCGTTCATCCTCTGGTTTAATAATTGGATTTTCAATATCGGATTTTGCTTTTAAAAAATATTTTTTAGCTTCTTTTTCTTTTCCTTCTTTCTTCAGATTTTTAGCTATATTCACTAATCCCCATCTATACATCAATGCATGAGCATCAGTAAAACCAGTAAAATCTACATCAAGCTCTTTGAAACGTTTGATATAGTCTATTGTTTCATCAATGAATTTGGTGTCTTCTAATACCTTTTCATGACCAAGAATCATTTTGTTGAATTCTATCTTCTTAAAACTCTCCAAAGTTTCAATAAATTTATCCAAATTTGGCCAGTTTATTGATGGAAGTGGATGTACTAGAATATCACCTATGAGTAGTATCTTATCTATACTGTCATAACAGCTAGCTGAATCCTTTGTATGACCAGGAGAGTAAAAGAATTCAACTCCTTCATCAACGAAAGCTAATCTCTCCTTAAAAGTTAAATTTGGAAAAACTATTTTTTCTATAACTGACTTATATGCATCATATTGCTTAAGAAGATCAACAGTATCTTGGAATACTTCAAAACTAAAATGATGAGCAATAATGAATTTTGACTCTATTATCTCATTACCACCCATATGATCATAATGACCATGAGTATTGAAGATAATCACTGGTTTTGTTAGAAGGTTGTTCTCTTCTAGATATTTCTTCACATCTTCCATTTGATTTTCCAATACAACTCCTGTATCTATTATGAAAAGATAGTTTGGACTATTTATACAATAAACTTGAACAGAGAAAGGTTTGCTAGGAAGATTAAACAATATTCCTCTAGAACCTATTTTATTAGTTTCCATAACCTAACAGCTTATTACACACTTATATTATTTACATAAAAATGTCCATGTTTACCTTTCCCCACAAGTGACACATTTGTAAGGAACTGCTAACTGCTTCTCTACAGGATCTAAATTGATGGACAAGATTCTTTAAACTTTGTATGAGTTTTACATTCATAGGTTTGTTGACGGCACTTTGACCCTAAAATTTTGCGATAATTCGGAAATACTATTAGTAACAGAAAAAAGATATAAGTTTCTCTACTCGACCAATCTTACTCATATTTTGAGTTGAGAAATGATGGATGAACAAGCTTTCAGAGAGTTTTGTTTTAAAAATAATATAAAGAAAGAAATCATTGAAGCAAATTTAATTTTCCTTAGGGAATTTGAGCACTACATCGAAAAAGAATTAGAAAAAAGTGATCTTAAAAAAGTAAGTGTTGACGATTTATCAAGTTTCATTGAATACATGATAAACTCTAGCAAAAACATTTGGGATAACTTTCTCGCTTTAATTCGCTATTCTTTTCTTACTAAGAGAGAAGATTTGAAAGTCTTACTTTATGAAATAATTGATGGTTCAGACGTTATGAAGAATTTAGTTGAAGAGCTGAAGGGAGAAGTCGATGAAGAAACCTTAACAACTATAATTGAAGGAATAGTTTTTCCTCCTTTAGGTTCAAGCTCGAATATCAAAACCAAAGTCACCAAGGAAATAGTTGATGGGTTGGAAGATAATCTAGAAGAAAAACAATGCAAAAAAATCTTATCTAGTGGTTTACATAGATTAAGTCCAGATACTTTACGGGGGTTAAGAGTAAAATTTCTAGCTGCTGATAATCTTGATGATTTTCTTACTAAAAAGCGCCAACAGCTCTTAGAGAATTTGGAGAACCTCTTCAAAGAAGGAACCAAGTTCTTCACTCAAGATGTTGATGAGCATGTAATTGAATATGTTAAAAATGAACCCACTATTGAAAGTGGTGTTAGACATGGTGACAAAGTTATCATTACTAAAATCCCTTACATGACAATTAATTACTTAAATGAACAAGATGAACAATTGAAAAGATACTATTATTGTCATTGTCCTTGGGTGAGGGAAGCTCTTAAAACCGGAGATATAGAAATCTCACCTATGTTCTGTTATTGCAGTGCAGGATATTACAAACAGCAATGGGACGCGATACTAGATCAATCAGTTAATGTTGAAGTTTTGGAGACCATTCTCAATGGAGATAATAAATGTAAATTTGCTGTTCATCTACCAAAGAAATTTGTTCCATGAGAAAATTTGTTTGTTCGGTACAGGTTCAAAGAAATGCTTGCAAATTAAATATGGATACTTACGATATACTTGATGACCAATTCCTAGATGCTGGGAGATCATGGATTAAACTTTGAGAAGGCAAAATTCAACCTGATAAAATTGGTGTAGGTCAATATACAGGAGAGCCATGTACACACTATAAGCTCATTCAAGATTTTGCTAGCTTAAATAAAATCGAAGTTCTCGCTTGGGAATCTTGGGGTATTTGTTCTGTTAACAAAAAACTCACAAAGGAAGAATATGAATTATCAGATCAACTCGCTAGAAATATAGCTAATTCTAGAGATTCAGAGATATTCTTTGAACCAAAAGATGATAGCATTACTTATGGCTAGTTACAGTGCATTTGCAAAGATAAGAATGGAATTAAACACTTTGAAAAATCTCTAACACTTTCTTAAATACAACAACCGCATTTTCAGGTGATGTGACATCTTTAATACTCATGACAAAAGTCCTCATTAGAAAAATTTCTGTGTTCATAAGCTTGAATTCATAGCCGTAAGAACCATATTTTTTTCCTACAAACTTTTCATCTAAAAAAGATTGGACTTTTTCGAAATTGATATCTGGTTTATTTTCTGGCTTTACAATAAATCTCTCTCTTTCGCAGAGTGTCACCACTATTAGTTTCCCACAATGTTCTGAATAATATTCGTCACTGATTTCTTCCTCTACATCTTTTGCCTTTTCTGAACAAACTGTACAATCATTTCTCTGTTCAACGTTTATAATCTCTGTCTGATAGTCATTAAGATCCAAAAAAAGCAGTTTACCTTCCAAAAGAGGTTTTTCTCCAGTCAAAATTCTAATTGCTTCATTTACTTGAATACTAGCAACTTGGGCAAGTATTGAAGAACTTACACCAGCAGTTTCACAGGTAGGTAGACCTTCATCGACTATTTGATCGAAAAAGCAATTAAAACACGGTGTGTTTTCTCTGAATGTTATAGTCATGACGTTTCCAGTTGTTCCTAAAGCTCCTCCAAAAACCCAGGGAATATTAAGTTGATAAGCTGTTTTATTGAGAATCTTCCTCGCTTGAAAGTTATCTAATCCATCAACTATTATTCTGCTTCCTTGTAAAATTCTTTCTGAATTAGAAGAATCAAAAAACTCTGTAAATGTTTCAATCTTAACAAATGGATTTCTTTCCTTTAAGAATTTCTTTGCTACCTCTACTTTTGCATCACCCACATCTTTGATGAAGAAGAGCTTTTGCCTTGGAAGATTGTGATATTCAATTATATCTCTATCAACTAATCTAAGTTTTCCTATTCCTAAAGATAACAATTGCTCTGTTGATACAGTTCCTAATCCTCCCACACCGATAATTGTTACTAACTCTTCTTGAAGTGATTTTAATTTTTCATGTGTTATAAAAGGTAATGGTAAAACTCTAGAATAATAGGATGCTAAATCATCAGTCATTATACTAACATGAAGTCTTTCTCTTTTTATTGTTTCTTATTAAATGTATTCTTGCATAGATATTGTTAAAGATAGATTGTTACACACGTTATGAAACTTGGTTAAACTTGCCAGAGGTTTTCTAATCGTCGTTTGAAGGGAGTTTCAACCTTGACCCCTCTCGTGCGTTGAGGGGTAGTCATGAAGACTTTTCCGTTATAGTTAGTACGTCATCATCATAGTAGAAATTATCAAACAAAAAAAGATAGAAGATGTTCTAGTTTAGTTGATTACCACAATTTATACAAAATCTCATCTCTACATTAACCTTCATACCACAGTAATCACAAAACTGAGCTGTACTAACTACGCTTTGAACAGGTCTCTGTTCTTGAACAACTTCCTTCTCTAGGTTTTTCCAGAAGGGATTCTCTGTGGGTCTGTAGGTTTTATTTTTTCTGTTCTGATAGTGTTGAGCTCTTCTGTACCTTGCTCTCCTTCTTGCTGAAGAAACAATAGCTGCAACTAATAGAAACACCAATATTGTACCTATAGTTGAAAAAGGCCAATAGATAAATCTAAGGTATCCAGTAAAGAACCCTAAGAATACCACTATTCCAAATATTAACAGTAAAAAAGCTGCCAATCCACCAAAACGATTTCTGTGTCTATAATTATTTCTGTGCATCTCTAAGTAAACTTGTACATAGAAGTTTATAAACCAAATCAAATGATTATGCAAGATCCTTCAGAGACAGGTGTTTTTTATGACTTCTTCTCTACTGAAACAAAGGGAATTCTGATATGTTTGGTTAAATCTTTCCTGGATCTATTAGATGACTTAACTTCAACAGATTTTTTACAAACGCTTTTAATATAAGATTCTCAAACCAAGTTTGAAGGTTAAAAAAGATGGATTATCAAATCATTGAATTTGAACCTAAAGAAGCTCCTGAAGATTTCTGGGATGGTTATTTCCAATTTACTGAAGCTAATTTCAAATATCACAATCCTAATGATCCTCTTCCTAGTAGAGAAGCTACCATTCAACGTCAAAAAGCTGACATACCCGATTTTCACGTGAAGCGTTGGCTTGTTATTACTCCTGAAGGTAAAATCATTGCTTGGGCGGGTTTTGGAGCAGTAAAAGAATCTTCTTCAGACTATGAGGAAAACAAACATTTAGCTTCTATAAATATCATTGTTTTACACGATTATCAACGTAAAGGAATAGGTACAGAATTACTCAAAGTTCTATTTAAGGAAACACAATCCCTTGGTAGAACAGTTATAGAAACTGGTTCTAATAATGATTTTGGCAAAGCTTTCTTGAAGCATTTTGGAGCTCAATTAACTATTGAAGGATCAGAGAATCGTTTGAATCTCGAAGAAGTCGATTGGGAATTGATGCAATCTTGGGTTGATGAAGGTCCAAAAAGAGCTAAAGATGTAACCCTAGAGTCTTTTTCTGTTTGTCCTGAAGAGTTCTTAGAAGAATATGCTGAGATGTATACTGAAGCTTTGAATATGCAACCTCTTGGAGAAAGTGAACATAGAGCTAATATTGATGGTAAAGCTCGTCGTCAAACAGAAAAAAGAACTAAAGAAATAGGACAAATCAATTACACTCTCATCTCTAGAGAGAAAAATGGAAGAATTTCTGGAATGACAGAGATTTATTACGACCCCAGAGATGCACATGTTATACACCAAGAACTCACAGGCGTTCGTCCTGAATTCAGGGGGAAAGGGCTAGGGAAGTGGTTAAAGGCAAAAATGATCCTTTATATAAGAGAGACTTATCCTGAAGCGCAACGAGTATTAACTGGCAATGCGGAAACAAATGCACCAATGCTTTCAATTAACGAACGAATGGGTTTCAAAAAACACAAAGGTGGAGAAGGTTACAAGTTTCAAGTGGAAGAATTGGCTAAGAAATTGGAAATCTAATACTTTTTGATTTTCACTGCATGCGATTGAATTTTCGCTATATCAATCAAAAAAGTATACGACGAGATTAATTGACCTATTGAGATCTGTTAAAATACAACATTTGGAGTGAATAAAAGAGTTGCTCCTTCAGAAGAGATGAGAAAAATCCTTTTCTCCTGCTTTTATTTCTATATTTAACCAGTTTTCTGGTGGAATAAAAGGACAGACATAATTTTCACTATATGCACAAAAAGGATTATATGCTTGATTAAAATCTACAATCCACTTCCCTTCCATTTCATTTATTCCGCTTAAATCTATGTATCTTCCCGCTCCATATGTTTCTTTCCCATTCGTTTGATCTTTGAATGGAAGCCACAAGCTTTCCTCACTTTTTTCTCTTTTATATGCTTGTAATGTCACCATGTCACCATTTATTTCAAATTGAAATGCTCCCCATCTGAGATATTTTTGATCTTGTCCTTTATTGTCACCTATAGTTATTATTTCCTTTTTCTCATGTTCTTGCAATTCAGCGGTAAATATCATTGAAGAATCAATCGGATAATAATTTAGACCTTTGAACCTATCCCTTTTATCGAATGGAATGGGGGAGTGTGGATGGTGCTTGAAAAAACTATCTTTTTCTTTTCTTTGCTGTGCTAAATTTTTTTCATAACCTTTTTTGTCCATTTAAATAACCTTGGTACCAATTAACCATTTAGTCTCATTTTTATCATGTTCTTAAAACCTTTCATTGACTGAAAGTAGACAGGAATGTTTTCAAAGATGTTTAAAATAGATTTAGACAAATTCTCTTCCTACAAAGTTTCAAATTTCAGAGTATACTAATGTTTTATCGACAATATTATCTTTGTAATTCTATTTTCAATTAATTGTAATACACTTTTCACAGTTTGTTTTTCAACAATTCATTTATTCTCCCGTTAGGAAGCATATAATCTGAATGATACTCTCCTTTTTCTTCCATTTGATAACGTTTACAGCTTTCCCAATCTCCTTTGCAATACTTCGCTATCCACTTTTCTTCTAGTAATCCTTTCTCGTAGAATCTTTTTAATGGGCATGTAAGAAACCATTTACAATCTGTTATTACTACTTGTAATTTCTTATAATCTTTGATCATTTTTTCTCTTAACGAATCATTGTGAAGAATAGAAGCTGGATGTCCTAGAGGGAGAATCTTTTTGTTTGCTACTATAAATAATTTTCCAAAAATTTCTGAGATTCCTTTTCTAGATTGTGGAAATGGTATTGAGTATTCCTTAAAAATATATTTTGTTGAATAATAACCTAGAGTAGAAATTATACTTGGATTAATAATTCTTATCTCTTCGTCTAAATAGCTACTACAGGCTTCAATCTCTTCTTGCTTAGGTTTTCTATTTCTTGGTAACATGCATTTAACGAGATTTGTCATATAGATTTCTTCTCTTGTGATTTTAGTATGTTTTAGTAGTTCTTCTAACACTTCTCCTGAAGGACCAATAAACATTGTTCCTTCTTTATCTTCCTTTTCACCTGGAGCTTGAGCAATGAGCATTAATTTGGAATTATTATCTCCCATCCCACACACCACTTTTGTTCTACTTTTCCAGAGACTACATTTTTTGCAATTCATTATTTCTTTGTTTAATTCTTGTATTTCCTTTATCATCAAACTACAATCTCTTTTTCTATCTCGTTAGATATTCTTCTATTACCAACTAGAACTAGTCTCTCTCAAAAATATTTCCCACATAGTTTATTCAAAAGCACTTACCCTTCCTAAAGCAATTTGACTTCTGCTATCTTCAGTTAATTTTTAGGATATCTTTTTAATTTCTTACTATTTCTAGACACACCCATGAAATCTCTGGATACTTCCATTATTGAAGCTCTTGATCATCCTTCTACATTGAAGCTCTTTCTTTTTGCTAGATCAATGTATCCTGAAGATTTTGGTGTCCGTGAAGCAAAACGTAAACTAGAATTTAATAGCCCTAGCACAGTTTTATGGCATTTAGATAAATTGACAGAAGCTAATTTGATTGAGAAGCTCCCTACCAACCGATATAAACTTGTTAAAACGGGTTTAGATATTAAAGAAATTAACGTTCCTATCAAATTTTCAGCTCAAATAATCAAGGGAGAACTCATTCCAAGAAGGATATTCCTGATCTCGCTTCTCTTAACTGCATTTATTGTTACATTTGTTTTTATTTTTATAAATCCACTAGTTGCTTCAATTAATGGAGCAGTTTTTTTAGGTTTAAGCTGTATTTTATATGTTCTAAACTTCTTATCTATTAAAAAGCAACTTTCTTTTTATAGCTGGGAAAAGGATGAAAATCAGAAATGATTGGAGAACTTTTTTTCCCTGTTCTAGTACTCAAACACATCCTCTAAGAGTGCTATCAAATGCTGTTAGAGTTGTTCGAGTTCTAGATTTATAATAGGCTTATTCTATAATTATATTGGTAAATTATGAATATCTTAAAACCTAAGAGACCTGTTCTTACAGGAATTATTTCCGCTTTAATGATTAGTTCGCTGGTTATAGGTGGGTTCTATCTTTCCCCCTATATTTACTCAATTTTCAATCCTTATGATTTTCGAGATGAGGTACAACTTCCAGAAAATATCAAGAACTCTTTCAGTACCTATGAATTACAATACTATAATTATACACCCTCAATAATACCAACTCCTATAGCTTCTGTTTTAACAAATGTAGATCTTCAAGGATTAGAGGATGAAATAGATGAGACTATGATCCAACAACTAGAAAAATATGGTTTTACTATTGTAGACGGGGGAATAGAAGACATATACTATCCTATGGATTATGACTTCAATTTAGAAACTCCCATGTATGTTTCAACAGATTTATGCCTTCATACATTACATTCAATTTTCGATAATTGTTTAAGAGCTATGGAGCTAAATTATTTCTATGGTAATTTTAGCTTAATGGCTGAAGCTCTCAGAAATGATCAAATCGATTTGTACACAATTAATTTCGATACAAATATCAAAGAATCTCTAAAATATAACATCGCATACCTTACTGTTTTAATGTATATGTTGGATAATTCTACTTCTATTCCTTCATATGTCTATTCTCTTGTTTCTGAGGAATTAGAAAATATTGAGCAAGGTGAAAGAGCTTTCTCTCCGATTTTCGAATACGAGGAAGATTTTTCCCAATATAAAGTTAGAGGTCACTATACACGAAATGATGCTTTTAAGCGCTATTTCAAAGCTATGATGTATGCAGGAAGAATGGGTTTCATGGTGTCTGATCAAACAACAAATAATACTTTAGGTATCAAACAAACAAGAATGGCTTTATCACTTGTTTATTCGTTCTCTATCGATATTGATGACAAAACAGTTTGGGATCATTGGGATAGTATTTGTAGAACCACTAATTTCCTTGTTGGAGGAAGCGATGATCTTACCCCTAGTGATTATTTTTCAGTTTGGGAGCAACAAGGCAATCTTGAATTTTCGGAATTGATTGATGATGCTTTTATTGATGAAATAATCGATTCACTTAAGGAACTGAGAACGTCAAAAATTAATTCCCGTTATGTTGCATCATTTGAAGGTCAAGAGAATGCAACTAAGGGATTTAGACTTTTTGGGCAAAGCTATACACCTGATGCTTATATCTTTCAAGAGCTAGTCTTTGATAATTTAGCTAACCGTTTATTCCCTAAAGCTTTAGATATTTTCTCAGTTTTTGGAAGTGAGAGAGCAGAATATCATCTTGCATCTGAAAAGGAGTTTGAAGGATATGAAGAGAAAATTGTTGAACTAAGAAACGAGTTCTCCAATTTATCAGTTTCTTACTGGACTCAAAATGTTTATTGGCAATGGTTGTTTTCGTTACTACCTTTATTAGAAGTTAAAGAAGAGGGTTATCCTGGATACATGCAATCTGATGCTTGGACTGACAAATCTCTGATGACTTCTTTAGCAAGTTGGGTAGAATTGAAACATGATACTATTCTTTATTCAAAGCAAGCTGTCTGTGCAAGTGGAATGAGCGACCTAATATATCACTATGTTGAACCTTACCCTCAAGTTTATTCTAGAATTTCAGCTACTGCAAAGATGTTAAAAGAAGGATTGCAAGCAAGAGGAGTACTGTACGAAGGAAATTCTGAAAGTAACTATGAACAAATACGCAGTAATTTTACTAGGAAATTTGATGAAATGATAAATATATTCGACACATTAGCGGAAATAAGCATAAAAGAGCTGGAAAACAAGGAATTAACATCTCAAGAGCTTAAATTTATTCATCATGTTGGTAAAGATTTATTGTATATTTCGTTAATTACAACTGCTAATGGTGATGATTTTACTAGTGAAGCTGATAAACGAACTGCTCTAATAGCTGATGTATTTACAGATCCTAATACAAATCAAGTACTGGAAGTAGCAGTGGGAAATCCATTTTTGATCTATGTTATTGTACAAGATCATGCAGGACAATTGTATCTTACTAGGGGAGTAACTCTTTCTTACTACGAATTCAAGCAACCCTATAATGAACGCTTAACAGACGAAGAATGGCAATTTATGCTAGATTCATCTCCACCTGATTTTCCTGAGTGGATATCAGAGAATATTCCTTTAAACACAATTAAGGGAATATCTCCGATAAAAGTATTTGCTATATATGTTAATCGAACCAGAATGGAGTAAAATTTTCCTTTTTTTTTATTGTTAATACATTTTTCATCTCCCACATTATATTGAGGTACTTTAAGGATTTTTTCCATAATAACAAAAGTTTCTGAAACATTGATTTCGCAGCTCACTGCCAGTAACGCACGTTATGAAACTTGGTTAAACTTACCATAGGTGATCTAACTGTCGTTTGGTAGGGGTTTCACCCTTGACCCCTCACGTGCGTTGAGGGGTGGTCATGAAAAGACACGCATAATAAAACTAGAAAATGTAAAACTAATATACATTGATGATGTTCTTACGAACATATATTACTTAGGAAGGGAAAACACAAACTTGAGAACTTGGATATACAAACGTTCTTGAGAAGTAGGAACAGCTACAGAATCGAGATTTCCTTCGATTTTTATCAAATTGGAAATAATCATCTATTGATGATGCAAATCTGATATAAAAGTTTTTTAGGTATACAATTTTATATTTCATATGCCCTTTGATAATAACTCACGCAAAGGTTCTTCTAGCAAGACATCTGAATTATCCAAAAAAAAATTCTATAGTTCAGACATTGATGATGGACATGTTATGCTCTTCTATCTTCTTCGTACTCGCCATCATGCTTTGCAACATCTCTTTTTATTTGATTTATGGCTATTTGGTTTAAAGGATTCACAATTTTTTAAACATTATTCGATTAAAGAGTTACGTAGGCAGTTAGACGCAGATTTTCCTTTTATTAAACCTATTTCTCAAAAACAATGGATCCAACGATTTAGTCAGGGTATTGCCATTTCTAGAGCTCTAAACATATCTTTTCCTCCTGAAGTTGACCTGCTTCTCAAGCGTTTTAATATTCCATCGAAAACTGATCCTAATAAGCTTTTCAAATGTTTTTCTTGTAATGAGGTTTTTCTTTCAAAGAAACAACATCAAACTATCCTCTCTATTTCTCATAATTCCTTATCAAGCAACCTTTCTATTGTTGAACGTCCTTATATGATGTGCAAGGATTGTTCTTCAAGAATTTCTTCAGATACTGCTAAATCTCTCACTACAAATCCTTACATCCTAATTCAAAATTGGAAACTTCCCCGCTTATCTGATAAAAAACTTGCAGAAATAAGTGTGGAAATTATAAGTAGAGATGAAGAAAACATTACTAATGGTCTAAGCTTTGATAAATTCTTGGAACAAAAAGAGAAAGAATATACAGCACTTATCGATGAGTTCCATGATTATCTTACAAAGAATAAAATTAAAACTAAGGCTTGTAGAGATGACTATTGCTGGTTATGTCACACCTTTCTAATGATGGCAGCAGAACGTTACAAACTTCCTTTAGAACTTTTACATGAAGAAGCCATTAGTGAGATTCTCTTTGAAACCTTTCTGAGAAAAATTTCAGCACCTCAAAAAACTAGAGAGAGATTATTAGATGCATTATTACATCTTTCTGATTTTCTTCTAACGAAGAATATTCTTGATGTTGAGATTCTCAATTTCATTAAGTCTCTTAAGAAAGATAAAAAACTATTTATTCAACAGGTACGAAGCAATAAAGGCGGAGAATTTTTCTGGGAAACAGATCCGGAGTGGATAAATAATTATGTTGAATGGGCTACAAATAAAAATTTGTTGACTTTCGCATATCAAATTAATAATGAACCTAAAGAAGAATTTATAGGTTTCTTAGAAAAAGCTTTAGAGTATATAATGCTTAGAGAATTCACTCAAAAAAGACGAGAATTGCTTAAAAAAGGAATTACTGATAAATATGAATTAAGATCGGCGTTATTACAATTCCAAAAAGAGTGGATGGAGTCACCAAAAGAGTTGTTTAATGGTTATTCGTCTATTGATCTAATTCTATTGGAAAGAAAAGAGAGAAAAAAAAAGGAGTATAATTAAGAAGAAACCTATTCCAAAACTAGTAGAGATACTCTACAATTTTTTTACTTCTAAAGAGTAAAAAGAAAAACTGGATAGGTTAACTTATTCAAAAAATAAACTTACAAATTGGAATTCTTACTTTTGAAGGAATTGCTGTTAAGGTTGTTAAAAATCTGTATTACTCATCAAGAACTAAAGAAAATACACTAAAACTCTCATTTCAAAACAATTGTGTGATTCGTCGCAGAAAATCTATAAGATGCTCCCTCGCTTTGTTCATAACGCTTTTTTTCATTTCCTCTGCATCAATACTTACCAATTCTGCAAGATCTGCACCTAAAACATCTCTATCTGCTGAAAAAAGTTCAACATCCTTTATGTTTTTATCTAGTTCTTTTTCATATTCTAGGATTTTTTCAGTTTCTCCTTTTGATATATAAAGAAACTCTAATGCTATTATTTGTTTTATTGTTTCAATTTTGTTTTTTTGCTTTCTCGCTATTTTCAAGATTTTTTTAAGATTCTTTTCCAACAATTCGTTTTTTTCTCCTAAGATATAGAAATACGAAGCTAAGCTCGTTGTTTGAAAATAAATTGAATATAGGTTAAACTCCAGTGCTAGCTCTAAGGCCGTTTCTATTAACTCAAATGCTTCCTCACTCTTTTCTTTTTCGAAGTTTAGTAATGCTTCTAAGCTTGTTGACCAGATCAAATAAAAGTATGATTCTTTCTCTTCCGCTAGTTTTGTCAGTCTTTGAATAATTATTTCTGTTTCGCTGTATTTTTCCATAAGAAAAGTTACAAAACCTAATCTTAGATATATTTCAGGTAATATATCCTTTATCCCACTTTTTTCGAGAATCGCTCTAGCCACATTTAAATGGTCGTATGCATCAAAGATTTTTTTCTCTTTTATTAAAATTGCTCCTTTTTCTGAATGTGCTCCTGCCATCTCTCTTTTTAGCGTTTTTTCTTCTGAATATTTTAACGCCTGATCGACAGCTTCGTGAGCTTCAGTAAATCTCCCAATGTTGCTATAGAACCGCCCAGCATTTACTTTAGCTATCACCCATCCATTCCAATTGTTACTTTCCTCTTTTTGTTTTATCGCCTCTTCCACTAATTCAATTGCTTTCCTATATTCTCCCAATTGATTATTAGTTAAAGCAAGACTATTCAATATTGAATCATTTGGTACATCCTTCTCTTTACTTATTTCTAGTGCCCTCAAATAAATCTCATGAGCTTCCATGATTTTTCCAGAATAAAAGAAAGTGTGCCCATAATTAGCCATTATAATAGGGTAAGAATCTAGTTCTTCAAGAGTGTTAACTTCTTTAAATAAGTATTCAAAGACATTTCTCGCTTTGTCAAATTTTCCTTGTGCAGAATAACAATTAGCTTGTAACGAAAGAGTTGAACTCAGAATCTCTTTATCATAATCCTTTGCCCATTCAATAACTTCTTGAGCTATAGAATGAGCTTCTTCTAGATTACCAAGTAAGAAATTTGCTTTGGCTACAATACAACTTATTCTTATAAAATCTTTTTTAGATAGATTTTCTACTTCAAGATCATTGTATTTCTGCAAAATTTCACTATGCTTTTTTTCACTTTCTAATTCTTGAAACGTTTGTAAGTTCATATAACCCCCTTTTTCCAGTTTATGGCTTACACCAAATAATGCAAATTTTTTGAAATATAAATGCTTTAGTCAAAAAAAATGCATGTTTTTGTCTAACAAACTAAGTTATCTTTTCAGCTGAATGACTATGAAAATATATTAAATTAAAATGTTTGCATTGTTTTTATTGTGTTCTTATTTTCTGCAATAGTGAAATATTCTTGTATACCTCATTAATTTTGAAAACTAATAGGCTTGATTCTTTCAGAAAATAATGATAAACATATTCGACACATTAGCGGAAATAAGCATAAAAGAGCTGGAAAACAAAGAATTAACATCTCAAGAGCTTAAATTTATTCATCACGTTGGTAAGGATTTATTGTATATTTCGTTATTTAGAACTGCTAATGGTGATGATATTACTAGTGAAGCTGATAAACGAACTGCTCTAATAGCTGACGTATTTACAGATCCTAATACAAATCAAGTACTGGAAGTAGCAGTGGGAAATCCATTTTTGATCTATGTTATTGTACAAGATCATGCAGGACAATTGTATCTTACTAGGGGAGTAACACTTTCTTACTACGAATTCAAGCAACCCTATAATGAACGCTTAACAGATGAAGAATGGCAATTAATGTTAGATTCATCTCCACCTGATTTTCCTGAGTGGATATCCGAGAATATTCCTTTAAACACAATCAGGGGAATATCTCCGATAAAAGTATTTGCTATACATGTTAATCGAACCAGAATGGAGTGAACTTTTCCTTTTTTTATTGTTTATACATTTTTCATCTCCCATTCACTTGGATTAATGAAATTTGACAACTAAAAATGAAATTTTTTTACTTCAATGAGTAAAAAGAAAAAATTGTATAAGTTAACTTATTAAAAACTGTTATCTACTTCTTGATAGTTTATTAGAAAATTATACCAAATGAGAAAGGTTTACTAGAAAAAAATGTTAGGGATATAAAGTTCCCTTCAGTATGTTTTTCCAATAGTTCTGGTGTATCGTTTTAATTCATTCTTTACTTTCCCTTTTCTAAGAGTTTTCTGATTCTTTCTTCTTTTTTAGACACAGTTTCATCTACAAGTTTTTCAACTTTTTTTCTAATAATTTCCATTGCTTTCTTCTGAGCTTCTTCGTTAGAAGGTAATTTTGCAACGATTTTTGGTTTTAATTTATCCAATGTTGTATTGATTATATTATTCTTTAATTTAAACAGTTCTACGTCTTCTTCTTCAGCTTTGTCTTCAACTACCTCAATTACTTCAGTTACATCTTCAGCAACTTCTTTGGCTTCCTCAGTTACCTCAATATCTTCCTCAACAACGGTTTCCTCAACAACAGCTTCGATTACTTCAGCTAAATCTTCTAATACCTCGACATCTTCTTCTTCGACGGTTTCCTCAGCTACCTCAACGGTTTCCTCAGCTACCTCAACAGCTTCCTCAACATCAACAGCTTCAATTACTTCAGCTAAGTCCTCTAGTACCTCGACATCTTCTTTGACGACTTCTTCAGCTACCTCGACGACTTCTTCAGCTACCTCGACGACTTCCTCAGCTACCTCGACGACTTCCTCAGCTTCCTCGACAACTTCCTCAGCTTCCTCGACAACTTCCTCAGCTTCCTCGACAACTTCCTCAGCTACTTCGGAGATTTCTTCAGCTACTTCGGAGATTTCTTCAGCTACTTCGGAGATTTCTTCAGCTACTTCGGAGACTTCTTCAGCTACTTCGGAGACTTCTTCAGCTACTTCGGAGACTTCTTCAGCTACTTCGGAGACTTCTTCAGCTTCTTCGACGACTTCTTCAGCTTCTTTGACGACTTCTTCAGCTACCTCGACGACTTCCTCAGCTACTTCAACAACTTCCTCAGCTTCCTCGACAGCGTCCTCTGTTATTTCCCTTTCTTCAAGAACTTTTTCTATCAATTTTCCAATTTGTTCTTCTATTTTTGATACAGCTGTGTCTACAAGTTTTTCAATTGCTTTTTCAGCTAGTTCCATCGTTTTCTTTCTAACTTTCTCATTAGAGGGCATTAATTCCTCAATTTTTGGTCCTACTGCATCCATAATGGTCTTTGTTAGCGCATCCTTTATCTTATCCATTCCTAGTTCCTTGATTGTCTCAAGATTAAGTTTCACAGGTTCAAGTTCTTCAATTGTTTCTTTGATCTCTGCTTCAAGTTTGTTAATTGTTTCTTGTATTTCTTTAATCTTATCTGCATCTGTTTCTTCTTCTTTCTTATTTTTCTCCTCTTCTTGTTTACGGCCATTCTTTGCAATTGTCTTGTATTTTTCATTCACTAGTTCTTTTAATTTGTCAGTATATTGTTGTATGAATGGAGGGATATAATCTTCAATTATCTGTTGTATCTCATCTACCATTTCTTGATCTATCGGATTTTTAGGAGCTTTATCTTTAATCTTTTTAAACATCATAATCCACCTCTATCTTTTTTCTTACTTCCTTGTATCTTTTTCAATTTTAATACATATAAAAATAGTTCATCATAAATATAAAAGTTGGGTAGGCTTGAAATAAACTAGTAAAGCAAATATCTATGTCATATATCTAGCATTAGTGATTTTGATTGCCCTTTTCTTAAGTTAACTATTCTTTGATAAAGTTTTAAATCAAAAGTGAATATTTATAATCTATATTGTTTCCACTATCAACAAATTTGGATAGTGAATTGTTTGGCTAATGAAGAAAGCTCGAATCTTAATCCAACTTTGGAAGCTTGGAAACTGTTTCTTAGTAATTTCGCACAAAGTTACGTTGATTTTTTTCATTGGTTCAAAAATCTTATAGTCCCTGGTGTTAGTAAAGCTAGACTAGGGGAGTTTTCCACTTCTGTTTTCCGAACTTATGTTAACTTCTTTCTATGGCTTCAGAAATTTTTTCTTCATCAAAGAAGAACTTCTGATGTACTTAAAGTTATGTTGAATATTGAAACCTTAAGTGCTTATTTTAACAATCTTCGTCCCACTCCTATAAGTACAAAAATAATCGAAAGCGCTCATCCTTTTCATTTAGATGGCGATACTGAAAATGGAATACTGCTAGTTCATGGTTTCTGCTCTAATCCTTCTGAAATGCGAGAGTTAGCAGAATTATTAAACAGAAAAGGCTTTACAGTTGAAGCAATACTATTGAAAGGTCATGGAACATCAGTTCGAGATCTTTCTACAACTGAATTTGTAGATTGGTATGAATCTGTATTGAATGGTTACGACATGCTTTCTTCAAAATGCTCGAAAATCTTTGTTCTTGGCCATTCCATTGGTGGAACATTGTCTCTCCTTCTTGCTGCTAATAGAAAAGTGGAAGCAATAATCAGCTTCTGTGCTCCTATTGATCTAGGGAAGTTCTATCACGGTTTACCTATTCCCCTTCTAACTTATTTCTCAAAATTCGTTAGTAAGTGGCCTATGATGAAGAAATTTACAAAATTGCACGACGATGCAGGAATAGAAGCTTATCATTTTTCAAGTTTACCTGGTGTTGTCGAGTTGTTTAATTTAATGGAGGTAACTCGCGAAGAGTTAAACAAAGTTGAAGCTCCTTTGTTGATTGTTGGTGCCTCTCATGACTTTAATGTCCCTTTATCAAATATGAATTTACTAGAACAAGTTGTTAAAAGCAAAAGAGTTGAAACGTTTACAGCTTCAAGATCAGGGCACACTGTTCTTTTTGATGCAGATAAAGAGAAAATATTTCAAAAAGTGTTAACATTTCTCGAATCTGTTACGAATGAAAAAAAGTTTAAAAACAATACTAGTGATGAAAAATGAATACCGAGATAAAAGAAGAAACTAATCTTGAAAAATATAAATGGTGGGTAACACCAATCAATTTACTTGTTATTTCTGGATTTCTAGTAGTCATTGATTTAGTTACTGGTAACCCACAAGGAAGTCTAGAATGGGTTCAATGGCCGGCGATAGGATTGATGCTTATTTATGCTATGAATGTTATTGTTGTAAAAAAACCTGAGATGGCTTGGTTCGTGGGACCAGCCTTTTTCTTATTTCTAGCGATATTTCTGTTAATTTTAGATCTAGTCTATGGTCCTAATGAGGGATTGCTTTTCACGGATTGGGCCCTCATACCTGTTGGTGCGCTTCTTGCATTCGGAACAATAATACCAGTAATAGTGCATCTAGGTAAAAGAAAAAAACCTCCAAGAATGCGATTAGAGGAATTTAAGCAAAAAATGCAAATTCAAGAGGATACTGACGTTGAGAAAGAATAACAAATATTTAGCCTTTTCTAATAAAAGGGAAACTTAAGGTAATATCAACTAAGAGTATTTTCTTTCATATGTCTAATTAATATTGGAAGGACAAATCATGAATGTCTAAACCAGTCTTCCATTTTTTGCTTTCTTTTTTCTCTTCTAAACCCATAAAAAGTTCAATATGCCCAACAGTCTTGAAACCCAACTGATAGAATATTTTCATCGCTTCTTTATTTCTAGCTACTGGTCTTATGGACAGATATTTCGTACCCTTTCTCTTGCATGATTGATGATAAACTTTAGTAACTTCCCACCTATTCCTTGTTTCCGATGTGCTTTGCTAATTACTATTGGCTCTACTTCAGCTTCTTTCCCTTTAACAATTAATCCTACCAAACCTACAATTTCTCCATCCACTTCAGCCACCCAGATATCTTCTGTCCCATATTCTTCTATGTGTGTGTTGAATATTTGACCTGGATTCTCACCTCCTATGGAAGAATCAGCATATATTTCCTGATGATATTCAGTTAGTTCAGTCCACAAGTTCTGACACGAATCATTATCAGAATCATTGTATTTTCTAATTATCAGTCCTTCTAACATTTCTTTTCACAAGAGGTTCCTTTGTATAGAATTAAAACTTTCTTCAATATTTCATATTAACATTCTTTCGATTGACAAATGCTAAAGAAACTCATTTTTAATAGACAACTATAGCTTTTTCAGGCAGGTCAAAGATTAGTTTAATGTCGCGAATATTATCATCCTCGCGAAAAATAGAGAACGAAAGGACTATCAAAAGATAGATTATTTATGAATGATCTAAGTGTATTAGTTTTATGGTATTTTTTGTATGTGTTTTTACCTTTTCAATTCATTTCAATAAATCTTATATTTCTACAATAACATTTTCTTCAGTTTCTCAAATTTGAGAAAGGAGATTTTAAAATGAAAAAAACGAAGAAAAAAGCATTATTAGTTTTTTGTATATTATTTACAAGTTTAATCTTTAATTTTCCTGCAATTTTAGCAGATTCTGTAAATAATGACTCATTAGACAACTCTGATACAATCAATACTACGATTGTTTCATCAAAGAAAATTATTAATAGAAATTTGAAAAATATTCAGTCAGAATTATCTTATTCTTTTGGTACACCTAACAATAACCTCTTTGATTTTGAAAAACCATACCCAGCATATTCTGACAGTGTTTCTGCAATAAATCGCTTAGAAGTTATGAACCAAGAAATAATCTCCATAGATAAATCAACAGATATGAAACTAACAGTAGACAATACCCCCACCTATATACAAATTTACTTTGAAAGACTAGATGGTAATATTACTACTTATGGCTTAGCAGGTGAAACACTTGAAGTTCATGTAATAGTCAAGGGTTTGATCAGTTCTGGAGATACATTAAATCTTGATGTTAGAAGAGACATAGTGTCATTTCCAGATTCTGATTTATACAATGGTTACTATGATTTTACTTCGGACCTATTAGGTTCGGAAAGCTTGCACATATACTGGACTATTACTCTTGATCCCAATCAAGACGATTTTGGTCTTGGTTTTGGAGATATCAGGTCATATTTCTTGATTGTCTATTTAGACTCAGAACCCACATTATTTGATGGTAGTGGCGTTAATACACATCGACTTTGGATGTGCGGAGACTTGATGCTTTATGGAGTTCAGTATTACAATTATACTACTGAAGGTGATTGGGTACCCGTTTCTTATTCGATTCCTGGATGGGATATCTTTGTTACATTTTATGTCGCTGTTGTTAATGCACCTATCTGGGGTTTTGACATTCAAGGAGTTATCAAAGCAGATGTAGTATGGGGAATAGATGAAACACTCTACTCTGATGACGAGAAAACAATATCAGGTTTGATAGAACCAGGAATCTACTATTATAATTGGAGCGATACAGGTGGTAATCCATACTATTTCACTGTTCCTGATCGATCTTATGGTAACTTACCTGGAGATACGCGATGTCTTTTTGGTGTACTTTTCATGGATTCTAACGAAATCCCATCATTAGATCCCGATTACACGAGGGACGAACTTCATATCATTCCTAATACTATTGCTCAACCACCAATTGTTCAAATAGAACTACCTTTGGATGGTTATGTTACTTATAACGACACTCTATCATTGTCCGTTGATTTGATTGATCCAAATTCAAATTACGACATAACATCGGTTGAAATTCTCGTTGAGGGGATTTGGTTGGATGCAACAGCTTTCTATGATACAACATTAGGACGTTTAGATGTTTACGTTACTAATGCTTTTACAACTGATGGGATAAAGAATATCACTGTTAAAGCTGAAGATTCTAATGGTAACATAGGATTTGATTCTGTTATTATTCAATACTTCACCTATGGATACTTCTTCCCTCAAGATTACACTATTGAAAATCGAAAAGAAAGTTTAGACATATTTGCTGAAGAGTTTAGATATGATCATCTATTCAATTGGGGTGATGAAGAAAATAACATAACAATAACACCATATTTCGCTGTATCGATTGAAGCAACAGTAGATTATGAGTTATTATTAGCCTATCCTACATCTGCAAGCCCAGGGCAAGACTTTACTGCGTATCTAAAGGTTGCAAATCCTGAAATTCATTTATCAATAGTTTTGGATTTAGGAGTTGAATATACTTTTAGTTCAGGAGAGAATTATTATTTTGGTTCTAGCAGCCTGTATGAAAAGGAAGTTTCGAAAAGTTTAGCTTTAGGTTTTGGAGTGTTTCGTATAGATTTACGCGACATCTCTCCTTTAATAGCTTCAATAACACATCTAGAGATTGAAACAAAAGATTTCCTACCTGATTTTATAGACTGGTTAGCTAACTTCAAATTCGAAATAGATTTCATACCATTGCTCAAAATTAAGAATCTACTATCATTCGATATCAGCGGAATTAATTGCAACCCGAGTTTTTCTTCACTCTCTATAACTACAGATTCCTTATATTCTATACCTTGCGCCATTTCTGCGGCTACAAGTGGTGAAGATGAAGTTACACTTACTCTTAACAACTTTAGCATCGATGCAGCTGCGGGTTTTGAAGCGTATTGCCAGATGACTTTTTCAGGTAAACTTCTTGGAATTCCCATAGGCCCTATTGACGTAAACGAATGGCTCTTTGATTATTTTGGCATAAAAGTTCCTTATCTGGATGTATGGTTATTAGGCTCAACACTACCTTTTGGTAGTACGGTTTCTGTGATGTTCCCACTTACCCCAGTATCATTATCAGTGAAAATAATAGATATGTTTTATTCGCTAGATAATATAACATACAAATTCGAACTAAAAGATGTTAATGATAATACAATTTCAGGAGCAATGTTTCAAGTAGATGATTATTCACAGACTTACCTAGGGACAGAAGAAACTTCAGGAATTTACGTAGTGGTTATGGATTACTATGATCAACCGGAAACAATAACTCTAACAGTTTCAAAAACAGGATACATCACATTAGTGACAAGTATTGAGCTTTATGTAGACCCACCAGCTGTAACAAAGGCTGTAATCTGGGAATACACATTGGTGTCGATAGGGATTGTAGCTCTTGTAGCTTCAGTAGCAACTATTATCATTTTTAGATTTAGAAGAAGAGTGTAAATCTAAATACCCTTTATCTTTTTTTCTCTCATAGTAAGTAAACAATTAATAGCCCTATGTTTGATTTTTTCTTACAAAATTCTTTTTTGTCAAATTTTTACTAACTTATTTCAAAGCTAAAGTTTGAAAAAGATATATAGGTTTTGACTTATCATGATGTCTATTTGTCTTCTTGTCCTCTTGGACAAAGCTAGGTGCATGGTGTGTTTAGAGGTCATCAGGTAGAACGAAGATATTCTATACTCACTCTATGTGGATACATCACGTATCCTCCTACCCCGTTCACCGTGCGTTTAGGCAAGGCTTTCGGATCGCTTTTTGTCAGAATATTGTAGGCAGCATTAATGTCAGCATTGATCAGATGACCAGCAGCAGAACGGAACAACCCTCGATGGATTCTCTTCCCATTATATTTTCTTCGCTTTTTAGGAAATTCATTATCAAGGAAACTACTCTTGGAAGTGTATTGTTCAGGAATAGTCTCCACCTTTATCCCTCGCTCAGCTCCTTTATATCTTAGAATCTCAATGATTTTCAGGAAGGGGATGGTGACGAACATCTGGGTGGTTTTTTTCCAAAAATGCATTCCTTGTTTCCACAACGGGTTGTAGCCTATCACCACTTCATGGAGCCCTCGTTCGACCCATAAGTCAACCAGATACTTGGTTAATTTGTGAATAGCATAGTTTAGCTTTCTTCTCCACGTCTCCTTAAGTTTGTAGTAAGCTGGGCCATACTTCAGACGATTATTAGATTGTATTTGTGCTCGCTGTTGCTGAGCATATTGGATCTGTAATTGTTTCTGTTTTTTCAAATAATATTGCGTTATGGATTTTATCCCTTTCCCTGCATCTTTGATAACAATCGGTTGACCTCCGAGGTTATCCACGAAAGCGGCAAGGTTGTCCATCCCTAAATCTACTGCTCCTTTTCTGATTATTTTCTTCCTGAGATTGGGGATGCTCTTCAGATAAACAAGTTCAAGGGTATACCCTACTCTTCTAGGAATAACTCTTACTTCTCTTAGCTCTGTTTGAGCATTCAACCGTGTCTTGTAGGTATACTTCACTTTCTTCGGTAATACTAACCATCCATTAATTATCTTCGCCTGTTGATTAGTGAAGATGGCTACTACTTCCCCATCCTTCTTTTTGTAGTAAGGTGGTTTAGGCATGGCAAAGAATAGATTAGGGTTCTTCTTCCACTCTTTTTTAGCTCGGAAAAAGCTCTTCCAACATCTAGAAAGAATTTTGAGTGTTTGTTGGGCAACATGAGCTGGAAGGACTCTGTAACACTCCTCCTGTTTCAACTGTTTGTCAAGATCGTAGTAAAAGAGAAGTTTGCTTGTTTGCTTCAAAGAGGTTCTTATCAGAAAATTCGCTCGATTATAGAGATTTTTAGCTTGATGACAGATTCTGCTCAGTGCTGGATGATACTCCACTTCTATACGCTCTGCACGCAGTACCTTTGCCATCCATAGTTTACCCAGAGTTCACTATAAAAACACCCGTACTATCTCTAAAATGTTACTAGATTTACAACTTAATAAGACAAAAAGACAAAAGCATATTCATAATTAAAATAAAAAGAGAAAAAGAGAAAAAAACATTTTTTCTATCTCTTAATTTTATATGATTTATTCCTGAATATTACCATTGTTACTCCAGTGATAGCAGTCACAAGAATAAGTAGTTTAATATTAGCAGAGAATTCTGAAATAACTTCTATTATTGTTATATTGAATGTTGCTGAACAATTATATCCATACGGATCATATGCTCTTATTTCTATCCAATACTCTCCTGTTTCTAGTGTTTTAGCGTTGCTTATTCTCCCTTCGCTATCTATGTTGAAGTTTACTGTATCGTTTATCCACCATGAACTAATTCCTGATATATCTGAAGCATTCACATCGTAGACAAAATCTACTCCTGCTGTAAATATTTGATTAGTTGGCGTTTCATCCCATTCGGGTGTTGTTACCTCTGTAGTAAATGTCCACGTTTGAGATTTGGTTGTGTTGACACCATCAGTGACAATTGTATACCAAGTGTAAGTCCCGTTTTCTGCTAGTCCAGACCACACTGCTAAAGCTGTATCATTACTACTGAGATTCAATTCTATAGCTATCAAGCTGTCATCTGAAGCATTGTAAAACCAAACATCTAGTGTATCTCCATCTACATCGTAAACATCAACAGATAATATTACAGGTAAATGCACATTAGCTAATTGATCTGCTGGCGAGGGATTCGTTGGTTCAGAGGGAGCATTGTTAGTTATGAAAGTCCATGTATCAGATTCTCTAATCACTTGTCCATCTCCAACAATGACATACCAACTGTAAGTTTTATTCATAACGAGTCCAGACCAAACCATTGAAGCTGTTTCATTGCTTTCAACATCCAAGTCTACACCTATCAAGCTATCATCTGTAGCGTTGTAGAAAGCTACGGATAGTGAATCATTATCTGGATCTGAAACGTATACACTCAATGTACAATTTATATCCACACCTTTCTGTAAATCAGCTGGAGAGTGAATAGTTATCTCATCAGGTTGTTCTGATCCCCAGTAATTTAATTGAGGGTCACCATAAAGGTTGAAATCCATCTTATTCATTCAACTTCCAGGCTGTGTTCCATCGCCTCCTGACATTTTAGCCATAAAGAGCGCTTTTCCAGCTGATAATTTATTTTCTAATAAGTTCTCCATGTAGTAATAACCTATACCTGTGTTATCAGCATAAACTGACCAATATGTTGAATGACCCCATGTACCTGTTAAATACCAACTGACTCTCGATGCGGAAACTGTACTTATTGCTGCTCCTCGCTTCAACATAGCGTAACCTAGATTGTTTGGGTTTTCAGGATAACCATTATAACATGAAGATTGGTAGACAAAAGAGGGTTGATCTGTTTCCAGAAGAGACATATTATCAGAATGGAGAAATGTTTCCCATGCCATTTCGTCCCAATCAGGGTAACCTGGCCAAGCTCCAGCAACATCATTTTCCCAGTACTTTCTGTAGACACCTTCATCACTTCCATGGCCCCACCAGAAAACTGCTCCATAACCATTGTTAAATTCTGTAATGAAATTGGTTTCAGTTAGAGGGAGATCATAGTGAAAAGCTGTATCTGGGACAGGATCTATACCTGAGCGTTCATACATCACAGTATCTTCCATCCCTGCAGAAAGAAGAATATAGTTGTAAAAATCTTGAGGACAGTTTAATCCATCTGTTCTAAGCAAGTCTAGATCATGATCTTCTTCAGCATAGTTAGATATTGCTATTGCTTCTAGAATGTTATTCTTTTCGTCTCCCGCAACTATATGATGATTCATAATACTTTCCAAAATATTATCTAAGGTTGTATAATCTTCATTATAAACAGGTATTCTTCCAACAAACACTTCAGGATAGAAATCCACTCCTGGATCATCTGCATGTTCTCCATAATAACCATCACCATCTGAATCCCAATTACCTGTCAAATCTGCATAGAAATAATCAGTAGCAGAATTTCTGTAGTCAGAAGCAGGATATCTTGGCCAACACATTAACATAGGAATGTCACCAAATGGATCAGCGGCAATAGTTTCGTCATCAGGGTTAGGGTTGCCTACTAAGAGAACGTACTCAATAGAATCAGTCACATAATGATTCTGTAACCAAGTACGGATATTTAACGCTCGCTGTTTACCTTCTGCTATACCAAAATCGTCTTCAGTGATAACACATACGTTAAATCCTAATGCTTGTTTATATCTTACAAAATCGTCAAGAGTAGAACTATTGGATTGAATATCGTTAGTTGTTATAATAACATAAGTGTGATCAGGTATTTCAGAAAATTTAGGTTTGTATAAAGGTAAGAGTTCTTCTAAGTTATCAATATCGCTTCCTAGTTTGGTTAGAAAATCATATGTAAGAGGATCGAGATCCTTTTTCTCAGTCCTTTCCCAGTTAATAGAAATTTTCACGTTTTCGTGCTCATAGACTGTGTTTTGCACAGAATTGAATTGAAGAGGGTAATAGCTAAATTCCAATAAGTTAGCATCTCTAAGTCTACTAGTTTTCAGGGAGTTAACGATGTTGTTAGGCCACAATTCATCATTTGCATAAACATAACTAAAATCATCCTCATTAGAGATGTAAATCTCATTTTCTAGTAATGCTACAGGAAATGGAGCTGGAGTACAATAGAAAGAACCTTCTAGTTGAACAGTTTGTTCTTCAATAATTTCAATTGAGACAGTATCAGGATCCACATTAGGTGGAAGTAGAATCTGAAAGTATTGAACAGGTAATTGAGGAGCTCCGGGGATACTGCTTAGACTCCACTCGGAAAGAGTATTATCGTTTTTTTGAATCTCGTCATCAGAAAAAGATGGCAGGTTCATAACTATCTTATCAACCTCAAAAGATCTTTCTTGTAATGTTCCATCGAAAATAGTACCATTCTCACCATTAACTTCAATATTTGATTCCCATGAAATTTGACCAATTGAGTTAGATGTAAAAACAAATAAGAGATTTGAGAAAAACAACATTCCTAGAGTAATTATCAGAATTTGTTTTCTAAATATCATAATATTATTCTTTTTTATCATTGTAAAACAATCTAATATTTTAGTACTCACTAGTCTGAAATAAACTTTGTCTATTGCTGAAAGAATCATTTAAATGAAAAATGATTAGAGATTTGAAAAAATACAGTTAAAAAATCATGAAGGAAATACTGAAATAGGAAAAAAAGTAAAAAGAGATATATAGAATCATGAGTATAAATTTTCTATGTCAGAAACCTATTCTAATATCCTTGATGGAATTGATACAATAATAAAAAATATTCAAGCGTTTCTAAAAGAAAAAGAGAGTCCTCCAGAAACTAGAGCAAGAATCACTCATTATTTATCCACGATTTGGTTTGGTGAAGATGCTTCAATTAGATTGTTATATAGAGGAGAAGAAAGAACTATTGGAAGTATGGCTCAGGAGTTTCATAAAGGCGATTTACAGAAAATTTTAGATGATTGTCATAAAAACTGGGATAGCCCAGCATTAGGTTTTCAATGGCTAGACGCCCCTCCAAAAAATTGGGATAAAAGGAAGGCTATTTATAAATTCTATAATTACACAGTTTTAGCATTCGATTTGGCCATCAATTCAAGGTATACAGATGATATTAAAAAAGGAGTTTTAAATATATTTCTCAGGCTCACAAATTATAATGATAGAGCAAGGGTTCTAATTCGAGACTTAGTAGATTATCCTACAGCAAAGTACTTAATTAAAATAATGAATATTCATTCTGATGGCATTGATATAAATCCTAATGATGAATATTCTTTAATTGAAGCATGGTCAACAGTAATCGAAGGAATACTATTCACATTATTGAACATGGACATTGAATTTCCAGCTCCTTATTATCCTGGATTGGGAGTATTAGAAAAAAAAGACACACTTTATCAAGCTCTGACAAAATTAGAAGAGTCTTTCTCTCCGGTTATAGAAGGGAAAAAAGGCTAGTGGTCAAGTCTTTTCTACGAATCAAGAAACTCCTTCCTTTAGGTAGGAGTAGTTCATATGAACATGCAAACAAAGAATCACCCAAGCAAGGTGTCAATAATAATCATTTTGTAGCATATTGAAAGGATAAATGAAGTAAGAAAATTAACTAATATTTTTTAATACCGAATTTCTTAAAATTGTTAACCTTGTATACTTAATCGATAGAAATGAACACTTTGAAGATAACTATTGTTTATGATAACACTTCTTTTCAATCAAACCTAAAAGCTAATTGGGGTTTTTCTTGTTTCATAGAATTCAACGATTTTAATATTCTTTTTGACACTGGAACAAAAGGTCAAATCCTTCTAAACAACATGAGAGAACTCAATATCGATCCTTCCATTATCGATTTCGTTTTCATCTCTCACAGTCATCACGATCATGTGGGGGGACTCAAGGATTTACTCAAATATAACGATCAAGCTAAAATCTATGTTCCCTCTACTCTACGATTGAATCAATATACAGATAGAGTGATTATAGTAAAAGAATCATTGCAAATTGCTAAAAATATTTTCTCTACTGGAACTTTAAAACAAATTGAACAATCGATGATAATTCAAACAACCAAGGGTCTTGTTATTATAGCAGGATGTTCACATCCTGGAGTTAGAGCTATCTTAGAAAAAAGTTCAGAATTTGGTGAACCATATGCGCTTATCGGAGGTTTGCATGGATTCAACGAATTTCATTTGGTAGAGAAACTAAGAATTGTTTGTCCCACTCATTGTACAAAATATATTTCTGCTCTAAAACAAGAGTTTCCAGAGAAGTATGTTCAAGGTGGCGTTGGTGAAATAATCGAACTTTGAAATATCTCTACTTCTCATCTATCACTTATACCATTAAACTGTTCTGAATTCTGGAGGGTGGCAACTGTTCACTCAAATATAGACAACCCTAGACAAAACTAGACGAGGACAACAGGATGGAGGGGGTAATACGCCGGTTTTTATAGAGAAAACGAGGGTGTACGGGTAAGAGTATGGGGAGTATACTTCCATATGCGCACACGAGCATTCAAATACGAGTTGCGGTTGAACAATGCCCAACGGACGAGTGTAGAGAAACACGCAGGAGCAGCTCGATTTGCATGGAATTGGGGATTAGCGGAGAGGAAACAGCGGTACAAAGAACGAGAAAGAAAGGACAGATATACTTCTGCGATGCAACAGCATAGGGAACTCAACAATCTGAAGAAAACAGACTTTCCCTGGATGTATGAGGTGTCCAAGTGTGCACCGCAAGAAGCATTACGGGATTTAGAACAAGCATACAAGAACTTCCTGACAGGAGTAAAAGCTGGACGGAAGGTAGGCTTCCCCAAATTTAAGAAAAAGGGGAAGTGTCAGGACAGTTTTAGACTCACGGGAACGATTAAGGTCTTTCCTGACAGTCGGCAGGTTCAACTCCCCCGATTAGGGAAATTGAAATTAAAAGAGCGACCACGACTACCTACAAACACACACATTCTCTCTGTGACAGTCAAGCGGGAGGTTGCTGACCGCTGGTTCGTCAGTTTGACCGTCAAGGTTCCGACAACTCCTCCCCCCACAAATCATCATCGTAAACCAACTGTCGGGGTCGACCTTGGACTGAACCAGTTTGCCGTCCTCTCAGATGGGAGGACCTTCCACCACTCCAAACCACTCTCGACGTTGTTACGGAAGTATCAACGGTTGTCGAAAGCACTCTCACGGAAGAAACGTGGGTCAGCGAATTGGCATAAAGCGAAAACCAAGCTAGCCACGCTCCACTATCGAATCAGGTGCAGTCGACTCGACCAGTTACATAAAATAACAACGACCTTAGCACGTGAGTATGGCCAGGTCACCATCGAAGATTTGTATGTCAAAGGGATGATCCGTAATAAACGATTAGCTCGGACATTGTCAGATGTCAGTTTTGGGACGTTTCAGCGGTTGTTAAAGTATAAATGTCAGTGGTCAGGGACAATGGTTATACCCGCTGACCGCTGGTTTCCCTCCTCTAAACGGTGTTCGAGCTGTGGGTCTATTCATCAAGAGCTACAATTGAGTGACCGACAGTTCCTTTGCCCTTCCTGTGGTTTACTCCTTGACCGCGACCTGAACGCCTCCTACAATTTGCTCGATTATCTGTGGATTACTGTCACTGTCGCCGAGAGTTCCTCGGAGACGTTAAACGCTTGTGGAGCTGCGGTAAGACCGTTTGAGTCCCCACCCTCCCCTCTGGATGGTCGGGAGACGATGATTGCGGCACGTCCTATGAAGCAGGAACTGAGCACAAACTAGATACATCTTACTATTTGTCTAGATTTGGATAAGTCTTAGAGAACGGTATTCCCAAACCTGTTAAAACAAAACCTTCAGATATTAATCCCATTTTTGCTAGTTCCTCGATAACAAATGGAATCACTAGTATCGCTAACTCTTCATGACCCACTTTCTGTATTTCTTCAATTGTATATTGTGAAACTGTCTCCCTCAAAATTCCCCTAAGAATATCATTGATTTTCTTTTTAACTTCTATACTTTTTACAATGGCTGTTTCTTTGACTATATTTAAACTAAATACTTCTGGGGCGGAAATCGATAAAGAAAGTGCTCCTGACGCACCTACTTTGACGTTATCTAAAGTTAAGACTCCTTGTTGTTGAGGTATCCCCCATTTGATATCAAAATCTTGCTTTGTTAGATAAACAATTTTGAGATTCTCAGCTCCACCTTTCTTATCTAAATTGTATACACCGTTAGTTAATGTTCTAACTATCTGTTCATTTTCGTAAACTACAGCTTGTTCTGTACTTTTTACTGATATTTGATTGAATTTTCTTAGTTCTACTCTCTTCTCTCCTTTTTCAAGCGCATGGGGGAACACCCAAGCTACTTCTTCCCCTTGTTTTTCGCTTTTTATCGCTATTTTTTCTTTGTATTCTTCATTTTGAATTTTTTTAATGTAAGCCATTTAATCACCAAATTTCTAGATCTATACTTTCTCCTCTATTCCTGGGAAGTAAACTCTTGTTCCAGTAGTATAATCTGAATCAATTATAGCTAGACCGCTGTCTTCGAGTTTTTTAAGAATGCGCTGAATATTATCAATTGGTAAACTACAAGATTCAAGTATTTCCTCTTGAGTTGTATACCCTCTCTGTTTTGCTAATTGAATGATATCTTTTTGGAAGCTGGTATCATCAGCGAGTAAAATCGTTAATGGAGTGTCTTGAGATTTGTCAATTATCCCTATTACACCTGATTTATGTAGTTCTTTAGATATCTTTTCTAAATCCCTTAGTTCCCATTCAACAGATGGATAACGATTCTTAAACAAATCTGAAAATTCTGTGAAGGGTATTGTTCTTCTATCTTTTTCTAAAAGAGATAAACATGTAGAATGAAAGTGTCTTTTCAGTTGTTTATAATATTCTTTCTTTCCACCTCGCAAAGGTTTGGCTAATTGATCATATTCATGGATTATACCTATAGATTCAAGATAAGCTATATCTCCTTTATATTCTGTTAATAATCCTGTAAAAAACTCTTTAGAGGGGGCTAAAGCTTGAACCATTTTTCGAAGATCAACCATTTTCGCTAGTTTTTCTATTGAAGAATGGATTAATAATAATAAATTATTGAACAGATCCTTCTGATAATCAATCAACACTAATTTGTCCAATTTTCTTAAACCATCAGATAAATCTAGAAATCTATCCAACAGAAGAAAATCTAAAACTATCGTTGTTTCATGATGTAAAGTAAGGTTCTGGGAAGTTGTGCTTTCACTTGTAAAAGAGCTTGAAAGAATAATGTCAAAATTTGTTTTTATCTTATCTAGACTGTTTTTAACTCTCAAAAGTTTCTTCTTTTCCTCCATTTGAAGGCTTTTCATCAATGTGAGTGTATATGTTCTTACATCTGATATCTGAGATGCAATCTCTGAATGAATTTTTGTTTCATAATTCGAAAATTCGCTGATAGATGGTGGAAATTTCAGGAAATCCATAATGATATTACTAGTCATTTTTACTCCTTCTTATATTATTAGAGGTTCAACAAATTAAGTTTTATGCATGAAATATGATATTGAAAGAAGGTTATCGCTATTGCTTCGAAGAAAAAAGAACAATGGCTTCTTACTCACTGTATTCAAGTTTCTTCTAATTTCTTAAGTAAATCTTCTAAATCTTCATCCTCTTCAACATTTTCCTCCTCTTCAACATCTCCTTTATCATTATTTTTCTTCTCCCAAATGTCAATTATCATGTTTTGCTGCGCTGCCCACCAATAATAAACTTCTCTAATGAAAAAGTGTGCAATAGTTAGATCAGGTGTCCACGCATCATCCACTGTTTCCATATGTTCGTGACATATCATCACAAACTTTTCTCCGTCATCTTCCTCCCAGATGTTTTTAAGGAAAATTTTACCTGCATATTCAGCTATCGATTCTTCAGCAAAAGCTCGAGGGCAAGCGTAAGGATAGTTACTAGGTAGCAATATCACCATTTTGAACCTTATTTCTGGTCTTGCAGGAACTTGAAGATAACCATCCCATTTGATGAATTTATATTTAGGATTTTTATTTGGAGCTAAGAAGAACCAGCTTCTTCCTCCTTTCTGTTGTAAAAACTTTACATATTGGGTTAGATTCAATATTTCTATTTTCACTCTTTCTTGCCATTTAGGGTGTTTTGGCCCAATATCAATTAATGTTTTAGGAAATTTTATCAACACTTTCTCAGAAAGTGTATCTGCCCATTTAATTTTGTCTTTTGAAATGCTTTTTGCCTCCAGCAGTTCTAGCCTACGACTCCACGATTAATAACTTGAAATGCAGGTCCATATTTTTCAAATATTTCTTCAACACTTAGAGTGAAATCAGTTGCTGTAAGAGTTTCACCTAGTTCTGAAGAAATGGCTATTTGCTCTGAAGCAATACTAAACTTTTTAGCTACTTCAGCTATTAATTCATGAAAAATTATATCCCCTGGTACTTCAAAAGGCATCTGTTTATGCTCTGTACCTATAACACTTGAAAAATACAGTCGTTTGAGAGTGCTCATTTTAATCCCTATCATAAAATCTTTTCAATTACCCAATATATCTTTTTCGCTATCCTTTCACATAAATATTCTTAATGGTAAAATATTTCTCCTTTTCTTGTTCATATTTATGAATCAAAGTTTTCCTATCTCCTTCTTCGCTTAATGACATGTATCGCATTCTGAAGATTAGTTTCTCGAAGAGTTTCTGCATCTTTTCTCTTTGATCTTCTTGAACATAAAATTTCCATAAGACAGTATCTAATAAGATTTCAATTTTCTTTGGAAAAACTAGTTTATCGTCTTTCACTTCAGTGTTTTTTAGTTGGTAGTACATATCATCAGTAAAAGCACGCTTGAGTTTTCCTTTGATTTCTGAAATTTTAGTACCTTTTTGTGAGAGAATATTTGCATCAAGAAGTATTTTTGAAGATAATTTTGACCCAAATTCTCTTTTTTCTGATTCTTGGTGTTCTAGCAACACTTGACATATCTCTTTTCTAATAGAGAATAGATCTGTTTTATCGTCTAACTCTTTAAAATCGCAAGAGATTTTTGCTATTTGAGAGTTTTCCAACTTTTCTCTTAGCTCTGTTGAAACGTATGTTAGAATACGCTCTCCTTTTTTTTCTACATCAAAAGCTACACTTGTTTCAAAATTTGAGAGAACTAAATCTTCTTTTTTGATTTTCCCCACATTTATTTCGTTCACACTATTCTCTTTGAACTGATAGTATTTTGTTTCACTTACATTTGTCACAATTGACAAGAAATAGGGGTAGATAGTAGCAAATTGCTCAATAGTTTGATCATCTGTTTTACTATGGAAAACCTTACCTGTATGAGAATGATATATCCCTACAACTCCTATCCCTTTTGGAATCGCTTTTGTTATTTCCATTACTTCTTCATGAGAAGGTTCTGCACTTATCTGACTCTGCATTCTGTAATAGTAACAAGGAATGCTACAGATAACGAATAGCTTATCATAGAAATCATAACCTAATAACCAGCCATAAATTTCTTGCTCCTTAAAAGCATCTGCGTGGTTCTCAATAGCTTCTAGAACATGTTCAAAGATATACACATCACTCATCTTCTATCCTCCTCTTTTCTTCTCCTAACTCTTCTATTAGTTCATCAACACTTTTACCTTCAGTAATAGATTGTATTTGCTTTAAAGAACTTTCCTTTTCAGTTTTTGAGTACCTTTTGTCTCCACAAACATAACAATTAGGATCTCTAGGCGTTTTTTGGTGAATATAAACATCATCTAGAGCATTAAAACCTATATAATCAGGTATTTTCCCAAACTCTAGTAAATGTTTTAAGCTGATTTCTGTTGCTATTGAAGCTATTATTGCTATGGTAGATGGTAATGAAGCTGTACATGATTCTCCTTTCTCTTTACTCCCTAAATCAAGTGAGCCTGTGCAAGAATAACAAGCATTTTTCCTTGGTAAGACTAGATGAATATATCCCCCTAATCCTGATCTTGTCGCTCCAGTATCGACATAAGCTTTATCCAGCGCTACACATTTCTGATTTATGTATAATCTTGCTGGTAAATTGTCAAGGCAAGAAAAAGTTAGATTGCACTGTTTTATGAGTTCATCTAGTTTGCCCTCAAACTCATTAGAACAGACATCTGTCATAAAAGAATTAATATTAACACCTG
The DNA here is from genome assembly GCA_019057815.1 of Candidatus Heimdallarchaeota archaeon. Taxonomy (GTDB): domain Archaea; phylum Asgardarchaeota; class Heimdallarchaeia; order Heimdallarchaeales; family Heimdallarchaeaceae; genus 18H4-34. Next base: position 117,184 of record JAHLWR010000010.1, read on the forward strand.
GATTAACTGTTGATAATATCTTTTTAACCACTTCAACTTTAGGTTCTCCTATCTGCTCTTTTAGATAGAAAAGACGATTGAGATTCACTTCCTCTACGATGTCAAGATCAATGATATTAAGTTCCCCTATTCCACATCTTGCTAACATTTCAGCAACGATGCTTCCAACACCACCAACACCGATGATTAAAACCTTTTTCTCACTTAATTTTTCCCAATTTATGTCATATCCAAAATCGCTCAAAGATTTCAAACGAGTATATCTGTTAGTGGAATCCATTTTATCAGCTACTAAATTTTAGTATAATATTTTAAGTTAACCGCATTCAATTTCTTAAATCTATTCAACCAAAAAGCTAAAAGTCATCTTTTTGATGAAAAAAGATAAATATGTCTACTTATTTCATATAACGTTTAGAGAGTGATATGATGAGTAGAGAATCTGAAGGTCAAAGTGTTAAAGGACATTTACTTGTAACTACCAACAAGCCATCTCACATAGGTGTAATAAGAACTATTGCAATTGATGATGATTTTGTTTACATTGGAGCTGATGATAGCACAGTCAGAATTTTACAGAAGGAAGATTTGGCTGAAATAATAGTAATAAAAGCTCATGAATCCGAAGTTAGAAGTGTTTGTGTTGATGATAGTTATGTTTTTTCGGGTTCAACTGACGCAACAATTAAGGTGTGGGATAAAAAGAATAAGGAATTCATGTTTAAACTTGAGGGACATAAAGAAAGTGTTACTAGTTTAGCATGCGATGAAAATTATCTCTTTTCAGCTTCTTTCGATAGGACAATTCGTGTGTGGTCAAAGAAGAATTTTTCTCTTGTCAAGGTTTTAGAAGGACACAATGATGTTATCGAATCACTCACTCAAGATTCAACAAATCTCTACAGCGGATCTAGAGAAGGGTTGATAATAGTTTGGAAAAAGAAGAATCTCAAAAAACAATCAGTTTTCAAGAAACACAAAGCCGCTATAACAGGTCTATACGTTGATGAAAGTCATCTCTATTCTTGCACAGCAGATAATTTAGTAATAATAAGAGACGTAAACAAATTTAAGGTAATTGCTGAATTAGCAGGGCACAAATCTATTATTACCACAGTATTTTCAGATGAAAAATACATCTATACTTCTTCTTTAGATAAAACAGCTAAAGTCTGGGACAAAGAAACCTTTAAAGAAATTACTACTTTAAAAGGTCATTCTGCTTACGTTTTCACTATTATTTCAGACGAAGAGCGTATTTTTACAACTTCTGCTGATAAAACTTTAAGAGTATGGAGCAAAGAAAATTTTGAATGTTTGAAAGTAATTGGTGGTAACCCTTACTCTATTGATAGTATATTTTCTGATTCCGAGTACGTTTATTTAGCTACTTCTGACTTTTTAATCAGAGTTACTGATCTTTTCAAACTAAAAGAAGTTGCAATCTTAAAAGGCCACTCTAACAAAATTTTAGCTCTCAATTCTAATGATAGACACCTTTTCTCTGGTTCAAGAGATAATACATTTAGAGTTTGGGATAAAAAAACTCTTGTTGAAGAGCATGTGTTCAGTGATGGACCTGTAACAATCATCGATTTAGAGGATGAATTTAACGTCTACTTGATGTTAGAGAATGATGAACCTCTTGTAAGAAACATTCAAACTTTTGAAGACGTAACTGAAAAGAAAAAAGGATCCATAAATATCCGAAAAATCAAAGAAAATGCCGGTTTAAGCCCTCGAAACTACTTTGCTCTTGGAGAAACTGTTGTCTGTGATTACAATGTCGAGGAACTCAAATTGATAAATCCTTCATTACTCTTCTCTAATGGTGTTGCTATTGAAGATGAAATAGGGATAGTTGTATTTAACACACATGTTTACGACGACTGGGATGAAAGGATTAAGGCAAGAATTGCGCGTATTTTTGATTTAGTTGAAAATCTTAGAGTCACAAAAGTGATGGATTACATCATTCCCCTTGGGTTTAACGTTTTTAGCGTATTTATCGATTTCTGCAAAGAAAAATTAGAGATACTGGAATCATCTCTCGAATCTATCAAGAAAGGAAGAAAGACCATTAAAAAAGGTCTAGAAAGTAGTGAGGGTGATAAAGAGCAAATAGAAAGTGTTTCGGATTTACTTAAGGAAACAAGAGAAAGTTACGAATTCATCCAAAAAGTCTCAGCTCTTCCTTGTTCTATAGACGCTGATATCGATAAAAGAATTGAAGCTATGCACAAGGAATATTTGGAGATTTTCACAGAAGGAGAAGATCTTGTAAAAAAGGCTGAAACTACTATTAAGCGAAGAAATGTTCTTGAAGAGCTTATTCACGTTTACAAGAGGATTTCAATAGAAAAACTTGCCAAGCATCTAGAATACGAAGAAGAAGAGGACCTTTTCTTACTAGAAAAATGGATTGTTTCCATCAAATCCCCATTATTATCGATTGATGGTGATTACATTGTTATTACTCTAGAAGATACAGAAGATAAGACTGTAGATGAAGCAATAGACTCATTACTAAAGAGCTTCAGTGAACAAGAAAAAATTGGTTGGGGAAAGAAAGAATGAACTACTCCTACCTAAAGGTAGGCGTTTCTTGATTCATTGAAAAGACTTGACCACTAACAATAGCAGAAGCAGTGATAGTGATTAGAGGTCTGTTCTCCACAAGTAAAGAGGCATATCCCTTACCCCTCTTCAAAATGTTTATTGAAGCGTTATAGTCGCGGTCTATCTCTAAGTCGCAATAAGGACAAGAGTGTGTCCTATCATTTAATGTCTTAGGAACTATCTCTCCACATCTGGAACATTCTTGAGTAGTACCTCTTGGTGGAACTTTAACTAGTTCTTTATCAGCGTTTACAGCTTTATAAGATAAATAGTTGAAGAATATTCCCCATGAAGCGTCGAGAATGTTACGATGGAGTGTGCGTGACCGCTTGTGTTTCTTATTACCTTTCTGTGTGAGTCCTTTAATATTCAAGTTTTCCACACAGATAATATCATAATTATCTACATAAAAGTTTGAGACTTTATGTAAGAAGTCTTTACGCTGGTCAACAGCTTTAGTGTAGAGTTTAGCCAACTGATATTTGGCTTTTAACCAATTCTTTGAACCTTGCTTTTTACGACTAAGAGATTTGTGCTTATTTTTAAGTTTCTTTAATTGTCTTTCTATGTTTTTGGGGTTCTCTATCTCTCGTCCATCAGAATCCACAGCGTAAGAATTTATCCCTACATCTATACCTACACTGCGATTAGTTTTAGGAAGAACTACTGGAGAGTTTTCTACTTGTATATTAGCGAACCATCTACCCGTTTGAGTGCGTTTGAGTATTATGCCCTTGACTTTGTTTTCTCTTACCCTGTTATTTAATCCTCTACAGTTAATAGTCCCAATCTTAGAAAAGGTTATCTTGTTTTTATTTTCGTCTATCTTGAACCCGCTCTGGTTATAGTTTATAGTCTTGTACCATCCTTTTCCTTTGAAACGTAAGTGACCGATCTTATGTCCATTCTTCTTTAATTGTGCTAGACTTTTGATATTTGTCCATAGAGTGTAATTGACCATCTGTAAAACTTTTGAATATACTCCTTTCAGTTCGGGCATAGAGTTGTTTTTTAGCCAAACTATAAACGATTGAGTTTTGATTTGTGTGAGTTTTTCTCCCTTCTCTTGTTCTTTCTTACACTCTTCTAGTAGTCTATTATAGAGTTTTCTACAAATATCCAACTGTTCACCAAGTTTTGCTTGTTGCTGTTTGTTCGGGTACAGTTGCACTTTGTAGGTTAACATCAGTTCATTTCCTTATTTCCTTAGTACTTTTTTCACTATAAAAAGACAAATATATGCTAAATTGATGTCTCTATCGCATTCATCCCCCACCTGAAGTTAGGGAATTTCTGCTATGCTCAACATTTAAATTATATGTTAACAAATAGTATGTGTGAAAGCTATTAAAGGGAAAATTGAATTGGAGTTAAGAAATGGAATCGGTATTTTACTTTCCGATACTATTAAATTAGGTGTGGATGAGGAGAAAGAATTTAGTTTCTTGTACAAAACAACCTTAGGGCGTTATACATCCGTTTTCTCGCAAATAACTGAAATAGAGAAAAGAGATGGAGAAACAATCTTCAAACTTGACAAACGCATAGCAGGAGAAATAGGTGATGGAGATAGTGTTGAACTTATTTTCTCAGCAGCTCCTCCGCAAGCTGAGATCGTTTATTTAGCTATCCAAAAACAAGTTCCACTCCCACAAGGGGATTGGTCAAAGATAGTTAAGGAAGGTAATATTGGAAAGATAATCGATTATGGTAATAATCTTAGTTTTGTTGTCCCTGCAAAATTAAGAGAACCCTTTGTAGTATCAACACAAATAGTTACTTCTCTTCCTTATCCTCCTGCAAAAATTCATGAAGGAACAAAGTTTCAATTAATAAAAAGGGATCAATCCGAGTTCACGAGGATTCTAGCTGATGCTTTGAAAGCACGAAAAAATCGAGCCGAAGAACTTGAAAAAGCGGTTATTAGTGGTTATTACGAGAAAATTATTGAATTAAAAAATGATAAACTAGAAAGTTTGGGTAGATCAGTAGAATTTCATACTGAACCGCGAGTGGTGTTTGACACTTTAAAATCAGCTTTCACCTCATATTTCACTTTTCAAGAGAATGTTTCTCTGGAATCGGACGATAATTTTATAGGAAATCTGATGTTTGTAACTAGTAAAACCGTGGAAGGCACAGAAATAGTCGAAATGATAGTTAGTGGGAAAGAAAGAAGTGGTAACATTGCTATTTGGATATATGGAGAAGATTCTGAGAAGATACAAAACAAAATGAAGAAAGAAATTTTACCTAAAATTCTACAAGTGATAGAAGGAGTAAAAGAAGGACCAGAATTGATTCCTATGTACTGTGCTGGAAACTGTGGAGAAATGTTGGATTTAGAGCTTTTTGATGAAAATGGTTTATCAAAATGTCCTGCTTGTGATACACTAAACATGTTACCTTCAAAACTGAGAGTATAATATGATTCTGTTTCACTTGATTTCAAGAAAAAAATTACAAAAAAGAGTAGGAGAGTTAATTGAACTATTTTATATCATCGGTGTAGTTGGTTATCAATCCTATAGATTCCGGTCCTAAGTGCGAAAGTACTGATCCTCGGCTGGGGACAATTTTCATTGGTACTTTAGGATAATGTTCTTTTAATATACTCTCTACTTTTTCAGCATAATCGGGCCTATTCCCATAAACAATAAAGAATTCTTTTGGATTTCTTTTATAATCATCTGTACTAAGAGCACAAGTCAGTTTCAATCCTGATTCTACATCTTTTGCATTTCCAGCAGGAACAACAAAACCTTCTTCGTTCATGGTTACTAGAGGTTTCTTACGTAACATTGTTCCAAGTATGAATTTGCTTGTACGAAGTCTTCCGCCTTTCCAAAGGTAAAGGATGGTTGGTAAGAAAATTATTGTTTTAATTTTTATTGCTTGTTCAGTGAGAAAAGAAGCTATTTTTTCTCCAGTATAACCTTTTTTTATCATCTCCACCGCCATTTTGATTAGAATCACTCCTGGGTATGAAGCTGATTTAGCATCGATGGTATAGATTTTAATATCCTTATTTTTTCGATTAAAGTTTTTTGCGGCTATTCTAGCACTATTAATCGATCCGCTTAATCCTGCAGTTATATCAATTACGATTATCTCTTTAGCACCGTCATCTACATGTTCTTGATAAGCTTGATAATAATCTACTGGGGGAGGCTGGGAAGTTTTTGGAACAAAAGTACGGATTTTAAGCATTGGTATTATCATGAAGGCTTTTTCTTCTTCAAAGTTCTTATAATACGCTTCACGGTTGAATGATTCATCTTCTTTAATTACTTCATCACCAACCATAACAGTTAAACAGGCGACTTTGATGTTGTTCTCTCTAGCATAATCCCAAGGAATATCTGTTGCACTATCAGTTACAATACGAATGGTCATAGTAGTTTTTTCTTTTGTACACATAAAAACGTATTGTTGAGAATATGCGTAAAATTAGACGATTTGGGTTTAAAATTCATAAATGTTAAATGATTTGAGAAAAAAAAGAATAGGAGAGCTAAAATGTCCAAATTCGTTTATTTCTCAACTAGTTTGTAATGATTTCATCTTAAGAAACAATCTGATTAGATGAAGAAGATTGAATATTAATGGTTATATTTCTAAAACTACAGTATTCAATGAATTTAAGGGGTTTTAACGCTTCTCATAATTTCGTCGTTGTCTACTTTTTTAATCAACTCCACATTTTTTAAGCATAAGTTTCTTAAATTAGAAAAAAATAATCTAGTTGGGCTACTTGATAGAGCTATCAAAATATAGTATGTTTCTCACTGAGAAGGAAAAAAAATTTCTAGAAGGGTTATTGGATTTTAGATTATATAAAACACTACACGAATTTTTTGTTGACATTATTGATAATTGGTCAGTAATTCTGTCTTCTGAACTTCTTCCAGTTCATCAAGCGATTGTATCATATGTTTTAATGATATATTTCCATTACCCAAAATTAGAAGAATTATATACTAAATATCCAACAATTGAGGTTGCTTCAAATTTTATACCTGTTTTAACAAGGCAGGGTCAAAAAGAGAAAATTATGAATATTATAAGTAGTTTTTCAGAGGAAAGTATTAATGAAGCTTTAATTATTTCACAAATTGATTTTGTTATTGGAAAAAGTTACTTTCATGTCCATTATCATGAATTCACTGAAGCTAAAGAGCTAATAAGTTTAGCAGAAAGAAAAATTGATGAGACTTTAGGAAAAGAACAATTTCAGATAGCTTACTATCAACAAAAAGCTTTAGTTAAAAACACTCTAGTTTTCCTTTTTGATAGAAAGAAAAATCATCACCAAGCTATAACTGAATGTATACTAGGAATAAAGCTTTTAGAAGAAAATAAAATTAATAACAGTTACCTTCTAGGAATATTATACAATTCTTATGGAAACTCTTTAAACATCTTTGGAGACCCATTAGCGAGAGAAAAGTTTGAAATTGCGTTAAAACATTTCACAAAGAATAATATCAAACGAGGTATGGCTGTTTGTCAAGGTAATATTGCGTCTTTAATGATAAAAGAGGGGAGATTTGAGAAATCTCTGGAACATTGCTTTGAATTTATTGAAACAATGGAAAAGTTTCAAGATCAAAGAAATATTCTAGTTACTTATAATTTCATATATTCGTCCTTAAAGTCATTAGGAAGAATGGAAGAGGCGGAGAAATATCTAAAAAAAGCATTCGAACACATGGATAAATATAAGCTTGAAAATGATGAGATATATCTTGATGCTTCAGAATTTTATGCGCTCATTGGAAACTTTAAGCTTGCAGAAAAAAACTTAGATAGATATTATGAGTTATTAAAAGTGGATGAAAAAGAAACTATGAGAAGAGCGACTTGGTTGATGCATAAAGGATTCATTGAGTTAAAGAAAAAAAATATCTATAAATCTGAACAGGAATTGAGAGAAGGGATAAAAATAGCTAAAAAACAACATTATTCTTCCTTAGTCCTTCAAGGTTTAATCTATACAATTGAACTTCTAATTACTAAATACAGAATGGAAGAAAATCAGCAAATAAAACAAAAAATCATTGATGAAATAGAATTACATAGTCAAGAGAGTGTGATACTATTAAGAGAGCATAAATCCATTTTCCAGCTGGTGAATTATGAAATTTTATTAGCAACTGTTTATATTTTAACATTAAAGCTAAATCTTGCTAGCGATATTCTAAGAATAGCTCGCTCAATTTGTGAAAGATATGATTTACAGAAACAGTTAGAAGAAATTAAAGAAAAAGAAGTAATTGTAAGAAGTTTATTATCATTATCAAAACAATCAGAAAGAGAGAATAAAATCCTTCAATCCCAATCTAAATTTGAAAATTCACTAGGATATCATTCTACAAGGGGGGTGAAAGAATCTACTTATATTTCAACCACAGATGAGAAACAAGATATTCTTTACTTATTAATCATACTTCCTTCTGGTCTTCCTTGCTATTCTTATAATTTCAAAAAGGAAAGATTACATGATGACGAGCTTCTAATCGCTGGTTTAATCAATGCAATCCAAAAATTTAGCTCAGAAATATCAATAGAGAAAGGAGTATTTAGAATGCTGCAACACTCAGATTACATAGTATTGCTTGAACCTAGAGAAACGTTTACAATTGCCTTATTTACAGAGAACTTCGCTTACAAAGTTAAAGAGAACATCATTCTTTTAGCAGATAAAGTTGAAGAAGATATTGATATTTTGGCAAAGAGAGGGTTTATAAAATCGGAAGAACTTTTGCCAATAACAACAAAACTAGATAAATTATTAAAAGAAATTTTCATTGAATCTTGATCTTATTTGAGAACACACTCTTCTTAAACAGATGTATTTTCATTTACTAACAATAAATCTTAAAATAACTTATAACATACAATATTTCCCTATAGTATGACGAAGAATTTGATAAGGTGATTAAGATTCTATTCGGCAAGAAAACAAGAAGTATGTATGATTTATTTGTTGAGAATTGTACACTAGTTGAAGAGGCTTTCCATCTCATGTCTGATGCTGTTCTAGCTTTTCTAGAACAAGATTTCGAGCAAGCTAAAACAAAGACAGAAGAAGCTATTCTGGTGGAAAAGAAGCAAGATCGTTTACGGGAAGAAATAACTGAGCGTTTGTTTAGCAGAGAAACAATGGCTTTTTCACGGTCTGATAGACTTAAAATTATTGAATCACTTGATAAGATTGTAGATAAAATAGAAATTGTAGTGAGAAAGTTAATCCAATTTCCCCACGATGTTCCTGATTCTTTGCAAGGGGGGATAAGAAACATTGCTGACAAAAGTAAAATTTTAGGTACTGAAGTCAAAGAATTGGTTGTTGGTGTTCTTGATGATTTCAAAAAGGGTAAAGAACACATCACAAAAATAACTGACATTCGCCGTGAAGTAAGAGAGATACATTGGAATCTACTTGAGAGCAATTTCAAGGAGAACTACAAAGATTTCTTAGTTTTCGACCATAATCAAAATCTGATCAAAGACCTATGTAAAGCTGCTGACAGAGTTGAAGATTTCGCAGACCAAATCTATGGTTTAATCTGTAAATATGCTTTGTAGATATCAGATGAATAAATTACAGGATGGTACTTAGATGGATGTTGTGGTCATTGTTCTCTTGATTTTGATGTTAGCTCTATCATTTGGTATAGGTGCTAATGACGAAACAATGGCCACTTTAGTAGGAAGTAAGTCAATAAAAACAAAATACGCCTTAATTCTTGCTGGAACATTAGTTTTTGTTGGAGTATTCTTTTTATCAGAAAACGTTGGAAGAACAATTGGAACAAACCTGCTAGGAGAGAATGTTGACTATAATGTATTCATGCTCCTTGCTATTGTTATTAGCACTACAATCTGGTTGATTGTAGCGTCTCGAACAGGTGCTCCAATCAGCACAACACATTCAATAGTAGGATCAGTTTTTGGTGTTGCTATAGTTTGGAGTATCAGTAATGGTGGAAGTTTTATAGATTCAATAAATTGGAGTAAAATGGGAGATGTGGCACTTGGATGGGTAATATCACCGATATTAGGGTTTCTAGGAGCTTATGGAGTTCAACTTATAGTATCAAAGATAATGGCTTCACAACAGAAAGGTTTACGAAAACTCGAAAAAATGGAGAAATTCTTCATATATTTTCTTATCGTATCTGTCTGTTGGACCCAATTAAGCAGAGGGGGAAATGATTCTGCAAATGCTCTAGGGATCATGTATGGTTTGATTGAATCAGGAGATTTTTCCGCAGAAAATTCCACTTACCTTGTGCTTGCAGCTGGTGGAGTGCTAGCTTTTGGATTGGTTGTTGTAGGAAAAAACGTTATAAAAAACGTCGGAAAAAACCTTATCGAAATGCGACCTTCAGATGCATTTAGTATTCAAATATCTACAAGTATTATTCTTTTCGTGGCAACATGGCTTGGTTTACCTGTTTCTGGAAGCCATATTCTTATTTTTGCAGTATTAGGAGCTGGGAGGGTGAAAGGACAAAGACCAGATAAAAAATCCTTCAGAAAGATGGTATTAAGTTGGGTAATCACTTTTCCTGTTGCTGCAGCTTTATCGGCCCTGTGTTATACTATTTTTGTTCTAGCTATTTGAGTTCCACACTGTTTGTTAAATTAATAAATGGAAAGTAATTTATATTTGCCTTATTAAGAATAATTTATGTCAAAAAATCATATTCGTTTTTCAGGATCGTCTATGCTCCCTGATATTAACACTAAAAAGGACGTACGTATATCAGGATCGGGAAAACTTGATGGTACTATCGAATGCAACTTCTTCAGAACCTCCGGATCTTTCAATGGAAAAGGAAGCATCAATGCACATGGAGGAATGAGAAGTTCAGGATCTTTCAAATTCGAAGGTCCCGTGCAGAGTGGTGATAAGGTTAGATTTAGTGGCAGCGCAAAATTGAAGGGAAATCTTACTGTTGGTGAAGAACTTAGGTGTTCTGGCTCTTTGAACGTAGATGGTTCAGTTAGTGCTAAAGATGATACTAGATTCAGCGGAAGTGCAAACATCACAGGTGATTTAATAGTTGACGATGATCTCAAAAGCTCTGGCTCTTTAAAAGTTGGTGGAGCAGTTACTATTGATGATGATGCAAAATTTAGTGGTAGTGCAAAAATTGAAGGAGATATTGACATAGGAGAATTTTTGCGTTCTTCAGGTTCTCTCAAATGTGCTAGTAACGTAAAAGCTAAGCATGGTGCCAAAATAAGAGGTTCAGCAAATATTAAACTCAACCTTGAAACAGAAGGTTACGTCGACATTAGGGGCGGTGCTAAAATTGGTGGAAATGTCACAGGTGTAGATATTAGCTTTGATCAGCATAAATGGTATGCTTTCTGGTACTGGACATCTTACATTCTTAGTTTCTGGAGAGTATTCAGAAAAGCTTACGAAATAGGTGGAAGTATTATAGCTAAGAATACAGTTGATATAAACCGTACTTACATTGCAGGCGATATCAAAGCAAGGACAATTACACTAAGACGATTTACTAAGGTCGATGGTACAGTCTATTACGTCGATGAATGTCTAGTTCATAAAAAAGCAAAATTGAGCAACCAACCTGTCAGAATAGCGCCAGAAGAACTAGAGTCAGAGAAGTTAAAATTATGAGGTTTAGAATATAAGCAAGATTAGTGAATTATTAGTGTTTAAAGATTTTAATCCTTTTTTAGATCCCCTAAAAACTATTTTCTCACTGGAAAACCATATTTAAAAGCAACCTATTTACGAAGAGTGTCACGATAGTTTCTTTAGGTATAAGAAGAATTTCGGTGATAAAATGGCATATAAATTTCCAAGCAAAGAATGGATTGAATCCTATAAGGACACCCTAAATAGTGAAAAGGGTAAATCATGGCAAGAAGCTGCTAAAACGTGGGAAGGCGACTTTCTATTTGTTATAGAACCAGATGAAAAATTAAAGAAGGGGCATACTTTCTACATAGATCTATGGCATGGAGAATGTAGGAATGTAGGTAGTTTTGAGGAAGGCGAAAAAGTACCAGAAACTGAGTTTGAGTACAAAGGAACATATTCTAATTGGTTTAAATTAATTAATGGTGAAATAGACCCAATAAAAGGGCTTTTAACGCGAAAATTCACATTGAAAGGTAATAAAGCAAAAGTGATGCGTGCTACAAAAGCAGCTAAAGAACTAGTTAATACTGCTCAAAAAGTTGAAACGGAATTCTTTTAATTCCCCTACTTTCAGTTGATTTCTATGTGGTACTTTAGATCGCCAAAGAATATAGTTTTTGGTGAAGATGCTATTAGCTATCTTGAGGATTTGGAAGGAAAAAGTGTTTTACTTGTGACTGATAGTATATTGATGAACCTAAAAATCCCTCAAATAGTGACAAAGCTTCTCCAAGAAAACAATATGAATGTTACAATATACGATGAAGTAAACTCTGAACCAACAATCAGTATGGCGGAAAAAGGAGCAAAAATTGCATCTGAAAATGAGATAGATTGGATTGTTGCTGTTGGGGGTGGTTCTGTAATTGATTGTGCTAAATCTATTTGGATACTATATGAGAATCCTGAAATGAGAATAGATGAAGTTTTTCCAGAAGACCCTTTACCCTTAAGAAATAAGGCCAGACTAATTGCTATTCCAACAACAAGTGGAACAGGTTCTGACGCAAATTGGGCTGTAGTTATTACAGACACTCAGACTGGACAAAAATTGAGCATTGGACACAAAAATCTTATCCCAGATATTAGTATTGTTGACCCACAATTCACATTAAACCTGCCCAAACATGTAACAGCTTCAACAGGTATAGATGTTTTAGCTCATTCGATTGAAGCATGCACAGTTCAATGGAGAAATGATTTTAGTAATCCTTTCGCGCTTCAAGCAATAAAAACTGTATTTAAATATCTACTAAAAGTTGTTGAAGAAGGGCAGAACGCCAAATATAGGGAAAAAATGCACAATGCAGCTACTATGGCAGGGATAGCAATTGGAAACAGTCAAATTGGAGGAACCCACGCATTAGCTCATTCAGCTGGAGCTGTTTTAAATATCAATCATGGTGAGATAATTGCAGTGGTTCTACCTCATATGATGCGATTTTGTGTCGAAGAAGAGGAAGTTGCAAGCCTTTATTCAGAAATTGCTTATCAAATTCGTTTGCCTTTTAGTACTCCAAAAGAAGGAGCTTTAAAGCTGATTGATAAGACTGAAGAACTAATCAGAAATCTTGGGCTTAAGATGAAATTATCGGATTTTGGTGTAACAAAGCAACAATTAGATGAAAATATGGAAGAATTGTGCAATTTTGCAATTAATGATACTGGGTCATTAGTAAATCCTAGAGATTTGACAGAAGACGATATTGAAAGACTCTATAATGAAATGCTTTAGGTGGTTCTCATTAGTGGTTATCGAGGTAAAATACTACGAATAAATCTGACAGAGAGAGAGGTTAAAACTGAACCTCTTGATGAGGAAAATGCAAGAAAGTTTGTAGGTGGAAGCGGTTTAGGGGCTTACTATTACTATAAATTCATTGAACAGAAGGTTGTTGAAGCTCTCTCCCCTGAAAACATTCTAATCTTTTTTACAGGTCCGTTAACTGGTTTACCTACTGCTTGTGCAGGCAGATTTTCAATTTGCTCTCGATCGCCACTTACAGGCATTTGGGGTGAAGCAAACTCTGGAGGGAAATTCGGACCTGAACTCAAATTTGCTGGTTATGATGGTATAATAGTAGAAGGAAAATCTGAAAATCCTGTTTATGTTTATATTAATGATGAAAAAGTTGAGATAAGAGACGCTAAAGATTATTGGGGGATGGAAGTATTTGAGTCTCAAGAAAAAATCCTACGGGATTTAGAAGATGATACCTTTAAAATAGCTTGTATTGGTCCTGCTGGTGAAAATTTAGTCAAATTTGCATCAATAATGAATGATGGTGCTAGAGCAGCTGGTAGGACAGGATTAGGAGCTGTCATGGGTTCAAAAATGTTGAAAGCAATAGTTGTTAAAGGAAGCAATAAACATTTCTCACTCCCTGAGGAATTCAAGGAGGTTTCGCAAGAAGCTCAAGATATAATAATGAACGATTTTTCCACTGAATTGTCTCATGATTTAGGAACAGCAGGATATGTTGATCTTGCAGTAGACATGTATGGAGACTTACCAATTCGCAACTGGTCTCAAGGAACCTATGAAAATGCTTTCAAAATCTCCGGTGCAACAATGTCTGAAACAATATTAGTTGGAAGAAAAGCTTGTTATCGTTGTCCTATTGCTTGCGGTAGAGAAGTGGAGATTCCAGAAGGTAAATACAAACTTCCCAAAACCAAAGGACCGGAATATGAAACCATAGGAGCATTTGGAACGAATTTGTTGATAGATGATCTTGAAGCGTTAGCTTACGCCAACTATATGGCAAACTCTTATGGTATTGATACAATTTCAGCTGGAGCAACAATAGGGGTTCTCCTAGATCTTGTATCTAAGAATGTAATTCCAAAAGGAGACTTACTTGATAAATTAGATTATTCATTTGGCAATCCTGAAATATTAATTAAATTACTGCGTATTATTAGTTACCGCGAAGGTATCGGGAACTTACTAGCAGAAGGGAGCAAGAAATTAGCAGAACACTATAATCAACCTGATGTCTCTCCACAAATTGCAGGATTAGAAGCACCTTACCATGATCCTCGAGCTTTTAGTGGAATGGCAGTACAATATCTAACAAGCCCACGAGGAGCATGTCATGTGAATGGTGATGCCTACCTTGTTCTACAAGGAATGACATTTCCAGAATTGGGTATTGATGATATACCAAACAGATTTGAAAACAAAGGAATTGCCAAACAGATGGCAAACATTCAAAGCTATAGGCAACTGTATAATGCAATGACTATATGTCAATTCTACAATCCACCTGCAACATTAGTAGCAAAACTATTAGGAATGGCAATGAGAGAAGACATAGTTCCAGAAGATCTTATTTTATTAGGCGAAAGAATTTTTGCACTTAAACGCCTTTTAAACCTAAAACTTGGCTGGAAGACAGAATGGGAGAAGATCCCCTCAGTAATGTTACAGAAGCTAGAAGGACCAACTGAAGGTAATATACCAGATTATGAGACACAGCTGAAAGAATGGTACATTTATCGAAACTATGATAGAAACACAGGAGAACCAAAGACTGATGAGCTCAAAAGATTAGAGTTGTTGAGTTTCTAGTTAATGAACCTGAAACACTAAACAAAACAAGATTCTACATCATTCTAACAGTCATACTTTCAAAATATTGCAAAAGGAAGCAAGAGAAAATTACACCTTTTTTCTTCATAAGGCTTTGAAAAATAATTGAATTTGAGATTGTTAACCTTCTTAGAACTATCATACAGTTTTTAAGTTGTCAATGAAGAGAAATAACATAGAACGATATTTAATAATCAGATTATATTTACGGATATCAGGTGAATACTAGTGATTATTCAATCTAATCCAAGCATTAACAAGATTATTGAAAAAATGCTAAGAGTCAACCTTGCTCTTATGGATGGAGAGAAATTCCTCATATTATCAGACTATCCTTCGCCTAAAGATATGATTGACAAACCTTCCGATATGATTGAGAGAATACTAAAACGAAATCTTCTAGCAAAGCAAATTGCTAAAGTTGCAACAGAAAAATTCCCCAATGTTCACACTGATTTCTTCTTATATGAATGTAAATGGAAACACTACCCCACGTTTGATATTGATTTTATCCAAAAAATTAGTCAGTATGATGTAATATATGTCATTTCAGAATTTTCCATATCAGACACTATGTGGTTGGAATATATAGAACGATATGATAAAAGAGCAGCTTTTTCACCAATGAGTGACGAAACAATTTTTCGTGATGATGGACCTTTGGATATTAATCAAAGTAAACTTGAAGAAGAGTTGCTTACAATTTATGCTAAAATCAAAAAAGCAGAAAAATGTCGAATTTACAATGGCATAGGAACAGACATAGAGTTAGATGTGGATACTAATATGACAAGATATGAGACAGGTATTGTAGACCTTCCAGGAAAAGGATCAAATCTACCCGCAGGTGAAATTACTGTTGGTGGGAAACTAAACGGTACATATGTTGTTCCTCGTGGATGGCTAGAAGATCTTGATACAACACTTACGCTAACAATTGAAAATAATAATATTAAGAAATATAAAGCAGATAATGAAGAAAGTAAATGGTTTAATAGATATTATTTACTTCTGAATGAAAACCGAAAAATAGGTCAAATCGCATTTGGTTTCAATGTAAAAGCTGACAATCCATTTCTTCAAATTGAATTAGACAAAATGAGGGGAGTAGCGATTATTGCTATTGCTTTACTAACTAATCCTCTTGAAGCATACAGTGTTGTCTCGTTTTCAGGTCATCTTCCAACACCTAATTTCACAATGGAATTAGATGGTAAAATTATTTTTAAAAATGGACATTTAATACCTTGAAAAAAAGGAAAAAGAGAAAATTATCTTCCTATCTTTTTCAATATAGATGGAATTGTTTTTCTAAAATCTGCTGATTCGCTTAATCCTGCTTCAATAATGATTCTTGGATCATATGGGAATTTAAGGGAGAATTCTCCCTACTAACCTGACTTATGCCGCTATTAAAGGCAATCTGGATATAGCGTGTGTTAGATTTTAACTGTTAATCCACCTATTATTTCAACTTTTTAGCAATTTCAACTACACTATCTGATAATTCATTTGGCATGAAAATAACAATCTTTTCACTTGGATCTTGTGCTATATCACGTATTGTTTGAAGAGTACGAAGATGTAAAGCTCCTTTTGCTGTTGCAAGTTTCTCTGCTGCATCAGCTAAGTTCTGTGAAGCAATCTTCTCTCCTTCAGATTGGATAATTATAGCTCTTTTTGCTCTTTCAGCTTCAGCTTGTTTAGCAAAAGCTCTTTTCATCTCTCCTGGAAGTTCAAGTTCTTGAATCTTAATGCTTTTAATATCGATACCCCATTCAATAGTTTCTTTTTCTACCATCCCACGAATATCAATAGCGATTCTTTCTCGCTCCATCAAAACTTGATCAAGTTCCATAGTACCGATTGTGTCTCTTAATGCTGCTTGAGTATATTGTCTAACTGCATAAACATAATTTTCGATTTTTATAACAGCATCTTCAGGTTTTACAACCTTGAAATAAACAACAGTATTAGCTAAGACTGGTATATTATCTCTTGTTATTACTTCTTGCCTAGAAATATCTTGTGTGATAATTCGCAGTTCTACTTTTTTAGCTGACTCAAATAGAGGAATTATGTAAATTAATCCCGGTCCAATTGTTCTTATATATCTTCCTAATCGAAAGACAACTAGCCTTTCATATTCTAAGGCGACTCTTATTCCAGATAAGAAGAAAAGAAGAATCGCTACACCTGCTACAATTGCAATGATAGTTCCGTATTCCATTTTATCACCTTAAGTTTCAATTAAGTTACTTCTAATAGCACATTTTTAATGTTATTGTTCAAGCTTTAATTGCTATAAAACAAAAAAGTACTTTTCGATGAGTACAAGAAGAAATTTGAACTACATTTTTTAAATAGCAATGTTAGATGGTAAATATGAACGAGCATTCTCAAGGAAAACGATTGAGATTACAAGAACTTGAATATGATATTGGATCGCTTCCCCGAGGATCATCAAACTCTATTTCTGATGTAAATGGAGTGTTAGTTGGTCATTCCACTATAATAAAGGGAGAAGGGAAGCTGGAAGTGAGTGTTGATCCTATTAGAACTGGTGTAACAATCATTTTACCTCACAATGGGAATATTTTCAGAGAAAAAGTTCAAGCAAGTGCTTTCGTTATGATGGGTTTTTGTCTTGTTGTACTATTAACTACAAATGAATCAGTTTAATGGGACAGTTAGCGCGAATATTAAGAGAGTTTTTATAAGAATCTCTAGATAAAAAAGAGATGACAACAGTTCTGAGAGTGGAATGTATAGAAGTGAAATATCATCCAGCGTTAAGCACACTGTGTCATCGAGTAAAGAATCTCTATAATCGAGCAAACTTTCTGATAAAAAGATCATTAAACAAAGAGAAGAAAATTCTGTTCTACAACGACTTGAATAAGTTACTTAAGCAAGAAGAGTGTTACCGTGTGCTTCCTGCGCACACCGCACAGCACACACTTAAACTCCTGTGTAGAAACTGGAAAGGGTTTTTTCAAGCGTTAAAGGAGTGGAAAAGCAATCCTGAGCAGTTCTTCGCTATGCCAAAACCACCGAATTACAAACCCAAGAACGGGGAAGTGGTAGCGATTTTCACCAACCAGCAAGCAAGTATCGTCAACGAGTGGTTAGTGCTTCCAAAGAAAGTGGGATACTATTATAAAACACGATTGACTTCCATTACAAAGCTAAGAGAAGTGCGAATCGTCCCCCGAAGAGTGGGTTATACCCTTGAACTTGTGTATCAGAAAACCTTACCTAAAGTCCAGAAACGGATGATACGTAAGGGAGCGGTAGATTTAGGGATGGTCAACCTTGCCACCTTTGTGGATAACCTCGGGAACCAACCGATTGTTATCAAGGATGCAGGGAAAGGAATAAAGAGTATAACACAATTCTATTTGAAAAAACAGAAACAATTACAGATCCAATATGCTCAACAGCAAAGGCAGCTACTGAAAGGAAACACTAGGCTCAGTTATGGGCAAGCCTACTACAAGCTTAAGGAGAAGTGGCGAAGGAAACTTAAAGAAGCTATCCACCAGCTCACTTGTTACTTGGTAGACTTGTGGGTAGAACGAGGGCTACATGAGGTGATTATCGGCTACAACAAGAAATGGAAACAAGGGATGCATTTCTGGAAGAAGATAACCCAAATGTTTGTCACCATCCCCTTCATGCGAATCATCGACATCTTACGCTACAAAGCAGCAGAGAGAGGGATAAACGTGGAGACCATCCCCGAAAAGTATACCTCTAAATGTAGTTTCCTTGATAACGAATTCCCAGAAGCTAGGAAGCACTATGCTGGAAAACGGATAACTCGAGGCTTGTTTAGATCCTCTCATGGTCATCTGATCAACGCTGATGTCAATGCTGCCTACAATATCTTGAAAAAAAGCGATCCGAAAGCTTTACCTAAATGTAAGGTGAACGGGGTAGGAGGATACGTGATGTATCCGCTTAGAGTGAGTATAGACCATCTCCTGTGTGCTATATGTTGACCTCTAAGGAATACGCTCACCTATGTCTGTCGTATAAGACAACAGGACAAAAACTCATCATGAATGGATATGGTAAAACAATAGGACTTGTTCAATTAATGGAGCTTGGAAATATTGAAACCCCTATTGCTCTAACCAATACTTTTAATGTTCCTGTTGTAGCTGATGCTCTAATTGATTACTCAATTGTCCAAAACCCTGACATAGGAATCACTACTTCAACTGTTAACCCTGTAGTTTGTGAATGCAGTGATGGTTACTTGAATGATATTCAAGGTAGGCATGTTAAGAAACATCATGTACTGGAAGCAATAAAAAATGCTTCAAATAAAGTAACAGAGGGAAATGTGGGAGCTGGAACTGGTATGATGGCATTTGGACTAAAAGCTGGAGTTGGCACAGCATCTAGAATAATCGAATCAGAAGATGCTAAATTTGCACTTGGTGTTCTGGTTTTGTCCAATTTTGGAAGAAGAGAAGATTTGAGGTTTCTTGGTAAGAAAATCGATTTGAGCCCAGAAAATGAGCATAACAATCGAGAAAAAAATACAGGAGGATCAATAATTGTAATAGTAGCTACTGAAGCTCCTTTGACTTCTAGACAATTGAATAGAATCTGTAAACGAGCTCCTCTTGGCATATCTAGAACAGGAGGGTATGCAGCCCATTCTTCAGGAGATATTATCATTGGTTTTTCCACAAAAAATACTCTTAATCATGATGATAAGAATGTTAAGAGAGAGATTGAAGTTGTGAATGAAAACTCAAAAGAATTTCAAAAACTACTTGTTGCTACAGTTGATGTTACAGAAGAAGCAATACTTAACTCATTGTTAATGGCTGAAACAATTGATGGTAGAGATAATCATGAAGCTCCTTCCCTCGATATTAATAGACTAAAGCAAGTATAAATTACATAAATTACTTTGATAAATCTTCAATTATCTTACCTATTTGTTCCTTTAATTTCTCAACATTAAGACTTTCTTCAGCTTCATTGAGCAGTTTAGCTGCTTCATTATAATATTCTAACGCTGATTCTTTCTTACCTGCTTGAGCCTTTAATTCCCCTAATTGAGTGATATTAGAGTAATGTATACCACGTTGCTCTTTAGAAAATTTAGTACTATCAATTTGATTTTGGTTCAGATTTTGTAAATAGGTTAGATTCGATTTTATTAGTTGGTCATCTTTCATTAGATCATCATGCCCAGACACTATAAATTTAACATCACGGGTTAAGTATTCTTCAAGCGTTTCAATATAGGTTCCAATATTCAGAATGCGAATATACGGATAAGGGAACTCAAGATTGTCTCCAACAAAAAGAACTTTATCCACACGATCATAACACGATGAGGAATCTTCAGTGTGACCAGGAGAATGATAAAATTCAACCCCATCCTCCAAAAATAATTTTTTTTCTTTAAAAACCGCATTTGGAAGTGTTAGAGTTATTTCTCCTCTTCTATGACTCTTATATTTTTTAAGATCACCCTCTCCTTCATCTTTAATCATTTTTCTGCATAATTCATGAGCAAGAATTATAGAATCTTTAAATTCACTGTTACCGTGATTTTAAATCACAGCTAATCTAGAAAAATCTAGACAGAGGGATTAGACAGGGGGACTGAGGAATCA
>JAHLWR010000044.1 GCA_019057815.1 Candidatus Heimdallarchaeota archaeon
ATGTTTTTATTTGTTCTTTTATCATTTCTAGCCATTCTTTTTGTTCCTCTGTGAACATTCTTCCTATTTCTTGTTGATCTACTAACCATTCTTCAAATCTTTTATTAACTGTATCTTCAAATGGTTCTAGGACCTGTATTTCTTCTATTGCAAATCTTACTAATGATACGATATTTGTGAGCAATTTCTTTGGTCCTACTCCTCTTACCTTCGCTTTTTCTAATTGTCTATATGCTTGCCATAATCTCTCTGTTGTCAGATTATAAGGTGGTGATTGGATGACTTCTGCTAGTTCTTTTATATTTTTATATGTTAATTGCCTACTTCCATATGGTTTGCTATATATTATTTGTAATGCTTCTATCTCATCTTTCTTTTCTTCTAAAAATTCTTTAAAATTCTGCACTATTGATTGAGCTTGTTCTATTGTAAATCCTGTTGCTATCACTTTATCTCTGCTTATGTCGTCTATTATCTGTTCCTTTCTCTTTTTTGTATCTATCAATTTATTTCTCAAATCAGGATTATCAAAAGGTGCACAGGCTATATTTATTAGCTCTTTCTTAATTTCTAATATTTGTTCTTCTGTTGGAATTTCACTTTCATATCTCTCCCTAGCCTTTTCTTGTAATTTGTCCGGATCAATAACGTCAAGTAAATCATTAACCATACTTTGTAGGTTTTTGTCAGAAATGTTTTCTATTGCTTCAATTTCTTCCTTTTCTAACTGTCTATTTAGTCTTGCTAATCTTCCAGCTAAACTGCTTATTCTGTCATCATCTCTTTGACCTAAAGCAATCTGTAGAAGTAAATTATCAAATGAAATACTCTTTTTTCTCTCCAGTGGTTGAGTGTCTGTTTTGTCATTCTCTGTTACTCCTACAGCGTCTACTATTACAAAATGCGTTTTATGATATGCATCGGCTGTAACAGATCGCAAGTCATTAGAGTCTATAGTTCTTGTTCCTCTCCCTTTCATTTGGTCAAAGTAAATTCGTGATTTCACATCTCTCATGAAAAGTAAACATTCTAGTGGTCGAATGTCTGTTCCGGTGGAGATCATATCAACGGTTACAGCTATTCGAGGGTTAGGAGAATTGCGAAATTCTTTTATTAGTGTTTCTGGTCTACCGCTTCTATAAGTTATCTTTTTGCAAAATTCGTTTCCTTTTGCAAACTCTTCTCTAATTATATGAACTATATCTTCCGCATGCGAATCACTTTTGGAAAAAACAACTGTTTTTGGAACGTTTGTTCTTCCTGGAAAGATTTCTGTGAATAATTTCTCTTTGAATGTTCTAATAATCGTTCTTATCTGATCTTTTGAAACTACCTCTCTATCAAGCTGTTTTGCACTATATTCTATATCTTCATCTATTTGCTCCCACCTTTTTTCTCTTGTTAGTCTGTCTCTTTTGGAAATGATGTGACCAGCAGAAATAGTACTCCCTGCTTTAGTTATCTGCGTTCTTATCTGATAAACTTCATAACCTACATTGACATTATCCGCTACAGCTCTCTCATGATTGTATTCCATAACCAGATTCTGATTGAAGAAGGCATAAGTGTGACTTGCTGGAGTAGCAGTTAAACCTATAATAAATGCGTCAAAATACTCCAATACTTGTCTCCATTTGTTGTAAATTGACCTATGACATTCATCGACAATAACAAAATCGTAAGATTCTATAGGAATAAAAGTATTGTAACTCACTTCTACTGGTCTTTCATCTCCAACTGAAAAATGAAATAGTGACTCTTCTTCCAAATTACCTTCAAACTCTTCCTCTCCTTTGAGCATAGAAAACAGTCTCTGAATGGTAGTAATTGTTACTTTACAAACATCATCTATAACATTAGATGATAGTAGTTGAACATTATACAAATCGGTAAATTTCCTTCCATCATCAGGAGTAACATATTGTTGAAATTCTCGAAGAGTTTGACGACCTAGATTTCTTCTATCAACTAAGAAGAGAACCCTTTTCGCTCCTGCGAATTTTATCAATCTGTAAATCGAACTAACAGCTGTATATGTCTTTCCACTCCCTGTTGCCATCTGGATTAAAGCTCTTGGTCGTGCTTCAGAGAAAGATTGTTCCAGATTTCCAATTGCTTCAACCTGACATTTTCTTAGCCCTTCAGTTATCAATTCAGGCATGTTCTGCAATCTTTTTCTAAGTGTTTCTTTTTCTGCAAGAATTTTCTCTAACTCTTGTGGTTGGTGAAAACTGAAAACCAATCTAGACCTTGGGTTAGGGTCACGAAGATCTCTAAAAAATGTTTCATATCCTGTAGTTTCATATGCAAATGGAAGAGGGTTTATATGTTCAATGTTGTCAGGAACAGCATTTAGATATTTGTCTGATTGTTCAGCAACCCCACTTAAAGTAACGCCAGCTTTTTTTGCTTCTACTACACCTATAGCTTGACGATTGATAAAAAGTAAATAATCTGCATAACCAGATTTAAGAGGGAATTCTCTAACAGCTATACCTATACCTGCACTAGGATTAATCTCTCTATAATTCTGTACTTTCCACCCAGCTTTTTCCAATTGTATATCTATGAGTTTCCGAGCTCTCTTCTCTGGTTCCATAGCTCCACACTCTTAACTTAAGAGTAGATAACATTCTAAATTAAAAAACTTGTGCTATTACGTGTTGGAATATTTTTCCTTTTGTATTTCGTTAAGAAGTGCTTTGAATCTAACTTGGACATATATAATAATCTATTTTCTCTTGATTTTTGATTTTAAAACCATTGGATATAAACTTGAAAGAATAAAACTTAATTCCATAAATTCATCCCTCATATCATGTTTTTCATCTTCTAGTTCATAGCTATCTATGCTTTCTTGCATTTTCTCTGCCATGGGGGTTATCTTTGTCATTGCTACGAGTATTGGATCACTATAATCTGATTTCAAATCAATCTCTGGTAGGTTTAGATGTATCTTTAATTTAAGGTATAGCATGTCTAGTTTTACCCTGAAATCGATGAATGAATCTTGTAGATTCTCTTTATGTATCTCAATAAAATCGTTTGTATTCTTCGTTATTTCTTCATATTTAATACAGTAAACCCAATTATTCCAATTCTTTCCTATCACATAATACGCCATTTGGAGTTCTGTTACATCTTTTCCCAGAGTTTCTCTAATCTTTTTTTGTCCTTTCTTTTTTGATAAAAATTCGTACCAATCAGCGCAAAGACTCCTGCTATAATTACTGCAAATAATGGAGATAGAGCACATATCCATTCTATACTTGTAGCCATTTTTAATCATTAAAACTATCAAATAACTATATATAAAACTATGTAATTTATTTGAAACTGAACAAGATACGTTAGAACTACTATGGGAAACCTATTTATTTATCATTTCCTACTCATAGATTAAACTAATAATCGCTTATGCTGAGAATCAATGAATAAGATAACTAATAACGATATAAACATCAATCAATTTGAAGAGGAAACATTCATTTCTCTTATTGGAAATGTTCTTGATTCTTTAGAAGAATTAGAAGAACCGGAAGAAGATGAAGTTTTCCAAGTTATTTATTCCAAGGATGAAATCTCTTCTGAACAATTTAATAGACTTTTCAAACTAACTGAGTTCATTCAAGATAGTATTTCCCCTTTTCCCATTTTCAGTAAAGAGGAATTTGAACAGAATGGTGTTAGATATCTTAAACTAAAATCCTCTGATGAAGAAGGTCTTTTACATACTTGTTTCCTAGAATTTACTTTTGTTTTTGGTGAAAATTACTCAATCATTCCCAAAACCTGTGGTTGCAGAAATGAAAAACTTGATCTATTATTACCCTCAGTAATATCCTTGGATCTTTCTAAAATCTGGTTCTGCATTAGTTTAAGTGAAAATACTCCTGATGATTTCAAGGACAGAATAAAATCACTTCTTAAAATGTATGCAAAGAAAAACTATGTAGAAGCTTGGACACACATTGGTTTTATTGCTGAAAAACTAACAAGAAAGATCTATCTAGAAACATATAATGATAAAACTGAAGATGAAGTTAATAATGATAATTGGAGCAGGCTTCTGAAACGATTACAAAAACAGATAGATGACACAATTATTGAACATGCAGCTTTGTTGTTAGATTCACTTCGTCCGGTTAGAAATGAAATCATGCATCATGATTATAATCCTACATCTGATGACGTTGAATTTGGAATTATGTGCTTACTGAGATTATTTAAGCTCTATATAGAAAAATACGAGTAAAAAAATACCGAATTTGTTTGTAAAGCTAACACTAATATTGGTTTCATTAGTTTTATCTCTACGACATCATCTGAAGGAATGAAATATCATTTTTAGTTTGTTCGTCAAGGAATTCAGTGGATGATTTGTTGCAATTATGTGTATGGATGTAGAAATTGTTTGTATTCCTCATAGGTTGTTAAAGAACATCCAAGTGCTTCTTCCAAGGAATAAGGAGTATCCTTGAAAGATAAAGATTCAATTATCTTGATGGTTCTTTTAATTAACTTCCTGTGATTAGTTTCAATAGACTCTTTGTAGTTATCATAATCATATAAATCCAAACATTTGAGATATGTCCTTATACAAACATCGGAAAAATTCCTAATTGTAGCTTCTTTTATCTTTATATCCTTGCTTTCTCCATGAACTAACTTACTTCTGATATTATACCCCGCCCTAACAATTTTGAATACCCTATTTCTTTCTCCTTCGCTTTCACCAAGCAAGAGTGAAGTGTAAAGACTTAATCTGAAGCTAAGTTCATTACAAAGTTCTGGCATTAGTAATGCTTCTAAAATAATAGCTCCATCTATGTATTTGTCTACATCATTTTTATAAGGAGAGTAAAATGTAAAAAGCCTCTTTGTTGCGACTATTATAGGTCCAACTTCTCTTTGAAGATGTTTCTTTAGTTTTAAATATAGAATCTTAATCCTTTCTTGATTTTCAAGGTTATTAAAGTTAATTCCCGTTCTCCTGAATAAATCTAGATATTGAACATCAATGGGTTTTGGTTGAGAACCTAGTGTGTACGGATTGACATCTTTTTCTAAAACATAAATAGGCATAAAATCCCCATTTCCACCTATAAGAAAACACGAACGAAAGAGACCATATTGATTTCCTACAATTTCATTCAGAACCTTATCTCCTGTGTTCATTGGTATATTGGTAAGTTTCTCTTCTTGATTTTCTCCAATTAATACTGCTACCTTTGGATGTTTGGATAGATCGACAGTAAATGTCCATTCTATTATTGTTAACCCTCGATGATAACCTCTAATATACCTTGACATATCAGGCATTTCATCATAACGATTCTTCTCTTCATCAGTAGGTGGCCGAATAAGAACATCATCAGATAATTGGAAGGGTTCCTTTGGTGGAATGGAACCTGCTTGGTAGATAACTTGCTTGAATGTGGTTTTGTGTTCTTTTTCCCTTTCTTCTATTAGCTTAAGTTCATCTTCAATAGTTTCTTCTATATTATTAACATCTTTCAAACGATGAATCAATATCTCAAACGTTTTTGTTCCTAATCCTTGAATGATTATCTTTTCAGTTTTATGTTTTTTAAGAATTATTTCAAGCTGTTTTTCAATAATGCCCTCAAATGGTTTTGCGCTCGATTCTTTCTCTTTACATATTCTTATCCCTTCAGAAACTGCTTTAATTAGTATATCCCTAATTTCCTTATCAATAATACTATACTTCTTTTTCTTATTGTTCATATTACCACCGTTATGTTACTATTACATATCTCACTCTCTTTTCTCCCTTTTTCTTCCCTTTCTTCTCTTTTGGTTTAATGAATGCTTCTAATGACGCTTGACTGTATTTATAATTTCTCATCCTTTGCGCTACATCATATGTATCTGACCATACTAACTCTTGATCTTGTTTCTCTTGTTCTTCTTCTGTTTTCATCATCATCTTACATTCCTTACATTTCCACATTTCTCCCTCTATTTTCATCTTATGTTCTTCTTTTCTTATCTTCTCGACTCTTCTTGACGGTTCTCTTCCCAATATTTTCCCACAATACGGGCATTGATAGTTCTTCTTTTCTCCTTTTCCCCATTCTTTCACTTTTGTTACCCATTGTTCCTTCTTCATCAAACTTCTCTCTTTCTTACTATATGGTAACTCTATCTCTTTTTTACAATGCTCTCTTGACCATCTCTCTGAGTCTTCTTTTGGGAACTCGTATAACAGATGTCCATCTCCCTGTGTCTGCTCACAATAATAACATACACTCACATAGTTCATCTTCTTCGTTTGACTGTTCTTCCTCATCTTAAACTCCACTCCCTTCTCTACTGCTAATTCTTTCAGTTTATCTCCCCACAATACTAACCTGTAAGCTATTATCCTCCATTTATTTGATAATGGTGATACAAACTCTTCTGTCAATGCTATTCTCTTCGTTTGTTCCTTGCAACTCCAACATGTTGATCTGAACTCATACACTCTCAGAACTCTTTTAGGTATAAATAAGATCTCTTGTTCTTTCTGTGTTTGTTCCAATTCACCCATCTTTTAATGAGTAATATTTCAATATAAAAATAGTTCAAGGTTCACCGTATTCAACAGGAGCGATAAACAACTCTTCTTCCAGTTTTTTCTTGTTAAAATAATAAGGATTTATATAATATATTAGTTCTTTCTTTTCTACTAATAACTCTTCTTACTTTGACTTGTCGTAATTGTGGTGTTTCTCTTCACTCACCCTCTCATCTAGCTAAAAAAATTTTTATTATGGTAAACCCAAAAACGCTCTAACAAAATTTATAAGAGTTGTATAATACATTTACTGATTATAATGAGTTTTACCTTAGGAGCTGGAGATATCATAAGCTTCACAGTGAAAGTGATTTCCTTTTTTCGAAAACAGTATAAGAGAATAAAGAAATACTACCATGTTATATGGCAAAAACCACAAAAAATCAAACCAAAACAATTATTTAAATTAAGAAAATATCGTAAATATTATTACTCTCGAGAAACTGATAAACAAATTATAGCTTGTTTAGAGCGTAAAGAGAATGTTGCGATTATAGGTAAACCATTGAGTGGTAAAACCCGTGCAGCATTTGAAGCTTTAAAAGCTGTAAACCATCCTTATGCTGTAACAATCGTCAGGAATGTAGATATTGAAGAAGATTTTCTTCTTCCTCTCAATCTTAGAAGGAAAAGAACTAAATTGGTTGTTATTGATGATCTGCAAGATTTCGCAAAACGAAAAAATTTCAAACTATTGATTGAACTTATTCGAAGAAAAAATTGTGTTCTCTTGGCTACATGTCGTTCAGGAGAGGATCTGGATGATACTAAAGAAGTTCTTAATGATGTACGTTTTCCTTTTGATGACCTTTTCGGAGATAACGAAATTGAACTTAAAGACGTAGATCAGAAATTAGCCAAAGAGATAGCTGAAAAGCAATTAAACATCTCTTGGGAGAGTGTTGAACACAGGTTTAATGGTACCTTTGGTTCTATTCTTTTACGTTTATCAGAGATGAAAAACAGATTCTATCTATGTACACCTGAACAAAAATCCATTCTACGAGCATTAAGAAAGATGCACTTAAGCGGTATATATAGAGAAAAAGAAGTGTTTGTGAAAGAATGGATTCGTACTATTTGTTTAAAAGAGGAGTATGAATGGAAAGGTTATGAATGGAATGGATTATTAGAAAAGCTACACAAGAAGGAATTCTTGATACTAACCAAAGAGAACGTGTTTGCAGAAGAAGCTTATTTAGAAACGATTGTGACTATTGTAGAAAAATTGTCTACTCTTGATCTTTTCAAAGAAATGCTTGAAACATTTCAAAGAATACCTGAAGCATTAGTATTATTAGGCAATAGAAGTGAGTCTCTGGGTAATAGAACTAAAGATACTGTATTATTAAAAATATCTATTCAAGCTTATGAAGAATCTTTGAAGATTTACACCCTTGACAACTATCCTATTCAGTATGCCATGACCATGAATAACCTTGGTAATACTTACTTGAATCTAGCTGATGTTCGAGATAAAGAAAACAATCTAGCTGAAGCTATCCACGCATTTGAGGAAGCTTTGAAGATTTACACCCTTGACAACTATCCTATTCAGTATGCCATGACCATGAA
>JAHLWR010000011.1 GCA_019057815.1 Candidatus Heimdallarchaeota archaeon
ACAGGCTTCTTAACAGGAGGCTTCTTAGCAACAACAGGCTTCTTAACAGGAGGCTTCTTAGCAACAACAGGCTTCTTAACAGGAGGCTCTTCAACCTTAGCTACTTTTGTTTTGGATACTTCCTTTTTAGCAGGTAAAGATATCATCGTTTTTGCATTATCAATCATTTTTCTTGCGGTAGCAGCGCCTATACCAGGAAGTTGAGACAATTCCTCGGCAGTAGATTGTGAAATTTTTTCTATAGTGTTAAATCCATTATCTCTTAATGTTTCTGCGGCCTTTGGACCTACACCTACAATTTGGTTAATATCATCGTTGCTCATTATTTACACCTAATTGACAGTCAAAAATGACTAAACTAGTTTTAAAAACCTTTGTTTCAATGTCCAAACAACGAATAACATTTAAAACTCTCTGCTTCATAAGGAGTACAGATGAAGAAGAGAGTCCTTATAACAGGTTTCCCTCCATTTGGGAAATCAACGGTAAACTCCTCCATTATGGCATGTAATAATCTAAACAACCTAGCAATTCTTGATCTTGATATTATAGCTGCTGAGATACCCTTACATTACAAAGAAATTAAGAGTTCCATTGAAAAGGCAGTAGAAGAAATTGAGCCATCTATTGTTATAGCAACAGGACAATCAAATCGTTCAAGAATATCTATTGAAAGAGTTGCAATCAATATTGCAGATGTAAACAAAGTTGTTTATAATTGTGGTTCTAAACCTGCTGATGAGAGATTAATTGAAGATGGTTCAGCAGCTTTCTTTTCTACGTTACCAATTAAGAAAATTAGAACAAATTTAGAGGTCCAGGGAATTCCGTGCGAGATATCCAACACAGCAGGAACTTTTGGGTGCAACCAAATTTTTTATTATTTAATGCATTATCTTAAACATAATGAAAAATCAATTCCAGCTGGATTTATACACGTACCTTCCCTTCCAAAACAGGTTATTGGAAAACTGGTTCCATCAATGTCTATAGATTTAATAACCAAATCACTAAAAATAGCTATTGAAACCACTATAATTGAATCAAGATGAGTAAATGGTGAGACATTAATGAAAAAGTATCTTTTCTTAGCACTCAAAAAGGAAGAATTTCTTACAATGATAGACAGAATTACTCACGAGCGTCTTCATCTCAAGACAAAAAAAATTACAGATGATTCTATAACGATTGCTTGTCAGCTTGCATTGCCTATATCTACGATAACATTTCGCGTAAAGGAGGAAGAAAAAAACTTAAGAGTAACTAGAATCATCAGTTGGATTCCGTTTTTATGGACTTTAATTCCATTATTAATAATTTTAGAAGCTATTACATTTGGTTTCTCTTATATTTTTGAAGATATTTCAATTTGGTCTTATTTAATTGTGGGTTTTGTTTGGTTGCTGTTAACAACATTCCTAATTTATTACGTCTTTACTGAAGTTGAAGAAATTCTAAATAAATTATACAAAGTAGAGGTGTAACCAACGAAAATAGATCTCCACACTCATTCTATTTTTTCCGATGGTAAACAAACACCTAGACAGTTGTTAGAAATGGCTGAGGAGAAAGAATTATCTCTTTTCTCAATTACGGATCATGATACTATCGGAGGAGTTTTAGAGGTCAAGAAAAATTCTAAAGAATACTCATTCAAATTCCTTACTGGTATTGAGCTTTCTATTAATTATAAAAACAAGAAACTAGAAGTCTTAGGATACAATTTTGATGTAAAAAACTCTTTTATTGGAGAGAAACTTAAACAGTTACAACTGGAAAGAGAACACAGAATCCATCTAATTCTGAAGAAATTGAATAATATTGGGATTAACCTGAAGATTGCAGATATTGAATTACACACAAATCAAACAAAAAGTCCTGGTAGAGTCCATATCGCAAGAACGCTTATTTCTAAGGGATTTGTGTCAACTGTTTCAGAAGCTTTTGATAAATACATAGGAAATGGAAAACCAGCATATGTAATGAGAAAAGCAATAAAAGCCACTGAAGCGATAGAATTAATACAAAATGCAGGAGGAATAGCAGTTCTACCTCATCCTTTAGTTTTTGAATCATTTAATTATGAAAATCTTAGAGAAATATTAGATGATTTTGTAACTTGGGGGATGAAAGGAGTTGAAGTCTATTATGACTATAAAACAATGTTACCTGGTTTATCTAGTGAACGCATAAATAACGGAATAGAATTCTTAAAACGCTATTGTAAGAACAATAAATTGCTTCAAACTGGTGGTTCAGATTATCATGGAGATAAAGGTATTTTGGGTAATGTAAAAATCCCACAAAATGTAGTTGCTCAATTAATCAGTTATTTTTCAACTTGAATTCTTCCATCACTTCTGTCCGAGGAACAACCATCATCACTTATTGTCAATGAAAGTAAGGTTTGTCTTATTCACATTGCTAATTAAGGGTAATTTTTGATATGATTCTTGAATATGAAGAAAAAGCTCATTCATTGATACGATTGATAACGGAACTTAATAGTTTAAGCAAGTGATCCATGGTTTGTTTTCCGATATCTAGACTTTTTCCTGGCTCGTGAAAGAGTAAGTTTCTCTTAAATCTTATTTCATGTAACAAAGATACTTCTTCACTGGAGAAAAAGCTGTTCTTTTCTAAAATATCAATTAATCGTAGAAAGTTAATCTCATCACCTAATGGTGTATCAGACATGTTGGCAGCAATTTTACGAAATATCGTTTCAAGTGTTCGATAAATTAAAAGGAATGAGAGAGTCTGTTCTTCACTTCTGATTTTACTCCATTTTACCAATTTTTCCTGAATATAATCAATGTCTGCTTTTATAGCTTTTTCCTCTGATAATGTCAATATTTGGCTTGAAAACATTCTAGCTAGTGGATCAAACAGAAATTGCTTCTCGATTTTAGTTTTCGTTTCCTCAGGAATTTGAATTTCTTCAAGAACTTCTTTGTAGAGTTTCCAAGCAATCGTTTTAGCCATTTCATCACGATAATACCAGGAAATCGCTGAAACTAATTTAGACTGTAATAATTCTCTTTTTGCAGCTTCAATAGATCTCGCTAACTCTCTCTGAGTTCTTCTCACAAAGAGATTACTAATTGGGAATTCAGCTATAGCTAATATCTGAGATAATCTCTTTTCTCTTTCTTCTTCTGGTTCATAATAAATTATTGGCAATATTTGTGGAATCAGATTACAAATTTTCCTTGATGAAACAATAAACAAGTAAAGCGCGATTACAAGCAAAACTCCGAATATCAACGCAAAAACAACAATATTTGTACTGTTTGTTATTTGATCTAGCTCTATGAAATCCAGAATTATGCTAGTTTTATTTAGAATTATGATTAATACTAGATTCAGTAATAAAACCAAAGAACTAACACCGCTAAATAAAAATAAGGTTTCGTGATAAGTTAATAATCGTTCATTTGTAGATGTATGGTTCCTATCAATGAATTGTTCCCCATATAGATTTTCAGATTCTTTTAGAAGATTTGGAATTAATTTGTTTTTGATTTTCAACTTAATAAGCCTGTACTCCTCATCAGTTAATTTCAGTTCCATGTCCAATAATGGTACAGCTTTATCTTGGAGTAAGTATTTCCTAGGTTTTAAAAAGATATTATCTAAATTTGACAATATATTTTTTCGAATATGATGTCTAACTCCTCCTAAAAAGAAGATAGTTTTTGGAGCAATTAGGTAAAGAAATAAGGTCGGAATAATGAAGAAAACAAATAATGAAAGTATAGAATATTGATAATTCCCGGTTCTTAATCCAGTATAAACTATGTAAACAAAAATTTCGATAAAAATGGGGAAAAACAGCCCGAAAATTGTTCGCATTAATAATGGTTTCAGGCTAGATTTGCTTTTAAAACTCATAAGGAAGGATGAAAATACACACTTAAATGTCTAATGTTCTCTTACACTCTAGCTATATTCGATATTATCATTTATTAATTTTTCAAGAATAGTCATTTTCTCTTTCTCAAACCAATCTTTTTCTGATTCTTTCAATAAATCATATGTCGTTAAATCTTCAAGACATCGAATTCGAAGTTTTTCAAAACCATTCATGGCTAAGTATTCGGATTCTTCAAGCAAGTTCTTTCGAGCAAGATCAGTTATTTTTTCTATAGACCAATTTAAAGGAAAAGAATCGATTGCTTCTTTATTATCTAACAAGAATAAAGTAATTTGGGAAGCAAGAAATTTATTTCCAGCTTTAGCGAATTTCTGACTTAAAATTAAGATTTGTTGAACTTTAAATGTTGATTTAATGACGTTTAACTTCTCAAGATCTTCAGTTAACGACCTTAATAGTGCGATGAGCTGAATAATATCTTGAATTTCTAAATCAAAGATGATTTTCTTTGGAAAATAGTCGAATTGTTTACTAATCGAATAGTTATTGTTTACCATTGTGTTATTTTGATATCTCTTTATAAAGTCCTTAGAAGACATTTTTAGGAGAGAGAAATTTGGAGATATTCTAAAGATATCATCAAGATTCTTTCTACCGCGTAGAATTAGTAATTGTAGAATAAACCGATTATACCATTTATCATAAAAAAAGATTGATGGAATTATATTACCATTACATCCAATAAAAGTTGTTAAGGGTGAATCATAGTTGCATAAACACTTATACTTTTCAAAAGTAATGTCATATTCTAAATTCGTAAAAAGTATTCGATTGTTAGAACTCTCTTTCACCAATTGATCCATAGTTTTTAGGTTCAGAGTATAGTTATTAGGCAAAATCTTTATTTTAAAAGTTAAAATATTATTTTCCTGAATAGTAGCAGATATTACTTTATATTCCCTTTTTGTCATTCCTATAACAATTTCACTACAGAACAGTTTTAGTTTTCTTACAGCATCTAGTATTTTTTCTGTGTCCATACACCCCAAAATTACCCCTGTTACATTGTCATCTATGAACCGCTTTTTTCCTATTTCACTCGTAGTTTTCTTAAGCAAGCTAATTAGGGAGTTGTGCATGTGTAACCCTTAAGAAGTTAAATATTTCACGATCTCTTTAACAAGTGTTTCCATTCCAAATACAATGGGGACAGATTTTTTCTCACTCAATTCTTTTAATTGTTCATGATTATTATAATCTTTCTGAGAGCAATAAACTAGTAATAATTCATTTAAATTAAACTCGTTCAGGTTATGCACTTCATCTGATTTCCATATGAGTACTTTTGGATACTCAGACATCTTAAAGCCTTCAATTAAAATTACATCATTTTTGCTTATCGAATCGATAGTTTCTATAATTTGTTGTAAACTATAATTTTGAGCAATTGTTATTTGAAGTGAATTATCGAAAAGACCAGCAGAAATTTTCGCGCCCGAATCTAAGTATTTACCTGTATCCTTCGAGTTCTCACGTTTTTTATAAGATTTAGCAGATTTAATTACAGCTACTTGGTACCCTATTTTCGTTAATTTAGCTAAAACTGTTTGAATAATTGTTGTTTTTCCAGTTTGGGAATAACCAACAACTTGCAGAATTTTGTTTTTCATGTGCATTCCATTTGTTCTACAAATTAGTTAAGAAGTAAATGAAGAATAATTATTCTACTAATTCCTTAGCAGAATCTATAATCATTTTAGCATTCGCAGGTCCGATTCCTTTTATTTTACTCAATTTCTCTAGAGATATTGCAGCTATTTTTTCAACTGTATTATACCCAGATTCTCTTAATAGCATAGCTTTTCTAGAACCTACACCCTTGATATTCGTAATTGGTATCTTGGGTTCGTCACTAGTTATTATAATAGGTTCTTCTTCTGGGAATTCCTCAGCTTCTGATTCTTCCATTGGTTTCTTCTTAATATCCTTTTTGCGGTAAGGTTTTATTGGTAAAGGTATAGGAGCAGATACAATACGAGACGATTTTGGTTTAATAATTCTCAATGGTTTAAGCGGGCTATTGGAATCTTCAGATTCTTCTTTCTCTTCTATCAAGTATTCACTAGGCTTGACTAGTTGATCTTCTTGAACTACCTTATCTTTATGTTCTCTAATATAATCACTGGGTTTGATTAGACTTTCTTGAGGAAGTGACTTACTTTCTTGAGGAAGTGACTTACTTTCTTGAGGAAGTGACTTACTTTCTTGAGGAAGTGACTTACTTTCAACCTTTTGAGTTATTTTACTAGGTCTACCTAACCGACCATGTTGTACTACCTCATCTTTGTGTTCTTTAATATAATCACTGGGTTTGATTAAGCTATCTTCTGGAGGTTTATGTTCAAAATCTTCTTTCTTAGTTACAATTTGTCCAGTATCAAGCCTCTGTTTCTCAATTAAGCCCTTTGAACCTGTAGGAGAACTAATGATATCTTCAACAGTGATTTTAACTTGGGAAGAAATTGGTTTTTGTAGTGTTGTTGAAACTTGTACAGTGCTTTTACCTTTGAAATCTACAGTTTCTCTTTCTTTCAAGTATTCACTAGGTTTAAGTAAAGAATCTCTGTGAGGAATTGTTTTTTGCTTGAATAATTCACTAGGTTTAACTAGAGTATCTTCTAAAGGTTTCTTGAGTTTTTGAGTTTGTATTGTGAGGGCTCGCTCTTTCTCTTCTTTAGTTGCTACGATGGGTTTTTCAATTTTCATTACTTCCTTTTGAGCACTTGAAGATGGAAAATCTCTAGTTTCGGATTCGTATGGTTTTCCTAATGGCATCTGAATTACTTTTGTTTCTCGTATTTCATATCCTGTTGATTCCAAAGAAGATCCTTTACCTACAGATCTTGTAGCTTCCAATATTTGATAAAATGTTACTTCTTTCATGCCAAGATCTTCAAAACATTCAGATAACCAATTTGCATATCTATGCACATTAACTTGTGTACCCAATTTTTTCTCCCAGAAGCTAATAATAACTCTAGATAAGAGATTAAAAGATTCAAACTTATGGGTTTCAACAACATGTTTTCCTTCAAATAGTTCAATTTCACCGCGCATGTCTTCCTTAAATTCTAAATCTTGTATTTTAACGGATATTCCATATTGAGAACTACCAATCAGATTCCTCCTTCTTGAAAAATGTGACATGATTATCATTTAATACAAATTCAAACTGATTAAAAAGGTTTTACTAATAAGGGAAAAGAAAAAGAAAAATAGAAGAGATATCATTCAGATGGGGAGGATTCAGTTTTTTGCCCATAAACTGATCTATCTTCTTTATTATAGGTTTCTATGACTCTCTCCTTGACTCTTGAAATGCTTTTTTCAATATCCCCTGAGATTCTAGTTTTTCTATCAGCATGCCCTCTGAATGGATCAGCTATGTAGAAGAATAGAATTGTTTTGTAGGCTGTAGATATTGGTCGTAGAATTGCCGTTGTAGGTAGATATCCAAAGAAGAAACAGAGTGCTGCAATTACAAGGGAGAATATAAGAACAGAACTTGATTCAGTTATACCAAATTGACCTGCTAACCAATAATAACCTAGGAAGTATCCACCAACCGCAAAGACACCAAAAGTCATCATGGTAAATAGCCCTTTGGCTATACTTACACCAGTTTTTCCAATAATTATATCAGCAGCGGATTCAACGGCTAAATTAGAAGAACGACCCATACTTCGTATGAAACCTTGCTTTTCAACAACTATAATTGTTAAAGTATAGTAATTGAGGAATTTAAGTATAGCATAGAGGAATTTCACTACTATGATTAGTATGAAGAAGATGATGTAGAGTGCTTTTTTAGCAATTTTCCAGAATTTGAAAAACATTGAAGATTCTTTGATTTTCTTAGCAGCAAAGTATTGTATGATTTTTATCAAGGTGTCAAAGAATGCCATGAACATTCCAAATAAGATAATACTACCTTTAACTTTCCAGATTTCTTTTAAAGCATATTTTATTGATGCATCTTTATAGTTGTTCCAGCGCTTAAATATGCAAATATTGATTGCGTCACTGAAGTAGAGCATAGTATGGTGAATAGTTACATATGCAAAAATTATAAGGAAGAAAACGAGGTAAGCAACCCATCTTGAGGTGTATTCTAATACCAAATCAAGATTGGAACCTGCATATATAGCTGTAGCTACTCCTGTTACTGTAGTAATTATCGAAATTACTGCGAAAATTAATACAGGAAACAATGTACCTTTATGTTCATTAACAGCTTCTGTACTCATTTCGAAAAGTTTAGCACCTAGAACGATTCTACGAGATAGAAGTAGAACAATTATACCAATCAAAGCTCCAGGAATTAGTATTGTCAAACCAATCCATAATTCCATATTTGTTCCAACAATAACATAGATACCTGCACCGATTAGTAGTGCCGTTACACCAAAAATCACACCTGTAACTAGTTCTGCTCCAATATAACTCATAAGCCAAACTTCGAGATAGGCGATCAAAATGCCTATTACAAAAAGGACAACAGCTACTAGAACAATCCACCAAATACAATCTTCTACAAATGAATATCCTTCACCGATTTTGTCAGTTACCCAATTAGTAAGATTGGGATGTTTTACAAGAAGTTGATAAATAGCATAAAAACCAAAAGCATATGCTGCAATAACAACTAGAAACCACACATAAAAGATGAGACCAAAGTCTCTTACTTTGGCTTCTTCTGTATTTGTCATATCTAAAGAATTGATACTCAACTAAAAAAGTTTTTCTACAATTTCTCTCCACACAAAATTCTATTCAGAAAACTTAAGAAACTATTCAAAAAGAAATAAAATGTGAATAAGAAGTTAACAATAGTCTGTCACACAGTTTTGGATGATAAATTCTTCTTCTCCTCAAGTGTGAAAGTTTCCTACTTTATATACTACATATAAGGTTTATAAGTGAGAAAGAAAGTTCATAAAATCTTAGAGAGAAAGAATAAGAAAAAAGAAGATGATTAAAATGAGTGTTACAATAACAGGAAAGAGAATAGATGGAACTGAATTTTTAAAAAAATATTTGGTATCAAGTTTAAACTATCCATAATTAACCTTTTATCGTAATTAACCTAATAAAAGAAAGAGGTATAGAAAAGGAATACGTGATTTTCTAAAAATCATCTGAGCACGTTTTAGATTTTTAATAAACATTTGCTCTTTTCCTCCTTACAACAAAAATTGCGCATAAAATTAAGCCAATAACTACAAATTGGGTTGTGAATGCTAAGCTTATTTCTGGAAGTGTTTGATTTGTAAAGCTAGGATAAGTTATATTTATAGCACCAGCAATGATTTGAATAGTTGTAAGTAATTCTTCAGCTGGTTTACCTGCTCCATATTTAGAAGCAGTATTGATGGGTCTCCCGAGCGTATAATTGCCATCTGGAAGTTGAGATAATCCCGATTGATTAATATAAAACGTGATAACTTCATATTCTGTAGTTATACTTGGTGGATAGGTAAAATCTGTAAATAAATTCAAGCACATTGATATAGGTGACATTTCCAAGGATTGATTAACAAATGATGCATTAATACAAACTTTAGGATAACAATCTGCACACTCAACTACTGTTTGATTTTCATCATCTCTATTTAAAATCTCTACTGTTACATTGATGCCAAATAGAGTAGTATTGGGTTTGTTGCTCTCTGGACCAGTAATTACAGATATTTCTGTGATCTCTGAAATTCTCGAAGCTATAATTGGTCCATCTCCAGTAACTGATAGCACCCTAGGGAAAATAAGTGTAGAAATTATTAATGTTATAACCAAGAATTTACTAAATTTTTTGTCCATAACTTTTTTCCTCCTTATTCTATAATCTAGCAGTTAATCTTTGATTATTTATATGAGCAACAACACATATAACTATTTAGACTACTAATCTCCTCTCCGTATACGCTTTACCACAAGCTAAGTGCATCCACATAACCGTAACCCATCATTTTAAACTGTTACCAAGGTGTGTTTAGTTAACAACAACTTTCTCTCCACACAAAATTCTATTCAGAAAACTTAAGAAACTATTCAAAAAGAAATAAAATGTGAATAATAAATTAACAATAGTTGGTCACACAGTTTTAGATGATAAGTTCTTCTACTACGAAAATCAAGTGAAGAAAATAGAGAATCAGCTAGGAGGACCATGTGCATATGCGTCTGTAGCTTTATCCGCTTTATCAGTTGAGACGCAATGTCTCACATCTGTAGGAAAAAAATTTCCTCAAAATTACTTTGAATTACTCTTCGAATCTAAAAATGTAGTTTTTCATTTCTTATCATCAGAAGAGACAACTCGATTTATTCACGAGATTTATCCATTGGAAAGAAAGATGAAATTAATTTCTGAAGCAGATAAATTAGATGAGTTTGTTACATTTTTCAAGCCTACAGAAGCTTGTTTAATCTCTCCTGTCTTTCGTGAAATTTCACTTGAGGGAATACAATGGATAAGAAAAAACTATCGTCTTGTAGCTTTAGATATACAGGGTTTGATGAGATCTACTCAATCCGATGGTAGTATAACCATAGATTATGATAAAAAAATTCTGAAAGGAATAATTGAATTAGCTGATTTCACTAAATATTCTAAAAGAGAGGCTAGCCATTTCACAGGTAAGGATTCGTTTGTTGAAATCATGAATGATTTACCACAGAACAATATTCAGATTGTAACAGATGGAATGGAAGGCCTATACTATTCCAATAATGGGGAATTCTTTCAATTAAGAACAACTAAGGTAGAAGAAGTAGACCCTACTGGAGCAGGTGATGTTTTAATGACAGGTTTCTTAACACGATTCATTGAAACAAGAGATTTTGAATTCTCATTATCGTATGGTATGGCCCTAGCTGCAGAAAAAGTAACTTATAGTGGGATTAAACCACTACCAGATAAGGACTATGATGAAATTGCCAAAAACATACTGGAAACAAAAGTTGAGATTAAGTAAATTCTAGTAATTTTCTATTTTTTAAACAGTCTGTAAGAATTAATTCATAGTCAAGTTTTTCTTCTTCTATGAGAACACTTTCTATTCTTGCATTTGTTATTGGGTGCTTTGGACCTAATATATCACAAATTTCAGGTAGTGTCGATATTTCATAAGTTCCTATTTCTTTAGAAACATTGATGATTTCATTTTTATCAAAAGTAATCAAAGGTTTTAAAACCCTGAATTCTGTTGCTTCTTCAATAGCTGATATGTTTGCTAAGGTTTGACTCGATACTTGCCCAAGGCTCTCTCCTGTGGCAATGAATTGAATATTTTCGATTTTCGCTATACTCCCAGCAAGTTTTAACATTAAACGCTTCATTAAGATAAAGAAATAGGAATGTTTTGCTGTATCAACCATCTTTTGAAGAGCATCAGCAATATCTATAACATACATTTTCTCCCATGCTAACATTTTTGATAGTTCAACACATTTGTTTATTGATTCTTCTCCCGCAAAATCCGTGCTGGACAAATGTAACGGAATGATAGAATAACCTTTCTTCTGAAGTAAATATCCAGCAACAGCGCTATCGAACCCACCACTTAGGAGTAGAATCACACAGGGATTTTTCATTACTCCACCTTTTATTCAAGTGTTATTAAGCTTTGTTTTTGAAAAAAATTCATTAACACTATCGTATAATACAGTTGTGATGAAGATTATTGAGTTTAAAATTGATATGTATGAAGAAGTTTACATACTCTGGAAAAAAACTGAACTAAGTTTAGTATCCTCAGATACAAAAGAAGAAGTTGAAAGAATCGTTAAACTTCATCCAGAGCTGTTTTTAGTAGGGATAAAAGGACAAAAAATCTTAGCGGTCGTTATTGGTGCTTTTGATGGACGAAGAGGATATGTTCATCACTTATCTGTTGACCCAAACTATCAAAAACAAGGTCTTGGCAAAATAATGATGGAAGAACTTCACTCAAGATTCAAGAAAATGAAAGTTCATAAAGTTCATCTTTTTGTGGAAGCAGAAAATATGGGTGTTATTGATTTTTATAAAAAAATTGGATGGCTTATTCGATCTGATTTAGTTATGATGAGCTATGTCCCAGATACTAAACTCTATAAAGTAAAGAAATTCAAAAAACTAGAAAAGTGATCAAATACTGACTTTCTAAATTTAGTTAATGTTAGATATCAGACAGGAGCTATCTCAATGTTCAATAAATCTAACAAATCACCCATTTCTTTAACTTCGTCGATAGTGATAATCCTTAATGCACTTCTAAATCTACTTGAATTGAATTCAGAGGCAATTTTATAAATCTCTCTTCTTCTCCAAATATCCAGTGATGGGTTATAGAACAGGATATTCATTTTATTCTTTATAAAATCACATATAAAATATATATCTGCATATTCTATTTTCTTTCCAATAAGTTCTTTCATAGTTCCATCAGGATTTACAGTGAAAATTCTTGGGATATTACCTTGTAACATATCAACCATTTTAGTTAAAACCTTCTTGATTGAAACCGCGTTAATTTTATCTTCTTTGTTTAACCCTCTAGCTACCATCGCGAAATAGGGTTCTATCAAACCATAACTGTCTAAAACTTCTCTTACTGCAGAACCTTCAAATATTAGATATGCAACACACAGTCTATATCCAGCTTCTTGGATTCTTTCATCTGTTGAACTTGTTATTTCTGTTTCAAAAGGTATAGCTATAGCTTTTAAATTCTCCATCTCAGGTACAGGAATTGGACCTAACATTTTAGGGTTTTTAGAACCATCAACACGACCTTTTGCATCTTGGTTCATCTCTACCAAAGTCATTCCACTCATGACTAATGTTAGAGCTTTAGCTTCATCTATTGTCGAATTATTAAATAATATTTCTGGACCGTAATCCTTGAACATGCTGAAAATCATTTTCGGTTCTTTTGAAATATTGGGATTTATCATTTTCTATTTCTCCTCATAACTTTCACTATCAGTAATTGGTTGTTGATCCAATAATAAAGCTATTTCTGGTATTTTACTTAATATCTGGAATTTCAATTGTTTTGGCATCTCTTTAGTTGGATCTCTTTTCTTTTCTTCAATAAAAGCTTCTAATATTTCTTCTGCAAGAGATTGGGCTTTAGATTCACTATCATTTCTCTCTACAAAGAGAACTACACTATAACCGGATAATTTTCTAATTATAAGTTTAAATGCACCTAGTTTTATTACATCCATAACAGAAGAAGATTCGAAGATTGTTGAAGCCATGATATTTAGTGCACTGATTAAACCACCTAATAATGTACTATCATGTTCTTCAATAGAAGTATCAAATGTATAATCAAAAACAGGAACACCGCCTTCTTGTAGAACAATTACTCGTTTTGGAGTAACTTCTTCCCTTAAGGGAGTTCGACCAGTTATCCTTGAAATCATCCAGTCAAAAGCTGTATAGAAGTTTTCTCCTGTTAAAACACTAACTGGATATATGGAAACAGAGCGGTTTATATCCTCCATTATGACCTGAAACGCGGGATCCTGTAATAAATCAGGAAATGATACTGCGTCAGGCAAGTCAATTTTATTCGCTAGAAACAAGATTGGCGTTGATTGAGGAATTTTATCCAACAGACTAAAAATATATTCAAAAGATAATTCGATATGACGTTGAGATTGTATATCCAAAACGAAAACTACACCATCTATTTCTCTTAAAATATCTTGAAAATAGGGACTCTCACGAGTTGTTTCTTCATCAGCTTCTAACACCGAAATAATAGATTTCCCGTAAGCAACATTGAGATAACAGGTTAATTGGGGAGGATTATCCTCATCTACAGTTCCATAGATTAAACGATTAACAACAGTTGACTTCCCTGTTTTCTCTAACCCTAATATAGCTACTTGAGCAATTCTATCCTCTTTAGACTTAATCAACTTATCTCGGATAAATGAAAGATAACTGCTCAACCACTGTAACCTCCTTCTACTTCTAGAGGAAACTTACTAAGAAAAACTTTTTCCAAATCTTGATCTACTTCTAGGGGGTTTCTACTAAGATACTCCAAAATACGTATTTGTATTTGTTGAGCTCGTGTTACAGGATCTATTGGATCAATCATTACAGAGAGACAATAAGCTCCTCTTTTTACATGACTAACATGTTTTTTGTAGAGGCCTTCAAGTTTTACTGATTGAATGCTATCTTTTGCTTCTATTGCAAAAAGTTTTGTCAGTTCTTTTAATTTTTTATAGTCATTTGCGATTATCGCTTGCGCGTTAGGATTGCCAAAAATTGCTTCAGAAACAATTTTTCCTTCAATATCAGATAAAACAGATGCACCTATATTTACTTTCCATTGGGTAGATCCACAAAGAACATTAACCATCCAATCC
The DNA here is from genome assembly GCA_019057815.1 of Candidatus Heimdallarchaeota archaeon. Classification (GTDB taxonomy): domain Archaea; phylum Asgardarchaeota; class Heimdallarchaeia; order Heimdallarchaeales; family Heimdallarchaeaceae; genus 18H4-34. The sequence goes on from JAHLWR010000011.1 coordinate 14,312, forward strand.
CAAGCTTCATAGACACCTTGTCCTGTGAGTGCAGAGATTTTCTTCACATTAAATGGACGAAGATTTCTAAGGAATTTATCTAATTCAAACTCCATATTTATTTCAGATAGATCTTTAGAATCAGACAGATCACCTTTATTAGCTAAGAATAAAACAGGGCTACTTGGTTTTGCAAAATTTATGTAATGCCAAAATGTTTGTTTTGATTCTTGAAAACGAGCAATATCAGCAGAATCAACAAGATACATAACACCATCTGCTCTCTCAATGAACTTCTTCCAAAGACTTAATCTAAAAGGTTGGTGACCACCTAAATCAAAACAAGTAAAATTCAAATCTCTATACTGGTAGGATTCGATATTTACACCGTAAGTAGGTCTAACAACTATGTCATCTTTTTTTAGTAGTTTTTTAACAAGTGACGTTTTGCCTGCTCTCTCTAAACCCAGTAGTGCTATACTAAACTTTGTTCTCCCAACTTCTGGATTATAAGATTCATCACGTTTAGGTGATGGCCCTCTACTATCCAGTTTTTCTCTTTTTTTCTTTTCTTGTAGGATTCGCTTTCGAAATTCGTAGAAGGACATTGATTCACCTTGTTAGTTTATTGGGTTCATCTCTTTAATTAGGTAATTATGAACTAATACTAGTTATATTAACTGTAAGTATTTTAACGTTTTCGCTAGTCTCTTCTTCGCAAGAGAGTATTAAAAAATACATAATCAGCGTATATAAAAGTTGAGTTAGTTTATCCAAATAGTGGTTTTCAATATTCTCTAACTAAATACAAAGCAATTGTCAAAATACCTAGAAGAAGGCATATCAAAGCAAAGTTATATTTTTTAGCTACATACAAGAAAAATTCTATTGTTATATAACCTACTATCGCTGCTACAAGCACAGCGAGTAAAAGCTGCCACCACTCAACAGGTATAATGGAATCACCATCAATCAATGTTTTTAGCAAAGTAAGTAAAAATCCTCCCAAGACAGCTGGAATACTCATCAGAAAACTACCTTTTATAGCATCCTTTTTTTCAACAGACATCAAAAGGAGACCACTCATCGTTATTCCAGATCTACTAATCCCAGGAATAATCGAAAATCCTTGAAGCAACCCACTTGCAACCATCTTTTTCTTACTCATCTCATCTATTTTATTTCCTTCACTAATCTTTTTTCTAGAAATATACAAAAAGACAGCTGTAATTAGCAACGCTATCCCTATCACAAGCATAACATATTCTCCAATTGCGGGAGAATCAATGAAATAATCAACTAAGAAGTAACATGGAACACCGATAATGATCGTCCCAATTGTACTTAAAACTAAAAACAATCTCCATTTGATTATCTCTTCATCTTTAATTTTGGGATTAACATAAATCCACAATTCTTTACGATATTTCACAATAACTGCAATTAACGTCCCTAGATGTAACCATAATGAAATAGTAAAAGCAACATCTGCTTCTAACTTAAGGAATTCAGTTAATAAAGAAACAGTTTGACCACTAGAACTAACAGGTAACCATTCCAACATCCCTTGTAATACAGCAAAGGCAAGAATTATCCATAGAAGCATACATCACCACTAATAATGTAGGATATTAAAAATTTGTTAATAAAAGAAAAAAAATCATTCTTTAATTTTATCAAAAACGTCGTCAGAAGTCGTCTTCTTTTAAATGTAAGATGAACGACAACATGTCCATCCTTTTTCTTTCGATAACACAAAAAGGTAAAAACTTATTATATATGTAATTGTGTGACTCACCCTTGAAGAATAGCGGTTATCTAATCGTTCACTCTGAAGCCACTTCCTTTAGGTAAGGGAGTGATCATTCTTGCTGAATCCTCCATCTGATATAATGTTCCAATTTTTCCCCTGATTTTACAATTTCTTCGTCTTCTTCTATTTGTTCTACTATATTTTCTGTTTCGATTTTCAGAATCCATCCTTCACCATAAGGATCTGAGTTGATTAAGGAAGGATTTGTTGATAGTTTGTCATTTTTCAAGATAATTTTCCCTGCTATTGGAGCTTTAATTTGGCCTATCCACTTACCACTCTCATATGTACCCACAATCTGATTTTTCTTAACTCTCTTTCCAATAGGCATTATCCTAACAAATTCTATTTCTCCTGCATTCTTTGATACATATTCATCGACACCGATTTTTAATATATTATCTAAAACTTCTATCCAAATATGACCTGGTTCCCTTAACATATAGTACAAATTATCAGGAAAATAATAATCTTTTATCTTCATCCAAACACTTCACTTGCTAGTTTTAAAGCTATCTTTAATTTCATAAGGGGAAAGATTTTCAGTCGGGGTGATATCACCTTTCCTGGATTACAGATTTTTTTGGGGTCTATGCTCTTCTTATACGCTTTGTAACTTAATAGTTGTTCATTTCCATAAATATGTTTGTAGTAACCAGAAAACCACAATCCTGTTGTATACGGGTATCCCATAAATTTAACTGCCTTTTTCATTATCTTGTAAAACTTCATGAAAAGCATGGCTGTTTTGATACTACTGATTTCGTCTTTTTCTTTAATAAAAAAGAGAAGACTCAGTTTTTCTGGTGATATCATCGTTCCTTCTATTTGTATTTGATTATTGAAGAAAGCTTCTATCTTTTTGATGTACTTATCACTCTTGTCTATAGGGATAACCGCTTCCCCAAACAGAAAGGTTTTTGTGTTTTTCAACAAGGAGAAAGTTCTGAATCTATGCTCCCATATATTCTTTATATATCTGTCATCTAATATTTGCCCTTTATTTTCTCTTATTGTTTGATTGAAATTAGCATAAAATTCTAATTCTTCTTCTTTGTAGTTTACTTCCTTTGATACGATAACTAAGTATCTTTCTGGTAATGTGTAATCAGATGTTGAGTTTAGAAGTGCAACTTGTTTTGGATTCATAACCCAAACAGAGAATATATCTAAATTATTCATGGATTTTAGTCCTACAACCAATTCTTTGGCAGAATCATATGTACAAGCCTTATAACTTAAAGGTGTGTTAAATTTAACCCTTAACTTCAATTTTGTTATTATTCCTAAGGTTCCTTGAGAACCAGCAAATAGAGATAATTTGTCTTCATCTGAAAAGTTTTTTATCTCTCCTGTTGGTAGTACCACTTCTATTTCCTTAACTTGGTCTAAAGAACCACCATATTTCAAAGCCCCAATACCAGAACCATCTTGTGCAAACCACCCTCCAATAGTACCAGAGTACAAGCTAGAAGGATATGAACAAAGAGAAAAACCTTGCATATTTAAAGAGCGTTGCAAATCAGAAAAAACATAAGGAGAAGAAACAGTAACAGATAAATCTCCAGGGTCAACAGAAAATTCCTGTTTTAAACCTTTTAAATCGACCACAACTCCTTTCTTATATGGTAAACATCCTCCAAAGCCTGAAGTTCCACCTATTCTTGGGGTTATAGGTATTTTTTCATCATTAGCAATCTGAAAAACTTTAACTATATCATCTATTTCTTTTATTAATACAACACCATCAGGAATGTTGCTTACAACTAGTTTAGTTATTGATGGGAGAGCTACTATATCTCTTGAATATAATAATCGCATTATTATAGAATCTTGAAAATTTTTTCCGAAGGCTCTAGAAAATTTTGATCTAGCTATTGTTTTAAGTGTCATTTCTTCACTTCCATTGACATTTTTACTAGTTCAACTAAATCCAATACTTTAATTCCAAGCTTTTTCTCCTTAACACCTTGTTGAATTGTATCTACACACAATGGGCAACAACTTACAACTATATCAGCTTCAGTATATTCTATTTCAGAAACTAGTTTGGCGTTAACCTCACTGACTAACTCGGGATTATTTATTTTTAGTAACCCTCCTCCCCCACAGCACAGAGCTTCATCCCTATTAGAAGGCAGTTCTTCATATCTTACATTAGGAAATTTCTTTAGTATAGATCGTGGAGCTTCACTTAAATCACAATGCCTGACTAACTCACAAGGATCTTTGTATGTTATTTTCTCATCAATAGTATTCAAGAGTTTAATTTTCTTCTTATCAATCAGATCATCTATTAGCTCAGATGCATGAACTACTTCGATGTCCCAGTCATCACCTAATATTTTAGGATAAACAATTTTGAAAGATCTATAACATCCTGCGCAAGTTGTAACTATTTTTTTTACTCCTAGTTTCTTAAGTTCTTCACAATTATGTTTAGCAAAAGATGTTCCTACAGTGTACCCCCCTCCTAAAAAGATTGGAGCACCACAACACCATTCTTCATCACCAAGTACAGTAAAGTTGACTCTAGCTTTTCTTAGGATTTTTACCATACTTTCTGCTATACCTGCCATCTTCCCAGAATAAGAAGCTTGACAACCTATGAAAAATGCTACTGGAGCTTTTCGTTTTATTCTGCGAGAGAGATTGATTCCACTCATTTCTGCCCAATCTAGACGATCATTGTGAGGTAAACCAAAAATATTGTGTGTTGCTTTAACTTTATCAAATATTGAAAGCAAGTCACTACTCCATCGTCCTCTTCTAAAAGCTTCTTGTCTAATTTGTTCCCATACTTGTAGAAGAGGAAGATCTACAATGCAGATATTTTCACAGGCTTTGCACATCGTACAAGAGAATATCGCATCAAAGAGTGATTTTGAAACATCTTTTGTATATTTTTCATCAAAATACATTTTTATCTGTTCTAGAATACCTCTAGGATGATTGGATTCCCAATTTAATTCTTTGAAAGTAGGACATACAGAGCAATATCCGCAATATACACATTTCTGAGCTATTTCCAAAATGTCAACTTCATGTAAATGTGCAGAATTCATTACAACAACCTATTACTCTTTTTCATCTCTTTAATGTTTTGTGGTGAAAATATGAAGAAGGAAAAAATTGTTCTAAGGTTTATATCTATTAAATACAAAAAAGTGCAGTTTTTTCTTAATAACTGTTGAAATGACAAAATTTTTTCTAACTGTTGTAGCGAGTCTTCCAGCTCTAACAAGCTCAATAGGATTAATTTTACCTTCACTCTCAATAATTTGAACTAGATATGGACTATGTTCTAGACCTGGTCCTTTTGTATAAACACTGAAATCTACACCGAATTTCAGACCTGGTCGTACAACATAACCTAGATCTTTCAAATGTTTGTAAACCTTCATTTTACTATCAAAGTTCAAGTACTGAGCACGACAACGTTCTAGAAAATGCTCTTTCTTTAGAACCTTTTCGTTTTCATCTAAAACTTTTAATTTTTTCTTTTCTATTAAATATGAAGCTTCAAAAAATGAAATTTCCGAAGGATCGCGAAATTCATCCTCTGACTTAGGTTTTCTAACACCAAGAGGTTTTCCTATAAAGCCATTACTATATAGTTTCTGACCTTTGGAAATATCCCAGACAATTATTCTACTCCCGACAAACTGGGCTGTGAATTTCTCTTTCATTATAATGTTTTTTCTCTCAAATAATTTAACTTTATCGAATCTTGTTAAGATACACACACATTAAATTAAAATAGTACAAATTCTTAAACAAAATTATGATTATTTCTACTGGTAATGTAGAGCTGGATCAAATGATAGATGGAGGGCTAAGAACAAAATACTGCTATGCAATTAAAGGAACGGCAGGAGCGGGAAAAACGGTATTATCTCTCTTCATTGCTTTGGGAGTATTAAAGCAAGATATCCCTGTGCTCTTTATCAGTACCGAAGTAGAGTCTGATAGACTGATCGATTACACAAAATCATTCGAAATCGATATCTCCCCCTATCTTGAAAATAGTATGTTGCGAATAGAGAAAATGACATTAAAGCCAACTGGAGTTAGTTTAGTTCAAACAGGAAAATTTGATCTTTCAGCTATAATTGCAAGGACAAAACATATAATTGAATCTATTGGAGCCAAAGTTATAATTTTTGATTCAATTTCAGCTTTCATTGCAGATTTTGAACATGAAAAAACAGCTAGAAGCAAGTTTATGGACTTTATTAAGGAAATAACCAATTTGGATACAACATTGATTCTAACATCCGAAATAAGAGAAGGTGAAGATAAAGCAACTCTAGAAGAATTTCTTGTAGATGGTGTGATAAAAATAAGGACAGATATGCAAAATCAGCAACTCGTTAAATATATCTCCGTTCCAAAACTTCGCTCAGCCAAACCTGCAAAAGTTGAAAATACTCTGATAATTGATAAAACAGGATTTACTATCCTTGAAGCGGAGTCGTTACCACTGGTAAAAATAGAAGGAGAAACACTGGGAATAAAAAGACTCGATGAACTTCTTGGAGGAGGATTCCCTTCTGGTAGTGTAGTTCTCATAGAAAATAACGGAGAAATTGACTATTTCCCTCTTTTCTTAAGTACTCTCTATCATTCCTTACATCAAAATAAGGGAGTAATTATACACTCAAATGTACAAATGTACTCCACAAAAATTTTGGAAGGTTTAACAAATGCAGGGTGTGATATAACCAAATATCTGAACAAGGGAAGTTTAGTTTTTATCGATAAATTCAACCGCTCTGTGACGAGTACTGAAGCAAGAGAGATTAGTCAACTTCTAAACACTGATGATATGATATCAGTAACTGTTGAACTAATGGAAGCTTTTGAAGGTACAAATCAGAAAGTTACACTGTTTGGTGACCTTACAGACGATGTTAACATTTTATCAGAAAGTGATTTTTTACGGCTTTTTGCGTTACAATCATTTAATATCAAAGAAAGAGGAGCTATATCTTTCTCGTTTATCAATTTTAATGCCATAAGTAGAGAAATACTTGCTAGATTAAGAAATACTGCAGATGTAATAATTAGATTCTCAAAATCAGATTATAGTAAACATATCGAGTGCATAAAAAGTAGTACAGGAGCAACTTTCTTACCTAAAGTAGTGAAATATAAACAAAAATATCCACTTATTGAAATATTAGATTAAGGAGGTCTAAGAAAAATTAAAGTCATCTTCTTTACAGGTCCAAGTTGTGGTTGGTGCATATATGTTAAGGATATTCTAATAAATATTATCTCCGAATGTAGCAATCTTGATTTAGAAATTGTAGACATTTCAAAGGATATAGAAAAAGCATTCGAATATGATGTTATAGCTTTACCAACGATTATACTGCCAAATAGTCAAAGAATTATTGGTGCAGCAGATGAAGCATTATTACGAGAACAGATAAAACACTTCTGCATAAAAGAGGAAAATTGAAAAAACTCATAATTAATGATCTAACAAAAAAGGGATAATTTGCTTACTTTTTTTTATGAAAATAAGTAAGACTTGCCAAACCTATTAGCGATAACATTAGAATGTAAAATGTGTTAGAAGAAGCGATTAATGTAAAATCATAACCAGCTTTTTCCATGTATTCTCGAGCTAGTTCTAAATCATATTTGAAATATTCTAGCTTGTTATCGTATCCAACACATGCATCAGGCATTGGGCTTACACCAGGAACACCTATACCTCGCAAATATTCTTCTACTATCTCTTCTTTCGGAATCGCATGGCTTATAGCTTTACGAATATGTTTTGCAGCTTCAGCTGTTCCTTTAGGTGTTAACTCCCCTGTTCCTATAATTGGATGTTTTAAGTTTATGATTACTTCACGTATTGCTGGAATCTTTGCAATAACACTTTGTACATATGAGTTATAATCATCTTGATTATTATAGGGAAAGTAATAATAATCCATAATATCTATATTTCCACTATTAATAGCTGCTATTGCGCTATCAAGGTTGGGTATGACTTTAATAGTCATTTGCTTCAATTCTGGTTGTCTTTTATGCCAATAGGGATTAGGTATCATGGTTAAATTGTTTCTCTGTTCATCGAATGTATCTATCATGAATGGCCCACAAGCAGTGACAAGTGTTTCTCCCACATTTTCTGTGAATGGAAGCTCATAAAAAACTGAATCTTCATAAAGATCAACTAGTGGTTCTACAATTGATTTGTCTATAATACCATAACTCATTGCTTCTAGAGCACGGAAATGTTTTTCTTTGAAATTAAATTGAATAGTAGTGTCATCAAAAATGACAATGGAGTCATTATTTTCAAAGAATTTCTCTAAGAAAGCACACTTTTTTGAATTAAGATTATCATCCATATAGAGCTCATAACTATACTTTACATCTTCTGCTAACACCTGTTCGCCATTACTAAACTTTGCATTAGAATCGATAGTAACATTATATTGTTTACCATCATCACTTACATTATAACTTGAAGCAATGGAAGTTTCAAAGAAATGAGAGTTCTGTACTCTTTGGAATAAACCTCTATAAACATTATGCATCCAAAGATCACCAATATGACGATCTTGTGTAATTATATTGTATTCATCTATTTCAATGGGAGTTGCAATAATTATCTCTTGATCGTCTGTATCATTCCAAAACTCTGAGAGATATTGGTTAGAAGCCAATAATTCGTAATCGACTCCAGTTATATTAACTCTAGTATTGATTATTACCCTATCATACAGAACTACAATTGAAGGTAGTTCCTCATATAGTATCGATTGAAGTTGTTTACTTAGTTCAATCCTTTTATCGTAATCTAGTTCTGAAGTATATTGCTCTAAAATAGAATCGTAAGTACTGTTACTGAATTGATAGATATTATCTCCATTTGGTGGTAAACCAGCAGTATCAAAAAGTCCCCTTGGATCCCAGTCAAGGCTCCATAGCCAACCACAAAAGAAGATATCAAAACCTCCTTGTTCATAAGTTGGAATGTAGTCATAATAACCGGGCTCTCCTACAGGGTAATACCATGTTCTAGGCATAATAATATTCCAATTAGTGTAGTCGCGATAACTGATATTTATGCCAATCTTAGGTAACTGATTTTCTACTGTAAGTACCCAGTAATTGGCAATAGGAGCAGATTGAGGAGATAAAAGGTTAACAGAAAAAAGTATTGGAACTGCATCCTCAGTTTCCGCATTAGAAAAAACTAGTGATAGGAGAAAAATAAATGCGATTACTACTGTTATCGCCCTTTTCATATACAAAACCTTCCTTATAGTTTATTTCTTAAAATACTAATAAATATTCCGTTAAACATGGTCTGAAAAAAGAATTTCTTTAGAAAAATAATATCAAAACAGCATGTTTTTATTATCCAATTAGAGAAAATTCATTCCTCTTTGCATCTTAATGAAAATGGGTCACCCTTCTAATAATGTGCCCCTTATTGAAAGAGGACTTCTAGTCAATCGAAAGAACATAAGTAAGTAATGTATCTTCTAATAAGAAGACCTTAATGCAAACTTAACAGCTTTGATTAAAGCATGTTTTCGAATAGTTTTTTAGAATGAATTAGTAGTTAGTTATGATGGTTCTTCCTTCTCTTATTACCAATTCATTTTTTCTTGGATATTTGGCTGTTTATATAATTACACATATTCCTTTTGATATTGTAATGTTAGCTAATCGTGGTAAAGCATCCTATCCTAGACCTAGCTTTAAAACATTTTTTGAAACGTTTGCAGTAATAGTTCCAACCTTAATTTTTTGGTTGTTTCTATTCATAAACCCTATAATTTTCTTCAATTCTGGAAAAGACTATGCATCATTAGAAATAAGCTCTTCAACATGGGAGTGGATCATTCGAGTGATTGGTTTTGTACTATTATCTGTAGGACTATTAATTGGATGTTTAGGGCGAATAGGAAGGGGAGCATATTTAACTAGAAACGAATCTAAACTGGCCACAAACTGGGGTCATGCAATAGTTAGACATCCTTCTTACTTTATGTATATAACATGCTTCATTGGTTTACCTTTGGCTAGTTTATCTCCATATCTTCTGATTTTACTAATCGGTATACCAGGCTACATACTGACCACAATCCATGAAGAAAAAGTCCTCAAAGAAGCGTTTGGTAATGAATTTACGAAATATAAGGAAAAAGTTGGGATGTTATTCCCGAAAATAGGATGTAGATTAGGAAAATAGAAAACTATTTTAGTTTTTCAACACTTCCAAAATCTCTGTAAAGTGAAAATTCTTCGAGTATACTATTATCATTTTCAGATAAATCATTCGTTACTATTCTTGCAATCAGTTCTCCAAGACCAGGTCCCAACATATACCCTTGACCGCACAAACCTACGGCATTGATATAACCATCAATATCTTTTACTTTTCCAACTATTGGTGAGCCATCTGGAGTCATTGGATATAATCCCCTCCAAGTTCTCCTCATCTTAAGGTGCTTTGTTTTTGGGATTAATAGAACGATTCTTTCTGCAACTTGGGGTAAAAAGACTGATGTGTCTCGTTCATCTTTTCCTGGGATTATTGGATCAGGTGTCAAGCAGAGGATGAATTTACCTTCAGCATTTTGATAAAAATAGAAATTGCTTGTTCCTCTTCCTTGTCGCAGGTCAACAACTAGTGGTTCAATAAATTTCTTGACAGGTTCACTGATTCCAGATTCATGTGAGTCAGGGAATATAGGCAATTCTAGACCAACAAGAGCACCTATCTCTTTCGCATTAGCGCCTGCTGCATTAACTATACATCTAGTTTCATATTCATTTTTTGTTGTTATCACTTTGCTAACTTTGTTATTCTCTAGTCTAATTTCTATAACACTTTCATTAAAGAGATATTTTACCCCATATTCTTTCGATTTGCGATAAAAAGCATTTATTGACAAAAGAGGAGAAGCATTACCATCTTCTGGAGAATAAGTTCCTCCTCGTAGACCTTCTTCTGCAATGCCTGGGACAAGTTCAACTATTCTGTCTTTATCAACCCAGCTAATATTCAACTCAGCTTCTCTTTGTATTACTAGGTTATCTTTCATCAGTTTCTCAAGTTCTTCTGTATAGGCAACAAATACATATCCTCCTGAAAACCATTCAATATCATCACCATATTTCTCTTTCCAAGTTGAAAAGATTTCTATGGATCTACTGCATAATCGTATTTTAGCTGGAGCTGTATGAGTTGCTCTAATACCACCAATAGCTTTTTTGTTTTGTCCTTGTCCTACTGAAGAAAGTTCTTCTATTACTCCTACCTCTACTCCTTTTTGTGCTAAAGCTAAAGCTATTGGAACTCCAATACTTCCTGCACCAATTATAATTACATCGTAATTTCTACTCATTTTATTCATCCTCCTCATTGGAACAAAGGAAATGCTTCAGTGGTACTTCCATAAACAAAGGTCTTAGTGTAAATGAAGTGTATTCATCTCTACTTACACCTTCTTCTCTAAATATTCTATCAATTAGAGCAGTGCAAGTTTTAGCTCCGCAAGCTCCCATCCCTGCTCTGGTTAGTGCTTTGATTTCATTAGCATCCCTAACTCCTTCCTTAATTAGTACTCTAATTTCTTTAGCAGTTACTCTTTCACATCGACAGATTATTGCTTCATCAGGAATAACTCCTTCATAGAGCTCAATAGGTGTAATTTTTTCTGTTTGCTCTTTTTTGAAAGATATAGCTTCTGTAGCTATTTCTTTTGGAAGTTGAATAGTTACCAATTGTGTTTTTGGGAAATTTCCAAGTATTCGAGTCCTCACAACCTTATACGTTCCTAGATCATTTTCTTCTTTATCAACTACTAATATTTCTTCTCCTTCTTCCACTCTTTGCTCAAAAATTTCAGTGGGAATAGTAACTTTTGGATTATTTGAATCTTCTCTATAATCGACTAAAGTAATAGCTAAACCTGGGCATATTGCAACACATTTAGCGCAACCTATACATTCTACTGCATCTTGTTTATGATATTCTGGTAACCCAAGTAATCCTCCTTTAGGAATTACTATTAGATCATTAGGACACACAGAAATACATGGGTTACAAGGTATCTCTTGATTACAATGAATTACTGGGTAAATTTCTTCAAAAACGTGGGGTTTTTCTCTCTTAATCACTAGACCAGGTTTGCTTTTGAGGACATTGGATTTTTCTATCCATTCAACTGGAACTGTTTCTTCTGTTAGTCCTAAAGATATGGCTATTTCCATTCCTCTTATTTTTCCGCTAAACATAGCTGATGAAGCTTCTGCTATTTCATGTGCGTCACCAGCTGCCCACACTTCCATTTCAGATTCTTTCGCTTTAATATAGAATTCATCCACAGGATCTAGTCCTATAGCTATCAAAATTGTATCTACTTTGAAAGTGCGTTCAGTTCCTTTGATAAGTTTGAAATTTTCATCTATTTTCCCAATAGTAACAGAATCAACATGATCTCCCCCATGAGCAGCAACAATTGTGTGACTTGTATATATTGGAACGCCAAGTCGCCTTAGTTTATCTTCATGAACTTTATATGCTCCACATTTAGGTAAAGCTTCAACCAAACCTATTACCTCAATCCCAGCTTGTATCGCATGATAACCAGCGATAATACCTACATTTCCCCCACCAACTATGAAAATCTTGTCACTAGATTTAATCAAATCTCTATTCACAAGAGTTTGAAACGCTCCAGCTCCATATACTCCAGGCAGAGTATTTCCTGGAAAAGCTAACATTTTCTCCCTTGCACCGGTAGCAACGAGTAATTTTTTCGGTTTAATTAAAACATACTTCTCTTCTTTCAGAACACCAACATACTTGTCAGAAAAGACCGAAATAGCTGGACTAGAAAGCCATACTTCAATATTTGGTTTTAAATTTATTTGTTTTTCTAAAAGAGCAGCTATTTCAATCCCTCTAGTACCAGCAAACGAATCTTTCACAGAACCAAAGAACTTGTGAGTTTGTAGGAGGAGCTTACCACCTAGTCTATCTTTATCATCAATAAGTAAAACTTTAGCACCGTAGTCAGCTAAGGTCAAAGCTGCTTGCAATCCAGATGGTCCAGCACCTATAATTAACACATCGACTTTGATTTCAGGGGTTTTGATTACTTTAATTATTTTATTATCTTCAGGTAAACTTGGAGCTCCAACCAACGGTTCTACTATCATCCCCCTCTCTACTGATGTCATACAAGATTTAACTGCTATACCATTCACTAACACTGTACATTGAGCACATTGCCCATTAGCACAAAATATACCTTGAGGGCTATTATCTCTTTGGTGATAAGAGAAAATCTCTATACCGTTAGCTATTAATGCTGAAGAAAGCATCTCACCCCTTTTAGCTTCATACTTTTTGCCTTCAAAATAGAAATGGATTATCTCAGATACAACATTTTCTAGTATTGGATGATTTATTATTCTTTTTTGTTCGTTAAAACTCATACTCTCACCGAGATTTCAGAAGATAATCAACATCTCTTGTGTAAATGAGTTACTATTAAAATTTTACTTTAACCTTTTTGAAAGAAGAAGGTTTTAAAAGAATTCTTGCTTCTTTCGTACAGTCCATTTGTATGTTTCTAAAGCTATTATTGGGAAAATTATAACTATAATAAGAATCAACCAATCAATAATACCCAGAGGTAGAAGTTCCAAATTTACACTTAAAGTATTAGTAAGTAAGTGTTGGAGAGGAGTGATATACATTACAATTAGAAAACCCAGAGGAACAACAATAACAAAGAAAATTACCAACCAATTGAAATCCTCTTTTAAGGATTTAAAGAGTGACTTGTTAAATCTACGAAAACTTAAAACCATAAAGCTCTCTGTGAAAATCAAAATAGTAAGAAACATCGTGCGTGCTTTAGCATGATTCAAAGTCTTAGAATCAAGAATATTCCCACTATCAAGTTGAAGGGTAGGTGCAATGCCACTCAAATTGTAATCCGATACTTTGATAACACCATTAATAGCCAATAAGTAAATCAAACCAGCACTAAAAGCTAAAGAAAGAGCGACAACAATAAGAGCACCAATATAGCGCCTATTGAATATCTCTTCGTTATCCCTGGGAGGACAATCCATTATCTCATCAGCTATCTTATCAAACACTATTGCCATCGGCGGTAAAGCATGAGCTGTTGTAAAGATTATAACTCTCTGGAAATTATTCAATAATGCGAAATTGAGTATAAATGAGCCTGTAAAGTAGATTATTGCTTCTGCTATATTTAGAGTAATAAAGAAAAATATCATTAACCTAATTTTTTCAAAGAGTCCTCTTCCTTCCCTAATCCCTCTAATTGTGCTACCAAAACTATCGTCGGATATAACTACATCACTGGCTTGCTTAGCTACATCAGTACCAGTTATTCCCATTGCAATACCTACATCGGAAATAGCAAGGGCAAGAGCATCATTCACACCATCACCAGTCATAGCAATAATCTTATCTTGAGCTTGATATTTTTCAATGATTACTTGTTTATGTTGAGGAGATACTCTTGCAAAAACTCTTGCATTATAGAAATCTTCATCGTTTATTTTTTCTATTTGGCTTCCTTCTATAGCTCCTTCTTTTCCTTTGATTATATCTATGTTTGTAGCAATTGCCTTTGCAGTTAGTACAGAATCTCCTGTAATCATTATTGGTGTTACACCAGCTTTATAACATTCTCCTACTGATTCTTTTGTTCCGTAACGTGGAGGATCGAGCATGCACACAAAACCATTATAGACAAGCTCTTTTTCAATTTCGTTTCTCTTCATCTCTTTCACTGAAGAATCATCTATATTCTTATGCGCTAACGAAATCACACGATAACCCATTCCTGCAAATGCATTTATGTAATCTAAAACTTTTTTCTTCGCATTCTCTGAAAACTCCCGATTAGACACACCTATATGTGTACATAAAGGTAGAACTGTTTCAGAAGCCCCCTTACAGAATAAAACATTTTGATTTTTATTTTTTTTAAAAAGACAGCTCATTCTTTTTATTGTTGAGTCAAAGGGATATTCAATTAATGGTTTGTATTGTTCTTTTTTCTCATTCTCATTCAAACCAGATTTATTAAATAACGCTAAAAAAGCACCATCAGTAGGATCACCAGTAGTTCTCCAAGAAACTTGGTGGAAGGGTTCAAAGACTTCTTCCACAATTAAATGAGCGTCATTATTAAGCAATCCACCTATCAAAAGATTTTCTAGATTCGAATCAGCATAAAAAGGGGTGATAGAATCAGGAATATAATCAATATTTACTGTTAGAGAAGGTTCTGGGTCTATAGGAAAGATTGATCCTTTGTTGCTATATCCTAAACCACTAACACCAAATAATTCTTCAGTATCCCATATACGCTGAATAGTCTGTTGATTAGAAGTAATAGTTCCAGTTTTATCTGTACAAAGTATTGAGCAGCGTCCTAGAGTTTCAATCGCTGATAAATTGCGTATGATTATCCTCTCTTTTGCCATTGATAGTACTCCAGTCAGCAGAATTATTGTAGTAAGTAGAGGGATAGTTATTGGCATTATTGCCATACTAGTAGTTATGCTTATTACTATATCATTTAGAACTAGATCGGTATTAGTAATCGTCCCTTGTGTTGCATGTATAATTATTTTATAAGTCACTGAGAGTATTAAATAGATTATTACTGTTATACCCAACCATTTTGCTAACCTATTGACTTTGTTTCTAATAGGAATATCACTAGATCCTATAACTTCCAATTCAGAAGATAATTTACCTAATTCTGTTGATAGACCTGTATTTACTACGATAGCTAGAGCTTTTCCTGATTCAAGAAAAGTACCGAGATATAACATGTTAACTCGATCTGAAATTAAAGTGTCCTCTTCTAAAACAGCGCCTGGTTTCGATGTTTTTTCTACAGCTAAACTTTCTCCCGTTAATGATGATTCATTAACTAAGCAGTTGTAAGCTTCTACTATTCTTGAATCAGCTGGAACTCTGTCTCCAGCATCTAATTGAATTATATCTCCAGGGACTAGATAATCAGCTTTTATCGTTTCAACCATACCCTCGCGTATAAGAGTAGATGTTGGAGCGGATAATTTGTGTAGAGCATCAAGTTTAAACGTTGCTCTTACTTGTTGAACAACTGCAAAGGCAATATTGAAAACAATAATACCAATCCACAGTGCTAGCTGAGACCAAGTAGATGGCACCCAGAAAGCTAGTATGAATAATATTATCGAAACTATAAGATAGATATTTATTAACCAATTGAAAAGTGGAGAAAAATAAATTTCCCAGATGTTTCCTTTAACTGGTGGAATATTATTTTCTCCATAAAGGTTTAATCTTCGCTCGACCTCATATTTTGACAAACCCAATTTCAAATCAGTTGCAAGTTCATCACATACTTCATCAAGCGTCTTTCTATGTGCTGGAAAGATTTTCTGTTGTTTCCTAATTTTTGCTTCCTTTCTTCCCATAGCACTCATCCTCAATAAGAATAATAACAAATAAGTGTGAGTTCATATTAAATTTATCTGTTTAAAAAGCGCTATTAATGTTATTTTTATTTTTTTCAGAACCAATTTAGTAAAAGAAGACAAATAGCAAAATTCAAAAAAGAAAGGAAGGTTTAAAATTCGTAAGAAGAAT
Source organism: Candidatus Heimdallarchaeota archaeon (assembly GCA_019057815.1). Lineage (GTDB taxonomy): Archaea > Asgardarchaeota > Heimdallarchaeia > Heimdallarchaeales > Heimdallarchaeaceae > 18H4-34. The sequence continues at coordinate 30,787 of JAHLWR010000011.1, forward strand.
TTATTTACAAGAAAACAGTTAAACGAGTGATAAAAATGTTCACAAGAGATGAGTACAAAGATTTAGCCGATGCTTTGACAAAGGATGTTAAGTCCAAATTAAGCGCAGAAGTAAAGAGTTTACTACTTGTAGGTAGTGTTGCAGCAAATGAACATATCAGTGGAGAATCGGATTGTGATTTCCTATTTATTTTAAACAAAAAAGTGACAAAAGGGGAAAAATACCTAAAAACACTTACAAAAATTGGTGAGATTGCAGCAAAATACTTAGAAGACCCTCTATACTCTTCATTAATTGACATTGAAATCATAGGAGAAGATGATTTTCCATCAGTTAATAAGAAATCTCTTTATTCGTGGACAAAAGCTTCAATGGTGAAAAATGGAAAAGCACTCATTGGGGATAATCCCTTGGAGAAATTGAAGATTGATAATGATAAGCTTAAAGCTGATGCTATTTGCATGGCAAGGGAATTTTACGAGCAAATGAAGGATTTAGTTCTCTATCCTCCAACTGATGAGTACAGAGGACTTTATATGGTAGTAGATGCAGTTCTTGGTTGTGCATGTGCTTATCTTTATTTCAATGGTGAAACCAACTTTTATAGAAGCAATGCTGTAATGGTTTTTGAAGAGAAATACAAAGACAAGTTAAATATTGAGGCACTCCAAATCAGCCAAAGATTAAGATTAGCAGCAAAAACTGTTGACACAAAAGACTTCATTCCTAAATCTTTAGAATTTTGCAGAAATGTAATAACTGAACTGATTAATAACTGAGGTTAAATCGTGTCTGTTAAAACAGGGATTGATATTCTCGTTGAAGAAGTTGAAGGTTCTTTAATACTATTGATTGGAGAATCAGGTACAGCAAAAGAAGAACTTACATACAGATTCATAGAAGATGGTTTTGAAAAAGATGAAACAATTCTTATAGTTGTCTTTTCTCAATCTTCCACAGATTACATAAAAATACTTCAAGAAAAGATTCCAAAAACTGAAGAGTATCTAAAAAATGAAAAGATAAATTTCATAGATGTTCATTCATTTCGCTCTTTACCAAAAGAAAAACCTCCTAATACGGTTCTTCTAGATAATGCAAATGACCTCTTAGCGTTGTCAGTAAATATCAATGATTTTTCACTGAAATATGAAAAACTTCGAATTGTTTTTGACCAATTCTCACTTCTGATGTTATATAACTCTCCAATTCAAGTACTAAATTTCATTCAAACTTTAGCTGCAAGAATTAGACAAAGGAATCAAGTAGCTATGATTGTACTTGATTTAGGCGTTATTGATAATCAAGTAGAGAGAACACTTCACACGATAGTTGATATAGTTGCTGAAACAAAAAGATCTGATGAACTTACGGAAGTTAATCAGCTAGTAAGAATAAAATTTGCTAAAAGCAAATATGAACCTCGTTGGGTCCAAGTAGTATAAACTACCCCTACCTAAAGTAAAAGGGCTTCTGCTATGTTCATTAAATAATACTTAACATTTTAATCTTAGAAATGATTGAAACAGTTTCTGTTTTTTTAAGCTGTAAAGGTCGTTTTAAACAAACACTAAAATTTAAATTGTTAATAATTAGGAAAAGAAAAGGAATCTACGAATTACTTTTTCTGATTTCGGATAACTGTAATTCCCATAAAGGTTAAACACAAAATTGACACAACTATTGAGATGGAAACATCTTGAGGTGGATTAATTGGATTTTGAAGCGAGTATATACAATATTCAATCATAGAAATATAATCTAATACTTCGAAAGTACTATATTTTCCGGGAATAGGGGACATATTTGCAATTTTTGCACCTGTTTCTCGAGCTATAACATTTACATGGTCTGAACTGTGTTGGGGACTAGAAATTATTAAACTACAGTTCTCGCTTTCCATAAGTTTAATGACATTATCTATATGTGCTTGCCCTGGTTCTCCTCCATCGTGAGATTCTATTACAGCAATACGTTCGATACCTAGTAGATCAAAAAGATAATAGAATGCAGGATGGTTGACCACAACTTTTAAACCTTGAAATATTGCAGTTTTATTAGCGTAAATATCATCCATGAGGGTATTAATTTTTTCTTCAAATGCATTATAATTCTCAATAAATGAATCGCTATTTAATGGATCAAGCTCTATGAGTTTATCTTTTGTAACATTACCCATCTTCATCGCAACATTTGGATTCATCCAAACATGGGGGTTAATAGAACCATCAAGCAATGAATCAGCATATCCATCATCAATATTTGTTAAGTTGACGATTTTATCAGCCAAATTTGGATAATCAGCCACTAAAGGAGCTAACCATGGTTCTGCACCTGAAATCCCCATTGAAAATATTACATCACATTCGATCATATGGTTAATTTGCATTTGTGTGGGACCATCGAATGAATGTATATCTGTTGAACTATCAACGATTGATTCAATATCCACATTATCTCCAACAATTTGCATAGCAATATCATATGGAATTGCTATCGTAGTCATTATATCCAAGGAAGATGTTTCTTGTGTGATTAATTTCTTAATGGGTAGCGAAATAACGTTTTCATTAACTACCATAGGCAAAATAAAGAAGCTTGAGATAATAATCCATAATATAACTAATCTTTTCTTCAAACAAAGCTCACCTGTTAATGTTTTTCTTTTAGATAAAGCTGAATACTATCAGTATTTGAGTATAAATATATAAAGATTACGTTATATCGTAATTTAATATATACTAAAAACTGTTTATTGATAGCAAAAAATGCGTCTTCAAACCGATTACTAAATTATTTTACGCCGTAACATAATATTTATAAGTATCATAAATATAAGTTCTTTGAATTCAAATGGATTTACTAGAGCCAGGAACACTAGAATACAGTATTTTACAACAATTTCTTTTTCAAGAAGGAGGAATCAAACCTGGTAAAATTGCCAAACAGCTATGCAAAGAGCGAAGTACTATAAATAGTGCAATTGAACGAATGGGGAAGAAGGGCATTTTGAGGTGGGATAAATATAACGAGATTCGGCTTCTAAATAAAGGTAGAAATGAACTCAAGCACATCGAAACTCATCTTCATTTAATCGAGGTATTTCTAGTAGACACTTTGAGCATATCAACAAAGAAAGCATACAAAGAATCTCTTCGATTAGCTCCTCACTTTTCATGTGAATTAATCGAAAAAATATGTAACCAATATAATAAGCCAGAAGTATGTCCAAACAGAAGAATAATACCCCATCATCCTGCATGTCATTCGCATGATTGAGATTTAAAGGAGATGATTTAGAATAACTACATTAACAGATTTCTTTCAAGCATTAACTAAAAGTTATGTTCTTAGACCATTCTTGACAGCAATTATTATCGGTGTTGTCTGTGCAATTATTGGGGTTTTTATCATTCTAAGAGGATTAGTTTTCTTTGGGAATGGCATTGCACATTCTGCGTTTGCAGGTGGAGCTTTAGCGATACTATTAAACTTACCTTCACCACTTCAACTATTAGTGATTACAGGTTTTACAACTGCAACAGCAATAAGTATTGGATATGTAAATCAGAAAGCGAAAATTACAAATGAAACAGCAATAGGGATATTTTTTGCTTTTACAATGGCACTTGGAGTCATCTTTGTTAGTCTATATAAAACATATAACATTGCAATAAGCTCATTACTCTTTGGTAGTTTAGCATCAATAAGCAATACTGAACTTATAACAAACTTGGTTTTAGCACTAATAATTATTAGTGTCGTTCTCATAATTAGAAGAGGATTATATTTTCTAACATTTGACGAAGAATTAGCCAAAGCAAATGGTATGGCTGTTAATTTCTTATCATATACATTTCTCATACTTACAGCATTGACAATTGTTATGTGTATTACAACAGTTGGAATTATCCTAGTAATGGCATATATCGTTACTCCAGCAGCAGCAGCATACCAGTTTACATACAAATTAAAAAGGATGATCATTTATTCAGTAATATTCGCCGTTATTGCTTCTTTTTTGGGTTTTATGATAGCATATTTACTCGATATTTCCGGAAGTGCAACAATAGCTATTGTTCTAACATTAATGTTTCTTATATCAATGCTAATCTCACCAAAACGACGATCAAGAAAAATAGGCGCAGATGTAACGCTTTGTATTAAGTGTGAAAAATTAGTAGAAGAGTCCGAGTGTAAATACTGCATTATTAGTGAAAATACTCGCATAAATGACAATTTAAAAGAACCATTGTTACCTAATCAAATCTTCAAAGATGATGAAAATAGAATAATAAAACAAGAGAAACTACAAGAAAATAATGTTTCAAATAAGGAGAGTAACCCCATTATAGATTTACGTGATATTTCAGTAGTTTTAGATAAGAATCTCATTATTGATGATATAAACTTACAAATCAGAAAGGGGGAGTATATTGGTTTAATCGGTAAAAATGGATCTGGAAAGAGCACATTAATGAAAACAATATTAGGATTGATCAAACCAACAAAAGGTACTGTGAGAATTTTTGGTTTACCTATAGAAAAAAAACTTAGTAGAAGAATATCAATCAAAAAAATAATTTCTACATATACGAGAAAAAATACAAGGAATAACATTTCTTTGAATATTTATGATCGTATTGGTTATGTTTCTCAAATGCATCTAATTCAGAGAGAATTTCCAGCTACAGTTCGCGATGTTGTTGCAATGGGATTGTACAAGAAGGGTAGCTCTTTAATAGTAAAAATGCTTAGGCTTTTGGTACTTATATTCCATTTTCCATTGGTTTTCTATGATACTGAAGGTTTTGTAAAGAAATTTAGAGGAAGAATCCAAAGCGTTAAGGATGTTAAAAAACATAGGAAAGATAATAATGAAAAAGTCTTAAACGCATTACATAAAGTCGGAATGGGAACATTCCAGAATCGCCCAATAGGTCATCTTTCGGGGGGAGAACAGCAAAAAGTACTTGTAGCTCAATCTCTTGCTAGAAATCCAGAGATTTTACTTCTAGATGAACCTACAGCAGCTCTGGATTTTGTTATGGTGAAAAATTTCCTAGATCTGCTAAATACACTGAATAAGAAATATGGTCTAACATTGATTGTTATCCAACACAACCTTGAGATGTTGCGACCTTTCTGTTCAAGATTGATTATGTTAAAAGGAATAATAGTTTATGATGGTTTACCAAACATTCCTAGAGCAGATCAAGTATTAGAAACAGTATTCTCTTGAAAAATGCATTGTACATTCCAGTAAGTTTTTCTGTTCATTTATCATCTTTGAACAGAAAAAAAACAAAAATAATACTAACTATATGTGTTTTCAAACAAAGTTTATAAGAAAAAACCAAATAGTTACACTAACGGAAATATGCAACTTGTGATTCAAAATGTCAGATAAAAAAGATTTTCAAAATGACAGATCTACAATCTTCATAAGTAAAAAAGGCACAATGAATTACTGTTTAGTAGCTGTAACTATTTTCAACAAAGGAGCTGAGACATGCCAGATTAGAGCAAGAGGAAGGTTGATCAGCAAAGCAGTAGATGTAGCAGAAATCACAACACGAAAATTTTTGCCTGAGATGTTAGAAATTGCAGAAGTTAAAATTGGTTCAGAAGAAGTAGAAAACGATGGTTTTAAAAAAAGCGTATCAACTATCGATATCACTCTTAAGAAAAAATAGAACAAGTAACTTGCTTCTTTCTAAGATGAATTTTTTAAGATGAAGTAACATAAACTTTAGCTGTATAGGTCAATGTTACGCTTTTTGAACGAATCAAAATACGAATAACTATACATTGATTCGTTAAAGTGTTTGGGGTAATAGCTATCTTTAGACACCGCTAAATTAATAGCATTTTCAGTATATTCTAGTGTTACTTTTATCCCGTTTTCATTGAATAGTTCTCTCTCTGTTTCCCAACATAGCGGGATTTGCATTCGGGTTGATTATGAAAAAAGGTTTTAAAGACATATATTTGTGCTAAATACTAGCTATTAATAATTATTTATGTAAAAAGATTTTACGCTAAATATATTAACTTACATTTTTATATTAGAATACTATTTAGTGATAGTGATTACAATGCAATGTCCTCAATGCGGTACTGAAAATCCACAAGACGCAGCTTTCTGCCGTAAATGTGGAAGAAATATTGGCACCACTAGTCCTGAATCATCACAGCCCACAACTCTTGGTACTCCCCCTCAACAAGAATATGCACAGCAACAATACGCTCCAACTCCAAGTAAAAGATTTGTTAGATGTTCAAATGATAGTACTATCGCTGGAGTGTGTTCTGGTTTCGCTAGATATGCAAATATCGATGTTTCCTCAACCAGAATAATAACGCTTTTGCTATTACTCTTTACAGCTTCAGGAATATTTTGGGTTTATCTTATATTATGGATAATTTTACCAAAAGAACAATGTACAAACTAAAAAGTTTTGAAGCATTTTCTTTAGGAATTCTTTTCTTCTTTTTTATTTACAAAAAAATCTTCTAATTTACTTGACTTTGGTCTTTGAATAACAGGAAAAATCTCACTCCAAGGTACTTTTTTTATGCTCATACCATTTTTTTCCAAGTATTCTTGAACATTTTTTGGAAAATTAGGTGCAACCATTATTGCTCTAATAATCTTTTTTTCTGTATCTTTAAAATACTCCACATAACGTTTTAACTGATGAGCATCAGCTGGAGATGCGTTTCTTTTTTTAACTTCAACAATTACTTCTCTCCCCTTTGTATCTCTTCCCTTAATATCGACTGGTCCAACTTTTGTTTGAAATTCCGTTTTAACGACTTTAAATCCTTCTTCAATTAATTCAGGGTGTGTAACAAGATACTTGACTAGATCAGATTCATCACCATAAATTTCGATTTCTGTTCCATCTAAAGCGTGCCAAAGTATAGAAGTGAATATTTGTTCAAACACGACTATTAATGTTTCACCCGTTTTTTTTCTACGTGTGAACATTTCTAAAGTTGAATCCTTTTCTGAAAAATGAATGGGGCCTGCATCAGGTTTTTGCCAATTCAGGGGTTTTACACCTTCAGGTCCGTGCATGATAATTGATAGATCTTTCTTTATCACTAATAAGCGATCTCCACTTTCTAGTGTGGATTTTATTCTTCCATCAAAATAAGCTTTACATCTTCCAGCTATTATAATCATTTTATCTCCAACAGCTTTGTTTAGCCTATCTATGAGATTATTAATAGGTGATACTGGAAGATTTACAATATTACTGAGTTCCATCTGAACCACGTTTTGAAGTCAACGATTTAAGATCCTTAATGAAAGTGAATATACCTGAAATAAGCAGAGCTAGAGCTAACGTAAAAACTATTCCCAATCCTATCCACCCATAAACATCCAAATTAACATCAGTCTCCGTTTTTCATGTCTTTAACTGTTTATCGTTATCTCATATTTAAAATTGTTCTGTCAGAGAAAAATTTCAATTTACCTTTGTATTAAAACATACAAAAAACTATAAACACTAAAATATCTGGTTAAAATATATGATAAAACAAACAAGTGAAAATTATGGTACTAATACCTGATATAATGTTGTATATTCAATTGGGAACTGTAATAGTTTGTCTTCTTTATGCTTCAGTTGTTGATATAATTAAAAGAGAAGTTTCTGATATTCCTTGGATTATAATGGCTTTAGAAGGTTTGATAACTACAATTATCTTTCTGGTTTACTCTGAGAATAGGAAGTCAGAGTGGATAACAATTGCAATTAATCTAGGGTTAGGGATAATTATAGGTTTGACTTTATATTACACAGGGATAATGGGAGGAGCTGATGCAAAAGCTCTTATGGCACTCTCAATAAACACAGCAATCTATCCTTTTAACTTCGAATTGACAAGTTATAGTGTATATTCCTATTTACCTCCTATCTTTAACACGTTCTTCAATTGGTTACTTGTGATGATTATAATCTATCCAATACCTTTGTTAATCTACAATCTAATCCTTAAAATCAAAGGTACCAATTTGTTTGAAGAAGTGCATGCTAATATGGCAGATAAAATTCTTATGCTTATATCTGGATATATCCTTCCTGTTGAAAAAGCTACAAAGAGAGTTGATATAGTCTACTCTGAAATCTACGATGACAAAAACGAAAAATGGAAACTAAAACACTTCATGGCTGTACAAGAAATCGAGGAGGAAGAGGAGTTTAAAAAACAAATCGAAGAAAAAGTAGAAAAAACAGAAAAGAAAAAGATATGGGTTAAAGTATTACCACCAGGAATTCTTTTTCTATTAATTGGATATATAATCAATATTTTAGTGGGTAACGTCTTCTTTGCGATATTGCTTCAATCCTAAAAAGGAAAAAAATAAAGGAAATTTAAGAAAGCTTGTTGAACTCTGAATATGAGCTTTCTGAACAATCTTCCAAAACTTTGTCTATTTTTTTCTTGTAATTTCCAATTATGTAGTTTAAAACTTCATCATAGTCAACACTCAACCTGTAGCATCTTTTGAAAAAGGGCAATATACTTTTCAGATCTTTATGGAGAATGCGGACAGCTCTAGACAAAGCAATAAGATTGTTACCATAAGGCACAGCATCTTTTAATGCAAAGTTTTTTGATTGTAGAAAATCAATTACATATATTTTGTCGTTGTAGAACATTAGATTATGTTCGCTGAAATCTCCATGCACCCACTGACCTTGAAACATGTTATGGAGAATGTCAATAACTTGTTCTAGAATTTCATCAGAAGAGATAAGGGAATCTTTCTTAATATCGCTTAATAAGGGAGCAGGTCCATCAGCATCTCCAATAAGTTCCATTGAAAAACTATATGTCAACCTATTGTAAGGTTGAGGTACGGATAAGCCGAGTTTGAACATATCTAACGTTTTGTAATATTCAAGTTTAGCAAAATGAGAAATCACTTCATAGGGTGATGAACGAAATGTCTTGTTAATTGTTTCACGATGGGTTGTTCTATGAATTTTGTAACTTTTTACAGCAACTAGACGATTTTCATAATCTTTACCCCAGAAAACAAAAGCTTCTTTACCTTGCCCAATAACTTGATAAGCTTCTTTAATAAGCCCATTTTCAATGGCATCCTTGATTGCAATACTAGGAGTAAGTTCACCTATTGCTTCACCAGTTTCTCGATGATACCAATATTTCTCATTGAGCATTACAACACTTCCTAATAGATACAAGATTTAGATTTTTTAATACGAATCGAAATTTTATTTTAATCACATTCCAACTGAAGGAATCAACAAAACAAATGAAATTGGGGCTTTGTGAGAAAAAATAGATTCTAACTGAATCAATTGATAATGTAATAAGAAATGTTAGCGTTAACAATCAGTAGAACTGTTAAAAATCAACGTTATGTAAAGGTATCATAGTACAACCCAAATTTTTCCCAACAAATTCAATCGCGTTAACAATGTTACCAATCATTTGTTCTATGACACCTCCTACAGTTCTATTTTACAATAAAGAGTGTTTATTATTTAAGATTAACTCTTTTAGTGAATAGGAATAAGTAATAAAAATTTGGTAGTCCCCAGGAGATTCGAACTCCTGTCCCGGGATTCAGAGTCCCAGATGTTTGACCACTACACTAGGGGACTTTATTCGTTACTATATCTCCTCATTATTCATGTGTTTTTTAATTTTTCTTTAAAACAGCGGAAAATAATATTTAATCTTAATACATAGCAGAAATCCCCTAACTTTAGGTGGGGGATGAATGCGATAGAAACATCTATTCATCTATTACTCGTCTTTTTATAGTGAAAAAAGTACTAAGGAAATAAGGAAATGAACTGATGTTAACCTACAAAGTGCAACTGTACCCGAACAAACAGCAACAAGCAAAACTTGGTGAACAGTTGGATATTTGTAGAAAACTCTATAATAGACTACTAGAAGAGTGTAAGAAAGAACAAGAGAAGGGAGAAAAACTCACACAAATCAAAACTCAATCGTTTATAGTAGGGCTAAAAAATACTTCTATGCCCGAATTGAAAGGAGTACATTCTAAAGTTTTACAGATGGTCAACTACACTCTATGGACAAATATCAAGAGTCTATCCCAATTAAAAAAGAATGGGCATAAAATCGGTCACTTACGTTTTAAAGGAAAAGGATGGTACAAGACTATCAACTATAACCAGAGCGGTTTCAAGATAGACGAAAACAAAAACAAACTAACCTTTTCTAAGATTGGGACTATCAATTGTAGAGGACTAAATAATAGAGTAAGAGAAAACAAAATTAAAGGGATAATACTCAAACGCACTCAAACGGGTAGATGGTTCGCGAATATACAAATAGAAAACTCTCCAGTAGTTCTTCCTAAAACCTCTAAAAGCGTAGGGATAGATGTAGGGATAAATTCTTACGCAGTGGATTCGGATGGACGAGAGATAGAGAATCCTAAAAACATAGAAAGACAATTAAAGAAACTTAAAAATAAGCACAAATCTCTTAGTCGTAAAAAGCAAGGTTCAAAGAATTGGTTAAAAGCCAAATATCAGTTGGCTAAACTCTACACTAAAGCTGTTGACCAGCGTAAAGACTTCTTACATAAAGTCTCAAACTTTTATGTAGATAATTATGATATTATCTGTGTGGAAAACTTGAATATTAAAGGACTCACACAGAAAGGTAATAAGAAACACAAGCGGTCACGCACACTCCATCGTAACATTCTCGACGCTTCATGGGGAATATTCTTCAACTATTTATCTTATAAAGCTGTAAACGCTGATAAAGAACTAGTTAAAGTTCCACCAAGAGGTACTACTCAAGAATGTTCCAGATGTGGAGAGATAGTTCCTAAGACATTAAATGATAGGACACACTCTTGTCCTTATTGCGACTTAGAGATAGACCGCGACTATAACGCTTCAATAAACATTTTGAAGAGGGGTAAGGGATATGCCTCTTTACTTGTGGAGAACAGACCTCTAATCACTATCACTGCTTCTGCTTTCGTTAGTGGTCAAGTCTTTTCAATGAATCAAGAAACGCCTACCTTTAGGAAGGTGTAGTTCATTCTTCATAGATTACTCTTTGCATATAAACCTCACAATCCGAGCAAACGAGAAAATCATAGGATTCTTTATCAAGGTAGTAGATAGTAAATTTCATCGGTTTACCACACTTTCCACACTTAATATCGGATGGCTGTTCCTCTATAAACACCAACTTTGTGACATCAACTGTAGGTTTAACATATCGAGACATTACTAATCACACTTTTTTTATGAAAAAAACTAGTTATATAGTACAAAAAATTTGTAGTTTTTATAGGTTTCGAATGTTATGCTTTTAAAATTCAAAAGTATCTATCTTGAACATAATAGTTTTTCAAATAATTTTACACAATTGAGAGCAAAATATATATACATCTTTATTTTTATCCCACAAGAATGAGTGCTGAGAAATATAAACTGAAGTTTATCTTACCTAATATAGGGGAAGCAAGAGGAGAGTTAATACGAATTAAGGGACCACATCTCACTGAGAAGATCAATAGAGCTTTACCCATCACCTCTAGAGGTTTGAAGCGAGATGACATGTTTATAATTCCCGTAAAAGTAATTTATGTTATTGAACGACCTACATATACCGGTAGGAGGGGAGACATATTATTCTCCTCAACTTCCAAAGCTATTATAATTCTATTGAAAGAAAAACGTTTTGACTTAAAAGTAGCAAATTTAGGTTCTATCACAAAAAACATTAAAATCTTTGATCAGCCTGCTGTCTCTTCTGGTGTAAGAATTGAGGTAATTAACGAATAGTAAATTTTCTAGCTATTACATTTGATGATAAATAAAGCTTACAAAAACTCTTATAAACAGTTCTCATGTCATTAAATCAATAACATGTAACGAGGAATCTTGATGAGTATTCGTGAAACCATAGGAGAAACTTTCAGTGCAATCAAAAAGGAATACAAGAAAGTCGACTCTGTAGACAAAACTTTAGATGTTATCTCTTTAACAGGGTTAGTTTTATTCTTCATATCCCTTTTCTCAGTATTTATTGGAAAAGATTTCAATTCTCTAAATATTCCTTTAATTCTCTATCCTTTAGGAATAGGAGGATTAGCTACTGCCTTGAGGATGAAGAAAAGAGATGATCCTGAAGATATTAGTTCTTTATTCAAAGAATGGTTAATAATCACCAGTACATTTACAGCCATGATAATAGTTATATTAATTATTGCTTTAGTTCTTTATTTGAGCTAAAATCTTTTCTTTGTACCGTAGCAATTTTTTTATATTTCGAAACTAATAGGTAAAGATGATGACCCAAGAAACACATAAAGTTTACACGCGTGTACTTAAATTCGGCTTAAAACTCGGCTTAAAAAGATTTATTGAAACAATAGCATTTGCTGTAACGATTTTCTCTATAACTTTAATTTATTTTTATTTCATAATATCCTCAGAACTATCACCAATTGGGAAATATGTCTTCTTTCCTCTCGGAGTGTTTACTGAGATAGTTTTGATATTGAGCTATCTGGATAATCATTACCAGATTAATGTTTTTGGAGAAAACGCTAATAAGCTCTTTTCGGGAATAGCTATTGCAGCTCTTTCAATAATAATAATGTACTCAACAATTCCAGGTCTATATGAAATCAAAGTAATTGAAGAAGGAAATATATCTTTGATTGTTCTATTTTTCCTATTAACCACTATTGAAACAGGATATTTTATATTCTCTATTCCGAGAGCAAATTTATCTGAAATGACATTCGGTCTTGAGCATCAATTCAAGACGTTAGAAGAGAACCTTCAAAATAAAAAATTGAAAGAACTTCCATTAACAAAAGCAATCACTAAAGGGATAGAAGCGCTGAAAATCAGGATAACGGAAGAAGGTCTATGGGGAGAGCTAGATTCTCTATATGAAACTGCAATAGTTTTAGAGCTCTTTCATTCGTTTGGTTATAAAGAAGATATGGAGTGGACTATTCCTACAGCAGAAGGTAAAAAACCAATTAAATTGATGAAAGTAATTGACACTCTAAAAACGATAATTGAAACTTCAGAGACAATGGAGCTTTCTTACGAACAATACAAAATAATTCATTCTATAAGTCTTTATGATACTTCGGTTCTTTTTCCATATAAGCAACAAATTGATGAATTTCACGAAACAATCACAGAGGAAACAGAATGGGATTTTATAACAAAGTTGAATAGATTTACAGCATATTTACGTTCAAAAACTACTCCCTTGCACTTAATTATGTGTTATGTTGGTGATGAGATCGGTAACATTAAGTTACTTGATAAATTAGCAAATATGTTTGCATCTAGTATAGAAATTGTCATCAAAAGAGGATATGCAAGATTTTCAACATCGCAAACAGGTAAAACTCCTATTGAGATGTTTTCAAGATTGATGTTAGCATTATATGATATTAGAAGACCTCCTTTAAAAAGGATGCAATTTGTTCAAGCAGTAAGTGGACAACAGTTCATAGAAGGTTCTTGGGCCGGAAATATAGGAACAACGGGATATGTTATTAAAGCGTTAATACCAGGAGAAAATCCTGATTCATTAGTTCTTAAGAAAGCAGCTTTATATCTTACAGCTGTTCAAGATAAACAAGGTCTTTGGGGATCAAATATCGAAGAAACAGTGATAGCACTAAACGCCTTAAAATCTTTGAAGGAATTAGCTGAACAAGAAGAATAAGTGAACTACTTCTCCGTTTACAAAAAGAAAAGTTGGTAGTCCCGTGGAGACTCGAACTCCAGTCGCCGGGGTCAAAGCCCAGTATGATTGCCGCTACACTACGGGACTATTGTTGTCGTCAAATTTCTTTGACAACAAATCATTTTACACTTTGGTTTTAAATTTTTCTTTTAAACTAAGAAGAAATCTATATTGTAACTAGTGATTACAGCACAGCACTAGTATGCAATTTCATCCCGATTTATGACAGATTTTTTTACCCACGAATCACGAAGTGTAATTATTCTATTGAAGACCAAGTTATCTTTACTTGAATCTACAATATCTATACAGAAATAGCCTAATCTTTCAAACTGGTAACGTGAACCGATATCTGCATTTTGTAGGAATGGTTCAACATAAGCACTGACAATTTCGAGGGAGTGAGGGTTCAAATAATCTGTAAAATCTTCTCCTTCTTCCAGTTCCATTGGGTTCTCTTTTATGAAAAGACGATCAGACAATCTTACTTCAGCTTTAATTGCATCGATTGCAGAAATCCAATGGATTGTGCCTTTAATTTTTCGCTCAACAACAGATGAATCACCATTAGTTTCTGAATCGTAGCTACAATGGATTTCAGTAATTTCCCTTGTTTCATCATCCCTTAGAACTTTTTCACATCTGATAATATATGCGTATTTTAGGCGAACATCTTTACCGAGAGTAAGTCTATAATAATCTTCTGGAGGATCTTCCATGAAGTCTTCTTGCTCGATGTAAAGTACTTTAGAGAATTTGATTTTTCTTGTTCCCATCTCCTTATTGCGCGGGTGATTAAGAATAGTAATTTCCTCAAATTCATCCTTTGGATAGTTAGTTATAACGACCTTTAAAGGTCGTAGAACACTCATTACACGAGGGCATCTTTCGTCCAAATCTTCTCTAACGCAATTATCAAAAATTGATTGATCAATAATAGCTTCGCGCTTTGATACACCGATTTCTTTATAGAATTTTCGAATCGCATCTGCAGTAATTCCTCTTCTTCGTATACCCACTATTGTTGGCATCCGAAGATCATCCCAACCATTGACATATCCTTCCTTTACTAATCGGATAATATTTCGTTTTCCTAGAACAGTGTAAGTAAAGTTTGATCTTGCAAATTCTATTTGTTGGGGCTTAAAGATGGGGTTCCCATTTTCATCATCTAATTGTTCCAAAAACCAATCATATATTTGACGATGGATTTCAAATTCCATTGTACAAATTGAATGCGTTATACCTTCTATTGAGTCTTCTAGACCATGAGCCCAATCATACATTGGATAAATACACCATTTATCACCTGTATTATGATGTTTTTTGTGAAGAATGCGATAAATAAGAGGATCGCGCATTAAAAGATTGGGAGATGCCATATCAATCTTTGCGCGTAAAACCTTTGAACCATCGGAAAATTCACCGTTTTTCATTCTTTCGAAAAGGTCTAGATTTTCCTCTATTGTCCTATCTCTAAAAGGGCTTTCTTTTCCTGGTTCGGTTATAGTTCCTCGATACTCTCTGATTTCGTCTACACTTAAGTCATCAACATATGCTTTTCCTTTTTCTACTAGTTGTACAGCATATTCATAGAATTGATCAAAATAATCTGATGCATATAATAATCGATCCTCCCAATCTACACCTAACCATTTTGCATCTTCAATCTGAGCTTTAACATATTCCACATCTTCAGTGGTAGGATTAGTATCATCAAAACGCCAGTTGAACTTGCCGTTATATTCTACTGCAATTCCATAGTTCAGAAGAATTGATTTCGCATGACCAATGTGCAAGTATCCGTTAGGTTCAGGAGGAAAACGGGTATGAACACGACCATTATACTTGTTTGTCTTCATATCTTCATTGATAATTGCGCGTATAAAATCAGTACCTTCACCCAATTCACTTTCTTGCTTATCTTCTTTTAGCAATTCAGGATATTTTTCTCGTGCAATTTGTTGAATTTCAGTGGTTGTTAGTGAACTAATTAAATTAATCGTCTCAACAACTGTCTCTTTTACAGTTTTTGCTTCTTTACGTAATTCTGGATGAGCTGACATTATCATTCCCACTACTGGACCAACTTTAGCTGAACCATGGTCTAGAGTGTTCTGAACAACAAATTTTTCGCATATCCTTTCTACTGAAGTCATACTAATGATTCGAAAGAGACAGAATATAATAAATTTTTAGTATTAAGTGAAAAAATGTGAGTGTATTTTCGTCCCGAAAAATTGAATTGAAACGTATTTTCCAAATACAAGATTATTTAACGTTTCAACGACTAATACACGTAAACAGAAAATCGCCTCTACATTTTTAGTACTTCTCAGATAATATTGTCTCGGGACAAAAACCTTTTTATACCCAATCACGTAAACTATTTTGTCCCGAGACGAAATAGTCGAGGAAAACAGAGGAGAAAAACATGAAAAAGCATGAAAAACTCAGAATAAATGCGAAAGAAGCCAAAAAACGTTCATTAGATTTAGGTTTAGTGATTGTTTACTTTGATCAAATTAAAGGACCAGTTATTCTAGTAAACCACTCCTCTTTGGATGAGCGTGAACTCTTTCATTTATCAGTTAATGGAACAAGTTCCATGATGAGTGGTGTGAATTATGGTCCAGAGGATACACATCGTTTTCGAGGAATCTTTCCTGTCAATGACAGATCTTTTGCTTACTGCTTCGACTCACTCATAACTGTTGATCAAACAGAAAGGTGTTCTTATACACCAATATTGCTATTTGTTGTTTTCCCATCTTCAGAGTTAAATTCTTTCGGATTGAATATTAAATCTGTTGAAATGCTTCTAACTAAGTACACTGTAAACAGAATAGAACTTTCTCGATTCACTTCAAAATTTTGCGCTTCTGTATGTTTTTCAATTACGAAGGAATTCCAGAAACAGATTTCCGTACTGGGACAAAATTCAAAACTATGAAAGATAAGGTGACACAATGAATGATGAACACGAAACAAAAGGTCCAGGGAGACCCCGAAAATATGCAACATCAGCAGAGCGAAAACGAGCTTATAGGGAGAGAAAAAAGGAGAGACTCGCTCAAATGCAAAAAGGTGTTGCAAGACTAGAGAAGAAGGTGAGTAAATTGGGTATAACTAAAGAAAGATCTGATAAGTTGGATTCTCTACTAAATGAAATCGAGACACCAATGGCTAAATTTGCACCTTCTGAAATCGCAGAAATGGAAAATGATGAACTCTTGGAATTGCGAGACATCTTGAGACACTGGTTGCAGGATCATAGAGGGCTTGGAGGAATAGTGACTCAATTGAGCAATGCTATAATTCCAAGAGCGTATGCTTCCTTTGATCAATTGGAGTTATTTGGTCCAAGACAAGAAGAAGAAGAAGGAGAGGTAAAATACATTCCCTCGATGGTCGAAACAGTGATAGACAAAAAACGTCAAAATGCAAGAGCATATTACTTTTCATCATCAAGTAACAGATATAGCAGTAGTAACCTTGCAGAACTATTCGAACAAATCACCTTGCTCTATCTTGTTGAAGCTGAGATCGCTAAGAGACGAAGAGACAAAGTTGAAGATTTTGCTATCGTGCAGCTAGAGACTAGAATCAAGGAACTAGAATCACTGCTAGAGGATAGTGAAGAAGCTAAAACTGAACCTTACTATAGAGGGGGTGAATCAGGTGGAAAAAGAGGTGATATCAATGAGTAAGAAGAATTTAGAGTCAAAAGAAAATAAACTGAGAGGTAAACCAATCGTTCTTGAATTTGGTTCAGCATTTACAAGAATAGGATTTTCGAGTGAAGATGCACCTCGAATAGTTAAACCAACGATTGTAGGTTATAATGATGTAGTATCAAAGAATGACAATCTTACATCGATTTTAACCGAAACTAACAAACAAGCGTTTGTTGGCATTGCAGCTATTGAGAAAAGGAAGGAACTCGAAATAGTATATCCAATTAAAAACAGAAAAATAAATGACATGCAAGCTCTTAAAGTTATGATCCAATACGCAATTGAGAGAGACTTATCAATTACACCCGATTTGCATGCAGCAATCGTTATTCTTCCATATCCAATCAGTGAAGAGGAAAAAGAAGAAATTACTAAAATGCTTTTAGACGATCTAAATTTTCCTGGTGTATATGTTTCATCTAGTGAAAATATGCCCCTATACAGTATAGGAAGAACAACTGGTATAGTTGTTGATTCAGGATACGAAAAAACAGATATTATACCTATTTTAGATGGTAAAATCATCACTAAAGCTGTTAAAAGCTTAAACATAGGTGGATATCACGTTACAAACAAGCTTAGAGAATCTCTGAGAGAGCAAGATTTCACATATACAGATGAGGAAGACAAATTCTTTGGAGCTGCAAGAAACATCAAAGAAAATCTATGCTATGTAGCTTTAAATGCGGATAAGGAAATAGAACTAGCTTCTAAAGTTTCAGGGATGAGAAAAATACACAAGCTTCCAAATGGGGAAAAATATATTGTTGAACTCCAACGTTTTTTGGCGACTGAGATCTTGTTTCAACCAGAGATGATTGATTTGAAAGAAAAACCATTGCATGAACAAATTATCGATTCGATTCAGTCTTGTGATACTAAAAACCAATCATCGTTGTGGTCTAATATTGTTATTGCAGGTGGAAATTCTATATTACCAGGATATCATGCTAGATTAAATCACGAACTAAAATCACTAGCACCTGAAAACGAAGATGTAAGAATATATTCTACACCATCAAACACTAGCTTTTCTTCATGGATAGGCGCAAGTATCCTTAGTTCTAGAATGGAGTTTAGTAAACATTGGATTACAAAAAAGTAATGTCTAAAAATGTTCTTTTTTCTTTTTTTTCTTTTTCTCTTATACATTTATCGAAGTACTGCTCTCCTACATATGAGGTTCAAGGGACAGTAGGAGAACATTAATTTCCAATAATACCTATACAATCAGATATATATTTTAAACATAAATGAAAAAGATTTTCTTAAGATTTGTAAAAAATCTGACTTTTTAGTTAATAATATATAGAAAGAAAATTAATTTCTTTTGGCTTTACTTGGAAAAAAGCTATGTTTTTCAAACGGGTTCAGGAAGTGGATAAAAATCATATGATCCACTTGAACCAGCTATTTCATAGGATCCAACACCAATCCAGTCCACCCAATAGTTACCTTCTAGAGTAATAATGTCGTACCAGATGTTGTTGGTTCCTGCATCAAATGCTTGACTATCACCATTCATATAATTATCTATGAAGTTATTATAGGATATTACATTGTTTGAAGAGTATTTATTAATTGAAAGAGCATACATTCTGCTATATAGGAAAGTGTTTCCTAATAAATTGCTATTAGATGAAAAATTCAGCTGTATCCCTGTTTCACAGTATAGCAATTGATTTTTCGAAATATTAGTTTTGAAACTATCTTCTATTAACAAACCTACGAATGAACTATTTAGTATGCTATTGTCTTTTACAACCACATCTACGCAACCATATAGCATTGTTCCTACAACACTGAGTAGAATAGTATTATTAATAATTTCAATCGGTCCAAGCAGTTCTTCATACTTCTTAATTATCACTGAATTTTCAACTTTTGTTAACCAATAACTTGTATTGATGACGATTCCAGAGTAAGTACTATTATAAATTAAGTTTTCAGAAACAGTAAGAAAAAAAGTAAAATAACAACGTATGCCACAACCATTATTATCTAAAGAATTATACTTAATTGTCATAAATTTAGATTCTATTGAATGAATTCCAAAATTATTACAGTTGAAGATTTCATTTGTTGTTATATTAACTATCTCACAAAAAATAACAAAAATCCCTTTTAAACAATTGAAAAAGTAGTTATCAGAAATAATGATTTGAGAACAAAATACCAAAGATAATCCATTAGAATTGATATTATTTAAACTACAATTTGTTATGGTACAATTACAAGAATAATATAGAGCAATTCCGTCCTCAACACTCTCAATTTGCTGATTAAGTATTTTTATATCGGAACAATTAAAGAAAATTAGTTGACCATATTCATCTACAATTTCTTTATTTCTTACATTCTTGAAAAAACCTAAAGGTTTTTTGTTTACAGTATTATTGATAATTGTTGAGGTAGAAAATAGCAGCTCACTTTCATGACCAAAAAAACTAAGACCATTATTTATCAATTGGTTACTAATAAGGTTAAAGTTTGAGTTCAAATCAATTTTAATCCCACTTCCATGATTATTAGAAACTACATTATCTATTACAGTTGCATTATCGAATCTCCAAAGTGAAATACCACTCCCATTATTTTTTTCAATTAAATTATTTCTAATGTTTGTACAAGGGGATTCAATTGCACAAATTCCAAAACAATTTGAAGATATCATGTTATTTTCAATATTAGTTTTTTCAGAATCAAAAATACTAACCCCCTTATAAGTATTTGAAAGAGTGGAGTTTAGGATATCACAATTAGAACATGCTCTGAATTCAATAGCTGTGTAGCTATTATTGATCCTCTGATTTACAATAGAAACATTAATACAATCAATTAGAAAAATTTGTCCATATTTATCAGAAAGCACTGAATTTTCGAGTTTAGTGAAGAATCCAAGTTTATACCCATTGATCCAATTATTATATACATTATAGTGTTCAAATCTACTATCAAAAAAATAATCAAGTTGAATACCTAAACCACAGAGAAGGTTATTAGAAATTGTTGTATTGGTTGAATCACGTATATATAATTTACCTTTATTATCACTATCTACAACATTTCCGTTTATAATAGAATTGGGTGACCATTCCATTGAAAGAAAGTATCGAGGGGAATCAACAAAAGTATTATTCTGAATTTCAACTTCTGCACTGAAACTAACACGAATATAGCTTTTACTAAATGAATTGTGAACAATCAAAGTAAAATCTGAACCCCTTAATTCAATTCCAATCATTAGTTCTCCAATTTTTTCCTCAAAAAAACAATTATTTTGTATTCTTACATTGTTTGAATCTTGGACATATATTCCCTGATATCCACAGTTATAGATTGAATTATTTGTGATATAGGCAGTATTTGGAGCTATATTTTTAATTGAAATACCAGTGGAACTAGCTTTTAATATACAATTTTGTATCACAAAATATGAAGCTATATCCATAATAAGAATGGCATCTCTTGCAGTTGTTGTAATATTAAAATACTCAATGATATAGGGAGAGTCTTTTGTACCTTTACCCTTGGATGTATAATTCTTGAAGTCAATTTCTCTTTTTATCACAATTGACTCAGTCGTATTTTCAAAGGATGGTTCAGTCAAATCATCAGGATATGAATCGGATTGATCATTAATTAAGAAATAAATTCCTACTATACTTCCGCTAATAATAAATAAAGAAAAAAGTATGGATATCGACTTAAAAAAAGTTGAATTAATCTTTATTTGTTTCATAATATCACAATTGTGTATCACTTGTTTAGGTGTTGGAACACTTATAGGTATTTTCATGTAGATAAGACAACTGAATTATTCAAGAGGAAAAACGTTAATACTACTACTACTATGATTTCAGTAATTAACTTACTTTGTTCCGATAATTTGAATAACTGGCTTCTTTTAAGACGTTTATTTCAGCTTTAATATTGTTCCTTAAAAGAACATCTATTTTATACAATAAGTTTATATATACCTTTTAGTAAATGGTATGATTAGAGTATAGTTGAAGTTTCATAATCCGGTGAGAAATTTGAAGATAAAAGAAACCAAGACAAATAAAATCAAGAATAAATATTTGAAAAAACTCTCTTTAGAATTAATTAAAAGAGGTACTGCAAATGATCAAATAAAATCAATATTAGATGAAGTCTCGATTAGCATCGAAGACTATGTTTCAGAGTTTAAACCAAAAGATTTCAGTGAAATGATGGAAAAATTTGGTTCTCCTCAGAATTTCTGTGATAATAACTCAATTATTCGTTCACGTGAAGCATTAACAGGTCAAATAGTGTTTTTAGTACTGACAACTCTTAGTCTTTTGGTAGTCCCTGTAATTGTGATAACAAGCATTTCGATTCGTATGGTACCTCATTCGCTTATTTTTGAGAGATCAGAGAAATTTTTTTTGGGAATAGAGGGAGCAAATAATGGTTATGGATTTTTGGGGATTATATTTGGTCTAAGTATTTACATATGGATGCTTTATCAATACTTCAAGGATAAATTTTCACCTTACGATATAAGGGAGAATATTAAAATTATCATACTTTTATTATTCTGGTTTTTAGTGGTTTTCTACCTTTATCTAGTTATAAGGAATTATACCTTCTATCATGAAGTAATAGCTGATATGTGGAACCAAGATATGAAACTTATTGTTTTAGAAGGATTAATTAGATGGTTAGCTGCTGGAATTGTATTACTTGTTATAACCATGCTTTATACTAACAAATACTATAGGTATTATCGCAAAAAGAATCGCAGAGAACAGAAAAAATTCCTAATAGACCAAGTGGGTGTATTGGTTATCGTTTTTGTTTTAACTAGTTTTATATCTCCTGGACCAAGTATTGGAGTATTAATTACTGCAATGGCAATTGGAACTATTTTAATAGGAAAAATTACAGGAAAAACATGGATTTTAGGCATTCTCGCTTTGTTACTACATTTAGGAGCCTTAATAAATGACTTAGTTGCTATAGAAGATATAGTAAGCAATCGTTTTGATAGAACACGAATTATTTTTGGAATTAGAACGAGTAATACTGAAAACATCGTTTTTCCAGCTATCATAATATCATTGTGTCTTGTTATTATTTGGACAATATTTTGTATTAGGGTTTTAAAGAGGGATAAGAGACAATTTTTACCCCGTTTCAACTTACAAAAAGGAAGGACAATGTTTGTTTCTATTTCTTTAGTCACTTTGGCTCTTATTGCTGTTCTTGGTTCACAACCCCATTACACGTTAATTGCAGAGGATTATCATGTAGAAGTTTCAGAAACATATATTACAGCTGACCTATTTTACAAGATACCAGATAAAGGAAGATTATTCATATCATATTATACATCTATAGAAGACAGCGATCACAAACTAAGTGGTAGTTGGTTTCTTACTTGGAAGCTAGCTGGCGCCATTTTAACAACATTCAAAAGTGAAGGAAATTTCTCAAGTAAAACTGACCCTAGTTACTCAAATACAATATTCAATTACACTTTTTCAATTCACTACTTATCATTGAAAATAAATAATTCTGGAACTATTCATTATCAGTATAAGATTAGAATTGATAGTTTGACAGTTTTAATACCAGTTTTTCAAATTCAGTGGTCACCAATAGTACCATGGTTTAAAACTTGGAATGATGTTACCATATTCATTAGTACAATAGTACTCTTTTTCTTATCCTGGAATAAGAAGAGGAACATAATTTCACTGAACTCGAAAAAAGGAGATGCTTAAATGCCAAGAGATGAGCATGAAGAAGAAGTCTTGTTGAAAAAATGGCGAGCGCAACTATCTAGAGGGATCTTAGAATTCCTCGTGCTCATCCTCCTACAGAAAGAAAGACATGGTTGGGATATCTTGCAACTAGTTAGATCTTTATTACCTCCAACTGAACCCCCATTAGCAGATGGTACAATTTACAATATTCTAACTAGATTAAAAGAAAGAGAATTAGTATCGTCTAGAAGCAAAATCATAGAAGGAAGAATGAGAAGATATTATAAACTATCAAAAAAAGGTGAGGTATTATTAACTGAAATGATTAAAGATTGGAAGAGTGTGATAATTTCAATTTCTGAAGCTGAAGAAATAAGTAAAACATAAAATTTTAGGAATAAGTGTACTTCTAATAATAATCAAAGAGTAAAAGAATGCTCTAAACTGCAGAAAAGAGCTAGTAAAAGACTACATTTGTGGGATATCATTCCAGAGTGAAGACGATATTACTTTACCTCATGAAGGTTTTTCAACTGATTTTCTATATCGTACTAAAGCCACCAACTTTGATGGCATTAATAATTTCATTAGCACTTCTAACTCTTTTCCACAACACCATAAGCCAATTATAGAATATAGTAACGTTATGGTAATATTTATATATACTGAGGAGAAATAATAACGTGACGAAATTAATTTCGTAACCAACTAGTGTTGTGATAATATGACTGATAAGAAGAAGAAAGGACCTGGACGTCCCCGAAAACATGTTTCTTATGATGTGCCTAAAGACGAACTTGCTGCAGCTAGACAGAAAGCTTATCGTGCTCAGAAGAAAAAAAGAATTGTGGAAATCCAACGCAAGGTTGGACGACTTGAACAGGAAGTAATAACTATGTCGAAAACTGATAAAAAAATATCGCCTGAAATGCAAGCAATACATGAAGATATTCAAGCTCCTTGGGTGAAATATACAGAATCAGAGCTCATGGAAATGGATGATTCTCAGCTTGAACGAATAAGGGCTGTTTTAATAAATCGCTTAATGAATCCTTTTGGTAATCCGTTAACCCAAGCTTTAGAAAGGGTAATTATGCCCTCTGTTGATCGCGAATTTGATTCAAGAGGTTTAGACTTGAAGAAACCTCCCAAAGAAATAGCAGAAGAAGGGTTATCTAAACCTGCAGAGGATGTGACACCAAAGACTGACATGCAAATAAGTCAGTATCTTGAGAGGCTTGAAGCTGAAGGTGTGGATATTTCATCTATTAAGGATCATGTTGTTCCTTCATCAATGGAATATAGGAAAGAAGAATCACCTCTTCACTGGAAAAATGTAACAGTAGGGCACAGAATCCAGCCGCTATTTGATACTTTTCAACAGATGATTTTGCTGTATAATGTTGAAGCTGAATTATCTAGACGAAAACGAGAAATGGCATTGGATTCAGATGTTGAACAGCTCGAAAAACGTATCGAAGAACTTGAGAAATCGCTTGTTGATGAAAGAACAAGAGAAGTAAAGAGAAGTTACGCAAGAAAGATGGAGGATTACGCAAGAAGAACGGAGAAAAAAGATATAATCAAGAAGTCTCCAAAAAAGAAGACTAAAGGTGGTGAATAAATGTCCGACGAAGTATACACCAAACCTATAGTCTTAGATAAACGGTACTGGCTTCACTAAAAACATTTTCGAAATTGTGGGAGACAAAGAAAGAATACCAAGAAATGGGTCCAAGTTCTGTATATAGGTGTATATAGTTTTTTCTTTTTTTGTTTCTGAAATAAAATAAAAAAATAAAGAGAAAAAGAATTACTTCTTCTTCTTTCGCTTAATTCTTAATCCTACATACATTACAGGCACAGCAAATAGAATGTAATTTAATTCTCCATGATATTCAGAGATTATTATGATTAATGGTTCTTCAAGTGGATAAGTATCATTAGATCTTGCTGCACCATCAATTGTGTAATTTCCTAATTCACTCCAGTCTGACCAATAATTTCCTTCTAGAGTAATTGTGTCGTACCAGATGTTGTTTGTTCCTTCATCATATGCTTGACTTGAAGTTCCACCATTTTCAGTGAAAGTGTTATGGTGAATAACGTTATTTGCTGAAGCAGAGTCCACATACAAAGCGTAAGCATAATTTGCATGAAAAATATTGTATGTTACGTTTGTATTAGTACAACTATAGAGTATTGTTCCAGTAGCAGAACTACCTCCGGTACCAAAAGCTATTGAATTATTGGTTATGATTCCATAAGAAGTACCTTGAAATCTGCTATTATACCATGAATTTCCAAACAGAGTGTTATTTATAACTTTAAAATCTGTAACACTGTTGAGCAAATATATTCCAAATTGGTTATTACTAGCAAAATTATCCTTAATTATTATATCATTGCTGGAAATTGCATAAATTCCACCGTAGTTTCTATTGTTACTACATGTATTGTTCTGTATGAAAATCGAAGAAGAATGTGTAAAATAGATACTTCCATAGTTATTCGCATTAAAGTCATTATTAGTTATATTAATCGAATTACAATATCGAAAAATTAAAGCTCTACTTGTATCCATAATATGAACATTCGATATACTAATGTTTGAACAATAAGCCATGATGATTTGTCCATAGAAGTCTCCAGAGATAGTTGCATCAATAAGATCTCTGAAAAATCCTAAAGGTTTGTCATTCACCGTGTTATTTTCAACATTTAGTTCATCATACACTGCTAAATCTCCTGGTGCGGAAATATCAAAACCATCTTTTGTTAATGTGTTGTTGACAATTATTGTTCGTGCAGCTAGTTCGTTGTTAATCCCTTCCCATCTGTTATAGTATAATGTATTATTGATTATGGAATTATCTGCTCCCCCTTGCAAATAGATTCCTCTACGACTATTATCATGAATGTAATTGAAATTTACAGTTGTATCAACAGAATACTTGATGTAAATTCCGTAATATCCATTGCTGTAACATTCATTATCAATTACCTTACAATTATCTGCATTATCAACATAAATACCATATTGTGTATTGCCCCAACACATATTTTCAATCAATGTAGTATTAGCTGATTTAGTCCATATCCCGTGTTGTGTGTTAGAGTAGAACTTGTTCAAACTGAAAATTGAATGTGCTGACCCTTCAACATAAACCCCATTAGCTTGATATGCACAAGTGTTGTTTGTTACAATGGTATATGGTGAAAATTCTAAGAAAATCCCATCGGAATTATCGTTGCAGATATTTTCTGTGATATTTACATAAGTAGTATCGCTGATTCTAATTCCATGCCCACTACCAGTACAAGTATTATTGTAAATCGTTGCTGTACCATCAGCAACATTGTCTATACAAATACCACTGCCAAAAGCTTCTAATGTACAATTACGAATGGTAAAATATTTTGTTGTACCAGTAATATATATCCCATAATATTCAGTAGTCTCAATGTCATAATTTTCAATTATGTATGGTGATTCTGGTTCTCCTGTCCCCGAAGAACTATTTCCTGCTAAATCGTCATCATTAGTTATGTAAAGACGTTCATCTGAAGACAGATTTTTATTTGGATAAAGATTAGCGCTAGAATCTTCAGCGGATATCTCAGTCAGAACTAATGTAATCGACGCAGTGCTAAGAAGAATCAAAATAATAATTAAAACTTTTAGATTTTTTTTAGTAATGTTTCTCATAAAATCCCTATATAAAGAAAGTTATTTGAATATTTAATATTTTCCCGAGCAATACTCTAATTCTCTCCATTTACCATCAAGTGTAACCCATGTCTGTTGAGTTAACAAATTTCAGAAAATTCAACAAATCTGAGAAAATGTCTAATTGGTTTACCTTTCACAAATTTTTCAAGGATTGGAAACCTGAGATAATAATAGAAACAATTTTTGAAGAACTCCCAGAAAATGAGATTAGAAAGAAAATTGATGAATTGGAAATTATCCTTATATAGATGTAACTTCTCTATTTTCTGATAATATGGTAATTGTGGAATTCTCTGTTCCTGTACATATGCGGGATAATATAAAACTTTCAACAATTGTTATAAAACCAGAAAAGAGTGGGCAATATCCTCTTTTTCTTTTACGCACTCCTTATAGCGCAAAGAAAATATTTACAACAGGTAAGATGGTATCAGAGCAGTTTAACTCTGTAATTGTTTTACAAGACTGCAGGGGGAGATATGATTCAGAAGGGGTATTCAGAGTTTGTGATGAAAAAGAAGATACATTGGATACAATAAGATGGATAAAGCAACAAGAGTGGTTTAATGGCGAATTACATATTTTTGGTCCTTCTTATTTGGGGTATGTAGCATTACAAATATTGGATGAAGACATCAATATTAAAACAATTTTCGCTCCAACAGTTCTCGGTAGTCTGAAAGATTCTATCTATCGAGGAAATGTCCTTCAATATCATTGGGCTCTCCCTTGGACAATAATGACTTCAACAAGAGTCCAATCTTCTCTTACTTTAGTGAACGGAAAATGGCCTGAAGTTTACAAAGATGTTTATAAAAAAGATATTAGTCTTGCTGTTCATGATTTAGGTTGGCCTGATCAAATTTGGAAATATTTTCTCACACCCTTAGATAATCCATCATGGGATAAACATGATCTTACATTTAATCAACCTACAGATACTAGAATTTGTTTAATTGGGGCTTGGTTCGATTTCTTGCTAAATAGTACACTTAAAACCTACGAAGATTTACTTCAAGCAGGAGGAGAGAAGCCAGATTTGATACTCGGACCATGGAGTCATAATGGTTACCTTGCAAGCCAAGCAGGCGTCGAGAGTTGGGAATTTGGGATTGAAGGAAAAAGTAACTTTCTTTTGGATATGAAGGAGCTATTGGAAAGAGAAAGAAATAATGATTCACAGATAATTAAAGCGTTTATTCTTCGTGCTAATAAGTGGGTGAATTTAGATTCTTGGCCACCTAATTCCATAACAGAAAAAAAATTCTATTTAGATGTAAACCAAGAGCTTTCCGAGGAACCATCAAAGAAAGAATTTACTGAGCTTCCAATTGAAGTTGATCTTGAGAATCCTGTTCCGACTCTTGGAGGTAATGTTTGGGAATCTTACCCTCCAATTGAACCAGGACCTGTTGACCAAAGTCCTCTGTTGGATAGAACAGATATTTTGCAGTTTTACACCGAACCACTTGAACAAAGTTTTACTATTTTGGGGCCAATGTCTGTTGATCTTTGGATAAAAACAGATGTACCTGAAACTCATTTCACTGCAAAACTAGTAGTAGTTGATGCTGAAAATGAGCATAAAATTTTTCAGGATGGCATTTTGCAAATAATAGGACCAACTGAAGCTTTTGTAAAAATAACTATTGATTTATTAGCAACAGGGATTAAGATTTATAGGAATGAGAGAATAGGTTTAGAAATTAGTTGGTCTAACTTCCCAAAATTCGCTTTGCCCAATCTTAACGGAAAAACAACTCAGAAGGTTTTGATATCAAGGAATAAAGAATCTATCTTGAAAATACCAATAATTAATTGGTAGATTTACCTTCTTCTCTCTTACTTCATCAATTCAACAAGAATTCTTGATGATCCACTAAGAGTTTATTGGATAATTCAATAGGATTTTTCCAGTAAATTTTCTCTAGAACTTCTTTTGGCAAAGAAAAACCCATCGATTTTTGTGCTATATTAATACTCAATTATTATTAATAATAACGTAAAAACAGATTTAATTTTCCTTTTTCTTCTTCATAATTGGATTTAGTAACCATAGAGCCCATATAAAAACACTGAAAATAAAGGGTGAAGTAGTTATTTCGGAGGTTGAAGATAATGAGAATTCGATTGTGTCCTCTATGACTACATGTTCAAGATTGTTATCAAAAACTAATGTTTCAACTTTAATACCGTTCTCTGTCACTGTAATATTACAATAATGATATTCTGCAAAGTATTTATCTTCTTCTTCAGCTTGATCTGTTTCAGTAGGAAAGTAAAGTGGGGCTCCTGCTCCTCCAGTTGTTATATGAGTAACTCCTTCTCTTGTTGTTCTGTAGTAGTAATGATCATGACCCGAGAAAACCAAATCAACTCCATACTCTATTAGAATGGGTTCTAGAACTTTTCTTATCTCTATTGCGTCATTAACTCGTCCTTCACTCCGAACAGAATAGCATGGACGATGGAACATAGCTACTGTAAAATCTTTGGAGTTAGCTTTTAGGTCATCAACAATCCAGTCTTCTTGCTCTAGAGTGAGCTCAAGAGAGCCTTCCCAATATTCATCAGTATTTATTATTATAAAATGTATTTGATTAAAATTAAAACTATAATATTTTTCATTTCCTGGCATTTCTACGTTAGCTAAATAAGTTGCAAAATCCATCTCTCTTGGGCCATAAGAACCATCTGGAAGATTATAAGTGTACATCTCGTGATTCCCTACAGCATAATAAAATTGTATGTTGTTTTGGATTGCTAAGTCTATATCTTCGTAATATTTATTCCAATCATCTTGTTCGCCGCCATTCTGAACCATATCTCCGCTATGTAATATGAATTCTAGATTAGGATTGTTTTGAATTACACTTTCGGTTACGTTTCTTCTATAAATGTTTGTAGAATTTGGTTCCCAATTACGAGTATCTCCTAGAGCTATGAAATACCAGGGATCAAAAGATTCATCTGCTGCGTTTATTACCCATGAGTTATTTTGGGTTAAAGTAAATAGAGAAGATAGCAAGAATAGGTAAAAAAGATAGAAAGTCACCATTTTTCTATGCATCAATATTTTCTCCTCAATGTTACATTTTACAAGTCAAGCAGTAAGATTTACATCTAAAAAGGTGTTGCTCACAAATATAAAAGATATTTTCAACAAAATTTAAATAGCTTTTTTATCATAGAGAATATTTAGTTTAATATCTACAAACAAAGGAGGAATTTTATGCAAAAAAAATCTATAATTATTATATCACTCTTGGTTATCTCATGTTTTACATCTTCTTACACAAGTGTTACAGCAATTAATGGTGAATTACTTGACTTTACCTTTTCTGATAAAGTATCAGTTGGGACGGAATTAAGTTGGCAGTTAACCAAATTTGATGTCTCTCCTGTTTCTGAAATAGAAAACTTTGAATGGGAAGTAACGACAGGTCACGCTTTGCAAGAAGGTGATTTATTCAAGATTGTTATCACTACTAATCCAGATACTCTGAACATAACAGACTTTGCAGAGATATTTTATACTAATTTAGAATGGGCTGAATTCTATATTAACGATGACTTACTCACCACCAACGCCACAGATGTGTCATGGGGAGGTTTTGGAGAAAGTAACTTAATAATGTTATATATACTACCTGTAACCATTGAAAGCTCTATTGGTGGTGTAGAAA
Organism: Candidatus Heimdallarchaeota archaeon; assembly: GCA_019057815.1. Taxonomy (GTDB): domain Archaea; phylum Asgardarchaeota; class Heimdallarchaeia; order Heimdallarchaeales; family Heimdallarchaeaceae; genus 18H4-34. The sequence continues at coordinate 61,445 of JAHLWR010000011.1, forward strand.
ATACTTTTGAGGCTTTGAATGAAGAATTTGAAAGTTCTGAGTATAGTGATAGCTCAGGCAAATATGAAGTAACACTCAACGATAACAGTTTTGTAATCAAAGCTGAAGAACATGCTAGTGGGTCATTTGCTTTTGGTGGATCATTTTCTTATGATTCATATGTTGAAATTGCTTATGATACCACTTGGGGGATTTTATCCAAATTAGATATTGAATCAAAAATTAAAGAAGGTTCGGTAAGTACAAGAGCTCACTGGGTTCTCGAAAGCACTGTTGAAGGAGTAATAATACCTGCACCATTTAATTGGTTTTATGGGATGATAGGAATACTGATTCTAGGACTAGCATATGTGGCAAAAAGGAAGTAAAGTGAAATATTAACAAGCTCTTTTTTCTTTTTTTTTGTTAATATTAAAGGATGCAAGAGTAAAAGTTAAATTCGGTAGCGATATATTTAGAATGAGATATAATGTCCGTGAAAAGACCAGATTCTTTTGTGTGTAATCAATGTGGTTTGAATTTTAATGATGAAGACAAGAAAGTTTTGAAAGAAATAGTAGATGGCATTTATGCTTCAAAAACCGTGTGTCCCAAATGTTTTTCAGCTGATATTCGAACTACCATTATTGGATCAAGTGAAGAGTAACAAATTGTATTACTAGGATAGTCTCACCATCTTACAGATTTTCTTTTTCTATAAATCAATCACTAGATTATGCGTATCGGAACATCAGTCGATGAAATGAATATTGTTGAAGAGATGAATCTTGTTATTTCAAGGATGGATAGTCAGCTTCAAGGTCTAAACAAAGAATTAGATAAGATTCTAAAAGAGTACCCACGTTATTTGAGCAAAAAAACAAGCAACTTGTCTAAAGAGCTAAGAAAATATAAAAACGCCATATAATCCTAATCTAATACTCATTTATATGCTCTCTAACAAAGAATCATTTCGTAATCTATTTATTTTCTTTAGTTTAGTGGTAAATAGCTATTGACATCATTTTGTTTTGTTTACCTTCAATTCAAAGAAACAAGTTTATATTATCTAATGAAATTGTTTTTTAAACCACTCTTGTGAATTTTATGAAGGAAGTAAAGATCCAGATTCCAACTGAAAAGATGGATGTTGTAGTAGAACTTTTTGATAAGCTTGGTATTAGAAGTTCAACTTTGATTCATGAAGAAAATGCGACGATAACTACAGTTGTGGAAACTAATCAAACTGCAACCTTGCTTGAAGAGTTGAAAGGTCTTGGTATTGGTGCTGTCTTTGGTAGTATTCATCTTTCTCCTGTAGATTTAGAAATTGATTCAACACCTGAAAAACTTGTGATTAAGAGCAGTAGTATAAGTATCGATGAAATGGTTTTTACAATCAAGGGATTAGCTATTATTTCACCAACTTTTCTAGTATTATGTATAATAGCCGGAGCTCTAGCTTCTTTCGGACTGATTTATGATAATGTAGTTATCATCATTGCAAGTATGATAATTGCTCCTTTACTTGGACCTATAGCTTTAGCTGTTATTGGTACAATGATTACGAAAAACATCTATAGTAAACGTGCTTTTCTTGCGGAAGCAGTTGGTCTAGGAACATGTATTTTAATAGGAGCCTTGGTAGGTTTAGTGTTTTCAGGGAAGTTAACATCTATACCTGAGGGTAGTCAGATTGGGATAAGAACAACTCCAGGAATAGGGGACATTGTTTTTGCAATTCTAAGCGGTTTGGCTGCTGGAATATTCATAGTTAGAGGAGAAAGTACGAATATAGTTGGTGTTGCAGTAGCTGCATCATTATGTCCTCCAGCAACAAATGTTGGAGTCCTTTTAAGTAATGAATACTGGACAGAAGCATTTGGTTCTATTATTCTTCTAGTTTTAAACGTAATAGCCATTTATTCAGCATGTGCGATTATTTTCTGGACATCTCAATCACTTGTACGAGGGGGGTCTGTATCAAAAAGACAATTCAGACAAATAAGTCGAAAATACATAGTGCGAATAACTTTAGCTGTTTTAAGTCTTGTCGCAATTATACTATTGATAATATTTGTATATGAAATACCGGGTTAACAATTATTCCAAAGCAAATTTAACTTCTTCAGTTAAATCATTGAGTTCTGATTTTCTTGAATATAGAAGTAAAAAGTTTTTAAATGATTGTTCTTTTGTTTGCATACATAAAGGTGACATAAAGGATGGATCGTGAAATTCCGTTCAGAAAATAGTTTTTACGCTGTTAGTGAATATTTGGTTAGTTTTGTCACCCTCCAACGAAGATTAGAAACACTTTTCTGTTATGACTTGAATATAGTATCAGCTTCAAATCTATATTCTCTATTCAAAACAGAAGGGTGTTCTTACAAAGACTCTAAACATTTAGGAGGAGTATTCCATGACTAATTCAAGTAAAAGCGAAATGAAGAAGGAGCTTAAGAAAACTTCTCAAGAGTTACATAAATTCTTGAAGCAACGAGATTTTTCCAGTTTTGAGAAGAAAATAGTAGATTATTGGTCAAAAAATGACATTTTTGCCAAGTTACGTGAGAAGAATAGAAGTGGTAAAAGATTCAGTTTCTACGATGGACCAATCACTGCAAACAATCCAATGGGAGTACACCATGCTTGGGGTAGAACACTCAAAGATGTCTTCCAACGTTATCAAGCGATGCAAGGAAAACAACAACGCTACCAGAATGGGTTTGATTGTCAAGGTCTATGGCTTGAAGTCGAAGTGGAAAAAGCTCTTGGTTTAAACTCTAAGAAGGAAATCATCGATTATGGGCTAGAGAAATTTGCTCAAGCCTGTAAAAAACGTGTTAATCATTTTGCAGCTGTTATTACACAACAATCTATTCGATTGGGGCAATGGATGGATTGGCAGAATTCCTACTATACCTATGATGACAATAACATTGAACATATTTGGCATTTTCTTAAAAAATGTCATGAAAATGGTTGGTTATATCTAGGTACTCGAGTTCTTCCTTGGTGTTACCGTTGTGGAACATCGTTGTCTTCACATGAACAAAGCGATAGCTACGAAGAGTTAACACACAAGGCAGTATATATCAAATTACCATTTAAAGATGAAACTCAAACATATTTCTTGGTTTGGACCACAACTCCATGGACTTTGACTGCTAATGTTGCTTTAGCCGTAAATCCTGAATTAGATTATCTAATAATCCAGAAAGAGCAAGAGAAGTTTGTTCTAGCTAAAGGTACACAAGACGTTTTAGACAGACCATGGGATATCCTAGAAGTCATTAAAGGAAAAGAATTATTAGAAAAAAAGTATATTGGACCTTTTGATGATTTGACAGCACAGAAAGATGTAAAATCAAAGAAAGTTATTCCATGGGATGAAGTTTCGAATTTAGAAGGAACTGGCGTTGTCCATATAGCTCCTGGATGTGGAGAAGAAGACTATGAATTAAGTAAGAAATACAATCTAGATGTTATTGCTCCAATAAATGGTGAAGCTAAATATATAGAAGGATTTGATTATCTTACAGGATTCACTATAACAGAAGCTTTTGATTTAATACTTGAAAAGCTAAAGAGTAAAGGTTTTTTGTACAAAACAGAATTGTATGAACACCGATATCCAGTTTGCTGGAGATGTAAAACAGAACTTGTATTTAAGCTAGAAAAAGAATGGTTCATAAATTGTGACGAAATAAGACCAAAGCTCCTCAAAGCTGCTAAAAAAATAAAATGGAATCCAGATTTTACTGCAAAATCGATGGAAAGTTGGTTGACATCAATGGATGATTGGTGTATTAGTAGAAAACGATACTGGGGATTACCTCTACCATTCTATGTTTGTGATTGTGGTCATGTTACAGTAGTTGGATCAAAAGAGGAATTGAAAATGCTTTCTGTAAATCCTCAAAAGGTAGATGACTTAACAGAGCTTCACATACCATGGATAGATGAAGTCAAAGTAAAATGCCCAAAATGTGGTAAAACTGTCTCTCGTGTTAAAGAAGTAGGAGATTGTTGGTTAGATGCAGGAATAATACCTTTTTCCACACTAAACTATCTAAAAGAAGAAGAGAAAACCTATTGGAAAAAATGGTTCCCAGCTGAATTAATAGTAGAAATGAAGGAACAAGTTCGTCTATGGTTTTACTCAATGTTATTCATGTCAATTACATTAATCAATAAACCTTCATACAAAAATGTGGTCTCCTTTCCAGAAGTAAGAAATGAAGAAGGTAAGAGACTTTCTAAGACATCTAAAAATAATATTGTTTTCGATGATGCTGTTAACGTTCTTGGTGCAGATGTTATGAGATGGGTTTACTGCAAATCAAATTTGAGACAAAACTTAAACTTCAGCTATGATCTTGGCAAAGATGCAATGCGAAAACTCCTATCCTATTGGAATGTTACTTATTTTCTTTTATCTTCAGCTTCAGCAGAAAACTTCTCTTTAAGTGAACTAAAGGAATTGCAGGAAACAAAAAAAACCAATCCTATGGATAGATGGATGTTATCTGAATTAAATAAAACCGTTAAAGAAATACGAAACGCTTATGAGAACTTTGATGTCAAAGCTGTTATTGATGAAACAGAGGAATTCTTCGAAAACATATCAAATTGGTATGTTAGACTAAATAGAAGAAGGTTCTGGAAAAGTGACCTTGATGTAGATAAAAAACAAGCTTATAACACTCTTTATAGATGCTTGGATACGTTTAACAAATGTTTAGCCCCAATCTTACCTTTCACAACTGAATATATGTATAGAATGTTGACACCTCTTGAAGATTTTGAAAAAGTACCAAGCGTCCACTTATGTTCATTTCCTGAAAATAAGCTGAGTAAGGAAGACGATAGAGTAAGAGGAACATTCAACAAAGTTAAACAACTTATTTCTATGGTATTAATGCTTAGAAATAATTCTCAAATAAAAGTTAGACAACCACTGAATGCCGTGCAAGTATGGTCTTCAAATCCCAGCGATTATAACGCTTTCAAGGAATATAAAACTCAAATTCTCACAGAATTAAATATCAAAAAACTAGATATATTGACCGGTATAACTGAAAGTGTTGAATTCGTTATAAAGCTGGATTACTCTTTATTAGGACCAAAATACAAAAAGAGACTGAATGAAATAAAGATGAAAGTTGCTGAAATAGATCAACAGACTTTAGAAGGATTATTTAGGGAAAAAAGGGTTTTAGCTTTGAAAACAGAGCTAAAAGAAATAACTCTACAACCAGATGAATATGAAATTTTGTTACAAGACAAAGAGGGTCACAAAAGCTTGGTGCAGGATGATTTGAGTGTTACTTTGGATGTTACATTAACTGAGAAACTAAGAGTTGAAGGCTGTGTAAGAGACATTGTAAGAAATATACAAAGAATGAGGCAAGAACTTGATTTGGAAATAACAGAAACAATAATTGTTGCAATTATAGATAAAACACCTGAATCTTCTCTATTATCAAAAATAAAGGCGTTTAGGAATTATTTAAAATCTGAAACATTAGCTAGAGAAGTAGTTTTTGGTGAAGAATTAAGTAATATCTTATTAACTAAGAGCTTCAACTTTGATGAAAATACTCTTACAGTTCAAATCTCGAAGAGATGAAGGGAAAAATATACCTTTTCTTCTTCAAGTAGTATTGAAAAAAAATTCGTATTTTCTTAAAAGTTTACTTTGACTCCTAGATTTCTCATATTCTTGGAAATTTCTTTACTTTCATAACGTTTGAGAGAGATTTACATCATCGATTTTCTATTTAAATAATAAACAGTAAAAGTTTATATATAGGTCTTATATTCAAACTTTATACTGTCAATAGTGGAGTATGTCTATGCTAAGGAATGTCTTTGTGATTTTTCAACGATTTACTCAAATCAATGTTTAGACAACTCACCAAAAGACAGTCAAATGGATGTAGAAAAATATGAATGAACAAACACAAAAAAGACCACAACTTCCAGAAACCTCCTTAATTCATTGGAAGTTAAATCCGAGACCATCTTATGTGTCTTTATGAATTGGTATACTCATGAAATACTTTACATCCTCGAGAAAATCTAAAGTGATTTAAATGACTGAACACCAAGAAAAAAAAGGATTTAAATGGCCTTGGGACTATTTCCATTTTTAAGTGAAAGGACGTGGATCTCCCTTTGCAAACGCTGAAAAAGGCAAGTTTATGTCTGTTACCTTTTTTGCTGAATGGCTGATATTATGGTTTTCCTTATTGATGGTCATAATCGTTTTTGCAATACAGCAAGATTGGACTGAAGATGGCGCAGTAGGGAATTACTTCGCAAGTGTAGGATTAGGGCTAGTAGTCGCACTCATCCTTGCGTGGTTCTTCTTTGTCTTCATTATAGGACCATTAGCAATGAGTATGGTGCAATATGATTTCAGAGCAGATTTCAGAGAGAAGAGTACAAAAGAACTTATGTTTTCAAAGAAATCGTTGAAGTTCTGGCTTTGGGGTATCATAGTAGATACAATGATCATTATTCCAATAGCCACAGGAATACCATTCGCAATAATGACCATCTTACATAACGTACCCGCCGCAGCAGCATGGACCCATGTGTGGACCTGGGTTAATTTCTGGGATGCTTATTGGAAAGCATGGATATTAGCAATAGTAATCATTGTCATTCTACTAGCGTTCCTAAAATGGCAAAGTGGACCTAACAAGAAATTAATCGCAAGAATGCAAGCACAAGGACCTCCAAAAAAGTAAATCCAAACAGATAAGTGGAAACAACTAAATGTTTCTTGCTTTTTTATTTTTTTTAATTAAAACTGTAAATACACTTAAGATAATAGAATAGATTTATTTTCATTATTCAGCTGTTTTACTCATAATAAATCTTAATTTTTCAAATAAGAATATAAATCAAGAATGTTGTATACTTCATATCAGAGAATTTTGGTTGTAAAATCATCTTTGAAAAGAGATTAAGAAATGATGGAACAAAAATAACTGGTGGTAGAAAAAGTGGATCTTTACACAAAATCCAAAGAAGCAATTCTTAATGGTAACACGTCATTAGCAGAAGAGATTGTTAAGAAAGCGATTTTAGAGAACTATGATATTAATGCATTAATTGATACTCTCTCAGAAGCGATTAGAGAAGCTGGTGATCTTTTTGAAGAAGGAGAATTTTTCCTACCTGAACTTATGCGTAGTGCTGAAGCCATGAAAGCAGCTATGGGAATTTTAACACCAACACTTTCACAAGAAAAGGAATCTAGATTTATTGGTAAAGTAGTTATTGGAACAATAGAAGGAGACATTCACGATATTGGTAAAACACTCGTTGCTTCAATGCTTTCTGCTGAAGGATTCGAAGTCTATGATCTTGGAGCTGATGTTCCTGTTGCAACTTTTATTGATAAAGCTGTAGAAGTAGATGCTCACCTAATATGTGTTTCAGCATTATTGACAACTACAATGGTTGGTCAAAAGAAGTTGATAGATACTCTAAATGAAAGAAACATTCGTGAGAAATTTAAAGTTTTATTGGGTGGAGCACCTGTTTCTAAACGATGGGTTGAAGAAATTGGAGCTGATGGTACAGCAGATAACGCTATAAGTGCTGTCAAACTCGCAAAAAAATTGATGGTGTTATGAGGAAGTATTTCCTTTGCGAAACAAAAAGCACATTCTAGACTTGGTTAAAGAACGCGTTGTTATACTGGATGGAGCCATGGGCTCACTATTAATTAATCAAGGATTGCAAATTGGTATACCTCCTGAAAGCTGGAACGTTACTAATTCAGAGTTAATACAAAAAATTCATCTTGACTATTATAATGCAGGTTCTGATGTCGTTTTAACCAATACATTTGGTGGTTCCAGATTAAAGTTGAGTGCACATAACCATGGGGAGAGGGTTGAAGAATATAATACCGAAGCAGTAGAGATAGCGAGAGAGATATGCCCAGAAGAAGGTTATATTGCAGGAGATATAGGTCCATCTGGAAAATTTTTACCTCCTGTAGGTAAAGTAACTATTGATGATTTTGAAGAAACCTTCCTAGAACAGACTCGAATTTTAGCCAATGTTGAGGTTGATTTCTTTTTCATAGAAACAATGGTTGATCTTAAAGAAGCAGAATCTGCTGTCAAGGCGGCTAAAAAAACTTCTAACCTACCAATATTTGTTTCTATCACCTATAAAAAGACAAAAAGAGGTTATTTTACAATAATGGGGAACTCTGTAGAGCAATGTGTTGACACACTACATAAAGCTGGAGCAGATGTAATTGGCGCAAATTGTACATTAAGTAGCAATGAGATGATTGATTTGATACCACAGATAAAACAATTTACAGATTTACCCATTGTAGCAAAACCGAATGCAGGAAAACCACAACTAGTTGGAGGGAAAACAGTGTATCTGACTTCTCCTAAAGATTTCGCAGAGGACATTTTCCAAATGGTTGAAAAAAAAGCTGCTATTGTTGGAGGATGTTGTGGAACAAACCCTCAGTTTATTGAAAATATTGTTCAAAGAGCAAAGAGGTAATCTTGTGTCCATCATTGAAGATTTTCAAATATATCTAAACGACAAAGAGATTCTTCGATTATTGAGGGGTGGGAATTCAACTAAAGCTAGAAATAGAGAGGTACCACAAGATTTACTTCATGAAATCAAAGAAATGAAAGAAATTGCAATAGATCTAATCAAACCTAGGGGAATATATAACATCTTTAACAGCAGAAATTTAGTACCTCGTTTTCTTTTTGAAAAGTCAGAAAGAACTGTTTTGGCTGTTTGTACTATAGGAGAAAATTTAGAAAAAAGGTGTTCAGAGTTTATTAAAAGAGGAAAACTTTCAAACGGAGTCATTTTAGATGCAATTGCATCACATGCAGCAGAAGAAACAGCTGAATATGTAAATCAAAAGATATTAGAAGAGATTGTGCAAGAAACAAAAGGAAAAGAAATAACCTACAGATTTAGTCCAGGATATTGCAAATGGTCTTTAGAAGAAGGACAAAAGCTAATTTTTAATTTCTTACAAACAGCATCAATTGAAGTATCCCTGACTAAATCTATGATGATGAGGCCTGTTAAATCAGTATCCTTTGCAATTAATACAGGATTAGAAGTAGACAAAGAACTTGGAATAAAAAACTGTGAAACATGCGACCTGATTAATTGTGCTTATCGAAAAGTAAAGTAATCTACTAAAAGATAGATCAAATATTGATGCAATAATATCAAAACCAAGTAACCTTGATTTAATAAAAAAATATTCATCTATTGCATAATACTAAAACGCTTAGTAGTATTTAATCTCAAAATTCAACTCGTCTGATCTTCTTTTGGCTTTCGGTTCAAGTAAAAGAATTTTGGAGATGTTATAGCTACATTATTTTCATCAACATGTTTTTGTAATATTGTCAGTCTTTTAAGGAACTGGAATTGTTTCCATGCCAAGTTATTTCCAAGATATTGTTCCACCAGAGGAAAACAGATGAAAAAAAGTATAGAAAAGAGCTATATAGTTCATCTTCTTCTTTTGTATACAGAAGAAAGTAAACAAACATTAACGATAAGGCTAAAAACCACGAATAATATTGGAAATGAGCTTTTTTCTGTTGTTGAAGATACTGTTTCAGACGAAGTAGTTAGAGTAGTAACTATCGGTTCACCAAGAGGCCAAGGATCAATAGAACCAGCAGAACCATCAATCAAATAAGGAATTGTTGAATAATCTGACCAGTAATTACCTTTGTTTGAGGTTTTATCATACCAAGTGTTATTTGATCCACCATCAAAAGCTTGAGGTCCTTGAGTAATATACAAATTATTATCAACAAATTCATTATGGTGAATAATATTATCTACTGAGTATTCATCAATATAAGCTCCGTAATCGTAATTTCGGTTAAACAGATTATGTCTAATAACATTAGAATCAGCATCCATTAGTTTAATGCCGTTTTTGTTGTTACTACAATCATTGTAAGCAATGGTTGAACAACTATAACCAAGTAGTTTAATACCATAGTAGTTGTTGTTGCTGCACGTGTTGTTCATAACAGTAGAGTGATAGTAGAAATGAACGATTGAATAAAGGTAAATTCCAATATCACCTTCGTTAAAAGTGTTATTTATAATAATAGAGGAAGCTTGAAGTAATTTTATTCCCCACTTATTATAAAAGCAATCATTGTCAAAAACATAGCAGCTTTCCAAATATAAAAGAGCAATTCCTTCGAAAGTATTACCCCCACAAGTATTTTTCTCAATTGAACAATTTTCTGAATTATGAAGTTCAATACCTACATAATTACTGAGGCAGGTGTTGTTAACTATAGTGGAATTGGAACTATCAGAGAGATAAATACCTGCATAATTGCTGCTTACACATGTATTGTTATTGATTATTGCGGTTCCTACAGATATTGATTCAATATGAATACCGGAAAAAGCATATTCAATGAAACAATGCTGGATAATGAAATGTTTAGTTACATTGTAAACTAGAATACCGTAGTATCCATAAGCTGTAATGGTAATGGTATAGCCTTCAATGACATAAGGATCAATTTCTGTGCCTGAACCAGGAAAACCATAATCGGTGAAATTCGCATCACAGATAATCTCTATCCTTTCGTGAGGAGTTAAAGCGGAGAAAACATCAAGGTTTATATCATAAACGCTTATTTTGGAATTTGTTGCTACAGAATTAAGGAGAAGTGAAAGAATCAAGGTGCAACTTATGGAAATTTTCAAAGCTAATTTTATTGATGATTTTACTTTCATAAGAGCACATTCCAGTGTACTAAATATATTCTTTTTTCTTGCTAATAAATGATTCTAAATGAAAGTTTAAAAGCATGTCCCAAAACCTCCTAATCACCTCTAGAGGGTCTGAGCGTACAAAAGAAAGGTGTACCTGAGAAAAGGGCAAAGTAAAGTTCTGAGTTTATTTCTTCCTTTCTCCGCTAAAAGATCTTTCTCCCTTAGAGACGCTCTAATCATCTTATACTATTTTTAGGACATGCCTAAATTAGTGAAAATTGTTACAGCATTTTGATTAGATAAAAACTTGATTCTCTTAGTCAACAACACACTCCTTGAATATTTGATTATCTTTATAATCGTAATTTAATATCTAATAAATAATGATAAGGAAGACAAAAAAAACTAAATATTTAATTGTGGTGCTTGTAATTATTCTCATATTACTAAATTCTAGAAGTTCTTATCAAAGTACTAATTATAAATACTCTGCAATCCCTAAACCAATGTCACCAAGCACCTCCCTTTCTGAGTCGCTAATTTTCTATATCCTTTCACCTGAGAATGATTCTGTCTTCTTTGACCAACCTATTTTTACATATTATATTTCAACTATGGAAGCCGCTTTGTCATTTTGGTTGAATGGATCAATAGTTGCTAATCTTGTAAATAACTCCATCCTTCCTTTGACATACAGAGGATGGTACAACTTGACTGGCGTTGCAATCTTTAATAGCAGTATTATTACGCATCAGGTTATTTTTGGATATTTTCCTGATCTATCAGTTAATGTAAACTATACTGCTTGTTACCTTAACACATGGCGCCATATTTATGGATATGAAAGCGATTCTATCCCTACCTATGGTATTAATGAAATAATAACCTTATTTGTTCAACCAAATGAGAAAAAAGAAACATTGAATATCACAATTGAATACGGAAGGGTACAAGATGTCTTACCCTTAGATGAAGGAAATTATACTTGGGTTAATAGCACTACACTACAAATAACAATAGAACCTCTAATAAGAAACTATCCAATGCCTAGTTATCTTACCCATAAAATGATCTTTAATATGAGTTCAATACTTCCTAATAGTTATAATAGCCAAGACTTTTACTTCTATCGAAATGTTGTGCCACCTCAGATAATCCCATTCGAGTACGAAAAATTTCTTATTGCTACCCTCTCAGGTGCAGCTTACGGTCATTTTTATATTTGGTCAATGATTTCCGAATTGGTTAATATATCTATATATTTAGATGGTTTTCTGATCCTTGAAGAGTACAATAAAAACGGTTTCAGAATAGAGTATTTTACGATAATTATTGACACTACTCTGTACTCCAATGGTAATCATACATTAGAGATCCTTGTTACAGATTTCTTCAATCTAACTTCGAAAGTAGAATATATTCTTGATTTCTTTAATCATGAATCAACAAATAGTACGACAGAAATAATAACTAATAATGGATCATCATCTTTAACATGGCTTTACTACCTCATAGGTTTCTATTGTTTAAGTGTGTTGGCTATTTTAATATTTCGTCGATATTACATCAGGCGAAAAAAACAAGCCTAAATATCTCAATTACTTATTATTAACACAAATAAATGAAACTAAATAGATTGTCCAACATGGTATACTGATCATGTTCCAGAGATGATAGAAGGATAAGAGAAGTTGCACCATACTAGCACCCCACATCACTCCGAAAATGAATCCTGTTGTGATATAGTATTTTCGATCAAAGGTAAGCGTCATTTTTACCCACAAAATCCAGTAAACGATGAAAATGAAGACAAAACATGATACGCAAAACGTAATCCATTTGGGATTTATCAGTTGTTCTGTAGTAGCAATGGGTTGATTCAACATATGTTCTAAAGTGCCAGTTATTGCAGAAATAATATTACAAAACGTGAAATAAATAAGCGCTCGAGTCCAAGCTACACTTGGTTTCCAAATGGTTACAGGGAGCTTACGATATCTAATGATGTAAAATGAGATTAGAATTAATGCAACAATTGACATAATTATGGTGTAGAGCCGCATCCTTTTTCACATTTTAATAAAACCTTATAATTGTTCTCCAGTAGTAAATAATATTTTTAAGATATAGCACATATGTACATGTAATTCAAATACTGAAGTGAAACCTAATGAGACCAGCTCTTAATGTTTTGGAAGATGAATTAAAAGAAAAAGTTGTAATAGAAGCAATTGAAATCCTTGAAGAAATAGGTTTCTTTGTTGAAAATCAGGATGCAATTGAAATATTAAAGAATGAAGGAGTTAAAGTTGAACAAAATCGAGCCATTATACCACAAGATTTAGTTAAAAAGGCTCTAAAAACTGCTCCTTCTTCTATATCGCTATTTGATCGAGAAGGGAAAGAAGTATCAAAACTTGAAGGAGATAACATTTGTTTTGACCCTGGATCAGCTGCTTTGAATGTTCTTGACACAGAAACTAACGAAATTCGTCAAGCAGTTACTAAGGATTTTATTGATTTCACAAAAATTGTTGAGCAATTAGAACATATACATGCTCAAAGTACAGCTATTGTATGTTCTGATGTTCATGAAGAGGTAGGTGATAGTTATCGTCTTTATCTTGCTCTAATTTATTCGAAAAAACCAATCATTACAGGGACATTTCGAAAAGAATCATTTGAAACAATGAAAAATATGCTTATCTCAATCCGAGGAGACGAGAAAAGATTAAGAGAAAAACCTTTGGCTATTTTTGATGCATGTCCATCTCCACCGTTAAAATGGAGTGATTTAACTTGTCAAAGTGTAATTGACTGTGCTAAATATGGAATTCCCTCTGAATTTGTTTCAATGCCCATGACTGGTGCAAATGCTCCTGTTACAATTCTTGGATCGATTGTCCAACATGCAGCTGAAACCCTAGCAGGATTAGTGATATCTCAGTTAGTTTCGCCAGGAGCTCCAGTTATTTGGGGAGGATCTCCTGCGGCTTTTGATATGAGAAAAGGAACAATATATTTAGCTTCTGTTGACACTATTCTTATTGATTTAGGTTATGTAGAAATTGGCAAATACCTCAATCTTCCTACTCATACTTATCTTGGTATGTCTGATGCCAAAATACTCGATATGCAATCTGGTTTTGAGACAGGAATGGGAGCTTTATTAGCAGGAATAAAAGGGGTAAATATGATCTCTGGAGCAGGAATGATGAATTTTGAATCAACTCAAAGTATTCAAAAAGTAGTAATCGATAATGACATTGCAGGAATGACATATAAATTTGTTAGTGGCATTACTCAAAGAGATGAACCAATAGCAAAGGATTTACTCAAGGAATTCGATGAAAAAACACATCTATTATCACATGACCATACACTGAAGTGGTTCAGAGAAGAGCTTTATTTGCCAAGTACAGTTGTTGATCGATCAACAGAAGAAGAATGGATAAGTAAGGGGAGAAAATCTATTGGACAAAGAGCAAAAGAAAGAGTAGAAAAATTACTTTCTAAATATCCTGGAATATCCATTGAAAAAGATATTATTAATGATTTGACAAATATAATGAAATATAATAAAATGGATTCTATCCATTTTGTTGATAAATAATTTCTAACTAAAGCAAGAGAAAGCCTTTATTCAAGCAACCACTTAGAACAATAAGCTCTTTAATACTTTGACAAGTTCTCCAGCCCAACTTAACCAAGGATTTTCAGTTGCATACAAAGCAATTTGCATATATTTACTACATACAGTATGGATAAAATTTTGTATTTCATTACTATTAACTTCATAGACAGTTCTAGTTCTTCCAGCAAAAGAACCTTTGGGGATAAGACCAAAAGACATGTGTTTATAGAAGTTCTCCTTTGTTAGTTTTCCATATATAGCTTTATTCCAAATCTGATTACGCAATGTTTCTTCTTCTTGTTTATACCAACAAACAAAGATTTCAAATAAATCATTAAATACCAGATTAATAATCCTTCCAAGTCTTTCTAATAACCAACCAACTTCAAATTCATTTAGAGAAATCGTAAGTCCAGGATTTTTTTGATTGAGTTTAGCTTTGTTTAACCTATTTACCCAGTTTTTATGCATACCTATTATTCTAGTTTTTCCTTTCTTATTCAACCAAGGAGCTTCAAGAAGCTTGTCTTTAATAATATCAAGAGATTTCTCATTTCTAGCCTTTATTTGGAATGTATAATAAGTATAATCACCTTCTTCATTTCTTAAAATAGAAGCAATGTAATTAGCTTGATTTCTCTTAACAATATATTCTAAGTAATTACCTTTTTGTTTCAATCTGTAAAGACCTTTTTGATTTTCTATCGTAAAAAGTTTTTTTGATTGCTTACCTTTTGTGAATTTTCTAATTATAGTAATGTAACATGGAACTTCATCTTTCTTAGCGAAAGTTTTTGTATCAAACCAATCAGCTCTAATAAGATTCTTTCTATCTATTCTCCTATTGCCAGATTCTTTACTTACTGTGAAAGTTTCATCTACAATTGTGTAAATTCTATTTTTCGCATCACCACTAAATAATTTATATGATTCATTAAAGACATCATTATTTCTCATTAAATTAGCAATATCAAACATTGGATCTACCAATTGTTGAAACATTTCTAAATTTTCATCAAATAGTTTTTGTGCAATTTTCTTTTTCCTAAAATTATATGAACCATCTGCAAAAAAGGTTCTAGTTGGCATTTCACCATAACCCTCAAAATAACTTCTAGTATATTTATCAGCATCCCCAAATATACCTTCTAAAATAATAGGTTCATCAGCATTTAATGCTCTACTTGTGAATTTCTCATATGAAGTTTGGAACCATTCAGAATTTTGTATTTCAGCATCTATGGAACTATTTCCAGTTCTAAATGTGAAATAGAACACTCCATCTAAACCTAACATATGAGCTTCACCTCTAGGATTATTCAGATAAGGATGAAATCGATATGTATTATTTGTTTTAGAGAGTGGTTAAGGATTAGCTGTGAAAAAAGCCAAATCAGTTTCATAAACAAAATCCTCTGTTACAATTTCATTCCATTTTGCAAGTTTCTTACCATTTCTAATATCATTAGCAAATCGTGTCTTTATTTCAACAATCAAATCTTGTTTATGCTTGAAATAATATTCTTCTGTACAAACTATTCCATTATCATCTGACAATATTATACTTTCAGGAATATCAAAGTCTGTGATGAATATTCTGTAGTACTCTGGTTCAAGACCTAAGGAAACCATGAAATTTGTATCTTCAGATAAAATAAACGAATAGTATCTATCTACTACTATAGTTTCATTTGGGAATTCTGGTGAATATACATTTGAAGGTTCCATAAACACAGGATTATCGTCTTCAAATATCCTGAAATCTCTATCATATATTGTTCTAGAAATAGTACCACTGTGGCAGTTAAATTTGAAAGTATAGCTTCTTTTTGGCAAATATATAACATGTTTATAATTGTTTAAATCACCAGTATAATCAAGTATGAATCCATTTTCCATTAATCCTTCAAAGAAACATTGTTCTCTGACTGCATCAATAAGTGATTCTTGAAGTGTTTTTCCACTTGAATCGGGTACAATTTCATGTAAGGGAAATATTTGTCCTTTGTTGCTCTTTTCCCAGCTCTTAGCTAACATATTTAATTGATCATTAAATTGGTTAAGTTTTGTAATACCATCATTTCCTCTACCAAAAGTTGTATACATACTAAAACCCGTATCCGCTATGAATTCCAATTCACCATTCTTTGAAATTTTGCATGCACCAACAGGGAGACCATCGATTGAATATATTTTTTCAATAGATTGTCGAAAACTGGAACTCATTTGCCTTTTGATGTTACATGGTTGCAACCAATCTCTTGTGTTGCTAGTTCTCCATTTAAGTTCAATAGGATTATATCTACTAAGCTTCTTAAATCCAGTACCTTCTTCTACCGTTATAATAAGAAGATCATATCCTTGACCACTACCAATAGATACATGATTTAAACCACATGCTAAATTATTAGTATCCAAATATTCGCTAATTTTGGCCAAACTAGGATGTTCTAGATCTGAAGACATTTCTGCAGAACTTGCTAGAAATATAATCAATTCAGATAGATGTTCTTTTTCATTGGTTGTTAAAACACTATTATTTCTAAAATTGCTGAGAAGTTTTAAGAAATATGATTCTGATACTTCATTTAATACTTTATTTGGCAACATATCTTCTTTTATAGCAGCTTTCAAAGAATGAACGAATTCATCGAAAGGATTTTTAACATTTATGTCCAACATGCTTAGAAGTTTAGTTGAGAAAATGTTAAATCCCGTTCCATCTTCAGTCCCTTTCTTTGCATAGGAAATTAGTTTTTTAGAAAAATCGATTTCTACATTGTTGTCATGTCCATCATCCTTAAACGGCTCTATTTCGTGTTCTAATGTTTTATGTTGTTTGTAGTGGAGAGACTGTTCATATGAAAATTCTAACTCATTTAATTGTGACCATGTTAAATGTGAAAGGTCGGGTAATTTGAATCGTTTTCTCATCCATGTAATTTGTTTCTTTACTTGTTCTATGATTGTTAGCTCTTCTTGTATTTCATTTATTATCTCTTCATAGAATTCATCAATTACTTTTTTTGTAATGCTTTTTATTTCGTTTCTCGTCCTTTCTAAGTTAACCATCTTCATACTATTATCCGACAAATGCTATTTAAAGTAAGGAAAAAAAGAAAGAAAGCAGTAGTCAATTGATACTCTAATCCTTATTCATTGTGGTGTTACCATATAATCCCGTTTAGATGAGTTTTATGTTTTATTAGTGTAATTCTGCATTATATTGTTCTGTTTATTATTTGATTCATTTTTTCTACTAACTCCTGCAATAGTGAATAATTGGAAATTCTACTGGTCAAATTTTCTACCACATCATATATGATCTCTGGTTTCTTAATCTTCTCAATGTCAAGCTTTTCATTGGTTATTTTTTCAATAACATCTTCCAATTTTCCTACTTTCCAAACAAAAATATTCTCTTTAAGTAGTAGTTGAAAGATTTCTTCAAACAATTGCTCATCTTGTTCAATATCTAAAAGTGTTTTATCATAAAATTGTTCTAAATCATTGTTGATATTAAATTCACTTGCAATATGTCCTATAGTGGATGATGTGAATTTAGGATATTTCTTATCTTCAAGCACTTCATCTCCATGTTTAAAGAAAGCTGAATCACGATCTAGAACAGCTAAAAATTCTGTTTTCAACTGCTTCATTAATTTCCAAACAATTGGGAACTGATCTTTACCTCCTAAAATGATAAAATCCCAATTATATTTCTCTAAACCAAAACTTTCACCATATTTTCTATCTAGTTCTTTGATAAATAGTCTGTCATAGTAACCTTCTACTACTAAAACTCGTTCTGCAAATAACAAAACTGTCACACTATCAATACGTTCAAGGAATTTTGCTGCATTTATTTCATTTTTATGGCTTTTTGAAGACAATTTTAATTCTTCAAGTAGAGTTATGTCAAAAGGCAATATTTCTCCCCTGATACACTTCCAAATACTTGTTTTTTGGAAATCTGTAATGAAATAGGGAGAATGAGTAATTAAAATGAATGTTGGAGTTTCATCTCCTTTAATATTTCCAAATACCTTGTAACTGATTTTTCTTTGTAGTTGAGGATGTAAAGCACGTGCAGGTTCATCAATAATTATAGTTTTGTCTCCAATTTCGTACAGTGATGTTAGAATCATAAGGGTTTCATACGCTCCACTTGGAGCATCTTGTATTTCAATTGGGACGTTTTCCTTTGTGACAAATTGTATAAATGGTTCGCTTTTTATCCAATTACTTCTTATTTTGTCCCATTGAACTACACCTTTCGTTTCATTGCCTAATCTTTGAGAACTATAATCTGAATCTTTGACTGTTTCTAAGGTAAGAAATGGTTTTTCATTTTCAATAGTTGTCTCTGTTTCTTTAACATAAATATCAAATTTCATCTTAAATATATCATTAAAGCTCTTTTGTAAGTAATAAAATCTCTTTCTTACACTTTGCATATGTGCATTTTTCCAACTATAAAGCAACTTCGAAAGTTTGGGTAATGTGAGATAACTAACACCTAATGAATCTTCTTCAATCAATCCCCTGTGTTCTGGTATAATAATTGTTTTAGTTTTGAAGATTTGCTTGATAATATCAAAAAGACTTAATAATTTATCTGAGGAAAACTTATCTTCATATATCTCTTTCAGTTGAGGAAGTATTTTATGTAATAAATTCTTTGTTTCTCCTATTCCAAATTTTATATCCAATCTAGGAATAGAAATATTCGGAGGATTGGCTAAAGAAAAATGCTCGATTAATGCTTTTCTTAGAAAATCTGATGATATTATGACATCTTCGTGCTGTAAATAATTGTGGACAAATTTGGGAAAATTGTCAGTTTCTGATCTGTCATTTCCAATTTTGAGATATTCAGAGTCTAATTTGATGTTCTTTTTTTGCCATTTTAATAAAACACATGTATTAATTCTTGTTACATCTGCCGATAATTTAAATTCAATATCTTTAAAAATCTCTCCAATAATTTTGTGTGTTTCCTCAAGATGTAAGTAATTCTTGATATTGTTGTAATAATCTTTTCTTAAAATCCCCAAATCAGGTTCAAAATCTGTTCTTTTGAGTATTTCTTTAACTTCTGAAAAATTATATTGATTAATGTGAGATACTAATAAATTCTTTTTTTCTTCCATTTTTCTATCAGAAAACTTTTCATTTTCTGGAATTGCTATTTTTAGAATTGGTTGAAGTTTTTGAAAAATTGTATAGAGCTGATTCTCATCAAATTTATCTATCAAGTTTTTATAAGTCATATCTCTTAAAGTACCAAATTTATCAGGATTGAAAAGCTCTTTAATCTCTCTATAGATGT
This sequence comes from Candidatus Heimdallarchaeota archaeon, assembly GCA_019057815.1. GTDB lineage: Archaea > Asgardarchaeota > Heimdallarchaeia > Heimdallarchaeales > Heimdallarchaeaceae > 18H4-34. Next base: position 81,172 of record JAHLWR010000011.1, read on the forward strand.
TTATGCAGAGGATAGAACCCAGTAATTTTTGTTCTGCTTTTGAGAGGGTTATTTCCAAAGAAATCTCTATTTCAGGGTCATAAGAGGCTAAATCCAAGGAATAATTATGTAGGCAATTCGCAACTAGTTGAATTGCCCTTAATACATTAGTTTTTCCTGAACCATTAGGTCCTACAATAAAGCTTAATCCTTTGGAGAAACGAATTGTTTGCACAGTTTCACCATAAGATCTGAAATTTTTGATTTTTAGAGAGACAATCCGCATATTTTATTAATTCACATTTTATTTTAAAAACTCATTGATTTAAATAAGAAATAAATTTAGAGCTAAAATAGAATCAGATATTATGTAAAAAAATCTGCATTTTACTAGAGATTTGATTAGTAAATTGTTTTTTCTATAGTATGATCGAAACTGTTTTTTTTCGTAGATGAATCTTAAATAATATTATAGAAAAATTGTTATCAAACACAAGTTTGTCTTTCCTGATTATTATACTTCTTAAATTAATAAAGCAGCTCATACATCATAACAGTATTTATGCAATTCTTTCTGAAAATATCTCATTTTCTTTAATAAATTTTTATTTCCAAATTTTTTTTGATATAGTATTTCAAAATCTTGAAAATTTAGAATAGATATTTCACCACTAATTTCCTGTCTCTTTAATATTTTTTTTATTTCACTACTTATTTTCACATAATTGTCAGTTCCAAGTTCTTTATCTTCTCCTTTAAAATCTAGGTCTAAATAATGAGCTTCAAACTTTAAATGACTGTTCTTATTTAATCCAAATTTTTTCTTTAACATATTTCTCTTTCTTTTCAATTTCTTATATCTATCAATGAATGCTGCAAAATCTTCTAGTGATAAATTTTCTCGTTTTAAGTTTAGTTTTGCTTCTACATAAATCACTCCATAGTAATTATCATTTTCTTCTATGATGATAGAGTCGAATTCATTATTAGCAATCTCACAATTCGGGTATACTGTTCTATTTTTTGAGGAATAATAAGAAAATACAATAGTTTCATTGAGCGTGGGTAGAATATGTAAAGATAATTTTGATAGATTTTTTAATTCATTTTCTAAATTTATTATCTTCTTATCCCTTAAAAATTCCCGGTATTTAGATTCTGGTATATGAAATATCTTAACTGTGTTTGTATCATCAATAGTACTTACTATTTTTTGTATTTCCCAGAATGGTTCCAAACTTGATATCCCGTCTCCTAACCAATTACAGCCTATATAGCTGGTTACTGCATAGTGAGAAGCGTCAGTAAAGAAAGAACCATATCCTGAAATGAAAAATCCAAATGAAATTAGATAAGAATCCTCTGGATTTGTTTCATCCTTTAATTTCACAAGAAACTTTTTTGAAACTTCACGTATTTCATTTTTTCTAGAATTCATTGAAGAAAGAATAACTATCATTTGAGGATTAGGAGGAAGGTCGATTCCATTTTTTATCAACCACATTAAATTATTACTAAATATTCGTAAATATGACAGTGCTGTAAATGGGTGTTTTGTTAAAAGTCTTGACTCATAGAGATAAAAGAGTTGAGAAACATCTCTATTTGTTTTATGATCGGGAATATGCCTAATTTCCTCAGATAAATTTACAATGGGAAGATCCTGTATTTCACAATTAATAACACCTTTGTACCCTGTAGTGCATTGATTTCTTTTGAGACCATCTGATATTTTATTAAAAAAACTATCAAGAGTTCTTTCATAAATACAATCAAAATCAAATATCTCTCTATCCCAAGAATTTACATTTTGTATTTTTGTTAAAATCTCATTTGATACAAATATTTTATGAAAGAATTTCTTTCCTAATGTGCATTCCCAAAAATATAACATCGAAAGAACATATCCTTTTAATGGATTTGAATTTCTAATTTCTTCTTTTGGTAAAGGACGATTTTCTTCAAACATCGTCCCATAACAGTTTCTTACATTTCTGATATCATTGAAATATGCTAGAACTAAATTTGAGTAGTAGTGGTTATTATTATTAAAATTGAAGTTTTTTATTGAACTGAAATAAATTTTCTCCAACGCATAGTGAACTTCTTCAAAAACAAGGTATAGTTCTTTACAGATAACACCAATTTGATTTAATTTGTTTGATTTCCTTATATCTCTTGCATAGTTCAAAACTAACGTAATGAGTTTATTATGCTCAGAATTAGAAAATTCTTTTAGTTTCTCCAAAGAATAACCTGCAGATAAAGCTCTATGAATTAAAAAATCATCCTTAACACCGAATATATCAGGATAGACAAGAATGAAATCAATTATTTTTTTCAAAATAATAAGTAATATAATCTTATGACCTAGTAGAAGTTTATTCTGACTAAAATCTGGAAATAAATCATAACGATTTCTAAATTTCTGCATTTCATCAATATTAACAGACCATTTTAATGCTATTAAATACCACAAATTAAAGGGTAATTGAATTTCACATGTAATTGTTTTTCTAACCATAAAAACACTTCTACTGCTTTTACTTTTTTTTAATATTTAATAGATTTTTCTTTTCTTTTATTAAGAATGAATGGTTGTTAAAGAAAAAATTATTTCAACGATAATTTAGTGTAAGTATTTAGGTTCCATTGACACTATGCTTCTAGATCTAGGGTATGTTGAAATTGGTAAATATCTAAATCTACCAACTCATGCATATCTAGGACTTTCTGATGCTAAAATTCTAGACACTCAAACAGGTTTTGAGACAGGAATGGGAGCACTGTTAGCGGGTATTAAAGGAGTGAACATGATTTCTGGTGCAGGAATGATAGATTTTGAAACAACGCAAAGTATTCAGAAAGTAATCATAGATGATGAAATATGTGGAATGGTTTACAAGTTTATCGGAGGTATTACTCAAAGAGATGAACCAATAGCCAAAAACTTACTAAAAGAATTAACAGAAACCACAACTCATCTATTATCACATGACCATACTCTTAAGTGGTTTAGAAAAGAATTGCACATTCCTAGTTCAATTATCGATCGTTCTACGAAAGAAGAATGGGCTAATAAAGGTAGAAAAACTACAGCAGAAAGAGCAAAAGAACAAGTAGAAAAATTGCTCAAAAAGTACTCTAGTACAAAGTTAGATAAGGATGTTATTGATGATTTATCAGAAATAATGGAATACAAAAACTATAATTTCAAAAACCTTTTGCTTTAATTGAATTGAAATTAATAAAGAAAAACATGACCTAAAACCTTGTAATCACCTCTAGAGGGTATGGGCGTACAAAAGAAAGGTGTATCAGAGGAAAAGGCAGAGTAAAGTCGTGAGTTTATTGGTCAACTTGCGGTCATAAATAGTGAGGGGAGGGAGCTGGATTAAAACAAACTAGAGAAAATAGTTGAACCAAGTTGTAGCTTTATTGAATATATGAATTGCTATTTGCTTTTATCATTATCACATATGCTTGAATCTCACTCTTTAGAAGAACCAATGATAAATCCTCAGGCATGGAAATTTCAGTTTTAATATAGTATTTTCCTCCTTACTACATACTTATCTTTGTTAGAATGTTTTACTTTTCTTCTAGAACTCTTGAATACTAAAAGAATTACAAAAGAAAAGATTAACGTAGATAATTGCCAAGAAGAATCCACAGGACCTTCACTTATAACATGACAAATGCTTTCCACATACCATAAACGTTCCATCATACTATAAAGAATGAAATAGTTCTTAAATTGCTGATTTCTGTCTATATTTTGAGTGTAATTTATATGTATATTATAGTGTATACAAGCATCATAAAAAGTATCTTCAGGACTACCATAATCATCGAAGTATGCATATGCTTCAATTTCTATTGTTCTATCTACAAAACCAGTTAAATCATTAATAACTAGTTCTCTGAATTGAGTGTTTTTGACCCATGAGGAATCATTCCTTATCCATGGAGAAGCTATTAAACCATCCAATTCCTTGCAGACATAATTATTAGTATTGTTAAATGTATGACCAGTGTGTATTCCCATAAAAATAATAGCGTTATAAATTAAGGTATTTTCAAAAGCCATTGCAGAAATATCAAAAACAGGGAAGGAAACATTTTCTACATACCAGAAAGTCGCATTATTCAGAGAAATGAAAGAGAAAAGGCTTTGAATTGCATTTTCACTGTTCTTAATTTCTGTATTTAGAAGAAAATAAATTTCCCCTGGTAGAAAGGATCTATTAATGGAATAGAAGTAGATTTCATCAAGGTTATCTATTGAATCTACTGCAGGTTGAAGATCATTTTGTATCATCTCAAGAAGAGCGAAATTCACTTCCCAATTATCTGTAGTAGCATTAAAAACTAGAACTTGCGCACTTATATTTCCATTTGTCTTATTGTTTAGCGCTAAATCCAGCAAATTATACACGGGATAGCATTGATTACTAGGATCGATTTTTTCACTGAAAGAGCTACCAAATACGCTATTTGGATGTACATTCAGTATAAGAATTGAAATGAAAGTTACAAGGAGTATTTTCTTGTTTTTATGGAACAACATATATTTACCACCCAACTAGATAAAGACTTTGAGCTAAATTATAGTGATATTGAGGATTTTGATAACCTTGAGTTTTAGCTATAGTATCTATATATGCGTACAAATAAGCATCGTAAGTTGATTTTACTCCTAAAAGTTCGGTATAAAGATATAAAAGGAAATATGAACTAACTTCACGAATTTTTGTTTCAATTGACCAGTAAGACCGATAACCACCGGTCTCACCAAGGGAATTCTCATCATCTTGACAGGATGTCATAATGTGATGATTATTTGAAAGCTGAGATAATTCATCAATGAAAATACCGCTATGGCAAGCACTAACAATAACAATGAGATTATTGCTCTCAAAGACACTTAACGGGCTTGCTAGTTCGCTTGGAGAAAGCCAATGATTACCAAACCATCCATAAGTACATTTTATTCCATTCCAAATAGAGGATCCGTGACTAGAAATTAAGATCACTACAATATCATCAGATGTTTCGTATGCAGCAAGTTCGCGGATTTTATCATCAACATCATCATCATCCCAATGAAATGAATGATAACTATATCCGGGGATATATTTCGCATATCCTGGTTCTTGGAGAAGATCTTCTAATGGTAGAACATTACTCTGCCAGTATTCCAAGCTTGGATCATCATCATATCCGAAACCAACAAAGTGACACAACACAGGATTTACCGTGAATTCTACACTTTCAATTATGGTACTACCCCTCCCACCCTTCATCATGCCTAGAGGTACTAATCCACTAGCTTTCGCTGTCACAGTAAAAGTATGCACTCCTCGACCATATCTACTGATGAAAAGATTAACATCATAAAATATATTTACCCCTACAAGCTTTAAACCTGGGTCAGATTGTCCATCTATGAATGTTGAATACGATTGATACCCACCTAATATTCTGAAATAAAATTCAATACACTCATGATTTAGTAAATGATCAAAATCTTGTCCTTGCTGTGGTTTGTATATCACAATAGTAGTTACTGCGAATACTTCTGTGATTAAGATTGAATTAAACACTAAACAGGCTATAATTAATGAAAAAAACACATTTTGCTTTCTGTTCTTCATATTATTTTTCAACTAACCTTTTGTTTAAACGTATCGTTTTGCATTTATAAATACTGTGCTTTTTCTCCCAATTGTTACCTCCACCTACATTGGTGACAGTTAGATAAGAGAGTTTACCATGGGTATGTGAACAAACATTAACCCAACTAGTAACCCAATACTTATAATGAAACGAATAGTTAAGAAGACTTTGAAACGAACACCTATCACTCACTTTGCTAGACAGTACATGGTCTCAAGGAAGTTCATCTACAAATGGCTCAGGCGACATCATGAGTGTTCTAATAGGATATGGTGGGAAAAAAGCTCGAGACGACCAAGAGGAATAAAGAGGAAGATCACCCCTACTATAAGAGAGAAGATCATCAACTTAAGAAGAGCGTACTGTTTGAACATTATGCAGAGTGAGCAGTGGTTCAAGAGGAAGGGGTTGGTGCTCTCACATATAACCATCTGGAAAACCCTTCAGCAAGAAGGAGAACAAGCCTAGAGAAAGAAGTCTTATAAGAAGAACGCTTGGAAAAGGTTCAAGCGACTCTATAACGACAAGGGAAGTTTTGCTGGTAAGTTCCTCCATACTATCTCCTCCAGTCGATCAATAACAAATAAAATAACAATTACCCATCCTTGACCACATAGTGTTGCTCCTCCCCTTGATTTGTCTGGTAGAGATGGTTCAGGGAATCTAAGTCTAACATAATCCATATTTAGTTTAATAAACTCTTTAACATTCTGAGGGGCGAGTTTTTGTAACAACATACTTTCTAATTTGATACTCACTTCTTAGTCTCTTCAGTCTTTACGTTAATTTCCCCTTTTCTCCGACAAAACGCTCTTTCTCCCTTAGAGAAGCTATAAGTCTACTCGGACTAGTTTTGGGACATTCTTAAAGAAAAGAAAGGAAAAATATCTAAAGAAAGTCAGTTATAAAAAGGATAGGAATTGAAGAGTTTATATCAGCTTTGCAGCCTTTTCTACATATTCTAGTGATTGATGTCTGAAATACATATCATATAACTGCCAATATTTTCCTTTCATTTCCATCAATTGTTTATGACTTCCTTCTTCCACAACTTTAGCATCATCTATGACTATTATCCTATCAGCATTTTCAACAGTAGTTAATCTGTGGGCAATGATTATGGATGTTCGGTTTTCTAAAAGAACTTTCAACGCTTCCTGTATCAATGATTCTGTATATGCATCTATTGCTGCAGTTGCTTCATCAAGAATCAGAATCTTTGGATCAGAAAGTAAAGCTCTTGCAAAAGCTATTAGTTGCTTCTGTCCTGCTGATAATTTAGTACCTTGTTCTCCTACTTCCGTATCCAAACCTTTTGGAAGACTTTGGATAAACTCCCATGCATAAACGTTTTTTGCTGATTGAATAATTTCTTCTTTTGTCGCATCTAACTTCCCATATCGAATATTTTCCTCAATAGTTCCACTAAATAGAATATTATCTTGTAAAACAACCCCAATTTGGTTTCTATATTCAAGCATCTTATACTCCTTGATATCAACATTATCAACTAGTATTCTACCACTTTGAACATCATAGAATCGTGTCAGAAGAGAAACTAAAGTACTTTTTCCAGCACCTGTTCTACCCACAACAGCAACAACTTCCCCTGCAGGTATATCAAGTTTAAAGTTATCATACAGAGGTTCATTTGGGTTATAGTAAAATGTCATGTTGTCGAATATTATTTCCCCTCTCAATTCTTTTACTGCAACGGGATTATCAGCTTCTACAACAGTAGGATTACTATCCATCAGACTGAAGATTCTTTCTACTGCAGCTAGACCTGCTTCAAATTGATTAAAGAATCTTGTAATTTCCAGCAAAGGCATGAAGAAGCGGTTTAGCATCAGGACAAAGAAGTAAAGAGTAGCAACATCCATAGCACCTAGAGTAAATGTCATTTTACCTCCAAAATAGAGGACTAGAAATGTTCCAACACCGAAAATTGTTTCGATTACTGGAAAGAAAATACTCATACCCCAAGCTCTTACATAAGCTGCTCTATAATTATTAGTGTTAATTTCTTGAAATCTTTCATACGCTTCTTTTTCTTGATTGAAGCTCTTTGTTACTTCAATTCCTGAAATTGATTCAGCAACATTTGCATTAAGAATAGCTATTGTTTTGCGCCAGTTTTTTGAAGTTCTACGTGAGAATAAACGAATACCAATACCTATACCAAAAAGGAAAGGAACCACAGCTATTGTTATCAAAGATAATTTTACATTTGTTACAAATAGAAGTATAATCACTACAACCATTACTAAAATATTAATTAAGAAAGATGTTGTCAACTGAACCATTTGAGAAACAGTATCTGTATCGCTTGTTACTCTACTAACGAGCTTACCACTTTTGTTTTCATCATAAAACTTCATGTCATTACGCAGGAGAGTTTCAAAACTATCTTTACGAATCTGGAGAAGCATTTCTCCCATAAGAATTGAACTCCTGTAAAGAGCTCTATACTGTGCAAACCAAGCTAAACCATAAAGCAGAGCAATAGATGTAGCTTCAATATAGAAAACAGCATTGAAAGCACTTTCTTGCACACCTTGGATTACAATCTTGATAACATAAGGAATAGAAATACTGGCACTTGTTTGAATTATCATCCATGTGACAATAATCGTGAAAGATTTCATATCATGCTTCCCGATATACCCAAACAGTCTTTTGAATAGGTAAATATCACCATATTTACGGTCGTACTTCTCATCAGGTAGCTCACTAATAAAACCCATTTTATCACTCTCCAGATTTCATCTCCGATAACATTTGCTCAGGCATCATTTTACGTATCTCTGAGAAACGAGCAAAAACACGCCAGTAATCGACCGATTCTTTCAAAAGCTGGTCATGAATTCCGATAGCTTTGATAGTTCCTTGTTTTAAAACAATAATAATATCAGAATGCCGAATGGTAGACAATCTATGTGTAATGATGAAACTTGTTCTATCCTTAAGAACTCGATTAATAGCAGTATTTATCTTATCTTCAGTTTCAGAATCGACAGCTGAACTAGCATCGTCGAAAACTAGAACTGTGGGATCAGCTAAAAGCATGCGAGCAATAGCTATCCTTTGTTTTTGACCACCGCTTAAAGTAGTTCCTCTTTCACCTACAATGGTCTTGTAACCTTTATCGAATTTAACAACAAATTCATGAGCTTGAGCCATTTTAGAAGCTTCAATGATTTCTTCTTCCTTTGCATCAGGTTTTCCATATGAAATATTATCTTTGACAGAAGCTGAAAACAATACTATTTCTTGTTCAATAACTCCGATATTTCGACGTATAGTATCGAGTGAAAGATTACGAATATCAACACCATCAATAGTAATACTACCAGAGCTAACATCATAAAGTCTGGTTAATAGTTTCATTAATGTTGTTTTCCCACAACCAGCAGGACCTACTATAGCAACACGGCTTCCAGAAGGAATGGAGAAAGAAACATCTTTGATAACAAAAACGTTTCCATCATAGGAAAAAGAAACATTATTGAAATCTATATCACCCTTGACAGTATAAAGATTAGTAGGATTTACAGGCGCAGGAATAATAGTTTTTTTAGTAAGAATATCAGTGATTCTGCTAGCACCAGCAAAACCCATTTGAATTAAAACAAGCATCCACGACATAACCCAGATAGGGAAAAACAGGTTCCCAGCTAGTAATGAGTATGCAACTAGTTCACCTATTCCGAATTGTCCTGCGCCTACTCCCCAGTCTATTAGAAGACTTCCCCATACTATTGTTGCTCCCACGCCTATTCCTACAAACAGAGCTGGATAGTATTTTGATCTTAGCTTCCCTCTTTTGATTATTTCTTTGGATAATTTAGTATTCTTTTCTCTGAATGATACTCTTTCAAAAGGCTCTCGAGCGAATGTTTTGATTACACTTATTCCTAGTAGTTTTTCTTGTAGATACGAAGATAGTGTTGAATAAGATTCTTGAATCTGCATTGATATAGGTCCTACTGACTTGTAGAATCTTCTTGCAAAGAATACTATGGGAAAAGTAATCAATAAAGGCATTAGTAAAAGCACTGGCATATTGTTCCAATATGGAGTTATGATGAACATCCCAATAATTGCGAATAAAACCCCGAATATTGCTGCATAAATCAGATGTATCACTGGGTTGACGAAGAAATTGACCATTCTTGTGTCAAAAGTTGCTCTCGCCATAACATCTCCTTGTTTAACCTCATCATGAAAAGTCATACTTTTTGATAACATTGAAGCATAATACTCATTTCTAATATCTCTCTCCACTCTTTGTGATGTTACTTCTATTAACAGACTCGAACCGAAACTTGCAATCCCACCAGTTATAGTGAGCATTAAAATTATGTATGCTAATCTTTTAATTACCTCCCATGAACTATTATCAGCTATAATTTCATTAATTAAATCACCCATTAATAGAGGTGTAATAGTCCCAACTGCAGCGCTTATTGTTGCTGCTAGAAAGAACAACAACAGCATTTTTTTATGTGCTAGTACATGACTAAAAACCCATTTTAGATGGCTTTTTTTACTATATTTATCCATAACAGAATCGTAAAATTCTCCTGTTGGAAGTACACTTTCACTAGCAGTCATTGCTTCTGTCTCCTTCTAAAGCTTAATTTTTGTCTGATTTAAAGATTTATTTTGAAAACTTCTTTGTTACAGCTTTCTTTTAAAAGATATTTTAAACCTACCTTTTTCGCACAAAATGGTTTTAATATAAAAAGAATTGATTTTCAGCGAAAAAAGAGAGTGGATTTTATTGTATTAGCCATATTTCTATTATACCTTCAATCATTTGCAGAATATCTACCCCAGAACCTACCAATTTTAATGGGGCAACTGTTTCTTTCAGAAATGCTGAGTCCCTTTTCGCAACAAGTATATAGGAGTTACTCCTTGCTATGTCATCAAAGTTTAAGGTTACATTCAATCCATCTTTGTTTTTCAGAACTATTTTGTATCCTTGTCCTATTAAGTCATCATTAATTATATAATGTGGATCATCAACAGGTTCTCCTCCATCTATTATTGAAATAAAAATCCATAATCCCACTCCTTCGTAGATGTGAGTTCTATCACCATCAACTATCTCGTATGTTTGTCTATGAAGATACGTTCCACAGTACATAGATGCTTCAAAAATAGGTAGATTTATACACTACTATTAGTTAAACCGTAAAGATTTACACTCCAGATGCTACTTGATATGTTCATTTCAATTTTGATTACTTCCTTCACCCATAGTTGTCCATCAGATACATAACCGTCATCTGATAGAAAACCTATTCTTAGCGGACCTCCTCCTAGTATTACTTCATCTATTTCTTCAAAGATCAGCATCATCTCAAAGCTTTGAACCCCCAGTTCTACACCTGTTACATTGTCATAAGCTGTAACAAGCCCATTAACCATTGAATAAGAATAGGTCATTTTATACCCATCATCTGCTATAACTGTAAGTTCCTGTGTTTCATTCAATCCTCCTAAGCTTTCTAGAAGTTCTCTAACAGGTACTCCCTTATAATCATTAGGACCAACAATTATTCCTGATGTCTTCTTGTATCCTCCAGAAGAGATAATGCTTTTTGAGTGTGTTTTTATGTCATCCATTGTGAAAGTAATTGTATCGCTTCCATTAGTAATGGTTAATACTATCTCTTCTTGTTGTGGAGGTTTTAATCCAAAGTATAATCCAAATCCTACGCCTGTAACAATAACAGCTGATAATAGAGAGACTATAATTATCCTCTTATTCAACATTATGTAGGTGTTAGAATAAAGATTATATAAAGATTGTACAATTTGTTATAACAGAGCAAAACAATTAATATAGTAAGTGAATAGTCCGTAACTCTCAATTTGAATTGTAACACGAAGTGAAAAAAATGGAAAAAAAGAGGTTAGTGATGTCTTTAGCTATTACTGTGCTCATTCTTAGTACTATTGCCACAATAGCTTATTTCAGCGTAAAGAACTACAGTACTTCCCCAATTGAACTTGAAGTCTGGTTTACTTATGAAGGAGGAGATATAATTAAAGAAAAAGTAGCAAACTTTGAGAATCTTCATCCTGACATCTCCATAAAATTCCATGAACAACCATCATCTGGATGGGTTGACAAGTTTGTTAGTGTAGCGCAAACTGGTGAATCACCAGATGTCTTTCTAGCAAAAGGATCATGGTTTGGTGAACTAGCTACTCTAGGGTACATCTACTCATTAACCGATTTTATATCTCCTACTTTGGAATCTTCCTTTCTTCCTTTTTCAATAACAAGTTTAACTTATGAGAATGAATTATGGGGGTTGCCTTTATGGTTAGATTCGATATTACTGTTTTATAATAAAGACCTCTTCAATCAGAATGGTTTGGAATATCCTACAGCTAATTGGACTGAAATTGATATGATTTTTGCAGCTAAAAACCTTACTGATTTATCAGAGACTCAAAGATACGGATTGGCGTGGAGCACGCTGTCTCCTTATATGTGGCCAGCTTTTCAATATGGATATGGACACGGTCCTCTTTATCAGAATCAGACAATTATCGTAAATGACACAGCTTCTGTTAGCGCAATGGAGTTTATTTTCAATCTTAAGTATGATAATATCTGTGTAGGTTATGATGATTGCAGTAGTGCTGCTACCCAAGCTTTTCTTGAAAACAAAGCTTCAATGCTAATCTATGGAGGTTGGTTTGTTCCTGTTCTCAAGGATGTTGGGTTTAACTATGGTATTGAAATACTCCCAAAAATATCTTCTACAGGTGAATTCATCTCCCCAATGGCTGAAGTAAAGGGATTTGGGATATCAAAAGACACTTTATATCCAGAAACATGTTTTGAACTTATTTCCTATCTAACTTCAACAGAAACTCAACAAGAACTTGTTAATGAAGAATATAAAATTCCAACAAAAAATAATTTAATACTCTCTTCTACAGTGCAAAATAATCAAGACATCAAAAAACAAATTGAACAGATTTCACATAGCCAAAATTTTCCGCTCGACCCTATTTATGCAATTTACTCAGATTATATTAGAGCAGCTTTGCAATTTATATTGATAGATTTTCACGATATTCAAGAAACATTAAATGCAGCACAACAAAACATTGATGCTAATAGAGGTGTTGATGGCTGAAATTACAAAAAAAAAAGAAACTATTTGTATTTTCTTTAACTTTTCTAACACTTTTCTTGGTTTCTACGCTACTCACAACCGCTAATCCTCTAGAAGGGGATAGAGTAAACTTCTTTCCAGATCTTGATTTTTCAATTGTTGAAATCAAAGATAGGTATGTAATTTTGAATTGGAGTTTACAAACTGAGGTAAATTATAATTCATTTCAAATAGACCTTTATTCAGATAAAACTAATCAAACAACAATTTGGTCTTTTATTTCTTTAAATCACTTTTCTGCAAATTTTGAAGAAGATTTTTCTATAGTGAATTATACTCTTTCATCAGAAATTTTCAGAGCAGAAAAAATATCAACATCAAACTTCACAGTATATTCAGTTCCTTATAATGCAGAAAGTGTCCAAGTAAAAGTAACAGGATTAATTCCAGAAGAGAGTTATCTTCTAAAAATATCAATATCAAACATTACTTTTGTTGAAGGGATGGTTCCTTCAGTAATTGTTAGTTCTAGCTCTATTATATGGTCATCTTTTTTATTTCAAACTCTTTCAAGTATTCAACAAGCTTCTGTGCATTCTAGAACTGCAACTGTTGTATCACTTCTGATAATTATTCTAGTTTTTCTCATCTTATTTGCTTTTATTGCTAAAAAGGACATTCCATTTAATAAGATAGCATACATCTTTATTTTTCCAGCACTTTTTGCTTTAGCGTTACTTGAAGTGTACCCTATACTCTATGGGTTTGTTTTGTCTTTTACTTCATATAGCCTAGAAAGAGGAGAGACTCCAATTTTCAACGCTTTTGAAAATTATGCATATATCTCACAAAACCCTCATCTTTCAATAACTCTTACAACTACTTTAGTTTGGAGTACAGTTATTATTTTCTTCAAATTACTTTCTGGTTTTTTAATCGCATACTTTATACAATACAAAGTAAAAAGAAAGAAATTGTGGTACCTATCTATCTATATTCCGTGGGCAATACCTGCTTACATTAAAATATTATCTTGGCGTAGTTTCTTTCATGGAAATGCAGGTTATTCGCTTTTTAATTTGTTATTTGGAACAAGTGTTAATTTTGTATCTCAACCGTATGTGACATTTTTTATAGCATCTTTTGTGGAAGTGATAGACTCTATTCCTTTAATTACAACGCTATTTTTAGGTGCTATGAGCAGTATACCTAAAGAATTAATGGATATTGCTGAAGTTGATCAGATTAATGAAAGATCAAGAATTAGGCATATTGTGCTACCTTTGATAAAACCCGTAATGTTACCTGTACTAATACTTGAAATAATAAAGGCTTTTGGGAGTTTTAACGTGTCTTTCCTGCTGACAAGAGGATATCCCTTGCTTCCTTATGGCACAAATGAGGCAGGAGTTGTCGGAGCAACAGATCTTTTTAGCACATTCACTTTTTACATGTTTTATCAGAGAAGAGAAGTAGGAATCTCTGCTGCTTACTCAACTATTATGAGCCTTTTAACACTTTTTTTTGTTTTAATCTGGATTAAAATGTCGAAGGGGACACAAAGTACTTTCCGTCCAACAAAAATCAAACAGAAAAAGAAAAATCAATTTATTATAGCTTTTGTATTATTTAGTCAGAGCATTGGATACTTCCTTGCAACAACCTTTAATTTTCGTTATTTTGGTATTTATTGGAATAAAACAATTAGCTACACAATTGCAGCTTCATTGTTAATATGTGCAATTCTTATAGTCTCAAAGAAGGATAGAAGCTGGAAAATTTTCTCGATCATTATTGCACTTGATTTAATTTTATCATTATCACAATTCTTCTTTTATCAAATGTGGTTTGCTTTTAACTGGAATATATTTATTTCTGGAGTGATTTTCTACGTTATCAAAAATAACAATGTTTTGAACGATACTAAAATTGGCTCCAAAAGTATTTCTAAAATAAAAGTGGGGATAATTAAAGTAAAAAGGCAAATATTGTCTTCATTAAATCGTTTAGATGAAAAATTCGTTGAAATCAATAGGTTCCATTCATTTTTAGGTCTAGAAATATTTGTTGTTCTACTTTCCTGCTTATTGGATTCTGCAAGTGATTGGATTCTTTGGTTGATTCTATCAATTCTAGTGATTAATTTAATAGTTAGTTTATTCATTACTCAGATCAAAACGTTTTCCTTCGTTCTTCAAGTAGGGTTATGGATAACTTTACTTATACTACCATATTCTTTAGGATGGAAAATAATCGAACTATCAATTTCAGTTATGCTCATACTTTATCTCTTAAAACATTTCATTACTGAAAAAAGGTTTGTCAATAGATCTGTAAACTATCTGAATAGGTCTGTTCTGAAGGTTTCTTTTACACATTTTCTTATGATAGGAATTATTATTGTATCAATAATCCCTCTTTGGAACGTTGTTTGGATAGCATTCTCATCTGGTAACAAAATTGTCCCTGATTCTTTCTTTCCTAGTAATCCAACTTTCGAGAATTTCAAATTATTGTTTACAGAAGAGAAAATATATCTGAACTTTGGGAACTCACTAATTATTTCCTTAGGCTCAGCTATTCTTTGTGTAGTTCTCACAATCCTAGCTGCTTATGCCTTCTCTCGATATGACTTTAAGCTTAAAAGTGAGATAATGGTTGGAGTATTCATTTTAAAGATGTTTACAGGTGTTTTAACCTTAATTCCCCTTTATCTTATTATGTTTAATCTTGGATTAATTGACACATACTTAGGCGTAATCATAGCTTATAGCACTCATACAATTCCAATTGCTCTTTGGTTATTAAAAGGATATTTTGATTCTATCCCTAAGGAACTTGATGAATCATCACAACTAATCGGAAATTCCTCATTCTTTACATTAAGAAAAGTCATTTTACCACTTGCTGGTCCTGCTATTGCAGTTGTATTTTTATTGAATTTCATCGCTACATGGAACGGTTTTCTGTTAGCTTTTGTTCTTCTGCAATCAACTTTTAAATATACATTGCCAATCAAACTCTATTCCTTTATTGGGTCAATTGAATCAAGCACACCACTCTGGGGACTTTTTGCAGCAGCATCAGTTCTAGTTATTATTCCACTACTTATCCTTTTCATATTCCTTAGAAATTATCTGCTGAAAGGACTTGGCAGTCAAGCACAAATTAGAGAGGTTTAAAATGAAAATATCATTTGAGAAATTAGAAAAAAAATATGGAACATCAACTGCTTTAAACAAGGTTAGTGCTGTCTTATTAGATGGAAGTTTTACTGTTATTTTAGGACCTTCTGGAAGCGGGAAAACCACATTGTTAAGGCTTATAGCTGGTCTCGCATACCCAACAAGCGGAAAAATTTTGTTCGATGATGAAGATATCACAAATGAATCTCCAAAAGATAGAAATGTAGCGCTTGTTTTCCAAAATTTTCCACTCTTTCCACATATGACAGTTGAAGAGAATTTACGATTTTCTCTAGAAAATCAAAAGAGTGGGAAAGTATTCAAAAAAAGGATATATTCTAATAAAGTAGTTGAAGAGAAAGTGGATGAAGTTTTAGATATGCTTCAAATTGAAGAGCACAGGCACAAATATCCAAACCAAATGAGTGGAGGAGAGCAACAAAGAGTGGCAATAGGAAGAGAAGTTATACGAGAACCTAGAGTTTTCCTTTTTGATGAACCACTTAGTAATATTGATGCAAGGCTCAGGTACGAAATGAGAATGTGGATTAGAAAAATACATAAAATGCTAAAGAAGACAATGGTTTATGTTACTCACGATCAGAACGAAGCTATGACTTTGGGAGATATTATTGTTTTACTTAAAGAAGGCGAAATTGAACAAATGGGTAAACCAGAGGAATTGTATTTTAATCCTAAAACAAAATTCGTTGCTACATTCATAGGAAATTATCCCATGAATTTCTTACCGTTTGAAGTAAAACAAAATGAAATATGTATTTCAGGCACTAGTAATGTAATAAACTCAGACGAAATACGTGAAAAAATAGAAAATCTGAATCTCAAAAAAGGAGAAGTAGCTTTCAGAGCCGAATCCATTAGAGAATTTGACAAAGATAAACCGCTTGAAGAGAGTATGCTCTTATTAAAATGCAAAGTTACTGATATTGAAAAGCTACTAGAACTGCAAATTCTGACTTTAAACATTGAAAAGTTTAATCTTATTTATGTTACAAAAACAAAAAAAGAATTTAATATCAATGATAATATTTCAGTTCTCATTAATTCAGATGAAATTTATTACTTCAATTCTGAAGGTGTGAGGGTGAAGTAGAGGAGAATGTTCCAAAACTCTGTCTGATTAATGTGACTTCTTGTTTTAACTCAAAAAGTACAACCGAGTTCTGGAAATCGAAGATTGCCAACAGGCTCTTCTCGACGAATAAACTACAATTTTATATATTACATAAGATAATTACAGTTATGAATTTCGCTAGAAAATTCAAAGTTATGTTCCATACAAGTCTCTGGGAAGTTATGATAGGGGTTATCCTAATTACTGTTTTTTAGTCTTACGTTTTACTTTGGATGATATTCCCTTATATATTATAATCTTTGGATTTATAATAGGAGTTTGGCTAGCTTTTCGCCCTTCAGAATGGGCTGTTGAAGGTTTAGATAGTGCTTCAAAATATGTCGGGTTTTCTGATTACACTGCTGGTACAATTTCAAGTCTTGCTTCTAACCTTCCTGAAGCAGTTATAGCAATCTTCATGTTTACAGCAGGTCAACATATAATAGCAACAGTTACAATCTTATCAGCAGCAGGTTTCAATGCAATAATTTTAGGAGTTGCTATTCTTATAGCTACATTGAAGAAAAAAGGTCATGTTGATGTTCCAGAAGGTTTAGAGAAAAAAGAAGCGCCCATTATCAGATGGGCAATAGTTGCTTTACTTATGACAGTATGTTTTGGATTTATTGAGTATTTCCAGAAAACTGATGAAATAGCTGTATTAACTAAGCCAGTTGGTGCATTTCTAGCAGCTGGATACATCTTCTACCTTATCTACTTAGCTATTTCCGAAAGAAAGAGTAAAAACAAAAGGCAGGAAGAAGGATTCGAATATGAAAAACCTAAATTATCAAAACATATGACAATTATTATTCTGTTACTTGGTTTCTGTGGAATCATACTTGGTGGTGAAACACTCTCTTTCTGTGTTGAAGAATTGATACATGCTCAAAATGTAAAATTGAGACCAGAATTTTTAGGTTTAATTTTAGGAGCTGCAGGAGCGTTGCCAGAGCACGGAATTGCATTAGTTTCCGCTGCTAAAGATGAAGTAGAGATTGCTTTTGGTAATGCAATTGGTGGGATATTACAATCCTCACTTCTAATCTTTGGTTTACTTGGAACAATCTTCGTTATTGAACTATCTCCTTTTGTACTTCTACAACTAGCTGCTACTGCTGTAATACTGTGGTTCACTAAACGTTGCATCACAGATGACAAAAGATTTGATACGTTTGAAGGAATAATGATACTTTTGCTGCAATTCTTTGTGTTTGCTATACTCATTGAGGATGTACTTCTTATGGGGCCGTGAGACCTCTTTTTTCCTATTTTTTTGTTCAAAAAAATATTTTCATGTTTTTTTTTAGGGGTTTTTAATGCTTCTTATTGTCTAATATGTAATGAGTATATTAGATCTGATTGAAGAAGAACTCGAGTACAAGGAAAATAGAATTTTTTATCATAGAAATGGGGAAATAATAGATTTAGGTGATTCAGTTTTCAAAATCAGTTTATACTCCAATCCTGAAAAGCAGATTATTACTACTTCTATTATACGAGCATTTGAAATATTGAAATATGAAGTAATCCAAGGAAAAATAGAAGATAAAGGTGATATTTAAAAGAAATCAAATTTCACTAAAAACTTTCTCTACTACACTTAAAGCCCATTCAAGCTCTTTCTTTGTTATAATTAATGGTGGAATGAAACGTATTGAAAATTCATGTGTCTCCTTTGCTAATAATCCAACTGGTTCATTGTTCTTCATTGCTTCTGTATACGGACGAGATTTTACATCTAGTTCAATTGCAATTAATAATCCTCTACCTCTAACTTCTTTGATTTTATCTGGGTGTTTAGCTTGAATGCGTTTTAAACCCTTTATAAAGTATGAACCTAAAATTTGTGCTCTTTCAGAAAAATCTTCTTCTTCAATTAGATCAACAACAGCTTCTAAAACAGCCATACCTAAACTGTTACCACCCCATGTCGAACCATGAGTTCCAGGGGTTAAAACATCCATTATTTCCCAGCTTGATAATACCCCTGATACAGGATATATTCCTCCCCCTACAGCTTTTGCAACTAAAGTTATGTCTGGTTTGACACTCTCAAAATCGCAAGCAAGTAGATTACCAGTTCTACAAAAACCTGTTTGTATTTCATCGGCTATCATCAGGATGTTTTCTTTTTTGCATATTTTTTGTGCTTTCTTAATGTATCCCTCTGGAGGAATAATAACGCCTGCTTCTCCTTGGATAGGTTCAAACAAGAATGCAACAGTATTTTTTGTGATGGTTTTCTTTAAAGCATCAATATCACCAAAAGGAATGACTTTGAAACCAGGGGTTATTGGACCAAAACCATCCTTTGCTTGAGGATCTGTTGAAAATCCTACTATTGTGATTGTTCGACCATGAAAATTGTCCTCACATACAATAACCTCTGCTTTATTTTCTGCTACACTTTTCTTCTCATAGCCCCATTTTCTAGCTATTTTCAAAGCTGACTCTACTGCTTCTGCCCCAGTATTCATAGGAAGAAATACTTCATAATCTGTGAGTTTGCAGAGTTTTTTAGCTGCTTCTCCCATTGAATTATTGCAAAAAGCTCTAGATGTCAAGACAACTTTACCCAATTGTCTTTTCAAAGCCCTAACGAGTTTTGGGTGCCTGTGACCAAAATTTTGTGATGAATAAGCTGAAAGGCAGTCAAGATATTTTTTACCATCAACATCTTTGACCCAAGCACCTTTTGCTTTTTTAATAACAACAGGGATTGGATTATAATTGTGAGCTGTCCATCTAGCATCAAGATCGAGATAAAATTTCGATTTATTTTTATCATTTTGCGACATCAAAATCACCGATTTCCATGTACCTTTTTCATACTTGATTTTTAAAATTTTGGTGTGTGCATTAATATCATTAGAAGAAAAATTTGTGTAACATAATCGGAAAACATTTAAGAATTATCTTCTACAATTGATTTCAATGTCAAAAAAGGAAGCAGATAAAACTAGTAAGGAAGTAAAATCCAAAAAAGAAAAGAAGCGAAACCGAAAAGAGTTCTGGAACAAGTTCTGGAGCAAAATTTGGAAAGGAGTAGTTTTGTTTTTCAAAGGATTGTGGAAGTTTATTATTGGAATATTAAAGTACATTCTTTTTCCCTTTTGGTACACTGGAGTTTTATTTGTCAAAACTTCAAAATTCCTGAAAAAACGAGGTGAAAATGCATTAACAGACGAAGACAAGGGATATCTTTCAGTGATTCCTACATTATTCTTTATGCTCAGTCTGTGCATTGTTATCATATTTCTCCTATTTTACCTTGAATTTTTCGATGAAGTAATTAAGAAAATAACAGATGTTGGTTTTTGGGCTGCAGTAGGACAATTTTTCTTAACTATTGGAGAAGGAATTTGGTGGTTGTTAGGAGTTATCTTTGTAGATTTCCTTTGGTATATGATAATAGTCCCATTTGGAGACATCTTACAAGGACATCACTGGATATCAGCATTAATTCTACTTGTAGGACTTATTTTAATCTCTGGATTATCAATACTTCTCTATAATATAGCTAAGACAAATAATTTTATGCAAAAAATAGGGCATGGAATCATAGTTACAGCTCTCTTCCCAAAGAAAGTCCATGATAAACTACGTGAAGATGTAGTCTTAAAATACCTAATTGGTAAAAAACGCATCGAAACAAGATCAAAGAATTTCTTCTGGGTAACTGTCTTCATACAAACTCTCATAACATTTGTCTTCTCCATATTTGCAGTTGTATTATTAATTTATAATTATGCAAAAGATATCTGGACAGGAATTGAAGTTCTTGAATTTTCTGTATATGCGTCACTTATACTCTTCCTTTTCGTAGGAATATTCTCTACATGGTTCTTTAATGCAGTCCTAGGTGTTTCAACAAAAGACTCTGACAGATTCACTATATAAACATCAACTATTTTTTTCTTTTTCTTAAATATTCTCTTATTTGTACATACATATTGCTAATACATATTTGTTGGCAAAAGTTTAAATTCTAGTGGGAGCTATCTGTTTCATTACTTTGGTGATTTATAATGAGAGTGAAAATTGGTATCAATGGTTTTGGTCGAATCGGTAGAGGTGTTTTCCGAGCTGGTTTTGACAATCCAAATGTTGAATTTGTTGGAATCAATGATATTACAAGCGCAAAAATGTTAGCTTACCTATTGAAATATGACAGTGTGCATGGAAAGTTCAACCATGATGTTTCTTACACTGATACTTCATTGATAATTGATGAACAAGAAATTCCTATTTCTAGTGAAAGAGATCCAGCAAACATTCCCTGGAATAATTGGAGTACAGATATTGTTTTAGAGTGTACAGGGTTTTTTAGGACATACGAACTCGCTTCAAAGCATCTTGAGAATGATGTAAAGCGAGTTATAATCTCAGCTCCAGATAAAGGCAAAAATATTCCAATTCCAACATTTGTATGCGGTGTAAATATCGATAAATACGACCCAGAACTCAATAGAATAATCTCTAATGCTAGTTGTACTACCAATTGCTATGCTCCAGTCACTAAAATCCTCGATGATGCTTTTGGTGTGAAATCTGGTTTTATGACAACTGTTCATTCTTTCACAACTGACCAACGCATCTTAGATTTACCTCACTCGGACTTCAGAAGGGCAAGAGCAGCAACACTATCAATGATACCTACATCAACAGGTGCAGCAAAAGCTGTAGGTAAGGTTTTACCGCATCTAGAAGGAAAGTTGCAAGCTATCTCTATAAGAGTACCTACTCCAAATGTATCACTAATCGACGCAATATATATTCTAAATAAGGAAGTAACCAAAGAAGAAGTAAATGAGAAATTTGTTGTCGCAGCTGAAGATAGTTACATAGGTATTTTAGCTACAACTGATGAACCCTTGGTTTCAATAGATTTTAATGGTAATCCCCATTCTGCAATAGTAGACCTTCAGACAACTCTCTGCTATTCAAATCAGGTTAAAATAATTGCTTGGTATGATAATGAATCTGGTTACGCAAATAGAATGATAGATTTAGCATTATTTATTAATTCTAAAGAATCTTAAACTATTTCTTCTTTTTTCGCAATACTAAATTGAGTTACTAAAGCCTTGTATATGCAGTCTGAACACATATCTTGACTAGAGTCTAAAAATAATAACGCATGAAGAGTTTTTTCATAATATTCTTTAGCTATTTTTCTCCCTCCAATAATGATGTTCTTGTTTTTTGTTGGGCATTTTATCTGACCATCATTATCTTCCACAACAGCATTTATACAAAAGGTAGGATCGGATAATTCGGCTATAGCTTCTTCATTCATCTGTTCCCTAAGAAAGAAAGATACGAGTAACACTTCTTCATAATCATCGTTTAGAATGCAGTAAGTTTCATTATCCATCAATCTAAACATAGGGCAAGGTTGTCCAATCCACAAATCTTTCGCCTATTTTTTCTTATATTACTGCTTTGGATAATTGATTAAAAGATTTCCTTATAAAATTTCTCTCAAAAATGTATAGAAATAGTTTATTAAAAAAGGAAAAAAAGTTAAAGTTGTCCAAGACGTGCTTGAGCAACCATTTTACCTATTGCTTCAACTAAAATTTCGTTCAATGTTACCATTAGAATAGGTTCCCCTGTTTTAGTTATACTCCCAATAACACCTTCTTCTACTCCATCACGAACTCCCAAATATAGAGCTTTAAATGGAGCTTTCTTAATTGTTACAGGTTTAACGATACCTTGTGCATCTCTTCTCTCTAAAGCAGCTTTCAAATCTCCTGGAATTTCAGGTGTATTACTAATCACTTCAAGACTTCTATTGAATGTCTCAATATGTGAAATGTCTATCCACGAAACATCTGGGCATACAATTGTTGATTTTCCTTTAGTGTGACGTAACATTCCCATCAAAGCAGAGTTAACTTGCTCTGTTCCTGTAACAATCCATAAATCTTCTGCAGGAGATGGTTCTATTCCCTTTCCTAAAGTTAACACATTTTGAATTAGTTTCATTGATTCAGCAGTAGCTTCTAATACTTCGTTTAATTTTAATGGCACTGATTTTAGTTTATCTGAGACACTTTTTTCTAGCATGTCAATTTCTTCTAATGAACTAGTTATATAAGATTCCTTGAAACTAGATAAGTTCTTTGTATAGTTCTCTTGGTTACTAGATATAGTTAAAGCATTTTCATTAAGTTTAAGTAGTTTATTAATAATAGTTTCGAGAATTCCTTCTAGCATCTCATTGGCCATTTTTTGTAAACTGTCTATATCTGAAGTTGTGATCTCTTGAGCTGAGGATGCGGTTTCCAACAAATTATCTCTTGTACTTTGAATATTTGTAACGAGTGCAGCACTGTTTGAATCAGAGCTAGTAACTAGACTATTAATCTGGTGGCTAATATTTAATTGAAAGTCCTTGTTTTCTTTTTCATGTGCTTCTTGTATAGTAATTACGCCTTTTTCTACACTCTCTTTTGTTTGGTCATATGTTTTTTCTATGTCTTTACTAGTAGATAGGTAAATATCATCTATTATCCCCTGGACTTCAATCTTATACGAGTCAATAATACCTTTAAGTATCGCTACTCTTTCGTTTACATCTTTCTGTATCAATGTTGGATAATCTTCCGTAATTCGTTCTAAAGCAGATTTTGTTTGATTAGAAACTTCATCAAGTTGAGAAGATTGCTCTGGCGAAACACTCAAATCTCCAACTAAACTACCGGCATCAGCTGAGAACTGCTCAACTTCTTTATCTACTAGTTCATTAATAATTTCGACTACTTTTGCGGTATGTTGACTGTAATCTGTTGATGCCTTTTCTAAGGTAACAGCTATCTCAGTATCTATAGTATTTCTAACAGACTCAAATTCAGATTGTAAGGTTTTCATCGTCTCATCCATATGAGATGTAATGTTTTGAACTAATTCTGAATGTTCATCGATATTTGTTTTCAAAGTTCCCTGTACGTTATTCACAACTTCTACGTTGTTTTCAGTCATAGAACTCAAAATTTGCTCTTTTGTAGCATTCAAAGATTGGATACTTTCTTCAACTTGAGTTTTCATTTCTTGTCTTTTAGAGTTAACGAGTTGTTCTGCTGATTCTTTACTTGTTAACATCAAATTAGATAAGTTCTCCGATGAATTATTAACAAGTAACTCTAAGCCACCAATTGCTTTATCTTTTACCTGTGTTGTCATATTATTAATACTAATAAATACATCACCCATCTTCTTCTGAAGTGTCTTTTCAAGTGAAGAAAAGCGCTTATTTAATGCTGTTGCCATTTGTTTTGTTTTGACTTTTTCATTTTTGACATGCGTTGAAATCGCAGCAACGAAAGAATCGGATAAAGTAGAAAGATCTGTTATGAAATTCGTGAACAAAACAGGAATAGAGCCTTCACCTTCTAACTCTTTGAAACTGTTAACTACTCCAGTAGCTGAAGAATTTAATCCAGCTAACACTTCTGAGATATTTTCTTTTTCACTTCCAATTATGTCTTTGAGATCTTTAGAATGATTTTTTTGCATTTCTAGATACGCATTTTCATAATTAGTATAGGTCTCCCCAATATTTGATTGCATACTCTTTAATGATTCACTAAATTGGGAATCAAGATCATCACTAGTTTTTTTCATGTCATCTCTTATCGTTTCAACTGTTGTATCATTAAGATTTGACAGATTATCTAGTTGGTTATTCATTTTTGAAAAGATATCAGTTGTTAGAGATTCCATAGACCCTGTGAAAGTTTGTATCATCGCATCGATAGGTGAATCAGTTCTCTCTTTCAAAAGAGGAATCAAGCTGGAAAAATTGACAAATGTATTAATCATTTCCTCAGCTTCTTTTTTATCAAAAAGCTTTCGAAATTTCTTTTCGTCTAAATTTGTAATAGCCTCTAAAATGTGGTGAATCTGTTGAGTTGTGGAATGAAGTTTTTCTTTCAATTCTTGTAACTGCGCAATACTTTCTTGGTAGTTAATTTGTACTAAGTTTGGCACTTCATCTCTAATATCTCGACCCTTCTTAGTGTATTCTTCCGTGAATAGATCAAAATCAGTTATAAATTGTTCTTCTTTCTTGGCAAGCAATTCTGTTATTGCTGTTTTGTTATCATTTACATTTTGACTTATATCACTTTCAACTGTTTCCTTCAACTCTTTTAGATGACCAATAAATTCATCTTTATATTCACTATGAGATTTGTCATACGTATCTATTTTTTCGCTAAGATTTTGTTTATATGTGTCAATACTTTCAGATAACTGTTCTAGACTACTAGAGGTAGTTTCATTGAATGCTGTTGAAGCGTCAGATAAATAAGCTAAAATATCATCTTTACTCTTGTTTATTAGATTTTCAACAGATGACGTGTATTTCTTTTCTTTTGTTATTATTTTTTTCAGAGCATCATCTACATCTGTGTTAAGGATTTTAACTGCATCTTTTACTTTAGTTGAACTTGCTTGAATAGTTTCTTGAAAATCTACAGTAGCCATCATATTCATTTCTTCAATTTTGATATCAACTTCTTCTTTTTGTCCTATTGTAAATGCGGTATAATCATTCAGATTTTTCTTCAGATTTTCAATGATGTTGTTTGAAAGTTCCTCAACTTGAGTTAAAATCTCCTTGATGAAATTAGTTACAAAAACTTCTAAACTCTCATCCAAAGTTGTGATCTGGGTGCTCAAATCCGAAATTGATTGACTTAAACCCGTTTCAAATGCTGTAAATCCTTCGTCAATACCACCTTTTAGTAATGCTAAAAGATTATCACTATTCTTTTGAAAGTCATCAATATAAGAAGATAAACTGATAGATAACTCTGTTTTCATTTTTGTAGTTTTACCTTCAGTCTGTGCAATTAGAGTACCTAATTTTTCAACAGATAAGACTCGAGCATTATTTAATAACTCAACAAATTTTTCTTCATTTTCTTTTAAAACGTTTACAGCAGTGTCTTTTGAAGAATTAATAGTGTCTTTAATCCTTTCTGACGTTTTTTGCTCTAATCCCTTTAATTCATCATTCAAAGAGGAGAGGATATTGTTTACTTTCTCATTGTAGTCATTTATCTTATCCTTATATTCATCTATTGTTTTGCTAATAGTTGCTTCTACTTTACCATTTGCCTCTTTATTCGATTTCTTAATCTCTGAAACTAGATTCTTTACAGAAGCATCAGTAGATTCATTAATGACTTCCTTCTTCCCTTCGATTAATTCATTAAACAGATTTAATTTTTCATTTAAATTTGTAATAACAGTTTCCAGAGACTCTTTAATTTCATCAATTCTTGATTGTGTTCTCACATAGTGTTCTTGTTCGATTGTAGAATAGGTTTCCTCGATTTTCAACTTAAATGTCTCATGGAATTCACCTACTTTATGGATAGTAGTTTCAAATGAACCTGAGATGTTATCTTTAATCCTAGTGACTGATTTATCTATATTAGAAGTATTTGAGATTACAAAAGATTTTGTTTCCTCACTTATCTTCGATATTGCTTCATTTGCATCATTTGTTCCTTCATCAACTGTGTTTGAAATTGATTCTAGGAATTGTTTAGATACACTAATAACGCTCTCTCGATGTTGATCTGAATTTTCTGAAAGTTGTTGATGGAAATTTGATAAGTTTTTCCTCAATTCTTTCATTGCTTTTTGCCAATCAGCATCTACTTCATCACTTATAGATTTGAGCTCATTATCCATTCTTTGAGCGACATCCCCAGTAAGTTTAATTTGAGGTGGAAGAGGTATATAGTAGTTTGTACCCTCAGGATTTGCAGCTGTTATTTCTTTAACATATTCTTGACTTACTAGATTTGACAGTACTCCTTTTATCTTTTCAGCAGAAAGTTTACAATATGACTGAATCTGCCCTATCGTCCTTGAGCCGAATTTCACTATTGTTGAATAAACAGTTATTTCATCTTTTGATAATCCAACTTTTCCTAATGTGGTTTCCATTCTTATCACTTTTTAATTTCAAAGTTCATTCTTTACAGAGTCTAAACTCTTCTCCAATTTCTCAATTTTATTGATTATATCTTTTTTATTTTTCTCAGCATTCTCAGCCTTTTTAACCAAATCTTTTGCTTCCATCTCAATCTCTGAATCAGTGGAATGCCTAGTGTTTGCTATTTGTTCTTTAGTTTGAGAAGAGAGATTCAGAACATCGGATTTCAATTTAGAGGATAAAGTTTCTATCTGTTCTTTCGATTTAGAGCTTATTCCCTCCAAAGATGTCCTAAAAGCTAGTTCGTTTTCATTAATTTCGTTTATACTTGTATCATAGGTTTGTTCTGTCTTTTGTTTAGAATAATCTATTTTCTCATTAACAGTGTTTGAAAGTGATTCTATGTCTTTTTGAATCGATTCTTTTTCAGAAGATATCAGTGATTTAACATCTGTTTTCATCTTTTCTGATTGTTCAGAGAATAATGTCAGTACTTCTTCAACATTTTCGTTAAACTGTATGACGAAATCTGATAAAGAGGAAGAATGATCTTTCTTCTGTTTAGATGTCATTTTATTATAAGTGTCTATCATTGCTGTCTTGGCTTCTGTGAAGTTTGCCATTACTACATTATTGACATCTTTCATACCTTTTTCATACTCAGTCAAAACATCTTGAATATTAACAATTTCATCAACTAAGTATTTGTCCATTGTTCCTGAAATACCTGATAGCTCTTGTTGAATTTTCTTAACAGCATTATCAACTAATTGCGTTAAATCGCTTTTTATTCTATTAAAGCTCTCAAAAACAGAACTCATATTTTCAGTTAGTTTATCTCTGTATTCTGTTCGTAAATGCTCAATTGATTCAGACATTATATTTTCACTAATGTTAATATTATTTTCTAGCTGATCTTTCATTTTTGAAATGTTTTCTCCAAAAGTTTCAACGTTTTTCTCTTTAATCTCACTAACAAATTCTTTTACTGTTGAAATGTTTTTTCGAAATGTATTTACTTGGTTATTTGTAAATCGCCCAAATTCTTGATTATGTGAGTCCAAAATATCCGGTATAATAGAAGCAAAATTCTTTGAGAACTCCTCAACAGTTTTTTGTCCTTCATTGAGGGTAGAAGTAAAGACTTCCCTTAAGTCTGACAGCTTCTTTTTAATTTCTTTCACTTCATTTCCTAAACTATCTGTATGTGACTGCTTCCATTCTTCAATTACAGATTTCTGGTTCTCTGTGGATTCAGATATTGTTTCATTTAATTTAGTTTTGTTTTCATCCGTTAAGTTAGCAAGTTTGGCATTTAGTGCAACAAATTTGTTCTGAATGATAGTTGTCATACTTCCGTAATACTGTTCCAAATCTTCTAATCCACTTAATGTTTCCTTGAAAGTAGTTACATCACTTTCTAAATCGTTGATACTATTTCTTACTTTTTCTAAATTCTTATCTATTTTTTCTGACACTTTAATCACCTAAAAATCTAATTCTTTTTCTAAATCATCTAATGAAACTTTCTCATCTTTTGCTTGTTCAACTTCGATTTCCATCGTTTTCTGTTCTCTTTCTTCATATAGCATTGAATTAAAGTATTCATGGTGGATACTATCAGCATCAAAAGTAACAAGTGCTTTCTTTCGTACTCGATCGAAATAGGTAACATCACCCATTTTCCTGCAACATTCTAAGCAAGATTTGATGTAACCACGAATAGCATATTCATTTCCTTCACTTGGTATTGAAAAAGCTAATTTTTCAAACTGGTCTGCGGCTCTTGTATTAGACCTTTTAGCTTTTAAATCTTCATTCACCAATTCATAATAGATTCCTGATTTAACGTATAATTTCGCTGCAAAATTATAACTTTTTTCTTCAAATTCTCTAGCAATTTCTTCACAGACAATACCTGCTTGTTCAAAGTCAGAAACTACCTCAAAGAGTGTAGCATTAATTAGTGCAAGATCGTAAGCGAATTGGAACATTTTTTGTTCTATTCCCGTCTTTATAATAAAACTAAGTTTCGACGCTATGACAAAATCAGCAAGCTGGTCATGGATTTTCGCTGCTAAACTCTTGATTTGCTCTATTTTGGATGCACTAGGTGCAATACCAAGCTGCAATTCTGTAATAATTGATTCAAGATTAACTATTAGAGTTGGAAGTGGTCCATAAAGCCTTTCACGGAATTTCAGAGCACTTAAAAAACCCTCTTGGACTAGTCTTAAATAGTCATTCCCCATCCACAAAATTCCTTTCTTCTCTAAGTTTTTGAGAACTTCAATTGGGATGTAATTTGTTATTTGTTCCAGAGGAAAAAGATTGTCATTATAAGAGGGAAATTCAACAAAAGCTTTTTCTTCTTCTACTGATAAATCAAATAATTTTGATAAATTGCGCTCAACAAAATCTTCAATCGTTAGTTCTTTTGATATAAAAGCAATTCCAAGACTAATATCAAAATATGTTCTTTGACTATTAGAAACAATATCTAAGGCTCCCTTTGAGATTAGAGTTGGAAATTTACGCCGTAAATATATCTCAGCTTCTGACACGGATAAGGGCTCAGTACGTAATATCTTCGAAACTTCAGTTAAAAGTTTTTGATAATCAAAATCGAACAGATATTTCTCATTAAATGCGCTTACTGTTACAATGTTGAAATTATTTTCATTGATTTTTTTCAAGATAGATGCGAAGATTGGATAAAAATCTTGATTATCAGTTAACTTGAATAGATGTAGGTTATCAAAGAAGAAATAAAGGTATGTTTTCGTAGATTTGAGTTTTTGATCAATTTTTTCAAGACTATCCATGAACTTATTTGTATAATGTTCAACTATCGTTTCTCCTGAAGATAGTTTTGTTTTCTCTCCTAAGAGAGGGAGACTATCACCCAATTTTCTTTTTCCTACCTTTTCTAGAACAGATCGCCAATCTGGTGTCATATCATCAATTTGATTTTTCCATTCTTTAAAGAAATTCTGTAAAGTCTTTACATCAGGAATTAAATCCATAGTATGGACTTGATCTCTCCTCCCAGTAATCGAAGAAGCCAGTTTTAGTAATAAAGAACTTTTCCCTGTTCCCTCATCACCAACTATCAAAAAAGAATGTATATCAGTTTTGTTCTGCTTATATTCTGAAATTGAATTGATAAAATCTGTTGTTATGCTTGTTTGTCCAATAAAATCACTTGGTTGACATGGCATAAAGAGCTCTTTAATATCAAATGACATGGTATTTCCCTACAGCAGCCTATAAAGATTGAATCTATTTTTGTATATATTAATACTATTAATGTACTAACTTAAACTATTCGATGAATAATATTAATAATTTTATTTAAAAACTAAAAATCTTGGAAATCACAAATTTGTATATTTACTCTTAATCCAAAATAGATAAAAGGATTAGTAAACAAGTAAACATACTAACTCCGAGGTGATAAAATGACAATAGGTGGACGCTTTGTTATTCACGAAGCATTTATTAGAGAATCCAATGGATGGATTCGAAAACTATGGCATAACCTACAAAGGAGGAAGTATCTTTGCTCCGGAAGCATCAAAAGATCTTAAAAATGATTTGCTCTTTTTCATAGACCTTTTGAATCAAAGCATTTTAATCATTTTTAAACAATTGAATAATAATCAGCGCATTATTTTCTTTGAAGCATTCAATATCCTTAGAGATACAGATACTTCTCTTAACAAATTATCAGAAAGAATTTCGAAGAAGAGAACTATTTCATTTTCAACAGTAAAGTGGAACTTAACAAAATTACGCGATATGGGATTATTTGAAACAAATGGTTCCAGAGGAAACACGAAAACTACTCTTGAACTAACAAATTTAGGCGTTATCATGTCTAAAATGTTATCGAAAAAATAGAAATGGTGGTAAAATGAAAAAGAATAAATCTAACTTAAAACATCAATTAAATGTAGTTAAATGTTAAAGGAAGAATATAAGTCTTACAAACGTTCAGGAGCTATATTAGAGAAAACTTTCAGACTTGCTCTAGAACTTACAAGTCCAGGAGTTAAACTACTAGACATAGCTGAAAAACTTGAAAATCACATCAGAAGCTATTCAGCAGTACCAGCATTTCCTGTTAACATCTCGATCAATGAAATAGCAGCACATTACTCGCCTACAATTAATGATGAATCTCTGATACCAGAGAAATCTATAGTGAAAATTGATTGCGGTGTTTCAGTAGATGGATACCTTAGTGATGCTGCTAGAACCATAATCTTTGATAATCAATGGCAGAAATTACTCGAAGCTTCTGAACAAGCTTTGGATAACGCAATAAAAGAAATAGGTGCTAATATTAGCGTGTACAAGATAGGAGAGGTGATAGAAAAAACTATCAAAAAAGCGGGTTTTCTTCCAATCACTAATCTTACTGGGCATTCATTAGCAAGATATTCCTTGCATGATGGAATTTCTATTCCTAATTACAGTGTAAGTAAAAATCTAAGAAAAGCTTCGGATAAATTCAAAGTGGGAAGTGCTTATGCAATTGAACCTTTTGCTACTACAGGAATAGGAAAAGTAGTTGATGGAGATGATATAACAATATACATGCTTTTAAATAAAACAGGCAAAATTTCTCTTCATAAAAAAATTAGAAAGGTATATGAATTAATAAAAATGAAAACATACGGTCTTCCATTTTCTCCGAGATTAATATATAACGAAAACTTTAGCGAAGAACTTATCGAAGAAGCAATTATTAAATTATATGAAAAGGGAATTGTTCATGGTTACCCTATACTTGTAGAAGCATCAAAAGCGCCAGTTACACAAACAGAAGATACTATTCTTATAGGTAAAAATAAAATTTTCAATTTAACAAGAAGAGCAAGTTAACTGACTTTTCTTTCATATTAGCACAGTAAAAAAAAATGAAAAATGTTAGATAATCAAATCGTCTAAATCTCTTGGATATGGAGTGATTAGTTCTGATCCGTCTTCTGTAATAATCACAGTGTCTGAGTGCCTGAATCCACCAAATTTATACTCATAGATTCCAGGTTCACATGTCATAACCATCCCAGGTTTAAGAATATCATCAGAACCTATATCCAAGAATGGTGGTTCATGACCTTCCATACCTATTGCATGACCTGTATGATGTTGAGCTAAATGATATAGTCCCGCATCTTTTATTACTTTTATTGAAGCTTTATCTACTTCACTACAGGGTACATCTGGTCCAAATACTTCTAAAGCTGCATCTTGAGCTCTTTTCATCACATCAAAATACCTTCTTTGTTTTTCATTTGGTTCTCCTATAAACATAGTCCTCTCAAGCTCTGAAATGTAACCTGAAATATTAGCGCTGGCTCCAGTTACTAATGTCTGACCTTTTTGAAAAACAGTTTTTTCTATTACTGAATGAGGAATTGCTGACCACGCACCTATCTGTCCTCTATATCCAGCATGTGCAGCTAACAACGCTCTTGGAACAAAACCTTCTAGTGATTCTAACAATTTCTTTGTTGCATCCCAAGAAGCTTGCAAACTGACTTCTACTTCATTCTTTCCTTCAGCAGTATATTCTTGCAAATACCTATGAGCAAGATCTCCCCATTTTGCTGATTCTTTTATCAGTTTTATTTCTTCATCATCTTTGATTATTCTCATGTTCATAATTAAATCAGGGAAAAGAGGAGTTTTTACATCTAAGAGTTCAGTAAATTTAGGTCCTTTATATCCCCAATATGCGGAGAAATTAGGTGTTTCAAGACCGATTTCAGTTTTTGTTAACCCCTTTTCTTTCAATAAATCTTTAAAAATATTTGCAGGATGTTGTAAGTCAGGATACTCGAAATAGTTTTCTCTGTTAACCCAAGGTATTTTTTCTATTAAATGCTCAACTTCCAACCGAGGGATATAAAACCATGATTCGTCTGCAACTGGAAGAACGAAGCAAATAGGACGTTCTGTTGCAATGAAATGGTAGCCTGTTAAGTAATATACAGATAGTGGTTTGAAAAAGATAATCCCGCTCAAATTCTTTTTTTCAGCAAGATTTCTGACCTTTTCAATTCTTTCTAAATGTTTCTCTTTTGATATTTTATATTCAGTCATTAAATTCACCTAACCTAGGAGAAACCCAGAACTGTACTCGTTGGAAGTTTTTTTCTTAATTCAGTTAATTCTGGTTTATACAATATTGAAAGTTTTCCTTCATTAGAATCCTTAAAACTTATCCAATCATCTTCAATTTTGCCCAATACTTTCAGTACTAAATATTGTTCTACAAGTTCTCCGGTAATGACATAAGCTCCAGCTCCCAAATTTCTTCTTCTAACAATTATTATTGGTAACAGAACGCTTTTTCTTTTAATAGGAGGACATAAAGAGTTAAGAAGTTCTATCTCTTTTTGATCTATACTTACTTTTGAATTGTCTCTCCTAATATACTCTGTCTTTCCGTCAAAAGCTGCAGATAGACTTACTCTTTTCGTTGGAAGATGTGAATTTATTTCTAAAATCTCATGCTTTAGTATTTTGCTTAATTTATCATCGAAAAGCACTAAATCCACCTAAATAGAGATTTTATATTTTCTTGGATAAAAGATTTGATCAATCCCTCTGTAGAGACGGAAAGATCCAGCTATTAGTGGTACAAATAGTGTCATTACACTGAAAACTACAAAGATGAATAATGCTCCAACAAGATAGATGAGTAAAAGATCACCAAGAGAACCAGTAACATAAAGCACGTATATTAGTAATGCAGATGCTCCACAATTGATAAGAATGTCAACAAATACTATCAAAATAATGAAGTATATGATACTTCTTTCAGATTCAAAGTAAATCCTAGCTATTTTACCAATGAAATATCCAACTAGAATTAAGAGAACTATGTTCAATAATATTGATAACGGGTTAAACTGTATATAATTACTTAATGGTTCGCTTATATTTGGATATAACTGGACATTACTATTTATAACATCAATAGATACAAATGAGAGCAATATGTTCAAGCCATAATGAGCAAGAGAAAGTCCTACTATAATCAAGGATAAAACTGTGATTCTACCAAATGTCCAACTAGGTTTTTCTTCATCTATTACTTCTTCTTTCTTTTCCTCCACAACCTCTGCATCTGGAATAGTTGGTAACTCAGGCATAGAACCTACTTCAGAAATATCAGTTGTTACAGGTTTAGTTGGTTTTTCAACTACATCTTTAACATCTTCATTAACCCAACCACAGATAGGGCATGATGCAACAGTGGTTGGAAGTTCTGATTTACATCCTGGACATGGAAAAGTTTCTATCTCTTTTCTTTCAGTATCTCCAGTATCTGGAAGTTCAGTATCACAAAAAACACACTGGCTTGTTCCAATAATATTCAGGTTACCACAATTTGGACAACGAACAAAATCTTCACTCATTATTTCTCTATTCACCATACGGAAATAAAAAAGTATTCCCTAAAAGGAATGATAAATGATCATTTTTTCATGTGTTTTTTTGATTCTGCTATTAAATCTTGAAACATTTTCTCCTGACTACTAGGCATTGTGTAAATATCGTTCATTTTTTCAAGTAAACTTTTCTGTTCAGGAGATAGTTTCTTAGGGATATCTATATGGACAAAATAATGCATATCACCTTGATTAATCCCATATTCTGTTTTACGTCTTACACCTTTTCTTTTTAACCTTAAAATCGTTCCTTCACTGGTTTTAGCAGGTACCTTCAACTTTTCAGATCCGTAAAGGGTAGGAACAGTAATATATCCACCTAAAACTGCAATAGAATAAGGAATATAAATTTCGGAATAGATGTTGTCTCCTTCTCGTTTATAGAATGAATGATCATCTGCCATTATTCTAATATATAAATCCCCTCTAGGTCCTCCTATTCGCCCTTCTTCTCCCTTTTTTCTAATTCTCAATCTAAACCCAGAGTTTACCCCTTCTGGGATTTCTAGTTTGATTTTTTCATTATCTTTTGAACGACCTGATCCTCTACAAACAGGACAAGGATCACTTATTATTTCACCTTGACCTCTGCATGTTGAGCAGTGTTGCTGCGAGATATACCTTGTAAATCCCATTTCTCTTGTTATTGTTTCAACTCCTGACCCTTGACATGTAGTACAAACTTTAGGTGACGAACCTCCTTTAGTTCTTGTTCCTTTGCACGCTGGACACTCTTTTTTGATAGGAACCTCAACTACTTTCTTTGTTCCATATATAGCTTCCTCAAAAGTTATTCTATAATTCATAACCAAATCAGAACCTTTCTGTGGTCCCACAGTACGTCGAGTTTGCCTTCCCCCAAAAAAGTTTCCAAAGATATCTCCCCCAAAAATAGAAGAAATTAGGTCTGAGAATGAAGAAACATCATATGGGTTAACATTAGCGTAATCTGATTGAACACCTGCAAAACCAAAGCGGTCATAAGATGCTCTTTTTTCAGGATCTGATAATATTTCAAGTGATTCTGTAGCTTCTTTAAATTTATCAGCAGCATCAGGATCTTCAGGATTTCGGTCAGGGTGATATTTCATTGCTACTTTTCTATAAGATTTTTTTATCTCGTCAATACTAGCATCACGTGATACACCCAGAACTTCGTAATAATCTCGTTTTGACTCTCGTGACATTTCTATTCAGTCCATGCTCTGTTTGATTGTTTAGAAAGAAAAGAAGAAGATGGAATAAAAACGTTATTGATTATGGTCTTTAAGATGATTATTCATCGTCAGCCGGTTCATAATCAACATCAATAACGTTTTCTTCATCTATATCTTGAGTTGGAGCACCAGCAGCATCAGGAGCTGCACCAGGAGCTGCACCAGGAGCGCCAGGTTGTCCTCCTGTAGCTGCATAAATTCGTTGAGAAACTTTCATCATTTCCTGTAAAAGGTCCTCTGTTTTGCTTTTAATATTTTCAATATCTTCAGAATCCATGACACCTTTTAATGCTTCTACTTTTTCTTCGATTATGGTTTTCTCTTGTTCTTCTACTTTGTCTCCTAAATCTTTAAGAGATTTTTCCGTTGAGTATATTGTTTGTTCTGCTGCATTACGAGCTTCCACTTTTTCTTTACGTTTCATGTCTTCTTCCTTATATTTTTCAGCATCAACCCTCATTTTTTCTACGTCTTCATCAGATAGAGATGATGATTGAATTACGATACTTTGTTCTTTCCCGGTTCCCAAATCTTTTGCAAAAACTTGTAAAATACCATTAGCGTCTATATCGAAGGATACTTCAATTTGAGGAACTCCTCTAGGAGCTGGTGGAATACCGACTAATTGGAAACGTCCGAGTGTTATATTATCTTGTGCCATTGATCTTTCGCCTTGTAAGACATGAATCTCAACACTTGGTTGCATATCAGCTGCAGTTGTAAACACTTTTTTCTTTGTAACGGGAATTGTAGTATTTCTATCAACTAATGTAGTCATTACGCTACCAAGAGTTTCCAAACCTAGTGTTAAAGGTGTAACATCAAGAAGGAGGATGTCCTTAACTTCTCCAGCTAATACAGCTGCCTGAACTGCTGCGCCAAGAGCAACTACTTCATCAGGATTAATTCCTTTATAGGGTTCTTTGGATAATAGACCCTTGACCATTTTTTGTATCATAGGCATTCGTGTAGCTCCACCAACAAGGATTACTTTATCCAAATCACTTGATTTCATTTTAGAATCTTCCATTGCGATTTTTAAAGGATTCAGACATTTCTCCACTAATTCATGTGTCATGTCTTCAAATTTTGCTCTTGTTAGTTCAAGGTCCAAGTGCTTGGGACCGCTGGCATCAGCTGTTATGTAAGGTAAGTTTATTCTAGTTTTTAGTTTTGAAGTAAGTTCAATTTTAGCTTCTTCTGCTGCATCTTTAAGTCTCTGCATTACTTTGGAATCTTCCGATAAATCAATACCTTCTTTTTTCTTGAATTCTTCTACTATCCATTCGATTATTATATCATCCCAGTCGTCTCCACCTAATAGATTATTTCCACTGGTCGCTATAACTCTAAATAGACCATCATCAAGTTCAAGTATTGAGACATCAAAGGTTCCACCACCTAAATCAAAGACTAGAACTTTTTCAGCTTTCTCTTTATCTAAACCATAAGCTAATGCTGATGCAGTTGGTTCATTTACAATTCTTAAAACTTCTAAACCAGCAATTTCTCCTGAATCTTTGGTAGCTTGACGTTGAGAATCACTAAAGTAAGCAGGAACTGTAATTACAGCTTTTTTAATCGGTTCTCCAAGATAAGCTTCAGCGTCTTCTTTCATTTTAGTCAAAATCATTGCACTGAGTTCTTCAGGTCTTAACTTTTTGCCATCTAATTCGAATCTGTAGTCAGTACCCATTTTTCTTTTAATACTACGAACTGTTCTATCAGGTAAAGCTATTGTTTGCCTTTTAGCTAGAATGCCTACATTTCGAGTACCGTCTTCATTAAATGCTATAACAGAGGGTGTAAGTCGTCCACCTTCTGAGTTTGGAATGATTTCGGGTTTTTCTCCTACTACATAAGCAATCCCGGAATTAGTAGTACCTAAATCGATACCAACCACTAACTCTTTTTTCTTTTTTTCTTCTTCTGCCATAATCATTCACCGTTTTCATTTTCTTCTTGTGATTTTTTTATAGTTTTTACTTGTTTTTTTCTGGAAATAACAACTTTAGCAGGTCTAACAACTAAATCTTCAAGTGTAAAACCTCTTGATGATACTTCTATTATTGATTGATCTTCTTTGTCATCCATCTCAATAGAGTGAATTGCTTCATGGTATTTTGGATTAAATTTTTCAGTTTCAGGGTTTATTAACTTTAGACCCAGATTATCAAAAACTGTTTTAAGGCTCTCAAAAACCATAGAAACAGCTTCTTGTGCTTTTTTAACATCGGGATGTTGGGATAACTTTTCTTTTGTTCTTTCAATATCATCGTAGATTGTTAGAAACTTCTTGATAATATCAGATTTAGTAAGAATTTTATTCCATTCTTGTTGTCTCACTTGTTGTTTTTGGAAATTTTCAAAACTGGCTTGAACCCTTTGAGCTGTAGCAAGATAGTCATCTCGCTTTTTCTTTGTTTCCTCTAGCTCAGTATATAAGTCAACAGCCATATCCTCAACAACATCTAAATCTTGAGCAATTAACATTTGAATCTTTGAACGAAACAGATCTACAGGATCAGGAGCGGATTCTTCTTGCGCATTTTGCTCAAGAATTTCTTCAGATTCCAATTCTTCTCCTACATCAACTTCGATAAGCTCTTCATTTGTATCATCTTTCTTCGACATAGTATCTAACCTCATCGCTTTATTAACAATAAAGATAGTATGAGACCTTTTGTTCAATACCAATAGTCAACTACTGATATATAAAACTTTCCATTTGTTTACTTAATAGAAACGCCATAACGAGTAAACAAGAAATGGGTTCTCTCAAAAACAGTATAAAAATCACAAATACGTAATTCTATCAAGGGCTTTTTATATTAATAATTTAAAATAATCTCGGCCAGAGCCTCATAGACCAGCGGAGCGATGCTATGGCTAGCAATGAAGCACTGGAGCTCTCTGGCCACTAAATACAAAAAATTAAATATATCATAATTGATTTGCTTTTATGAAAGTTATAATTCTTGTAGGTTTACCGCTTTCTGGTAAGACCACCCATGCTAAAGTTATTGGTCTTAAATACAATATGCCTTTGTATGAAACAGGAGCAGAAGTTCTTGATGAAGTTACTCAAAGAGGTTTACAATTCACTCCAGAGAACATCAAGCTAGTAACTGATGAATGTAAAAAGATTTCAGACAGTTATTTTACAGAGCGTTTGATAAAAAAAGTCGAAAAACTACCCAAAGATATACCAGGAGTAAATTTGTCTGGTATAAGAGCTGAATCGGAAGTTGAAGTCTTAAAAAAACACTTTGGAGATGATAATGTTTTTGTTATAGCTTTTCACGCTTCGATCAAAACTCGATATAGAAGGTTAAGTAATCTTGATCGTGTTGCCGAAACAACTGGTGCTAAGGCTGAAGAAGATAAAATCCTCCAAGATTTTGATAATTTTCTAGCTCGTAACAGAAAAGAGCTTGGATATGGAGTAGGAAACGTCATAGCTAATGCGGATTATGTAATAAACACAGAAAACAAAAGATGGCCTTATAATACAATAGAAAATAATACTGAAGAATTCGAGAAATGTGTTAAGGAAATATTTGATTTCAAGTGAAAGCATAACTTTATTTGTTTCTAGATATCCAATAGATATTAGGTGTTGGGAAATGGTCCATACTCCATATGGGGAAGACGAAAATACAACTGATATTCGAAAGATGCGGCTACAACAACAAGCACAACAGCAATTTATCAACCAACTGCAACAAA
This sequence comes from Candidatus Heimdallarchaeota archaeon, assembly GCA_019057815.1. Classification (GTDB taxonomy): domain Archaea; phylum Asgardarchaeota; class Heimdallarchaeia; order Heimdallarchaeales; family Heimdallarchaeaceae; genus 18H4-34. The sequence goes on from JAHLWR010000011.1 coordinate 120,677, forward strand.
GAATCGCTAAGCAAACGCAACGAGTAGAAGTATTAGAACAACAAATTGTAGAGCTTCAACAAGTCATAGTTAATAAAGATCAAGAATTAGAAAACTATTCAAAAAGATTGGAAGAACAAAGACTTTACTCTGATAAAGATAAAGAAGCTCGAAATGCTAGAGAACATGAACTTAAAATGCAAATCATGGAAAGAGATGCAGTATTAAGTAAAACACGAAATATTTCTACTCAAAAAATCCAAGAGTTAGAAAGTAAACCCGATGTTTATGCCGAACTAAACAAACTTTTGAATAAAATCATGGTTTTTTATAAGAAACCTACAAGTGATGATTTTATTAACTCCTTGAAGACTTTATTGAAATACTGTTCAACAGATGGTACTTTGGAACAAAGGTTAATTGGGGTTTTATTAAAGGATGAAATGCCTTTATCTATTGAAGAAATAGTAAGAGAAATACCCAACAACAAGGAAGAAATATCAGGTGCACTTTTTAGACTTGTTCAAGAGAGAAATATTAAAAAGGTTGGACAAGGATACTCTCCTGTTACATCAGAATTTGCAGTTAAAACGGATGTAACAGAGGAATGGACGGGATTGAAGCCAGAAGAGATTTTTGAAAGATTATCAACAGTTATTTACGTGGGTTCGAACAAAGAAGATATAATAGGTGCTATCACGAAAGCTAGAGATACGCTCTTGGAGACTGCAGAACTACCACCAAGAATTCGTCACGAAATGAAAACACAAATAGAAAAAATTAAGCGTCATCCCCTTAATCCTACAGAGCTGATTGACATAATAAACAAATGGAAAGCAGAAATCAAATGAGGATTTTCATGCCGAATAATCCTCTAAAAATAAATTTACTTTCTTTCTCTTCTATTTGGAGTATAAGATCAATTTTATAATCATCAATTGAATCGAAACCTTCTGGAAGTGACACTTTTATATTTCCATCATAAATCCTAATTTGCCTTCCTGGTCTTACATCACGTATAGGAAAAGTAGTTTTAGTCATAAGAGCGACATTTGGAGCAAAATAGGGGTTTTTTAGAAGAATTATAGAGAATGTTTCTCCATCAAATTCTTTTGTCGTATAATGATAAATATAGAACCATTCTTGTAATTCAGATCTAATACTTCCAACTGGAAGATATTCTTGAGTTATTAAATCTTGCAATTCTTTTTTGCCAGCTCTAGTTATATTGGGAACTTCAAACACACCCAGATTCTTTAAGTCATCAATTCCTTGTTCTATTTCCTCAGTACATCTTTCCTTAATAGAATAATGTAGAATCACTAATAATTCTAGACTATCTTTCGCAAGGATTGTCTCCTTTATATTAACTGCTAAGTAATGAGCCTGAAGCAGAATTAGTAAAGCATGCTCATTTTGTTGTAATCGAAGAAAGATATAACCAAGCTGAATTAATAGTTCTATTTCATCTTTCCCATCTGAGGAAGCTTTCTTATCCATTAGTCCGCTTTCAATTATTGTTGATGCTAGTATTACAGCTCGAATTAATCCAAAGAGATCATCTCTGTTTTCAGTCTTGCATAATATTAGAAATTTCGCAGAATAATAGCTCGCTAGCCTCTCAAATTGATTAGTAATTAGCAAATAAACCATTCTTAAAAAGTGTAAATCCATATAGATATCTGAAACCAGTGAAGGAAAGATTGTTGAAAGTTCGGTTAATATATTTATATGGCCATTTAGGCTTTGAAAGTCTAGAAGTGTGAATTCAACAATACTAAGAAGATATAGAATTTTAGCTCTTAACCTAATTGCTAATTCTTCTGTACAACTTTCTTTATTCTTTAAAGCAATTCTTAAGTCTAATGATAAGTCAGCCAGAGCAGAGTAGATATCTCCTAATTCTACTTTTAATTCTTCCAAATTACCGATTTTTAGCTGCTCTAGATAATTCGGAAATTCAAATTCAATTTCATTCATTAAATCTATTAATTTATTTTCTTCTTGAATAGCATGAAAGTGCTCTACTTTTGTATGCTCTATTTTTCGTGGTTTTCTTGCATAAGTCTCTAACACATTTAAAGCATGTTCTTGAATTTTCTTAATTCTCGTTACAGGATCAAAAAATTGTTGCATATCCACTGAATGTCGAATTTCATCTGACAAAATAGTATCATATAACTCTTCTAAAAATATAGATTGTTTGTCTTGAGAACAAGCATTCTTCAACAAAAATATAAAGGAAGAACTGATAAGAACAGGAATACGCAGTTTTTCACAAGCCCTTACGAGTTGAAGGTCGCTTGAAATTACGACACCCTTTACTTCATCTGCAGCAACTATGTTTGAGATATCAACTATTTGGGGTGCATGAATGTCTCTTTTAGTCAATTCTTTTCTAAAACTTCTAATATTTTTCATTGATATTTGTTTAACCTGAATTGGTGGCTTTATTCTTCTCCTTAAGTACCATCTTAATTCTTGCAAAATGTGATTGGAGACATATATTTCTAATCCTAAATCATAGATTACTTGAAGAAATAATTGAAAATCTGATGGGTTTTTCTCGAAACCACTAATGAAAAAATTTGTGTCTAGTACGAATTTTCTTATTTTCGATAAGTCATGTTTCACTTTAATCCCATCATTTTTCGCTTTTTCTTCCATATTGCGCAAGTAATTAAAACATAAAAGCTTATCTCTAATATATGTAGAGTTGGAGTTTGTTGTGTAGTTTTTGGAAATCCTGGTATAGTAAGATTTTCAGGTATTGATTCTATCTCTATTTCATGATAATAATGCTCATAGACATAATCTTCCTCTAATTCATCAAAATAATCATATAACCAATAATTAATCATGTTAAATGTCATTGAAAAACCGAACAATTTTCCCATAGCGGAATAGGATAACCATCCACTCGAATTGATATAATATTCTTGTATATCGTTTCTTTCGTAAAAATATAGAGTGTTATTTTCTTGATATTTAACTGAAAAATCCCATAATAAATTGTGCAGAAGATTTTCTGTATTATATTCTACTCTCAAATCAAGTTTTTCAAGGGTAAATAATGAATGAGACGTATCTGAAATTTCAAACTGGAAACCGTTTATTTCTTCATAAAGATTTAAGAACAGACTTTGAATCAAAGCAACATAGCCTGCATATCTTTGCCATGTTGGTAAAACATAAGGTTCAATTAGAGAAACTATCGTTCTATGCAAAGGCGTAGGAGTAGAGGGACCATAATAAACTTGAGTTTCAGGATTATAAATATACAAAGATTTTGATAAATCCAAACCAGATGAAGAAATTACGAATTTTAATCCGTTACTTTGATTCAAATTTTTGAACCAGTCTGTTAGAACTATAAGACCGTCTTCAGTACTGTTTTTTTGCTTATACATTTCATACGAAGCATTACTGTTAGTAATAAAGAAATTGATAACATTGTCATCAACAGGGGATGAGATTATAGAACAACTTTCATATGTTAAAATCAACGAACTAGATTTGTTCTCATAATTAAGATACATTAAGAGAGATTTTAACAAACCACTTTCTTTGTTCCAAACAGCTTTAACTGATATCGTAAAATCTAATTTTGCTTCCAATGATACTGTGAAATCATCATATCCCTGATTATAAATATTCACTGAAAAAGAGCTGTTCAACATCAACATACTAAATTCTGCTTCATAACGATCATAATCTGTGTCCAATACTAAAGGAAGAAAATCAAAAAAGTTTAATTCATTTATCAGAGATGCAAAATTAGGTCTTGATATATCAGTAAAAAAGCTAGGAACATATAATGTGCTATTAGCGAGGATTTCAGCGCCAACCATCCCTGTTCTAGTCGCATTATAATTATAACCAATTAGATCGGACATAAAATCACCATTTGTATCAAAGTTGATATTCAAGGGTTTCGCGGTTATGATATAATTTTCAATAGAAAGTGTATCTACAAAAGTGGGATAAGACTTATTTGATTCGATATAATAGATATCCCTTAGCTCTTTTTTCTTATTTTTTATGAGAATGTATAAATTTGAATCGGTTAAAGAACCATCAATATCAAAACCTAAATCTGTAAACAAATTCTGCAGATTTTCACCTTGTACTATTTTATAACATATTTTGTAACCTTGGTTTTCATAATTAAAATTCCTAGAGAAAGAGGATAAAGCTGATTCAGAATATTGTATTGGTGATAGTGAGTAGATTAAGAATAATATCAAAATGATTGCTTTACTTTTCACCTATTTCACCTTTGGTTTTGTAATTTTCATTCGCTTGACAGATAGTATAATTGCAGGTGGAACAATAAATAGTCGTATAATAAAAACATCAACAAGAATACCTATGCCCAATCCAAGCCCGATTTGTTTCATATGAATAGAGGAGGTAAACATAAGCCCCATGTAGGTTGCAGCCATTACAACACCTGCAATTGAAATGTTTTTCATTGTTTGTTTAATAGCATCTAATATAGATTGTTCTATATCCTCAGTTTTCTTGTATATATTCATGAAAATTCCAAGAAACAGAACATCAAAGTCTAAGCCCAAAGCTGTAAGAACTGCAAACAATATTAATGGTACTATCCAATATGTTGAACCACCTAGAAACAAGAAACTTAATAAGGAAAAAAGTCCTAAATTTAACCCCAAGGAGATTAGTATAGTAATTAGAACCCTACTAGACACGAAAATATTTCTCATAAAAGCAAATAGAAGTAATGTAATAGTAATAATAACAAACGCAAAAATTAATCCAAAATCTTGTTTTATTCCTTGAATACTATCATACATTAAAGGTGAAAATCCTGTTACATAGGTTTTCCATCCCGTTAAATCATATTCTAGTAATTGATCGTCAAGAATTGTTCTTATTTGTTCTATTTGATTCTCTAAGTTTTTATCCCCTTCATAATAATGAGAACCACAATTTATTACTGCAATAGAATCATTTGGGAGTATGAAATTCCGCATCAAAATCTGTACTTCTTCATTTAAGAACGGAGAACTTTCATTCAAACTCTCCAGATAAGGAATACCCAAAGGATGACTAACACCGGCAATTCTATAGAGCTCAATTTCTTCAAGAATTTTTTCAAAAATATTACCAACTATTCGGATTGATTCGAAATTCAAACTGTTATTTTCTAATAGAAATGTATCCACAGAAGATGTCTGAAAAATAATTATTATCTGACTTGTATATTCCACCCCAATATAATTATTTATAGCGTCATAACCTTGTTTAGTTTTATAATACTGGGGAGCTGAAGATAATTGTGCATAATCTGTTGGTACAAGGAAAAAAATTCCAGTAAAAGTTAGAGATAAGATAATGCTTATAATCAGAACTTTACCAGGATTCTTAACTGCTTTTCGCACATACTTGTCAACACGTAGTTTAGGAACACTAATTTTTGGAAGTTTTATTTTCCATTTTGTTAGAATATTTGAATTTATAAGAAACAAAATTGAAGGCAGAAAAGTTAACGAGACTAACGCACTAGAAAGAAAACCAATAGCACCCCCTATTCCCATCCCCCTAGCTTGAGTTAAAGAGCTGAACATTAATGCTCCAAAACCTAATGTAAGAGATAGTGAAGAAATAAAAATACTCTTAGCAGTTCTACGATAGGTCTCTAAAAGAGCTTGTTTCTTATCTTTTATTTTTTTCAGATTATATTGATAATCACCTATTAAAAAGACACAGTAATTTGTTGTCGCTCCTATTAAGCTGACATTCATCATCATTAAGCTAGAAGAAGCTAACCCTACAATGTTATCTGCAATCAGATAGAAGATAATTCGACTAACACCAAAAGTCACACTTATGACCAGAATCTGAATTAATGGAAGAAATGGAGATCTGTAGAAGATAAGAAGAAGTAAAGTTATTGTCACTATAGCAACAATATCCATTTTCTTGGACTGATATATATAATCTTCAGAGAGTTCGAAAACAAAAAGATTAACTCCAGTTACATACAGTTTTAAGTTCTCTGAATTTTCTTGTAGAACATCAATTAAGCTAAGAAATTCAAGATGTAATTCTTTTCCCTCAAAAGTAAAATAGGAAATAGAAGTTTTAAACAATACAATTGTGGTATCAACAACTGTGGTTTCATTTTTAAAGTTGGTATATTGTTTAAGAAATGTTTCAATTACTTCTGATGAAATTGATGGAACAGATATTTCGTTTTTTAAGATAGGTAGTAAATACTTATTTTTGGCTTTGACATATCCCTCTATATTTCCGTTGTCATAGACTTCTTTAACGAACTCTATACTTTGATAATCATTCACTTCAAAGAGAATTTCTGTAATTTTTTCATAAATATACTCTTCATCTTCCCATTTGGTATTATTAAAACTAGATGAAATTTTCTCTAAAAGTAATAGAATTCTACTATCAGTAGTTATCTCTTGATAAAATGTTGTATTTTCAAAGATAATATCCTTGAACTGTTGAACAACATCTAACTTGGTTGAAGGAGTGGTTTCCAAAACTGAATGTAAGAAATTTACACCAAGTTTAGTGTAAAATGTATCAGATGTAATACTGTACAAGCTTTCATTGTTGCTGTCTAAAAGCGAGTTTACAAACCATTTCGTTTGTGATATAGCAAAGGTTGTAGATATTTCCAAATCGCTAGTTGTATTGAAACTGTCGATCCACGTATCTGCGAAGAAGTCTAAGCCTCCCCAAATATAATGTATAGTTGCAAAAGAAGCTTGTGTAGAAATCCATTGTAAGTTTAATATTGATCGCAGTAAATTATCAGCATCACTGAAAAGCGAGGAATAGGGTTGTTTTGAAGATAGGAAAGGACCAATTTTGGGATTACTCGTAAAATTATTAATTATTATAATTATTTGCTCCTTCATTTCACTTGTTAATATACTTCCTTGAGGATTGTGAATAACCAATTGGACTGACCCATTATCTTCTTGGAAAATAGAAAGAAGATTCAATCCCATTTTTGATTCACTTAAATTTGTGGACGTAAGATTTGAACCTTCTTCTTCCATTAAATCTGAAAGATTTAGAATTTTACCAAAATTCGCTGACACTAAAATTATCCAAAATAAAAGAATACAGATTGCAATTCTCTTGTCATGCTTTTGGATGTATTCCTTTATTTTTTTCATTACAATGTATGTTGTGCATTCTGCATATATAATTCTATTTCTGTAATTATATCCACTCATTAGTTGGTTTACAGTAAATATTTCATAAAGACAACAATAATAGATTTATAATACCTATTTTTACTCTTTAACAAGCAAGAAAACACTAGTCTTGAAAAATTAGTTGCCAGTAGCTGAATCGTATGGAAGGAAATAATCGGAAAAAAAATAACCTTGGTAGGTCCAAACATATTAGTGATGACAGAATTGATCGATTAGCAACTTTTGAAGGCGATTTAGCTCTTTTCAGAGCTATGGAACTGATGATAGAAAATTTACAAGATAACCTTCAGCACATGAAAGAGCACGAAGAATATGTGAAAGCTGTAAGAGACAGGCTTGTTGATGACATTCAAGAAAAGAGAAGAATATTTGTTCTAGCAAGTGGTAGAAGTGCGATGGTTGGACAAATGTTCCAAACAAGACTGGAACATTTTGGAGTTCAATCCAGGTTTATAACGAACACAAGATCAGTACCGAAAGTAAGTGAAGGAGACACCATAATAGTAATTAGCGGGTCAGGAACAACACCAATAGTAAAAGCAATGCTTGAAACATATCTTATTTACAACCCCTTTGTGATAGTCATAACAAGCTACCCATTAAGTTTTATAGGAAGACTAGGAGATGTCACAGTAAAATTAAAAGGTAGAACGAAAAAAGATATTGCAAGAAGAGAAAAGGGTTTAGATAGTACTTTAGCACCAGAGGGGACAGCTTTTGAGCAAGCAGCTTTAGCTTTTCTAGATGGGATAGTAGCAGAACTAGCGGTAACTTTACACAGAGACGAAAAAAGCCTGCTGAGAGAACATAATCAAGGAATATAAAAGATAAACAAAGAAAGAGTACAAAAAAGAGGAAATGTTGAAGGTTTAGTTCTTGTTATTACTTTCTTTCTATGCTGTTTCTAACAACTGTTTTACTTCTTTACCTTCTTTGAGATTATCTTTGTAAGCATTAAGGGAATTACTAACATTAGTAGAGTAAATGTAAAGCTTAGTTGATTTTCATCTGTAGTAGATTCAACTGAATATTCAGCAGGTTCATCGAGAGGATAGAGATCTTCTGAACCAGTATAACCATCAATAGAATAAGAACCTGTTCCTGACCAGTCTGACCAATAATTCCCTTCTTTTGTCTCAGGGTCATACCAGATGTTCTGATTTGCACTATCATATGCTTGTGAAGTTCCCCCTAGACTATTGCCTACAAAGGTATTATGGTGAAAAAGATTACTACCAGAACCAGATAATAAGTATATTCCATAACCTTCATTTTCTTGTAAAAGATTGTAAGTAACAACACAATAACTAGAAGAGGAAAGCTCGATGCCACAGTCGTAATTGTTGCAACAAGTGTTGCTGGTAACAACAGAACAATCAGAATCATAAATAAAGATGCCCAAGTTGTTAGTGCTGCAAGTGTTGTTGGCAACAGTTGAACCAAAAGAATTGTAAAGATAGATGCCTTCCCTGTTGTTGCTGTTACAAGTGTTGTTGACAACCGTAGACTTATCAGAAGACTCAAGCTTGATACCTCTATTGTTGTTGTAGCAAGTGTTGTTAACAACCGTAGACCTATCAGAAGACGCAAGCTTGATACCATCCCCATTGTAGCTGCAAGCGTTGTTAAGGACAGTAGAACTACCAGAATCCTCAAGATAGATGCCCTCGCCATTGTCACTGCACGTGTTGTTGGCAACTGTAGAACTCCCAGAAAATCGAAGATAGATGCCCTCGCCATTGTCACTGCACGTGTTGTTGGCAACTGTAGAACTC
>JAHLWR010000012.1 GCA_019057815.1 Candidatus Heimdallarchaeota archaeon
AACTTCATACTGTAATCTGCAGCAAGTGTAAGAAAGAAACACAAGTTCCTTTTAAGCCAACACGGAATAAGCCGGTCTATTGTAGAGAATGTTTTCAAGATCAAAAGACAAAGGATGGATCTGCAGACATAAAGCGATCCCTTGGTCGCTCAATGAGTAGACCAAAATATCGTTCTTCTACCAGATCATCAGGTAGATATGAAGATAGATCCAGAAATCGAATTGATCGAAAATCTACAGAACTTCATACTGTAATCTGCAGCAAGTGTAAGAAAGAAACACAAGTTCCTTTTAAACCTACACGTAGTAAACCGGTCTACTGTCGAGAATGTTTTCAAGATCAAAAGACAAAAGGTGAACCTACGCAAGTAACTGAAAGTATTGAAGATAATGATGATGAAGTTGTAGAAAGATTTGGTGACAGAACAGGTCCATATAGGGCAAGTAAGAGAATGCACTCAACTACTTGTAAAACTTGTAACAAGGAAATAATGATTCCTTTCAAACCTAAAGAGAGTAAACCTACATATTGTCAAGACTGTTTCCAGAAAGTTGGAAAAAAGAAATAGAATCTTATCGCAAAGACTACTACTAAAACGCTTTTTCGCTCTTAGAGATGCATTAGGAACTCAAACTAGTTTTGGGATAGGCTTAGATACCTTTCAATAATCTTATTAAAGAAGATGCAAAAACCTATTTTACGTTGAAATAAGCAGTTTAAAAGGTGTAGACATGTCAAAGAAAAGAGAAAAGAAAAAACCAGTAAACGAAGTTCTAAAAGCTGTTTCTTGGCATAACATGAAAATCAAGGAAGTATACAAAAAACTGGAAACAAGTGATAATGGTCTTGGAGAAACTGAAATCACTAGTAGATTGCAATATTATGGTCCCAACAAACTTACAATAACAGAGCGTTTTAAAATACTTAAAATGATATGGGAGCAATTTACAGGTTTTTTAGTAATATTGTTGATTATTGCAGCTGTTATTAGCCTAATAATAGGTTTAATGAATTACTACAGGGGCGAGGAAGCTGAAGAGATAATAGATGCAATAGCAATATTCTCTATAATTATAATTAATGCGATTATAGGTTTTGTGCAAGAATATAAATCAAGTCAAGCTTTAGAGAAACTGAAAAAATATTTTGATCAAGATGTTGTTGTTATAAGAGACGGGAAGGCGGACATAATCCATGCTAGTGATCTTGTACCAGGAGATATAGTTTCTTTAGAAATGGGTGATAAAATACCTGCAGATTGTAGATTAATTACAGCATTGAATTTCAAAATTGATGAAGCACCTTTGACAGGAGAATCTACATCAATTACTAAGAATCTTGCTATTGTTCCAGAGGAAGCTAGACTTCACGATAGGAAAAATATGATTTATAGTGGAACAACAAGCGTATATGGAAGAGCTCAAGCGGTTGTCATTGCTACTGGAATGTCAACAGAGATGGGTAAAATCGCAGAATTAACACAAGTTAAACAAGAACTAACGCCATTACAGAAAGCACTGAACAAATTAGGGAAGGTTCTAGGGATAATCATTTTGGTAGTTTGTGCAGTAATTATGGGAGTCAACTTAATTCTTGGAGCGGAATTACTAGAAAGCTTTGAAGTAGCTGTTGCTCTTGCCATATCAGCTGTTCCAGAAGGATTACCAGCTGCGATAGTTATAACATTAGCAATTGGGGTTTCAAAAATGGCTAAAAGGAAGACGATAGTCTCACGATTACCAGCTGTTGAAACTCTAGGTTCTGTAGATTACATTTGCAGCGATAAAACTGGAACGCTTACTAGAAATGAAATGACTGTCAAGGAAGTTTGGACAATGGGTGGAAAAACAGAAGTTGGAGGTTCAGGATATCTCTTGAAAGGTGAATTTACATCTAAAGGAAAAAAGATCAGACCAATGGAAACTCCAACTTTGAACAAACTGATAGAATCTGTTTACCATTGTAACAATGCTGGTGTTCTTAGAGATGAGTCTAAAATCAGTATAAAAGGAGATCCGACAGAAGCTGCTATGATTGTCTTAGCTGAAAAAGCTGAATATACGAAAAACATGCTAAAAAAGAGAGACCACGAGATATTCTTTGATTCTGATAGGAAAAGAATGACAACTATCCATCTAGACAATGGGAAGAAAATAGCTTATATGAAAGGAAGTCCTCCCGTAGTTCTAACAAGATGTAATACGATACTTGAAAATGATAAAATAACAAAAATGACAAAAGTAAAAGAACAAGAAATCATGGATGCCAACCTAGAAATGTCTACTAGAGCATTAAGGGTTCTTGCAGTAGCTTACAAAGAATTACCAGAAAATTATGATAAAGAAAAGGAAGAAGAAATTGAAGACAACATGATATTTCTAGGATTAACAGGAATGATTGATCCTGCAAGACCAGAAGTAAAAAGTGCTATTGAAGAGTGTGAAAGAGCTGGAATTACAACAATAATGATAACAGGAGATCAAAAGGCGACAGCAATAGCAGTAGCAAAGGAAGTTGGCATTATAAAAAAGAAAGATGATATAGTTATTAGTGGGGAAGAATTTGCATTTTTGACTGATGAAGAACTTATTGAGAAAATTGATCAAATTAAAGTATATAGTAGAATGAGTCCAAAAGACAAATTCAGAGTAGTAAAAACACTACAAGAGAAAGATCACATAGTAGCAGTAACTGGTGATGGTGTTAACGACGCTCCAGCACTTAAAAAAGCAGATATCGGTGTCGCTATGGGAATAACTGGCACTGACGTTTCCAAAGAGGTTGCAGACATGGTAATTACTGATGATGCTTTCAATACTATTGTAAGTGCCGTAGAAGAAGGTCGTAATATCTTTGAAAATATGAAGAAATTCATTCGGTATCTATTAAGCTGTAATTTTGACGAAATCTTATCAGTACTAGTTATTTTTGCTGCTTTTCGAGTATTGCCTTTTCTACCTTTGCAAATTCTTTTCCTCAATCTTCTAACAGATGCTTTACCTGCGCTTTCCCTATCTTTTGATCCTTACGATCTTGAATTAATGAAAAGACCACCGAGAGGAAAACAATCTTCATTTGTTAAAGATATCTACTTTTTTGCTGCTGTAGCGGGTATAATAGCATTTATTGGCACCGTTTCCGCTTTCTTAGTTGGGTATTTAGGTATTGGAGAAAGAGTAATAACAAATTGGGAAGCAGCTAACGGACTAACTTTGACTCAACAAGAATTCGACCACGCAGTAACAGCATATTCTCAGATGCTTGCATTTGTTGCAACACTTTCTTTCGAGCTTTGGTTTGTCTTCATAGCTAGAAATGACAATGATACGCCTTTACTCAAATCTAAGCCATTTAAGAATAAATACCTTATAGGAGCAGTATTATTATCTTGGGCGCTTTTACTTGTTGTAATATATGTACCATCATTACAAATGATTTTTAGTGGTTTCAAAGAATTTGATGTTGCTTATCTGCTCACAGGTGAAGATTGGTTGTACATACTAGGATTTACTATAGGTCTGTGCATCATAATTGAAATAGCTAGATATGGATTAAGAAGTAATACCTACAAAAAATTAGTAGCAAAGATTGGAATTAGTTAAAATTCCTCTTTACTTCTTTATTTTGAATTTTTATGTCTACTTTATTTTCATTACTCTTTGAGTTCTGTATTTTTCCAAAACCCTTTTATATTTACAATTGCATTTTTAACAGATGGAATTATTAAAAACTAAAAAACTTCTATTAATTCTTTTAATTTCTATTGTAGTATTTCAATCACCTAAAATTGTTCCAACTTATGCAGTAACTTATACAACAACTAAAATATCATCAGGAGGATCAAGTTACGATCTTTATCTTAAACTTGATACAACTTCTTGGACACGTGATAGTACCTATTACATGTATATTGGAATCAAGGTAAACAGTTTTGGATCTGGTATATACGATTTTCATGAGATAGTCTTATCAATTTTATTTGATGATGGAAACGAATTTCAAATCAGATCTAATTCTGAATGGGGAATGATAAACAAAGAAGGTAACATATTTGAAGTTAGTTGGTATTTTATACCATCATCTACTACTCCTGATTCTTTTTCAGTCTATATAGGCTCAGTATTTTGGGAAGATGTTGGTTGGGGAGATCCTTTTACAGATGATGGTTGGACTTGGTGTGTAGATATTACTATTAATACTCCTGAACCACCACTATTGAGTAATCCTGATGATATCATCTATGAAGAAGGAGTGGAAGGAAATGAAATTTCATGGACAGCAGAACACACGAATCCAGATTATTACGAAATTTATCAGAATAGCTCTGAATGTGATACTGGAGTATGGGCATCAGGAGTACCGATAATATATGATATTGATAATTTAGCAAAAGGTGACTACAGTTTCACAATTATTGTTTTTGACAATTATGGACATTCAAGTTCAGATACTGTTCTTGTTCATGTTCAAGATACAATGCCACCTACCATTAATTCACCTCCTGATATAGTTTTTGAAGAATCTACAACTGGGAACTATATTATCTGGTTAGCAAATGATACAAATCCATTTAGTTATGAACTCAAAAGAGATGATGAAGTGATAAATGCTGGTTCGTGGGAAACTAATACTCAACTCAAATTCTCTTTAGATGGGTTAGAAGAAGGAGAGTATATTTATACAATTACAGTTACAGATGAATCAGGACTTAAAGTGTCTGATATGGTAAAAGTTAGTGTGATTGATTCATCAAAAACTGGGAGTAATTTCTTAGTATTCAATGCTATCTTCTTCGTTGCTTTAATACCTCTAGTTGTGGTACGGAAGAGAATGCAATTAAGAAATATCTCAGTTAAGAAATAGATTCACATGAAAATAATATTGTCAAAACTGGGTAATTTACTATCATAATTAGATGCTCTATTACCCAAATTACTATTATAGGTGTGAATTACTTGGAATAAGCTGTAATATCAATATAGATATCTCCTTTCCTTTAAAATACTAAAAGAACATTCAGTAAGGAACTATCATTTATAGGGTTATGCGTATTTTCATTATAATGAAATGGATAGTAGCTAAGTAGCAATAATGGTATCTACTCTAGAGAAAAGTTCAATCAGTTATTGAGGGATTTTAATTACTACAAATATTGGTTAAAATTGCGATCGGATGTTGAACTTAAGATTGAAAGAAGAATTTGAACTGTTTTTTATTAGATATCTTTGAAGATTGGGTGTTACATCGTCGTGTTTAAATAGCAAGTATATGGGTTGAATTTTGTGCAATATAGTAATAATCATTCTAGAAATGGAGTGAAGATTCAAGTAAAGAAACAACCTCCAAGTCGTTCTAGAAATAAATCAGGTTCCCCGTCTTATAACCAGTCATCTAGCAGATATGATTCTAGGAACAGAAGACCGTCAGATAGAGGTACCAAGGAACTTCACACAACTACCTGTAGTAAGTGTAAGAAAGAAACACAGGTTCCTTTTAAACCAACAGGGATTAGACCGGTCTACTGTCGAGAATGTTTCCAAGATCAAAAACCAAAAGATGGATCTGCATACAAAAAGCGATCCCCTGGTCGCTCAATGAGTAGACCAAACTATCAATCTTCTACCAGATCAGGTCAACAGATAGTTTTATAAGGGAATCTTTTTGTCGAGGAAAAAATACGACTAAATTGTAGAATCGTTCTAGAAGAAAAAACTATTGAGTAATTAGAGAGCGTAAAAATAACTCTTTTTGATGTTGTCGTATGTTAGAGACGACTACAAAGGTATCTAGTCGTAAGTTAGAAACGACTTAAGGTATTAGTGCTAACGAAAAGGGATTTAGAAGAGAAATAAGAACAGCACTTTAAATAGTGGGGAGATAAGTCGTATCACAGACACGACTTAGAAGTTAACAACAAATTTTACCACCATACCTTGAAACTTCTGTAAGGGTGATTACTTGTGAGATGTTTTCTGAGTTTATAGAGTTCCCTTGTAAGATAAGTTGAAAGAGTGTGTGAACAATGAGTTTGGGAATCTTTAATTCTGTAATCAAACCGTCTAATTAATAACTTACGAAAGATTCTTTTCCCCTGGGCATTCAATAATACAGCTTCTCCTTTTTTTTGAAAGTGTGACCCTTTGAGTAGAAAAAAACTGAGAGTATGAAAGATGGTTTGATAGACGACAACAGGTTTGAAGATATCTGCAATATCATATGCTAAACTTGCTTTATTAGCTTCGGGTTCATGTATGTAACCTATTCCAGGATGAAGACAAGTTCGATAAGCTTCTGTAATAAGTTTGCTATAGAGTATTATATTTCCATATGACATCAACGCACTAATAGGGTCTTTTGGTGGTCGTCTTGTGCGTTTTTTGAATTTCCACCAAAAGAAAAGTCTAGCTACAGCTTGATAAAAGTGAGTAGCCATGTGAGCTTCTTTGATTTTCAGCTGATCTACATTGGAAACATCTTTGAAATTAACTTCTTTAATCGCTTGTATTTGATCTGTAATATTATAACTGAAATTGCTATATTTTTGTAATAACCAGAGAGTATTGTGCTTTATCCCTTCTTCAATTTCTTGTGCCAAATTGAACCTCTTTTCATTACTATTGAAATACTCACTTTGTTTTAGGAGTATCTTCCCAGAATAACTAAAATAGGGCAAAGGAAGAGCTGAACCAATAAACTTCCCATAGGGTGGGTTCATGAAAGTAGATTATTATCCCTCTTCGCAATAAAGCATAGATTGTTTTCGTATCAATTTGGCCACTCCCTTCCCAGTGTATATCACTTACCTCTGAAATTTTTTCTTCTATTACTTTGTGCTTTGTTTGGATGACTATTTTTTCTCCTCGTACTATTAATTTTTCATCATCATCAATTACTATACTTCTCATTTATCATATATGTTAGAATTTACATATAAACTTGATATAATTGCTTTCACTTTTTTTGCAAAAATACAAAACAAAAATAATTTGTTTCATCATTTACTGCGAATAATCTCCGTCGTCAATTTTTCTCGACTTACTTCTTCTTCCATTTCTAATCCTTTCCACTTCTGCATCAAATCTCCTTCTTTCACTTCATTAACAAAACTAAGTCGAAGTTTTCTTTCGACAAAAAGATTCCCTTATAAAACTATCTGTTGACCTGAAAAAGAGAGATCATGAGATATTCTTTGATTCTGATAGGAAAAGAATGACAACTATCCATCTAGACAATGGCAAGAAAATAGCATATATGAAAGGAAGTCCTCCTGTCTTTCTTACAAGATGTAATACGATTTTAGAAAATGACAAAATAACAAAAATAACAAAAGTAAAAGAACAAGAAATCATGGATGCCAACCTAGAAATGTCTACAAGAGCATTAAGGGTTCTTGCGGTAGCATACAAAGAATTACCAGAAAATTATGATAAAGAAAAGGAAGAAGAAATAGAAGACAACATGACATTTCTAGGATTAACAGGAATGATTGATCCAGCAAGACCAGAAGTAAAAAGTGCTATTGAAGAGTGTGAAAGAGCTGGAATTACAACAATAATGATAACAGGAGATCAAAAGGCGACAGCAATAGCAGTAGCAAAGGAAATTGGTATTATAAAAAATAAAGATGATGTAGTTATTAGTGGTGAAGATTTCGCTTTACTGACTGATGAAGAACTAAAAAAGAAAATTAATCAAATTAAAGTATATAGTAGAATGAGTCCTAAAGATAAATACAGAGTAGTAGAGACACTACAAGAAAAAGATCACATAGTAGCAGTAACTGGTGACGGTGTTAACGACGCTCCAGCCCTTAAGAAGGCAGATATCGGTGTCGCTATGGGAATAACTGGCACTGACGTTTCTAAAGAGGTTGCTGACATGGTAATTACTGATGATGCTTTCAATACTATTGTAAGTGCTGTTGAAGAAGGTCGTAATATCTTTGAAAATATGAAGAAATTCATTCGGTATCTATTAAGCTGTAATTTTGACGAAATCTTATCAGTACTAGTTATTTTTGCTGCTTTTCGAGTATTGCCTTTTCTACCTTTGCAAATTCTTTTCCTCAATCTTCTAACAGATGCTTTACCTGCGCTTTCCCTATCTTTTGATCCTTACGATCTTGAATTAATGAAAAGACCACCGAGAGGAAAACAATCTTCATTTGTTAAAGATATCTACTTTTTTGCTGCTGTAGCGGGTATAATAGCATTTATTGGCACCGTTTCCGCTTTCTTAGTTGGGTATTTAGGTATTGGAGAAAGAGTAATAACAAATTGGGAAGCAGCTAACGGACTAACTTTGACTCAACAAGAATTCGACCACGCAGTAACAGCATATTCTCAGATGCTTGCATTTGTTGCTACACTTTCTTTCGAGCTTTGGTTTGTCTTCATAGCTAGAAATGACAACGATACGCCTTTACTAAAATCTAAGCCATTCAAGAATAAATACCTTATAGGAGCTGTACTTATATCTTGGGTACTTTTACTACTTGTGATATATGTTCCTTCATTACAAATGATTTTTAGTGGTTTCAAAGAATTTGATGTGGCTTATCTACTCACAGTAGAAGATTGGTTGTACATACTAGGACTTACTATAGGCCTGTGCAGTCTAATTGAAGTTGCTAGATATGGATTACGAAGCAATATCTTCAAGAAATTAGTAGCAAAGATTGGAATTAATTAAAATTCCTCTTTACTTTTTTACTTTAAATTTTTCAACTAGTTAATCTCAATGCAACATGTTGAATATGGCATCTATGCTTGTGATAATCTAGGAAATTGGGAGAAGACCGAATTATACCTACTTAATCTTAACTCATATCCAACAACAACTGCGGATACTCCTTTTCCATTTATAGGTGTATTAGTATCTATGATGGTAGTATTCTAGTTAATATGTTTAAACTAAAAAAAAAAGTAAAGTGTAACTATTAACACTCTCTTTGTCTTTTCTTTTTCTTTTTAAATAATGCTTCAGCACAAATCAATATAGGAATTAATACAATGAAAATACTTATGTTTTCGTAGTATTCAGAGATGGTTACAATTATTGTATCTGATAGAGGATAAGGATCAATAGAGTTGACTGAACCATCAATAAGATAGTTGACTGAACCACTATAATCGCTCCAATAGTTCCCTTCCTCTATGGTAACATTGTACCAGATATTGTTTAAACCCTCATCAAATGCTTGAGAATAAGATTCATTGTAGTTATCAACAAAAGAGTTGTGATATATGACGTTGTCACTTGAGGCAACATCGAAGACGATTCCATAGTTTTCGTTTTCTTGTATAAGATTCTTTGTGAAATTACTTTCAAGAACTGTTGTAGATTGTATGCCATATATTGTATTCCTATAACAAATATTATCTGAAACAATGAAATTATCTACATTGCTCAAGCGGATTCCATATTCGTTGTAGTTACAAGTATTATTAATCATTTTAGTCGTAGAAGCGAAATAAGCTACTATACCATATTTTATCCCATTATTGCATGTATTTTCTCTCAAGGTACATGAATCTGTCTGATGGATATAAATGCCATATTCATTGTCATAGCAAATGTTGTTTTCAACATGAAGATAATCGGAATAAAAACCTTCAATTCCATACTGATTGGATGAACATTCATTCTCAGTAACAATAGCATTAACCGTGTTTCTTATGTAGATTGCACTATAACAATTATTGTATAGTCTATTGTTCTCAATATTTACATTATCAGAATAATAGAATGATATCGCATAAACAGTATTACCAATATCTTGATTCAAAACAGTAACATCTGAACAGTTTATGAATATTAACTGCCCATATATAGGATTTGAAAGTGTTAATGATTGTTGATCTTTGTAAAAGCCTAATTCTTTATCATTTACAAGATTATTATCAACAGAATGGGTTTGATAGTCAGCTAGATTCATATGATAAAGTTCCAAACCATCATTGGTGAACTCATTAAAAGAAATAGTTGCATGTTTACTTAGATAGATAAACATTCCTTGCTTTACATTGTCAATTAAAATGTTATTTGAAAGTGTAGCGTAATCAGAAACTGCAATCAACCTTATTCCCCAGTTACTTCTTTGGACAGTATTACCTTCGAGAATCACATTAATTGTGTCATCAATCAAAATCCCATCTAGACCAGAGTCACTCACATTATTATCTGTTAAAATTGAATAATCAGCTTGATCTAGTTCTATCCCTTGATTTTTACTCGATGTTACATTATTGTTTGAAATATCTAAATTATTCCCATAGATTGCGTAAATCCCATCATCACCACTATTACTTATTTTATTATCAGAAATCCGTGATCCAGTTGATCCAAAAATATAGATTCCGTCCATATTATTGTTTAATGTGTTTCTAGATAAGATAGTATTATCTGATATTGATAAGTAAATACCAATACCCGTTTGATCATTGATTTCATTATCTTCAAATACAGAACCTTCGCAATCAAAAGCATAAATCCCATATCTACCTCTATCGAAGATGCTGTCTGTTATTGTTGTATTTTCACATACTTGAAGTTTTATTGCTATTGAAGCATTGTAAAAATATTGGTTACTGATATTCAAACCAATACAATTAGCAAAGAAGAGTTCACCCCAGTTAGGTTGATCAAAAGTAGCATCAATAAGGTTGTAGAAATAGCCGAAAGGTCTCCCATTGACAGTATTATCAGTTACAGTCCAATCTTGATAATTACCAGTATCATCATGTAAACTAAATCCATTATTGACAAGAACATTTGAATCAAGGGTTGAACCTGTTGAGTATCTATGATCGATACCATACCAGAGATTATCAGAAACTATATTGTGATGAACATCAAGATAATCACTACCATATAGATCCATTCCGTAAGTATTGTTACTACATGTATTATTGAATATAGAGATATATGAAGATTGATAGACATAAATTCCTTTCCCACCCTCATCTTCAGAACATGTGTTTTCATAAACTAAACAATGACTAGAATAACGTATGTAAATACCTCCATTTACGAATGTATTGCCACTTATGGATGATCCATCACAATAATTGTTCAATATACCAGAATAGCGATTATTTTGGAAAACATTAGATTCAACAAAGGCAGTATAAGATGCAACTTGATCAAGTCTAATGCCATAATCACTTCCAACAAGATAGCAATTATGAATAAGAAAATAAACATCAGTGTTCTCAATATAAATTGCATTACCTAGTGTTGCCGTTATATTATAGCCTGTAATAATATATGGATCTCCAAATTGTACCAGCTCCTGGAAAATTGTATCCACTAGGACCAAATGCGCTATTATTTAGGATTTCAATAGGACTGTGAGAAACATAATCTAATTCATGCAGATCTTCTGTAGAGTTTGGTAAAGATTGCGAATCAATTGTTATTTTAAACACAAAAAAGCTTGATGCGACCAAAGAAATTAACAGATAAACTGCAAGATTCTTACTTTTATTATTAATCAACATGAAGTTCATTATAAGGGTACATCAAATTGTCTTATATAATTTTCCCAAAATTAATGTTTACGATTATACATTGATTAAAAATGAAGTTTTTGAGTTAGATGACACAAATGGTCCAGAAATAACTCTTACACAACAATCACCTCCCTCTCCTTATATAATTCACTCTAAGAAAAAAAGGAACAAATAACAAGACTATACTTTATTCGCTGAAGAACAAGATGATTCCATCAAAGTATAATCACCTTAGAAGGATCAACGTAAAGAAATATTTTTTGATCAGAACTTAAAATGTCTTCAAAGGCTTCCTTATCGACATCTATTTTTGCATAATCGAATTTTTCTCCTTCTAATTCAATTACAGCTCTAATCGTTCTTTCATCTCTTTGAACCATGGATTTGACTTCTCCTTTAAACTCTATGAAGTGAGATTTCTCTAGGTCACTAATAGATTTTTTTTCAAGTGAAGGTTTGAAACTAGAAGGAGAGATACTTATACCTGTTATTTTCTTATTTGTTTGCTTTGTAAGTTTAATTTCACCTATTGTCGTATTCAAAATAGTGTTTTCATCTGTTTCTTCAATATAATAAACAGGCCAAACATTAGGTAACCCCATAATTTGTGCTACCAGATAGTTCTTTGGAGAATTATCTATAAATGTAACCGTCCCTATTTGCTGTACTTTACCATCATAAATTACAGCTACTCTATCAGAAATTAAACGGGCTTCTTCTTGGTTATGAGTCACATAGATTGTCGTTGTTTCAGTTTCTTTTTGTATCCTACGTATTGTCAGTGCTAGTGCTTCTCTTCCTGTTGCATCTATGCTTGAAAGAGGTTCATCCAACAGAAGTACATTAGGTTTAATTGCCATTGCTCTAGCTAATGCAACTCTTTGCTTCTGACCGCCACTTATTTCGCTTGGAAATCTATCTAATAACTCTTCTATTTGTGTTAATTCAGCTACCCAGCTGATTTTTTCTTTAATCTCTTCTTTTGATTTTTTATGAGATTTTAAGCCAAAGGAAACATTACTTTTTACTGTCATATGAGGGAATAAGACTTGAGCTTGAGGTACATAGCCCATCTTTCTCTTTTGAGGAGGGACATGGGTAATGTCTTCACCTTCTATAATTATTTTCCCTTTTTCAGGTTCAATAATACCAGCTATAATTTTTATTAGAGTTGTTTTCCCACATCCACTTTCTCCTAAAATAACTAGAAGTTCACCATGCTCTACATATAACTGTAAATCTTCAAGAATGTATTTTTTCTCATATCTCATGGACAGGTCATGAATCTCTAGATTTACCATTTTTACACCTTTAAGTCAATATCTCCTATTCTCTGAATCATTATAAAACATAATATTGTTATAAGAATTAACATACTCGCCATAGCTGCTGGCAGTTGTAAAGTGTGACTCCCAAAAAGATTGTATATTCCAACAGATAACGTACCATATTCTGTTCGGACAAGGAAGTTTGTAGCTCCAAATTCACCTAGACTTATAGCAAAAGAAAAGATTCCACCTACTATCAAACCTTTCAATATTAGAGGAAGTTCAATTTTTGCAAAAATCTTCAACCTAGAAGCTCCTAGCGTTGAGGCTACATTAAGCAATTCAACATCAATTCGATTATAACTTGCAAGAATAGAACGAGTTGCAAAAGGAACACTGATGAGAACATGAGCTAGAATAATGAAAATCCAAACAGCGTCATTAAACCAACTGAAAGTTCTGAATTGTAGAAATAGACCTACAGCTAAGGTTATGGATGAAGTAGCCATTGGTAATAAGATAAGGTATGAAATAATACCTTCAACCCTAGAAGTCTGGTATTTTCTTAATCGTTGAAATTTGTTACGGATAATAAATACGAGAGAAAGAGAGATCAGGATAGTTATTATCATATTCAAAGATGCAAACCAAAGAGTGTTGAGAAGCATCCGTAATGGGTCATTATGTAAATATGCATTGTATTCAGTCGAAAACAGCTGCCTATACCCCCAAAAAGCGGAGACAGATTCAATTGCCGGTTTAAATGATTCAATGAAAATTGCTAAAATTGGAGCGAAGGTAAATATGAAAAGCAAAATCATGTAGACAATAGAAATAAATACAACAATCTTTTTTCCAGTGTTAAATCTTCGAAAACTAATCTTTTCTTTCTGAAGAGATTTCTCCTTTCCCACTGCCATTTTTCTTGTCCGTTTTTCTGAAATAAGATAGAAAACTATGATAAGAGTATTTATTATTAATTGGATGACAGCTAGAGCTGTTCCACTCTGAAAATCTAATGATCTAACCATCTCCTTGTATATTCGTACTTCCAGTGTTTGAAATCTTACTTGACCTAGATATAGAACAATTGCAAAGCTATTGAAAGCATAAATGAAGACCAATAGACTAGCTGAAACAATATGATTGAAAATTTGAGGGAAAATTATTTTCCTAAATCTTTTCCATTTACTTGTTCCAAGAGTTTTTGCAACATCTATTAAATCATAATCGATATTTTCCCACGCAGGGATGGTTATTCTGATTATAACAGATATATTATAGAAAATGTGAGCTATTAGAATACCTTCAATTGAACCAAAAATATTAATTAAAGGGTTATTTGAACCTGAAATTGTTTGCCAGATAGTATTCACCCACCCTTTGTCATCATATGTAATTATGAACCCTAAAAGGACTACAATTGGAGGAAGTACAAAAGGAATTGTGAGCAAATTTATGAGAACTTTTTTTCCTCTGAATTCATATTTTGCTAAAAAATAACTAGCTGGTAAGCCTATAACTAGACAGATAATAGTAGAAAGAAAAGCTTGGTAAAAGCTAAAAATTAATGCAGATCTGTTCATTGGAGAATTTATTACATCTGAAAAGTAATCTAGAGTAAGTTTACCTTGCTCAATAAAAGAGAATTTCAATATTCTTGTTAAAGGTACATAGAAGAAAAACAGAAAGAAGAGAACAATAACTAAAGAAGCTGTAGCAATGATTACTTTATTTAGTAACTCATCCTTTGTTCCGATTCTCTTCTTAAGGTTAAATGAAGGAAAGGTCATCACCTAACTTAACCTTTGTTTATTATCGTTTCTTCTTTCGTAGATAAATGAATGCAGTTACAAACAAAGCTGAAAATGTTATAACCAGTCCTGAATAAGATATTTTACCTGCAAAGATTTCTTCCCATTCGTCAAGCCAGAAGTCTAGATTATTCTCTAAAGTTTCTAAAGGTATTAGATTGTTGAGTATATCAACTGTATCAGGATTAATAGCGGAATTAGCGAAACATTCAGGAACCTCCGCATATTTATTTGCGGGATACATCCAATTATGAGTAGCTATCTGATCTTGAAGTTCCTTACTTAAGAACCAATCAATAAATATCTTAGCATTTTCTTCGTTAGGAGCGCCATTTACCAATCCTAAGCCTTCTATTTGCAACCAAGCATTATCTAAACTATTTTCGTGAGTTAAATAAGCAACAGCTGAATAGTCATCGTAAGTGCATGCACTATATGCAGGACTTGTTCCATAGGATATCATAATTGGTCTATCTGCTTCTTCAGAATACCAAATGTCAAAAGCTTCACTCCAACTGGAAGCAATTCTTAAGTCTTTATTAGCTTCTTCCCACCAATCTCTCCAATCAGATTCTAATAAACCACTAATATCCAGGCTAGAATCTCCTAAGACAGCTATTGTCCAAAGAAGGAATCCAAGACCTGGCGAACTAAAAATTGGATTTTCAACTACCATTTTCTTGTCAAGATCTAAATCTAGAATATCATCTAATGTGAGAGAATCTAATTCCGGAACTGTAGTAATATTTAATCGATTTGTATCAATCCACAAAGCTATAACACCATAGTCATACGGGAGCAAATAATGATCTGGATCAAGATTTTCGATTAAACTTGAAGAGATATTAGAAAGAACTGGAGAATGATAAGGTTCTAAGATGCTTTCGTTTAGAGCTTTGAAGATAAGTATATTATCAAGGCCGATAAGAACATCAGCAATTGGGTTATCTTTTTCTAAAATAGCTCTTGACAAAACTTCATTGGAATCATCTAATCGTAACAGCTGAATCTCTTCTTTTGGAATCCCACTATAATTCGAGAAAGCACCGATTAAGTCATAAGATACAGGTTCATTTAACAAGGATTTATAAGTGTAAATAGTCAACTGATAATCAGTAGCAGCAGATGTATATATAGGAGTGCTATAGCATAACGGGATTAAGAACAAAAATAAGAATAAGCTTACTATGAACGCTCTTTTCATGTTCATCAGAGCTCTTCTTTACACAACATTCATAAAGATTTGCGTCTTAATTATATATGCCCCCTATAAAGTGATATAAAATGAGATTCCCTTGCGAATATGTTGCGAATACCTTTCTTCCAGGTTTGAGAGTAAGAATAGCAAAGAAAATGAGTATGAGAGGATATCCACAAACGAAAATCGCTATACATCTTGGAGTCAAACAACCTGTCATTGCTTCATATCTTAGAAAAACTTTAGATGATATTGATAACAGCATTATGGCAGGGATTTTAGATGAGTTAGCAGAAAGAATAACATCTGATTTTGTTAAAGGAAATAATCTAGAAACTATTATGAGAACAATTTGTACTAGATGCAAGAAGCTAAGGATGGATAACATCCTTTGCTCAATCCATAAAAAACTTCTACCTGAAATAGCTAAAATACAACGATGTACAATTTGTAGAGGTGATATTGAAAGTTTAACGTCGCTAGAGAATGTAAAAATATTACAATCATTAGAAGAAGCACTAACTAATATTAAGGAAATTGATAATATTTCACATTGGATTCCTGAAATAGGTGCTCAACTAGCAACATGTCGCGAAAAAACTGAAAACCTTGACGATATTGCTAGTTTTCCAGGAAGAATAATAAAAGTGAAAGATGACATCAAAACAGTTAGTTTACCAGAGTTTAGTTCTTCCAGAACTATGTCTCCTTTACTAATCTGGCTTCACAAAATAGAACCAAGAATAAAATGGATCTTTTCAATAAAAAACAGAACGGAGCTAAAAATGAAGCTAGAAAATTTCAATATACCTTTCATAGAAACAATGTTCTTGGATACAAAATGGAATGAAACTTTAAACAATTTGAAGTCATATAGTAACTTTTCACAAATAAAAGTTATTTTAGATACTAGTGGTCCAGGATATGAAGCGATAGCATATATTATAGCTCAAGAAGTAGATGAATTACTTGAAATAACTAAAAGCATATGTCTAAACAAACTAAATCCCTAAATCCAGAATATTTTTAATATAGCTTGAAATACACATCAAATGACAATAATGGCTAGTGCATTCTTAGGTACCTTACTTTTCTTAGTTTCTATTGCATCTTTGACAGCTCTTTCAGTGTTTTTATTTGTTTACACTCTCCGACATAGACCAGAAGAGGAAGAAAGCCTTGTCTAATACTCTGTCCAAATAAGAAATAGGGTTTTGTTCTTCTATCTTTCTCATTTTAATGATTTCTCAACAAACGTTATAAGTTGAAAAATTCTAATATAATTTGTGGAAACTGAGATAGTTAGCATTAATCCAGATATTCCAGAAGAGGAAAAAATTTTACTAGCTGTTAATTTGATTAAAAAAGGAGAAATTATAGGTTTTCCTACGGAGACAGTTTACGGTTTAGCAGCTGATGCGTTTAATGAAAGAGCGGTAGTAAAACTATTTGAAATCAAAAGACGACCGAAAGATATTCCTCTAACGATACAAATAGCCTCTATTGACAAACTCTCTGATGTTATAGCTATGAAAACAGATCTAGTTGAAACACTAGCAAGAGATATGTGGCCTGGTCCTTTAACTTTGGTTCTGGAAAAAAAAGAGATAATACCCAACATAGTTACAGCTGGAAAAAAAACGGTTGGAATCAGGATTCCAGCAAATAGAATAGCTTTGAAGCTTCTGGAGCTCTTGGAAACACCTATTGTAGCTCCTAGTGCGAATTTCTATCATGAGTATAGTCCCACGTCTGCAAAACAAGTGCGAGATAATTTCAATAATATAATACCTATGATTCTTGACGGTGGGGAAAGTAAAATTGGAATCGCATCAACAATTGTAGATTTAACTACAGAACCACCAAGAATTTTGAGAGAAGGTTCTATAACTAAAGATTATCTAAAAATGCATATTCCAAATTTGAGAACCTTTTAATGATAATGGTCAGAGAAAATCATTGTACTGAGCAATATTTTTAATAAGAAGTTCCATAAACTATTATGTGATACATATGTCAACAGAAGTAATTTTTTGGGATAACGATACTCAGAGAGATCTTATCGAACCTGATGGTAAATTGTATGTTAAAGATGCTGAAAATATTAAAGATAATCTAAACAAACTATCACAATATGCTCATTTAAACGGCATAAGAATACTAGGATCTATTATTTATCACTCAATAACAGATCCTGAAATAGATGAAGAAAATCCAGATTATAAAGAAACTTTTCCACCACATTGTTTAATGAATGAACCTGGATCAGAGAAAATAATGGAAACACGTTCTGAAATTACTCAATGGGTAGACCCTATCTCTTACCCTGAAGATAAAGTTATAGAAGTGATTGAAACTAAGGGTCCCATTATTTTTAGAAAGACAAAATTTGATGTGTTTTCAAATCCAAATATAGATGTTTTTCTGGATAGAATAAACCCGAAAAAAATTGTAATTTATGGTGTAGCTGCAGATATTAGTCTAAAACACTCAATAGAAGGATTATTGAAAAAGAAGAAGTACGAATTGTTTCTGGTTATTGATGCTATAGAAGGAATCGATGAAAACTCAACTAGAGAACTTATTGAGAAATGGGCTAGTCAAAAAGTCACAACTCTAACAACAGAATCTATATTGCAAGGAGCTTACTCGAAATAGTAAAGAAATTAATAGGAAACTATTACTGATAGCTTCTACTGATAGCTTCCCCCCTCGACGAAAGGTTAAAATAGTATTTTAACCGAATTGAGTTTATGTTTATTGATGAAAATAGCTCTAATGAAAATAAATCAGACATTTCCATCCTTACAAGGGACCAGCAAATCTTGCTCTATACCATAGATTATATGATTAAATGGGTAAAAGGAGGAGACCACTTTCTACAAATACCTGAAGAGAGGACATGGATAAAAGAGCTACCTTTGTGGGCTGTGATATATTATCAAATTGTTAAAGGAACATATGAAACATACGACTATGCTCCAACTTCTATCCAATTTTTTGGTCGAAGTAGCTTTACAGTTAACCTGTCTTATGAAGGTGTAGATGATATAGAGGATTTGAGAGAACTAGAGATTATCGATAAAATCCGACTTAGTACTTCTCAACACGGTTTTGTTACAGCATATAGAATTACAGAATATGGAAATAAATTGTTAGTTTTAATTCCTGAAGATGTGAAAGATGAAGTACATGGCTTATTTTACTGCAAACACTGTAAAACACACCTAAATTTCCTTATGAATATTGGTGACGAACCTGAAATCAAGATAGATTGTCCAGAGTGCGATGTGTCAGATTTTGAATTATCGTTTTTAAAAAGTGAGGATGTAAGTTATATTTCTGAACCTTACTTTCTAAGAATATCTAAAAAACTTGTAGGGTGAGGTAATGAGTGATTTACAATCTAATGTTAAAGACGAGTTATCTGAAATTTTATTTGTTAAGAACCCAAAAATTTTTGTTATAGAATGGCTTCCTTTTGACTCTAACCAACTAATAGAACTTAATCACAAGCTAGATATAGAGAAAGGTTCTCGTAAAACTCTACTAACAGGTCTTATCGATCAATCTCCTGACAGTCCTACTTTTCAGTCAAAGGGGAAACATACTAAAGTGGTTGTTAAAGACTATAGCTTAGACAATTATGTGAATTTAGAAGCTATAATCGATATACCTGAACAAGAAGGTATTGTACAAATAGAAGAGATGGCGATTTTTGTCTCAAAGGCTGGTTTTGTGGTTTACTCCTTAAGTCTTAAAGAGATAGATGGAAAAAATACTTTTATGTCCCTAGACAAACTATCTCGAGTTGTTGCGGATTTATCTCAAGATAGCTCAGTACTAATTGATAGTTTACTAACAGAATTTCAAAGAAAATTTTTAAAGATAATTTTTGGGAACCCCATACACAGACCCAAAACAATATGCTATGTAGGTGAAGAAATTAACATAAAACATGATGATGTGAATGATTACCTTGATGGGGAAGATTGTGAAATAGAGTTAAATCAACTCCTGGGAGAAGGTCACAAACCATACAAAGTCAACAATGATTTGATTTTCAAGGGAACAAGGGGTTCTATATCTATTATCGAGGATTTTACTGAAGATAAAGAGTTTCAGATGATTTTGTGGGGAATTCAACATGCTATAGGGAGTTTCGTCGATAGTTTTATGTCCAGAATTTGGGAGTTATATGATCAAGCAAATAGCACAAAAGACATAGTAGAAGAAGCAGTAGAAGGGAATACAGAAGCGCTCAACAGAGTTCAAGAACATATCACCATTCTAACTAGCACAATTAGTGTTGTGGGACAAATTCAAGAATTCCTTAAAGAGTCTTGCATAGATGTGTTAGGCAGATGCAGAAAAAACGATAAAACAGTTCTATCCGAATGTTTTGATGTAGAAAAATCCCTAATAACTTCTCAAAATAGAATCGCAGAATCAGAAAAAATAATCAATGGTTTACTTACTGAACTAGAAGGATTAAGAAATTACATTGCAACACTTTCAGAACTTCAAATGAGAAAAATGTCAAAAGTAATGACTCAAAACACTAAGAGTATGAATCAAGTTTTACAAGCAAATACAAGGACTGGGGGAGCTATAGATATGATAGAACTGATTTTAGCAGGAAGCATAATACTTGAAGTAGTAGCTTTTGCGATTGGTGAGATTTCATCAGATCAAACCATCTTTAGATCAATTCTGGACGGAGCAGGTTTGGATAAAGATCAGATTGCTACTTTAACTCTATTTATAGTAAGTATATTTGCTTGGATTGCAATTGTTGTTTATCTGAGATGGAGTAAGAATAGATTGGAAAGAAAAGCACTCAAAGATTTCTTCATAACTATGACAGTGAACAAGAAAATCAATATTCAAAAACTAGATGACTACATGAAAGATAAAGAGATATTAACTAAACGAGTAGAATATGAACATAATAGCGTCATGATAACTTATGTTTGGGATATTGGAAAGGATGCAGAATTAAAAGATCTAGATCTAGAGCATGTAAGTTTCACATATAATGAGACTAATTCGCTTCTAATAAGTATAGATATCGAGACATCAAAAGTCGAAACAGATCAAAAAGCTCTGCTAGAAATAATCTTAAGCGATATGAGGAAAAGCGGTATATTAGACTAATATTATCAAAACTTCTTTTTCGCCATCTGCAACCACCTTATCTTTTCTTTTTCAATCAAATAGTTCTAAATTAGCCCTGTTTTTTGACTAATTAGATTGTTATATTAAGAATATTGAAGTTTTATTATTGAGTAAAGCAATAAGTTTTTATATTCTAATATTAGAATATTCTATACCTATGATAAGCGACAGGGAGGCGGCTATTCTTGGACTAATGTTTGAAGAGAACCTCTATGGATATGAAATTGAAAGAATAATTGAAGAACGAAATATGCGAAAATGGACTGAAATTGGTTTTTCTTCTATTTATTATATTTTAAAAAGACTTGAAAGAAGTGAATTAGTTGAAAGCTCAGAAAAACAGGTCGATGGACGTAATAGACGAATATATTCAATTACTAATAAAGGTGAAGAATCAATGAAGGAAAAAATTAGAGAGCTACTTACAAATAATGTAAAGATTATTTCTCCTTTTGACTTGGGGATAGCATACATCCATATTTTGGGGAAAAGAACTGCAATAAACTGTTTGAAAGAATATATCAACTCAACTGAAGAACGAATGATAAGATTGACAATGAGTTTACAAAATTCTGAATATAAGGAAGCAAATTATCGAAAAGTAGCCCTCCTTGAAAGACCTCTTGAGCTTATCAAAACAGAAATTATTTGGGTAAGACAATTTATAGAAAAGATAAACAAAGTAAGAAGGTTTAGAAAAGGTGAATAATTTGGTAGTAAAGAAATTAGATTATAAAAAGGATTATCCTGAATTTTACAAACCATCTCCAAAGGATCCGAGTATTATTAATATTCCTAAAATGAAATTTTTTATGATTGATGGTAAAGGAGATCCTAACATTGCTAAAGAGTATAAGGATGCTGTTGAGACTCTTTATGCCATATCATATGCTTTGAAAATGAAGGTTGTTAAGAAAGAAACACCTCAAATGGACTATATAGTACCTCCTTTAGAAGGACTATGGTATATGGAGAACATGAAAGAATGGTCTATTGAAAACAAAGATGCTTGGCATTGGACTATGATGATTAGGATTCCCGATTTCGTTACAGAAGAACAAATAAACAAAGCAATAACAATTGTAAAGGAAACAAAAAATCCTCCTGCTATTTCAAAGATCTACAATGAAGATTATGGAGAAGGAGAAGTAGTTCAAATTATGTACTATGGTTCATACTCAGATGAAGGACCAACCATTGCTAAGATGCATGAATTTGCTGAAGAACAAGGTTATGATTTATCTGGAAAACATCATGAAATCTATCTAAGCGACCCTAGAAAAGTTGAACCAGATAAATGTAAAACGATTATTCGACAACCTATAAGCAAGAAATAGTGAAGAAAATGTCCGATGAGAAATTATTCGTCGAAAGCTTTACACATATGAGCGGTACAAATTGTCAATTAAGCTCCCTTCGCAAAGTACTTGCGTTTCAAGGCTTCAAAGTGTCAGAACCTATGCTTATGGGGGTTGGAGCTGGTCTAGGGTTTATCTATTGGGACATGAAACTTATGCCCACCCCATTTGTTGGAGGTTTAAATGGAAAAGGAATAAATTTGTTTGAGACTCCACTACGAAATTTGGGTGGAAAAGCAGAATTAATGAAAAAAACAGCATCTAGAAAAGTATCATATGAACAGACAAAGAAAGTTCTAAGAAGTGGTAAACCTTTAATCCCATTTGTTGATATAGCTTATCTTCCTTATTTTTACAGCGATGATGTTGATTATCCAAATGAAGCAGCTGGACACTTTGGTGGGCATACTTTTGTTGTATATGGTTTAGATGAACAGAAAGGTGTTGTATATGTTTCTGATAGATTCAGCAAAACAAATTCTCTTACCATTGATCAATTTATGGATGCTCACAGCTCACAATTTGCACCATTTGCTGCAAAAAACCAAAAGCTATCAATCATTGCTCCTACAAAGGAAATTAGTTGGGAAAAAGCTATTAGAAATGCGATTAGAGAAAATAGAGAATCTATGCTAAATCCTCCAATAACAAACTTAGGTCTCAAAGGAATATTAAAATTCGAGAAAATGGTCGGTTCAACTTGGACGAAGTTTCCCCCAGATAAATTGTTGAATACATTATTTAGCACTTTTCTATTTAATGCTTCAGGAGGGTCTGGTGGAGCTCTTTGCAGAAATCTATATGTGGAATTCTTAGAAGAAGCTCAAGAATATTTAGAAGATGAAATCTTAGTAAGAGCAACAGAATTCTACAGAGGAGCAGCTGAAGCATGGGATCAGGTGGCGTTGTGTCTTCTTCCTGAAGAATTACCTGCTTTACAAGTTGTTCGCTCAACAATTGTGGAATCTAACATTGTGCAAGAACAAGCAAAAGAAGATTATCAAAAGCAATTAAGAGATATTGACAATCAATGGTTAGAAATAAAAAAAGAAGCAATAAAAGAGACTAGTTCTTTTGAAACATTTATTCCAAAATTACAGAGAGCGATTAGAAATGCTCATGAAATAGAAACTGAAGTTTGGAGTTTGTTGGAGCTGATTTAGAAAATTGTACCTTAACCACTTAAAAAGTTTCAAAAAATAAAGAAGAATTGTTGTAGAAAGCCTTCTCAATTTTTATAATTCTTCATTCTTTCTCCTCTGATAAAAAATTATAAAATCTGAATTGCTCTTTTAAAATCTTTAGATGTCGATCCTGAATACCAAGGAAGAGGTATGGTCATCTTTGTGAAAAATCCTCAGATAGAATCTTTTCAAGATTTTCAATCAAATAGTCTGCGTTTTCTTTGTTAAAGACTATTGGAGGTTTAATTTTCAACACATTATGGAGTGGACCTTCAATACTGATTAAAATCCCTTCTTCCTTCATTCTTTCTACTATATAACTTGCTTTGAAAGGAGCTGGAGACAATGTTTCTTGATCTAATACCAATTCTATACCAATAAATAATCCTACCCCTCTTACATCTCCCATTAAGGGATACTTTTGCTTAAGTTTAGTTAATCCTTCCTTAAGATATGAACCTACAGTTAAAGCGTTTTGTTGAAGTTTTTCCTTCTTAATTATTTCAAGGACGCTTAACCCCACTGCACAAGAAACGGAATTACCTCCGGTGGTTGAGAAAAATTCCATGCCATTGTTGAACGATTTTGCTATCTCATGTGTTGTTATTACTGCAGCTAAAGGATGTCCATTACCAATTGGTTTACCTAGTGTAACTATGTCTGGGACAACATCTTGAAGTTCAAATGCCCAGAAGTAGGAACCTACACGACCAAAACCAACTTGAACCTCGTCTGCTATGCATACACCACCATTCTTTCTGATAATCGCATAAACCTCTTTGAGATACCCATCTGGATATATGACTTGACCTCCGCAACCAAGTAACGATTCTGAAATAAAAGCAGCTATTCCTTTGCCTTTTTCCTTGATATCTGAAAGAACATCCTTAATTTGTGCAGCATATTTTTTTCCTGCATCTTTGTCATCATCTTTGTATGAACCACGATAAACATCAGGCATTTCAGCTACATGGACATAGGGTGGAGCACCCTTTCCTCCCGGACCAGCATGTTTGTAGGGGCTGATATTGACCAATTCCCCTGTGATTCCATGATAAGCATTATTGAGGACTATTAAGTCGTGTTGATTTGTATGCACTCGAGCTAATCGTAAAGCAAGTTCATTTGCTTCACTTCCACTATTTACAAAGAAACACACTTTTAGAGGTGCAGGAAACATTTTACACAATTCTTCTGCATATTTAACAATATTATCATGTAAATATCGAGAATTAGTGTTCAAAACTAAAGCTTGTTTATGCAATGCTTCTGTTACTTCTGGATGACAATGTCCAACATGTTGAACATTATTTACTGAATCAAGATATGTGTGACCATTTTCATCGAACAGATATTGCATAAAACCTCGAACGATTTTGAGAGGTTCTTTGTACAAAATACTCAAAGACTTTCCAAGTGTTTTTTGTCTCGCTATTATTATCGCTTCTTTCTCCATTTCTTGGCACGGAAATGAATCTTGAGGTATTTTTAAGATGAGATTTGGATTTGGACATAGACTTAACCATATATCCTTTTGTTTTGCGTTGATAACACTGGGAACAGTATCCATTTTTTCAGGTAAATCAAGGATTATCTGAAAATGAACATATGATAGTGAAATATCGGTATTTTCTACATCTCCAGTAAAACCTAATAATTCACCTTTTAGAAATTGTTTTCCAGATTCATAATTTTCAACAGTTTTTTCATCTAAATTTTTGTATAGGGTATAAAATCTTCGATTTGAACTTCCAAATCGATGTTCTAGTATTAATGTATAATTTTGTTTGCTTGAATGTTTATCTTGAATAATGTTTACCAAAATCCCCTCGATTGGAACATAAATAG
The DNA here is from genome assembly GCA_019057815.1 of Candidatus Heimdallarchaeota archaeon. Classification (GTDB taxonomy): domain Archaea; phylum Asgardarchaeota; class Heimdallarchaeia; order Heimdallarchaeales; family Heimdallarchaeaceae; genus 18H4-34. The sequence continues at coordinate 25,363 of JAHLWR010000012.1, forward strand.
ATGTTTTAGGCTTCAGAAATAGATCAATTCCTAAATGAATGGTTGGGGTATTAAAGGTGTTTGTTTGGGGTTTAGTGTAATATAAACGGGCTTCATTATGACGACATATACCTACTTCTTTCTTAGACTGTTTCAAACATCTATAGATATATGCTATTACTTCCTTTTTGTTTGTCATCTCTTCAAAAGAACTGAGTTCTAGACTACCTACACTTAAATCAAAAACCAGATAATTTTTCTCTGATAGCTCTTCATTTAGAATAGGATGGATCTGTTCTTGAATGTCTTTCAAGAAACTTGCTAGTTCCCTAGAGGCAGGATGAGGTTCAAAATTGCAAGCATTTCTGAATAAATAGTGAGCAAAACTCGAGTCTATGTCTTTAAGTATAAATAGACATTTCCATGCATCTTTTTCTGTAATGCTAATGTATTTATTTTTTGGATCTAATGATTGTTGATATGCAGCCATAGATACACTTTGACATAATCGCATACATATTAGGTTGAACAGTATCTCTATCTCACTTTCTTGTAAAGAATATACGGAATGATATCCTTCAACTACTTTGACAGCTGCAGCGATAGGGTCACCTTTATCTAAAATAGCGTAAGCAATAGCAATTGCAAGTTCAAATATTGTACAGTTTTTTTGAACATCACCAAAATCTATTATTCCAAAAGAATAATCGAAAGGTGTTTCTTCATAATTTACGATAACATTATAGTTATTAGTATCACTATGTATAACACTAGTTCTCAAAGAATCCAATTTTGGCAATGTTCTATCCAAGAATTCTCCCAAGAAAAACTGCAAAACGTCAATCTTTTCCTGATTTTCAATGAATTCCTTGTTTTTCTCAATCACTGTATGTACGTTCATGAGATCCCATTGAAAATCATGGTAAGCAACAGGATGATCAAAATCCGATAAATTCTTCCCTAAATGGCCAAGAAACTGCCCAAACTTTCTTAATAGTGTATTATGATGAGGGTTTATTTGAGCTAACACTTTTCCAGGTAGAAATGTTACTAATCGCAAATAGTGAATATCTTCTTCGTCACTTTTAATAGTGACAACGTGATGATTATCTTTTGATTTTATGACTTGAGGGGAAAAATCCCTGTTTTTATTTGTTAGATGGTTCATGACTGCATTTTGAAATTCAAGATTTTCCTTTTTCTCTATTTTATTGGCAATTTTTACTATAAATTTTTCTCCATTATCAGCAATTAGAAGCAAATTTTGGTCCCTATAACTTGGAAATTCTTTTAGTTTACCTGATAAACCATACTCATTTTTAACTAAATCTAATATAATTTGCTCAGAAAAATTTGGACGTTTCAATTTGTGAGACATGCAGATAATCCTCTTGATAGTGATTTCTGAAATGGTTGTGTATGACTTCCTCTTTAAATTTTTCTCACAGAACAGAATAGTATCATTAAAAAATGGTTCTTAGTGAAAAATTAGGTTCAGATTGGAAAAAAGCAGCTACGATTCAAAATCTTGCTAATATTCATCATATAAAACTATCTGTTGACCTCGAGTTATTTACATTTTCTTAAATGTGTGCGTCTTTTTACCCTTATTCTCTAGTTTGAATAAACTGGTTCGTTCAACGATTTCTACACCTTTATGCTCTTTTATGTGATGAATAGTTACAGTTAGTTTTCCTTCTTTTTTCAGAACTCTATGTACTTCTTTTATAATACTCTCAGGTTCACTTAATCCATGTAAAATATCAAACAGAAGAGCTACATCTATGCTTTCATCATCGAAACCTGTATCACAGCTAGTTTGTATTGTTTCTATGTTCTTATAGTCTTTTTTTGCTACTTTCTTCCGAACTTTTTTAATTGCTAGTGGATGGATATCTGCTGCATATATTTTTCCTGTGGAACCAACTAATTTTGCAGCTGCTAAAGTAAAACTTCCTGGGCCACAACCATAATCTAGAATTTTGTAACCTTGTTTTATTTCTATTTCCTTCAATATCTCTTCAGGAGGAGCAAAAAGATCGCGGAATATGTATATGAAACTCATCATTTTAAATGCAAAATTAGGATAGTGTTTGTCCATAAATTTTTCTTATCATTGTCCCTTAAAATACTATCTATTTCTAAAATTATAGTTTCTTTTTTTTGTAAAAGGCTAATAAAAACCTTTAACAAGGAAAAAAGAGAAGAGAACACTTACATACAAGAGTCTTACGAGGGGGTTTAAATTGGTAGATGAAAATAGAAGAATGAGTTGCACAAAATATATATTCGATAAAGAATCTAAACATTTGTGGTTTTATGAAAAAGAAAACAACATTAATTCTGTTAATACTGACATTTGTAATCTATGCATCGAATATCAATGTTCAAATAACTGCTGAAGTGAATAGTTATAGATCTACTTCATTAGAGTTGACACCTCATGATCCTATTTTTATTACTTCAGATAGCGATCTTGAGGTTTTTCCTGGTTCAGGAACAGCTGAGAATCCTTATTTTATTGAGGGTTACAATATCACAACAACGAGCGATACTAGTATTTATATTACTGGTACAACGAAATATTTCGCTATATTTAACTGCTATATTGACGCAAGGGACTTTGGGATTTATATTAATGATGTAGCTGATGGAACAGCAATTGTCATTTACAACACTTGCAACTACAATGGCCTCTCAGGCATCAGGATAGAGTCTTCAAGTAATTCTACTGTTGCTAACAACACTTGCAACAATAACAATGGCTATGGTATCAGTCTTTTCTCTTCTTATTCTACGGTTTTCAACAACACTTGCAGCAACAATAACAACCATGGCATCAAGCTTGACGGTGCTTTTAAATCTACAGTTTTCAACAACACTTGCAGCAACAATGGCTACTCAGGTATCTTACTTCGCTCTTCTTCTAGTTCTAATGTTACAAACAATATTTGCATAAATAACAATGTCAATGGGATCGTGCTTGCTTATTCTGATAGTTCTATAGTCATTAACAACACATGCAACAACAATGATTGTGGTATAGATTCTTCCAATACTGAGAATTCTATTATCATTAACAACATGTGTAACAATAATAAATGGGAAGGCATCGATCTTTCCTTTTCTGATAATATGAAGGTGACAAACAACACGTGCAGCAACAATAACAACTATGGTATCAGGCTTATCTATTCTACTTTTTGCGTCGTTACCTATAATCTTCTACAAGAAAATGATGGTTATGGAGTATACTTATCTACTGGTTCTGATAATAATCTTTTTCACCATAATAACTTTGTAGACAACAATCCTTTAGGAGGTTATCCCCAAGCATATGATAATTCTACTAATAACTTTTGGTATGATTCTGCGACACAAGAGGGAAACTATTGGAATGATTGGTCAGGAACAGGTTCTTATGCTATTGATGGTGATGCTGATTCTGTCGATCTCTATCCTCTCGATGAACCTACTGTTGAATATTCTACAGTTGTATCTACTACAGATGAAAACCCATTTAACTTCACATTTACTCTAATAATAGTAATAGTTCCTTTGCTACTTATGAAATTATACTCTCGAAAAAGACTAAAAATGGATTAAGTAACAACTTATTCTTTCTTTTTTTCTTTCTTATAGGATTAACTTTTAAGTTGTATTAATCTATTTAATACAGATGAAAATCGAAAGCTTTGAATTAGAGAGATCTCAATCATTGTGGGAAAATAGAGTTGATTATAATCTAACAGAGAGTGGTGTTCACCCCTATAATATCAAAGAAATTATGAATCAAGCTGAGATTGATGAACTACTCTCTCTTCGAATTGGGTACGGTCAAACAAATGGGTCTATAGAACTGCGAGAAACCATAAGTAATTTGTATCCAAGTTCCAATAAAGACCAAATTCTTGTAACCAACGGTTCAGCTGAAGCGAATTTCATTTCAATGTGGAGTCTTCTTAAACCAGAAGATGAACTAGTTTTAATGCTTCCCAATTACATGCAAATTTGGGGAATAGCTAACTCTTTTGGGGTGAAGGTCAAACCTTTCTATCTTAAGTTTGAAGACAATTGGGAACCAGATCTATCTGAACTACAAGAACTCATATCAGATAAAACAAAAATGATAGCTGTATGCAATCCAAATAATCCAACTGGAGCAATTCTTGAAGAAAAAGATATGCACGAAATAGTTAATTTAGCAAAAGAAGCAGATGCTTGGATATATTCTGATGAAGTCTATAGTGGAGTTAGAATCGATGGAGGGGTTGAAGATCCTACTTTTTGGGGGATGTATGATAAAACAATTGTATGTAATGGTCTAGCAAAATCCTACGCTCTTCCAGGATTGAGAATAGGTTGGTTGACTGGACCTGAAGAGTTTATTGAAGAAGCTTGGGGTTACCATGATTATACTTCTATTTCAACTGGAATTATCAGTCAACAGATTGCATCATTAGTTTTGAAACCGAATCTGAGGAAAAGAATTCTAGAAAGAAACCGAGATATATTAAAGACTAACCTCTCTGCTTTGACAAAATGGTTGGATCAACATCCAGAAATATTTGAATATGTACTTCCAAGAGCAGGAGGAATGGTATTTATCAAATATGATTTGGATATTAATTCTACAGAGTTGGCTAGGAAACTCAGAGAAGAAAAAAGTGTTCTAGTCGTTGCAGGGGATTGTTTCGGAATGGACAATTATATTCGCTTAGGAATAGGTTCGGAAAAGGAGTATTTTCTTAAAGGATTAAGCTTGGTAGATGAAACTTTACAAGAGCTTAAGAAAAGTTAGTAGCTGAAAAAAATGTCTTCGTTTAGAAAATATTTTAAATGGTATTGATTCAGATTATTTGAGTAAAATGGATGATTTTATTGCCAAAGCAATAGAAAAGGCAGAACTTAAAGGAGCAAGTTTTGCAGAATGTCGTATTTTTGGATATGAAACAGATTCAACATCAATGCGCAATGGACAAATTGAAACTTGTGGAAGGTCTAAAAGTATAGGATATGGTGTTAGGGTAATTAAGAATGGTGCTTGGGGATTTGCTAGCACAGCAATTGTCGAAGAACATACTATTGAGGATATTGTTTCTTCTGCAATTAAAGAAGCTGAAGCAACGAGTAAGATTTTGAAGACCCCTGTTGAGCTTACAGAAGAACCAATAATCAAGGACAAATATTTTACACCTTTTGTAAAAGATCCTTTTGATGTTGATATTGAGGAAAAAGTAGAGATACTTAAAAAAGCAGATTCTATTATTGCGGAAAAGGGAGATGTAATTAAAGTTCGTAATAATTCTATGAATTTTGTTAAAACATACTTTGATTATGGTAATAGTGAAGGAACTTTAATTTCTCAACAAGAACTGTTTTCTGGATGTGATTCTGGTGCAACTGCAATTGCGAATGATAATCAGAGGAGAAATATAGGTCTCTATGAAATGAGAGGTTTTGAATTCATAGATATGTTTAATTTCGAAAAAACAGCTGAGCGAGTAGCTTCAGAAGCTGTTATTTTAGCAACTGAAGCAGTAGCCCCAAAACCTCAAAAAACTGCTTTCATACTCGAACCTTATCAATTAGGATTAACTATTCATGAATCGTGCGGTCATCCTTCAGAACTAGATCGAGTACTTGGCTGGGAAGCTGACTTTGCAGGAACAAGTTTTCTAACTACAGATAAACTTGGTAAAAATTATAAGTACGGTTCGGAAAAAGTTAATATTGTTTGTGACCCTACTATGCCTTATGTTCTTGGTCACGAAAAATATGACCATGAAGGGGTTAAAACACAGAGATTTCACGTAGTTAAAGAAGGTATTTTTAACGATTATCAAACAGATAGACAAACAGCAAAACTAATAGGACAAAGTCACAGCAAAGGAAATGCGCGTATCGACCGTTACAATAGAATACCTTTGGTTAGAATGAGCAATCTCTACCTTGAAGCTGACCCAGAAGGTCCAAAAGATATAGATGAATTAATAGCAGAGACAAAAGAAGGAATCTATGGTCTACACTGGAAATCTCACAGTATTGACGATAAAAGAGTTAATTTCCAGTTTTCAGTACAAATAGCTTACGAAATTAAGAATGGAGAAATTGCACGTCCCCTTAAGAATACTATTTACCAAGCTACTACTCCCGAGTTTTGGGGCAGTTTGGATATGATGACTAAAGAATGGCGAATCGAAGGACTCGGACCTAGTTGCGGTAAGGGAGCACCTCATATGCAGATTATTTGGGTATCGCATGGCGGACCTTATGCCCGATTCCAAGGAGTGAATATCTTTTCAGGTTAGAGGTGATTAAAAATGGTTTTAGAAAAACAAAAAGAACTGTTAATGGAACTTTCTGAACTTGCGTTAAGAAGAGTAAAAGAATTAAGCTGTGAAGCAATAATAAACGCTAGTTTCGCTCGAGAATATGCGACTAGATTCTCGAATTCTGAAATTATGCAGAACTACATGGATTTACGAAGAACTATTGAAATTACAGTTGTCTACAATGATAAACAACGAGCTGGATCTATTACTAATGATTTGACTAAAGAAGGGATAATCAGTCTTACAGAATATTTAGCAAAGGTTGCAAAACTGGTTCCCCCCGATCCTATGTATCCAGGAATTGTTAAAGAAGAACAAAAATATCCTTCATTAAAACTAAATGATCCAAAAGCTGCTTCTTTGGAACCTGTAGATATAGTCGACAAAGTTGAAGAAGCGATAGTTGCAGGTGAAGCGATAGATAAAAAGATTCACGGTGTATCAGGTAATCTACTTCTTGCTGATGGTTTTGATTACTTTATCTCATCTTCAGGACACGAATTAATTTATCCTACGACAAATATAAGTACAACAATAAATATCGACGCTTTGGATCAAGGAGAAGAAAGTCGCTCAAACAGCACTTTTGGTTCAAGATTCCTCTCAAAGCTTGATATGGAAACTGAATCAAAGGAAGTAGCAAAGAGAGCTGTACAAGGCTTAGGTGCTAAATCTATTGAACCACGAGAGTATGAAGTTATTCTTGATCATCAAGCAGTTGGGACTCTCTTATTTTTTGTTGGATATGCTACTTCATCACGTTTAGTTATCAATAGGGCAAGTTTTCTGACAGATAAAATAGGTCAACAAGTCTTTGATGAAAAATTCACTCTAATGAATGACCCTCATAATCCCGAGCACCTTGCATCTAGACCAATAGATGATGAAGGTCTTGCAACTCAACGATTTTCAGTATTTGAGGATGGTGTATTAAAGAATTACTCTTACTCACGTTTAGATGCTTCTAGAATGGGAGCTAAAGCTATGGGTACAGGATTCACTTTCATGGGTAATGCTATAGGTTTTCCATTTGCTGAGACTATGAAAGCAGGAGATATAGCTAAAGAGCAGATGATCTCTGACATCAAAGACGGATTGTTGATAACTAATCTTCATTACACAAACTTCGTTAACCCTCCAGTTGGTTCAATAACAGGTATGTCTAAAGATGGTTTGTTTATAATAAAAGATGGAGAAATAGTTGGTTCTGCTAAAAATATGCGATTTACAGATGAAATTCCGAGAATCCTAAAAGAAATAGAAATTGGAAAAGAATTAAGGCAACCTGGCGGAATGATGGGTGGAAATATAGTTGCGCCTTTGAAAATAAAGAACTTCCGTTTCACAAGCCAAACTCAACACTAATTTTCTTTCTTTTGTTAATTTATAGCAACAAAGTCATGAATCCTTAATTATTTTTAATATTCTTACTTTCTAATACCCATTGTTGCATTTTTTCTGATTCTATTTCTGAAAAAAGTATCAGTCCTTCAGACACAATCAACAAGACCCTATATAAACGCTAAAAATGTTCAATAAAGCTTATTATAAGGATAAGATAGATTGTTTACTAATGACCTTAATCAATGAGACAGTTGTCATGGATTTTTATCTGAATCTTATAAAAGAAGACAAAATAAACTTCCTTATTGGAAAAGAAGAAGGAAAGAGACTAGTTATAGAAAAGATTTCCAATTTGGAAAAGAGTGAAGATATTCACGATAAAATACAGATTGCTAAAGATTTATGGAAGATACTTTTTGAAGTAGCAATGGAATATATAGATCCTGATAAGCAAGGTTATGACAATCTTTTTGCGTATTTTGATGAGTTTGTGAAGTTTGAAGAACTGATTTTCGCTTCAGACTCTTTTTACAGAGACCATACTCTTCACTCTCTCTGGGTGTATTTCCTAGGGGAGTACTTTCACAAACGACCTGAATTTGACTATCTCTTCCAAAACCTCAATAGGCATCTGAAGGTTTCTGCTTTCATCTATCACTATTATCAACAATTAGAAGCTCCAAGTATTTTTGGAGAACTATGCAATTTGCTATCTAGAGTAGCAGAAGTTTTAGAATATGAAGACTCAACAAGATGTATTATAGCTCTTTGTCACGATCTAGGGTATCCTATTAAGAAAATAGCAAAGATTAACAAAGCTATGGGTAAGGTCCTTCCATATTTCTCTATCTCTAAATTTGGTGAATTTGATTTTCAATATGAAACAGTTCAGCAGTTCTATATTGAAAACTTTCTAAACATTCTTTCTTTTGATATAAGCTTCGTCATAGAATATGGAGATTTCAGTTATGAAGAAAGGCAGTCAGTACAAAATTTAATTGATTTATTAAATAGCATCTCCGCTGATCTCTTCAATCTTCAAGATCCAAATGAAGAAGAGTTTCTAAAGCTGAAATCTTTGTTGAAGGAAACAACTGACAAGGAGAAAGATATCCTTCGAAGGATTTATACAATTAAAGGGTCTATGCCGAAAAATCTCTCAACCACTTTGAGATATTCTAATGATTTTGAGCATTATGCTCATGGAATTATGAGTTCATATCTTCTAATGAAGACTCTTAAATCTTTTTCAAATTTACCTATCACTTTTAGCAAGATTGATGATATAGAGACAGATAACCTCAATATAGCCTCAGTAAATTCAAAGATGATTATTCTAAAGGCTATGGCAGATCATACTAGCCAAGAGTTTCAAATAGAAGATCTCACAAGAAATTCTGAAGTTCTAATTTTAATTGATGAGATAGAAGAATTTTCTAGAATTTCAAGAGCTGATCAATACAGACAGTTTGTTAATGAGTTTTGCAAAACAGATTTCGGTGTTAAAGATGGAGTGTTAAACATTGATTTCATTTTCGATGATGAAAATGTTGTAGGATTAGATCCTGAAATAACCTTCAAGGATAAATGCAGTAGATTTACAACAGTATTTAACACTAGGAACTTAGCAGAGCATCTTAAAATACGTTTTCGTAGTATTGGAAAATTGCCGCAAAACAAAAATGTCTACGAGCTTTTTATTGCAAGAGGAGAAGTAAAAATAAAAATTAATGATGAAGAAAAAGATTTAGCAGAGTATTTGAAAACCAAAGATGTTTAAAGCAAGGCATTATTTCTCCGTCTAATTGAAATACAGCTGTATCTGTTGATGTATAAGGACAACTTCGTTCTGAAAAAGCTTGTATAATTTCTGGGAGATAAAAATCACTTATCATTTTTCTTTTCTTCTCTTTTCTTTTAGAAAATTTAAACCTCTTTTTTTAAATCAAATAAGTTGGTGCCATATTTCATTTTTTTGTAGTTATCTATAGTCTTATGAACTTTTTACTGCCACAGTTTGTACACCCTATTGTTGAGCATTTAGAACAGGTGAATTTTCCACATTTTGAGCATTTTGAACTTGCAGTGTTTCTACAATTCAAGCATTTTTTAGTGGTTAACTTAATTCGAATTTTATTCAATCCATATATAGCAGCAACAGATGCTCCCAAGCTTGCAATAACTTTTAGTGCAGTTAGAAAACCTTTTCCTGCTGGTGAAGAATTAGTAGGGTCTTCTGTTTCTTCAACCATTAACTCTTCTATTTTCGCTTTCATAACAGGCCAAGTTTCTTCTGCACTAAAACCCACTCCACTCCAATAAATTTCTCTTTTTTGATCGATTATATAAAAAGAAGGAATAGATCCAGTTCCGTAAGCATTATCTATTACGCCATCGGGATCTAAGCTGACTATCCAGTCCATTTCCGAATCCTGTCGAAATTGAGTTACTTGTGCTTGTGTTTCACTATTGTCTGTATCTATTGAAATAATTTGAAATAACTCACTCTGATACTTTAAGTGTAATTGTCTTAGATAGGGTAAAGCTACTGCACAAGGCGAACACCACGTTGCGAATAAATCAAGAACAACTACCTTTCCAAGGAAACTACTAAGAGTATAAGAGATACCAGAATCAACATCTGTTACTGCAAAATTGGTTGCTACTTCTTTAAATATATACATCTCTGGGGTTAATATATTCTCTGTGAACGATTCTGTCTGTATTGAGTTGTATGAACTAAGAAATAATGGTAAGAGTATTACAATAAATAGAACGAAGGTTTCTTTCTTTACCATAATTTAGGTAGATATTAGGTATTATTTCAATATTGCTTAAGAAAGAAGAGCAAGAGAACAAAAAAAATGGTTAAGAAAATTTATGCATACATTTGTGTTATTTGATTCTCTATGCAACAGCAGGTTTAGCTGGAATAGGTATTGGAACATTCTACTTCTTTAAAGCACGTAAAATGAAAGTAGCTTAATCCTTCCTCTTTTCTCCCTTTTTTTAATTTAAAGCAACAAAATAATCAAGTCAACTAATCATTCTGTATTAACCTGTTGATGTTGAAAAATAGCTTTATGGAAATTACTTCTACAACGGACATCTCGTTAAATTTAAGCTATAAGGGCATTCTGCACAGAAGGGTTCATTTCCCCAGCAATCTGAAGTATCTTCAATAACATAGAAACAGTTGCTACTAGAGAAAGAACAATTCCCACAGAAAGGAATGTTCTTGTTCATATCAACCATTTTGCTTCTAAATTGCTTATATCTCTTATCATTCCAAATTTCCATAAATGGTTTTTCATTAATATTTCCAAAAGAAAAAGATGACGATTCCCTTTTGTGTAAGCTTAGATGATAAGAATGATACCATAGATATTTGAAGCAAGGCATCACTTCTCCATCTGAACGAATAATAGCTGTATCTGTAGATACATAAGGACAACTTCGTTCTGAAAAAGTTGGTATAATTTCTGGGAGATAAAGATCCATACTATATTCTTTTGCAACTTTTTTACATCCCTTAAAGATTTCTCCTAGATTATGCAAAGAAGCGATTCTGCTTTTTTCATTCATGTATAGAGGTATGTTTAAAAGAACGTTTTTTTCTTTAGCTCTTTTAAGTAATTCTTTATATTTGATAGTATAAGGTCTGTCTTTTGGTTTGATATTCTCCTTTATCTTATATTGATTTTTGTATTCAATCTGCATTCTCTCTCCAAATTGCTCTTGAGTATATCCTAGAATGATATCCCAACCATCTTCACCTATCTCTTCAAGAATGGGAAGTGCTTCCTTAGTAATCATAGTGTAAAGAATTTCATCTTTTAACTCATCAGTGTAAGGAAACAAATGACTTACGGAGACAAAATCAACGCCTAATTCTCCAGAATTCTGAACTAATTTTATTAGCTGATTAGCATTTGATTTAAAAACTACAGTCTCTATACTAACTCTGAATTGATGCCTTAGAGGATGCTCTAGAAGATATTTTATATTATCTACAACATTTTTTTCATCTAAACTATGTCCGATTCTTGTTTCTTGGGAATGGAATAGTGTTTCACATGAAAAACCGATTTCATCAACTAACCTTTTATCCATGATTACATCTAGTGTTTTCTGATTCAGCAGAGACCCATTTGTAGTGATAAATATCTTAGCTTCCTCAGGCATATGAGCACGAGCTATTTCGAGAAGTTTGATAAATTGAGGATGCATCAAAGGCTCTCCCATTCCGTAGAGTACCAGTCTATTAATTTCACTAAAGACTGCTTTAGCTAGGTTTTCAAAATTTTTCAAAGAAAAAAAAGTCCTTTCTTTATCCTTCCACATTGAATGTAAACACATTGAACAGGAGTAATTGCATGAATTCGTAGGTTCAATTTGGATTATCTTAGGGAAGCTAGTCATTAATATCACAAGAATGTGAAAAGAGAATATATACCTTTTTGATTTACCAGAATATATGATCATCAAAAATGAAGTAATTAGTTTATCAAATAAAAATAGCTCTTAATTACAGCTTGATTTGTAACAAACTTTTTATTTTTCAATGAAATTTATTAAATAATACACAAAAAAAAAGTGATTATTATGAATTTTGGATATATGAATAAATGGCTAAAAATTAATCTAACTACAAGGGAAATAAAAGATTTCACTATCCCTGAAGAAACTTTACGAAAATATCTTGGAGGAAAGGGAATCGCGGTCTATTTCCTGTGGAAACATGGTAAGAAGCTTGAAGAAAAAGGTATAGATTTGAAAGAATTGGATGCACTTTCACCAGAAAATATGCTTATCTTCGCAACAGGACCTGCTACTGGAACAAAATCACCAAACAGTGGTCGTCATCATGTTATGGCTCTAAAATCACCTTTTACAGGATCAATAGGTTCTGGAAATACTGGTGGAAAATGGGGTGCTAAGCTTAAATTTACTGGTTATGACGGTGTTATTATTACTGGAAAATCAGAGAAACAAGTCTATTTGTCAATAATAGATGGAAAAGCTGAGCTTCATGATGCTGAAAAAATATGGGGAAAGAACTCCGTTGAAACATCAGAATGGTTACGAAACGAACATAATCAATCAAAAGCTGGTGTGTCTTGTATTGGACCAGGAGGAGAAAACCTTGTTCCAATGGCAGTAATAATGAACGAAGAGCACAGAGCTGCAGGTCGAACAGGACTAGGGGCTGTTATGGGATCAAAGAATTTTAAAGCTATAATCGTCGAAGGAAATGAAAAACCAAAAATCGCTAAACCTGAAGAATTCGAAGCTAAAGTTAAAGAACATGTTGAGAAACTAAAAGAAAATGGCGTAACAGGTCAAGGATTACCAACATACGGTACAGCTGTTTTAGTTAATATTGTTAACCAAAGTGGGCTATTTCCGACAAATAACTGGCAAAAAGGTGTTGACCCAGATGCTGAAAAAATTTCTGGTGAAACTTTGACAGAAAAGTATTTGATTGGCAAGAATCCTTGTTGGGGATGCGTTGTTGCTTGTGGTCGAAAAACAAAAGTTGATTCTGGAAAATACAAGATTGATTATACTGAAGGACCAGAATACGAATCTATTTGGGCTCTTGGAGCTACAACAGGAATCAATGACATGGGTGCAGTTATCAAAGCGAATGATAATTGTGATATCTATGGTATTGATCCAATAAGCACTGGTTCTACAATCGCTGCAGCAATGGAACTCTATGAGAAAGGCAAAATCCCCGATGAAGATATTAAAGGACTGGATCTTAAATTTGGCAATGCTGACGCAGTAGTTGAACTATCAAGGATGACAGCTTTCAGAGAAGGATTAGGATATTGGATTGGTGAAGGATCAAAGAAATTATGTGAACATTACGGAGCACCAGACTTATCTATGCAAGTTAAAGGTTTAGAAATGCCTGCCTATGATCCTCGTGGAGCAAAAGGAATCGGATTAAACTATGCAACAGCTAATAGAGGAGGTTGCCATGTGACAGGGTACACCATTGCAGCGGAAATATTAGGAGATGTTGATAGATTTACTACAGAGGGTAAAGCTGGTCTTACAATAACTTTCCAAGATTTCACATGCATTGTAAATTCAGCAGTAAATTGTCTATTCTTGACATTTGCACTAGGTTTAGATGAATATGCTGAGATTATCGGTCCAGTAACAGGATGGGATGTAACAGCAGAAGAACTACTGAAAACAGGAGAACGAATTACAAACTTAGAACGAATGATTATTAACAAATTCGGTATAACTGGTAAAGATGATACTTTACCAAAGAGACTACTAGAAGAGAAAATGCCTGAAGGACCTTCTGAAGGGCAAACAGTCGACTTAGAAACTATGAAGCAAGAATATTACAAACTTCGAGGATGGGTAGACGGAATACCTACAGCAGAAAAGATAAAAGAACTAGGTTTAGATTAAAAACTTTTTTCCTATTTTTTCTCTTTTTTTCTTCTTAATATACATTAAATTAAAAACTAGGAATGAGAACGTAAATTGATGAAACTATATGTTAAAGTATTTGCGTCTTTAAGACAAAAGTATCCTGATATTAATGATTTTAATCCATTGATAATTGATATTGAAAAAGGCACTAAAATTATAGATATAATAGAACTACTAGATTTTACTACAGATGAAGTTCACTTAATTCTTCTTAATGGAATCAAAGCATCTATAGACACTTCGATTGAAGGGGATGAGAGTATCTTATCCCTCTTTCCACCAATCGGAGGAGGATAATCAACTGATTACCCAAGTTTATCCAATTTCCCTCTTTTTACTTTAAGTTTCAACAAGATACGTCAATGAAATTTTCTTTTTAATCATTTTCGAAAAGAACTTGACAAATAATCCTGAAAGACCTTTTGTGAGTGTTCGTAAAAGAATTCTGTTTTTCAATCCAGGCACAAAAATAGTCTTATCTTTTTTCAAAGCTTTGAGTGATAACTCAGCAACTTTATCTGCAGTCATCCACATTCGCTTTGGGATAGTTGCTCGCTTAAAACCTTTTAACTCTTCAGAATTGTAAAATCCTGTGTCTACATATCCTGGACATAAAACTTGGATTTTAACACCTGTGTTTCTTAATTCAGCTTGTAAGGCTTCTGAAAAAGTAATTGTAAAAACCTTTGTTGCATTGTATACCACATTTCCGAGTAGAGGTATTAATGCACTCATTGAGGAGACATTGATAATGAATCCTTTCTTTCTTTCAACCATTTTCGGAATTGCTACACGACAGAGGGTGAAGCAAGCTGTTATATGAACATTGATCATTTCTTGTTGTTTATCTAATTCATTTCGAGTAAAATGACCACTTAAACCAAATCCAGCATTATTAATCAAAATTTCGAGATTATCTATTTTTGATACATAATCTTTCAGATTGTTAAGTTCTGACTGATTTGAAAGGTTAACTACTCTTATTTCAACTTCTTGGAGATATTCGTTTGATAACTCCTTAGATAAATCTTCTAATTTCTCTTTGTCTTTGTCTATCAGAACAAGATCGTATCCTTGGGATGCCAGATGTTTGGCAAAAGCTCTACCAACACCACTAGCAGCTCCTGTTATTAGTGATTTAGGATGGTTACTCAAATCCATACACATTGCCTTATTCTTTAGAAATATATCGTTATTTAAGGATTTTATCGTTGAATAAAATTTAAAATCATATTAATATAATATAATAAATGCAATAATGAAACTTTTCAATATGTTGAAAAATAAGTTATTTATATCATTCAGCTCCATAATTATTTACTACAACCCATTTTGTCACAAAATACTTATAATAGAAATTTATAACGCGATTAGAATAAATATATTAAGGTAAAATTCATGGTTTTTGAATTAGAAGCAGAGGAGATTATCCAGTTATTTTTCTGCAGTTCTGTTTTTCTTATTATTCTATTCAAATATAAAGATATTAAGTCCTTTCCTTCTTTCAAAATCATTTTTTCATGTTACTGTTTTCTTGTACTTGGAGTGTTTTTTGATGTACTTGAATCTTATTTTTTTCCGGATATTTTTAACATAATTCAGCATATATCCTATGCTATAATGAGTCTCTTATTTTTAATCTGGGCAATTACTGTTCTATTGATCACTAAAAAGGAGGATATGAAATGAATATTTTTCTTTCAATTAATGATTTATTCTGCTTGATTGTAAATTTACTTACAATAACTCTTATATTGTGGAAATGGAAGAAATTTAAGTATCGAAGTGTTAAAATATTAATGATATTATACCTTGCTATAGTAGTTTTCCATAATTTAAGCGATTTCTTGGAATATTTTGCAGATATCCGCGTTCTAACAGCTTATGAGGATTATGTCCAAATAGCTGAACCTTTATTGTGGGGTTTCTTCGTTTTTACTCTTTTACTAGAGCGAGTAAACAAGAATCTTATTGAAAGTAAAGAGATTATTGAAGAAAAAAGCAATTATACTGATTTACTCCTAGATATTATTTCACATGATCTTGCAAATTACAATCAAGTTATTAATGGCTATTTAACAATTCTAATGGAAGAGGATATAGAAGATGAAATTATTTTAGGTTTAATTCACAAAATTAAAAAATCTGTTTTAAATTCAGATTTGCTTTTTGATAATATACGAATTCTTAGTAAGCTAGAAATGCAAAAAATAGAGCAGAAAAAAATAGATATAATACCCATTCTCAAATCAGCAGAAGAAAAAGTCCATTTGATATATCCGAGTGTAAATTTCAAAATAAAAAGGAATTTTGAAGGAAAGAACTATTATGTTCTTGGAAATGAAATATTCGAAAATGTTGCCATAAATCTGCTAACTAATGCGATAAGAAATAAGAAGAAGAATCAAGACAAAATCATAGTTGAGGTTGAAATTAAACAAGAGGATGAAGAAACAGTTATATCACTTATGGATCATGGTAAAGGAATATTAGATGAACTTAAGCTTAAGATTTTTGATCGTTTTACAGATACTTCTCAAAAAAGTAAAGGTAGAGGACTAGGTTTATCAATATCTAAACGTATTATTGAAGGTCTAGGGGGAAAAATCTGGGTAGAGAACAGACCAGACTCTTTGCATGATTACTCTTCTGGTTCTGTGTTTAAGATAGTACTCAAATCTGCACACTCTAATTAAGTTTGAAATATTCAAAAATAAAACCGAAAAGGGTATTCAACATGGTTTCAGTAGTGATTGTTGATGACATTGCAGATTTTATACGAAACTTATTACAGAGATTATATGACAACATGCCAATAGGTAGTTAAGATGGCTTTGAAATTAGAATTATAGGTCTTGGTTACATAGGTTCAGAGATAATTAGGAATCTATACAGTTTTAAACATAAAATTGAGCTTAATGCAGTTTTTGATATAAAAAGGGATAAAATGGAAAAAGTAACTAATCTACATCCTAATGTCAGATTCATGTCTTTTATAACTGATTTCGATAATTGTGATATTATAGTTGAATCAGCTACGCAACAAGTTGTTGAAACTGTTTTTGATAAGGTGATTCAATCTGGAAAGATTTTCCTTCCAATGAGTATTGGAGCTTTTATTTCCTATGATAATCTTTACTTGAAATATACACAATTAGAAGAATCACAAAAAAAACTTATCAAACTACCATCAGGGGCTATAGGTGGATTTGATTGCATAGACGCCTTAAACCTTGTAGGAATTCAAAAAGCTAAGTTGACTACTAGAAAACCACTAAATGTTTTTGAAAATCATAAATATGTTAAAGACCATGATCTGAAGCTTTCAGAGAAAGAAAAAACACTAATTTTTAAAGGAAACGCAAAAAAAGCTGCACAAATATTTCCTAGAAGTATTAATGTTGCTGCAAGATTAGCTCTTTCAACTGTAGGTTCAGAACAAACAGCTGTAGAAATTTACTCTGATCCGTTAATAAATAAGAACATTCACGAAATAGAAATAAGCTCAGATGTTGGAGATTATAAATTTTCTTTCCAAAATAATCCTTCACCTACAAATCCAAGAACAAGTTGGTTAGCAGCATTATCCATATTAGAAGTTCTTGGAAACATGATTTGAATTTATCTGTTTCAAAGCTATACCTAAGAGAAAAGTAATTGATAGTTGATATCTATAAACTCCAAGTCTCGAAGATTCCTGAAAAGCTAAGAAAGCTATAAAGGAAGAAAAAAGAAGAAAAGAAGAGAAGCTATAATGAAATAGCCTAGTTTGAGAGAAAATTTAACTTCAAATTTTTTCGTTTACTTTTTGACTCCTACAACTGTGATACTTTGAACTAGTTCGTTAATGTTTTCTAAATCTTCTGAAAATATTAGATCATCCTCGGGTAAAGTGCTAGCAATTTGTTCAATTTCCTCTGTAGGTGTAGAAGTCTCTTCTACTATTTCTATATCTTTAAATCCTGCATTCATAATATATTCTAGATACTTATCCTTTAGTACAGCTCCAGCAACACAACCAACTAACGCTGTTTTATTATTTTTAATAGACTTAGGAAGTGGTTTCAATAGAACCAAATCAGAGATTGTTATCTTACCATCTAGCTTCAATACTCTATAAGCTTCATCAAACACTTTTTGTTTTTCAGGTGAAAGATTGATTACGCAATTAGACATAACTAAATCCACAGAATTATCTGCTGCTGGTATATTTTCTATTTCTCCAAGTCTGAATTCGACATTTGTGTAATTGTTTATTTGTGCGTTTTTTCTAGCTAAATCAATCATATCTGGTGTCATATCAATTCCAATAACTTTACCTGTTTCACCTACTTTTCTAGATGCAAGGAAACAGTCAAAACCAGCTCCAGAACCGAGATCTAATACAACATCTCCCTCTTCTAATCCAGCTATGGCTGTAGGATTTCCACAACCTAAACCAAGATTGGATTCTTCTGGAACGAGATTCATTTCATCTGATGAATAACCAATACTTTTGCTAATATCTCTAGGAGAAGAGCTACAGCAACTAGAACTTTCGCTTGTGTCTCTCGAAGAAGAACCACAACAACTAGATTTTTTTTCCTCTTTTTCTATATTAACTTTGTTTGAACGAGCAACTTTAGCATAAGCATCCCGTACAGTCTTTCTAACTTCACTATTTTCCATTATTATACCTCTATTCTGCAAATATTTCTTTCATGACAGGATTGAGAGTGTCCTTAACCACAATGTTAAATTTATCAGTTTTATACAGGCAAATACCTGCTATTTCACCCTTTGATTGAAGTCTAACAACAACAAGTTTAGTTCCTTCGGTTAAACCTGCGTCTTTTCTTAGATCCCGAGGAAGTACAATTTGTCCCCGACTATCAATTTGAACTATTCCTTCGATTTCGCAGCAACTAACAGCTTTATCTTCTGATGAACAACATTCTTCAGTTTCTTTACTATCATTCAAACCTATCACCTTGAGTAAACAAACATTAGTGGATAGATATAAGGTTGTCGAAATTTCCGAAATTTCCGAAAATTCAGCATTATCTACTTGAAACAATTTTGAATTCTATAATTAGACTTTATCTAAGTAAAAAAAGTAAGAAAAGTCAACAGTTAGCTTGATAAGGGATTCCTTTTGTCGAAAGAAAAATTCGACTTAGTTTTGGTTAGAGGAGCACGGATTCTTATGGGTTATATGATTTCAATAGCAGATTGATGATAGATTTCGTTAAGCAGATTGTGGGGGAGCAAGAATGATTTTGTCTTTGCGTGGAGACTTTTTTCTAGAAAGATGCTACTATTCTAAAAATCGTTTAAAATGGCTCATTCTTCAGTTCAATCATCTTGAAAGCTAATCAAGAAAATTATTAAAGGACAGCGTAATACATTATTGAGTTACTTACTTTTATGACTCTTAAATCTCTCTCCTGGTTCAACAATCAATATATCGTTTTTCTCAAGTTCTTCGTAAGCATGGTTTTCTTGAACTAATGGTTTTTTGATTCTCTTCCATCTAAATCTTATTTTTGATCTATAAATTATATTCATGATTTCATAGATTCCCGATTCAATATCATTCATTTTATTTTGTAATTTTTGTTCAAAATCATCTACAGGATTTCCGCTAAGGTCTTTCATAATAATTTCATTGATTTCTTTATATGCATAGTAGATTTTATTTATTTTTTCACTATTTTGCGTAGATATTTTAAGCAGAATACTCACTTTATTTCTTAAAATATCCAAATCTATCTTGAAATTTGTGAGAGATAACTTTATTTTTTCACGTAAAGGTACTTTTAAATTAATTTTGTTCTTATTTGATCTCTGAATAATCCATTGATTAACAAGAGATGTTAAATTTGTAATTCTTCTTAATAATTTGCATGTTTCTGTCAATAACGATTTTACTGTTCTTAGTGTATGTTGCTTTCTCTGATATCGATTAGCAATACAACCCGCGATTAGGGCAGCAATTATAGTACTTCCACCTATAATTATACTAGGCAACCATTCAACCATAAGTTCACCTTCAAAGCCATAATTTAAGAGTTTAAAAATCTTCTCAGAAATCGACAAGAGATATTTCTTTTTTTCCAGGTCAACAGATAGTTATATAAGGGAATCATTTTGAAAACTTCGACTTAGTTTTGGTTAATAAGTGAAAAGGGTAAAGAATGGAGTAAAAAAAGATTTAGTGACCCCAATATTAAAATCTTTAATTGTCCTACAAGTGAAGTACAATTCCTCATACAAAGATTCTTCCAATGCAATAGTTGTGAAAAAAAAGTCTCCAAAGAAGAATTATCTCAAATTATTAAGGAATTGATTATTTTTAATTGGATATGCTAGCATGTGGTGAATGTCAACAGAATAAAAGCGTGTAATGTAGAATATCCTCTTACTACCAACTATTATCAAAATTATTTCATGAAATTAGATTTGAGTTTCTCATAAGGAATATTGTTAAATGGGCAAACTTTGATGCAGATACTGCAACCAAATTCATTGACGAAATGTGGCATACATTTTGTATTCTCAATATGAGTTATTCTACCACTCGAATGTTCTATAGCTTCATCGTATATCGCTCCACCTGGACATTCTTTTATACAAAGACGGCATTGGTCACAATAATCACTTACCCAAGTATGTTCATTGTTCTCACTAAATGGCAAATTTTCTATACTTGTATAAACAGCAGTAAGTCGAAACCTTGGACCATATTCAGGGGAGATCATTATTCCAGAGTACCCAATCCAAGCAAGTCCTGCTCTTTGGGCCATAGGAGGGTAGAGAGCTGCTCCCATCAAAGGATGACCTGCGTGTGCAGAGAAACCTTTCTTACGAAGAAAACGTGAGATTTTATTTGATATGATTCCTAATTCATCATAGGTTCTCATAACTTCATGTTGACAATTTAAGCTAGGTGCTGTATCTATCTTATCCTTTTGCATTTCAAATCCTAGAACAATAGCATTTGGATGAAGAACAGCTTTATTTTTGAAGACTAATTGTTTAGAAAGTTTTGCAAAACCAATCAATCCTGCACCTTTCTTTTCAGCAAAATCCTTTAATTGTTGAAGCTCTGCCGCTGTAATTTCCTTTTTTGGATTTTTCGGATTGTTTTTCAGTGTATTTACAGTTTTGAACTCATTTCGAAATATAGAAACCATAGTAGGTATGATTTTCAGTCCAAATCCAGTTCGTTTACCATATTTTGAACCTTCGATCATTAATTCATATCTAGCAGGGGAATCTTCGCTATATTTGAGAGTGCTATCGAGCTTCGATAAGTCATTCTCTTTCTTAAAGAGTTTTCCCATAATCTTCAAAATTGATTTTTCTTGAAATTTATCCATTAAAATCACATTATTACAAGCAAAATATATGACTTAAGTATATACCTTACCCTTTTAAATTTAGCTCAGACTTTTACTTTACTGTTCTTACAAGATTACATACAAAAAGAATATGTAAAAAACTGACTAAATCTCTGAATTTAGTCACAAACACTCAAGAGCTAGGACAAGTAAAATCTCTTGAAGGTAGATTGATTGAAGATTTCTGTAATGTAACTAATTATTGGGTAGTTGATGCAAGCAAAGATAATATCTATGTTTTTTTCTTCCTGAAATATCAAACGTATTATTAATAGTCGTTTCAATAATAACAACTAACTGACCCAATTAGTCTAAAACTATTTTATTTCAATTTGGTTTCTACATATTGAAATATATCATCATAAAGTAGTTTTGCATAAGCTTCATTCATGACTTGTACTGGTAATGGTTTATTATCCATATCTATTGAAATCTCTTTATCACACCACTTGACTGGTAATATCTTCAAATCATTATCTCTGAAACCTAATCTGAAATCATGTTCTAAACAATTTCTAATGATACGGGTAAAATCATACCAATTAGCTTTTTTCAATTTGGGTAATTGATTAGTTTCCTTAGCATAAAATTTAGCTGTCTCAAAAGTGTCTTTAATGAAACTTCTAAGAATTGATTTCATGTGCTCTGTTAGTATTTTTTCTTTCTTTTCTTTAGACATTAGTATAGCTTTCATTGGTTCTAAATTAAATGAAACTTTAGCTTCTGGGAACTTTAGGTTCATTAGATCTATCTTACTTGGAATTTTCTTAGAATCGGAATTTTTTATTAGATATCCTCCTAAACAACCAACTATATAGTTGTTAAATGCTGTTCTTAACGGTCCTAAAACATACTCTTTGTTCATTCTTCTAGCATATAGAAAATTTACTTTTTAAGATTTCTGTAATGTAATTTATGATTGGATTTTTGATGCAAGCAAAGATAATATCTATGATGCTGTTAAACCACAATCTCAATGAGGATAATTGTGTATCAATGTTAGAATTTAGCCTTGAAGTTACTCTAACATATTTTTGACCGATCAATTCAACTTTTGTGATGCGGTTCTAGGAATAATTTGTCCTGTTCCTGCTTTTGCAGTTATCTTACCATCTTCGTAGACTACATACCCACGTCTAATAGTTACTCTAGGCCATCCTGTGTATGATTGTCCATTATAAACAGAAAATCCTGCTTGGGAGAACATATCTTCATCTCTAATAACACGTTCTTCATCCAAATCCCAAAGAACAAGATCAGCATCAGAACCAATCTGTATAGTTCCTTTTCTTGGATAGAGACCAAACAGTTTTGCTGTATTCGTTGATGTCAATTCAATAAACCTTTCTAATGTAATTTTTCCGGAAGCAACTCCTTTTGAGTATAACATTGGCAACATTACTTGAAGTTCATTTATTCCTGGAACTAATTTGTTAATATTGAGTTCAGGGTTCAGTTTTTGATCTCGAGTGTGAGGTGCATGATCAGTTGCAACTGTATTTATTGAACCGCCTTTCAATCCCTTCCATAGTGCCTTTACATCTGATTTTTCTCTTAATGGTGGTTGAACAACATAAAGTGCCCCTTCCGGTTCGAGATATTTTTCTCGAGTTAGATAGAGGAAAATTGGTCGTCCTTCAACAAATACTGGAATATTCTTAGTTTGAGCTTTTTCACAAATATTGAGAGCCTGTTCTGAAGAAAGATGAACAATATAAATAGGCGCTCTAGTTGAATTGGATATATCAACTGCTTTTTGTGTAGCAACCGATTCTGATTTCACAGGTCTACTATCAGCATAATGCTTTAATGATTCTTTCCCATCTTCAGTCATCTTTTCACAAGTTGTTTTAATGATCTCATTATCTTCACAATGTATCATAGAGAGCATTTCATTATCCTTTGCAGCTTGAATTGCTTTTATGTACATTTCCTCATTAGCATCATAATCATTCGTAACCATGAAGATCTTAATAGTATTACATCCCTTCTCCATCAATTTGGGTATTTCTCGAATGGTTTCATCTGTTGGGGTGAATATTACTGGGTGGATAATGAAGTCAGCTATTGCATGCTCAATAATCGATTTCGTTTCCCTTTCAATAGTTCCTAATGGGGTTTCCTTTCTATCAGGAACTGAAATGCAACCAAGAGTAGTTATTCCTCCAGCAATTGCTGCTTTTGATCCACTCTCAAAATCATCAGACCATCGGAATTCCTCTGAAACATAAGCAGGTAATGAGAGATGAACATGTGGATCTATTCCTCCTGGCATAATTACTAAATTTCCAGCATTAATCTCCTTTGCTGATCCAGAAGTAGTTTTTAATTCTTGACCGATTTCATTGATTTTTTCATCAATGATTCGAATATCTGCTTTGATACGTCCAGTTTCAGTAAATATCAAACCATTACGGATTACTATTTCGCTCATATAAAACCCACCAATTTCATAATAGGATTTAGACTATTAAACAAATTCGTCTATTTTAGTTATACAATTCCTAGTTTCTTCCTTTCTTCTTCAGTATATAGGTTTTTACCTCCTAATTAGGTTGATTAAGAGCGATAAGCGCATAAATAGCATCTACATGGTTGTTTTAAATTCCATAATTAGACGTATACAAATAAAAAAATAAAAAAGGAGAAATCTATTGAAGAATTCTAGATTGGTATTACGTTATTAACAATTACTGTATCATTAAGGGGATATTAATAACGTATGGATTTAGAATTCTTGATTCTTACACCGATATATCTTCTTTCTTTGCTGTATCGAGGTCAGAATTAATATAATGAACTAGGTAATGAGCTACACAGTAGCATTTCCCGTTTATAGTATGAATTAGATGTCTATTAGTGGCGTATCCACAGTAACTACATATCGTTTCTTCTTGCATTTGGTCATCTTCAACGAATTTAATTAGTTGACTAATAGAAAAATGATATATAAAATTATTTATATATTTCCTTTAATAACTATAGAAAGTTTTCAATATATATCACTCTTTGATTATAGAAAGTTTTTTCGAATAAGAGCGAAGGAAGATGGGAAATTCTTGAATTCACCTTCATATTTGAGAGTTTTTCTAGATGAAACTATTTCTCCACTAATTCTAAGCCTAAACTGTGTAAACTAGCATAAATACTGTTATAAAGTTGAATTTGGAAGTGAAGAGCAATCGGGTGTTTTATATTAATTAAAGCAGGAGGGAAATCTTCAAGGGATGGGAAAGAGATGTTAAGTGAACTTCCAGTTGCTTCTGCTAGATCAACATCAGCAAAAAACATACTTGGTCGTTTAAACAATAATTCTTTGAACCCTTCAGTATTAAGCAATTTCTTGATGGGAGGAATTTTCTTTACCCTACCATTTGCTGCTAGCTGATAAATTACTATGTTTGTAGAAGTTTTTTTTCGGTCTTCCAAAAGTCCCATTAGCATTGCTTCTTCAGCAGGATTGATTAGAAGAATTATAACATTCTTTTGAATATTCTCAATTACACCTTTTAATCCCGCATAAACAGCTTTTTCACCTTCAAAATATGAGAATAAATCCTCAACATTTCTTGTTCGTTGAAATCTTTTAGTTTCTTCAAAATACTTTGCTGCTGAATCTGCTTTCATAAGAACTTGAGATTTAAGAGAATCCAATACGATATCGTAAGGTACTGCAGTAAAAGTGTCAGGTGATCCTTCCTTGATTTGTCTTGTTACAAATGTCTTTTCTACCAAACTATTGAGATAACCATAAATTTTGGGTTGGGCAATATCTGCAACTCTAGCTATATCTGAAGCTAGAGAAGAATCTGAACCGTAGAGAGCTACATAGGTTCTTGCTTCCCATTTAGGTAGATTAAGAGCGATAAGCGCATTAATAGCATTTTCCTTTGAATAGGAATGGGAAGAGAGGTTTGTCATCTTTTTACCTCTAATCTTTCATCCTATTTCTTACAGTCAGTATAGCTAGAACAAAGAACAGTAAAGCCATACCTGCTACTACTAGGAAGTCTACCCAGAGTTCTTTGAAACCCCAACCTTTCAACATTACTCCTTCAAATAGATTGATTCCATAGGTTAGCGGAACTATTTTGGAAATAGGTTGTAACCACACAGGCAGACTATTAATTGGAACGAGCATCCCACTAAGAGCCATACTGGGTAATGCAGTTAAAGGAGCGAACTGTATAGCTTGGAGTTCATTTTCAGCGAAATTTGAAAGAAAAACTGCTAGAAAAACATGAGCTAATCCAAAAAGAAAAGCGACTAGAATAAGCATAAAGAAATTTCCACGTACTGTCGCTCCAAAAGCTACTACTCCTACAAGCAAAATCACAGCAATCATTGAAGCAGCTATAGCTAAAAGTGATATAACATAACCTGTTAATCTTTCAGCTGTAGATAACGGTGTGGAATAAAGCCTATCTTCTGTCCCCATTATCCTCTCTCGAGTAACTGTAAGTGTACCGATCAGAACTAGTAGAAAGGTTATAACAAAGCCCATTACAGCAGGTATACCTACATCATATCCTGTGAATTGTGCTCCATCAAAAGCTAAAATTTGCTCTACTTCTATTCCAACATCACCAATTATTTGACTCAAAGAATCATGTATAGCACCTACAATACTTGCTCGAATAGGTGGCTTTGTAGCATCCAAATACAGTTTAATTGTAACTTGGGTAGTTATTCCTTGAGTAATATTGAAAATAGAATATGAGAAATCCTCTGGAATGTGAACAACAGCAAAATAATCGCCGTTTTCTACATTTTCTATATTCTCCTCATATATTCCATAAGTCAATTCAACTCTTTTATCGTTATCAAGAGCATTAGTGATATTCTGTCCTACATCGAGTGTGACGTTTCCAACAAAGGGTATTTCAACTGAATATCCAACATCCTGGTTATCTAGAATAATTGGAAGATTAACAATTTCCCCACTTAAGGTTAGACCGAAAATTACCATAATAACAGCAGGAATAACCAACATCATACCCATAGTACGTCTATCTCGTCGGAACATGTTCAAAACACGTAAAGCAACAGATAATGACCTTCGAATAGAAAAACGACTTATTTTTTCAACATTATTATTCGGCTTTTTACCATTATGCATCGACAATCACCCCGTTACTTAATAGAAGGAATATTTCCTCAATGGATTCCACATTATACTTTGCTTTCAGCTCCTGCGGTGGACCTTCTTCAATAAGCTTTCCAGCTCTCATAAGACCGATTCGATCAGCTCTTTCAGCTTCGTCCATTACGTGAGAAGTTAGGACTAGGGTTATGCCTTTTTCTTTAAGAGAATTGAAATATTCCCAAAAGAATGTTCGAAGAACAGGATCAACACCAACAGTAGCTTCATCAAAGAATAAGAGTTTTGGAGAATGTATAAGAGCGCAAGCAATACTTGTACGTCTTTTCATCCCACCTGAAAGATTTTTTACTAGAGTTTTTCTCTTATCTTCAAGTCTTAATATCTTAAGTAATTCTGAAAAGCGTTCTTCAAATTCAGGTTTCTTCATTCGATATAATCGAGAGAAGAAGCGAACATTTTCTTTTAAAGTTAAATCACTATAAAGAGAATATTCTTGAGGAGCGACACCAATATAATTAGAAGTAGTTCGACGATTTTTGGGAACAGAATAGCCAAAAACGCTTATTTCACCTGAAGTAGGATAGAGAGCTCCTATAATCATATTGAGAAGAGTGGTTTTACCTGAGCCATTTGCACCAATAAGTGCATAAATTTCACCTTTTTTGATCTTGAAATTTAATCCATCTACTGCTTTAACCTTGCCTGTTTTGTAGACTTTGACTAAATCCTTAGTTTCTATTACATAATCACTTGTTATAGACATCTTATCATCACATCTAAGAAGTAGTAGTACAGCCAAATATAAAAATGTTTTTCATACTACTACGAAAAAGAGCAGTTTCTAAATTGTATTCTATGTGAATTGCAGGCGATTTTAGAAAATTCAATGAAAACAAATGTAACAGATATTGAAAACTTTGTACTAGAAGTATAGGAAACATATTTTCAATTTGAGTATAAAAAATTGCTCTCTTTATATTTGACATCTATATATAGTATATAGAAAACAATGTTTGTCATATTATATGCTAATAACCTTTGATTGAAATATTTATATATAATCAAACATAGGATGTAATTGATTCACAATCAAATATGAATATGTAATAGGAAGTAGTATTAAGATACACTAAGAAGTGAGATGATAATGTGAAAAAAGCGAAATACATATCAATATTTCTTATAATCAGTTTTTTTTTATCATCAGCAAATTGTGAGGGTATAGAACCACAAGATCCATTTTTCTATCTAAATTTACTGTCACCTTATACTTGCTGTGCTAACCCTGCATTATATGGATGGGCATTGCTAATGGAAGAAGAATTGCCAAAAATAGGGATTGGGATCGATATTAATAAACTAACTGGATGGGGAAGCATTTACTCAAGAACATGGGAATATCCAGTAGGAGAACAAGGATATCATGACTACATTCCTACATATGAAGAAGGTGGGTTCGACATCTTCTTCGTAGGATGGTCATGGGGATTAGATTGGGATCCAACAGGATTGTTTGACACAGCTAGTATAGTTCCAGCTGGTTACAATATGTATCAATACAGTAATCCTGTTTACGATAGCGTACTTCTACAATACACTTCTGAACTTGATGTAGATGCTAGAATTCCTCTAGCCAAACAATTGCAACAGATCCTCCATGAGGATCTTCCAACAATCACCCTCATCTATCGAAGATCACTCTTTGGATTCTCTGAAACTCTTGAAGGCTATGATAAACTGTTAATTGCAACATCCTCATTACGTGCTGAAAATTGGGATGATACAGATGATCATATCGTCAAATATGCATTACCTGTAGAATTATCTGAATATAACACTTTCGTCCAAGAATCATATTATGATGCTCAATGGATGGCTGCTGTATATGGTAGTCTATATGCCAGAGCTCAAGATACAAGATTTATGGAACCCATGATTGCAGATAGTATGCCTACAGTAAGTGAAGACAGCCTACAATTCAATGTTACAATTGACGCAGTTGCTAAATTCAGTAATGGAGACCCAGTACTAGCTGAAGATGTAAAATACACTTATGAACTACACATGACTCCTTCTGTAGCTTCGAGTGCATATGTTTATCTAACCTCATTCTTCGAAAGCAATGACTCTATTGTCGTTATTGATGATACAACTATTCAATTCAACTTGAAACAGCCTTACTTCTTAGCTACATCGTTGTTCTCATACCAAATTATTGATAAATCTCTTGTTGAACCATTGTTTATTGCTCAAGGAGCTAATCTCTTCAACCTTAAACCCATAGAAACAGTTGGAGGAACAGCTTTAGTCACCTCTTGTGGTCCATTCATACTAAGCGAATATAGTACAGTAACCAGTACTGCAACACTCGTTCCAAACCCATATTGGCATGGAATAACACCTGCATTAACTCAACTAATCTTCACCTGGATTGCTGGTAAAGACTCAGCTATAGCTGAACTTGCCGCTGGTACAGTTGATATTGTTGACTCTCGATACTCACCAGTTCCTGATGACTATGCTGATGTTGTAGGTGTCGACGCCATATTAGTTAAAGTTCCTTGTACACAAGAAATGGCTTTGAATCTTAAAAATCCAGTTTTTGGTACTGGAGAACTCACACCTTTAGGTACAGCTGAAGCAGCGAAAAACATTCGTAAAGCTATTAGTCATTCTGTTCCTCGTGAGAATATTTCTGAGATTCTTGGAGGTCTTGTAGCTCCCGCTTCCAATCCAATGCCTGACGCATCAGTCGGTTTTGATGACACACTAGAACCTTATGCCTATGACATAAATCTTGCTCTTTCATACATGGAATTAGCTGGGTATCATGTAACAAGTTCTACAACTACAACAACAACAACAAATAAGGTGCCAGTTGGAAATCATACGATTTTATTAATTAGTGTTCTAGCTCTAACGTCAGTACTAACCATAAGAAGAAGAAAACAATAATAATGTCTTTTTTTCTTGTTTTTTATTTTCAAATTGCTATTTTAATATGAAAGAATTTTAGATTCTTGTAGATACTGCTTATACTTAGAACTTAATTCATAAGAAAAAGGAAATTAAAGAATCATTAAGATGTAGTAATAACCTCAACTTCTATCTGTTCAACATCCTTTGTTAGGGGTAAAATCTGTTCTGACCCCCTTTCATCAATAGTATAGTCAATATCATCTTCTACATTTCTCATCGAATTATTAATCCAAGAAAGACCTAAAAATAACAACCCTAGAAGGGCAGAAAAAGCGAATAGCTATTCCATCTTAGCATATTCAACAATCTTAAGATATACACAATATTAAAAAAATGTTCGATTTTAAGTTTCATTGCGAAGAAGGAAGAGTATTAAGTCTCTAACAGTTTTATACCTTCAGTAAGTGCTCTTTTAATGAATACATTATCATATTTCATACGTTCTATTTCTTTAATAGTATATGGAAAGATATCAACAGGTATTGGTAAAATCATAAAGAAATCTTTTAGTTCAGGAATTCGATCAAAGAATCTTTCTTTATCACTATCTTCTAGAATTATGAGTACATCTGCATCACTATATAAACCATAATCTCCTCTAGCTATTGAACCAAAAAGAATTATTTCTTTAGCTCCCTTTTTTATTTGAATTTCCTTTGCTATACTTCTTAAATCAGCTATAATGCGTACTCTATTTCTGTAAGCTCTCTCTACAGAACTTAATGATCTCTTCTGCATTTTCAACCGCCTCTTTCGCTTCTTGTTCCGTAAAGTAATCTTTTGAGCACCAACTTCAAAGCTATTTGGATATCGAGTTGGAATATAGTATTTATCAAGTTTTTTTGCTAAAAATATAATATTATCAGGAATTGTTAAATCAGCCTTTAGAACGCTCAAGGATCTACTTATAGCATGACTCCAACAGTCTATTTTGAAATGAAGACATAAAGCTTTTATTCCCATTTCACTTGATTGTTGTGCTAGAAAACAAACACCATCAAAGAAGTTGCCTTTTAAACTCCATCTTGCTTGCTCTAGAATATGTTCAGCTTGAGCAAACCAATCTTTTGATCTATCCATTATTATCTATGTTACCTATGAATCTATCTTATATAAATTTGGTTGATTTTAATCCTTATTTCGAGAAATCAAGGTTCTTTCTGTTAATGTTGGGGTATCTTCTTTTTAGTAATAATTGCTCAATAATTGAAGAGGATATTACTGATAAGATAAATAATGTCCTTGAATCTTCTGGTTATAAATAGGATAGCGATAGATGTCAATAAGTTATTTACCAAAGGAAAACAGTGTATTCACATATTACAACTAGTTCCACTGTTACCCAGACATTAGGTTAAACTCGCTTAAAGTAATAATCTTTACTATTTACTCTTCTTCTAAACACGAATAAAGCTGTAATAAGAGAAATTAGAAGTTATCACTATCTTCTAGAATTATGAGTACATCTGCATCACTATATAAACCATAATCTCCTCTAGCTATTGAACTTCTCCACATCTCAATCAAATATTTTCTTATCATTTCGTATGATATATCAAAAGCATAATTGCAATTATTACGATATAACAATAGTAGTTAAATAGAAACAGTCTTTGCCAAAGACCTGATCTTTTGAATTTAGGTTTTTTAGTTCGGAGAAACAAAAAGAAGAAAATGATTCCTGCAATTTGAGTAATTATTGAAATGATGAGCATCCAATTCACCATAGCGGTAACTAGAACAGATGGTAAAATGAGTAGAGCTAAATATCCCAACCCACCAAATATTCCATGAATCTTACATGATGTACTTTCTTCATGACCTTTTGGATCTGCGGGATACAGCCCTGATACCACACCAGCTCCAATCCCAAAAATCGCTATTAAACTCGCTCCAGCAATACTAATTCCCCTTGATCCCAAGAAGAAGGAATCTAAAGCAAAACCACAACTAAAAATGATAAAAGAAATCCCCCAAAAAATTCACCAGAATGTGAAAATGCTGGTGAAAGGGCTTTTTTTACAACCAAGCTTGCTCATAGTATCTTCAATATGACTATAATTTGGATAAAAAGAACCCAAAATAAAAGTAATTAAGAAGTCTCCTAAACACGCAAGAATACCCAAAGATGCAGCAATTGAAATAAAAATATCAGAACCCATTCATGATTTCATTTCTGGTGTTATATTAAAGAGTTTCTTTTTTATGTTTTCAGATATTGAAGTTATATTGATTTCAGATGCTTACATGCTAATTTTTCCCCATTTTTCCCACATTTCTGTTAGATTTTTATAGGTAAGTCTAATATAAGTACTGTCTTAAGCCAATGGCTTTAGACAAAGTAGAGTCATCTGCTTACACCCGGAGCTGGAGTGAGAGCCTAAGGTTCTCAATAACATAGTCTTCAGTAATGAGTCCCGGAGAGGAGATGAACCCTCTCACCTCCGCTAACACTGTGTGTTGGAGGTGTAATCCCAGAGCTTGAAGCTCCCCCTACGCTACTGCTTGATGCGATGCGACCTTAAACGTTCTTGGGTTGGGAAGAGTCCTCAAAATTATTCGTCACTACCCTTAAGTGGGTAAAGTGGGAAAAATAACTCATGTATAACAATGCATAATGGTCTAGTCAACAGATAGTTTCATTATGAAGAAAATCAGATTCCTGTAGATGCCACTTATGTTTAGAACTTAGATCATAAGAAAAAGGGAATTAAAAGTATTATTCAGATGTTGGAATAACCTCAGCTTCTTTCTTTTCAACATCCTTTGTAGAGGGCAAAATCTGTTCTGACCCGCCTTCATCTATAGTATAATCAATATCATCTTCAACTTTTCTCATCGAAGTATTAATCCAAAAAAGACCAAGGAATAGCAATCCTAGAAGGGCAGAAAAAGCGAATAAATACTCCATCTTAACATATTCAGCTATGAAACCTGATAATAACATCCCTGCTGGTGCTGTAAATTGAGCTATAGTTAGTCTAACAGACATAACTCTGCCTAATTTGTCTTTTGGAACTATTGTTTGCCAGATTGTTTGGCTGGATATGTTTGCAACAGGGTTGGAAACTCCGACAACTAGCATTCCTAAACCCATAAACCAAAAAAGACCATTAGGGGTCAAAGATGCGATTAAGGATCCTATAAACATGAAAAGAATACCGATTGCTACACCATTTACCTTTTTCTTGAAACCTTTCCATATTGTAAGTAATAACGATCCAGCTATTGTTCCAACGTTTAAGAAAATAAAGACAAAAGCTAGATTTGTTTCATCCCCTCCATGAGTAGAATAGACAAACAAGTTAATCAGTGTAAACATTGGCATGATAAAGAAGTTTGCAGCTGTGAATGAACCTAAGAGTGGTAAAAGACCCTTCTTTTTGCGAATGAATTGAACTCCTTCTTTCATCTCGGATATAAAAGATGTTTTTTCTATTTTTTCTTTTGTCTGTTTTACAACTTTTGGTATAGTTATGAAAACTAATGGAATAATGGCAGCTCCGAATGTTATTGGCTCGATCAACATAATTAGATGAATGGGTATTGTAGCGTATAGGAAAGCTGCAGTAACTGGACCAACCACAAAAACAGCACTTATAAAAAGAAATTGAAAGCTGTTCATACGGTTTAGATGCTTTTTTGGTACCATTATTGGGATTATTGTTTGAAGAGCTGGTTGCTGGAATGCTTGAAACGCACCTCTAATAGCAATGAAGAATAGCAATAAACCTACACCAACTTTGTCGAATTTGAAAAGAAATAGAAGAACAACAGTTACAGCAGCTTGCATGAAATCTACAAAACCAATTAAAAATTTCAGATTAAGACGATCTATTAAGACTCCAGCGATTGGAGTAAGTAAAACTGTTGGAATAAAACCGATGAACAAAGATAAAGATAATAACATAGGACTTTCAGTTTCGACTGTGATCCACCAAGCTATTACAAATTGAATAATACTCGAACCAAAAAGTGAAACTAATTGTCCAGAAAAGAAGAACAAATATCCCTTAAGGTTTGAAGTTTCTTCTGTATGATTATTGGAATTTTCTAGCATTAACAAACACCGGTTAATATTCTACAACTATAGAGAATACCATCTACAAAGATATATAAATGTTTCGACATCCTTAGCAACAGACTTATATGTTGTACACGAAAACATAATAATCAAGGAATGAAATGGTGGGAAAATTGGAGTATCATGATTCAATTATTTATGAAGAGGAAACAATAAAAATACTGAAAGATGCAAAGTACTTGGAATTATTAAATGATGCGAAGTATTCACCGATTTTTATAGCTCTCCGTAAAGGTCCATTAACCATTAAAGAACTGGAAACGGAGTATAATTCAATCGTTAGAAAAGACATAAAGAAAATGAACCTTGAAGATTCTGAGAAAAAAGAATTACAAGAAAAAATGTTCAGGAAAGACAAAACGCTTTACAAATACATGAGCAAACTACGAAAAAGTGGTTTAATCGTTGAAGCAGGGAAAAGATTTAAAGTTGGTCAGACAGCCGCAGAGACGCTTTTTGGGCGTGCAGCAAAATTATACCTTATGGATGACAAATCTGAAAGAACGTTCTCTATGGATGAAGATAAGAAGTATCTCTCGTTTTTTGCTAAACTTATTAGCTTAATCAATGATAGTTCAAAGGTTTCTGTGGGTTGTTTAGCAGAAGTTATGACTAACTTTCTTACACAGATTTCTGAGGAAACAGAGAAAATATTTAAGACATATTCCAAAGAAATAACAGAATTTGCATCAGACATGTCTTTTTCAGATATATACAAAACACTAAAGGGACTAAATATGTTCCTTTTTATACGAAATGCTTCTAATTTTGAAGAAATGCTTGAAAAATGTATTAAAAAATAAGTTTAGTTAGAATTTTGAAAAATATGAAAGATTATAAATTAGTTATAAAATACTTAACTAGATAAGAATGGACCTTTTTTCCAGAATCGCCAACCGATACGAGAATATAGTTGGATCTTTTGATTATGAGAAGCTTAGAGATTTCTTTCCTATAAATTCCGAAGATATAATTTTAGATCTTGGTGGCGGTACAGGTCGCGTATCTATATTTCTTAAAGAAGAAGCTAATGACTGTTTAATTTTTGATAGGTCTTTTGAAATGCTTCAACAGACTAGAAAGCATAGAAACGATTTCCTACTCGTTCAAGGAAAAAGTGAATCATTGCCTTTTCGAAAGAACACTTTTGGTCAGATATTTATTAACGATACTTTGCACCATGTACAAAATCAAGAAAAAACTTTGAATGAATGTAACGCTATTCTCTTAAAACAGGGTCAACTGATTATTAGAGAGTTTGATAGAAAATATTTTTGGAATTTATTATTAATCCTTTTTGAAAAGATAATGCGTTTTAAAAGCAAATTTTATTCACCAAAAGAATTGCAAAAATTGTGTGAAGAACTTAACTTAGAAGTTTATTATAGGAGACCTAGTAAGGCTACATTTGTTTTGGTAGGTCAGAAGAAGTAGATAAGCATCAGATCTTAAACACGTAGTATTTTTATAAAGTAAAAAAAGAAAAACGAAGAAAGAAATCACAAATAAGAAGTGTAACAATTGACAACTAAGAAAACACATCCATCTTTGGGTTTAACACTTTTGAAGCAGTTTAAAGAAGAATGGGGTATGATTAAGCAAGGAATCAATATAATTCCCGATGATAAATGGTCTAAAGTGAATAATGATTGGAGTTTCTCATGGACCGTGCATCATATTATAGAAGCAGCTGATTTCTATTCTAGAAGTACAGCTGATGGGATGAAATGGGGATCAATAGCTAATATTGACTGGGACAATGATTCAAAAGAAATAATAGAAAAAAAGAAATCAAAAGTGACTAAAGCGGAATTACTTAGTTACACAGAAGAAGTCGGTAAGAGATTATCAGAAATTTTGAAAAAATTAAGTGATGAAGAATTAATGAGGAAGGATGGTTTTGACTGGTTTGAATCAATCTTTGAAAAACTAGTTTATTTATTAAGACACAATGCACATCATATAGGGGAATTAGCTAGAACACTCAGAGAATGGGATTGTGAAAGAATAAAATGGTGAGTAGATTGATACTCATAAATTATTAGTTTACAAAACGTAAAATGGCATTTCACATATATAAATCAGTTTTTCGATAGTAATCAATGTATTTTTTTTTGATTAAGTTTATATTATAGTTTACCTACTCTATTGGTACAACATTTAATTACAAAATAAAAGGTTTCTAAAATGAAAAAATCTGCTATATCAATAACATTATTATTTCTTCTTTTATTCAGCTTGTTTACCGTAAGCACAACACAAGCAATGGATGAACCGGATGAATGGTTTTTCTCTGACGACCTAGTTCCTGGAAGGGAATTTAGTTGGAAATTAGAAAAATTTGAAGGCTTTGAAACTGGAGGACTAGATATAACACTTGATGATCAAATGCAAGAAGGAGATTTTTTAAAAGTGAAATTCCTTCAAGATCCAGATGATATAGGTATAGATAATCCATTGGAACTTTTCACTACTAGTGAAATGTGGGGAGAGTTTTATATAAATGATAACATAATTACAACTAATGCGTCAGATATATTATTGTTTCAAGTTGGTGTAACAGAGTATTTATCAATAATGTTCACAATGCTCTTTATGCCAGTCACGATTATATATGGGAACACTACCGAAAATTTCTTTGAATTGGCAGTAGAGGATGAATTTTTTACTGATTTTTCTACTTCAATCAATGGTATGTCTTCTTCTTATTCTTTTGCTTTAAATAAAGACCTTTTCATTTCTAAATCTGAAAGTCATGCAGATTATTCTGAAGGAGATATGTCAATAAAATTTGATGTCTCAACTGAAATTAGTTTTCACATATATCTTGGTATTTTGTATAAATATCAAACGGATATTAGTATGGAATTTACAGGGATACCAGATTCTGAAGATGTTTTTACAGAAACACATATGATTTTTAAAAGTACTGAAACTGCTTCTGGTGATGGTATTACTATACCTTTTAATTGGTTCTATGGTGTTCTTGGATTCCTCCTAATTGGATTAATAGCTAGTATTATAAAAAGAAGATAAATCTTTTTCTTTCTTTTTTTGTTAAAACTTCTTAAAACAAGGTAACATCAAGATTTATCAGTTTCTCTTAAATATCTACACACATCTTTGTATGCTTTCTCTTCAAGATTCTTTAGTAACACACTTTTTTTCTCTTGTAGATATTCTTCAATGTAAGGAACTGTGGTTTTTCCTAAATGCAGTTTCTTCCTTTCTAAATCATCCATTTCTAAAAGATCTTTTGTATACGTATTTAGAAAATTAGCAGTTTGATTCAACTCTCGTATTTCTAATTTTGAGCTTTTAACAAAGAATCTTTTAAGATATTCGATTCTATGCAATAATTCAGATAGCTTAAGATTAGTTCTAATTCTCCCTTCTGGAACATATCGCTTAGCTGTGTAATCTATCTCTAATTCATGTCCTTTTTTATATCCCTTAATCTCTGGCCATATTAACCCCATTTCCTTGAATTTCTCATAATCCAAATTGCCATATTTATTGTTATTTCCATATAACAGCTCATATTTTGGTAATAAATCAGGAAAATGTTCTTTGACTGTATTCATGAATTCATTTTTATTCTTTCCTGGTTTTAATGTAAGACCCCAACAATAAACGAATTCTGCTCCTACATCTTTTGCTGTTTTGTAAATTGCATTCATATTTTCATCTGTATCACCTAAAAATGGTAGAGTGGGATAGAAATAGATCCCTGAATGAATCCCTTCTTCTCTTAGTATCTCTATTGCTTCGAATCGTTCTTGAGAAGTACTAGCTCTTGGTTCGAATATCTTCTGCTCTTTTTCATCATTTAATGTTATTGTAAAGCTTGCACACGCATAACTTTCTTCATTGATTTTTTTAAGAAGATCTAAATCCCGTAGAATGAGATGGCTTTTTGTCAGAAAATAGACAGGAAACTTGTAGTCATACGCTATCTGTAGAAGCTTCCTAGTCATTTTTACTTCCTTTTCAGCTGGCTGGTAGACATCACAGACTCCTCCTCCAATAAACAAAACGAATTTACCAGGTTGATTTGAACTAGCTGAATCTCGTAAAGAGGGAAAGAAGTCGACTAAAGTGGAAGTCCTTTCGCGTTTTGAAGGAAAAAAACCTTTTTTCTTAAGATACTGTTCGAGTAATTGAGGAGCGTTAATCTTAACTTTTATGCGATTGGCAAAATCATCGTGCATGTAATAACCTTCAGATTTACCATCACAATATTTGCAATCATGGAAACATCCTTGATAAGGATTGAGATATGCTTCTGACCAAGAGAAGAGCGATGTTCTTGAAGTTCGTATTAATGATTTTGCTTCATACTCTTCAATTATCATTATAACCACTTTACCTTTTCTTCTTACAATAGTTTTGAATATTTAAGAGCTTATTCTATACAAATGAGGAGTTATAAAATGCTAGCTATTTACACTATTGATAAACTTGCTTAAAAATAGTCTAAATAGTTTAATAATCGTCCGATTCTAGTTTTTCTTTCTTGTCTTTGATGACAATCTGTTCAACCAATCTTGTGAAAACAATATCAACATTTTCTCCTGTTAAAGCTGAAGTTTCGATGTATGGGACCTCATATCCCGACCAAACACTCAATTCTTCAGCGTATTGTTTTCCATATTTAGGAAGCATCGTTTCTTTGTTACTTCGAAGATCTACTTTATTTCCAATCAAAACAATTGGTAATCTTTTATTCTTATTGTTACTTACTAATTCTGCAATCCAGTTAGGTAGTAATCTGAATGTTTCAATTCTTGTTAAGTCGAATAAAACAAGAGCACCTCTACAGCCTCTATAGTAAGCTTTACGAATGTCTTTGAACAAAGGTTGACCTGCAAGATCCCAAATAAGCAAATTATATTGGATATTGTTCAAGCTGATTTTTTTAGAAGCGAAATCTGATCCCATGGTTAGAATATAGTCTTCTTTGAAAGTTTCACCTAAAAACGTCCGTCTTAGAGAGGTTTTACCTACACTACCTTCACCAAGCAAGGCTAGCTTGAATTTGTATTGAATCAATATTAACACCAAGCAATTTTCAAATATTCTTATATTTAGCTAAATAAAGAGTTTTTGGCTTTAATTAGTGAATTAAGCTATTTTCAAAACTATCGCGATTCAATCTCATCTTCATAAGTTTGCTTCATCAATTGCTCGGTTAGAGTCTTAAAAGCAGGTTCAACATTATCACCATTTTGAGCAGAAGTTTCGATATAAGGGATTTTAAAGCCACTCCAGATACTAAGTTGCTCAGCGTAATCTTCTCCAAAACTACTTGGGATAGTTTTTATAATAGAACCTCTTAAATCTGATTTATTGCCTACAAGAACCATAGGTATTTTTTTATTTTTATTATTATTTAGTAGAAGTTCCTCTATCCATGAAGCAAGCATTTGAAAGGTATCACCTCTAGAAAGATCAAAAACCAGTAAAGCGCCTTTAGTTCCCCTATAGTACGCTTCTCTAACCTCTTTAAACCTAGTTTGACCTGCAAGATCCCAAATAACAATAGTGTATTCAACATTATCAAGGATGATTCTTTTTGTAGCAAAGTCAGCCCCAATTGTCATAGCATAAGATTTCTCAAATGACTCTCCTAAATATTGTCTACGAAGACTAGTTTTTCCAACAGCGCCTTCACCAAGCAAAGTAACCTTGAACAATTTATGTTCCATATAAACACCCTACTTCTACTGTAAATTGTCAATCAATAATAAGTAGGACAGTCATAATATATAAATTTTTGTTCATTACAAAGATGCAAAAAAACCTGTAAAAAATACTACTATTAAAAATAAATACATATTGAACATACATATGAAAAAGAATATTAATACAAGATAAAAATTAATCACGTGTCACAGAATGTTAACAGTGAAAATCTTGAGTCTTGCATTGAGTCAGGCCAATCTAATTGCATCAGAGATTTTTGCCTTGAGTATATTGACAATTGTGATTTTTCTAGTAGCTATCAAATTGATGAAGTCTGTACAAAAGGTAATACTAAACTCTTCTGTGGATATTTTAAAGGAGTTTATGGTCTAATAGAAATAGAAAATATTGGATTATATCCTATAGAAGTTGAA
The DNA here is from genome assembly GCA_019057815.1 of Candidatus Heimdallarchaeota archaeon. GTDB lineage: Archaea > Asgardarchaeota > Heimdallarchaeia > Heimdallarchaeales > Heimdallarchaeaceae > 18H4-34. The sequence continues at coordinate 65,151 of JAHLWR010000012.1, forward strand.
CATATAGAAAGCCATCTTATTCCAGGTATTAGAGAAAGGATACAACATCTTCCAAGAAGAAAAGGGATGGATAACTTCAATTATGAGACAACTGCAAATGGAATAGTAATCCGTTTTTACGTAATTGTGAGCGGTGATAGACCAATAAAAGAAGAGCTGGTTAAGTTAGTTGATGATCTATCTCCAGCACTTGAATTTTTAACAAAATATATAGAAGGAGTAATAATTAGGAGAGATAAATAAAAACAGCTTACATATCACAAGTCCAATTTCACAATAGAGCAAAGTGAAAACTCTAGTGATTAAGAGATTAATGTTTAGATTACAGATTTACACATCATCTGGAAGTAAATTGAGATATCTTATCACTTCCTATTAATATCTCCTCTTTAATTTCACTTCCTACCACTTCATCAACGCATCTAGAAAAATTTTTTAGCCAGTATTTATCAAAATCGAAATCTTCTGACATTTTTCTTCTTCCCCGTTAAAAGCTTCTATTCCTCTTCTTTTTTAATATCCTTTGGTAAATGAATAATAAAATCACATGTGTTATCTCCGTTAAGAATCGACTTCACCATTTCTATTTCCAATGGTTGTTGAACAATTCTTTCCCAGAATTTCTTATAGAATCCTCCACTACATTCGCAGAATAATGGTGAAACATCTACACCTGTGTTGATTGAGTTTCTTATCCATGGACAGTGACAATACAATTTTCTTTTTTCCTTCTCATCATTAGTTTGATTGTATTCTGTAGAAGAATGAGGTACTTTTTGTATGTAGATTTTACTCCCTTTTCTTACGCCTGATTCAATTAAAGGATTATTCTTAACTAATTCTAGCGTTTTTGCATCAACATTCCAGAATCCTTCTTCATGAGCTTTTTTATGTAGTTTGACTGTGATAGTATGGTTAAGTTTTAGTACTTCATCTATATCTTTTGTTTCGTTAAACTTTTCTGATAATTGATCGAAGATTGGACCAGTGAGTAAACACCCACAATCATTCAGAATTCCCTTTCTTTTAATATAATCTTCAATTGACGTTTCAAGTCGTTCCATTGCACCTTTAAGCCATCGAGCTTTTTCTTCAGGAAGGGATTTATTAGAAAGATGACTCCATTCACCCATTATTTCTGTTCTTAATTTTTCACCAACTTCTTCATCTAGATGTTTTGAGAATCTATCCTCTAACCACATCTTTATGAAATCTTTATCTTTTGAAACACCTTCTTCACCAAAATCTTCTTCTGTAATCATAATCACCATTTAGTCTTTCCTGATCTATCTTTGTTGTCTAATTCTTAGAAATGCTACAATAAGAAAAGTTGAAACATTTATTTACTTTATCTCCAACAATAAATTATTATTCTTATTTTATGAGAACGATACTTATCTTAAGATAAAAGCGGCTATGTTGCGAAATACTTGCGTTTATTAGAAAAAAAGAAATGAGAAGAAAAAGAAATATTCTGAAATAGGGAAATAGATACCAAATAAATTTTTTTCTTTTTCTTAAAGTGAATACACTAATTAGTGCTAGGAGCACTGAATAAATGATTGTATATAGAATATAATGAAAACACAAATAAAAAATTACTCATTACTTCAAAATGTTTCTAACTAATTTTAAATTAAGCTAGCTAGTTCTTTTTATCGTAAAATTACAGCTCTTTCCTCCTCTTAACACTGTTTGATTGATTTCCACCTCAACTTCATTACCAAAAATAGTTTCGAAGTTTTCTTTTAACCAATTTATTGAACAGTTGCATAATATTGGTGAATCAGTCAATTCAAGAGCTACTAATGGACAATAGCATTTATTGTAAGAAGCTGAAATTTCTTTATCAGAAATCTTGGTATATATTTCTGAACCCATTTTTTCGTTTAAAACTTTGATTAATTTATCCATATCTCCTTCTACTTCTTTCCAAGTATCTTCAAATAATGTTTTTGCATGAGCTTGAGCACATGCTCGACCTGACATTTCAAGAATTTGTTTTCTAGTTTTTTCATCATCAATTTTTTTAATACCTTCCATTAAACCATTAATCCAAGAGCTAATAAAATCTTTAACCCAAATATCCCATTCAGATACTTGTTCATCTTCATTCATAAGCATGTATAGAATGATAATATTATATATTTTTTGTAAAAAAAAAGGAATTATTCTGAAATGGGGAAATAGATATCAAATAGTATTTTTTCTCCATCTCCTTCTTTGTTTGTGTTTTGTTCAAGACATTGATGAGATGCTAAGTTGTATTTATTGCTCTCTTTCACCCAATCATAGAGATTTTTCCAAACTTCTCCAAGTTTATGAACTCCTTTACATCTAGATACGACATATAGGCTTCCTTCGAATTCTTTTATGTTAATATCGTCGTCTACTTCAAAGTCTAGAGGTAAAGAAACCCAAAACTCATAACCATAAGGATTGTCTTTGTCTACAAGAAATTCTTTTGTCTCTTTGATATATTTAGGATCAGGGTTATTAAATCCAAAGATCTTGAATTTAGGATCTTCGAATATTCCTCTAGGTTTAGCCCAGTTTCCTAGTTTTTTAGATGCTTTTTCCTCTGGGTTTCCTAAAAATTCCCCCATCGCATGAAATGATGCTACTTTCATAGATGGTAATTTCACAATTCTAAATTGTTCGCTTTCGTTCATTTTTATCCCACTGCTAGTATTTGTATATCTTTGAATCATCGCTTCATAGCGACGACTTATAGCTTCCAACCTTTGTTGTTCTCTCATTTTAATTTCTAAGAAAACTTTTGATGACGATCTTAAGATATCTTCTCCATCTTCAGAAACTCTGTATAGTCCTCGGTCTATTTTTTCAACTAACACTTTTTCGAGTAGTTGATTAAGATGGTTAGCTAGAGTTGTTTTAGGTATATTCATCTCATCTTGAAGGTTCTTGAATTCCTTTTCTTCTACTAGAAGCCGTGCAAGGATTTCAAGACGGATAGGGTTATCTAGTGCTTTATGAAGGTCAGCTAATTCTTGAAGAGATTCAAGAACAAATAGTTTAAGGTCATATTTCGAATTCAAAGGCTGGTCACTCATGATAACCACATTTAGAATTATTATAAACCTAGGTCGTAGAACACTGGAATTCTGGTATTCTGGAATTTATGAACATTGTAATATATATATTACAAATAATAAACTTTATGCGGATATTTTTGGTCAAACTAAATACTTTTATTGACTTCTTAAAAACTACGAGCGATGAAAAAAGGGTTTATTATAATTCCTTTTAATTGTCAAGAAGTGTGTTGTGATTAATATGCATGAAAAAGTCAGTGAATCTGCAGAAGAAAACAAGAAAATTATTAAGAGATTGATAAAAAGGTTACATGAGGGAGAAGATCCTGCTAAAGTCAAAGAAGAGTTCAAAGAAGTAATGAAAGGACTTACTCCACTTCAAATCTCACAAGCTGAAGAATTATTAGTAAAAGAAGGAATGCCAGCAGAAGAGATGTATCACATGTGTGATGCACATCTGGCTGTTTTAGAAGAATCATTGAACGATGACATAAACATAGCTCCTGAAGGACATCCAATTAACATTCTTATGCAAGAACATACAATGGTTTCAAAATTTGCAAATGAATTAAGGGAGTTAGCTTTAGATGTTAAGGATAAGCAATCATTTACAGAGATAGTAAAGGAAAAATGGGATAAAATTGTAAGCATTGTTAATCACCTTAAAGCTTCAAAAAGTCATTACTTACGCGAAGAAAATGTTCTTTTTTCCTATCTAGAAAAACATGGTATCACACAACCTCCCAAAATTATGTGGATGGAACATGATAAAATAAGAGAAACAGAAAAAGATTTATTCTCACTTATTGATAACAGAGAAAATTCTGATTTCAAAGATTTCACAGATAAACTATATACTAATGCGCATAGTTTAGCAGAGCTTCTTGTAGGACACTTCTCAAAAGAAAATAAGATATTATTTCCAACAGCTTTACAAGTATGCTCTGAAAAGGAATGGAAAGAAATAAGAGAACAATTTGATGAAATAGGTTATTGTTGTTTTACTCCAGAACTACCAAAACTTGAGACAATCGAGGAGCAAAAAGTTCCATTAGCAACAAAAGATAACAATCTGATCGATTTTGGCACAGGAACTCTAACAATTGATCAACTAAAAATGATTTTTGAACATCTTCCTATAGATATAACATTTGTTGGAAAAGATGATACAGTTAAATTTTACAGTGAAGGACCTAAAAGAGTATTTGTTAGAACGCCATCAGTAATTGGCAGACATGTGTCCAATTGTCATCCAAATAAGAGTGTAGATAAAGTTTTAGAAATAGTTGAAGGATTCAAAGAAAAAACTCTTGATTCAGCAGAATTTTGGTTAGAAGTTGGAGGAAGAATGATCTTCATTCGCTATTTCCCTGTTAGAAACAAAGAAGGGGAATATCAAGGTGTGCTAGAAGTTACGCAAGATATAACAGAAATAAGAAAAATAGAAGGAGAAAAAAGACTCCTCTAAGTTTTTTTCTTTATGGTTGGTTTTTTCAAGATAATCCTTATTTAAACAATCTACCTCAAGTGCAAGACATGTTCAGTTTTTTGAATAAAGTACTTTTTTGGTTATTTAGCAACATTTTTTATAGTTAAATTTTTTTTATATTCGAGCTAGTTAATATGAAAAAAATGACTGAAGAAAATCTAAAATCAGCATTCGCAGGCGAAAGTCAAGCTTCTATGAAGTACACTCTTTTTGCAGATATTGCGGAAAAAGCTGGAAAAACAAATATTGCTAAACTTTTCAGAGCTACCGCTTACGCTGAACGAATTCATGCCATGAACCATTTGAAAGTTCTTAAAGGGATAAATGATTCATCTGAAAATTTGCTTTTAGCAATTAACGGAGAAAAATTTGAAATTGAAGAGATGTACCCTGCATATATTGCTGTTGCAGAAGAACAAAGTGAGGAAAAAGCTACTCGAACATTTAGATGGGCTCTAGAAGCTGAAAAAGTTCATAGTGAACTTTACATAGAAGCTAAAGAAGCTGTAGATGATGATAAAGACATTGATATAAACAAAGTCTATATATGTCCTGTATGTGGATGGACACACGTAGGAGAACCTATAGATAAGTGTCCTATTTGTGGTCTTAAATTCGAGAGATTTAAGGAATTCTAATTAACACTTATATATCTAAAGAAAAACATATTATTTACTTAAATGACTAATACAAAATTGAGTCAAGAGTTGAATTATTTATTAGGTTTGATAAAGGATAAAGAAGTTAGATTCAAAGTTACTATCTCTATTATTCTAGGCCTTGCAGGATTTGGTTTAAACTTCTTTCCTATTAATTTTTACTTTGAATTTCATAAAGCTAGTTATTTATTTGGTTTAGTTTTTCCAATGGTTGTAGCTCTTGCATGGGGTTGGAAATATGGTTTATTGTCAGCAACGCTTGGAATGGGTTGTCAAACAATGTGGTTTCTCTGGTTGGGATCCAGTGGTTATGGACCTTTTGTCTCAGTTCCCCTTTTTACTTTATGGGTAGTTTGGCATGGGTGGTACTCTGATCAACGTAGAAAGAAAGAAGTTTTAAATAAAGAAATAAGATGGTTCAATCCTTATCTTGTAGAAATACCTTTTCGAGCATTTAACACTATTATTCTTTATACTGTCTTTCGATTGATATTTCTTCTAAATCCCGCTCCATGGGCACCAGATTTACCTAGTCAGATTGTTCCTCTTTCTTTCGTAAATTTTGTTGTTTTGAAGGAAATAATCAATGGTTTCATAACAGTACTAATTGCGGATGTCATTCTAAATTTAGAAATTATCAGAAAAATGCTAAAGTTAGAAAGAAAGGAACTTCAGAAAAATACAAATTACATTATCAGTTTTTCAATCTTGTTGGGAATTTTATTATATATATCTGAAACATTTATAGTTTATTCACTTGAATATAAAGATCAGATTTCGTTATTAGATTTCTTAGTTTTAGATGTACCGACTGCTCATTTGCTTGTTCGACTTATAACTTTACTTACTTGTATGGGTGGAGGATTGCTGATTTCAATTTTCATACGTAAACAACGAGAAAGTGAAGAAGCAGAAAGAAAAGCTTTATCTCAAATCGATAAGAATATTGACCAGTTTTCGATTTTAGTGGATCAAATTAGAAACCCATTACAAATCATACTTAGTTCTTTAGAATTAGAAACTGAAAATTTGAAAGATACAATCATTACACAATTAAAAACGATAGAAGAAATAATTATACAACTGGATGAAAGAACGCTTGAGTCAAAAAAACTAAAAGATTTTCTACGAAAAGAAATGGGATAAAAAAATCATAAGGCATTAATATCAAATAGACAAGTTTTATAGTTCTGCTCATGTTTTTTTACAGATTTACATACTCTTTTTAAATAAACTAATATAATTCTGTTTGAGTTTTATGCAAGAGATTAGAAGAAAAGAAAAAGCTATCATAGAAACATTAGAAATGAAAGAAATTCTCTCAAATGCAAAATATATCACCATTGCTATGTGTAGCAATAACGAGCCCTATTTAGCAACTTTAAGTCATGGTTATGATCCTGATAGTAACGTGATTTATTTTCATTGTGCAAATGAAGGAAAAAAAATAGACTTTATGAAGAAAAACAAGGTCGTTTGGGGGCAAGCACTAATTGATAAAGGCTATGTTCCTGGAAAATGTGACCATCTATACGCAACTACTCAATTTCGTGGGAAGGTTTCCTTTATCAACGATTTTGAAGAGAAAAAGAATGTTCTAATTAATATGATAAGGAAACTTGAAGACAATCCTAAAGAAGTAATCAACGAACAAATAACAGAAAAAGCTGTTAAGCGCGTCTGTGTAGGAAAAATAATAATAGATTATATGAGTGGAAAAGAGTCTAAAGTTTGAGAAAATCTCTGTTTTTAATTCTATTTTTATAAAAAAGAAGAAGTAAAAAGGGATTATAAGGTTTAAATTTTCCTTTTTACAGTTGTTGCTAATGCTGCTAGACTTAATATACTGAGTGTGGCTATTAAGACGTTTGGAGCGTCAATACCAAGCGTTTTATCATCTGTTTTAGTTTCCGTACTTTCTCCATCTTCAGAGACGTTTAATTCTAGAATCAGCTTAGATGTGTGACCTGAATAATCATCAAGTTTGATTTCGAGTATGTATTTTCCTATAGCATTAATGTGGTTATCTACAATAAAATCCCAAATCATTCCATCATAGTAACTTCCACTAGCTATTTCAATAGTATCAAGTAACACTTGGAAATTTCTTGGATCATCGTCTTTGAATTTGTAAGTAAGTATCTTTCCTGATTCAAATTCATAATCCATTATTCCATCCGGACCGTCAATTATTGGCTGCCCTGGTATAGGACCATCACCAACGTCTACTATTACAGTTTTATTGAGATAGATACCGGATGTGTCCCAGAATTCAAACTGATATTCGAATGTCCCTGGATATTCAGGAGGGTGATGTAACCAGAATGAACTATTACCATAACCTTCAAACCAATCCCAATGATCATATTGATTGCTGTAACCATCAAACCAAACACGGTAGATTTGTACTGCCCACTGTGTATCTGAAAAGACCATGTATTCTTGATCTAAATGCTTCCATTCTTCAACTTTAAGATAATCAGGTCCTTCATACCATGTAGGCCAATCAGGGATAACTAACCTATTATCGATAATATCAACACACCACGTTGAGTTATGATTTGGTTCAGCATCTTCGTAAACAACTAGTTCTATATGATATCGGAAGTAAGTCATATAATACTCAAATTCAGATATTGGAATGTCAATCATATAGTGACCATTAGAATAATAAAACACTCCTAGAAACTCCTGGTTTAGGTAATATTCCACTGTGATATCGTTTGACCAGTCATAAGTGTCAAACTCGAGTGTTATTAAACTTGTAGTATCATCTATTGTGAAGTAGTTATTCCATAGTAGAAGTTGAGGAATATCAGCATCAATTACAGGATAGTAGACATTTGTGCACTCGTAAAGATTCCATTCTCTTTCTTCGCACCAGAATCGTGATTCTTCACGCTCAATATATTGTGCAAGCTCCGTACTATATTCATAGAAGTTACCAGTTTCTGTCCTATCTTCTTTTTCGAGATATTTGATCATCATCCCCGTGTTAGGATCGATATAGTATTCGTAATACTTTTCTTCAACAGAAGTCATAGTATATTCGATATCAAAACACCAGTTAGTCCATGTATTTGTCCAAGTAGTATAGTAAGAATAATGATCCACATAGAGTTCTTGTTCAATTCCATTGAGTGTGAAATTTTCCCAGTGAGAACTACTGTAGCTAACCATATTGAAATTGTTAGGTGCATCAAAATTCAAAGTACCGTTGAATACATCGAGATATTCTTCTTCATACCAACTCCAATTAATATTCATGTATTGCATATCTTCATATTTTCCGTCTTCAACCCATGTGTCAGCCATATAATCATAGGAGTACCATTCATCACTCCAATATCTGTAATCCTCATAATAGGTAGCTGTATGTTCTGCAAAAACATAATACTCATCACCACTCTGAATATTATAACTACACATTACAATATCATGCGCACTACTTGATCGAACGTTCTTGTGATCGTGTACTTTTTCAGTTGGAGTATTAGGTAATTCGCTGAAATTTTCTGCTTCATACCAATTGAAATCTATTTTATACAATATCATATCGTTAGTACCTATGATTTCATAAGCATCTACTGTTGTTTGTAACAGTAAACTGCTTCCCAGAACTGTTGTTAATAATAATATAATAACTACAAACGAATTTTTTTTCAATAAGAACCACCAAATAGAACTAGTGTCTTCTATGTATTTAAGAATTGTTGAAGAGGTATCAATCAGATTAAAGTGTCTTTTAAGCTAGTATATTCGAGATTCTACAGATACTTATTTTATTTCATATGTGTAATTTTTTAGAGAGGTTAAGTTTTTAATAAAGCTGACAACATCTTATATTTACAATGAAAGTTAAGTTAGTAACTGATTCGACAAGTTGTCTTACAAAGGAATTCTTAGAAAAAGAAAATATCTCCTATCTAGAATCTGTTCTTATGATAGATGAAGTAGGTCATAAAGAACTTACTGAAATAGACAGAAATAATTTCTTACCTTCTCTGAAACATTTGGATCCCTATCCAACAACAAGTCTTGCTAGCCCTCAGGATGCATTAGATATCTTTGAACAAGCAAAGGAAGAAGGATATGAAGATATTTTGTATATTGGGATATCGCCCAATATATCCAATCAATTCAATTCTGCTAAAATAGCAGCTAAGAAAATGAAGGATAAAGCAAATATTCACTTGTATCAATCAGGTTTAATGGGTTCATCTCAGGGAATGATGGTTTATTCAGCTTGGAAATTACAGCAAAAAGGAAAATCTATTGAAGAGATTGTAAAATATCTAGATTCAATAAAAGAAAATGTTTACACAATTGGTATTTCTCCTGGTTTTGATAGTTTATTCAAAACAGGAAAGATAAAAAAAGGCGTAGGCATAACAGTTATTGCATCTGTATTACAGTTAAAACCCATCTTTGAGATAAACTTAGATCAAGGAGTCGTTGGAATTGGTGGAGGTGTTGGAAATAGGGGCGCTCTTAAGAAACTGATAAAGAACATAGAGGAAAAGACAGACGCTAATATTACTTATGATCTTTTACTTTCTAATGCTTTTGCTCCTGACATGCAAAAGAAAGCAAAGAAAGAAATTCAAAGAGTGCGTGATATCAAAAACATCATCTATGGTGAAATTCCTCCTGTGATTGCATGGGCAATTGGGAATAATAGTATAAAAGTGGCTTTAGCCCCTACTATAGATTAAGATAGAATACTTACAGAATAATATTATTCCTTCTAACTTTTTTTAAATATCTAACTTCTTTTCTTTTTATATTAACTAAGTCACTCCTGTCTGTCTTAATTCATCAGCTAAATTCATTTTCTTGATTTTTCTCATTATCATATACGTTGCTAACCAGAGTGAGAAGAACGATACTAAAAGAACAATAGGCCATGCATATCCAGGAATTGTTGTAGGCATGTAGAAGGTATCGCCTATAATATAATCCATTGACCAAACATATGTCAAGTATCCAAATGGTATGGTTAAAATTAGACTTATTGTGCTTAGAATCGCATTTTCCCAGAATATCATGTTTCGCAAATACTTCGTTTTAGTACCCATTGCTTTAAATGACAGAAAATCCTGATGTCTATCTACAAAAGCCATGTACATCGATTGAAAACTAAACATTACGCCAATTAGAATACCTATTCCCAAGAATAGAACCATAATTCCTAACAATGCTTGAATCATACTGAATACAGACTCTCTAACTATTTCTAATTCTGTCCACATCGCTACATTAAATCTATCTTCAAATTCTGCTCGAATTGCCTGTAAATCTGCTTCATCATTTACTGTAAAAATTGCTCCATTAACCCAATTATCTGGAATTCCAAAGAGATTATTTACATTACTCTCTTGAAATGATTCATAAGTCCATAATACCGCATAATCCATCAACTCTCCTACTAATCCTGTTACAGATACGGAATAATTACCAAGAATTCCAATTTCAATCTCATCACCTATTTTTATGTCATACTTCCCCGCAATGGTGTTACCAAGTAATACTGATTCCTTATCTAAATCAGAATTTTGTTCGAATTCTCCTTTGATTACATTGAAATTTCTTAGAGTAGAGTTTTGTTGATAACATGCTAATTCTGTCCAACTCAGTAATTCATTATTATGAATGATTTTTGTATATATACTAACAAATACTTCATAGTGACTAACATCTTTTAAAACTTCAGGATTACTTTCTTCCATAAAATTTTTGATATTAGTAATTGAAACAGGGGTTTCAAAGACTACTTTTATATCATATGTATTATATACAGTAAAATTATTCCCCATCACAGCAAAGACGTTATTAACCATAGCTAATGAGTTGACAAGGAAAATCATTGAAGTAATCAAAGCAACGATGGTTATCAAACTCTTTCTCTTCTTAAGAAATACTTCTCTTAATGGAACAACCATATGAATGGATTTGAATAAAGGAATCCATCCAAGCATTCTTTCAGCTACTGATTTGCCTGTTGTTTTAATCCTAGTAAACACTACACTCATAGCTTCCTTTGGTGTTGCAGACGAAATTGATAGAGCACTAAAAATGGAACCAAGAAAACATATTGTTATAGTTATAACTCCTCCATAAACAAATTCTAAGACAGGAATTGTCAGAGCTATCTGGTGAAATCCATACATACTTGTCGTTAATTTAGCCATACCGATTGCTAATCCATAAGCTAAAGGAATACCTATTATTATACCGAATGAGCTTAAGATAAGAGTTATACTTGAATAATGTAAAAGAATTTTACCTTTTTTAGATCCCAGTGAAAGAAATAAACCAATATTCTGTCGTTGAGCATTAATCATCTTGCTTAAAGTATTGAAAATGATAACAACAGAGATAATCAGACCGATAATACCAAAAATTGTTCCCATTTTGTCAACAGCACCTACATCACTTTCAAACATCTTATACTCTGCTGTCTCATCAAAAGGCACAAACTTCAAGGCATTTGGAGAGATGCCATTCGAGGTTAAGTAGGAAGAAATCCCATCTGCTGCAATTAGAATCATATCCCTATTAAACCGTTCATCAACTGTAAATAACAATTGATTGACCAAATTTTGTCCTTCAAACAGAAAATTCTGTGCTGTTTGAAGATTAATCCAGATAATTGCCATATTACCAAAAAGGGGTAAATTCGTTACTTCATCAACTATATATGAGTAGTAAGAATCCTGTGCAATTCCCTTAATTGTGAAATTGGTTGTTTCTGCTGGAAATGTTATTGAAATCTCATCGTTCAAGCTCACATTTTGTCCAAGAAATTTAATTGCCCTACCAGCAAAATGAGTTTCAACTAAACAACTTGTATTTGAATCTAAAATGGTTGATTCATCACCAATTTCTGATGATTTTTCTTCGATAACTAGTTGATTTAGCTGATTTGGAAAATTAACACCGATAACTACTGCAGGGAACTTTTCTCCTTTAAACTGTATCTCAGTCATGAAGTGAATTCTGCTTTCAATACGATCTATGGAAAATTCATCAAGAAAACTCGAATTAGTTTTAATTGTAGAAACATTAGTGTTTTCTAATGGTTCAGAAAAAGAAAATATTCCATCAGCAACATTATAATATTCTTGATTGAGCTCATAAGTATTAAATAAGACAGGCTGACCTGCTCTCAAACCTGATAACAGAGTAATAGAAATTGCTATAACTAAAACTATTGAAATTGAACGAAGCTTGTTCCTCCAAATTTCCCGAAAGAGCTTCTTAGTCATAATTTTCATAGGTTACTCATCTCTTATTTTCTTAGTTTGAGTAGGATATGGATGGTTGTCGATTTTTTCTATTTTACCCATTTTAAGATGATACACTCGTTCAGCATATTGAGTTATACTCAAATCGTGAGATACAACTATTAGAGTGGTTCCCTCTTCTAAGTTAAGATTTCTTAATAATTCAGCTATTTTTTGCCCAGTAACATAATCTAGATTGCCTGTTGGTTCATCTGCTACGATTACTAAGGGTTTCTTAACCACTGCTCTAGCTATTGCAACTCTTTGCTGTTCTCCTCCTGAGAGCTGACTGGGAAATCTGTATTCCTTGTCTTCTAAACCTACTTTTTTTAGCATTTCAAACGACCTTCGTTTGATCTCTTCGTTATCTTTAATACCTTGAAATTCTAAAGCTAAACCAACATTTTCCCAAGCTCTAAGACTAGCTACAATATTGAAAAATTGAAAAACCCATCCTACGCTTGTTCTTCTATAAGTGTTCATTTCATCACTATCATATTTAGAAATTGTCTTTCCTGCAACTTCCACTTCACCTTTTGTTGGATAATCTATACCACCAATCATATTAAGCAAAGTGGTTTTACCTGCACCTGAAGGACCAAGAACACAAGCAAATTCGCCTTTTTTTATTTCTATATCTACACCATTTAAGGCAAAGACCTCTGTCTCGCCGAATTCAAAAGAGCGTACAAGGTTTGTAGTTTTAACCATTATATCATTGACCATTAAATCACTACTAAGTAGATTGTATGAATAGCTATAAATAAATCCTATTGCAGTCAACAGATAGTTATAGAAAGGTTTCTTTTTGTCGAAAGAAAAATGCGACTTAATTTGTTTTTCAGCGCAGGTTGTAAATAGAACCTGATAATCTTCTCTTTTTAATGATATTTCTAAGTCAAACATGAGGGCTTTTGATTTTATTTGAACGTTCTACATTTTTTGAATACTTTTATAAACATAGCCGATGATAATATTCCAACAAGCTACTGATTTATTACAGAAATTAGAGAAGTTTCAAAGAATGAAGTGTGGTACAATGAGTGAAAAGAGTATTACTATAAAGATGCTTGATTTGGTTAGCGATCCCATCAAGATAGAAATTTGGGATGAAATCCAGCGTGGAGTCAATTTAACAGCAAAAGAATTAAGTAAAAAACTTAATCTAAAAAAGACAAATATTTACTATCATCTCAACCAATTAGAAGAGAGCAGATTAATTGTTTCTGAGAACCATATCCTTCCAGGAAAGAATCTTTTACAAAAAACGTATAAAATCAATGAAGAAATTTACAGCCCGAAAGAATTTAAGGTTAGAAGGGAGTTATATGAAACCCAAGAGAGAATGAGAGAAGCTTTTCTCTTTCAGTATTACATAGTTGTGATGCATCTCAATAGGAAAATTTTACAAGTATCTGAAATGACCAATGAAGAAGTTAAGGAATTAATAAAACAGGATAAACATAGTTATGCTAAAGTTCATTATATTAGAGATAATGATGTAGCTCTTGTTAGAGAGACATTTGATGTGTTGGTTTCCGCAATTACTGAAAAGCATAGGGAAGATACATCTCCAACCGGAATCTGGGAAGAAATAACACATGCGATGATACTAGGATTATTACCAATGGAGGAGGGCGTGAAATGATAGAAGATACTGTTCTAACCAAAACTAAAAGATTTTTTAGAAAAAACGATTTAGTCTTTCGTGCTACTTTTATAGTTATTCTTATCGTTGCAGCAGTTTATAGTTTTTTTCAAAGGGATAGTTTACTTCGAATTATTACCATCTTAGCCATTTGTACAATGGTTGCTTCTTTTCTCTCTCACTATGTTATCAACTACCTCTATGGTGAAGGTTACAAACTTGCTAATGTTCTAAATGAGATCCTTTATCTGTTTCTTGGTATCCCAATCATGCTTATTGCTATAGGTTATCTTCCGATTAGTATCTACATTCTCTTTTCTGCTATTGAGGAAGCTAGTAGGATTGTTCCTATTTTAATAGCTATCATGGTCACTTTACAGATTTTTTCCTTTATCTACATTCTAAGACACAGAGGGAAGGAAGAAGGAAGAACTATTATTCAGCTGATCAAATATCTATTTGATTTTAAGACCAGAGCAGAAGAACAACGAACGCACAAAGAACAATCAGAGAAGATTGATGAATTTTATTCAGGAGTTAGTAAAGTGAAAAAGAGGGTTAAGACGATGATGGTGGAAAGTCTTGTTGATTTTGGGGAATATGATTGGAAGAGTAACCGAGGGATAAAACTAGAAAAACGTGTTTGCTGGAACTGTAAAACAGTTAATGAGGGAGATTCAATAATCTGTGAAAAGTGTGGATGTAAACTTGAAACTTGATAAAACAAGTGATAAGGTGAAGAATAGGGAATGAGTTCACTCTATTCAACACTACGAATTGAATGTCCTTTGTAAATTACTTTATCAAACGCAAGTCTTCTCATTTGAGGTTGAGTGTTTATTTCTTCATAGTAGTGTGCAGCTAATCCTACTGTTCTGCCAAAAACAAAAATCGCTTTTGCTAGTTTTGGATCTATATCCATATCTGCTGTAATCGCACCTATTACTCCATCTACGTTTATTGGTAGGTTCATACCTCTTACACGAAATAGAACATCACTAACCATTTTTGAAACTGTAACACAATCTTTTGCATAACCTGCTTCCTCTGCAAGTTGCCAAAGAATATCTTTTCTAGGATCTTGTGTATGTATACGATGACCTAATCCTTCAATTCTCTTTCCTGCCTTGATTGCACTATTCATCATTTCAAAAGTAGACTCTTCTAGTGGGATATTTTTTTCTTTTGATTTGTTAACGACTGATAAGAAAAATTCTGCAGCTTTTTGCCCAGCTCCACCATGAACATCAGTTATTGCTTGAATTCCTGCGGAAAGAGCTATTTCATAAGGTGCTCGAGTTGATGAGAGGACTAGTGTTGCTTGAGCAGAAGGAGGTGTTATCCCATGATCCACACAAGCTGTAATCATTGCTTCTAGTAATCTAACTTTTAATGAACCTGGTTGTGCTTCCCCAACTAGCCCTAGATAAATCAAGTCAGCAAAAGATACATCAGTATCTTTCACACTGTTTAGCACTTCTAGATTATCTTGAATAATCGCTAGATACTTCACCATCCTTCCTAGAGTATAAGCTACAACTTTAGATTCATCAGAAACTGAGCTCGCGTAATTAGATAACCGTTTATCAATTTGTAAAAATGTACCGAGCATTTTTGATACATCAGGACTTTTTGGAACTCCATCATAATTAGGGAATTCTTCTCTTATAGCATTTTTAGCGATTTTTTCGAGCTCAATTATTTCTTCTTCTGTGTCTGCAAATTCTCCCCGTTGTAACAGATACAATGTTTCTAACAACCCTTTTTTAGCAATAATTTCTTGCAAGGGATATCCTCTTATCATTATGTTATTAGGCATCACATTTGTAATTAGTGTCCCCCATGTTTTTTCTGGAGGTTTAGCATTCCATTTATCACTCATTTTCTTATAATAATCGTCAATTTTGAAATATATACGATTTAACTTGGATTTCACAGTATCAATTAAATCTCTCTGATGGTTAACGACATCAACATCAGCTTTTTCTAAAGCTTCTTTCTTTGAAGAATACGTTCCATAACTTTGACCTGGTGCTACTACAGCTCCAGCATGACCCATAGTTTTTCCTTCTGGTGCATTTGCACCTGAAATCAATGCAACTATGGGTTTAGGGTATTTTTCGGGGTGAGAAAGCATATCTTGGGCAAGTAATTCTTCTTGCATTCCACCTATCTCTCCAGCGATTACTACTAAATCGGTGTTTTCGTAATTCATCACTAGTGAAACAAGATCTACAAAACGTGAACCAATTGCTCCGTCCCCACCAACACCAAGAACACCATTTTGCGCAATCCCTGCACTTGCTAAAGCATCAGATAAATGATATAGAATTGCACCGCTTCGTGAAAGTATGGTTACACCTTTAGGTCCAATCTTCCCCTCTTTTTGTTCAGCTTGAAAAATATCCGGAAGCATCCCCACTTTAATTCCTTCAGGTGGAAAGATAATCCCAGGAGTGTTCCCACCAAATAATATCGTTTTATATTTTCTAGCCACGACTAAGATGTCTCTTACGTCTTTTAACGGAATGAATTCAGATATCAAAACTACAATAGGTATTCCTGTTCGAATTACTTCGATTGTTGCATCTTTTGCAGTTGAATAATGTCTCCAAATACTAGCTATTGCAATATTAGGATGCTCTATTATCGCTTCTTTTGCAGAATTATAAACAGGAACAGTTTCGTGTACTGTCCTACCTCCCTTTCCTGGAGCTACTCCACAAGTGACATCAGTTCCATATTCCATCATAAGTTGCGCATGTCTTGTTCCTTGTCTCCCTAGACCAACAATCATAGTTTCAATTGTTTTTGATTCCGAGATCTTACTGGCAAGTTCTGGTCTAACCTTCTTGATTAGATAATGAAGTAATCCTTGTTCTGAACTTAATTTTTCAATTGCCATTTAATTACCTCCACCTTGTTTTAGCTCTTTTTTAACTTTGAAACCATACTCTATTCCATCTTTAATGACATCAGCCATAATTTTCTGATTTCCAATAATAATATGCAAATCTTTCAAAGGTTCAGGAGTCTCTCTTTTAGCTCTTTCAAAAAATGCTCGAGCTGCAGCAAGGTCTGTCCCAACCATACGTCCAAATACAGGTATCATTCTTTTGTTTTTCATAAATCTGTCCCTTAATGACATAATTAATCCTTGAATAAAGATATCACAGCTAGATATACCACCAAATCGGCTAGTTATGATTAAATCAGCAGCAGGGTGATCCATCAATATGTGAAACATATCTGCAACTTTACTAAGTGATGGTCCTCCACCGCTATCCATGAAATTTATAGGAATAACATTACTATCGAAATAACGATTACCAATATTTACAACTTCATCAATTGAAAAAATCCCATAACCAGCACCACCTGGGACTAAACCTACATACAACTTGTCCTTTTCTTTAACGAAATTTACAGGTTCACTAAGCAAATCAAGGTAGGGAAAACCTATCTTATAGGCTAACGCTTCAAACTGTGTCTGTTCAGCCACATCGTGTCGTTTACTATTAGGGTCAATACTTATGGATTTTAACATTGGAGCTTGCCTATACAAACTGTTATCATCAAGTACTAGTTTTGCATCTGCTGCGATTATTTTGTTATCTTTAGTTAAAATTAATGGATTTATTTCACAAACTTTTGCTTCAACTTGTTGGAACAATGAAAAAAGTGAGCATATGGTTGTTTTTAATTGATTATCAAGTGCTATTAAATCTGGATTCTTTTTGATTAAAAAGTCAACTGCTTCTTGTGCTATCGAATCAGGTAGAACTTTGGAATTATCAAGAATTGAAGTTTTCCATATTTCTTCTGGTTTTGTTCGTGCAATTTCCTCGATATCAATACCACCGCTTGCAGAGGTAACTATAACTACATCAAAAGTTGCAGGATCTGTAGTAACTGATAAATAAATCTCACTAGCGATATCTATTGCTTCTTCAAGTAGTAATTTATCGATTGGGTAGCCATGAATCGTCAAATCCAACATTTCACTAACAATCTGCTTAGCTTCATCTGAATTATCAGCTTTTTTTATCCCCCCAGCTTTACCTCTTCCACCTATCAGTACCATTGCTTTAATCATTATTGGGAAGTTTAAGGTTAAAACCTCTAATTCCTCTGTAGTTTCGATTACTGCAATTTGTTTTGGTATGGTAAGTCCAAATTTTTCGAAAATTTGTTTTGCTTCATGTTCATATAATTTCATTCTCTTTCCCTTCTAACTTGAGTATAGTTTTTGGTAATATTTGATAAGTCCTCCAGCGTTGAAAATTTTCAATAATTCTTCAGGGAGTTTTGGAAAATCATAGGTTCTGTCCCCATTGATTAGTTTCCCATTTTCCAAATCAACCGATGTTGGAACATTTGAATCAAAATTTTCCACAAATTCTGGATGAACAATAATTGGTAATCCTTGATTTATTGCAGAACGGTAAAATATTCTAGCAACCGATTTGACAATTACTGCTTTTACGCCTGCAAAAGCTAATCCTACTGCTGGATGTTCCCTAGATGACCCGCTACCAAAATTAGCTCCAGCAATAATGATATCATCTTCTTTAACTTGAGAAGCAAAAGCTTCATCTAATCCTTTGAATAAGTGAGGAACAATTTTATCCCCGTCAGCTGATTTGATATCGTAAGTCAAATTACCTGCGAACATTTGGTCTGTGTTAAAATCATTAACATCACAATAATTCCAAACATTATTTTTGTATCTGCCATCATCTGATGCTATAACTATCGTTTTCTCCACTTCATCTTTGGGTTGGATTTTTATCTTTGTTTCCTTTTTCTCCAAAGCTAGAGGTAGAAAATCTCGAGGGTCAACAATTTTACCAGCAATTGCAGAAGCAGCTATAGTAGCAGGAGATGCTAAATAAACTGATGATGCTTTATTTCCCATTCTCCCTAGAAAATTTCTATTTGCAGTAGAGATTACGTTAAAACCATCTGCTGGTATCCCTTGTCCTTTTCCTAAACATGGACCACAACTACATGAAAGAATCGTAGCACCTGCTTCGACAAAAGTATGTATTGCTCCTTTATTCAAGGCTTCTAGATATATTTCTTGAGATGCTGGAGCAACAATAAATTGCACTCCTTGTCTAACTTTCTTTCCTTCCAAAATTATAGCAGCTATTAGAAAATCATCTAACCTAGCATTTGTGCATGTTCCTAAGAAAGCTTGATCAACAGGTATTTCACCAATCTTTGATATTAATTGTATATTATCAACTTGATGTGGAATCGCAACAAGAGGTTCTAAATCATCTAAAACAATTATAATCTCACGGCTGTAAATAGCATCTTCATCAGCCCAATATAATCCCTCTGCTGGGAATTCCTTTGTTGGATGTTTTTCTTTCAACCAATTGAGTAGGATTTCATCTGGAGGAAAAATTGCTGTTTTGGCACCCATCTCCGATGCAAGGTTTGTTAAAGTCATTCGTTCAGAAACGCTTAGTTTTTTCACTCCATCTCCGTGAAACTCTATTGCTTGATAGTTTGCACCTGATGCACTTATAAGATTCATAAGCCATAAAGCGATATCTTTAGCATATACTCCTAAAGATAGCTTCCCTTTCAAAACGACCTTAATAGTTTCTGGGACTCTGAACCATGTTTTCCCAGTTAACCATAACCCAGCTGTTTCCGTTCTATCGATTCCCGCAGCAAAAGCTGAGAAAGCTCCACTTGTGCAAGTATGCGAATCAGAACCTACAATTAACATACTAGGTAATGCATGATTTGACATTAGTTGATGACATATCCCACGTCCTTCATCATAGAAGTTGTCGATTTTTTGATCAGACACTAATTTTCTAATACTTTGGTGATCATTGGCAATCTTTGCACTCGTCGGAGGTGAATCATGGTCTAGAACAATAACCAAACGATTGGGATACTTAATATTTTTTCCACCCATTTTCTGAAATGTCTTTACAATTGATGCTGAATTATCATGAGACATAATCAAATCTGGTTCAGCATAAATTATATCTCCTGCTTTAACTGGTTGTCCCGACTTGTTTGAAAATAATTTCTCTGAAAATGTTTTTCCACTCATTACTCCTTCCTCGCTAAAATTCTGTTTTTTCCCCCAGTTCGAGTAAGCCACCTGCTTTCATGATGTCAATTACTGGTTTAGGGATAGATTTACATTTCATTGCTGTTCCTTTGTTTTCATTGGAGATCATAGCATTACTAAGATCGATTTCCAAAGTATCATTGTCATCTATTTTGAACTCTAGAATTCCTGGAGCTTCAATTAACAGTAAACCTGCATTTACAGCGTTACTATAGTAGATGGGACCAAACGATTCTCCAATAATCGCTTTGATTTTGTGAGCTAAAAATCCTGTTACAGCTTGTTGTCTGGTTGACCCTTTACCAAAATTCTTACCGACAATCACTATTTTGTTTTCATTGTTCTCTTTCCCAAACGATTGATGTCCAGGAAGATTCCCAAAAATATGTGGTTTAATTTCTTCTGGATCATGAATTGTTAACAATGATTGATGAAATATCTGATCTGTATCAATGTCATCAACTCTTATTATTTTTACTTGACCATTAATTTTCTCTTCACTCAATTATTCATCACCCATTTGCTCATATTCTTTTATTGGAATAGCTATCTTACCTTCGATAGCAGATGCTGCAGCAACTACAGGACTGGCTAAATAGACATCTCCTGGACCGATTTTTCCCTGAGTGTTTCTATTCCCTGTTGTTATAGAAACGGTTGTCTTACCTCCTGTTAGACCATATTGTCCCTTTGCACATGTCGAACAACCAGCACCAAAGAAGTTGCCACCAGCTTCTAGAATCGTGGTCATAGTACCATCAGCATTTAGAGAAACAAAGTCTTCTCGAGTAGCTGGAATAAGTCCTAAACGTACATTAGGATTAACTTTTTGATTCTTTAAGATTCTAGCAGCTTGCTGAAAGTCTAGAGTAGTACCATTTGTACAGGAACCAATAACAATAGAGTGTATTTCAGTTCCTACGACCTCTTCAATTGGTTTAACATTGTGTGGATGTGGAGGACAAGCCAAGTATAAACCTAAATCCTGGATATCAATCATTATTTCAGAAGAATAATTAGCATCTTCATCAGCTGAAATCGAATCAATTTCAATATTGAATTGTTTATAGTAGTCGGCTGTTATATGATCAGGAGCAACAAAACCTATGGATCCAGATGCTTCGGTTATTAGTGAACACAGAGTTACTCTTTCTTCTATGCTTAATCTAGATATTATCTCACCATGAAATTCAACTGAACAACCTGTAATTCCATATTCATGCAACTGCTTCAGTACATAAAGAGCAAGATCTTTTACAGTAGTTGGCCATTTATAATCTCCTTTCAACTCAACTTTAACTGTTTCAGGAATTTTTATCCAATATTTTCCTGTTTTAACAGCAAAAGCTAGCATTAAATCTCCTGCTCCTTGTCCCAAAATCCCTAATGCTCCTAATAGATTATAATGACTATCAGCACCAATAACTATATCGCCAGGAAGAGAAAGCCCTCTTTTAAATAGTAAATGTGACCCAATTCCTGATCCCAAATCTGTAAGTTGAATGTCGTGTTTTTTGGCGAAAACGCGCAGTTTTTCTTGGTCTATCGCATGTTTAGGATCATTGCCATAAGGGTAACAATCAGGTGTAAAAATAATTTTCTTATTATCAAAAGTTTCTGATCCCGGATAATGTTTTTCGAATAAATCGATTACTTGAGGACCAGCATAATCTCTAGCTGTTACAAGATCTAGATTAACCCAAACGATATTACCAGGATAGATTTCTTCATCTGAACTCTCAGTATGTTTTCTAATGATTTTCTCGACTAAAGTAAATCCTACCATTTCTTCCATTTCCCCTTTTTTTAAATAAGTTATATCCTTTTTGAAATGACATCGTACTGCTACAAAAACTAATTTAGTTCTGCTATTTTTTTACAAATAGCTTCTGCCATTCCCGAAGTTGTTGTAACTCCACCCATGTCATATGTACGAGCTTTTCCTTCTGCAATAACTGCAGCAACAGCATTTTCTATCTTTTGAGCTAATTCATTTTCACCCAACCAATCCAACATCATTTTAGCTGCAAGAATAGTAGCAATTGGGTTTACTTTGTTCATCCCTACATATTTAGGTGCTGAACCATGAGTTGGTTCAAAGACTGCGAATTTTTCACCTATATTACCAGAACACGCAAATCCTAGCCCTCCTATCAGTTGAGCAGCTAAATCAGAAATAATATCACCAAACATATTAGAAGAAACTAGAACACCATAATTCTGAGGATTCTTAACTAACCACATAGCCATAGCATCGATGTTGGTTTCCCATAACTCAACGTCTTCATAATTTTCAATCAATTTTCGAGCTTCTCTTATCATCATTCCGCTTGTTTCTCTGATAACATTCGGTTTTTCCACTACAGTAACAGTTGGATAAGCGAATTTTTTAGCATAGTCCATACTAGCTTTTAAGATGCGTTGAACTCCATCTCTAGTAAAGATTCTTGTTGAAATAGCTACATCATCTAAGTTCGCTTCAGCAAATCTTTTAGCTTTAGGGTGGTTCTCAACAATAGTTTTCATAACTTCATCAGGTACTGGGTGCCATTCAATTCCTACATACAAACCTTCAGTATTCTCACGGAAAACTACTAAATCGATATCATCACGGAAATTTAATGGGTTCCCAGAATAAGCTTTGCATGGGCGTAAATTGACATACAAGTCAAACAGCTGTCGTAGTTTAACAATTGGGCTAAAATAAACTAATCCTTTATCTTGTAATTCAGGTATCAATTCCTTAGCAGCTTCATCTTTAGGTTTTGAAGTAATAGCACCAAATAAGGAACAAGTTGATCCTTTTAATAAATCGATAGTTCTGTCAGGTAAGGGGTTGCCTTCTTTGACCCAGAACTCCCAGCCAATATCACCATAAGTGTATTCAGCTTTTTCACTAAAACCTACAGCATCAAGAACATTGATAGCTGCTTCTATAGTATCTTTACCAATACCATCGCCTGGTAAAATCGCAATCTTATATTTACTCATTATAACATTCACCCTTTTTTTAGTTATTTAGTTTCAAATAATTTCTTGATTGGAGCAAAACAAAGAAAATCACATCGGCTAACTATTTCAACTTCTGGTAATCTGTCAATTTTGTCTCCTTCCTTACTGTGAAAAACTATTGCTTGACGCACAACTAAAGGTAAATCAAACTCATAGACTATTTCCAATCCTTGTGCAGGATGTCTTATCCGTTTTCCAGCAATGGTTTGTTTGATGTTTCCAGTTGAGTCTTTTTCGTATTCAACAAACTTTCCAACGTCATGCAGTAATGCTGCAGCTATTAATTCATCTCTATTCAGTTTATCTCCCAATCCTAACATCTCATATCTTTCATATGTGGCTATACACATTTGAGTAACTGCCCTGATATGATCAATAATGTTTATTTTTGGTGCTTTACCTTCTCCAATTAATTCAGGTATCAATAATGTAAATGGAATTGTTCTTATCTCCTCTTCTTTCCATCCACCTAAATTAATCGCTTTCTCAAGAGATTTAGCAACTTTTTTTTGCAAATCAATATTTTTAATCTCTTCTAGTTCAGGAAACAGGTTTTTTATATCCATTATTACCAACCTCTAATATCACTTTGTCTGTACAAATTAAGAAACGATAATTATCTCAATTTATACAAGTTTTTTTAATGTAAAAGTATTTTTAATGAGTTATAATTAAGCATTTTGCTACGACTTCTTTTTTTAAAGATAATATAATTTTGAGTATTGACTATTGTTTTTTATATAACAAAATATCTCTTTTTGTTTTCGCATAAATTAACCACAGCATAATCGCGGAAAAGAGAGCTAAACTAACATAAATCATAGTTAGTGATAAGTTGATTAAATTATCTACATCATCGAAAGTTAATATTCCTTTAGAAAAATATTGAGCAATAAAATAAAAAATAATCGACTGAAAGCAAGGTAGCACTGCTAAAAAGACAATTCTTTCTTTTAATGTAATAAATAGAAATATTGACAGAAACAAACATGCAATCGATAAGAGAATTGAAAAAACTAGTCTTAATTGATAGTTAACATCTAAATTAATATGATAAACTCCTATTACGTTGTGTGAAATCATCAGATTGAAATTAATAATTACAGAAAATATTGGTGTAATAATCAAACTAAACGTAAAAACCGAAATAACAAATATCTTTCCTGCTTTAGAATTCTGGAAGTATTCTTTAAATCGATTCATTAAAGGATGGAGAAGATTTTGAAATATATACTTTGTTATCTCTTTATTGTACTACTTTTTAAACGTGTTTTCCTTTCGTTTTATAGTGAAAGAATATTTCTCATTATCTAGCCATGGGCAACTAGAACAGTCACTACAACTGCTTTTGCAAGATCCTCTTGAGACGAAAATCCTTATGAACCATCTTCGAATCATTTGCAATTTAATTTTCATATTATTACCCCATAACAAGTACTAACAGATGATAAACAATAGTCGTTATTATTGTGGTTAATATTAGTGGATAGAAAAAGCCTAAAGCTGTAAGTTTCCAACTTCTTGATTCTGATTTCATTGTAGCTATTGTTGCAAAACAAGGAGCATAAGTCATTTGAAATATCAAGAAAGATATAACTTGAGGAATGGTCCAAGCAGCTAAAAGAGCTGAAACAATGGTACCTCCTGAAGAATAAAGAATACCTAGAGCAGATATTATAACTTCTTTTGCACCTATCCCGAAAGCTAAAGGAACAATCATTTTCCAATCTAAACCCATCATGGGATAAGTAACATATGCTAAACCCCTTCCTACATACCCAATAATAGTTTTTTCTGGGACGACATTAAATGGTATATTGCTAACTATCCAGATAAGGATTGATGCGATAAAAATCATCGTTCCAGCTTTTATCAGAAAAATTCTGGTTCTTTCCCAAGTAAGATAACCAATATTTCTGAATCTTGGTCTACGATACTCAGGTAGTTCAAGAATCAAGGGTAGCTTTTCTTCATTTTTCCTGAAAAAGGATGCAAGAAAAGCTGTTATCAAGACAAAAAATATGCTTAAACCGTAGAGAAGCAATAAGATAATAGCAGCTAACCAAGGTTTAAAGAAAATACCTGTTATAAAAGCAAGCACTCCTAATCTTGCTGCACAAGGAATAAATGAATTCGCTAGTATCATAATTTTGCGATCACTTTCATTCTTGATTGTTCGCGTAGCCATAATTCCCGCCACGTTACACCCAAAACCCATTATCAGACTTAAGAATGCAGTTCCTTGTAGACCAAATTTTCCCATTACTTTATCCATTAAATATGCAGACCTTGCTAAATATCCTGAATCTTCTAAAATGGCAACTAAAGTATAAAAAATCGCGATTATAGGGAGAAAGAGTAGAACTGCACCTATTCCTGCTATAACACCATCAACTATTAAACTATTCAGAATTGCTGGAGAATTAACATTGAGTAATAATGACGATATCCAATTTGCAAATTTACTAACCAACCAGTCCATCCCTTCAAGTATCGGACTTGACAAATAGAAAGTTATTAAGAAGAAAATAGCGTAAATTATTATAAGGATTGGAAAACCCCAAAATCTATGTAGGACTATTTTGTCTACTTTGTCGCTTTTCTTTTCCTGAAATTCGCTTAGACCATAAACTGATTTAGAAAGAATTTGTTGAATAGCACGATATTTTCTTTTAGATATCTCAGATGAAGGAATGTAATCCTCTGTCTCTTTAAAGTGTTCAATCTTTTTTCTAACATTAGAAAGATCATATTCTTTTTCTAGTTCTGTTAGTATACTTTCGTCTCCTTCAAGTACCTTAAACGCTAACCACTCGGTGGGGTAGTTTATCAGAACATTTCGATCATCAATTTGTTTTCGTATACTTTGAAGCATTAATTCAATTTTTCTCGGATAAACTACTTTCGCAGGAGTAAAATGGTATTTTTCTGTGTGCAATGTGTCATATAAGAATTTTTTAAGTGATATGTATGACATATCATCAAAAGCACTAACTAATACAACAGGAATACCTAACTGCTCTTGCAATTTGATTCTATCTATAGTGATTCCTTCTTTATCTGCAATATCCATCATATTTACAACTAAAGCTACATTTGAGGTCAATTCCATTGTTTGTAAGGCTATAAATAATGTTCTTTCTAATCTAGAAGCATCAACAATGACACAAACTAAATCAGGTTTTTCTTCAATAACAAACTGCCTTGTAATCAGTTCTTCTTCAGAACGAGCTGTTAGAGAATAAGTTCCTGGTAAATCAGTTAATGAAAAATACTCATCTGAAAGAATAAAATGTCCCTCTTTTTTCTCAATAGTCTTACCTGGCCAGTTTCCGATGTGTTGATGACTCCCTGTTAATCCATTGAAAAGAGAGGATTTTCCCACATTAGGATTACCTAAAAAAGCAATACGATGCTCTATCCCATGATCAATCTTAGTAGGATCGAATCTAGTTCTATGGTGAAACTTACGTCCTCTTCCTGAAAATCTTCTCTTTCCGTGCATTGAAAAACACCACGTTTGGATTGCTTTAAATTTTAGTTTTCAGATATAACCTCAATTTTTGCAGCTAATCCTCTACCAATTGCAACTCTGGTTCCTTTGATCTCTACTATCACAGGACCCTCATCATTTTTTAGGATCTTGATTTTTTCATCTTCAATAATTCCGAGATCAGATAAGTAATTACGTGCCCTAAAACCTGCAATAATTCGCTTTATTTTTAAAATGACATCTTTATTGGCATCACAGAGCGTTCGTGTCAGTTGCATCCACTTCAACATCATGGGAACCATGGTTATTATAAAATTTTTGGATGTGTCCAAAAATTATTTTTGGATATAAACGCATTCTGTCCAAATTTCAGTTCAAAATGCTTTATTAAAAATTACAAGTTTCAAACAATTTCTAAAATCTTTATGTTCGGTAAAATAGAATTTTTGATGTTTTTTCTTTTAACAGAACAGAACAGAACAGAAGTATCTCCCCTTTTGTAGGGGTATTTCATACTTCCCATTCAACAATTGGTACCTTGAAAATCATTCTTATACCAGTTATTTTTCCAGCCCGTTTGATATCTTGAAGTTTTAATCTCATTCGATATTTATCGAGAAGACTATCAATGACGATAATGTCTATCTTTTTATTTTCTGTTTCATGTGAAGAGGTAATTTCTCTTTTCTCTTCAAGACTTAGCTGAACACCTTCTATGTGAAGAACTATTCTTGCTTCTTCCATTGTTGGAGCGTGAATATTGATTTCAACTACTATAGGCTTTGTTGTATTCTCTGTTCTATATTCTAACATTTTTATCATTAAATTGACAAATACTCGATATGTAAATTCATCTCCTGCTACAATATAGTTACTCATTTTATTTATTTCAATAGAGAGACTTGATGAAAAGAAGTTTTGAATATATCGTATGGCATGATTCATTATATCAGCTATTTTTTGGTTGACTAGTGGCTTAGAAGTATCCATAATCCCTAATATTTTCGCATTTTGGATTAAATAAATACTTTTGACAGTTACATCTCTCATTCTTTGATGTATTTGATTAAAGGTAGTAGCATCTAATTTATCCATCTCATACAAACGTTTAATCATATCAAGGTATCCTATCTCGGTATGCATTTTATTTAACAAGTCGTGTCGTAGAAGAGAGTTTAACAACTGACCTCTGCTTTCTGAATCTACAATCTGGAGAACATCTCTACAAATTAGAACAAACAGAACTTCTTCTTCAACTTTGATTAATGTTGCAGAGATATCAAATGGTATGAGTATTTTCTCTGTTGTTTTTATATTAAAACGCTCTATTTCTTTCCCATTAGCTATAACATCATCGCAGAAACCTTTGAAAGTTTTTGGCATCTCTAAGAAATTCGTGAATTTCTTCTTTCGCATATTTTTTAATGTTAAACCCAGATAACGACAAGCAAGAATATTGGCTTCATAAATTTGATAATCCTTATTGATAAAGAGTATCATATCCAAGCTTTCTTGGAATAGGATATCAAATGCTTCTTGCAATAAATTAATGTCAGTTTCTGGATTCATACACATTTCACGCTATAATTAACAAATTTACTATACATAATATCATAAAAAGATTTCGAATTAGTTCTTTTTTCATTAATACCACACCTTCTTTAATTTTAACCAATAACCAAGTATATTTGATATAAAATGAACTAGAGGAGTTAACGTAATTAAAATTATGAAAAAGAACCAAGGCGTAGGTAAAATGAAAGGCCAAGCAAATAGCAACCCTATTACCATCCACGATCCTTGATCATAGAGAATTAAAGGTCCTCCTGGCTTGATATCTAGTCTTCGTTTAATAAATGCACCCATCAAATCAGCAGTATGATCACCAAGACTCATAAAAAAGCCTATATACCAAGGAAAATTGACGAAAATACCTTTTTTTTCATCCATCAGATACCAAAGAATTACTCCAGTTAATGTACCAACTACTATTCCCCAAATAATGCCTTTCCAAGTTTTATTATCTCCAAATAACCTTCTACCATCTTTGAGAGTTTTCCCTAAGTCTACTGGTGTTTTCCCTCCACCCAAAAGATGTGCTGCAGTGTTGCATAGATATATAGGTAGCCCAAAGACAAAAGCATAGAATACATTCAACCATGATGCAGACGGGTACACATTCTTAATTGTATGTTGTTACTAATAAATTTTTTTGTTGGTCGAAATAGAGAAAAAGATATTAAGGTAATCATAAAATAGAAATATAGACTGCTTCAAGGGGTTCAACTTGAGTCTTCAACAGAAAAGAAAAAAAATTGAGTACGAGTGCAATCTTTGCAGAAAAACAAGGGTTCTCTATATCCTTCCTGCATTACACAAGAATGTTGATGATAAAGGGTATATTGAATATGTTGATGTTCACCAATGTCGAAACGAGCTAATCACTGCAAATATCATCTATGTTGATAGAAGCTTAACTGTGAGATCTCAAGTTCCTGTAGATGTCGGTGATGATCTCAGTTCTAAACAAATTAATTCTCTAAACATTCCATCACCCAAGAAAGTTGGTTTTCAAAAGTGTGAAATTACTCCAATGAAGGATTTTAGAAGAAAGAATTTGAAGGGTATTTATATTAAAGATAAGCTTAGACAGTGTGATTTTAGCTTAAAAAAGAAAGGGGATGGAAGAGAAATAAACATCCTTTCTGAGTTGAAATTCATTGAGATTAAAGCAGTTGTTGCAAAAAGTGTAGATGTCGACATTGCAACAGAATGGTTTAAACAGATAGCTTCAATTCTAGAAGCGATTGTACTTCTCGACAATGAGATGTTAGCTTTTCTGATTACTTATTTAGATCCTAAGCTACCTTCTCTCACATCAGGGGATACTATAATTGAAATTGATTATATTCTGCACGCGAAAAGCTCCTTTCCTAAATCATCACTCAAATCTTTTGCTATTTTTCGAAGACAGTGGAATAAAATTAGTGAAGGAATGGGTAGTAAAGACTTTAGCATATATGAAAAACTAATCACTTATTGTATCGGAAATCAACATAAAACGCTTCTAGATATCTTTGAGAAAGCAGAAGAAAATATGAGTTTTGTAGATTTTGTCACTGCTATGCAGCAGCTATCGATGTTAGGGATGTTAAATATTCGAAAAGTTGAATTTTTCACAGTGAAGGAAGTTTAGCTGCTCTTTTTTTCGCAACAATTATAAGAGACTTAACTGTTTTTCTAAATAATGTATGTACCCAGCCATCTGGACAGTTTTCAAGAATCAGTAATTCGTGAGATGACGAGAAAAGCAATTGAGAATGATGCAATTAATCTTTCACAAGGTATGCATATTTTCCTTCCTTGTAAAGGTATGAAGTCTGCTTCAGTATCACCTTTCCTCCAATGTCCTTCTTTCATCCAATTGTGATGTAAGACCATCCTATTTGTTAGAGCTAGTAAGAGAGCAGTTATTGTTTTGAAAAATAATTCAATCCTTCGCGTTTTTTGATAGGAATAATAACCATTAATCCAATCAATAGAGTAACTAAAGTGGAATAAGGCAAAGTAGATGTTGGAGTAGTTTCCTCAGGAAAAGTAAAGGTTGTATTAGCACCATTATGAGTTATTAGAATATCAGAACCATTAACAGCAATTTCTGAGATAAAATGATGGTAATTGTGTTGTTCTTCATAGTCATCAAGATGCATCCAAACGGTGTAGTTACCGTCAGGAAGAGCCTCTAAAGTATCATTCACGTCGAGGGTAAACCATAGCGTTCCTTCAGTAATTCCAGGATTAATTGTGTGGTTGGTAAAAAGAGGCATAAGAGCATTAGGTCCCCCTAACTGACCAACATATTGTTCATTCTCAAATGAGAGATTTCCAAATATATAAACAAGACAAGTGTTTGGGGTGAGAATATACAACGTTCTACCAGATGGATTGATAATCTCACTACTACATTCGAACTCAAAGAAAGTCCAATTAGGATAAGTTTCTCTATAAGTTATTTCGGGGGGAAGAACTATTTCTGTCATACGAGTATATATTGTATGTTCAGAAACAGTTGCATGAGGTAGTGACAAAGGGATAGAAAGAATGACTGAGATGATAAGATAAATTTCTGTAAGGTATCTTAGAAGTTTATTCATCTAGTACACTAAGTATTATTAATTATTAAATTTTTCTCAAAAGAAAAACATCTGAAGCTGCGCCAAAGGTTGAGAGAAGAATAGTCAACCCAAGAGGGATTTAAACATCCTTTTTTCTTTGATTTAAACACAATAGAATAAAGAAATGGAATATTTACCAGTAAAGCTTTTATTTCATTGTTACATACAGTTCTAAGTCATAACTATAAAATTCAATTGAAATAGAGGTCTAATTGTGATTTTTACGAGAATTAAGAATTTATTGTATGGAATACTATTGAGTATTCTTATTCTTTCATTAGTAGGAGTGTTTAGAAATTATTCAGTTTTTGCGGTGGTACAAACAAGTGAAGAATTTACTAATCCAATTCTTATTACTGAACCACCTACATATAACTGGACTCAAACTTCTTTGGTATCTACTGAAAGCATTAATGAGACGACGCATCCATCCCAAGCTGTAGACAGTGAAGGAAATGTACACGTTGTTTGGGCAGACTATACTAATTATACTGATTCTGGATGGGATTCAGACATTTTTTACAAATATTTGAACAGAGAAACAGGAGATTGGTCAATTGTAGAAGTAGTATCTGTTGATAGCACATTAGATTCTTTCACTCCTGAAATAGCAATAGATCAAGATGATAGAATTAATGTTGTTTGGGCAGAAAAAACTCCAAATCCAGTAGCAGCTGATGACATAGATATTTATTTCTCATATAAAGATGAAAATATTGGTGTTTGGATAAATATGGAACAAGTTTCCACAGAGAGCACACATGATTCTTACAATCCTTCTATCGCTGTGGATACTGTTGGAGTAGTTTACATCGTCTGGAAAGATTCTACAGATTATTCCAGCTGTGGTATGGACTTGGACATATTCTTTAAGGTACGAGCTAAAAGCTCTGATTTATGGTTATTAACAGAGGTGTTATCAACAGAAAGCACTGGAGACTCTGTTGAACCATTTATTGCTGTTGATAGTCAAAGAGATATACATGTAGTTTGGGCCGATTCTACTGATTTTGGTATTCCTGATGATGATATTCAACAAAAAATAGTTCATAAATATAGAGATATTAATGATTTATCTTGGTCTGATCTTAAAATAATAACAAAAACTTCTACATCACAAATAGCACCAACTACTTTAGAAACTCATGGTTATCATAATTACTTACCTATTATTACAATAGATATTGACGATGATGTTCATTTAGCTTATTATAGTGTAGATGTGAATTATGGTTTGCATGGTATGCTCCCCCCTCAATTTCATTATAGTTTAAGTTATACTAAATTAGATTCAGATTGGCTTAAACAGGATCCTGAAATTTCTCCTTCTAATGAAGACATAATTAACATCGCTATAGTTGAATTTGTTCATCCAACTCTTGATAATCATATCATTAAAGTGTATGACTCTGCCATTTATTCAAGACCAGCTCTATCCGTTGATATTCAATCTAATGTTCATATTGCTTTTCCAGCTAAATTGTACTTTTTTAACATGCGAATAGATATATTTGACTGTATTTTTTACCTTCAATTAAACTCAACAAACACACATATGGTATTAGCAGTAAATAACACTCTTACATTAACACCGACTTTATCAACTGATACCAAAGGTAGAATAAATTTAGTTTGGCAGGATTATTTATATCATAATGAAAGTGATACACATTTAGATATTTTTCATACTAATTGTATTGTTGCACCATTAAAACCCATTCTTAACGATGTATCTTATGTAAAAGGAGAAGTTATATTAAATTGGAATGGTTCTGGATTTGTTGATAAATACTATGTTCTTCGGGATACGAAAATGATAACCAGTTATTCAGCTTATACTCTAGATCCTATTGCTGAAGTTACAACAACATATTTTGGCGAATATGTATTTGCAGAAGATGAGTATTTTTATGCAATAATAGGGGGTAATAGTTTAGCTAATAGCACTGTTTCCAATTGTGTTTCCATAGATGTAAAACTAGGATTTATTAAAAATTTCGATATTAAATTCTGGACATTTACAGGAATTGTAGGGGTTTTAGCAACTATATCTATAATTTTGCTTTCTACTAATATTAGATTAAGAAGGCGATAGTTTTGTTTCATTTTTCTTTTTTTTAAATTATGAATTGTGCAGAAATCTAAACCAGATAAAAATTTGTAAGTTTGTCATAAAACAATCGTTTTCATGAGTAATAATATAAATCTAAATGAAAACAACTCTTTTCAAGTTTAATCTTAATTCTTTTACAGAAATTAGAAACTCTGAAGGAAGCTATTGAAAGAATAGAAAAAAAATAAAGAAGAGGATTATCTCCTCTTTTTGATAAATACTGCTGAAGCTACGCCAAAGGCTGAAAGAAGAATAGTCAAACCAGGGAGGGATACAGTATTATCAGTCTCAGTATTTTCAGTGAAATCTGTATTAATAACACCTGCATCATCAAAACTACTTTCTTCTGCGTTTAGTACCCATTTCATATATGCAAATTCAGGCATATTTAATTCGAATTCTAGAGTTATTCCTGTGTTCCTATTGATTTTAAAAGTTGCGTCCATGATTGTTTCGTATGTAACATCGTAATAATAATCATAATCGTAATAAACCATATGCAAATCGAGTATTACGTAATCTCCATCATCTGAAATAGTATAGGATTCAATATCTTTCTCCATAATGACTCTAAGCTCAAGTATGTCATAAATATCAAGTGTCGTTCCATTGTACATATCAATTGCTAAAGCGTTGATTAAATAGCCGAATAAACTATTTCCAGGACCTTCCATATCATCCCATGGTTGTAAGACATTATTGTAGTATAGGCTAACAAAACCAAAACCACGACTTCTTCCATAGATTTCCATTACTTCTGTAGGTATGACATCAACGAATTTGAACTTGAATATTCCACCAACAGTTATATTTTGTTCTCCTATTTCCATGTAACTTGATGGATCATCAAAAGTTAAATCTGTAACTTCCCATGAAAGAATAGTTGAAGAATCAAATGCTGAATGAAAGTCTATTGTATTGGAGATTGAAACACCAGTGTCATCGATATCTGAAGTCCAGATGTCTGTGCAAAGAGTAAACTCACCCATATCTAAGACATTGACATATACTTCTTTGGCTATACCAGTGTTCATATTAATTGTATATGTTACATCCATTGACTTTTCTACTTCTGTCGATGCGTATTCATCCCATTCTTGCCATTCAAAGTGAATTCCTAGATAACCATACACTCCAGCAATAAAGAAGGACGTGATTTCCATTTCGCTACCTTTCATTTCACGTATTTCGTGAACATCGACCATATCAAGAATAGTCCCATTATACAAAGTTAAACTTAGTGGGTTAATAACAGCTGATAAGACCAAACCAACAGGACTTTCAAGATCATAGAAACTTACAGTTTCTTGATGAACTTTTAAATTCAAGAAACTTGGTTCTCCTTCCCCGTAAACTACTTTAGGATCTGTTGGAATTGAATCAACTATTAGGAAGCCAATTTCACTACCTACGCCTACATAGAGGTCTGTTCCCAATTTAAGATAATCATCGTATAAAAGATCCATTGAAGTGAAGCTCCATCCTACATAGGTATTAGGTGTTAAAGATGAATGCCATGCAAGAACATTATTTATAACAACACCTGCATCATCAATTGTTGATTCGAAGATATCTAATTCAAGATTGAATTGAACTTCTCCAATAATTTCGAATGAAGCACTTTTAGCTATTGATGTTTCAACATTGTAAGTTATGATTGTTCGAACATGTTTCTCTTCTTCAATCATGTAGAAATCGTCCCAGACTGTCAAGTTATATGTTATATCAGCAGTTACATAACCTACTTCTGGGCTATCTTCATATATATTTAAGTCCAGAACTTCTGTTCTATTTTCATTCATGTGTAGCATTCCAATTATATCAAGAACAGTCGCATCTTCAAGTACCCAGCTTGTAGGACCAAGAAGACTTTGAATCAATGGTCCAAGAAGCTCATTCACATCTTCAAATGAAACGCCCCATCCATTAACATCCAAATTAAGAAAACTTGGACCTCCTTCTCCATAAACTAAAGTTGCGTTAGTTTCAGGAATTTCGTCGATATAGAAGCCTATTGTGTCTCCACTTTCGATTTCTTCATATCCAATTTTATAGTGATCTCCCAGTCCAAACGAAGTTACTCTCCAAGCGATTCTCACATCTGGTACAATACTGCTGTGCCATGTTAGAGTGCCTGTAGGTCCATCGTCTGCAATAACAGGAAGAGCACCTGCCATTAGTAATATTGTTAGTAAACCTATAATTTTCTTTTTCATATTTGAATCCCCTTTAAGAATTACTATCTAATATTCTTGACATTTAATTAAATAAAGATTCTTATTCTACTAGCGACAAAAAAGTGTCAAATAAACCAAAAAGAAAACTAAGATTAATTAAGAAATTTTACTACAATATAGGAAGAAGGTTTTATCTCTTGAATTCATCAACATAAGCGTATTCTTCGAATGGTTTTCTTGTTGATCGAATCTTCTCTGTTTCTTGATGTTTTTCACTTAGTTTTGAGAAATCTTCACTATGTTTACCTACAGCAATAAGAGAAATTAAATTCATGTCTTCTGGTATTTTTAAAGCTTTTTTTGCTAGTTCTGAGTTGAAACCTGCCATAGCATGAGCGACTAAACCTTTTTCGACAATTGCTAACATCAGCTGAGCAGTTGCCATTCCAGTATCGAACAAATAATATTCTCTATTACCAACAACGCAATCAAGTTCCTTTTTGCTTGAAACGGCTATTAACATTGACGCATCTTTTGCCCAATAATTCCCGCTAACTAAAGTTTCATGTAATTTAGACAAAGCTTCTTTGCCTTTTACAAAGACAAATCTCCATGGTTGCTTATTTGCACAAGAAGCAGCTCTTACAGCTGTTGCTGCTACTTCTTTAATCATTTTATCAGTTATTTCAATGGGTTCAAACGCTCTTAAAGCTCTTCGTTTGTTAATTGCGTCTTTTAGTTCCATTTTTCTATCTCCTTCTTTTTTTAATTCAAGGTCAACATAACTTCGTCGACATGACCTCTTACTTTCACTTTTTTCCAGATTTTATGGATTTTAGCTTCAGGATTGATCAAGAATGTGTTCCTTTGAGTACCAAAATATTCTTTACCGTAAAGCTTCTTTTTTATCCAAGAATCATACTTCTCCATTATCTTGTGTTCTGGATCGCTAAGTAAGGATATTTTTAGCTTGTGTTTAGAAATAAATTTAACATGACTATTGATAGAATCCTTGCTTACTCCAATAACAACAGCATCCTTCTCTATAAATTTATCAATGTTCTTTGTAAAGCCTTTAGCTTCTAGAGTACAGCCTGGAGTGTTATCTCTCGGATAAAAATATAATACAACCCATTGTCCCTTAAAATCTTTAAGACATACATCTTTTCCCTCTTGATTTGTTAAACAAAAATCTGGTGCAAAATCTCCTTCTTTTAACATAATAATTCATCTCTTTATCAATAATTAAATCTCCCTTCTCTTCTTTCTCTCTTTTCTGATAAAATCGTTTATTTCATCAAGTTTTCGTGGTAAGTATGAAAGATTGAATTCTTTGTTTTCATGGTTTTTAAGAACAAAAAGCTCGATTGTGTCTCCAATTCGCACACTGACCACTATATTATCAAAGTTAGAATGGGTTTTAAATGTTGGTCTTAAGCAAAAATAATTTTGTTTACCAACAACAATATATATAAACAGTGCTTTATCTAATCATTAAATGACTCTCAGTACCAATCAAACTTTTAAAATTGTTCTTATAGGTGATGGTGCCGTTGGCAAAACAAGCTTAAGGAGAACATTTATGGGAAAGAGTTTTAGGGAGAATTACATCATGACGATTGGTGCCGATTTCAGCATTAAAGAGTTAGATTTTGAAGGTTACCCAGTTAAACTTCAGATCTGGGATCTTGCTGGTCAACCACGTTTTTCCGATGTTCGAGGGGCATATTACATGGGTTGCTATGGAGCAATAGTTGCCTTTGACATTACCCGACCTAACTCTTTTTCAAATATAGATTACTGGATAAATGAACTCATAAAATATAATGATAATAAGCTAGTACCCATGGTTATTATTGGAAACAAATCTGATCTGAGGGAATCTTCACCACCGGAAATTCAAATTACTAAAATGGCAGCAGAAGCTTATGCTATGACATTATCTCAATGGGGAGGATTCAAAATATCTTACATTGAGACATCAGCAAAAACAGGGGAGAATGTGGAAAAAGCTTTTACAGATTTAATCAATTCGATTTATAGTTTATTAGGAGTTTAGAAAAACAGATCATTCTAGTACTGAGATAGTGAACCATCTATTCTTGCTTTTCTTGTAGCCCTAATAAACAGTAGTGTTCCTACTACTAGTAAAATAATGTTTATTCCTATAATAATCAGTATTTCTGTCATCAACGGAGATAACCCAAAAACTCCTGTTGTAATAAGTTCTGTAGGTGTACCACTCAAGGAGCTTCTAGCAGCATCAACTATCCAACTGAAAGGCACTAATCTACTTATCCAGAGCATCCATTGAGGAAATATCGCAAATGGGAAAAATACTGCAGAAAGAACCAAGAGTGAAAAATTAACAAGATTATTTATAGCATTAGCATTTTTGATTTTCATTACTAAAGCAGCATACAACAACCCAAAACCTATAGATTGGATCAATTCTAAAAAGAATACCAACATCCCTAACCCAAAATTATCGAGGGGAACAGGAACAAACATTGCAAATCCAAGAACGATTAGTGTATTTATAGCAGCAAGGATAAGAAAACCTCCTATGCCGTTACAAATAATTACCCAGATTTTATTTGTAGCTGTCATCCAAACTGATTCTAATGTCCCAGTCAGTTGTTCTCGTCTAATATATCTTCCAACTGACCACATAGCTGAACTATAGAAAAAAAAGGCTACAATTCCCCATACTCCTATTCCGATATATTCAACATTACCATTTGATCCTTCACCTGAAACAGCTATTGCAAAAAATATGAACCACATACCAACAAAAAGCGCTGTGAAAATTTGACCAAAGAAATCCATAGGATATGCTATCTGAATTGTAAAAGCGAACTTAATCTGATTCCACAAGGTTTTGAAAGGAGCAATAATTGGGTTTTTCTTAACAATTGCCATGTAATTCACCTAATATTTACTTAATCCGTCTTTTCTTTTAATTCTCAATTCAACTTTGTTGAATATCATATAGCCAAATACAGCCCAAAACACTCCAAAAGCTATAACTATTATCGTATCCCACAAAATAGGAAGGTTTAGACTTTCAAATCCAAGAGTCGTCAACATTGGGGGAGATCCCATAGTTATGGCACGAATGTCACTTACACTCCAGGTCCCTGGAAACAAATACCCCATAATCTTTAAAGCTAAAGGTAGAGTTGTAAAGGGAGCATAAATTCCCATTATTACCCCAAATAGCCAC
Source organism: Candidatus Heimdallarchaeota archaeon (assembly GCA_019057815.1). Taxonomy (GTDB): domain Archaea; phylum Asgardarchaeota; class Heimdallarchaeia; order Heimdallarchaeales; family Heimdallarchaeaceae; genus 18H4-34. The sequence continues at coordinate 103,588 of JAHLWR010000012.1, forward strand.
TGTAACGAATTAATAAATGAGTATACTTCTTTGAAACGTAAAACTAAAGCACCGATCGTGTAGGACATACCCATCATTGGTATACACCCAATTAGAACGATACCTACAACTGCAAGCAGATGGAAAAACTGTTGTGAAAATAGGAAACCTCGATCTAGTATTAGTAATGATAATATTGTTGATAGAAAGATTACAGTTAAGTTAAATAAAATAGAAAAAGCTGCTCTTCCTGCTAATATGGCATACCTTCTTGCTGGACTCATTAGTAATGATTCTAGTGTTCCTGCATATTGCTCATCTCTCAAGTACGTGCTGAAATCCCAGAGTACTGCAAGTATTAACATCCATAAATTAACACCTATGACGATGTAACCGTTCAAATATTGAACATTTCCACCTCCAAAGAAATTGTTGGAGATTGTTGCATCATCTACATCCAGAGCATTAAACATTAGAATTGGCAAGAGAGCAAGTATGAAAGGAATAAAAATGAAAATTACTGTATTTGCAAGATATGATTTAGCTGTTATCCATTGCTGAGTAAAAACACCCTTCGCAGCTATAAAGTGATGTTTGATTGTCAGTTTTTGTGTAAACTCCTTAGTGTTAGATATATCTGTGTTCAAAATTCTCACTTCTTTGAAGTGTCTTCTGAAAGTAATCTACCTGTTTCTTTCATAAAAACGTCTTCTAGACTAGGCAATTCGGAATTTATGCTGTAAACAGGAATATCATGATTTTCAAAGATGTTTACTAGTTCTGTAAGATTAATATTTTTTTCACAAACTAATTTTACGACAGCTCTACTTCCATTTCCATTATCGTTATTTCCACTTATTTTCTGATCATAAGCTAATTCATGAATAAAAGGTAGATCCTTCAATTCTTTATCCCAAGATAGATTAATATTCACTGAAGAAGGTATTTCGATACGTATACTTGCATTTTTACTTACCTTTTCTTTCAACGCATCAGGAGTGCTTAAATCTATAATTTCTCCGAAATCTAGAATAGCTACACGATGAGAAAGCTCATCAGCTTCATTCATATTATGTGTAGTTAAGAATATTGTCGTCCCGTTTTCATTTAACTCTTTGATTATCTGTCGTACTTCTCTTGCAGCTCGGGGATCAAGAGTGGCTGTGGGTTCGTCTAGAAAAATTAGAGGTGGATTATTAATAAGAGATTTAGCAAAAGCTAGCTTGAATTTTTGTCCAGAAGAATAAGTTTCGACTTTCCTTCCCAAAAACTCTTCCAAATCAAGCTTACTGACAAGACCTTCTATTCTGCTTTTAGCTTCTTTAGAGGGTATATGATAAAGTGAAGCGAAATATTCCAAATTCTGTTTTCCTGTTAGTTTCCAGTAAATTGATCTCTCTCCCATTAACATCGCATTAATGAAATGTCTTACCTTATTAGCATCTTTCTCAACATCATAACCTAAAACTTTAGCTCTTCCAGACGTTGGCAATAATAAGGTTGTCAAAATTTTGATAAGAGTTGTTTTTCCTGCTCCATTCGGTCCTAACAAACCAAATATCTCCCCCTCTTCAACATAAAAAGAGATATTCTTACAAGCATTTATAGGGATTTTCTCCTTTTTGAACAATCCTTTACGTTTTTTACGAATATATATTTTTGAGACATCTTCTACTTCAATCACTTTTCTCATGTTCTTACTTCCAGATTATTGCATTTAAAAGTTTATAACCTCTTCTTATCTAATAATGCTATTATAATTTTCTCTTCTTTAATTAAAATCTATGTGTCAACACTTTATTTAAACCTATATTAAACAAGTTAGTTGAATTATTTAACACAAAATATTATTTCTAAAACAGAAAAGATTATTATAAACAATAGAGAGAGAGATTGGTAATCTACAGTAGTGGAAAAATAATTAAAAGGAATTCAAAATATAAAAAGAAAAAAAAGGGAGTGTTTAAGAACGGCTCATTTTTGCTGCTTGTTTCTTAAACCATTCAGTTCTGAAACCATATCTTACTAATTCAATTAAGATACAAAGACCTATAGTGAAACTTAGTATGATTGCCCAATCTACAACCCTCAATGCAAAATAACCAAAAGATACAGCATGATGAAGCGTTTCACCATTCACTACATAACTGATTGAATCTGCAGGTTTGAAACCCGTAAATACTGCTTGGAATGCTGGTATATAGACAGCGCTTAATAGTAATATCCAAGATAGTACTACAGCACCAATCAAGTATTTGTTTTTAAAGGGTCTAGATTTAAGTAAGGGCGTATCATTATCATTCCGTGCTATAAATACGAACCATAATTCAAACGAAAGCGTTGTTACAAAAGCTAGAGTCTGCGCATAAGAAACGCTTGCATGTATTATATATTCCTTATACAATTCAGGAGTATCTGTTGGATTTATTCCTTGAGCTATAGCCCAATCGTGGAAGATTTGTAAATTGGGTCCAATTTCTAAATATCCAATTATCCAAATGCATACTGAAGCAATTAAAGCGACAAGACCAGCTACCACAGCAAATAGGTACATATCACGAACAAAGGAAGATTTTTTACCTCTCGGTGGTCTCTTCATTAATTCTGGATCATAAGGATCAAAGGATAAGGATAAAGCTGGAAGAGCGTCAGTTAACAAGTTGAGGAAGAGAATTTGTAAAGGTAAGAAAGGTAAATGACGGAAAGCAGCATAAATAATTAGAACAGCAAAAATCTCGTCAAAATTGCAACTTAGTAGATAACGGATGAATTTTTTCATGTTCTCGAAGATATTACGACCTTGTTCAACAGCTGTAACAATAGTGCTGAAAGCATCATCTGTAATAACCATGTCAGCAACTTCCTTGCTAACATCTGTTCCTGTGATTCCCATCGCCACACCGATATCTGCTTTCTTAAGGGCTGGAGCATCATTGACACCGTCACCTGTAACTGCTACAATGTGATCTTTCTTTTGTAATATCTCTACTACTCTGAATTTATCTTTAGGACTCATTCTACTATAGACCTTTATTTTGTCTATTTTCTCAATAAGTTCTTCATCAGTCATTAAAGCGAAATCTTCACCACTTATAACGATATCTTGCTTACTTTTTGTAATTCCTATTTCGGATGCTACTGCCATAGCTGTTGCTTCTTGATCTCCTGTTATCATGACTGTTGTTATCCCAGCTCTTTCACACTCTATTATAGCGTCTTTAACTTCTGGTCTTGCAGGATCAATCATTCCTGTTAATCCTAGGAAAATCATGTTATCCTCTATTTCGTCAACATTTTCTTTATCATAATTCTCTGGTATTTCTCTATATGCTATTGCTAGAACTCTTAGAGCTCTTTCTGACATTTCGAGGTTAGCACTCATAATTTTTTGATCTAATTCTTTTGTAATCTTTGTTGTTTTCCCATTTTCCATTACTGTTTTGCAACGCATTATAACAACGGGAGGGCTTCCTTTCATGTAAGCTATTTTCTTACCATTGTCTAGATGTATGGTTGTCATTCTTTTCCTATCAGAATCGAAGAAAATCTCATGATCTTGCGCTTTTAACATCTCTTTAGTATATCCTGCTTTTTCAGCTAAAACAATTAAAGCAGCTTCTGTAGGGTCACCTTTAATGTCAATTTTGTCACCATTACGTAGAACACCAGCATTATTACAATGGTAAGAAGTTTCTATTAATTTATTCAATGTTTGGCTATCTTTCGGATTTATCTTCTTACCTTCCTGTGTGAAATCACCATCAAGGAGATATCCTGATCCTCCAACAGCTGTTTTACCATCCATAGTCCAGACTTCTTTAACAGTCATCTCATTGCGTGTAAGGGTACCAGTTTTGTCACTGCAAATATAATCTACTGAACCTAATGTTTCAACGGCTGGTAAACGTGAGACTATAGTTTTCTGTTTAGCCATTTTTGAAACTCCGATTGCTAGAGTTATAACAATTGCAGCAGGTAATCCTTCAGGAACAGCTGAAATGGCTAAAGCAACTGCAGTTTCAAAGCTTTCTAGAACATTTTCTCCTAGTAAGACATCAACAGTCATTACAAGTGCACATACTACTAGAATAATTACACCTAGTACTTTTCCTAACTTATCTAGTGCTTGTTGAAGTGGTGTCAACTCGTCTTTAACTTGAGTTAATTCAGCAATTCTCCCCATTTCAGTGTTCATTCCTGTACCAATGACAACTGCGTCTCCTCTACCATAAACACAAGTGGTTCCACTGAAAATCATATTCTTTCTATCATGAATTCTTGCTTCTGCGGGAACTAGCTCCAAACTTTTAGTTATTGAAGAAGATTCTCCTGTAAGTGGAGCTTCATCTACTTTGAAACTATTTACAGTTACGAGTCTGCAATCTGCTGGAATCTTATCTCCAACCTCTAGTTTGATATAATCTCCAGGTACTAGATCGCTTCCGTGAACAATTTGTTCTTGTCCTTCTCTCACTACAAGAACATCTTGCTCGAAATATTCTTTTAGTTTCTCTAAAGCCTGGTTAGATCTGTAATCTTGTACGAAGCCTATGATTGCATTTATTATAACTATAGTAAAAATTGCAATAGCATCAATAATCTCAGATTGTCCTCCATGTCCACTTATGTCAAGTATTCCAAGCGTTAAACTTATTGCTCCTGCAACAATAAGAAGAATAACCAGAAAACTAGTAAACTGTGCATATAACATTTTCAGTATTTTGAAACGATCAGTTATTGTAATCTTGTTAGGGCCATAGGTTAGTAGTCTACTGACTATTTCTTGTTCATTAAGTCCTTTGTCGCTTGTGCCCAGTTTCTGATAAACTTTTTTTATTTTGGTATTGTGCCAAGGAGTGATAATTTTTTCAGTTATCGGTTCTTTTTCTTTCTTTTTCTTGAACATTATTACACCAGATTATAAACTGCGTTTTTGGAATTTTTAATTACACCTTTTTATATCTTTCTAGAAGGCGTTACAAAATTAGATAATAAAAGATTAATTCTAGTCAAGTAACAGTTTCATTTCTTTTGTCAGTATATCAATATCTTCTTGGGAATTATAGAAATGTGGACTAATTCTTAACCCACCATACCTACTAGAAACGACAATTTTTCGAATTGATAGTTTCTGAGCTAATTCGATACTGTTATTCAATTTTACATTTATTATTCCTGATCTAAAATCCTTTTCTAGAGGTGTCAGAAAGGTTTTATCTGGCATTTCTTCTAATTTTCCTATAAGATAATCAGTTATATCTAAGATTCTCTTCTCAACATTTTCTATTCCATAATCATCTATAATTTTCATTCCTGCATATGCTACATGATACATCATGTTACCGGTGTTAGAAATGGAGAATTTATCGATTGTTGGTAAAAACTCTAATTTTTTAACATCCCAATAAGGAGCCTCAATATTTCCATAATCTGTTCCTTGATAACCTGCGAAAGGCGGATAATATTCATCCACCAATTCCTCTTTCATAAAGAAAAATCCTGTCTGATTTGGTCCTAGTAACCATTTTGCTGTACCACTAGTTAGAAAATCTACGTCCCAATCTCTCACATCATTTTTCATAACACCAGTTGATTGAATTGTATCCACAACTATTTTTGCATCATTTTCATGTGCAATTTTTGCTATTTCTTTCACATCTACTTTGAACCCGTTTAACCATTGCACATGGCTTATCAAGACGATTTTTGTGTTATTATCGATTTTTTCTGCAAAATCTTCAGGAAGTATACTCCCATTTCTATCTTGTACAGTTCTATATTCTACACCTTTCGTTTTTTGTAGAAACAATGCGCTATACACTTGAGACACATAATCATTCCAATAACAAACTATGTTGCTATTTTTATCATAATTCATAACATTAAGGGCAATATTAGTCCCTTGAGTTACATCAGAAGTAAAAGTTATTTCCTCTTTTTTAGCGTTAGTAAGTTTAGCAAAAAGAGCGCGCGATTCTTCTTTTTTGTTTTTTGCTTCTGTGAAATCAAACTTCTTCCAAAAATCTAAATATTCCTGCATAGCTTTTGATGTTCTTCCATGTAATGGACCTGTTGAAGCGTGATTTAAGAAGGTTAATTCGTTAAGTGTTGGAGAATCAGCTCTTATTTTTTCAATATACGCATCCATAAGGAATAGAAATACTATCAATCTTTATATTTTTCTCAACTTACTTATAGAGAAATCTTTCTTCAAATCATTTAAAAGTAAATATTTGAATTGAACATTCCTTTTTACATACAACAATAGAATACCCATTAAACATATTATTCCAGCAACTTCAGTGATGTATACCTCTGGTTGAAGGAACATTTCCCAGAAAGTTTTAGTTCTAGGTTGAAAATCATATTTGAAGAAAGGATATAGCCAAGGGTGAAACCTCTTCAAACGACAGTTAGAAATCCTCTGGAAAGTTTAATCAAGTTTCATAACGTGCGTTGGTAAATTCCCTTGAATCTATCTGAGGTGGAGATGTATTTCGGTTTCGTTCCATCAAGATCCATAAACATATACAATCGAGCAAGTCAACTAAATTTATTTAAATAACAAATACAATGTTAATTGATGAATAAACAAATAGAATATCAACAACCAGCAGACATTCTTGTATCAATTAATGTTACTAATTTGAAAAAAGCAGAAAAATTTTGGGTTGAGGATTTAGGACTTAAAAGAGGATGGGATAAAGGATTTGATGATGGATGGCTTGAGATTGATACTCCAGTGAAAGGTTTTATTATTGGCTTGAATCTAGTTAAAGAAGAAGAGTTAGAAAGAGAAAATTCTAGAATAAATATCGCTGTGAAAAATGTTGAATCAGCTAAAGAATATCTAGAAAAAAGAGGAATCCAAGTATCAGAAATAAAAACTATACCTGGAGTATTAAAAATCTTAACTACATTTGATCCTGATAAGAATCCCATTTCATTCGTTGAAGGATTGAATAAATACAGATACTGAAGCAGTGTTATTGACTGTGTTTGATTAATGATTAAGAATGAATCTATTCCAATTTTTAGGTTCAAAAACTGTAACCTGTCACCCTTTATCTTTTTCTCAACTTACTTATAGAGAAATCTTTCTTCAAATCATTGTAAAGGATATTTTTGATTTGAGCTTTTCTGTTAAAATACAGTAAAAGAATAGCTGTCAAACATACTAAACCAATTATCTCGTTAATATATACCTCTGGTTGAAGGAACATTTCCCAGAAAGTCTGTATTCTAGGTTGAAAATCATATTGAATGAAAGGATAGAACCAAGGTATAAATCCTCCAACATCTAATAAAATGTGCATCTGCCATCCTAAGATAAATCCTAGGTAAAATCTTTTTCTTTTCCTGAAAACAAGAAAAACTGCAATTGAAATCAGCAAATTAAATAGAAGACTGTGACCTATATGCCTACCAAAACCTGTGAAAGGCTGTATCAATATTTTGTCTATAAGATCAGGTCCCATAGCTCCAAAGAGGATTGCAATAATTGAAAAATAATTAATCCCCCATTTATCTTCTTTCTCCTTTGATCTCTTTTTAACCCATAGAAAATAATATATTAAGGAAATTATTTCAGCAAATAATATTGTATAACCTTCATGAGCAAAAAGAAACATTGTAAAACACTTATTTTTTACTTCGACCGTTCGTACTTAATCATAGATCTTAAGATAACATCCAAAAGGCGGTAAAGACCTTTTTTCTCTTTTGCTGATACTTCTTCATACGAATGTTCAACATTATCTCGCATTGATGTTCGATTCAATCTGAATATAAGCTGCTTAGCATCTATTGGATCCAATGTTCTATCTGATTTCTCTCTCAAATCAGATTTATTTCCAACCAAAACAATGGGGACATGTTTTCTCCCGCTATAGCTTGTTAATTCTTCGATCCAATAATATGTATGCCTGAAGGTATCTGGAGAGCTTATATCATAAACAACAAGTGCGCCATCTGTCATTTTGTAAACCTTTGATTTGTCAGTTTTCACCAGTTCTCTTCCTGGAATATCTTGAAGTTCTATCAAATATTTTTCACCTTCAAAACTTTTAATTATTTCGTATATATCCATCCTGATAGATGGTTTTATTTTTACATCTGGTTCAATTTGTGCAAGACTACGAAAAAGAGTTGACTTACCAGAGTTAACATCTCCAAGAACTAGTACTTTAAATCTTTTCAACATGACCATTCCTAACCTAGATTATTTCTCACTTAAAAATATCTTATCATACATACAGTTTTATTTTATTGATATTTCTTTTACATTTTAAATATTAATCTTCTTGTTTCAAGTTTTTATGTTGCATTAAAGCAGTGTTTATTACAGAATCAAGCTTATCCACATAATCTTCAATTGGAGATAGCTCATTCTTAATCAGACTAGAGATAGAATAGGAAGCTGTTTGTAAATCTTGATCTCCCATCCTATTTGTTGAACCGATACAAACACTGAAATCTTTCTCCATTGTAATATAAGCTGTAAAAACTTGTGTTGAAATTTTTTGGTTTTTAACGTCAATTTCTCGCATATTGCTTATTCTATCAAAAATAAAAGATTTAGTTTCATTTGTTATAGAAATTCCAGAATTTTCATATACAAGATCATTAGATTTGTTGTAAATGAAAACAAAAGAGATGGTGGTTTTCTTACTTATTGATTGACGGATTTTATGAAATAACCAATTCATTGATTCGTCAACGTTTTTACCAGTTTTCGCAGATATTTCAAAAATCCTAAAAGATCTATCAGGATAAGAAGCAATTTTGTCAAGTCTGAATTCATTGATAATTGTCTCTTTACTAAGAAAGTTTTTAGCTTCGGATTTTAAGTCTACTTTATTAGCAAGAAAAACCATTACAGCGCTTTTAGAAATCCAACTTAATACACTGTTGAACCATACTCTAGCATCTTTTAATTTTTGTTTATCAAATATATCAAAAACAAAAATGACTCCTTTAGCAATTGTAGTATAATGCGGCCATAAAGCTTCTCGAAATTGTTTTTGACCACCAATATCTATTGCTTGAATTGTCAAATCATCTTTTCTTATGATTTCTACATTCAAACCTATTGTTGTATAGGTGGGAACGAATCCTTTTCCAGCTATCCTATACAATAATGTTGATTTTCCAGCATTTTCTAATCCCAAGATGATTATATTAATCGGATTCTTCTTTTCGTTCATAGGTAAATACCTCTTACTTATTTCTCGATTACTATTTGTACATTTATCAAATGAAATAAATTTTTACGACTATTTATTCTATTTGCATATTCGTTACTTATTCAGTAGTTTTTTGCATACTTGCTCTAGTATCGCTAATCTCTATTTCTAAATCTAGTTTTTTGAGTGAATACCTCTTCTCTTCTTCAGAAACAAGGATAAGACTTCCTATTACATCCAGAATTGATGATTCTAAATCTAGTTTTGTAGCTTTTTCCAGTTTCTATTTTCTGTGCGATAAGGTTAAGTTTTATTAAGGTTTCCTGAATCGCTGTTTCAAGATCTTTCTTCTTAGTTCTTTTTTCCTTCTTAGGGGTAGTTTTTAAGTTTCTAAAAGAAATTACTACTACAGTTACTGTGGGAGATTTTGCTTTTATTGAGTTTTTCTTAATATGTGATTTTAATTTCGATTGACCTTTCTTTGGAGATGTCAATTCTTTCACCTGCAAATTAAAAATTAGTAAAACAATTCTTTTTCATATATTTTAAGCTATCTACTTGTATATCTGAAATTTCCCTGAATCCTCTTATATAGTTATAATATCTTTTCAGATTATCTAAACTTTTGTATATTACGTTTTGAAACCTAGATGTACTAAATGTGTGTAATGAATGAATTGATAATTGTAACTAATAAATTAAGATTTCAACAGTTACATTTTTATTCTTCTTTCACTAGTGCTTATAGAACAATGAATAGTAGTAACAATCTTCAAAACCAAATTGAGAGGTTAAAAACTTTATATCAAATCGCACATTCATCAAAAATCTCAATATCTTTAGCAACTACTATAGAAGAACTTATCTTAAAATTAAGCGAATTCTATGAAACTGAAGATATATGCATCTATTTGTTTAACGAAAAAAAGAATACAATTATATTTTATAAAATTTTAAACAAGGAACTTGAAAGAAAAAGTATATTAGATGAGAAGTTAAAATTAAGAATTCTATCAATAGAAAAACCCGTTATAAGTAAAAAATCATTCGCTTTTCGAACAAATGCAACAACATTGTATTTACCTTATAAAGACGATGAAACAGCAGATTTCATGGTTGAGATACAATTACAAGAGATTTCGATAGATCCGAACATTGTTATTAATGAAATGATCCATGTTCTTCCTTTTATTAAATTAACCCTTGGAAACATAATGCTCCGAAGAATAATAAATTCTCAAGAAAAGGAAACTCTGAAGATCTTGAATAGTAGTTTTGTAGCTATTGCTTCAATTAATTCAAAAGGTTCAATTGTTTTTATAAACAATATGTTTGAGAAGATGACTGGATATTCATTAAGAGAGTTGAGTGGTTCTTCAATATTAATTAATCAGATTTTTCCTGAATATCAATTCTTAATTCTTGAAGAACATATAAATGAGGAAGAAGTATATATCATAAGAAGAAAAGATGGAATTGAACTACCTTGTAATGTATCTATCACGCAAGTTACAGAAAACGAAGAAACCACATTAATACTTAACTTAACTGATATTAGTTATAACATAAAGATGAAAGAAGAAATTGAAAATCTCAGAATGTTACTAGCAAATGAGGATAATATCGGAGTCGCTATTTTCAGATTTGCAGTAGCAGGAGGAGAATTGATTGTAGAAGATTTAAGGAGCGTTAATATTGATCCTGGAGTTTTTTCAACTTTGTGCTACTCAAGTATTGCTCAAGGACACAAACGAGAAACTGGTGTTTTTGGACCTATTCCAGCTCCAATGCTTGAAAATTACAGAGTGTTACTTTTTACATTCTCTGGAAAAGATGATATTCCTTTGGATCGTAGGATGAAGGATATACAGTATTACATGGTTTCAGTGATTTTTCCAGAAAATAAGATAGAATTCCTTATATCAAATAAGAAAATCGAACAAAAATTCATGAAATATATAAAAAATTTTGACTATCCAAACAGGATGAAAAAAGAGGATTTAACGTTTTTCAGGGAAACTAGTTTTGTTGAATGAAACCTTAAATCATTTATATTAGTTTAAATTACAAAATTCTACTAGGAATCAATATAGAATTCATAATATAGGTTTATGAAATATTCTCAAGTAACCATAATAAAAGTTATATTCTATTTGGACTAAGTTATTTGAGAATATGTCATCATTACATTTAGATAAAAAAGGTGTGCCTGTTACTCTTATAGGACTAGATAACGCAGGAAAGACAAGTTTAGCACTAAGATTGAGAAAAGGAATGTGGGTAGAAGAAACATCACCTACAATAGGTGTAAACTTTGAAATGTATAGAATAGGGGATATTCAATTCAAAATATTTGATGTTGGAGGTCATAAAGCCTTTCGTCGCCAATTTTGGTTGAATTTTGCATCTTTCAGTTATGGTATATTATATGTCTTTGACTCTTCGGATAGAAAAAGAATAGAAGAAGGGAAAGAAGTTTTCTGGCAGCTCATCGAGAATCTTGAAATTGAAAGCAGAATTGTGATAGCTTTTCTAGCAAATAAATCTGATCTAGAAGGTATGGAACTCGATGAAATCATTAAAGAACTGGATCTTCAAAAAATAAGTAAATATCCAAAGATAAGTTTTCAAATCTTTAAAATAAGTGTTAAAACTGCACAAAACATCGATAATGCATTTGAGTGGTTTTCTAAAAAAATAAAGGAATTGAGCAAAGTACAGTTAATCACCCCGAAAGGGCTACTTATTTCTTCAAGTCTTGGGAACACTAAACTGTTTTTAGATTTTACAGATGTTACTGAGAATGTTGATACGATTATTGAAATGCTCTTTGTAGCTAGTACTAAACGAAAAACAATCCAAAATGAAAAAGTTGCAAGTATTCTTTCTAACTATGCAAAAATTGTATTTCAAGAAAGAAACGAAATTATAATCTCAATTATAGTAGAACAGAACGATTCTCAAATAGAAGCTCAAAGGTTCATAGAATTAATATTTGAACATCTAGAAACGAAGAAAACAAGTTCAAAAGAAGGACTTATTGATTTCATTGTAAAAACCTTAGAAATACCCGAAAAAGAGTTAAGAACGGTAAGAGAAATAAATATTTAAAGCGATTTCTTATAAGTTCAAAATTTGAGAAGATTTCTAGAAGTAATCATATTAGAAGAAAAGTGTTAAATGAATTCAATTGTTTCAATCGAATTTAATAGAAAATCTTTATCTACTTTTAAATCCCTTCTAATTCTATACAATGTTTCGAACATTAAGGTTAAACTTAATTCTCTAGCTAGATTCTGGCTATCATCTTTATCAATATAAGTTATCGCATAGTAATCTCCTTTTCTTATTATATGAACAACAAAATCTCCTATGTTGATGAAAGGTAAGGAATCTATCATTTTTAAGGAATGAGTATTGAAAGCACCCATAGTTTCTTCTAAAAATTCTTTCTTTTCATTTTCAATTAATATTTCACTTATGATTGGTTCTAAGCGTTCATCTAATAGTTCGAAAGCATATATGTCCAAAGAGGTTTTAGATTCCATCCTTTTTCTAATTGCATTGGTTATCCAATCCCAACATTCATTTATGTTTTGACCAGTAACATTTGATGTTTCAAAAATCCTAAAACTTTTTGAAGGTGAATCACTGAATTTTGATAACGCTAATCCTTGTACTACTTCTTCTAAAGGCATTGCACTCTCAAGATCAGACTTATTTGCAAAGAAAGCAAAATTAGCTCCTTTTGGCAACCATTCATCTACTTTCCACAACCATTCTTTTGCTATTGACAATCTTTCTTTATCAGATCTATCAAAGATAAAAATACAACCATGGCATGAAGTAACAAAATTCTCCCAAAAAGTGTTCCTGTATGCAATTTGACCACCTAAATCAACTAAGTCAAAACGATAGCTTTCTTTCCGAATTATGTCAACTTGAAATCCGATTGTTGGGGAAATATCGTCTTTAAATTCACCTGTTTTCAGTCTATGAACTAGAGTAGTTTTTCCAGCATTCCCTAAACCTGTTATTGCAATCAATGGATGGATTTTTCTTTTAGTAACCATCTTTATCTCCTAATTGTAAAGAGTATATTTGTATTTAAATAGATTTGTAGAGTCCTAAAAGAAAAGTGTGTTAATATTGAAAATATTATTACAATAGTTCGATTAATCACTAAATAATATTTCATGAAAAAAAGAAATATTCCGGATTTGCTATAATAAAGCAGGGAACAAGGATATTCACAAAGAGAACGTTGATAATCAGTTGATTACTAGAAAACTCTTTTTATACTTTGATAATAATATCATAACCTATAACAATATCTGTTAAGATGAAGAAATTAATATAGGGTAATCGAATTAAAATGTTAGTGGTTTTAAGATGAAGAGAATAACAATAGCAATAACTGGTCTTCCTAATGCTGGAAAAACAAGTTTCACGCAGAGACTCTTAACTGGTTCATATATATCATTTCTACCTACTCTAGGAGTTGATGTAGAATTTGCTAAGTATAAAGATTATCCTCTTCAGATTTGGGATATGGGAGGGCAAATAGCTTTTAGAAGGCATATTTGGGAAAATTATGTTAAGCAATCTTCAGCGATTATTTATGTTTTTGATGCTTCAGATTTATCTCATCTAGAAGAAGGTGTTGAATGGTTCTGGAAAGTTCTCTCATGGACTGAAAAGAAAGATATTCCTATTTTATTTTTAGCAAATAAACGGGATTTAGTGCAAGATAGAGAATCAATAATGGAAAAAGTTATTTCTAGTTTCCGTCTTAATGAACTTGGTTCATCAGATTCTCTCCGTTCTTTTCGTTTCTTCTTTGTTTCTGTAAAAACAGGTGCATATATAGATGAGGCGATGAATTGGTTAATCATAAAGCAATTTGTGGAGACGAAACAAATAATCTCAGAGATTGTCTCTTTTGATATGTTTATTGTAGGAGAAGACTTTTATGCCCATTATCATGATAATTCTGACAAAAGAAATCAAATTAGTGAGTTAATTGAGAACTACAAAAAGAAATGGATTCAATCAAAAAAATTTCCTGTAACCTTAGTTGAAGAAATGATTTATGGTGAATACAGAGTTCTATATCTTTCATTTCCAAATAAAGCAATAGTATTAACAACAAAAACAGAGACAGATGAAAGATCCACACTTACAAATATGTTAAATAACATAACTGTACCATTACCTTTAAGTGATTGTAATAAAGCATATGAGCTTCTTGACTATACAATAGAGGAGCTTAACAAGGTGTTTCTAACATATATATCAGCTTCTCTAAGTTGTGATATTATAGCTGACGAATTAATTAAACAAATGTAAAAAATCAACTTTTCTCTAAGTCATCTCATACTCATAATTTATTTATTCATCTTTCTTATTGCTTTTCCTAAATATTCAAAAGCTAAATCGATATTCAAACCAATTTTTGCACTAGTTTCTAGGAGATAGTTTTTTACATTAGATTGACTTGTTTTCTTGTTTAGCTGTTGTACATATTTTTCAACATCTTTCATACGAGTGCTCTTTCTAGTTCTGAGATCTGCTTTATTTGCTAGCACAATGACGGGAACAACACCTCTACCATTAAATCTATAGAGTTCGTCAAGCCACTTTGAACAATTCAAAAAAGTTTCTTTTCGAGTAATATCAAAAACAAGAAGAGCTCCCATACTTCCGTTATAGAATCTTGCTCGAACTTGTTGAAAAATTTGTTGACCTCCTAAATCCCATATTTGGAATTTCCATGTTTCATTAGGAAGGATTTGCTTATCAATTACCGAGAAGTCAGCACCAAGCGTCATTAAGTGACTCTGTTGAAAACCATACCCCATAAAACTATTCCTAATACTCGTTTTTCCGACAGCTCCATCGCCTATTAACGTGATTTTAAAAATATAATTTGTATGGTTCACAATATAACTATGCTCATATAATCTAAAAAGGTAATTATTACGTTGTGCAGAGTACTATTACGTTACAATAAAGTTTTTAACATAACATTTAAAAAACAAATCAGATGCCAGAAATAAGTAGTCCAAGACCAGCATTAGCTCTGTCGGCACTGATATTTGGACATTTTCTCAACCACTTCTATGCTTATGTTTTTCTGGCTTCAATGGTAATATTGCGTTTACCTAGAAATTTGAATCTTACCGATTCGCAAGTTGGTTTATTAGGCACAATTCAGATGCTTGTTTTTGCTGTTTTTTCAATTGCTGTAGGTATTATTGGAGATAAATGGCTTAAAAGCAAGAGAATATTTATCCCTATTGGCATCCTTTTTATGTCTTTACATCTTTTCGTTGCAGCTTATGCAACAAGTATGACCTTACTAATTGTTTCATCTGTCGTAGTGGGTTTTGGCGCAGCTTTCTATCATCCTGTAGCTTACGCGGCAATAGCTGATCTATATGAAACTAGAAAGGGACTTACAATGTCAATGAATGCAGCTTTTGGTATGATAGGTACTTCAATTACTCCAGGTCTAGTGGTTTCATTGGATAAATTAATGGGATGGAGGAACTTTTTCATACTCTTTGGAATTATTGGTTTGGGTCTAACAGTCATCATTTTCTTTAGCATGAATTATCTGATAAGTTACAGATTTACGAGTGAAGAAATCGAAGAAAAAGAACAGATAAAGAACAAAAAAATGAAAACCAGTAGAAGAATAAAACATTGGTTTAGAACTGAATTTGTATTAATCATAACTTTCTCAATCATTATTTGTCTATTCTATTCTTCATTTAGAACAGGAATCTTTAAAATAACTAATCAATGGCTTTCAATAATTTTTGTGGATATGTATTCATATTCAGAAATTAACGCAGGATGGATAACAACGGTTATATTAATTGTAGGAGGTTTGACAGCAATTGTTGGAGGAATAATTAGTGACAAATATTCTACAAGCATTACAATGTTAATATCCCTTGGTGGGTCAGCATTTATACTGTTGTTGCTTTTTATATTAGGAGAATCGTTACCAGGTTTCTTAGTAATAATGCTTTACTTTATCTTTATTGCTTTCCTCTATTTTTCAGCAACTGCAGGGACAAAATATGTTGCTGAAAATGTTCCTCAAGGATCAAGATCTACTGGAATCAGTTTAATATTCGCATTTCCTAGTATAATAGGTGGCTTCTTCCCATGGATGTTTGGTTTAGTAAAAGAAAATGTCGATAATACTTGGTCTATAGGCTTCTTATCGCTATTAGCTATAATTGGTACAATTATCGCTTTAGTGCTTTATATAAGGGACAAAAAACTAGGTAAAACAAAGAAAAACAAAGAAATGTTACAAATTTAACTTTATTAGATAATAATATAGAAAATATTTCTTTTTGAATTAGCATTTCATTTAAGTCATTTTATTACATAACGATTGCATAAGTTTTATATAATACTCTCAAATCCCAAAATCACTAAATATAATTAAAAGAGGAAAATTTTATGGCTATTCCAATAATATGGATTGTTGCTTTAATAGCAGGTATTATATCTATAGGAGCAGCTGTTTATTTTGCTTACCTCGTGATGAAAGAAGATCGCGGGAACGATAAAATGATTGAAGTTTCTGGCCATATCGAGAAAGGGGCCAAACATTTTCTTTGGATACAATATTCGATTCTATCAATTATTGTTGTAATCCTCTTTGTGATCATTTTATTATTCTTACCTTCCGATCTCACACATGGGGTTGTACCAATACTTGCAAGACCAATAGATCTAAATTGGGAACAAGCTTTAGCTTATATACTAGGCTCTGCAGCTTCAATGTTTGCTGGATGGCTTGGTTTGTCAGTTGGTGTGAAAGCAAATACTAGAGCAGCTCAAGGATGTACAGTAGGAATCAAGAAGGGATTTGATATCGCCTTCTTTGGTGGAGCAGTAATGGGACTCGCAGTGACAGGTTCTGCATTGATTGGTGTATCAGTTCTTTACAGCATTTTTCAAAACCCATTGGTTATTCTAGGTTTCAGTTTTGGAGCCAGTACAATCGCTCTATTTATGAAATGCGGTGGAGGAATTTTCACCAAAACTGCAGATGTAGGAGCTGATTTGGTCGGAAAAGCTGAATTCAATCTTCCAGAAGATGATATTAGAAACCCCGCAACTATTGCTGATAATGTCGGTGATAACGTTGGAGACATAGCTGGTATGGGAAGCGATTTATTCGATTCTTATGTAGCGTCAATCGTTGCGTCTATGATATTAGCGTCATTCTTTGCTGTTGCAGGAGCAGAATTCGAGTTTGTGTTATTACCAATCGTGTTTTCTTCAGTAGGTCTATTTGCCTCTCTTATGGGTATTTTCTTGATTAAATGGTTTGGTTCAGATAACCCTGGTAAATCATTAAATCTTGGGACATACTTATCCACAGTCATGTTCGCAGGATTAGCGGCTCTTTTTGTATGGTTTATGACAATGGGTATGAATGTAGGGGATTTCGCTAACCAAACTGAGTTTGATATAGCTAAATGGAGAATGTGGAAAGGCTTCATCGCAGTTGTTCTAGGATTATTAAGTGGAATAATCATAGGTTGGACAAGTGACTACTATACTCGAGATGATAAGAAACCTACACGATCTATAGCAGAGGCTGCTAAAGAAGGACACGCTGTTGTAATTCTTTCAGGATTTGCTTATGGACTCATAAGTGTAGTTCTTCCAGCAGCAGGAATTATAGCGGCTATGGCTCTATCCTACTTGTTAGACGGAATCTTCGGTATCTCACTAGCAGCAGTAGGAATGCTTTCAATTGTGGCTACTATAGTTTCAAATGATGCATATGGACCAATAGTGGATAATGCTCGAGCTATTGCGGAACAAGGAGGTCTAGGTGATGATGTAATCAGAACAGCTGACCATCTGGATTCGGCAGGAAATACAGCAAAAGCAATCACAAAAGGATTTGCGATTGGAGCTGCTAATTTAGCGGTAGTTGCTTTGTTATTCTCATTCGCAGCAGAAGCAGGAATTGTTCAATTTGAAATAACTGATGGTATAATCACAAAGCTTACATCAACTGTTGATTTCTTAAATGTGAAAGTACTAATTGGTGCATTCATAGGAGTTGTAGTGCCAGCACTATTCTCAGCTCTACTAATCTTATCTGTACAGAAAAACGCAGCAAAGATGGTAGAAGAAATTAGAAGACAATTCAAAGAGAATCCTAAAATACTCGAAGGAACAGAACCAGCAGATTTCAAATCTACTATAGACATAGCAACTAAAGGAGCTTTACGAGAACTTATTCTTCCAAGTATTATTTCAATGTCAGCACCAGTATTAGTAGGTATATTCTTCGGTGTGGCTGCTTTAGGAGCATTCCTAGCAGGAGCAATTCTATCAGGATTTGTATTCGCAATATTCATGTCTAATTCGGGTGGAGCATGGGATAACGCGAAAAAATGGATAGAGGACGGCAATCTTGGTGGTAAAGGTACTGAAGTTCATAAGGCTGCTATAACTGGAGATACTGTAGGAGATCCTTTCAAAGACACTTCTGGTCCAAGTATTAATACACTACTAGTTGTTATGTCATTGACTGCATCTATCTTCATGGGACTACTTCTATTGGTCAATGGAGGAGACGGACTTCTAGATTTAGGCAGTTTAATGGAAAAAATCAACACACCATCAGGATTAGGAATACTTATTGGTATTTTAGTTGGTATTGCAGCTGTTGCTACTGGTTTTATCTTCCTAGTCAAATGGATTCGTAAAAAGAAATAATGTAGAATTCTTTCTATAATTATTTTTTTCTTTTCTTTCAACATTTTTCTTATATTATATACCATTTCTTTAAGTAGAAGAGATTATTGTCTTTGTTGGTATAGTTAGGATTATTAACAGAAGAATTGGTTGCACAAAATATATATTCGATAAAGAGTTTAATTAAGTGTGAATTAATGAAAAAGAAAATAATAATATTGTCATTTCTACTAATATTGTCAATCTACGCATCTAATATCAATGTACAAATAACTGCTGAAGAGAATAATTATAAACCTAGTTCATTAGAGTTGACACCTCATGATCCTATTGAAATAACAAGTGATAGTGATTTTGAGGTTTTTCCAGGCTCTGGAACTGCTGAAGATCCTTATCTTATTGAAGGATACAATATTGCAACAACTGAAGATAATGGTATTTTTATCTATGAGACAACGAAATATTTCATTGTTAGTAACTGCTATATTGACGCAGAAGAGTATGGTATTTACATCTATGATGTAGCTTATGGTACAGCAACTGTCATTAACAACACTTGTAGCAATAACAGCAAAGGCATCTATCTTTACGATTCTGATGGTTCTATAGTTACCAACAACACGTGCAGTAACAATTACGACAGTGGCATCTATTTTTGGTTTTCTGATATTTCTACGGTTACCAACAACACGTGCAGTAACAATGGGGATGGTATCTATCTTTACGATTCTGGTAATTCTACTGTGGCCAACAACACGTGCAACAGCAATGACAAGGGTATCTATCTTTGCTATTTTGATCATTCTACTGTGGCCAACAACACGTGCAACAGCAATGACGAGGGCATCGATCTTTACAGTTCTATTAGTTCTACGGTTACCAACAACACGTGCAGTAACAATAACAACAGAGGCATCAAGCTTAGGTATTCTGATGGTTCTACGGTTACCAACAACACCTGTAACAATAACAACAGAGGCATCAAGCTTGAGTCTTCTGAGAATTCTACTGTTGCTAACAACACTTGTAGCAACAATTACGACTATGGCATCTACTTCTGGTTATCTGGGAGTTCGACGGTTGCTAACAACACTTTTAGTAATTGTGGTTTTTATATATTTGAAGATACCATCGGTGATTACCTCTCAAACACCATCGAGAATAATTGGGTGAATGGAAAAATATTAGGTTTTTATACTAACCTTGACTCAACTACTATTGCTGAACCTGCCTATGGTCAATTAATATTAGTTAATTGTACTAGTGTGACAGTACGTGACCAAGTTTTAAATCACGCTACAGTTGGTCTATTTCTCTACTCCTGTACATCTTCAGTTATTATTAATAACACCTGCAACAACAATGGCGAGGGCATTATGTTTCGCTATTCTGGGAGTTTGACGGTCATCAACAACACGTGCAGCGATAACAACTGGGAAGGCATCTATCTTTCCTATTCTGGAAGTTCGACGGTGGCAAACAATACTTGCAACAATAACAACTATGGCATCTCGTTAGAGGATTCTGATAATTCTGCAGTTGCTAACAACACTTGTAACAGCAATGGCGAGGGCATCAAGCTTGAGTCTTCTGATAGTTCTACTGTCATCAACAACACGTGCACCAGCAATGGCGAGGGCATCAAGCTTCGATTTTCTGGGAGTTCGACGGTGACAAACAATACTTGCAACAATAACAACTATGGCATCTTGCTTTGGCATTCTGATAATTCTGCAGTTGCTAACAACACTTGTAACAGCAATGGCGAGGGCAT
>JAHLWR010000031.1 GCA_019057815.1 Candidatus Heimdallarchaeota archaeon
GTCCCCTTGACTCTCCAATTACCCTCAAGTGTAACCCATGTCTGTTGAGTTAACACACCAAAAAAATATACAAAAAACTTCTTATAAATAATCAAGGTTGACATACATGAAAAAGAATGCTTGAAGAAGAATTTTGCCCTTTCTGCAACAGAGAAATTAAAAAAGAGTCTAATTTTTGTAAGTACTGTGGTACCTCTTTGAAAAGTTGTCCAAAGTGTAAGTTTCTTAATAAAGCAGAAGATTCATTTTGTGGAAAATGTGGAATAGATCTTAAACACATCGAAAGCCTTCAACCTTTGACTAGACCAAAACCTAGTCTCTCAAAACAGCAACAATACGAAATTGATCAAGACATAACAGATGTAATGCAACCAAAAAAGCAACAACCAACATCTTTCTTGCCTTTTACTTATAGACAATACACACAACAACCTGTAAAATATGAATATCCAACTGAAAAGGAAGAAGTGTTTCAACCTGCTCAAATTAAATATTCTTATAGTAAAGTTCGTGCTTTAGGTTTCTTAGGTGGTCCTTTGCCAACCAGTAATGTATTTGCTGTGACCATAGAAGCATTTGGTTTTGCACTGGCGTTTATTGCAGTTGGGATAACTATTGTAGGTATAGGTTTAACATTCTTTTCAACACTAATCTTACCTATAATAGGAGCTATGTTAGGAGGAACATTCGTAGTATCAGCACCATTTTTTGGGATATATTATGTAAGTTCGAAATGGTTGTATAACACTTTTGAGATAAAGAGACCCGTAAGAATGAGTACACTGTTTTGGAATTATTCACTTGGTACACTATTATTCTCAATTATTGGGATAATGCTAGCTCCTCTATTCTCAGAAGGGGGAGCTGTCGCTATATCACTAGCTGTTGTGGGAGTGATAGTGATCTTAATGGGTTTGATTATCATCCCGTTAAAAGCATTCTTAGCAGATTTGATCTATGTAAAAGCAGCTATAAACGAAAGAGATACAGATAAAAAAGATGGAAAAGACGAAACTGATGAGATAGAAGCTGAAAAGAAATAAGTGATAAAAATTAATACTCTTTGCTAAAATTAATATATAGGAGATATTACTTCTATTTGATAAGAATGGGAAAAGAGATTGCAGATCAAATCTACAAAATAATTAAGGAAAGAAGAAGCATTCGCTCTTTTACAACTCAAGATATTCCAGATGAGACTGTACAAAAAATTATTGAAGCTGGTTGGCTGGCACCTTCTGCTGGAAACAGACAACCTGTTGAATATATTATTATAAGAGATGAAGCTGTAAAACAGAAAATTTCAGTTCAAAAGTTTGTTGGAACAGCTTCAGTAGTAGTCGTTGTCGTAGTTAATAAAGACAGAGTAACAGAACGCTATGGAGAACGGGGTGAAAAAATGTATATTTACCATGATTCAGGTGCAACCATACAAAATATGGTTCTTATGGCAAAGACTTTAGATATTGGAACTTGTTGGATTGGAGCTTTTAATGACGAAAGAGTATCTAAACTATTAAAATTGCCTGAAAACATCATACCAATGGCTATTATACCTATGGGTTATACAAAAAGTGAACCTTCTCCTCCAAGAAAAATACCTTTAGAGAAAATTGTACATAATGAACAATATGAATCTCAAAAAATTAAGGAATATCTAATGTCTCTCGTGGATTAATCTTTTCTTCCTTAAATTATTCTTTTGAGTAATTTTATCTCATTACTTGCTTCGTCCATCTCAATAATGCCATTATTTCGCAAATCATGAAGTGTTTTTAAAACTGCAGCTGGAGAGAACCCTGTTGTCATGGTTATTTCATTTCTGGTCCAAATTTCTTTGTTTGTCCCTTGTAAGAGTAACATTACTTTTGTGTGGGGGTTTGCAGCAAAAACTTGTTCGAATAATATAGAATAGATCGCTAACAACTCTTGCAAATCTAGTTCCTTTTTTTGTTCTTGAGCAACGTCTTCGTACATTTTTCTAAAACTTTCCATTTGCTCTTCTACTTTCTGATATCGGCTCTTATATTTCGTAAGCTCTGCTTCCATCTCCATAACACTAGATTGCTCTTTTTCATGCTCTTTTTGCATTGTTGAGAATTTTTCTTCGATTTCCTTAACTCTTCCTTTCAAATCTGTGTTGGTTTTATTCATTTCCTCGTAATGATTAAGCATTTCAAGGATTGTGCGTGGTAATTGTTCAAGTTGGTTCTTTGCATCATCAAACAGTTTTTTGAACTTCTCAAAGGGAGTCTCATTTTCTGTTGACATAATGAAATCAATGATTGCAGATTATTTTAAGTTTTCTCAACTTTGTCCAATATTGAGAAAATATGGGAAAAGTTTAAAAAAGTCAATAATTGCAGAATGAGCTATGGATGCAATACTCCTATGCGGAGGACTTGGAACTAGAATCCGCACAGTAACTCAAGATAGCTATCCTAAAGCTATGATTACTTTAAGTGGTAAGACAATCCTTCAATGGGAGCTTGAATGGTTAAGAAAAAACAGTGTTAAACATGCTATATTAGCAGTTAGACACTTAGCTGGATATATTGAAGAGCAATTTGGGAAAGTATTCGAAACTACTTACGGTGAAATAGATGTATCCTATAGTAGAGAAACAGAAAAACTTGGTTCAGGTGGAGCAGTTAAGCTAGCTACTCAATATGTTAGTAGCAATCAATCTTTGATCATGAATGGTGATATAATAACAAATTTCAATCTTGAAGATATGATAAATTTCCACAATAATGGGTCTGAAATAGGGTCAATAGCTGTTGCTAAAATGAGATCTCCTTTTGGGATTGTTGAAATAAATCAGGAGAATAAGATCGATTTATTCAGAGAAAAACCCATTCTAGACCATTGGATTCACGCAGGTGTGGATATCTTCAAATCTGACATCTTAAATGATTTTCCTGATAAAGGGCAAATGGAAGAAACTATTTTTGTTGAACTAGCTGAACAAAGAGAATTACGAGCATTTCAAATAGAACCCAAATATTATTGGCGTAGCATTGATAATCCTAAAGATCTCCAAGAAACAGAAAAGGAATGGAAGGGGCTAGAAACTATTTAAACACCCATAGTTAAGGGATTCCAATCAAATCTTTTTTGTACATAACTTGTTTCAAAACCCATTTTTCTGTATAGCTCTTCAGCTCCACTGTTCTTATGGACTTGAAGGCAATAAGTCATATTTGGTTTTGTAGCAAGTTGGTCATTTAAATAATTGGATAACATTGCAGTAGCATATCCTCGTCTTCTGAACATATTTCTTGTTCCCACACCGTATATTCCAGTAATTTTATCATGGTTTAAAGTGCAAAAACAGCTTACATCCTTATCTGAAACATATCCGACGTAAAAATCAACACCATTATCAATTTGCATTGATACCATCCGAGTTATATATTTCGACAGATTCTTAGGATATTGAAAGGAATCAAAGAATATACTCACCCATTTGTCAATTTTCTTTTTAGATATGTGTTTTATTTCTAGCGCAGGATTAGGTTTATTGAGATTGTTACTTGGTTGCCACTTCATAACTGAGATATCAACAAAGGATGGAATAAACTTTAAATCTCTCAAAATCTTTGAGTTTCGTTGAAAATTTTCATTGTAAGGATGTTTAAGTATAAAATATTTGTTTCTATCTTCAAAAAACGAAAATGTATAATTTAGAAATTGTTCGAACTCTTCTTCACCATATGGTGTGGGCGTGATATAACTATATGTTTCAATAGAATTATTAAGAAGAAAAAACCCCAAATTGTTCTTCTTTACTTTGGAGTCTGGCATAAAAGTGTAAAATAAGTATTCGTTATTGTCTAACGTTTCTCTTTCTTGAGTTTCGTCTAAAGTGTTGGGCATTGTTCTCCAAATGTAATTTAACACAGTGTAAATTAAATCTTGCTTTTATATTGATTATTTCTTCTAAAGCAAAAGACATTTAAAGAAAAAAAAATTTAGGATTTTGACGCACATGAGCACTAAAAAGAAGTTAGGAACAAATAGAGAATTTTTAAGAGAAGTTGCTAGAGGAGTGCTGGGTGTGGTTATTTTAATTATATTACTAATTGTCTGGTTAACTTGGGATGGAGTTTACCATTGGTTTTATAACTCCTTGGCACCTAATGCTAAATCAGGAACATTACTAATTATATGGTTATTATTTCTAGTTCCTTTGTTAATCTGTGGTACTGCTCTGCTAATTTCAGGAGGAATGAAAGCTTACAAATTAGCGGTACCTCCCAAAGCAAAAAACTAGAAAAAGGTCTTTTTACATATTTTTTTGAGAAAATATTATAATAGGTATGTTTATTCTAAAGTTAATGAAACAGATAGATAAAGAAATAACTTTCACCAGTAAATGTTTTGGTTGTGGAAAAGAAAATCCTATTGGAGCTAAATTGAAGTTCTATGAAGATACTGAAAATAGCTTACAAACGACTTTTACAGCACCGGAAACTTGGGGTGGTTGGGGAGAAATAATTCATGGAGGTTTACAGACTGTACTCTTGGATGAGATTTCTGCTTGGACTGCAATTAGCTTGTTGAGCATATATGGTTTAACGGTAAAAGCTGAAATAGAATTCTTTCACCCTGTTTACGTAAATGAAAAACTTATCATCAAAAGTAGAATAGAGGTAGTAAAAGGAAAAGACATACAAATTTCAAGTTCTATTATGACAGAAGATGGAATGATTTGTACTAAAGGCCTCTTTACTTTTAGAACCATGCAAAAAGAAAAGTTAGAACAATTGGTTAAAAAAGATTTTAGCAGCTAGTATGTATTATAGCTCCAGTAGGGCAATCAGACACGCAAGCGCAACATTCGATGCACTCATCAACATTTGTAGCTTGCGATTTTCCATCTATCAATTTGAAAACTTCAGAGGGACAAACATCTATACAAACAGCAGACCCATCACATTTTTCATGATCTATTTTTATTGTCCAATCGTCTGAGACGAATTCTTTGACTGACATATTTCTCAAAAAGACCATTTCTTTCTACTATATAAATTATATCTTTTTTTTATGTGCTTCATTCAGAGAATTCTAGGAACTACTTTATTTCATACTTTTCTCCTAATTGAGGATTGAGGATATTGGAATGGAATGAACTGAAAGCGAGTGGTTCCTCCGTGTGAATAGGCATTACCTGTTTAGGGTTAATTATATTTATCATTTCCTTTATATCTCCACTAGACGCATGACCTGAGCAGTGTAGTTGATGGTATGGATATAGATTGAAATATTTAAGCCACTCATCTACCCTTCTCTGGTCTAATTCCATTTCTTCGTCTATAGGTTCAGTTACTGATCTTATGTAGACAGATTTTTCTGGAGGTTTAATGTCGAACAAATGCTTCAATTCAAAAAAATCGCATCTAAAAAGGTATTTTCGGGGATTAGCTACTATTTCTTCTGCTCTTACGCTGTTTGTATGATCTAAAAATTCTCTTTCCCAATTAGAGTAGTCTTGTAGTTGAATATCTTTTGGATAATTGTTATTACCTAAGACACCCCAGCCTTTTTTAGGAATAAATATACTTACTTCGTTAATCCTTGGAATGTCTTTCACACCATTTTCTTCTAATGTTTTCAGAGCGTAAGCTTGCCTTAAACTGACTACTAATGTCCTATCGACAGATTCTGCTACCTCAATAAATGACCTCATGCGATCTGTATCTCTGATAGGGAAATTTGTCAAAATCAATCCCTCAACATCTGAAGAAAGTTTGAATAAATCTCTTTGTAAATCAAGTTCACCATAAGTTGTGGACTCACTTATTCTTGTTCCTTCTGTTAACAGCAAGATTGGATCGTATTCAGCAGCTTTAGACACGAAAAAATCACTGTAATTAGATCTTCGACCGTGAAATCTTATATCTCCTGTATATACTATTGCACCTTCAGAAGTTTCTATCACAAATGAGTGAGCTCCTGGAACAGAGTGATCAACAGGAAAAGCGTGAACAATGATGTCATCGACCTTAAAATCTGGCTTGAAAATATTTATATCTCGAGGGATAATTGACCCTTTATCTTTAGTTAATTTTGAGCTATCTCTCTTGCTTGGTCTAAGTTTGAAATTTTCTTTAAGTCTAGTATATTCATGAAAACCAAAAGAAGACTCTTCAAAGGTTTGTAGAATGGCCTTACTCCCTTGAGAGCAGAAAATGGGTATGTCTGAACGAAGATATGAAATAAATCCTGCATGATCAAGATGAGGGTGAGATAGTATAATTCCGTCATATAATGGATCTTTACTACTCTCACGCATACGATTTTCATAATCTTGTCTATAAAGACCTTCTAAATTTGGAAGTAAGCCAAGAGCAATAAAATCTTTAATATATTCCCAGCTTCTAGGACGAAGGTAGGGAGAAAAAAAACTATTCATTCTACCAAAACAGAGACCAAAATCAAGAAAAACTTTTGTTCCTTTATCTTCTAGCAGTAGTTTATTACCACCTATTTCCTTTACAGCACCAAAAGCGGTTATATTCGTCATAACTAAAAATAAGAAGAACAAACTAATAACGTTTTTCCACAATAGTCATTAAGAATAAAAAATAATAAAAAAAGCAAGAAACTTAAATTATCTATTGCTCAACACAGATCATCGTCATTGTTGAACGAACATTTTCCAAATCTCTTAGATTTTGAGTCACAATATTTTTCAGAGTCGCAGTGTCCTCTGCTTCTATTTTAGCAATTAAGTCATAGACTCCGTAGAGAACATAAGCTTCTACAACATTTGGAAGTTTTAGAAGATGTTCTTGAACTTCTTGCTCTTTACCGATTTCGCTATTAATTAGTATATATGCTGTTGCCATTTGCTATACCACAGCAAAAAGAAAACAAAGCCATTTAAAAACATTTTTCCAACATAGTGAAGAACTGAAAAAAAAGAAAAGGGGAAAGGAACGATTCTAAAACTGCTGGGATTAGTTTCACTAGAAAATCAAGACCTATGAAGAATTAATTCGACTATATCAGTATCAGCTAATTCGTGATCAATTCCAACACTTTGTCCTTGAATTTCGCACGATGGTCCCCAGACTCGCGCATAACGAAATCTTCCGATGAAAGATGTATGAATTTTCTTCAACATATCTTTAATTGTAAAACCTTTAGGAAGCACAAATGGTTTTTCAAAATCAGCTTTCTTTTGAGGAGGTTTAGTATAGATTCGAACGACATCTAGAAACTTGAAAAGATTTTCCTTCAGCTTTTCAAGAGATTCTTCGTTCTTTACAGATGTTGGAAAGACATCCAAAGAGGTTATTTCTTGTAGATACTGATATTTCTCACTCGAATCTGGTAAATCACCTTTTGTGGCAATAATTCCAAGTTTATATGTGGTTTCACCATCAATTATAATTTTAGCCTCTTCTAATTGTTCAATAAGGAAATCGTATTGTCTATCTATGTCCATGGATAAATCGATAACCATCATTACAGCATCACTTGTTCGAGCTACTCTTCGAATTTGTCTGCTAATGTTCCAGTCTTCCTTAAAGTCTAAAAAACCAGGTAAATCAATTATCTGGATCTTGACGTTTTCATACTCACAAGTACCAGCGAGAGCTTCTCTAGTAGTGTGAAGAAAAGCTCCTGTTTTAACATTAGTATTAGTTATTGCATTCATTAGAGTGCTTTTTCCCACATTCGAAATACCAAAGAGAGCTATCCGACCATCACCTGAGGCAGGTATGTCAAAAGGATCATATGTCCTACCTTTTACTTTGGGTTTCTTTTTAGTTTCAGCTATTAATTCTTCAAGTTCCTTAATCTGTATCTTGAAAAGACCAATCTTATCTAATTTCTTGTTACGAATATCCTCGATTATATCCTCTAATTCTTGGATTAAATCGTCCCCTTCAAGATTTCTTATCCTTCTAGCAATATTAAATCGATACCATTTCAACTTGGTATGTGTACTCATTTTCTCACCTTACTATCTAGTTATTTTTTATCAACTTTTTGACCAAATTTCAATTCATATTCAAATAATATGGTTTTTTAAAGAATTAGTGACGAGAATGTTTTCGAAGATAGAGTGGTAATATAAAGAACATAATCAGAGAAAGCACAGTTTGTTGAAGAAATTTTCAACAAATGAAAACAGCATAACAACACATACTCTACTCGCTACTAATTAAACGTTAAATAAATACTTTAGCGCGAGATCCCCTCGCTTGCCATTATAATGTAGGTTTAGGAGAAGACATTGTTATCATAGAGATTTTGACTCAGATAAATATAAATGCTTCTGTCATACTGTCATGTTAATATTTTCTGAGTTTATATAGGGAAAACTAAAGAAAAGTATGATGAACAAAGTCTTACGGACAGAAATAATGGAAGTGCGAAGAAATAAAGAGTTAAGCAAGCTTTGTCATCGAACTAAGAACCTATACAATCGAACAAACTTTCTGATAAAAGAAGAGTTGAAGAAAAACAGCAAATTATTATTCTACAATGACCTAGATAGACTCTTGAAGGGTGAGGAATGTTACAAGCTTTTACCTTCTCACACCGCTCAACACACACTAAAATTGTTGTCAAGGAACTGGAAAGCTTACTTCCAAGCTCTGAAAGAGTGGAAGAGACAACCTAGCAAATTCCTCAGTTGTCCCCGTTCTCCATATTTTAAGAAACCTTCAGGGGAGACCGTAGCTATCTTTAGTAACCAGCAAGCGCGAATTGTTAATGGATGGGTAGTGTTACCACAGAAAGTTAAGTTTACTATCGAGACTCGCTTAACAGCCCAAGATAACTTACGAGAGGTACGTGTCATCCCTAGAGGAATAGGTTATACTTTCGAGCTTGTCTATCACAAATATCTTCCAAAGGCAAAGCGAAAGAAAAAAAACAGAAAAGGTTCTATCGATTTAGGTACGATCAACCTCGTGACTTTCGTGGATAACATCGGATCGCGTCCGATTGTCATCAAGGACGAGGGAAAAGGGATAAAATCTATCAATCAATATTATATGAAAGAAGTAAAAAAGTTACAACAGCAGTATGCGTCACAACAACACAAACAGTTACGTCAAAATAACAAGTTACATTATGGTAATCGTTTCCACCTTTATCGTCAACACTTGAGATGGAAGGTGAAAGATTGGTTACATCAAGTGAGCAATTTCCTCGTTGACCTCTGGGAAACTAGGGGTTTACACACCATTTACATCGGTTACAATCCTCTCTGGAAACAGCAACTGAGGTTGAGAAAGAAGACTACACAAATTTTTGTAAGTATTCCTTTTGAAAAATTCATCAAAATCCTTCAATACAAGGCTGAAGAGAAAGGGATAAAGGTTGAACCTATTGAAGAAGAGTATACCTCTAAATGTAGTTTTCTAGATAATGAGTCTCCCCATAAACAGATCATGTATAAAGGTAAGAGATTGCACCGAGGACTGTTTCGTTCTGCAACAGGTGTCTCAATTAATGCCGATGTTAATGCTGCTTACAACATTTTACTTAAAGGCGATCCGCAAGCGCTACCTAAACGTAGTGTGGGCGGGGTAGGAGGGTACGTGGTTTACCCCCTCAGAGTGAGCTATCCAGCAATGAAACTCTAAGCAAGTGCTTGTTATATGCCATTATGACAAAATCAAATCATAAATGTATCTAGTTGGAATAAAAACAAAAAAAAGCAACCTTTTCTTCATTTTTTATCGGATTCTGCATGAAAAATAGAGCATTGAATCAGAGATGAAGGTATTTCCTTATGCAATACCTTTTTAGGCATATTCGTTGGTAACGTAACTATATATACCATCTAACAGCTGACATTACTGAATTGGGTTCAATATAAATTAATTACTGATTCAATCAAGGGGTGATTCTATCAGAATAGTGGAAATTACAAGAAAGTGGTTAGAAAAGTATCCAACTCGCGGCAAGAAAATTACACAACACCCTATTTCTGTTAGAATTTTTATTAGCCTAACAGCATTAGCTGCTTTAGCATTAATTGTAGTAACAGCTATTTTTTCTGAACTCACACGCCCTGATCCATGGTTTTTATGTACCTTTCTTGCCATTAATATCGTAATAAACCTATACTTTCTCGAAATTAGCATCAAACATCGAGGATCATTTCACGAGCAACCATCACTTTATTTTTCATTGGTCAATATTGTACTTTTCAACAATGTACTCATTTTATTATTAACACCACTAATTATGATTTTAAGTTCATCAATTTATGGAATTAGACGCCCTCATGAGTTATTTTTCCCACTTTCCCCACTTAAGGGTAGTGGTAATTAATTTTGAGGACTCTTCCCAACCCAAGAACGTTTAAGGTAGCATCGCATCAAGCAGTAGATTAGGGAGTTTCAAGCTCTGGGATTACACCTCCAACACACAGTGTTAGCGGAGGTGAGGGGGTTCATCTCCTCCTCGGGACTCATTACTGGAGACTATGTTATTGAGAACCTTAGGCTCTCACTCCAACTCCGGGGGTAAGCAGATGACTCTGCTTTGTCTGTAGCCGTTGGCTTAAGACAGTACTTATATTAGACTTTCCTATATAAAGCTAACAGAAACATGGTAAAAATGGGGAAAAATAACCATGCTTCAATTTTTAATTTTTCCCAGCAAGTATTGGGGTTGATCGGTGCTTTTTGGGTTTTACAGTCTCCGTTAGTTGATTTATGGGAGAATAGTTTTGATATCTTTTTAGTTTCAATTATATGTGCATTAATATACATAGTGAATAATAGAATAATGATTGGTATATTGTAAGCTTGTCATCTAAAAGAAAATTTAGAACAATTCTTCGTGGAATATCGAATGTCCAACCTGGATTGGAGACATTGATTTATTCAGCTATTTGTATGGTTATAGTTTTGGTTGATAGAGAGCTCTTTTTCTTGTTTTTCATACTCTTTTATGTGGTATTAAGAAGTAGATTAATATCAATAGCAACTTTTCAAAAAACTTTAGCAATACGCGAGATGTAGCTTGATAGCTTTGGGAATCCTCTTTTCATAATTGAAGGATTAATCAGCAAAATTAATGATGATATAAGTATTAAGAAAAAGGATGCGAACCAAATACTCAAAGATATAGAAAAGTTATCAGAGCAAATTTCGAGAATAAAATTAGAGCTAAAAAAGTTTAAAAAACCAGAAGGAGGGAAACCGAATTAGAATACTGTTAGTTGATGATGAAGAGGCGATTTTAACTCTATTAGAATACAGATTCAACGTTATGTATCCTAATATAGAAGTTTTAACAACAGATAGCGGGAAGGAAGCATTGCAGATAATTGAAAAAAAATCAAAAAATTTAAACCCAATAGATCTTGTTGTTTCCGACATTAGAATGCCTGAAATATCAGGCATAGATCTTGCACGTAGAGTGATAGCGGAGTATCCACGAATCAGCATAATACTTATGACAGCTTATGATTTAAGGGGAATAGAAGAAGAAGCAAAACACTTCGGAATCTCAAAGATTATTTACAAGAGTATGGGTTTTAAAAAAGTAGTTAAGGAAATACATGAGTGGGCTCAAATGAAAATCAATTAAGAGTAAGTCGAGGAATCATTATTCAACGATTAATTGAATAAACTTCTAACTTCATCTCTTTTATCAATTTCAGAAGATATCAATTCCTCATAATCTGTTTTTTCATGTTTATTATTAAAAAAAAATTCTTCTTTTTATATCCAATTCTGCGAATAGAATAGAGTATTTCATCTGATGTGAAAAATCTGAAATTTTAGGTGAGTACATTGGAGTACATCCCCAAACATTACATGATAACTAATCCCGTTTTTGCAGAAAAACCCTTTATTTCTTGGGATTATACTGATACCGTATTACTTACTGCTTATGACTTATTGAAAAACGACCCTCTAATCTATGAATTACACTCTAATTCAGTGACATTGAAAGAATACATGAACGATATTGGTTTTCCAAAAACAACAAAAATCTTAGCTGATTCAGGAGTATTTGCTCTTGAGTGGATCAAAAGATCTAAAGGAAAAACATTCAAACAAGATTATTCACATGTTTCTTTGAAAGCAGACCAAATCTTATCAACCTATACGCTTATCGATCCAGATTTTATAGTTCCTTTAGATGAGATAATTTTACCGAAAGACACTGAAGATGAAGTTAAAGAGAAAATTCAAAAAATCAAGAACAATAGTCTTGTTTTCTTCTAATAAATCGTAAGAGTAGTTTAAGAGAATATTTCCTTTAGCAGCTATTGTTGCACCTATAGGTTTAGCAAAAACATTGATGGAAGAAGGATTTTGCACAAATGTTTGTTCGTTGTAAACATGAAAATTTCCAGCTAGGTTCTTTAATTTCCTTCCGAAAAGAATGATAATTTCTCCAAGACTTTCAAATTGTAAGATATCTCCAAGTGCAGTAAGATAATCTTGACCAAGAGCAAAATAAACCAGATTATAATTAGAACTAACTAATTTAAGTAAACTAGGCTGAATCTCCAAATTGTTGGAAAGAGTAAATATCTCATCTTTTGTTTTACCAGAAAAAGTGCAATCATAAGGAGGTAATAAAGTATCTTCCTTAACTAAGCCAAAACCTGCAGAAATGATATAGTAATCGATAATATGACTTCTTCTTAATAAGTCAACAGCTTCAGCAATACTTTGAGCTTGAAGACCAGTATAAAGATCTCGAGCAGGTGTCAAATTATCCTTAAATTGAGAAATTGCTTTTTCTCGTTGATGTTTAGTTTGCAATTGTCCACAAATAGGTTGACTTAGACTAGTAGTTGCTTTAGCTTTTCCACATGAGCTAATTACAAGAATACGTTGTTTAATTGTAGTATTTCTCATGGGTGA
Organism: Candidatus Heimdallarchaeota archaeon; assembly: GCA_019057815.1. GTDB lineage: Archaea > Asgardarchaeota > Heimdallarchaeia > Heimdallarchaeales > Heimdallarchaeaceae > 18H4-34. Next base: position 12,864 of record JAHLWR010000031.1, read on the forward strand.
AAGCTCCTTATCAGAATAATCTAAATGCTATGCATCCTGAAAGTCGCATTAATAACAAGAAACTAGTATTTAAAGTTATAACAAGATTTGTAATATAAATGTACGTGGTAAATATGGCTAAAAATATTTTAGTGTCAGATGAACTATATAATATTTTATCGAAACTAAAGCGTCCTAATGAAAGCTTTACAGAAGTGATAATAAGATCAATTAAATATTCAACATCACTTATGGATATTGCAGGTGAAGAAATAATTCCAACTAACAAATGGGAAAAAATCAAACAGATTTTTCATAAGAAAGAAGCCAAATATTTAGCAAGAAAAAAATTCTAACTAGAGAGATTGGTGATATATCTAGCTGACACTGATTTTCTCATTGATCTATCTAATTTCCTCAAATAACTAATTCTTGCAATATTAATCTTTTTTATTCTTTAATATATGTAAGATAGTTACGCTCTACTAAAGAAAAAATGCTCCCTAACACTTCTTTACTTGGCAGATATTCAAAATACTCGATTATTGAGTCAATGCTTACTTTTTCTTTTTCCTTTACAAAACTAATTATTTCTTTACTAATATTGTCTAATTTCTTAATTTTTTTCTTATAATCTGTTATTGTACAGGGGTAATGTACCCACAAGTGTAATTGATTTATCATATGTTCTTCAATAGATTTTTTATTATGTTTGAAAATTTTTGTTGAACCATCCCAGTTCACTGCTATTTTTCCAAACATTAGTTCAAACCACATCGCTATTTCTGAGACAATTAATTCCAATTCATCAATTAATTCTTCTTCAGAGAAAACCGTTGTTGAATACATATCTGTATAGGAGCTTGTCAGCACTAGATTTTGATATTCAATTTTTTTTATTATATTTGAAACACCGCTTAACAACTCTCCTCCCATTGTGGAAACAGCAGAGATGAAACCAGTAATAAGTACAGAATCAATTTTTATATCTGACTCGAAATCTAGTTCAAAGAGTGGTAAACTCGTTTCACGATGAACAATCAATATTCTTTTAATAGATAATGAGCTATTATAAGTTTCGTTAATTTTATCAATATATTGCTGATGCTTTAACAGTTTTGAATTTTTTCTAGTTCTTAAAATCATAAAGAGTACAATACTAATTATGATTCCCACCACAGTAGTAGCTATTATGAGGATATAATATGGAGAGAATCCATTATTTATTGATGAAATAAATGTATTAGTGTATAAGATAGTGTATGTTTCATTCAAGTAATTTGCTCTAAAATGATTTTTTAATACAACAACAGATATATTTTGTGAATCTGATGTGATACCGTACTTTGACATCATTATCGTAAGTTCAATATTATGGGCACTCACATTGAGAGAATAAAACTCATCTGATACTGGATTTTCGTTTATCTGTAGGTTGATGGTATCAGGAAACATAGATATGTTATTAGGATCTGTAATATTAATCATTTGAAAAGAACAGATAACATCATTTGCAGGATCTGTTTCGATGTCTATGTGGGATACTTCAATTTTATACTTATAAAAAACCACCAAGTCTATTTCTATAATATGTTCTTGTAAAAATGAACCAGTGAATAATATCTCAATGCTTTGATTTGAAAATGAAGAGTTGACTTTTATTTCTTCATGATAATGCGATGAGATGTTACATAAACTACCACAAGTTCTCCAACTTGTAACATATCTTATAGAAGCATTTTCTATTACATGTCCATTATCATTAAAGAATGGTTCGCTTACCTTGTAATAACTGGCTACAACTTTAAGATCATCACCAGTATATCTTATGACTTTAGTTGATGTGTCGTTGGTCCAGTCATCGAAACCCGGTAAAACTTCCCATTCAATGTTAAATAGAGTTGAAGTATTAATCGCAACCTTTTTTGTGAGAAAGCCTATTTCAGTTCCATTTGTCCAATAAATATAAATGGTCCAATAACCTGGTTGATCTGAACCATACACTGAAGGATCTAACGTGATTGATGCTGTAAACAAACTTGTTGTCACATTAATTTCACCAATAGTTGTATAACTTGTCTCATCCGAATAAACAATATTTGACGGTAGAGAGTTTTTGAGAGGAATAATTTGCCCAGTGCTATTAAATAAAGTAAAGTTTAATGAACCACTAATCAACATCTCAATGATTTCAACCTCAATAAAGACACTAGAACCCTTTTCCCCTATCGCATGAGTTCCATTTGTGAACCATTTTCCTAAAGCAAAGTTTTTATCTTCACCTTTATCATCATAGAAGTCTAACTGACTTATGTAGTTGGGACTAGAAGTAATTAAACTAAAATTTCCACCATAAATAGAAGAATTCAGATAGCATAGGTATCCATCCTTGATTTTCACACCTTGTAATACATCAGTATCGTTTTGATGAAAAGAAAAGGAAACATTGTTCCAATCATTTGGAGTATTTAAGAAATGAGTTCTATTCAGGTTGTCATAAGTGGAACTAATACTATTATTAATGTTCCATTTAATATTCCAATGATTCTCGAACTCCCCACAAGAAGAATTATGTGAATTTATCGAAGAGAAACCAATAAAGGTTTGTGAGAAGCTGTAGAGGTTGCTAAAAAATATTTCAACAGAAGTATTAGCTTGAATGATATGAACTCCTGTATTATTAATTATGGAAGATAAAGAAACTATTGGTATGTCGTTATCTATTAGATCGATTGTTAAAGGGTTTGAAAAATGAAGTTTCTTTCCTTCTTCATCAGAAGGTAGTAACTCTAGAACAAGTGATAAATCTAAGCTTGCCTTTTTATCCCAATTCCCACTACTATCTCGGAAATAAGTTGTTCCATCAGAGTGTCCTACCTTACCATTCCAAATAATTTTGCTTGGGTTGTCATCTACAGAGGATAAATTAGCAATTACACAGTATTTTCCCCTTACAAGTACTGTATCTTCGAAATCATAAAACGAAAGCTGATTATCTAGTAAAGCATAGTTAGTCTCATTATATGGTGATGTTAATTCATATGATACTATATTATTGAGATCAGGATAGCCAGTATCATTTGCTTTAACTACGAATAACTCTAGTTCATAACTACCTAAAGTTCCTATTCTGTCTACATTTAATGATAAATTCGCTCCAAAAAAAACTGCATTATCCCACAAAACTTCAAAACCTTGAGCTAATGCTATATTTTCCGTATTAGACAAATAATATTGTTTATTCTGTTCTAGTTCAAGGGGATAATAATCTTGCAAAGAGGAAATATTAAGTATATTGTAGTTTAGCTGATCAGTGTTGTATTCAGATATATCATCTATAGTAAAAGAGGATTTATGATTGTTATCAAGGGTTAGATTGAGGGAAAAATCATGATATATTGATAGATCATCAATAATTGAAAAATTATCTCCGTTTATTTGAACTTGATCTATCTCTTTATAAGACTTAGAGTTAGAGAAATCAGACTCAGTTATTAAATGGTTATGGTTAGTAGTTTCTATATCATTGTTAAGTGAATTGTAAGAATCTGATGATAATGATCTTTTGGATGAAAAAAGAATAGAAGAGTTGTTAATAGAAGAAAGCGAAAAACAAGTAAAAAACAGACTAATTAGTAGAATAAACAAGATTAAACTAGTAAAAATAGTAGACTTGAATTTTCTAATAATAATAACCTCGGAAACCATTAATTGAAATCACCGAATACAGTTGCTTTTGATGAGTAATTATAGTATTTAAATATCATTATTGAAATAGGCAAACCAAGTTGAGTTGATAAAATGTTTAGGAACATTTTATGATAGGAATCAGAAAAAGTTAAATGAGAAATTCAATGTCATTCCTCAATATAAATGACCTCTTTCAAAATATAAGGACCAAGAGAGGGACTAAGAGCTTATTTAGTAACTAAATCAACCTTTTTCCTGAATAAATCTTCTAAAAAGAATAACAGATTCATAAAGTTGTGAAAATTCTTCATCTATCCTTAAATTCATCTAAAATATCAATATCAATATTATCTTTTTGTTGATTTTTAATGTACGAACCAAAGATACCTATTTTTTTCACTCCTAATTTTTGAATCCCGTCAAATTTTCATTTAGTATAGATTCTAACGATTGCACAAGTTACACATTATATCAATACGCGATTAATTTATAGACTCAATGGCCATTAACTTGATTGATTTAATACAAAAAGAAATGGTGAGTATATATGGGTGAAAAGAACGATATAATATATCTTAAACACATCTATTACTAAGAATTTTAGATAACAAGTAGTCCTTAGTCAAACAGTTTATTCAACAACATTAACAATCAATTATCTAATTTTCATTTAGAATTAATTATTAAAATTTGATTCTTTATTTTCTATTTCATCAATGACTCTATTAAGGCCGAGTTTTAGAGTTTTAAGATTTATAGTGATTGTCTCCCATACAAGCTTATAATCAACCCCAAAATAACCATGAATGAGTCTGTCTCTCAACCCTGCAATTTCCTTCCAAGGAATTTCAGGATATTCAACTTTTAAGCTACTAGGAATATGCTTAACTGCTTCACCTATAATTTCAAGCTTACGGACAACTGCACTAGAAGTTTTATCATCCTCATTAAACTCCTCAAAGCTCATATCTTTGATGAAAAAACTTATGCTCTCTATTGCAGAAAGAACGTCTTGAATAAAAAGCTTATAGTCTCTTTTCAAATTTTCACAACCTCTTCATATATGTGAGCTCTTAATTCTTCCCGTACAGCTCTCTCAGAAACAATATCAACATTGATGTTCAATTCATCCTCAAGAAAATTAGCCAAACCAACATAATCGAATAATGAAGCACCATCAAAAAACTTGACCAATAAATCAACGTCACTTGTTGGTTTTTGTTCATTTCGAACAAATGAACCAAAAACGCCTATGATTTTAGCTTTATATTTGGTTTTTATAAAACCTTCAAGTTCTTTTAAAACATTAATTACAGATTCTAACTTTCTTTCCATACAATAAAATGCAAGTCAATCTATATAAATGTCGAGTTTTATAAAATCTATAAAATTTAGTTGTTTGATACAATCTAATAGAAATTTATATTCATCTAGTATATGATAAGAAAACCAGAATCATTATTCGATATAAACAACCTCTTTCAAAATGCTAGGTCCTATGTAAGGACTGAGAGCTTCTTTAGTAACTAAGTCAACTTTAACCTGTAATAAATCCTCTAAAAAGAAAAGCAAATCCATGAAATTATCAAAATTTTTCTTTCCAATTTCAAATTCAATTAATACATCAAAATCACTTCTAATTTCTTGTTCCTCCCTAACATAGGAACCAAAGATACCTATTTTTTTGATTCCAAAAGATTGGATTGGAATTGTATTTTTACGTAAGATATCAAGAATCCTTGTGAGATTGAGTTCTTCTTCCACGACTAGAGATATTACTGACAGATAATAAATAGATTTCGAAGATAAACAACAGAGAAAGAAGGACATATAAAATGAGACTATTTTTATATATTGGGTTTAATGCCTCATATCTGCAAAAAACCAGAACAAAAGGTTGAAATCAATGAATAAAGAAGAGGTACTAAGAATTTTAATTGAAACCTTAAAGAAGAATGGTGCTAACAGTATTTCAATCTTCGGCTCATATGCAAGAGGAGAAGAAGGACCCAATAGTGACATAGATATTATCGTAAATTTTTCATCAAAAAAAAGCCTTTTAGAATTGATAAGAATTGAAAGAGAACTTTCTGAAAAATTAAATAGAAAGATCGATTTACTTACTGAAAAATCGATAAGTCCGTATTTAATTGAATCAATAAGAGAAGAGATGGTGAATATATATGGGTGAAAAAAAAGATGAAATATATCTTATGCATATCCAAGATGCCATTTTGAAGATAGAAAAATATACAAAAGACTGCAACTATGAAAATTTCTCAGAGAATAGCCTTATACAAGATGGAGTAATAAGACAACTTCAGATTATAAGCGAAGCTACAAAACTAATAACAGAAGAAAAAAGAAAAGAATACACAGATATTCCTTGGAAAGACATATCAGGAATGAGAGATAAGCTAATTCATTCATATTTTGGCGTTGATCTTGAAGCAGTATGGGTAGTTGTGAAACAAGATTTACCAATCTTGAAAGAAAATATCTCAATTCTATTTAATAATATGAAATATTAATGATAACCTGTCTACTCAGTTAAGTAATATACCATACTAGAAGGTAGGTAGAATAACTTCTACGCGTTCTAAGTATGAAATACGCTTGTGCAACCTTTTAGGAAGATACCTCTTTAAGACAAGAAGATGCGTTATTGGAAAGTCCTACTTATGGGAATAGTTCTTACTAGAAGAAATTTAAACTATATTCTAAGAAAACACCACAAAATTAAATACTAATAAAAAAAATAAAACTTTGATTTAATATGGGTCAGAGAGAATTAGATTTTGGAGACGAGAAAAATACTAAAGAAGAAAGAAAATCAAAATTAGATCTTGATAAACTTAAACCATTTTTGTGGGGCGCAGCAGATATCTTAAGAGGAAGTATTGATTCAGCTGAATACAAACATTATATATTCGGATTATTATTTCTCAAACGATTGTCTGACCAATTTGATGAAGAAAGAAAGAATGTCAAAGGAGATTCTGAAGATCCAGATAATTATCAATTTTTTGTTTCGGAAAGAGCTAGATGGGCGTCTATTAGAAAGGTTTCAGAAGGAATAGGAAACGCAATTGACAAAGCCTTTGAAGCTCTAGAGGAGAATAATCCAATTTTGGAAGGAGTCCTAACACCCATACAATATGAAGATCCTAGAAAGTTAAATGATGAAGCTTTGAATAAACTAGTAGTTCACTTCAGTAAAGAAGGCTATAGTCTTGCTAATTCCAATCTTGCAGAACCAGATATACTTGGAAGAGCTTATGAATACTTAATTGCAGAATTTGCAGATGATGCAGGAAAGAAAGGTGGAGAATTTTACACACCAAATGGAGTGGTAAAATTACTAGTAAATATTCTTCAACCAGAAGAAGGAATGCGAGTTTGCGATCCTGCCTGTGGTAGTGGTGGAATGTTGATAGAATGTATGCATCATCTACAAGAAAAAGGGAAAAACAAAATGAACATATCGCTTTATGGTCAAGAGAAGAATCTAAATACTTGGGCAATTGCTAAAATGAATCTTCTTTTGCATGGAATACTAGATGCAAGGATAGAGAGAGGAGACACAATGGCTGAACCCAAGCTTCTTGAAGAAAATTCATTGATGCTATTTGATAGAGTAATTACAAATCCCATGTGGAATCAAAAAGAGTGGAGTAGAGAGTTGTTTGAAACAGGAGATCCATATGGAAGAGCAAAATATGGAGTTCCACCAAAAAGTTCTGGTGACTGGATGTGGGTTCAGCACATGTTATCAACTCTGAAATACGATGGGAGATTGGGAGTAGTTTTGGACAATGGTGCACTTTTCAGAGGATCTAGAGAAGGAAAAATAAGACAGGGAATAATTGAAGATGATCTTATTGAAGGAGTAGTTGCATTACCTTCCAACTTATTCATGAATACTGGGTCACCAGGTTGTCTAATAATCATCAACAAACAAAAATCTGAGAAAATAAGAAATAAAATATTTTTTATCCATGCAGAAAATGAATTTGAGGAAGGAAAAGCACAGAATTTCCTAAGAGAGAAGCATATTAAGAAAATATCCGAAAAATATCATAGAAAGGAGGTTAGAGAAAAATTCTCTGATTTAATAGATATTAAAGAAATAAAAGAGAATGACTACAATCTGAATGTTTCAAGATATGTGGATATTTTACCAGAAGAGGATCCCATTGATATAAAAAAGATATTAAAGTCATTAGCTGAAATAAAACAGGAAAGAGAAAAACTAGAAGAAGAATTTCACAGAAATATGGTGGAATTGGGATATGAATAGAGTAGGAATAGAAACCCCAAAAAATTGGAATTTACAAAAACTTGAAGATATCTGTAATTCTATTAGAGATGGAACACATACACCGCCACCTAGAACTCAGACGGGGTTACCTATGTTAAGTGCAAGAAACATCTATGATGGTAGGATTAATTGGGATAAAGGTTTTTCTTTTATTTCAAAAAGAGATTTTGAAAAAATAGAAAGAACAAATCCAATCAAAGAGAATGATGTATTATTGACGATTGTTGGTACATTAGGTAAATGCTGTGTTGTTAAAGAAAAAACTAATTTCACAGTACAACGGAGTGTTGCAATATTTAGACCAAATAAGAATATGGTCATATCTGAATATTTGCATTATTATTTTAGTGCACAAAAATTTCAAAATTTGTTAATTAGGTTTGCCAATACTACTGCACAATCAGGAATATATTTGGGTATTTTAAAAAGAATGTTGATTAGTATTCCACCAGTAGTTGAACAACAAGCTATTTCTTCTGTTCTCTCTAATGTTGACGACATCATCCACCAAACTAAGCAACTCATTGACAACTTGAAACTCTTGAAGAGAGGACTGATGCAACAACTCTTTACGCAAGGGATAGGACATACAGAGTTTAAAGAAACAAAGATAGGAAGGATACCAGAAGAATGGGAAATTAATAGAATTGGAAGAATAAGTGAGGTGAGAAGAGGAGCTTCTCCACGCCCAATTAGAGACCCAAAATATTTTGCAGAAAAAGGTCGAGGATGGATAAGAATTAGTGATGTTACAGCGTCCTTCAAATATCTTACTAGAACAACCCAATATTTGTCTGATTTAGGTGTTTCAAAAAGTGTAATAGTTAATCCTGGTGATTTAATAATGAGTATTTGTGCAACTATTGGAAAACCAATTATTCTCGATATGAAAGCCTGTATTCATGATGGTTTTGTACTGTTTAAGAATGTTAAACCAGAAGTTAAATTAGAATTTCTCTTTTATCTACTTCAGAATTGGGAAAATAAATTTAAAGATATGAAACAAATGGGTACTCAAGGGAATCTAAACACATCTATTGTAAAGAATTTTAGAATTCCAGTCCCATCATTGCAAGAACAGAAGAAAATTTCTCTTGTCTTATCAAACATAGATAGTAATCTGAAGAATGAAAGTGATAAGCTAAAGCAAACAAAACAAGCAAAAAAAGCTCTCATGCAAGATCTTCTCACTGGGAAGATAAAAGCCCCAATAGCTCAAACAAATTAGGAGAAGAAAAATGAAAGCTGAGCAAATGGTAATTCCTGAAAACTGGAGAGAGGTGTCTCTCCTCGAAGTTGTTCAATCAGAAAAGCAAAAAATCGTAGGAGGACCTTTTGGTTCAAATCTCAAAGTTTCTGATTATCAAGAAGAAGGAGTACCAATTGTGAGGCTACAGAATGTCGAGATTTCCAAATTCAAAAATACCGACATCAAATTTATATCCAAAGATAAAGCAAAGGAATTAGCATATCATAATTTCAAAAAAGGCGATATAATTCTTGCTAAGCTTGGTAATCCTATTGGGAAAACATGTATAGTTCCTGACTACTTGGATCACGGTATTTTGACAGCAGATGTTGTTAGAATTAGGGTAGATGGTGAAGAAATAGATAGAGATTTCTTACTATATGTACTTAACTCATACTATGTAAATAAACAACTTAAAATTGGAACAATTGGGTCTACAAGACCTAGGGTTAATCTAGAAGATGTTAGAAACTTGAAGGTTCTTATTCCCCCCTTAAGAGAACAGCAAGCTATTTCTTCTGTTCTCTCTAATGTTGACAAAATCATCCACTCCACTCAACAACTCATCGACTACTTACAACTCTTAAGGAAAGGATTGATGCAGCAGCTCTTTACGCAAGGGATAGAACATACAGAATTCAAAGAAACAAAGATAGGAAGGATACCAAAAGGATGGCAGTTGGTGAAACTTGAAGAATTGCTTGAAGTAAGGAGTGGTAAAAGACTTCCCAAAGGTGAAAAATTCTCTGATGTGCAAACTAGTTTTCCATATATACGAGTTTTAGATTTCAAGGATGGAACAATAAATCCGAACAATTTAGAATATTTGACTCCTCAACACAAGAAAATTTTAAATAAATATACAATTTCATCTGAGGATGTTTATATCTCGATTGCAGGCTCAATAGGAATTGTTGGATTGGTTCCAGATGAACTTAATAATGCAAACCTTACAGAAAATGCAGCCAGTCTGTTTATAAAAGAGAAGAAAAAACTGACAAAGGAATTTCTGTACTACTATCTTGATTCCAATATTGGACAAAAAGAGATCAGATTAAGAACAACTATTACTACACTACCGAAATTAGCATTTAAAAGAATAGAAAAGATTCCGATTATTCTGCCATCAATCTACGAACAAAATCAAATAACTTCTTGCTTTATTGGAATAGATCAAATTAGGGAAGAAGAAATTAATAATCTTACCGAATTAAAGAAAATAAGGAATGGACTAATGCAAGATCTTCTAACAGGGAAGAAGAGAGTTTCTCTTAGAACTTAGCTTGACTTCACATATGTAAATACAACAACTTAAATATCCTATAATCAATTGAAGGAAGATAAATACAAATACAACCAATCTTTGAAGGATTAGTATTTGGTCTTAGGTTGTGGTGTTGTGGATTTAATTAACTGGAATGAATGGTACAATTCCGAAAAACCTGCTATTGACTTGTTAAAAGAACTTGGTTATACTAACAAGAAGAAAGAAGATCTTTTAGATTTATCTAACAATGCTGAAAGATCTTCTCTTCGTCAAGTTCTTCTCCTCAAGACCCTTATAAATAAAATTAAGGAGTTCAATCCTTGGATTTCTGATTCTAACATTAAGAAAGTCATTCGTGATTTGACAATTGTTCTTTCATCTAGTGAAATCGAAACTAATGAGCAAATTTGGAGATATCTAACCAAGAAAGGAGAACTTTATGTTGATCAGGATCTTTGTGATGGTAGAGGAAGACGTAAACATTGGGTTAAGCTCATCGAATGGGATAATGCTAATGCTAACGACTTTTTAGTTACTAATCAATTCAAAGTTAATGCTCCGAAAGGAAATAAGATTCCGGATATTGTTTGTTTTATTAATGGTATTCCTTTAGTCGTTATTGAATGCAAAAGCCCCACAATCACCAATCCTCTCCAGCAAGCTATACACCAAATCAATGTTTATCAAGAAGTAATTCCAAAACTCTTTCATTTTAATCAGCTCATTATAGTTACTAGTGGTCAATCTGCTAGATACGGGGTTATTGGAAACTCTTACGAACACTTCAAAGAATGGAAAGAACCTTATCCGATTAATCTTCAACAATTAGAGTATATTATAAGTAAAACTAATCGAAAATCCTCTGAACCTACTCCTCAAGACATTCTTATTTATAGTTTGTTAGAGAAAAACAACCTCTTAGATATTCTTCGAAACTTCATCATTTATGAGCGTTATCAAGGTAGAATCGTTAAGAAGGTTGCTCGTTATCAGCAATTTCGAGCTGTTAATAAAACAGTTAAGCGCATTCTTTCAGAGAAGGCTGTTAAGAGAGGAGGTACCATTTGGCACACTCAAGGATCTGGAAAATCAATAACTATGCTCTTTACTGCAATCAAACTTCGACGAGAAACAAGACTCAAGAACCCTCTCATAGCATTTGTTACCGATAGAGTAGACCTAGTAGAACAGCTAAATGGTACATTTGAAAACTGTGGTTTTACTAATCCTGAAAAGGCAAAGAACACTGAAGATTTGAAAGTTTGGATCAAAACTGGTCAAGGTGTGACAGTTTTCACAACTATCCAGAAATTCCGAACTAAAGATGCTGATACTAGAACAGGTATTTCTCGTAGTGGGATGAAATATCCAGAACTTAATACAGATGAAAATATCTTTGTTCTTGTTGATGAAGCTCATCGTTCTCAAAACAAGATTTTTGCAATGAATATGCGAATAGCAATACCTAATGCCTGTTATATTGCTTATACAGGTACTCCTTTAGCAAAAAATGAGAAAAATAAAACTATTACAGTTGGTAAAGGTAAGACTGTACGAAAGTTTGGTTCTTTCATAGATGTTTATAATATTCGTCAATCTGTAGAAGATGAATCAACTGTTCCTATTTTGTATGAAAACAGACTACCAGAATTACAAGTTGTTGGGGGATCAATTGATGAAATCTTTAATAGGGTTTTCCATGACAAAAAGCCTGAGGAAAAAGAATTAATCAAAAAGAAATATGCAACACAAAAAGCCATTTTAGCTGCTCCTGAAAGGACTAAACAGATTGCTTTAGATTTAGTTAAACATTACGAAGAAAGAATCAAACCTAATAATTTCAAAGCTCAAATTGTTGTCAATAGCAGAGAATTAGCTGTTATCTATAAGAAGTATTTTGAACAATTTAATGGTCCAGAATCTGTTGTTATAATCTCAGCAAATGTTCGTTTTGATCAAGAACTCAAGAGACATGGAGTAGGTTTTGTAACTAATAAAACTGACCAAAGAACCTACATTGATAGATTCAAAGATCCCGAAGACCCTCTTAGTTTTCTCATTGTATGCGATATGCTCATAACAGGTTTTGATGCTCCAGTTGAACAGGTTATGTATCTTGACAAACCTCTTACTGAACACACCCTCCTTCAAGCTATTGCTAGAGTGAATAGAACTTATGAAAACAAAACTCATGGCCTTATTGTTGATTACTGTGGTATATCTCAAAACCTTGAAGATGCTCTCAAAATCTTTGATGAGCCAGATATAGATGGTATATGGCAATCAGTTGACACTGAGATACCCAGGTTAGAACAATTCCATAAGAAAGTGATGGCTTACTTTGAGGGAGTTGACCTTTCTGATTTAGAAGCTTGTGTTTTAGTTTTAGAACCTGAAGATGTGAGGTCCAGTTTTCGTTATGATTTCATTAAATTCAGTCAAAGCCTAGATATTATTCTTCCTGATTCCAGAGCCCATCCTTTTCTCTATGATCTGAGAGTACTTGGTCTAATTAGCAAAGCTGCACGAAATCGCTTTAGAGATGAACAACTGGACATTGTTGGTTGTGGAGCCAAAGTCAAGGATATCATCGACAACCATATTCGTGTGACAGATGTTAGACAACTTGTTGAACCTCTTCCTATTTTATCTCCCAAATTTGATGAATATGTAAGTAGTCTTAAATCGGACAAAGCAGTAGCAAGCGAGATTGAACATGCGATTCGATATGAGATTACAATTAAAATACAAGAAGACGAAGTATTCTATACTAGCCTTCAAAAAAGACTAGAGGAGATAGTAGAAGTCTATACTCAAGGACGAATTGTTCTTGCTGAACAAATTAAACGTTTGAAAGCTTTAGTTGTTGATTTAAGAAAAAGACCAGATATTGCTAAGAATTTAGGTTTAAATATTGCAGAACTTGCTTTTTTCAACTTGTATAAAGAGATAATGAAAGGATCTGGTGTTGAAGATGATGAAAAAGAACTTATTGAATTTACTTACGAGATTTTAGAAAGCATTGAGCCCTATATTTCAATTGTTGATTGGAACCAGAAACCAGATACAATCAGACAAATAAGAAAAGCGTGTAAAGAAAAATTCATTGAACTCCAAGATATTTATCCAATTGATGAAGAAGAATATAATCAACTAGCTCGACAAATAGTAGATTTAGCTAAAGTACACTTTGTTGCTAGTTAATATATGAAACTGTCTATATATTATTTAGAGGTACATCATGAGCAAAACTACCCCAGAAATCAGTTTTGGTAACATAAGCTTTACTTACTCTATAATTAGAACTGATAGAAAAACAATGGCTATTATAGTTGAGCCTGATGGCACCATCATTGTAAGAGCTCCTCATGATTTATTTGAAGAAACTATAAAAGAAAAAGTGAAAAAGAAAAGGAAATGGGTTGCTGAAAAGCTAACTAAAACTGATGAGATTATTAAACCAGTTCCCAAGAAAAGAGAGTTAGTTAGTGGAGAGAAGATTAAATTAAAGGACAAACTAATCAGGTTGAAAATTCACAAGTATGATAAAAAAAGAACAGTAGTAGAACTTGAAAAAAATATACTTCACATTTATATTAACAAGAATTTAAACGAATTAGAAAGGAAAAAAGGATTAAAGAAAGCTATTTTGAAATGGTATAAAGAACAGGCTAAGGATATCATTTCTGAAAGAGTTGAAAAATACTCAAAATCCTTTGATACAAAACCAAATGGTATTATTATTAGAAGTCAACAACTTAGATGGGGTAGTTGTACGAAGGATAATTTACTAAATTTTAATTGGAGAATAGTAATGGCACCTGTTTCAGCAATAGATTACGTTGTTGTTCATGAATTGTGTCATCTTAAAGAACTTCTTCATTCTATTGAGTTCTGGAATTTGATTGAGGGACATTTTCCTGAATACAAAAAATGGAAAGAATGGTTAAGGATAAATGGACTTACACTTGATTTGCGAATTGAATAAAAAGATAAATTAATCTTTTTTCAAGAAAGTTATTTAAGGAGTTTTTAATCTATTAGTCAAGAAGTAGATGGATACTGAAATTACTATGGAAAGAGAAAAACAATCTAAGGAAATAATTGAAGAAAGGATAAAGATTCTTAATACTGCTCTAAGACTATTAAAAAAATTAAAGAAAGATGGTTTATTTGAAAATGAAATTGCGAAATTTCTAGAAATAACTCAAACAATTGCTCTTATATTAAAAGACAAAAAAATAGGATCTGGAGACTTCAAACCACCATTTTCTCCTAATGTTTCATCAAGTTATCAGAGAATGGATTTTTTTGCTAATTTTGATTATTTGCTTAGAACATTTACGGAGAGAGAAGAAGGAAGTTTGTTTGTTAACCAATGTATTTCTGCAATACATGCGGGTATACAATCTTACAATGAAGATTTAGTTAACATTCAACGCAGTTTAACTAAAGAAACAGTTACAGAACAAGTACTATTAAATGAAACTGAACCAGAAAATACAGCAAATTATCTTAATAAACTTGAAATTCTTTTAGTTAGTATGATATATAATCAGATTATGCTGAATCCAGATCTCTATAAATCAGAATCTCGTCATATTCCTGAACAAAGAAAAAAAGCTGTAAAACAGAGGGATAAATTTCATTGTCAAATTTGCAATGAAAAATTTAAAGAAGAAGATTTAGAGGTTGATTACATATATCCTTATGGTTTAGGTGGATCTAATTTTCCAGCTAACTTAATGGCTTTATGTAAAGAATGTAATCAAAATAAAGGCGTAAGATTGGAGTATATTAAATCCAATGAAGGACGAGAGAAGATTCTGCTAAATATTCAAGAATTCGTAAGGAATTTACCAATTACATCTAACTTTGCTAAGTGGATAGAAGAAATGAGTAAGTACAGAAAAAAGGATGGAAAGGTCAAGTAGTTTCTAGGTTAAAATTCTTATAGGAATTTCTAAGGATTTTAATATATACTAAGTTTTGTTTAGAACACAAAATTCAATTGAATTGGCTTATTTCTATATTTCATTAGTTAATCTCTATATTGCATTAGCTAGTTTTTAATGATAGGAGCTTTCAGGTATATTTTTATAAATTTCTTGATTATCATTAAAGGAACATAAAACTTAAAGGAAGTTGATATTTATGAAATTGGATTTTGCTAAAGAAACTTATAGTAGTGTAAAAAAATTCATAACTCTAGCGGATAATAAAGCGAATATTACAATCACGATTCAGAGCCTATTAGTCAGTATTGGGCTTGGTGCTTCCTTATTGGCAAACACAATTCAAAATTTGAAAATACTAGATCAAATGATAGTGACAGTTCTATTTATTCTGATTGTTTCAACATTTATTATTTTATCATTTGTCGGAATAGGCTTTTCAATTAGTGTTTATTTTGCAAAGTTGGACAAATCAAAATTTAATGACACAGATATAAATGGGTCAGTATATTTTGGTGATATAGCTAAAGAGGAAAATTCAGAAGAGTATTATAAGAAAATAAATAACCTTAATGAGGATACAATAATTAAAAATTATACTGAACAGATCTACATATTGTCTACGATTACGTCAAAAAAAATGAAAAATGCAAATAGATCAATTTTCCTAACTGGGATAAATCTAATCTTAACCGTTCTTTTGTTAATCATTAGTGGAGTAATAAACTTCATTGTATAAGAGGAATGTGAAAAATGGTACATCTTAATACCTTAAAAAATAAAATTTCAAGTTATCTAAAAGAAAATTACATAATAGAAAGTATTGATTATATTCCAACTGTTTCTAATCTTTCTTATGGAAATAGAGGTAAAATCCTTGATTTATGCGTTTTCAGTATTGATTTAAGAGATTCTACTAAAATGTTAAAAGAATTAGGAAGAGAGAAAGCGGGTCGAATCCATAAAGCTTTCTTATATGTTGTTGCAGAGATGGTTAAGGATAATGGAGGGAAAATCAGGAAATATACTGGAGATGGGCTTTTAGCTTTTTGGATTGGAAATGATAAAAACAAAATTTCAAGTGCTGTAAAAACTGCTATGCAAATCAAGTATTTAGTTACTGTAGATAAATCTCCAATTAAGGAAATGTTTGATGAAAATATAAAACTTGATTTTGGCATAGGTATAGATATTGGAGAAGTCTATGTATTTAGAGCGGGTATATCTTCATCATATTCAGATGACAGTGACTTAATTTTCATGGGAAACTGTATTAATTTTGCTGTATTTATTTCAAATAATATAGGGAGTCCAGAACATATTGAAATTTCAGATTCAACTTATAATATGTTAAATGATAATTTAATATATAGTAATAAGAATGATGAGAAAGTTAATATGTGGAAAAGCAATGAAGTTGAGGGAAAAGAAGGAAGAAAACATAAAACAAAAACAATTTCCTGGTATTGGAGTGTAAGTTGATAGTTATTTGCTAAATAAGGATTAGTTAAAATGAGAATTGTAACTTTGAAATTAAAAAATATCCGCTGTTGGTATGATGAACATATTTTCAACTTAAACAAATATACTGCTTTTATTGGAGAAAATAGTACGGGAAAATCTGCATTACAAGATGTTATCTATTATGGTTTATTGAATCCCACGATATCAGTAGATTTTGTTTCAAGGAACACATACTCAAACTCAAATATATCTCTAAAATTATCTTTCTCGAATAAGGAAATTCAATTTTTTGTTCAAGAACTTCAGAAAGAAATTCCTAGAGAGGAAGACTTGACTTATTTATTAAATCGAAATATAGATTTATGGAACCATCTAGTTGTTAAAAGAAAGAAATTAAGTAATGTAGCATTGACAGTAAACGAACATCTAGTTTTGTATATTGTGAATCAATATAAATTAGAGGTTGAATCTTATGATCAATATATACGAACTTTAGTTAAAAGAGAAATATCAACTTACCAGCCTGTAATTGATCATATTGCTTACAATCTTAAACTACAAATACAAAATCATTTGAAAAATTCTATTGTTAGATTGCCTTCCTTACGAAAATTATCAAATAGTGAAAGTGTAACGACAAGTGCTAGTTTTTCTACATACCATGACGGTAAGAATTTAAGAGGTCTATTGTTTAACGCAAAAAACTCACGTGAGATATCATCTAGATATAGATTTGAGATATTTCAGGAAATTGTGCAAAATTGGAGCTTTACACCGGGTAGACCAGAATTATTAGCCAAAACAGCAGAAAATGTAGATCTATTTTTTGTAGATCAAAACGAAAATCAGTACAAAATTGAAGAAGTAGGCGATGGAATCAAAGAAGCAGTTATAATTGCAGGAATTAGTATTTTACAGCCTGACAGAATTATTTTAATTGAGGAGCCAGAGCTACATTTACATCCTAGAGCTCTTAGAGAGTTAAGAGAATTATTAAAACATGAACTTACAGGACAAGTTATTATTTCTACACACAATCCTGTTTTCGTTAATGAAATTGATGATAATTCTACTATTTTTAAAATTGTGAAGAAAGCTCAAAAATCTAAAGCTATAGAAATAAAAAACAAGGAAGATTTGCTCAACTTTAGAAGGGAATTTGGATTATTTAATAGTGATTTCCTTTTTGAAGACATTTTAGTTTTCGTTGAAGGAAAAATCGATGTTCAGGTTTTTAGTAGTTGGTTTGAAATACTTTATCCTGAAGATATGTCTGTTCGTTTCATATCAATGGGAGGTAAAGGAGATGTTTCTTCGACTATTGCTTTATCTCTTGTTCTTCAACTAGATCAATCTTTTAATTACTTTGTAATTCTTGATAAAGATGAAGAAACAAAGGAAGAGATTGAAAACAAAATTATTACTAGTTTAAAGGGAAAAATACCTAAACTATTAGAAGAAATCGGAGAAGAAGTACTTAAAGAGAAAATTATAGTTCTTTCTAGAAAAAACTTAGAGGAGTATTTTGATAAAGCAACTAGAATTTTTGCAGAACTATTGAAAATAGATGAAAAGGAAGTAATAGAGTTCTTTGAAAAATCTTCTATGAGCTTGAATAGAAAACTTAGAAGATTATTTTATAAATATGGTAAGGGTAATTACAAGATTTTCAAGAAATCTAAACATATACCCTTAATCGCTGAAAAGTTGAAAAAAGAGGATATTAGTGGGGAAATAATAAAAATATTTCAACTTTTCAAGACCAAGTAATTAAAAAACCATACATAAAAGTGAGAACTTTGAATGAAAAAAATGAGACTAAAAAGACTCTAAATGAGAAAAAGAAAGAAATGGAAAAAATATATAGAAAAAGATTTGGGAATACTAGTTATATTTCTCTTCCTACAAAAACTCGTGAAAGAATTCTACAGGAAATCGAGCTTGAAAGAACAAAAAATATTCAGTTTATCGACAAGGTTGATAATATTCATTCAAATACTTATGTCGATAATATTTACTATCATTGGCTTAGCTTCTACTTTAATTATAGCTCAGCTTGTTTATCAGCAAGAAGTTTGAATATTATTATACAGGCAATTCTGGACATTTATTGGTTTTGTAATTGGAATTGTTCTTCTTATGGTTTTTTTCTACATAAAACAGAGGATGGTTCAGAAATCACCAAAACTGCTTCTTTTGGATGAATTAAAAAAAGATGAAGGCAATCAATCAGCTGTACAAAATGAAGAGATTCTTGTATTATCAATTTTAAATGACATTAGCGAAATAGAAGATATTTCAAAATCAAAAAAAACTCTGCTTACCGTTCATTTGTTTTTTACTTGTCTTTTTTTCGTTTTAATAATTCTTATTACTTGACTTGCATTTACTGTTGAAGGAGTAGACGTTGAATTTTTCTTATGGATTTATATAATTTCTGATGCTTTAAACTTCGTTTTAGTAAGCATTTCCATAATTATTGGGAGTATTTTAGTATTTAGTTTATTATTTGATATGCTACCAATTGTTAACTAAACCCACCTTGGTAACAGTTTAAAATGATGGGTTACGGAGGGTATG